>NZ_JABFOE010000099.1 GCF_013116745.1 Arthrobacter sp. 260
TGATAGCCATGATTGAATAAGTGTGCTTCAGTTTTTACATTATTCTTATTCAAAGCACCAATGTATTCAATTGAATTGCCAATCAAGACAATTGGATCATCCCAAGCCTGAAAAATAAATGTATCCGGTGTTTCACGTGTAACACCTAATGCACTATCTAATAATTCCGGTTCTACTGGCATCTTATCCTTTTGATCATCTGGAATTGGAAAACCAATTTTCTTAATATCGATCAATGGA
>NZ_JABFOE010000100.1 GCF_013116745.1 Arthrobacter sp. 260
GCGCGACTTTGCCGCGCCAGATTTCGTTGGTGAGTTCGAGCAGTGATGCCGGAGCGCCGAGCACCGTCTCGGCCCGTTTCTGCGCAGATTCAGCTTCGAGCCGAGGCGGTGCTCGGCGCTCCGCGACAAAATTCGTGTTGATGACCACGCGGCGGCTGCGGTAGCCGAAGGCGGCCCAGCCGTTGGTTTCGCGGAAGATGTTTTGCCCGGAGAGTTGGCGCGTGCGCATCTCTTCGTTGC
>NZ_JABFOE010000101.1 GCF_013116745.1 Arthrobacter sp. 260
TTTAATAACTGGTGGCATTTGCTTTTTGCTAATGCGCGCATTAGGCGAGTTGTTGATGTCTGATGTGGATTCACATACTTTTATTGATTTCATCACAAAATACCTGGGTAAGGATGCCGGATGGGTGACTGGCTGGACTTACTGGATATGCTGGGTAGCACTTGCGATGGCTGAAGTGACGGCGATTGGATTATATATTCGGTTCTGGTTGCCTGATGTGCCGCAGTGGCTACCCGGTTT
>NZ_JABFOE010000102.1 GCF_013116745.1 Arthrobacter sp. 260
GCCTTAAGCGTCCGTAGATTCGTGATACTAAAAAGAATCGACTGTGCGCCAATCATCACGAACCCCTGTATATTGTTTGCCATGTCCGCTCCATCCGTTTCTTCTGAATTTTCCAAAGATCATTAATGTTCTAATGCCATGATAGCACGGCTATTATCAGCTGTGAGAATTTTTAGACAAGCCTTATTCAAAGCCGTTTTCTCAAGCAGTTTCAGTTTACCAAAGATCCCATCATTTCTT
>NZ_JABFOE010000103.1 GCF_013116745.1 Arthrobacter sp. 260
GCACTCCGGCGATTACCAAGATTTCACCCTCGTGAATCTCAAAGCTGATGTCATCCAAAACCTTGGTGCCCGCGTGATTCCAGGCAGAGAGGCCCGCGACCTTGAATGTTGGTTTGCCTGGCTTCGCCGGCTCCTTCTCAACATCGAGGTCTACCGCACGGCCAACCATCATTGAGGCAAGCTCGTTTGCAGTCGACTTAGGGTCAGCCTCGCCAACTACCTTGCCGAGGCGAATCACAG
>NZ_JABFOE010000104.1 GCF_013116745.1 Arthrobacter sp. 260
TTACTAAAGAAATCAAAACTATTATTTGATTGATTCTTTGCTGTTTGTGCAGTCTTGTAACTACCTGAAACGGTATATACACCATTTGCAGGTTGAACACTAAAGTTTTTAACTTTGCCTTGACGCAAATCTTTAACAAATTGTGAATAGCTGATATTTTCAGAGCTACCACCACTGTTAGAGCCGCCGAGTGCCCAGTTGATTCCCCATAGGAGCAAAAGGAACACAACTATATAGAAT
>NZ_JABFOE010000105.1 GCF_013116745.1 Arthrobacter sp. 260
GGGTTATGCGGCTCTTTAACGGCGATAGGTGCCCACTTAATAACAGTACGCATTAGACCTTCCATCATCCCTTTGCTGGCGTCATTATTTTTCGAACGATCAAAATATTGTTCGATCAAATGACTAAGGATGTCCATTGAACCAGCCGCCGTTTGCCGTACTGGGACAGTATAGGTCAAGCTCGGGTCAAGAAACGAAATGGCGGGGGTATTCGGGCCAGTGGTACCCAACTTTTCATG
>NZ_JABFOE010000106.1 GCF_013116745.1 Arthrobacter sp. 260
GTATACTACCATTGAAAAATCTCCTTCTCCACCAGTATTGGGATTGCTTGGCATATTCAGGTCCTTAGCGCACTTCACGGACAGTTCTCCCACCTTGGTTCTTGGTCCACCGTCCCCGACCACAGCATCCACTATCTTTCCTGTCTTCAAATAATGGACCCTTGCTTGACACCCCATCACGATTCCGCTCACCCCGCTTATCGCGGCAGGAGGAAGGACTATGTATGCCTCTTCGTAGG
>NZ_JABFOE010000107.1 GCF_013116745.1 Arthrobacter sp. 260
CGTTTGAAACGAACTGTCTTTGTGAGTTTTCATTCTTTTGTTGTTCTGTGACATCATGAAGAACGCAAACACTACCTGATACAAAGCCTGTAACGCGCTTAATCAATGAGAAGCTGGCATGCAAAATAATTTCATCACGCGTACCTGGATCAACGGTAACGACAATTTCTTTTTGACTGGAAATCAAGTCCTGTGATGAGGTGTCTTTTAAGCCTAAAACTTCTGCAATTGGTCTATTG
>NZ_JABFOE010000108.1 GCF_013116745.1 Arthrobacter sp. 260
CGCGAAAACAATAGTCTAGAAGCTATGATTTTCGAAAAGAATTATAAATTAAAAAATAAAGTAACGCCTAATGCTTTTGCTACTCGTGGATTTGATGTTACTTTTGATGCTTTGATGCGTTTGTCTCAAGCTGCTACTTTTGCTGAAAGTGCTTCAACTCAAGTTACGGAACAAGTGGAAAGTAAGTTTGATTATCTCAAAAATGAAACGGGAGGTTTTGCTAACAAAGGATTGTAT
>NZ_JABFOE010000010.1 GCF_013116745.1 Arthrobacter sp. 260
CCACTAGGCCGCTCTTCGCAGACGTCTTTCGCTAGCAACAGGCCGGTCCGAAGTGATCGGACCGGCCTGTTGCCAGCGAAAGACGTCTGCGAAGAGCGGCCTAGTGGTCGGTGGCCTTTTCCGCGCCGACCCCGGTGAGGGACCTGACTTCCATTTCCGCCTGCTTCTGCGGATCCTCCTTCGTCTTGGCCAGAACGCTACCCAACCAGCCGAGGAAGAACGCGAGCGGGATGGAGACGATGCCCGGGTTGTTCAGCGGGAACAGGACGAAGTCGGCGCCCTGGATCATCGAGGTTTCCCGGCCTGAAACGACTGGCGAGAAGATGATGAGCAGGATTGCAGAACCCAGCCCGCCGTACATGCTCCAGATTGCACCCTGGGTGTTGAAGCGCTTCCAGAAGAGCGAGTAGAGGATGGTGGGCAGGTTGGCACTGGCCGCTACAGCGAAGGCCAGGGCTACCAGGAAGGCGATGTTCTGCCCCTGGGCGCCGATACCGCCGAGGATGGACAGGATGCCGATGACGACGACGGTGCGTCGTGCCACCTTCACCTCGCCGTCGGGATCGATGTTGCCCTTGCGGATCACGTTGGCGTAGATGTCGTGGGCAAAGGAGGCAGCTGCGGTGATGGTCAGACCGGCAACCACCGCGAGGATGGTGGCAAAGGCGACCGCCGAGATCACGCCGAGCAGGATTGGTCCGCCGAGCTCAAAAGCGAGCAGCGGTGCGGCCGAGTTGACTCCACCCGGGGCGGCGGTGATGCGGTCGGCGCCGATGAGGGCACCTGCACCGTAACCGAGTACCAGAGTGAACAGGTAGAACCCACCGATGAGCCAGATGGCCCACACCACTGAGCGGCGGGCCTCCTTGGCAGTCGGCACCGTGTAGAACCGCATCAGCACGTGAGGCAGAGCAGCGGTACCGAGGACCAGTGCCAGTGCCAGCGAGACGAAGTCCAGCTGTGAGGTCGAGCTGACCCCGTACTGCAGACCCGGGTTGATGATCTCGGGGTTGCCTGCGGTCTCCATTGCGGCACCGAGCAGGGTGGACAGGTTGAAGTTGTGGATGGCAAGGACCCAGATGGTCATCACGAACGCACCGGAGATCAGCATGACGGCCTTGATGATCTGCACCCAGGTGGTGCCCTTCATGCCGCCGATCAGTACGTAGAGGATCATCAGCCCACCAACGACGGTGATCACCAGGGACTGGCCGATCCGGTCGTCGATGCCCAGCAGGAGCGATACGAGTCCGCCCGCACCGGCCATCTGCGCGAGCAGGTAGAAGAAGCAGACGGCCAGGGTGGTGATGGCAGCTGCGATGCGTACCGGACGCTGGCGCAGGCGGAACGAGAGGACGTCGGCCATGGTGAACTTGCCGGTGTTGCGCAGCAGTTCGGCGACGAGCAGGAGCGCTACCAGCCAGGCGACGAGGAAGCCGATGGAGTACAGGAAGCCGTCGTAGCCGTTGATGGCGATGGCACCGACGATGCCGAGGAAGGAGGCCGCGGACAGGTAGTCGCCCGCGATGGCGGTCCCGTTCTGCGGCCCGCTGAAGGATCGGCCGGCCGCGTAATAGTCGGCGGCGGTCTTGGTGTTACGGCTTGCCCGGAGCACGATCACCAGGGTGACGGCGACGAACAGACCGAAGATGGTCATGTTCAGCCACGGCTCACCAACCTGGGTGCTCTCGACCGTCTGCATCGGCAGGGACACCGGCATCATTTGTTAGCTCCTGGCTTCTCGACGAAGATCTCCGGTGCGGTGACCTCAAGCTCGTGGCGGATGTCCGCAGCGATCGGGTCCAGCTTCCGGTTGGCGTAGGTGACGTACCCCATGGTGATGGCGAAGGTGGTGACGAACTGCAGCAGCCCCATGATCAGGCCGATGTTGATGTTTCCCCAAACGGGGGTCGACATGAAGTCGGTCGCGTAGGACGCCAGCAGTACATACAGGAAATACCAGAGCAGAAAGAAGATCGCCATCGGGAAAACGAAGCTGCGGTGGCGCTTGCGTAGTTCCTGGAACTGGGGATTCTGCTGGTATGCGGTGAAGTCGACGGGCGCTGCTGTATGAGCGTCCGGCGGCGATGGCTCGGTAGCCATGATTCCTCCTCGTTGAGAACGTCTTCCGCGCCAGGCCGACTCCGAAGGGTCCAGGAGCTGCGTCGGGCACGTGAAGGTGTGACTCCCATCACCTTGAGCCCTCGGGACACGGTTCTCCAATACCGCAGCACCGTTCATCGCCCAGTGAACACCCAGCTGCGGTGAGCGGCCACCTCCTGCGGCGAATGGGAGTGCCGTCGGACGCTGGAGCGCGCCACGGACGGCTACTGTAGAGCAATGTTCAGCACCGCCGTCGACACCGCCTTGGTGGGCGCGATTGTTGTCCTCACGATCGCGGTGGTCGCGGGCCTGGGATTCAAGCTCTCCCGGTCCTACCGCGATCTGGGGTCCGACGCCGACCGCGCCACCTACGCCACCCTGCACACCGCGGCGCTCGCCTCGGAGCATCTCCGTGCCGGCCTGACCCCCGCCGGGGCGTCCAAGGCCAGCAAGCATCTGCGGAGCCTCCTGCGGTGTGACACCCTCCTGATCACCGATGAGAACGCCGTACTCGCCTGGGACGGCGGACGGGAACTGCCCGCCCAGATGATGGAGTTGGTGCAGCAGGTGCTCACCAGCGGCCGCACGCAGATTTTCAGGGAAGCGCAGCTCGGCGACCCGGGTGCAGTCCCCGGCAACGGGCAGGTGGTGATCTCACCCATCCGGGTCGACAAGCGGGTGGTGGGCACCGTGGGAGCATTCGCGCCGTACGTGAATGCGGGGCTGGTGCGTGCGGCCAATGAAGTGGCTGGCTGGGTATCCACCCAGGTGGAGCTCGCCGAACTCGATTCCTCCAGGACCCTGCTGATGGAAGCCGAGGTGCGCGCGCTGCGCGCCCAGATCAGCCCCCACTTCATCTACAACTCCCTGAACGCCATCGCCTCCTTCATCAACACCGACCCCGCCCGGGCCCGCGAACTGGTGGTGGAGTTCGCCGACTTCACCAGGTACTCCTTCCGGCGGCACGGCGACTTCACTACGGTTGCCGAGGAACTGAAGTCCATCGACCGGTACCTGCTGCTGGAGCGGGCCAGGTTCGGGGAGCGACTGAAAGTCAGCCTGGAGATTGGGCCCGAGGTGCTGAGCACGGTGATCCCCTTCCTCAGCCTGCAACCCCTGGTCGAGAACGCGGTGCGTCATGGCCTGGAGTCCACTGACGGGATGGGCCACATCACCATCACCGCCCACGACGCCGGCGCCTTCGCCGAGGTCACCATCGAGGACGACGGCGTGGGCATCGACCCCGACTACCTGCGTTCGGTCCTGGCCGGGCACACCGACGGGGTGCATGTGGGGCTGCGGAACGTTGACCAGCGGCTGCGTCAGGTATACGGCGAGGACCACGGACTCACCATCGACACGGCGGTCGGAGCAGGGACCATGATCACCTTGCGGATCCCGAAGTCTCAACCCGACCACCAGACCTGAGCACGTCGGTCACTCGGTGGGCCGGTGGGACGCGTAATCTGGAGCACATGGTCAATGTTGTCATCGCCGACGATGAGCTCCCCGCAGTCGAGGAACTGGCTTTTCTGCTCGCCAAGGATGCCCGGGTCGGTACCATCCACCGTGCGTCGAGCGGGGCCGAGGCGCTGCGCGCCCTGGAGACCCACGACGTCGACGCCCTGTTCCTTGATATCCACATGCCGGCCCTCTCGGGCCTGGACATTGCCCGGGTCATCTCCCGGTTCAGCCGGCCACCCGCCGTCGTCTTCGTGACCGCTGACGAGGACAGGGCCCTTGAGGCGTTTGACCTGCGCGCGGTGGACTACCTGCTCAAGCCGGTCCGGATGGAACGCCTCGCCGAATCGGTGCGGCGGATCTGCGAGCTGATCGAGGCGGGCAAGGATGGCACCATCGCCGCACCCGAGGTGATCACCGTTGACCAGGGTGGCATCAGCCGGATGATCAGGCGCGATGAGGTCCGCTACGTCCAGGCGCAGGGCGACTACGCCCGGCTGCATACCGCAGAGTCGAGCTACCTGATCCGAATCCCCCTCAACGATCTGGAGCGCCAGTGGGCCGAGGCGGGCTTCCTGCGCACCCACCGCTCCTACCTGGTGGCGATGAACCAGGTCCAACAGGTCAAGATCGGTGCCGGGCGGGCGTCCCTGGTGGTGGGCGACGCCGAGCTTCCCGTCAGCCGGCGGCATCTGCCGGTGGTGCGGGAAAAGCTTGAGGCGACCCGCCTCCGTCCCCGGCAGCAGTGACGTGGGCCCAGTGAACCCCGCCCAGGGTCCGCCCCAGCGGGTCCGGGTAACGGCGCCCCGCAGTGCTGGCCGGCTGCACCCCGGCGCCTACCCTGTCACCCGGGAAATGGCCGAGCAATCCGAGGTGGGGGAACTGTTTGTCAGGTCATTGATCCGGTCGCAGTTCCGGCTGGCTGTCGTGGTGGCGACGGGTTTCCTGGTGATCCTGATCGGCATCCCGGTGCTGCTGGCCGTTTTCCCGCAGATCGGTGACCTGTCGGTCTTCACCGTGCCGGTCCCCTGGCTGCTGCTGGGGCTGGGTGTGTACCCACTGGTCATCAGCTGTGCCGCCCTCTACGTGCGCAGTGCATCTCGCAACGAAATGCGGTTCAGGGACCTGGTCGATGAGGACTGACCTGTTGGCGGGTGATTCCCGGTGAACGCCGAACTCAACCCGGTGGTCGGCTACGTGGCGTTGACCCTGGTGTCACTGAGCACTGTGCTGATCGGGATCTACGGGCTGCGGATTTCCCGGACCACCGGTGACTTCTACGTCGCGTCCCGGACGGTGCGCCCCTGGTGGAACGCGTCAGCGATCGGCGGTGAGTACCTGTCGGCGGCAAGCTTCCTCGGGGTCGCCGGACTCATCCTGATCTCGGGCGTCGACGCCCTCTGGTTCCCGATCGGCTACACCGCCGGATACCTGATGCTCCTCCTCTTCGTCGCCGCTCCCCTGCGCCGGTCCGGCGCGTACACCATTCCGGACTTCGCTGAGGCCCGCCTGGAATCGCTAATGGTCCGGCGCGTGACCAGCCTGCTCGTCGTCGTCGTCGGCTGGCTGTATATCGTGCCGCAACTGCACGGTGCCGCCCTCACCGTCCAGATCACCACCGGCCTGCCGCCGTGGGTGGGCGCCGTCGCGGTGGTGGTGGTGGTGTGCCTGAGCGTGGTCACCGGCGGAATGCGCTCCATCACCTTTGTGCAGGCCTTCCAGTACTGGCTCAAGCTCACCGCGCTGGCCGTGCCGATAGTGTTCATCCTGCTGCGGCTCACCGCTGACGGCAGCCCGCTCACCGATGCCGGTGCGGTGTTCACCGCCGAACTGAACATCGGCGACGACGCCTCGCTGTACCGCAACATCTCGCTGGTCATCGCGCTGCTGTTCGGGACCCTCGGCCTACCGCACGTGCTGGTGCGTTTCTACACCAACCCGGACGGTGCCTCTGCGCGGCGCACCACCCTGATCGTGCTCGGGCTGTTGTCGGTGTTCTACCTGTTTCCCACCATGTACGGGATCCTCGGGCGGATCTATACCCCGGATCTGGCGGTCGACGGCGCCGCCGACGCGACGGTACTGCTGTTGCCGAGCCGGATCTTCGAGGGGACCGCCGGTGACCTGCTGTCCGCGCTGGTGACGGCCGGTGCCTTTGCCGCGTTCCTGTCGACGACGAGTGGACTAGTGGTGTCCCTCGCCGGGGTGGTCAGCCAGGAATTCTTCCAGGGCAGCGTCAAGGGGTTCCGGCGGGCGGCGGTCATTTCCGCCGCGATCCCGCTACTGCTGGCGCTGGCCACCAACACCCTTGCCCTGGCGGGAAGCGTCAGCATGGTGTTCGCCTTTACGGCGTCGACCATCTGCCCGCTGCTGCTCCTCGGGATCTGGTGGCGTGGCCTCACCGATGTGGGCGCGGTGGCCGGCATGCTTGCCGGTGCGGTGCTGTGTGGTGGGTCGATCCTCGCCGCAGCGGCACTGGGCGCTGAGTCCGCCCGCTACGAGTGGCTGGAGCAGCCTGCCCTGTGGACGGTGCCGGCGGCGTTTGCAGTCACCATCGTGGTCTCCCGGCTCACCGCCGGCAGGAGACCGGGGAGCGTGTCACGGGTCCTCGCCCGGCTGCACACTCCCGAGCCCGTGCAGCCGCCGGGATGAGACGGATCTAGTCGATCGAGGCCATCAAGCCGACCACGCGGTCCATGAACGCGTCGACCTGGCTTTCCTCGTAGCCTTCGGCGCCCTTGGCCTCACGGAAGACGGCACGCCTGACCACGTCCACGCTCAGCGGGAGATCGTTCTCGAAGTAGCCGAGCAGCCGGTCGCAGAGGGTGTCGACGTCGTCGACGTTGTAGCTTTGGGTCTTTTTCTTGGTGGGCCGCCTGAACCGGTCACCGGCGGGGCGGTGCAGCCTGCCCCGCAGTACCGCCGCGGACCGGCCGATCTGCATCAGCCAGGCCTCCTCGCCATCGGATTCGATGACACGGTCCCGCTCCCGCTGCGCGAAAACATCCTCGAGCCGGTCGAGGGCCGCGTCAACCGCCTGGGGCTCGTAGCCACCCTTGGCCGGATCGAACGCCATGGAGCGGACGTCAGCGCTGGTGACGGGGCCGTGCGTGGGATCTTCAGTGTTGTAGTACTCCCGCGTGCGGGTCAGGAAGCTGTCCACCTGCCGAAGGTTGTACCCGTACTGCCGGCGCCCCACCCGAGCGAAGGGAGAGCTGCCCTGGCGAGCTTCGTTCATGGTGTTGTGAATCCTTTGTCAGTGGTCGACCCTGGGCTAGAGAAAACCCGGTACTAATGTAACCGACAGCACGAACGCAACCGGGGAGGCAAACACAATCGAGTCGAGCCGGTCCATCATGCCTCCGTGCCCGGGCAGGATGTTGCCCATGTCCTTGACTCCGAGTTCGCGCTTGATCATCGACTCGGCGAGATCGCCGGCCGTCGCAGCGGACACGGTGGCCACGGCCAGGACCAGGCCGAACCACCAGGGCCGGTCGAGCAGGAAGACAGCGGCGATGGTACCCACCAGGACGGCGCCGCCCACTGATCCGGCAAAGCCTTCCCAGGATTTCTTGGGGCTGATCTTGGGCGCCATCGCGTGCTTGCCGAAGAAGGCACCGACCAGGTAGCCGAAGGTGTCGTTGGCGACAACCAGCAACAGCAGGGTCGCGACCAGCAGCTTGCCCGAAGGTTCCTGCAGCAGGAGCATCGCGAAACTGAGAAGCAGCGGCACCCAGAGCACCACAAAGACGCCCGCCACGATGGATCGGGCGGCGTCGGGGGCTGGATCGAGACTGCGCCAGAGCGCAAGGATCGTGGTGGAGAAGACGACGGCGTAGGCAAGGGCCTCCGGGCCGCCAAGGTAGGCGGCGAAGGGCAACGCGATGGTTGCGCCGATGGTCGGGACCAGCGGCAACCGGATCTGGCGCACCTCCAGCGCCCGGGAGACTTCCCAGACACCCAACAGGGCGAAGCCGGTGGTGATCGCGACGAAAGCGATCGGAAGAAAGAGGATTCCACCCAGGACCGAGCCAAGCAGGGCAACACCTACCGCCGTCGCCGCTGGAAGGTTCCTCCCGGCCCTCGAGGGGGCCTTCGGCTGGCCCGCCGCCTTGCGGCTGGCCCGACGCCGGAGCTGGCGGGTGCCGGGGGCCCGTCGGGCCCGCCCGGCACCCCCTGCACCAGCACCGGGCTGACCACCAGCTGAGGGCTCCGTCGGGGCAGGGTCGGCCGCGTCCCCGTGGTCGGGGGCCGCCTCGCCGGTGGCGGAGCCTGCCTTCACCTGTGGGGCGGGCAGACCGCCAGAGTTAGCGGAGTGGTGGGTGTCGCTCATTAGACCTCAAGCAGCTCGGTTTCCTTGCGCTTGAGCAGTTCGTCGATCATGTCGGTGTGGGACTTGGTGCGCTGGTCCAGTTCCTTCTCGCCGCGCGCTCCTTCGTCCTCGCCGGCGTCGCCGTCCTTCACTGACTTGTCGATGCCGTCCTTCGCCTTGCGGCGGATGTTGCGGATGGCAATCTTGGCGTCCTCGGCCTTGGTCTTGACCAGCTTGACGTACTCCTTGCGGCGCTCTTCCGTCAGTTCGGGGAGAACCACCCGGATGATGTTGCCGTCGTTGGAGGGGTTCGCTCCGACGTCGGAGTCCCGCAGGGCCCGTTCGATGTCATTCAGGGCGGCCCGGTCGAAGGGGGTGATCAGGAGGGTGCGCGCCTCAGGGTTCTGGAACGAGGCCAACTGCTGCAGCGGCGTCGGCGCCCCGTAGTAGTTCACCATGACTTTGGAGAACAGCGAGGCGTTGGCGCGTCCGGTGCGGATCGTCGCGAAGTCCTCTTTCGCCGCTTCCACAGCCTTGTCCATTTTCTGGGTGGCCTCTTGCAATGTCTCGTCGATCACTGTAGCTCCTAAGCTGTTCGCCGGCTGGGCTACAGCCGCGCGTTGTCCGGTTCAGTTTTCAATCCTAGTTCACATGGACCGCCCGACCAGGGCAGGCCGGGCGGCCGGGCGTCTATGTGGTGACGACGGTGCCGATCTTTTCGCCGAGGATCGCCCGGGTGACGTTCCCCTCGCCCTCCATACCGAAGACGACCATCGACAGGTCGTTGTCCTTGCACATGGTCATGGCAGTCTGATCCATCACCCTAATGTCCTGACGGAGTGCCTCATCGTAGGAGAGGGTCTCGAGCTTCTTGGCGGTAGGGTCCTTGTGCGGGTCCGCGGTGTAGACGCCGTCGACCCCGCTCTTGGCCATGAGCACCAGGTCGGCGTGCACCTCAAGGGCACGCTGGGCTGCGACCGTATCGGTGGAGAAGTACGGCAGGCCGGCACCGGCACCGAAAATGACGACGCGGCCCTTCTCCAGGTGGCGGATGGCCCGGCGCGGAATGTACGCCTCGGCGACCTGCCCCATGGTGATGGCGCTCTGCACCCGGGTTTCGACCCCCGCTTGCTCCAGGAAGTCCTGGAGGGCGAGGCAGTTCATGACGGTGCCCAGCATGCCCATGTAATCGGCGCGTGAGCGGTCCATCCCACTTTGCGAGAGTTCAGCGCCACGGAAGAAGTTGCCGCCGCCGACTACGATGGCCACCTCGACCTGCCCGACCGTCGCGGCGATCTGCTTGGCCACTGAACGTACGGTTTCCGGATCGACTCCCAGCTTGCCGCCGCCAAATACCTCACCGGAAAGCTTCAGCAGCACCCGACGGCGGGTTGGCTGGTCATGAGTGCCCATATCAGAGTTGTCCATTGTGCCTCCCAGGGCATTTGTGGGGTTGTTGCTAAAAGAATACGTTGCGGGGGCCAACTGAATGATCCCCCGCGGGAACTGCTGACAGGTTGTCAGGGCAGGAAAAAGGGGTGGTCACCGCGGTGACCACCCCTTCATTCAACTACCTGCCTGGCCTATTCGAACCTACGCTCCGACCCGGAACCGGGCGAATGCACTTGGCTTGGCGTTGGCTTCGGTGAGCACCTGCGCGACCGACTTCTTGGCATCCTTGGCGAATGCCTGGTCCACGAGCACGCCCTCCTTGAAGAAGCCCGTCAGACGGCCTTCCACAATCTTGGTCAGTGCAGCCTCGGGCTTGCCCTCGGCGCGTGCGGTCTCGTCGGCGATGCGGCGTTCGGTTTCAACCAGTTCTGCTGGCACGTCGTCGCGGACGAGGTACGTCGGCGAGTAGGCAGCAATGTGAACCGCGATGTCGTGAGCGGCTTCCTTGGCAGCGTCGCCTTCGCCCTCGACGGCGAACAGGACGCCAACCTGCGCGGGAAGATCCTTGGAGGTCTTGTGCAGGTACGCGTCGACGATGTTGCCCTCGATGCGCGACAGGCGGCGGATGGCTACCTTTTCGCCCAGCAGCGCGCCGGCCTCGATGACATGCTCGGAGACAGGCTTGCCGTCAACCGTGTAGGCCAGGAGGGTGTCGACGTCGGAAGCACCGGACTCGATCGCTGCGGCGAGAACCTTGTTCGAGAACTCGACGAAGGGGCCAGCCTTGGCCACGAAGTCGGTTTCGCAGTTGACCTCAACCATGACGCCAACGTTGCCGTCGACCTTGGCTGCCACGAGGCCCTCTGCGGTGGAACGGCCTTCGCGCTTGGTTGCGCCCTTCAGGCCCTTGATGCGGATGAGCTCCATAGCCTTGCCGGCATCGCCGTCAGCCTCGTCGAGGGCTTTCTTTACGTCCATCATGCCAGCGCCAGTGCGCTCGCGGAGGGCCTTGATATCGGCGGCGGTGTAGTTCGCCATATGAACTCCTAAGTATGTTGTGTCTAAGAAGAGCTATGCCTGCAGGCGGTGACGCCTGGGCACATGGAGAAGGGGGTGCGGATTTTCACCCGCACCCCCGAATCCAGTTACTTGCTGTCGTCGGCTGCCGGAGTTTCGTCGGCTGCTGGGGCTTCCTCGGTAGCGGCAGGAGCTTCTTCAGCTGCTGGGGCTTCCTCGGTTGCGGATGCTGCTGGTGCTTCTTCCGCTGCTGCCTCGGCAGGTGCGGCGTCGGCTGCCGGGGTGGCGCTGTCGCCAAGCAGTTCGCGCTCCCACTCGGCCATAGGCTCAGCTGCTGCCTCGGTGTCGTTTCCACCGGAGCGGTTGTGACGGGCGATCAGGCCCTCTGCAACGGCATCTGCAACCACGCGGGTCAGCAGGTGGACGGCGCGGATGGCGTCGTCGTTGCCGGGGATCGGGAAATCAACTTCGTCGGGATCGCAGTTGGTGTCGAGGATCGCGACGACGGGGATGCCGAGCTTCTTGGCCTCGTCGATGGCAAGGTGTTCCTTCTTCGTGTCAACGATCCACACGACTGAGGGAGCCTTGGTCAGGTTGCGGATACCACCGAGGTTGGTTTCCAGCTTGGTGAGTTCGCGGCGCAGGAGGAGGAGTTCCTTCTTGGTGTGCCCGGAGCCGGCCACATCGTCGAAGTTGATTTCCTCGAGCTCCTTCATGCGCTGGATACGCTTGGAGACAGTCTGGAAGTTGGTGAGCATGCCACCGAGCCAGCGCTGGTTGACGTAGGGCTGGCCCACGCGGGTCGCCTGCTCGGCGATGGCTTCCTGTGCCTGCTTCTTCGTACCGACGAAGAGGACAGTGCCGCCGTGTGCGACGGTGGCCTTGATGAACTCGTACGCGCGGTCAATGTAGGACAGTGACTGCTGCAGGTCGATGATGTAGATGCCGTTGCGCTCGGTGAAGATGAAGCGCTTCATCTTCGGGTTCCAGCGACGGGTCTGGTGGCCAAAATGTACGCCGCTGTCGAGCAGCTGGCGCATGGTAACGACTGGCATGTCGTTCCTTTCTATCGGCAGGGCGCAGGGCGCCTGTTCTGCCTGTTGACGGTTGCTAGTGTTCCGTTCGGGTTGAACGTCACTCCTGGTACCCGTTGGTTTTCACCCACTGGCCCAGCACCGGACTCCTGTCCGGACCGTTGGACCCGTGCCCGTCGCTTCCGTAATGGTTGCGGGGGAACGTAGTACGCGTAGTCAGCTACTGGCGATCTGTACCCACCCGGATGTTCTCCGGGCACGCGGAATCGCAGCAAACTGCTGTATCGAGTGTACTACAGGGCTGGCATCCCCCGGGACGCGTCAGGGGCAGCCGGGGTAGGTCACTGGAGGGGTCCGGCAGGTCGCCGACGGGTTTGGCGGTCCGCTGCGGATATCCACAATCCCCTCGATGGTTCCCCGCGCCTCGGCCGACGGCGACACACTGTCGTAATGACCGCGGGATCAAGGCTCCACCGCTCAACTCTGGTCGCAGCGTTGCTGGCTACGGCGCTGGTGATCACTGGTTCGTCGCCCCCTTCCCCGCCGAGGGAACAAGGAGTAGCAGCGCCGGGTCAGGAGTATGCCCCACCGTGGAGCTGGCCGCTCTCCCCCACACCCGTCGTGTTGAGGCAGTTCGATCGGCCGGAGCAGCCGTGGCTGCCCGGGCACCGCGGTGTCGATCTGGCGGTGGAAGAGACGGCCCGGGTCAACAGTCCTGCGGCAGGACGGGTGGTGTTCGCCGGCTGGGTGGTCCACCGGCCGGTGGTTACCGTGGACCACGGAGGTGGGGTGCTGAGCAGCTTCGAACCGGTCACTGCCGTCCTGGACCGCGGTCAGGCGGTCCAGGACGGGCAACAGATCGGCACCCTCGATACGGGAGCCAGATCGCACGGGGCCAGTTCACCCGGGGCCGGTTCACACGGGGCCAGTTCACACTGTCCGTCGAGCTGTCTGCACTGGGGTGTCCGGGTCGACGGGGAGTATGTGAATCCGTTGAATTACGTCACGGATCGCCGGCCGTCGATCCTTCTGCCGTTGCGTGGCCCCTGACGCCGACCCCCACCTCAGCTGGGGTTAGGGTCGGCAGTGGAACCCTGCACGCTGGCGCGTGCCGGATCAGACGAACGCGGCAATTCCGGTGATCGAACGGCCGGTGACGAGGGTGTTGATCTCGTGGGTTCCCTCGTAGGAGTACACGGCTTCGGCGTCGGAGAAGATTTTGGCCATCTCGTAGTCGGTCACGATACCGTTGCCGCCGAGCAGGCTGCGTCCCATCGCGACTGTCTCCCGCATCCGAGCGGTGGTGAAGGCCTTGGCCAGCGCCGACTGTTCGTCCTTGGCCTGCCCTTCATCCTCCAGCTGTGCCAGCCGAACCATCATGCCCATTGAACTGACCGTGTTGCCCAGCATCTCGACCAGCTGAGCCTGGACCAGCTGGAAGGAGGCCAGGGGGCGCCCAAACTGGTGGCGCTCAACCGTGTAGCGTCGGGCGACGTCGAAGGCAGCAAGCTGCTGGCCCACTGCCTGCCAGGCAACCGACAGGCGGGTGACCTTCAGGACCTTGTTGGTGTCCTTGAAGCTGTTGGCACCCTTGAGGTGGAAGTCGTCATGGACTACCACGTTGTCCAAAGTGATGTCAGCATTTTCGACCGAGCGCAGGGCGATCTTGTTTTCGATCTTGGTGGCGCGATAGCCCTCGAGCTTCGTGTCGACGAGGAAACCCTTGACCTGGTTGTCGGCGAGGTCCCTGGCGTAGATGACCACCCAGTCGGAGAAGGTGGCGTTGCCGATCCATCGCTTCGCCCCGTTGAGGATCCAATTGTCACCCTCACGGCGCGCCGTGGTGCGTGTGCCGCCGGCGACATCGGACCCGCCCAGGGGCTCGGTCAGGCCGAAGGCGCCGATCTTCTTCATCGAGTAGATATCCGGCAGCCAGGCTTCCTGCTGCTCCTTCGAGGCGAGTTCCTCGATTGACCCGGTGAACAGGCCATCATGGACGCCCATGAAGGTGGCAATTGAGGTGTCGGCGCGCGTGAATTCGGCGTGCACCAGACCGGCGAACAGGTTGGAGTAGCCCTGGCGGCGAACGGGGCTCATCACGTCCAGCTCGGCGAGCTTCGGGATGAGGTGCTGCGGGAAGGTTGCCTCGTTCCACCATCCGGTCGCGTGCGGCTTCACCTCGGTGTTGAGGAACTGACGGACCTCGTCCAGCCGGTCTCGTTCCTTCTGGCTCAGTAGCGCCTCGAAGGAGTAAAAGTCGCCGTCGGCGTACGGCAGGTTGTTGACATCGATGACCGGCTTGCTCATGGGGTGTCCTTTGGGTCGTCCAGTAGTTCTGACGACTATGTTACCCACGAGTAACTTCCCTGCCAATTGGGCAACGCACAGCCAAGAGCGCCCGCATGTTCCCGGCCACCACGAATCCCCCCGTGTTCACGACACATTTTGCATCACTTCTGAAGGGGTCATATTTATCGAATATGTGTTCTACTTTTAACTCTGATAAGGGAACCGATCACGGGTTAAGGGCGGCGCACACATGACAGCACAATCGACGGAAGCTGGGATACGGACGGTCAACGACGAGGTGGACGTGAGGTTCAGCAGCAGCGGTGCGCCCCTGGCGATGCGGTGGCGGGGCCGGATCTGGCAGGCAGTCGGAGAACCGGTGAGCTGGTCCAGTTCCAGCAGCTGGTGGGAGCCAGGAAACACCCCAGCGAACAGGCAGGGCAGTCTCATCACCACGCGGGCATGGCGGTTTCAAGCGCAAACCGGCCCGGTCTCCCCCACTTTAGAGTTCGATATCAGCTCAGACCCACAGACCGACGGGTGGCGACTGCGACGGATTGCCGGCGCTGAGTAGATTAGGCGGGACTGAGTAAATTGGGCGAGTGAGCATGGTGCCGGTGGCCTAGAGAAGGACTTGATGACTCTCAACAGATGGACTGAAGTCGCGTTAGCTGCTGCCCCAAATCGTGACGCCTGGATCGAAGCGACAGATAACGGCTGGGGAGCACTTGTGCTCTGGGCTTCCGAATCTCGCAACCTCATGAGACACCCGGGCCAGTCGGATCAGGAACAGGTGGTCCAAACTGTCACGGCGGGTGGCGTCACCACAACGCATGAACTACCCCTGACGCTGAAGGACCGTTAAGAATCAGATGACGACGTCGATATGTACCTCTCGGAAGCAGGCATACCGCCGCGCCCCCGCGGATTCACTTGGTACATCCGCCTACCTCACAGCGTGAGGAACGAACGAGAGTTTTGGTCGATCCTCAATCAGGCAATCGCCGATAAGACCCCCGATGCTCGTCGTCCGTCCCAGTTCCTTCCGCAGATCGTCGACACGTTGGCATCTCTATACAGCTAGCTGCCGCCCAACCTCCAAAGCAAAGAGCCCCTGATCCGCGTTTCCGCAGGCCAGAGGCTCTTTTCGGTAGGGCTGCTGGGGCTTGAACCCAGGACAAACGGATTATGAGTCCGCTGCTCTAACCAGCTGAGCTACAGCCCCTCGCAGTGCGCACGAAGCGCACTGTTCATTCTAACGACACTCCAGGTCCCGGCTAACCGCCGCTAGACCGCTTCGGAATCCAGCGAGTCACCGTAGTACAAGCCCTCGAACGTCGCGAGGGTGGCTGACAGGGAGTGCACGTCCACCATCGAGCGGCTCGCCTTGCCCATCCGGTCGAGGTCATCCGAGGGCAGGCTCAGGAGCTGCGTGATGCGATCCGCGAGTTCGGCGCTGTCGTGGGGGGTGAACAGGTAGCCGTTCACCCCGTGGTCCACCAGGTGCGGCAGGGCCATGGCGTTGGCCAACAGTACCGGGGTTGACGCGGACATCGCCTCCAGGGTCACCAGCGACTGGAGTTCGGCGGTACCGGGCTGGCAGAAGATGGCGGCCCTCAGGTACGCCTGCCGCAGCTCCTCGTCGGTGATCAGACCGCGGAAGACCACTCTCCCGCCGAGACCCAGCCGCGCCACCTGCGCCTGCAGAGCCGCCTTCACCTCGCCGCCGCCCACGATCTCGAGGTGGACATTGAGGGACGGCGGCGTTTTGGCTACCGCATCGATCAGGACATCGACGTGCTTTTCCTCGGCAAGCCGGCCCACGAAAAGGACAGTCGGATAGTCCTGGGGTTCGAGCGTTTCACCGGGATTGAGCTCATACGCCGCGGAGTCGATGCCATTGGACAGCGGGACCACCTTGCGCAGGAACGCGTGCTCGTGCATCGCCTTCGCGGCGAGCGGGGTCGGCGTGGTGACAACAGCCGCCTTGCCCATGACCTTGCCCATGTCGCGCCAGGAATTCTTGGCGACGATCTTCTTGAACCACTCAGGGAAGGGCAGGAACGGATTGAGGTTCTCCGGCATGAAGTGGTTGGTGGCAACGACACGGATGCCGCGCTTGACCGCTTCGTAAAGGGTGTACTCCCCCACCATGTAGTGGCACTGGATGTGGACGACGTCGGGCTGGACCCGGTCGAAGAGCATGCTGATATCCCGTTTGATTTCCCACGGGAGGCAGATTCGCCAGTAGTCGTGAGTGGGGACGGCGTGGGACTTCAGCCGGTGCACCGGCCACTCGCCGTCGGCCTCGGTGAAGCTTTTCCCGTTCTGGGTGCTGGGCGCCAGAACGTGGACGTCATGGCCGCGCGCATGCATTCCCTTTGCCAGCCGGTAGCCGAACTGGGCTGCGCCGTTGATGTTTGGCGGATAGGTCTCTGCGGCAATCAGGATCGTCAACGGTAATTTATCTGCCGGGTGGCTCACGGTGGGTTCCTCTGTGGGTTACTGGCGGATTGGGGCCGCTGGGCGGAGTCTGCCTCAGCTAGCGCCGGCGTCGTAGTTCTTTTTGCCGCTGCACCACATCGGGATGATGGCGGGACAACGCAATGACCCCCACAATAGCAACCAAAGCGGCCATCCCCATGGCAATTGCGATGACTGATTCCACGTCGGGTTCCAACTCACCAAGAATCACAATGCCGATCGCGATGCCGACAATAGGGTCGACCACGGTCAGCCCCGCAATGACCAGGTCGGGCGGGCCGGTGGCGTAGGCGCTCTGCACAAACCAGGACCCGAGCGCCGCAGCCACAGCGATGGCGATCAGCGTGTAGGGCGGCACATTGAGGAGGAACCGGCCGTTGGGGTCCAGCAGGTGGGTAGCGATAATCTTGGTCAGGACCGCCACGAACCCGAAGAGGACTCCGGCACCGAGGATGTAGGCGAAGGCACCAAGACGCCGGCGGAACATCACCGCCAACGAACCAAACACGGCGACGGCGACGGCGAGCAGAAGCACCGTGACGAGTTCCTGCTCGGGGAGTACTGAATGGTTTTCGCGGGTGACGTTAACGGCCAGCAGGACAAATACTGCACTACCGCTCACGCAGGCAGCGATGGCGACGACGGTGGCCCGGTTGAGCCTGATGCCCTGGTCCTTGGAATTGACCACTGTGGTGATGACCAGCGCGATCGCGCCGATTGGTTGCACAACGGTGAGGCTGGCCATGCTGAGGGCAACCACGTTCAGGGCCATCCCCATTACCAGCAGGATCAGTCCCAGGACCCAGCGTGGGTTGCGCAGCAGCCGGACGAATCCCTTCGAGTTCAGGGACAGTCCACCCGTGTTGGATCGCACCGCGCTCCCCTGGCGCTGCGCCCCGACGGCGAGGAAACAGGCCCCGATGAGGGCGAGGAGGATGGCTAGCCAGACCATGCGCCAACTTTCACGCGGCGGAGGTGCCCGGGAACCGGGGTGCGGCGAAGGCTACTGGGGGGCATCAGCCGCACCAGCCCGGGAGGATCCTTCGGATCTACCCTCCGAGCGATACTTCCGGTGCGCTGCGGTGAAGTACCCGTAGAACGCGATGAGATGCCCCACGCAGCCCAGAAACAGCAGGATGTGGGCTGTCACTATCAGCCAGTCAAGGTCGAAGCCCGGCACCCGGTGGAGCAGCAGCATCGGCGAACCGATCAGCAACAGTGCGGTACGGATTTTGCCGACGTTGGTGACCGGGAGGTGGAGCGGACCCCGGAACAGGATCAACGCGTTCAGGATGAGGATGGCATCGGGGATCACGATGGTCCAGACCAGCCAGGCGGGCGCTATCCCATCGACCACGAAGGTGACGGCAATGACGATCAGGGCGGTGCGGTCGGCAATCGGATCAAGCCATTTCCCCACTGTCGACACCTGGTCGAAGCGGCGGGCGATGTACCCGTCAATCCAGTCGGTCGACCCGAGGACGACGAGGGTGATCACCGCAAGGGCGTCTTCGTTCTGCACGATGAAGTAGACGAAGAGCGGAACCCCCAGGAACCGCACTACCGTCACGATATTGGGCAGTGTCCAGAACGTGGTTAGTTCGTTGTTCTCGTGCCCCGGTCTGGCCCCGGCCCCAATGAGTCTGATCACTATCCCCTCCACCTCCATTATGCAGGTAGAGGCGGTGTCCTGGACGCTTAGTCCGGGACCGCGGCGGGTGCCCGCTAGCGGGAGACCAGTTTCCTCACCATGACGACAATCGCCGCCACCGAGCCGGCCACGACCGAGAGCGGCTTCCAGCGGTCGGCGAGGCTCACGTTGTGCGAGGGCTCACTGTCGGCGGAGGTGCGTGCGGGGATCACTGAGCGGGCCTGCTCCGAGAGACGGTCCGCCCCGGTCTTGGCCGAAGCCTTGGTGCGGTTCCAGAGCGACTTCACATCGAGGCCACGCCCCAGCTCGTCGCGGAGCTCGGCCAGGTGGTCGCGGCGGGTGCCGGAGCGGCGGCGCAGCTCGCCGTACGACGGCGTCGGCTCCTTGGGCTTGCTGTCCTCGGGCTTGTCGTCGGCCTTTTCTTCCTTGGGCTTCGTGACGTCGAGCGTTGCGGGATCGAAGCTTCGCCCCTCGCGCAGCACGCCGATGTCGTAGCGCACGCCACGAATGGCATCCTCGGGCAGCAACGGCAGCGCCTTCTTGAATCGCGAGACACCGATCAGTGCGGCGATGACCACGACCACCAGGAACAGTCCTGCAACCAGCAGCGCGGCCAGCCAGCCGTCCATGATGGTGGAAAGGCCAAGGATCGCTGCGGCGATCAGTGCGACGGAGAGGAAGGCGAGGAAGAGTACCGCCACCGCGAGGAACGCCGCGGCGATCCCGGCCTTGACGCCCTTCTGTTTCATCTGCTCGAGCGCCATCGAGAATTCGTCGCCGAACTGTCGTGGTGTCAGCCTGGCCAGCAGCTTGATCAGCCCAAAGACCGATGGCTTGTTGGAAGTTCCCGTGCCTCGTGCGCTAGCGGAGCTATCCATAGCTCTGCCTCCATCCCTCGTCTAACAGGCCGCCTCGGCGGACCTGCAAGCTGCGTAAACCTTTTCCTAAAATTACCATTGACCGGCTAATGCCTCTTGCGTAAGCCTACGTCAATAGCAAGCACCCTTAGTGACAGGGTAGTGACAGGTGGTGGGCGTTCCAGCCTAAGATGGTATAGGCGACATCGTGGTCCGTTGTCCCTCCCCCCCCTTTTTTGTTGGATGAGATTCAGCGCGCCAACCCAGCGGTAGTCGCCACCACCATCCTTCGAGGCCTCCCGGCCACCCGTGACGCAAGGTAAGACCTTGGTCGGATAGGCACCAGTTGAGCACCGTGACCCACCCCGGAGATTCCCTGACCCGGCGCCAAAAACTGATCTATGTAGTGATCCTCGGCTCCCTCACTGCCCTGGGCCCGTTCACCATCGACCTGTATCTGCCGGCGTTTCCATCCCTGCAGAGCGATCTCGGTGTGACCGAGGCAGCTGTACAGCTGACCCTGACCGGCACGATTGTGGGGTTCGCCGTCGGGCAGCTGATTGTTGGCCCGCTCAGCGACAAGGTGGGGCGCCGGGTCCCGCTGATTCTCGCGACCAGCGTCCACATCCTGGCCTCCCTGGGCGCTGCAATGGCTACGGACATCACCATGCTGATGGTCTTCCGGGTACTGCAGGGCATCGGCGCTGCCGGAGGCGGCGTGGTCGCCATGGCGATGCTGCGCGACCTGTTCAGCGGATACCCGCTGGTGAGAATGCTTTCCTACATGGCCCTCGTCAACGGGTTGGCACCCATCTTCGCGCCGGTGATCGGATCGTCGCTGCTGCTCGTTATGCCCTGGCCGGGGATCTTCTGGTTCCTCGCGGCCTACGGGGTGCTCGTCATCATCGCTGCGTGGGTGTTCCTCATCGAAACGCTGCCAGCGGACCGGCGGGGAAACTCGGGTGCCACCGCACTGCAGCGTTACCGTGCGGTGCTCACCGACAGGATCTTCATCGGCGTCCTGCTGGTGGGCGGCATGAACTTCTCTGGACTGTTTTCCTACCTGTCGGCGTCGCCGTTCCTGTTCCAGGGCACCTACAACTTCAGTGAGCAGCAGTACGGATTGCTGTTCGCCGTGAACTCGCTCGGCATCGTGGCAGGCGTGCAGATCAGCGCCAGGGTCCTGCGGCGGATCGGACCCCAGTGGGTGATGGTGTACTCCACCGCGTCGATGCTCCTGATGTCGCTGCTCATCGTGCTCTTCGCCCAGCTGGGGTTCGGCCTGTGGGGCATCATGGTGCCGCTCTGGTTCTACATCATGTCGGCTGGATTCACGTTCCCCTGCGTGCAGGTGCTGGCGTTGGCCAACCACGGAGCCCAGGCCGGAACCGCCGCCTCGCTCCTCGGTGCCGTCACCTTCGGTCTGGCGGGTGCGATCTCCCCGGTGGTCGGCCTGCTCGGTGTCTCGGCGACCACCATGGGTGGAGTGATGGCGGTCTGCATCGGCGCCGCAGTGGTGTTCCTGTGGACGGTGGTCCGGCCCCGGACCGTCCCCGCCCTGCAGTAGCTGGTAACCGCAAACTGCAGTAGCTGGTAACTGCAGTGCCAATCCGTGAAGTAGAACAAACTACCCCTGCGCCAGACGGCGCAGGGGTAGTTTTGGTTTAGCTCCGCTCGGCCTTGCTGGAAATGTTGCGGGCCATCGACTTGAAGATGGTGCCGTGGAACGGGAGCACGCCGAGCCAGTACAACCGGCCAGCGAGTCCCCTCGGGAAGAACACCGCGCGCTGGGTGTATTCGCTGCCGGTGCCGTCGGGGCGCACCGACATCTCCAGCCAGGCGCGGCCCGGGAGCTTCATCTCGGCGCGCAGGCGCAGCCGCTCACCCCGGACAATTTCCTCGACCCGCCAGAAGTCCAGCGGGTCGCCGGTCAGCAGCTGATCGGTGTGGCGCCGGCCGCGGCGCAGCCCGACGCCGCCCACCAGCTTGTCCATCCAGCCACGGGCGGCCCAGGCGACGGGCAGGGAGTACCAGCCGTTGTCCCCGCCGATGCCCTCGATAACCTTCCAGAGCCGGTCGGGTGACGCCTTGGACTGGTAGACCTGGACGTCGGTGAAGACCGTGTGGCCAGCCCATTCCGGGTCGGTGGGGAGCGGATCGGCTGCGGTGTCCACCCGTGAGGCCCCGGCCCAGCTGGTTTCCACCTCTCCCCCGCGTTCCTTGCCCAGCGCCAGGCTCACCGCTGTGCGGTAGTCGGTTAGGCCGCCGTCGGGCGCGGGAAGGTAGTCGTCGATGTCGTGCTCGGCGGTGATCGCATCGTGCTGCAGGGACTCGATCAGTGCCATGGCCATCACCCGCGGGATGGGGGTGACCAGGTTGACCCAGTGGCCTGCGAGGCGGGGGGTCAGGACGGGCAGGGCAAAGATCTTGCGCCGCGGCAGGCCCGCCTCGACGGCGTACTGGTTCATCATGTCGGCATAGGACAGCACGTTGCGCGAGCCGATGTCGAAGGTCCGGTTCAGGTCCGTCGGGAGGGTGAGCGCGCCGAGCAGGTAGTGCAGGACGTCGCGCACCGCGATCGGCTCAATCCGGTTCAGCACCCACTTGGGTGCCGGCATGACCGGGAGGACGTCGGAGAGGTGCCTGATCATTTCGAACGACGCGGAACCGGATCCGATCACCACTCCGGCCTGGTAGGCGATGGTCGGCGTCCCGGATTCCAGCAGAATCCGCCCCACTTCCTCGCGGGAGCGCATGTGGGTGGACAGTTTCACGTTCGCGGGGTGCAGCCCGCCCAGGTAGACCATCCGTATCACGCCGGCCGTCGTCGCGGCGCTGGAAACCAGTGAGGCGATCTTGGACTCTTTGGTCTCGAAACCTTTACCGGTGCCCATCGAGTGGACCAGGTAGTAGAGGGTGTCGACACCCTCGCAGGCCTTCCTGAGTGATTCCTCATCCTCGAGGTCGCCCTCCACGACTTCCACCGAGGAGGTCCAGGGAACATCCTTGAGCTTCTGCGGGGAGCGCACCAGCACACGGACGGTGTGGCCTTCAGCGACCAGACGGGAGACCAGCCGGCCACCGATGTACCCGGTAGCGCCGGTGACTAAGATCAGTTTGCTGTCTTGTTCCATTTCCTCAGAATACGCCCCACGCCGGGTGACTCACGACAAAAGAAAACCCCTCCCCGCCAGCACGAAGCTGGTGGGAAGGGGTTTGGTGGCTCCTCCGACTGGACTTGAACCAGTAACCCTTCGATTAACAGTCGAATGCTCTGCCAATTGAGCTACGGAGGAAAGCAGCAGATACAACTTTACATACCAAGTGCGGGTAAGTGAAATTGGCCGGAAATCAGTCGGAGCGCAGCTGGCGGCGCCGCATCTCCAGCGCCAGCAGGTCACGCTGCAGTTGGACGTACTGCTCGGGGTCGGCAGCAGCGTCGACGCGCTGCAGTCTCCCCTGCATCTCGGCCTTGAGCCGCGTGATACGCAGCTCGAAGAGTCGGTTCACAATGTCCCGGCAGTACAGTGCCAGTGCGTCTTCGGCCTTCGACGGCAGCGGGGTGACCGCCAGCTCGGTGACCAGCCCGCGCAGCACCTCAGGGACCTCCTGCCGGACCCGTTCCACCCACTGGGCAGGATCCACCCCCGCGGCGCCCGCGGCCTGCACAGCGTCCTTCAGCACCCCGTAGACACGCTCAGAGAACCCCGACTCGGCAAACCGCTCCCAGTGCACCGGTTCCAACAGGTTCGGGTACTGCAGCACCACCTCAAGGACCTCGCGCTCCATCCGGCCGATGGGGTCCATCGGATCCGGGCGGGGGAAGTGCTGGGCGTCGCCCTCGCCACCTGCGGCGTCGGCGGTGCCCTCGCTGGATCCGGCGGACGACGACGGCGCTGTCCCCTCGCGGGACGCTGCACCAGATCCCGTGCCAGGGCCACTGCTCACCCCTGTCCCCTTGCGGGCGGCGGTCGCCACCGCACGGGCCACCTGATCCTCGCCGACGAACTGCATTCCGAGCCACCGGGACAGCTCGCGGGTGTAGATGGACCGCAGCGAGACGTCGCGGATGCGCGCGACGATCGGGGCGGCGTGCCGCAGGGCGTTGACCTGCCCCTCGCCGGTAGAGAGGTCGTAGTTGCCGAAGGAGGCCTTGATGGCGAACTCGAACAGGGGCCGCCGCGACGAGATCAGCCCGCGGACGGCGTCGTCGCCCTTCGTCTGGCGGAGCTCGCAGGGATCGGCGCCGCTGGGCTCGACGGCGACGTAGGTCTGCGCGACGAACCGCTGGTCCTCCTCGAAGGCGCGCAGGGCGGCTTTCTGCCCGGCGGCGTCACCGTCGAAGGTGAAGACCACTTCGCCGCCGGAGCCGTCGTCGGACAGCAGCCGGCGGGCGATCTTGATGTGGTCGGCCCCGAACGCGGTGCCGCAGGTCGCGACGGCGGTCCCCACCCCGGCGAGGTGGCAGGCCATCACGTCGGTGTAGCCCTCGACCACCACGAGCTGACGGGTCTTGGCGATTTCCCGCTTGGCCAGGTCGATGCCGTAGAGCACCTGGGACTTGCGGTAGAGCGAGGTTTCGGGGGTGTTGAGGTATTTGGGCCCCTGGTCCTCCTCGTAGAGCTTCCTGGCCCCGAAGCCGACGGTGTCGCCGGTGATGTCGCGGATCGGCCAGATCAGGCGGCCGCGGAACCTGTCGTAGATGCGCCCGGCGTTGTTGGAGGACACGCTGAACATGCCGGTGAGCTTCAGTTCGTCCTGGGTGAAGCCCTTGCCGGTCAGGTGGGTGAGGAGTCCGTCCCAGCCCTGCGGTGCGTAGCCCACCCCGAACAGTTCGGCGGCCGCCCGGTCAAAGCCGCGGTCCTGCAGGAACCGGCGCCCTGCAGCAGCACCCTGGGTGAGCAGTTGGTCGCGGTAGAACTCGGCGGCGATCTTGTGGGCGTCCAGCATCCGCTGGCGCCTCCCGATGTCTTCCCGCCGCGGGCCGGTCCCGCCGTCCTCGTACCGCAGCTCGAACCCGATCCGGGAGGCGAGCTTCTCGACCGTTTCGGAGAAGGAGGTGTGGTCCATCTTCTGGACGAACGAGATGACGTCGCCGCCCTCACCGCAGCCGAAGCAGTGGTAGGAGCCCATCTGGGGGCGGACGTGGAACGACGGCGAACGCTCGTCGTGGAAGGGGCACAGTCCCTTGTAGGAGCCCACGCCGGCGGACTTCAGGGTGACGTAGCCGTCGACGATTTCCTTGATGTCAGTGCGTTGGCGTACCTCATCGATGTCTTCGCGCTTGATGAGTCCGGCCATGAAAACAGTCTATGCGTCAGCGGTGGGGTCCGGGCGCGCGGGCAACGCCTGTGCAGGACCAGTCCCGCTGCACGCCACGGGACCGGGTATCGGGAGGGGCCGGGGCTACCAGAGGGACGGAACGGGTCCGACGGCGCGCCGGTGGAGGGCCAGCGCGGAGGCGTCAGTGAGCGAGGCCACCTGGTCGATGACCACCCGGAGCCGGGCGTCGTCGTCGGGCGCGTCCTTCCAGTCCGCAGCGAAGGTCGGTTCCAGGAACCTGTCCCCGGCCGCGGCCATCTGGGCGACCAGGGAGCTGAGGACCTCCCGCTGGCGTTCGTAGACCGGCTGGCGCCGTTCGGTGGTCATCACGAAGGTGGTGGCCAGCCCCTTCATGACCGCGATTTCCAGTTCCGTGTCCTCGGGCACCACCATTTCCGCGTGGTACCGGGTGAGCGGGTCGTGCCCGTAGATGGCGCGGGTGGCGGCGAGGGCACTCAGGCAGAACCGCCCGATCAGCTGGCTGGTCATGTTCTTCAGCGCGGCCATCGACCGCCTGCTGCCATCCGCGTCGCGGACCCACATGTCGGTCGCTTCCAGCCGGGCGAGGGCGGCGTCGATGGCTGCGGCGTCGCTGTCCGGGAGGTACCACTGCTGGGTGTAGCCGACCACCCGGGCCCGCGTGTCGGAGTTGTCCATCTGCTTCAGCTGGAAGTGTCCGGCGACGATGGCGTCCTCGACGTCGTGCACCGAGTAAGAGATGTCGTCGGCCAGGTCCATGACCTGGGCCTCAAGGCAGGACTGACCGGCCGGGGCGCCCTGACGGAGCCAGTCGAAGACCGGCAGGTCGTCCTCGTAGGCCCCGAACTTGGAGGTGCGCTGCCCGTGCCGGACCGGGGCGTTGGCGGCGGTCCACGGGTACTTGGCGGCGGCGTCGAGGCTGGCACGGGTGAGGTTGAGGCCCGCCGGGGTGCCGTCGGCGCGGATCACCTTCGGCTCAAGCCGGGTGAGCAGGCGCAGGGTCTGGGCGTTGCCCTCGAACCCGCCGACGGAGTGCGCGAGGTCGTTGAGCGTCGATTCACCGTTGTGCCCGAAGGGCGGATGGCCGAGGTCGTGTGCCAGACAGGCGGCGTCGACAATGTCCGGGTCGCAACCCAGCGCACGGCCCAGTTCGCGGCCCACCTGGGCGACCTCGAGGCTGTGGGTCAGGCGGGTGCGGACAAAGTCGTCGGTATCGGGGGCCACCACCTGGGTCTTCGCCCCGAGGCGCCGCAGCGCTGAGGAGTGCAGCACCCGGGCACGGTCTCGCTCGAAGTGGGACCGGTGGGTGCTTTTGGCGGGCTCGTCGACCCACCGCTGCATG
Organism: Arthrobacter sp. 260; assembly: GCF_013116745.1. Taxonomy (GTDB): domain Bacteria; phylum Actinomycetota; class Actinomycetes; order Actinomycetales; family Micrococcaceae; genus Arthrobacter_D. The sequence goes on from NZ_JABFOE010000010.1 coordinate 25,244, forward strand.
TCGGAGTCGGTGTAGCCGGGGGTGACCGGCGCGTTCGGGAAGCTCATTCCGGACTCAGCCACCTGAGACATCCACTTCCGCGGCGGAGATGTCCGCCTGCTGCGCATCGTTCAGTGCCCGTGAGGTAAGCCAGTCCTGCGGCAGTGAGGTCTTCTTGGGGCTGCCGGCGCGGCCCCGGGGGCCTTCGGCGTCAGCACCCGGGTAAGGGGACGCGGCGTCGAGCTCGGCCAGCAGTTCACGCAACACCTCAAGGGTGGGGACGGCGGCCAGTTTGGCGCGGAGCTCCCCGCCGACCACGTAGCCCTTGAAGTACCAGGCCATGTGCTTGCGGATGTCCCGCAGGGCCATCATCTCGTTGCCGAAGGTGTCGACCAGCAGTTCGGCGTGCCGGTAGACGGTGTCGGCGACCTGCCCGAGGCCGGGCTGGTGCCTGCTGCTGTCCCCCTCGAACGCGTTCATCAGGTCACCGAACAGCCACGGCCTGCCCTGGCAGCCACGCCCGATGACGACGCCGTCGACGCCGGTCTGCCGCACCATCCGGATGGCGTCCTCCGCCGACCAGATGTCGCCGTTGCCGAGCACCGGGATGTCCGGGAGCGCCTCGCGGAGTTCGGCGATGGCATTCCAGTCGGCCTTGCCGGAGTAGAACTGGGAAGCGGTGCGACCGTGCAGTGCCACGGCGGCAACGCCGCTGTCGCGGGCGATCTTCCCCGCCTCGCGGAACGTGAGGTGATCCTCGTCGATCCCCTTGCGCATCTTGATGGTCAGCGGAATGTCACCCTTCGAGGCTTCACGGACCGCTGTCTGGACGATGCCGGTGAACAGGTCAAGCTTCCACGGCAGCGCCGCACCGCCACCCTTCCGGGTGACCTTCGGGACGGGGCAGCCGAAGTTCAGGTCGATGTGGTCGGCGCGGTCTTCTTCGACCAGGATCCTGACCGCGGCGCCCACCGTGACCGGGTCGACGCCGTAGAGCTGGACTGAGCGGACCGCTTCGTCGTCGTCGTGCGAGATGATCCGCAGGGACTCGGGGTTGCGTTCCACCAGGGCACGGGAGGTCACCATTTCGGAGACGTACAGACCGCCACCGTATTCGCGGCACAGCCGGCGGAACGCGGTGTTGGTGATCCCGGCCATCGGCGCGAGGACCACTGGGGTCTTCACGGTGATGTTCCCGAGCTGCAGCGGGGGCAGATCGAGTCGGGTTTCAGCTGATGGGCCGGGGGCGGAGGCCTCGGCTACGCCGGGCAGGGTTGATACAACAGTCACCAGTCCATTGTCGCAAGCTGAGGCAAATCGGGAAGCGTTTGGTTCACCCGGCGCGCCAGGGCCCGGGTCAGTCGCTTCGATCCCGCCGGGCACGGCGGGTATCCGACGGCGGGTTCCCGCTGACCGGCCCGGCTGCGGCACTCTCGGCGGCGAGCGCCGCGGGCCGCTGCCCGTCGTCGTCGTGCCCCGCCGACCGGGTAATTCCCACTGCCTTGACCACCAGGACGGCGATCAGGGTGGTGGCGGGAATCGCGAGCACCAGGCCGATGGAGCCCACCAGGGTGCGGACCACCTCCTCCGCGAGCTCCCCGCTCGTGAGGTTCTCCAGGACTGTCCGCTCGTACAGCGAGACCAGGATCAGCAGCGGAAGCGCTGCCCCGGCGTAGGCGAACGCAATGGTGTAGACGGTGGAGGCGATGTGGTCGCGGCCAATCCTCATTGCCCCGGCGAATAGCCTCCTGGCCGAGGTGTTCGGGGCCAGCTCGTACAGCTCCCACACCGCCGAGGACTGGGTGATGGTCACATCGTTGAGGACTCCCAGCCCGGAGATGATCAGCCCGCACATGATGATGCCCGAGATGGAGACGCTACCGGAGGCGTTGACCAGCGCGTAGGCGTTCTCGTCCCCCACCCCGAACAGGTAGATCGATTCGGTGGCCCACGCGGCGAGGAGCGCCGTGATGGACAAACCGAAGAGGGTCCCCAGCAGGGCAGTGGAGGTCCTGGCGGAGAAGCCGTGGGCGAAGTAGAGGACCCCGATCATGATCACCACCGACCCGACCAGCGCGAGCAGCAGCGGCGGTTTGCCTTCCACCAGTCCCGGCAAGATGAACTGGCCCAGGACGATCAGGGCGCCGACCAGGCCGATCATCGCCCGCAGTCCACGCCACCGGGCGACGGCGACCACCACCACCGCGTAGAGGACGGCGAGCCAGATCATCGGGATGGTCCTGACGAAGTCGATGAAGATGTAGGGGGCGCTTCCGCCCTGGATGACCCCGTCCAGGTTCAGGAAGCGGATCCGGTCACCGGGCTCGACGGCGTTGGCCCGGGCCAGTTCGGGGGTGACCTCGACCGGAACCTCCGCCCCGCCAGCGTCGGGCAGGGTGTAGGCGACCTGGCACTGCTGGGCGACGCCGCCAGCGTCGACGGTGGGTTGGGAGGACGGACAGTCCTCCAGGGAGATCCGCTGGACCTCCCCCGTATCAATGGTGACGCCGTCGGCGGTGGCGTAGGGATTCGCGACGGTAACGTCGCTGCGGTCCCCGCTGGGCCACAGCAGGATCATGCCGATCACCGTCAGGATGCCGAGGGGCACGAGGATCGCTGAGAGCAGCAGGTTCGCCCGCCGTCGGGCACCAATCGTTGAGGCGCTCAGCTCCGAATTCCCAGTGTCCTGACTGTGACTGTGGCCCACGAAGTTCCTAGCTGTCCAAGATGGTCGAAAAAGAGCACCTGTTCGGTGCCCTTCGGAATTCTACGCGGGGCCCCTCCCCGGGGATCCAGCGCACGGTTCGGGACATAAGCTATTACCAGGATGAGTTACCTACAGCGGTAGGCGGAAAAGGACAGATGAAAGAGCGGTTCAGTGAATCAAGCGAGGTTCCCGCGGGAACCGTCGCGCATGCCCCGGTCATCACCGTCCGTAAGGGCTCCGGCCCGGTCACCGGCGTCGCACTGGTGTTGCATGGCGGCCGTGCGAACAGCTTCGAACCGGTACGCGCCCGCCACCTGAGCCCGGTGCGGATGGTGCCTTTCGCCGCGCTGATCCATCGCCGCGGCAAGCGTCACGGCCTGGAAGTGTGGTCCCTGCGCAACAGCGTCAGGGGGTGGAACGGCCAGGAGATGTCGCCCCTGCACGATGCCCGCTGGGCTCTGGACGCGATTCGCGACCGCCATCCAGGGGTTCCCATCTATCTGGTCGGCCATTCGATGGGCGGACTGGTGGCCCTCTGCGTCGCCGACGACCCGCAGGTGCGTGCAGTGGTGTCCCTCGCCCCCTGGCTCAGCGACACTACCCCCGCAGATCCCGTCGACGGTAGGCGGGTGCTGATCCTGCACGGCAACCAGGACCGGTGGACCTCCCAGCGGCAGTCGTACCGTTACGCCCAGCGGGCGCAGGGGCTGGCCAAGGAGTTGCACTATGTCACGGTCACCAACGCCGGGCACTTCATGGTCACGAAAGCCCGGCTCTGGCACGAGCTCACCGCCTCCTTTGTGCTGAAAGCCTTCATGGACGACACGGGCGCGTCAGTGCCACCGGCCGGCACCCTCCCGGCTCGTGACCTGTTGGCCAGCGACCAGCCACTGGCCATCTCGGTCTAGGCCGCGACTACCTAACCGGTATGTTCCACTCCATCCACCAAAGGTGAACGATGCCTGACTTCCCCTTCCTCAGCTTTGCTGCCGGTTTCGGCTGGGCGACGCTCGGCGTCGTCGTGCTGCTGGCCGCCACCTTCGCCCTGGCACAAATCCAGAAGCGCCACTCGGTGATCGATACGGCGTGGGGGCTCGGCTTTGTGGTGATTGCGGCCATCACCTTCTTCACGTCGGCCGACGTGGCCGGAGGGTCAGCGGGCGACGACGGCCGCCGCGTTCTGATGCTCATCCTCACCGCCGCCTGGGGGCTGCGCCTGGCCGGATTCATCGGATGGCGTGCCCGCGACGGTGCCGAGGACCCGCGCTACGAGGACATGCTCAGTGATGCGCCGGGCTCCCGTAACGCCTACGCACTGCGCAAGATCTATCTGACGCAGGGCGTCGTCATGCTCTTCGTCTCCCTGCCCGTTCAGGTGGCCATGTACTCGACCGGGCCCCTGGGCTGGCTGGCGTGGGTGGGAGCGGTGATCTGGCTGGTCGGCTTCTTCTTCGAGACCGTCGGTGACTACCAGATGGCCGCGTTCAGGGGTAACCCGGCGAACAAGGGCACGGTGATGGACAAGGGCCTCTGGCGCTACACCCGTCATCCGAACTACTTCGGGGACGCTGCGGTGTGGGTGGGCCTCTTCCTGGTCGCCGCCGACTCGTGGCCCGGCGTCCTGACCATTCTCTCCCCGGCCCTGATGTTCTGGACCCTGTCCAACAAGACCGGCAAGCCGCTGACTGAAAAGCGGCTCAGCACCCGACCCGGCTACCGGGAGTACATCGAGAACACCAGCGGCTTATTCCCCCTTCCCCCCAAACCCGGACGAGGTGCATCATCATGAGTCGACTCACTGAGAAGATCGGGCGCTGGCAGCCCCAGCCCAACGACCGCTTCTACCGGATGATCGTGCACACCGGGCAGGCGCTGCGGTTCGTGTTCCGCATCCGCGTGATCGTCACCGGCGAGGAGAACCTGCTGCCGCCGGGGCCGTTGAACGGCAGGTCACGCCGCCCGGTACCGGGTCAGGGTGCGGTAGTCGCCATCACCCATTTCGGGTACCTCGACTTCGCCTTCGCGGAGCTGGTGCTGTGGCGGCACGCCCGCGCCCAGATGCGGTTCCTCATCACCAAGGGCGCGGGGTCGCACTGGTTTGCCGGCCCCGCCATCCGTGCGGCTGGTCACGTGATCGTTGACCGCAGTGCCGGGAGCGCCGCCTACCAGGGTGCGCTCGAGAAACTGAAGGCCGGCGAGTACGTGGCCATCCTGCCGGAGGCCGGCGTCAGTCGCAGCTACACCGTGCGGGAACTGAAGACCGGCGCGGTGCGCCTCGCTGCGGAGGCAGGGGTGCCCATCATCCCGATCTCGGTGTGGGGGTCCCACCGCCTGATGAGCCGGGGCCACAAGCTGTCCCTGAAGACCGTGTTCCGCGCACCCGTCCGGGTCCACATCAGCAAGCCGATCCGGCACGGCGCCGATGCCGACGTCGTCATCGAGACTGAGCAGCTGCGCGCCGAACTGCAGGACGGCATCGACCGCGGCATCGCCAGCTTCCCAATGGTTCCGGAGCCCGGTGCCTGGTGGCAGCCGGCCCACCTCGGCGGTGGCGCCATGACCGAGGAGGAGCGCATCGCCGCTGACGCGCACGACAAGGCGACCGGCCGGCACGAGCGCCAGTAGAGCTCCAGTTAGTCGCTGACGACCAGCGTCTCGGGGGCGCTCACGCTCGCGGTCCCCATCGCCAGGAGCGGGTCGATCACGTTGACCAGGGCGGTCATCGAATCGTCCACCTCCACGAGCACCGGGAACTGGTGCACCAGCATCGCGAGCAGTGACGCCACTGCGGCTTCCTGCTCCGCGGGCGCCAGCGTCGGGTCGTACCCCACCAGGACGTCGGCGGGATCGTCGGTCCGGGCCTGGGTGTAGCTGATCGCAAACGCGGCGATCCTGCCGCCGTCGGCCTGGGGCTTGTCCCTGAGGACCACCGCTCCCCCGGCGCCCGTGGTGTCGGCGAGCAGGTACTGCTGGGCCTGGCCCAGGGTCATGTCCGCCGGATCCCAGGCGTGCACCGCGTTGTACCAGGCGGCGACGGCCGTGGTCAGCTCCACCGACCCGGTCGCCGCTTCATCCAGCTGCGGACCATCGTTGTCCTCGAAGACCGGTAGCGCCAGCGCCCCGGGTTCCACCCGGACGATGCGCGAGCGCTGGATCGGTGCCAGCCCCGATGCGAGGGCGAAGTCCCCGCCGGTGGAACCGGGAATCACCTTGGCCCGCAGCGCTGTGGCGCCCGACGGCGACCCGGCCGCCTCGTTCCGCAGCATCGCGAGCAGGGTGGACCCGACACCAGCGCGCCGGTGGTCGGCTGCCACCTCGACGTACGCCCACAGGCGCTGGTTGTGAAGCTTCGGTTCGAAGACGTACGCAGCGGCGACGGGAACCCCCGCGTCGCTGCCCACAATGTCCTCAGCCACGATGCAGCGCAGCCACGGGGTGTTGGAGGAAGGCCTGAACAGGGCTCTGGCCTGTTCCACCTGCGCGTTCTCAGGTCCTCCCCAGAGCTGGATGAGCTCCAGGTCGTCGCCGTCGCGCCACTCACGGTAGTTCAGCGCCATCAGGAGCCGATCAGCCGTGCGGCGAGGTAGCCCTCGACCTTGTCCAGTGACACGCGTTCCTGCGCCATGGTGTCGCGTTCGCGGATGGTGACGGCCTGGTCCTCGAGCGTGTCGAAGTCGACGGTGATGCAGAACGGGGTGCCGATCTCATCCTGGCGACGGTAACGACGGCCAATGGCGCCGGCGTCGTCGAAGTCGATGTTCCAGTTCCGGCGCAACTGTGCCGCGAGATCCTTGGCCTTCGGGGACAGGTCCTCGTTGCGGCTCAGCGGCAGGACGGCGGCCTTGACCGGTGCCAGGCGTGGGTCAAGCTTCAGGACGGTGCGCTTGTCGACGCCGCCCTTGGAGTTCGGTGCCTCGTCCTCGGTGTAGGCGTCCACCAGGAACGCCATGAAGGACCTGGTCAGCCCGGCGGCGGGCTCGATCACGTACGGGGTGTACCGCTCGTTGGTGCCCTGGTTGAAGTAGCTCAGGTCGGTGCCCGAGTGCTTCGAGTGGGTGGAGAGGTCGAAGTCGGTGCGGTTGGCGATGCCTTCCAGCTCGCCCCACTCGGAGCCCTGGAAGCCGAACCGGTATTCGATGTCGGTGGTGCCCTTGGAGTAGTGGCTGAGCTTCTCCAGCGGGTGGACGAACAGGCGCAGGTTGTCCGCCTTGATACCCAGGTCGGTGTACCAGTCGAGGCGGTTCTTGATCCAGTACTCGTGCCATTCGTCGTCGGTGCCGGGCTCGACGAAGAATTCCATCTCCATCTGCTCGAACTCACGGGTACGGAAGATGAAGTTGCCCGGGGTGATCTCGTTGCGGAAGCTCTTGCCGATCTGGCCGATGCCAAACGGTGGCTTCTTCCGGGACGTGTTGAGCACGTTGTTGAAGTTCACGAAGATGCCCTGCGCGGTCTCGGGCCGCAGGTAGTGCATCCCCTCCTCGTTCGCGACGGGGCCCAGGAAGGTTTTCAGCAAGCCGGAGAACTCCTGGGGTTCGGTCCATTCGCCGCGGGTGCCGCAGTTGGCGCAGGCAATGTCCTTGAGGCCGTTTTCGGGGGCCCGGCCCTTCTTCTCCTCGTACTCTTCCTCGAGGTGGTCGGCGCGGAAGCGTTTGTGGCAGCTCAGGCACTCCACCAGGGGATCGCTGAAGACGTCCACGTGGCCGGAGGCCTCCCAGACCTTGCGGGGCAGGATCACCGAGGAATCGAGGCCGACGACGTCGTCCCGGCCGCGGACCACCGACTGCCACCACTGGCGCTTGATGTTTTCCTTCAACTCGGCCCCGAGCGGACCATAGTCCCACGCCGACCGTGATCCGCCGTAGATTTCCCCCGCCTGGAAGACGAATCCGCGGCGTTTCGCCAGAGAAATGATGGGGTCGAGTGCGGACTGGTTTTTGGCCACGGTGGTTCTCCATTTCTACAGGCCGCTGGGTGCGGTCCGTGGTGGTGCCCGGCAGGTCTCAGACGGCCCAGGAATGGGCTGCGGCCTGCGCGAATCGAAGGTACAACCCTAGCCTACCGAGGCGGCCGGACCGGCGTCCCAGCGCAGAGTTACCTGCACCCGGCCGGGGTGCGGGGCCGGGGTACGGGTCAGCGGAAGCGCAGCGCGCGCCGGGGCCACGGCAGTGTGGTCAGCACGATGGCCACGAGGGTCAGGAGGGGGCCGGCTACCGTCGCCACTTCGACAACGGTTCCCGGGGTGGGGAACACCAGGTCAAGGACCAGCGATCCGACCAGTTGTCCAGCGATCATTCCCAACCCAGTCAGGAGCACGCCGAGGCTCCGGACCAGGACCGCGCCGAGCCCGATGAAGATGCATCCGAGGGGCCCACCCAGGTAGTACCACCACTCGGTGGGCAGCGCCTCTCCCGGTCCGGCCACCAGCACCTTGATCAGCCAGGCGACCAGCAGAACCGAGGTGCCTGAGACGAAATTCAGGAGGGTGGCGGTGATCGGCGTCCCGTAGTGGACGGCAGCGGTGCCATTCATGGCCTGCTGGAAGCTGATCAGGAACCCGGCAGCGACCGGGAGCAGAACGGGGATCAGCCAGGACTGAACGTCGCCGGAGGCGCCAAAGCGCGGCGATACCGCCCACACCACCGAGGCGACGGCGAGCGCGGTACCGATCAGCCGCATCAGGGTCAGCGGCCGCTTTCCCGCCGGGCCAATGCCGGCCCGGTCAGCGAGCAGGCCGCTGAGTGTCTGCCCCATCACCGCTGCGACTGTGAATAACGCCACACCCAGGACGCCGATGGTCAGGGACTGGGAGAAGACGAAGAAGGCACCGACGGTCCCGGCGGCGAGGTAGATGGGCGGGAAGCGCCGTTCCCGGACTGCCGGGGCGATCTGGCGGAAACCTGCCCTGCCCCGGGGCAGGGCGCAGGTGATGATCACCATGAGAACCAGCCCCGTGCTGAAACTGACGAGCGCTGCCGCGGCCCCGTCGGCCAGCTCGGTCCCGAGGGCTCCGTTGATTCTGCCCTGCAGCGGGATGGCGACGCCAGCCCCGACAGCGAGAAGCAGGCCAGGGACGAGGGGAAGCCGGGGGTGGTGTGACACCCATTGATCCTATGGCAGCGTGGCCCGTCCGCAGGATGCAGATGTCACATACTGGCCAGCTGGAGGACACCCGGCAAGGCAGAATGGATTCATGAGCAAATCCCGCGACGTCGACCCCACCGCTGCTGACACCATCCAGATCTCGGATGACATGATCCGGTTGGGCCAGCTCCTGAAGCTGGCGAATCTTGCCGAGGACGGCACGCAAGCCAAGGAACTGGTCGATCATGGCCTGGTGAAGGTCAACGGGGCCATCGAGGAACGCCGTGGTGCCCAACTGCACCCCGGCGACGTGGTGACCGTCAACGGCGTTTCAGTGACCATCACGCGCGCCTGAGACCAGAAACTACCCGCGGCTGGGCTGCGGTTCGATCCCGAACACCGTCAGGTCGAGGAACTCCTTGACGTGAGCCAGTTCCCTGACGCTGATGCTGTGCCCGATCCCCGCGTACAGCACCTTCGTGAGGTTGGTGTGGGCAACCGCCCAGCGGTGGGTGTACTCGATCCGGTCCCCGGTGATCACCGGGTCATCCTGGTCCCGGCCCCAGAACAGGGGCACCGGGTGGGCTGCGACGTCGTCGTCGTGGAAGAAGTCGCTCCCGTCGGCGGGGACTGCGAAGCCTGACAGGCCGACGACGGTGGTGAAGTCGCGTGGCCGGTGGCGCAGCAGGGTGGTGGCGACGGCCATCCCCATGGAGAAGCCGAGTAGGGACACGCTCGAGTGCGCCGACTTCACCGAATCCAGCCAGGTGGCCACCCGCGCGACCGAATCGGTGACCAGGTCCACCGAGTACCCGGTGTCCTGGCTGAGGGGGAACCAGGTGAATCCGGGTCCCTGGGCGTGGGGGGCCCGGACGGAGGCGACGGTCAGGTCGGCGGGCAGGTGGTCCACCAGGCCCATCAGGTCTTCCTCATTGGCAAGGTGTCCGTGGAACATCACCAGCAGGGCGGTCCCCTGCCTCTCCTCTTCGGGACGGGACCACAGGACTACCGGATCCCAGGCAGGCCCGGTGGCTTGCGCGGCTGATGTGCTGGGGATATCCGAAAGTGTCATTGAAGTATTCTGGCATGCGCCCGACGGTGGCACCCAGCCGGAGACTGCTACAGGATAGGAAGATGAACCGGAACCTGTACCTGCCACCGGAACCCCATCCCGCCGGGAACCCCACCCCGCATCCCTGGACGCGTTACGTCGCCCTTGGTGATTCGTTCACCGAGGGCATTGGGGATCCGAACCCCGAGAGCGTCGGCGGCAACCGGGGCTGGGCCGACCGGGTGGCCGAGGAACTCGCCAGAAGCCGTGAGGACTTCGCGTACGCCAACCTCGCGGTGCGCGGGCGGCTCCTGCACCAGATTGTGGACCAGCAGGTGGAGCCCGCACTGGCGTTGCGGCCGGACCTGATCACCATTTCAGCCGGCGGCAACGATCTGATCCGTCCGGGCGGCGACCCCGACCGGCTCGCCGAACGACTCGATAGCGCCGTCGAACAGCTCAGCGCTGACCACGCGACCGTCGTGCTGTTCACCGGACCGGACGCCCGCGAGTCGGTGCTGGGAAACTTCAGGTCCCGGACCGCCATCTTCAACGAGAACCTGCGGATCATCGCGGCGCGCCACGACGCGCTGATCGCCGACATGTGGGCGCTGCGCCAGCTGGTCAACCCGCAGATGTGGGACGGGGACCGGCTGCATTTCTCCCCACTGGGCCACCACACGATCGCAATGATGGTGCTGGAGACCCTCGCCGTGCCGCACTCCCTGACACCGCTGGAGCCGCAGCCCCTGCCTCACAAGAGCTGGCGGGCGGCACGCACCGAGGACCTCGTCTGGGCGAAGGTGTACTTCGTCCCCTGGGTGCTGCGCCGGCTCCGCCGCCAGTCCTCAGGTGACGGCGTGCTGGCGAAGCGTCCCGACGCCGCACCCATTTTTGGTCCGGGGATGCCGCCCGGCGCTGGCGGCTAGGACCGGCCGTGCCGCAGCCAGCCCACCCGGATCAGCGGATCGTTGCCCTGCGCATGGCGCAACAGCGGCTGTGGGGATCGCCCGCAACGAGCCCGGACCAGGTGGTGAGCTGGTTGGGTGCCGTGCAGGCCCAGGAGTTCGCCTACGCCCGCTGGTCGCTGGCCCAGCGGTGCGGCGACCCGTCAGCAGCCGAGGTGGAGAACGCCTACGCTGCGGGAGACATTCTGCGCACTCATGTCTTGCGGCCCACCTGGCACTTCGTGCACCGGCTGGATCTGGGCTGGCTGATGGAACTCAGCGCACCCCGCGTCCGTCACCAGAACCAGTCGGTCAACTCGGGCTGGGGTGTCGACGACGAGCTGCTGCAGCTGGGCAACCGTGTGCTGGAGGCTGCGGTCGCCGACGGCGAACACCATTCCCGGAAGGAGCTGGCCGCCCACCTGCGGGCGGCGGGGCTCCCCACCACCGGCATCCCGCTGGCCCAGCTACTGATGGAGGCCGAGCTGAGCGGGATCCTCGTCAGCGGCACACCACGCCCCGGGACGACGGGCGTGCTCACCCACACCTACGCGGCCTTCAGCCAACGGGTCCCGGCGGGGCCCTCGCTGGACCGGGACGAAGCGCTGCATCAGCTCACGGTCCGGTACTTCTCCAGCCGCGGGCCGGCGACCGTCAAGGACTGTGCCGCCTGGTCCGGACTTCCGATGTCGGACATCCGGCGGGGGCTGGCCGAGGCCGCCGACACCTTCGAGACCAGCCGGATCGAGGGAATCGACTATCTGCACCTTCCCGATGTCGGCGCGCAGGGGCTCACCGGTGAGGAACCTGGAAAGACGACGCCGGGCCGGGTGGACCTGGTCCAGTGCTACGACGAGTACGTGATGGGATACTCGGCGACCCGGTTCCATCTGGGCGGGAAGGCCCCAACCCCCGGGCGGGCGCAGGACGGCATCCCCAGCCATCTGGTGCTGCTGGATGGCCAGCTGCGCGGCCACTGGAAACATGAGGTGACGGCGGCCGGCGCGAGCATCCACACCCACCTGTTCGCCGACTTCCCGGCAACGTCCCGTGGTGAACACGAGGCGGCACTGCGGCGGTACTCGCGCTTCCTCGGGGTGGCAGGCGAGGTGCGCCTGGTCGATCACTGAGCCGCCCCGGGCCCGGCGTCGTCCCGGGCTAGGAGTAAAAGGCCTCCCGCAGCCTGCCGTCGAGCTGGCCGACCTCGGTGAGGAACGCGTCGTGGCCGATCGGCGAGGTGATCAGGTGCACTGGTACCTCACCGGGCAGCGAGTCCGCCAGGAGCTGGGACTGGCTGGGATAGTAGAGCCGGTCCGAGTCCACCGCGGCAATGAAGAACTGTGCCCGGGCCGACTGCAACGCTGAGTGCAGCGAGCCACGGTCGCGGCCCGCGTCATGCCCCATCAGCGCTTCGGTCAGCGCTACATAGCTGTTGGCGTCGAAGCGATCCACCAGCTTGTCCGCCTGGTGGTCCAGGTAGCTCTCCACCTGGTAGCGGCCACGTGCCGCCGGATCGGTGGAGCCGAAGGGGGTCTCGCGACCCTGGGGCGACCGGCCAAACCGGTACTCAAGTTCGGGCTCGGACCGGTAGGTGATGTGGGCGATACGCCGCGCCAGTCCCAGCCCGGCGGTGGGCCCGCTGCCGGGATAGTAGTCGCCGCCAGCGAACCCGGGATCCAGGCGGATGGCCGCGAGCTGGGCCTGGGCGAAGGCGATCTGTTCAGCGGAGCTCGCCGCAGTGCACGCGATGACCGCGCATCGTTGAACCCGGTCCGGGTACGTCAGCGCCCACTCAAGCGCCCTCGCCCCGCCGAGGGACCCCCCGAGCACCGAATGCCAGGTCCCTATTCCCAGTGCATCCGCGAGCAGCGCCTCGGCCTGCACTGAATCCCGCACCGTCAGGAACGGGAACCGCGACCCCCACGGGACGCCGTCGGGATCCAGGCTGGCGGGGCCGGTGGAACCGTAGCACCCGCCCAGCATGTTGATCGACACGGCGAAATACCTGGTGGTGTCGATGGTCTTGCCCGGGCCGACCAGCTGGTCCCACCAGCCGTCCTCGTCCGAATCCCCCCGGGCCACGTGGGAGCTGCCCGTCAGCGCATGCTGGATCAGGACTGCGTTGGAGGCGTCCTCGTTGAGGGTGCCCCAGGTTTCGTAGGCGAGGGTGAGCTCCGGGAGGTACCCCCCGGTTTCGCAGGTGAAGGAGCCCAGGCTGCGGGTCCGTACCACCCCGTCCTGCTGGGAATGGATGGTGCTGCCCTGTTGGGTCGTGTGAAGAGATGTCACTGAAAACCGCCCGCCTCGAAGTCCGCGCTTGCGCCGGACACCTTGCCCACCGCCTGGTCGTCACCCGGGGCACCCCGCCGCGAAGGAGGGTTGCCGTCCAGCAAGCCGGGGCTCTGGTGGAGCGGCAATCCGCTCCGTGCTGGCACTCGTGACCTGCTCCTAGATAACCCGAAGAAGCCGTCCGGGTGCAAATATATGAACGCGGCGGTCATGCTGGCTGCCGCCGTAGCGCGGCCCCGGAGGAGGTTAGGTAACCCTAAGTCGAGACACACATCACAAAGTGCAAAACTAGGGCCATGCGCTTGGACCATGTCTCATATGCTTGTGAACCCGACGGCCTCGTAGCGACAGCGGGGAGGATTTCCGCTGCCTTGGGGATCGAACCGGTGAAGGGCGGTGTCCACCCCCGCTTCGGCACGCGAAACATGATTTTCCCCCTGCTGAATGGCCAGTACCTTGAGGTGGTCGAGGTGCTCAACCACCCCGCGTCGGACAAGGCACCTTTCGGCCAGGCGGTCCGTGCGCGCTCCGAAGCCGGTGGAGGCTGGATGGGCTGGTGCGTCGCGGTCGATGACCTCGCCCCGTTTGAGCAGCGGCTTGGCCGCAGCGCGGTTCCCGGGAACCGCAAGTTCCCTGACGGACAGGAACTGACCTGGCAGCAGATCGGTATCAAGGGTTTGATCGCCGACCCTCAGGTCCCCTACATGTTGAGGTGGGATGACGGGACCGAGGCGCTGCACCCGTCGCAGGCCCGCCCGACGACGGTCCGGCTCGACTCGTTGACCATCGCAGGTTCACCCGACAGGATCGCCGAATGGCTGGGCACCCCCGCCACCGATCCCCTCGATGGCGTAGCGGTGAGGTGGGTGGCCCCGAACGGCACCCCCGGCGTGATGTCAGTGACTTTCGAGACCGCCAGCGGCCTGGTGGAGATCTAGCTCCTCCTCACGCGCCGGATTCTTAGGTCCTTTCCTAGGCCGGGGTTCCTAGTCGCCGATCCCGATCGCCGACCCGAAGAGCGCGAAGCCCACGAAGCCCGCAATGTCCAGCAGGGCGTGGGCGATCACCAGCGGCATCACCCGCTTGGCGCGGGTGTAGGCGTACCCGAAGATCAACCCCATGATGAAATTGCCGATAAACGGCCCAAACCCCTGATACAGGTGGTAGCTGCCCCGCAGCAGTGCGCTGCTGACAATGATGACTGGCATCGACCAGCCGAGGTGGCGCAGCCGGTGAAACAGATACCCCACCACAATGACCTCTTCCACCACAGCATGGCGTAGTGCCGACAGGATGAGCACCGGCACCGTCCACCAGTAGGCGTCGAGCGCGGCCGGTTCGATCGCTGTCGTGATGCCCAGCGCCCTGCCGCCCGCGTATACGCCCAGCGTGCCGGCACCGATCAGGACTGCCAGACCAAAACCGAGCCCGAAGTCCACCCGGGGCCGGCTGAAGGTGAAGCCCAGCGTCCTGAACGCCGACTTTCCGGGCTCTGTGAGGAGGAACAGCACCAGGAACACCGGGATCAGCGCGAAGAAAATGCCCAGGAGCTGGTAGGTGAGGTCGAAGTACTGCCGGTCGTTGAGCACGGGGTTGAGCCGCGTGGTCTGGGCCGCCAGCGGGGCCTGGCTGAGTTTGTCGAGCAGGTTCACCACGGCGTAGACCGCTGACTGGCCGAGGGATAACCCCAGGACAATTGCGATCTCCGCGGTGATCCGGCGGCGCTGGCCGGACGAGGAAGTCCCGGCGTCGCCGGGGGCGGGCGGTGCGGACGGGTGGGTGGCATCGGTGGGCATGGCAGCCATCCTAGTGGGAGCTCCTGTGGCTAGTCGGTGGCGACCATCGGCGCCACGATCACCGTGGTGCCGTGGTCCTCGAACGACTGTCGCTGGGCGTCGGTGATCCCGGAATCGGTGATCAGGTTGCTGAAGGTGTAGCCGGTCATGGTGGCGAAGCAGCGGGTGCCGATTTTCGATGAGTCAGCGACCACGTAGGCGGTGGTTGCCCGCTTGGCGACCATCGCGTTGACTGCCGCCTCGCCCTCGTCACTGATCGTGGGGCCAACGATCGGGTCCAGGCCATTGACCCCGACGAATGCGAAGTCAAGGGCTACCCGCTGCAGCACCGCGTCGGCATAGGATCCCACCAACTCGTAGGACCGCGGGTTGACGATCCCGCCGGTAACCATGATCTTGAAGTTGGGCCGGACCACCAGCTGGGCCGCGATATTGATCGCGTTGGTCACGACCGTCAGGGTGGGCTTGGTGGAGGGTTCCATCAGGTCGCTGCGCTTGCTCAGCGCCGAGGCGATCGCAGTGCTGGTGGTCCCGCCGCAGAGCCCGATCACCGCTCCCTTGGGAATGAGGTCACTTGCTGCCTGGGCAATGGCCCGCTTCTGGTCCGCGTGGGCGTCCCTGTTGTAACGCCCGGGCAGGTCGTACGCGACAGCCTCGATGCTGGCACCCCCGTGGGTGCGGGTCAGCAGCCGTTGCTCAGCGAGGCTGTCCAGGTCCCGCCGGGCGGTCGCTGGTGAGACCTTAAGCTTGGTGACGATCTCCTCGACGTCCACCTGGCTGGCCACTGCCAGCAGGTCAAGGATGGCGTTGAGCCGTTCTGCACGTTTCATGGTGTCTGCCCCTTCCCGGGTGCTGTGCCCGCGGCGGCGAACAGGGTGAGCAGGCGGGCCGCCTCAGGTTCGATGGCGGCGCGTCCGGCGGCGAGGTACTTGCGCGGGTCGACCGCTGACGGGTTGTGCTCGAGGTATAGGCGGACGGCATTGGTGGCCAGCTGGTTCAGGTGGGTGGAGACGTTGATCTTCGTCATTCCGGCCCGGATTGCCGCGGTAAGATTCGCGTCGGAGACCCCCGATGATCCGTGGAGCACTAGCGGCACCTCAAGGACTGACTTCAGGGCAGCGATGAGCACCAGGTCCAGTTCGGCGCTGCGCTGCGTCATGGCGTGGGACGAGCCGACGGCGACGGCCAGGGCGTCCACGCCCGTTGCCGTCACGAAGGACGCGGCCTCCCCCGGGTCGGTGCGGACCCCCGGCGCGTGGGCGCCGTCCTTGCCGCCGATCCGGCCCAATTCGGCCTCCACGTACACGCCGCGTTCCCGGGCGTAGGCGGCAACTCGGGAGGTGGTGGCGACGTTGCCGTCGAACGGCAGCGCGGCGCCGTCGTACATGACCGAGCCGAAGCCCAGGTCCACGGCGGCGAGGGCCAGCTCGGGGTCCTCGGCGTGGTCCAGGTGCACGGCAACCGGCACGCTCGCCGACCGGGCGACCGCGAGCGTTGCCAGGGCGATCGGCTCCAGCCCCCGGTGGTATTTGACGCAGTTTTCGGAGATCTGCAGGATCACCGGGAGTCCCGCCGTCTCGGCGCCGGCCACCAGCGCTTCGGCGGTTTCCAGGTGGATCACGTTGAAGGCGCCGAGGCCCGCCCCTGAGGCAACAGCCGCGGCCATCAGATCGTGTGTCGGTGTGAGGGTCATGGTCGGGGCTCCTGCTGTGCGTGGGGGCTCGGGGGTCGGTCCTGGGTGATGGTCACTGCGTCGATCAGCTCCAGGTAGCTGGCGTGCAGCTCTCCCGCTGCCGGCATCAGGACAGCGGCGGCCGACCAGGCAGTGGCCAGCCGCAGCAGAGTCTCGTCGCGGTGCCGGGAGGCTGCGGTGTCCCAGGCACCGGTCGCGCCCGAGGCCAGCACGACCGCGAGGGCGGCGACGGCGGCGTCCCCAGCACCTGTCGGGTTGCCGTCCACCCGTGGCAGTGACGCCCACAGGGTGGGGCTCCCGGTCCGGTGCAGGGCCATGCCCTCCTCCCCGCAACTGACCACCACCGCACCCGCACCACGGTCCAACAGTTGCCGGGCGCCGTCGTCGAGCGTCGTGGCGCCGGTGGCTGCCAGCAGTTCGTGGTGGTTGGGTTTGAGGAGGTCCGCGCCGGCGTCGGCCGCCGCCAGCAGCGCGTCGCCGGAGGTGTCGATGAGACTGGGAATACCATGCTTCCGGGCACGCCGCACGAGGGAGGGGTAGAAGTCTACCGGCGCGCCGTCGGGCAGGCTGCCGGATCCGACCAGCGCCCCGGCACCGTCGAGCTGGGCCTCGAACGCCGCGGAGAGCGCCTCCCATTCGGTGTCCGTCAGGGGGCGCCCGGTCTCGTTGAAGATGCTGGTCTGCCCGGCCTCGCCGTCGACGAAGGCCATGCTGCGGCGGGTGGCGGCCGCCGTCGGGGTCAGCATGTGTGGGACCCCGCTGGCGACGAGTTCTTCCCGGAACTCGGTGCCTGACAGACCACCGACCGGTGCCAGTGCAACGGTCCGGTATCCCGCCTGGTGCAGGACCCGCGCAACGTTGAGCCCCTTGCCGCCGGCGCGCAGCAGGGGCTGGCGCACCCGGTGGGATGATCCGGGGATCAGTCGCGGCACCGCATAGGTCAGGTCGACCGCCGGGTTCGCCGTCACCGTGATGATGGTCCCGCGGGAGCGCAGGTCCCCAGTCATGGCGTATCCAGGAGGCTGCGGGCGCGCAGTGCCGCGCCGATCAGGCCGGCGTCCTGACCCATCCGCGCCTCCAGGAGGACCGGTCGCCGGTGGAAGGAGAGGTTCCTGTCAACCTCGCGGCGCAGCGGGCCGAGCAACGACTCACCGGCCTGGGCCAGCCCGCCGCCGATCACCACGGCCTCGGTGCCGAGGATAGCGACCAGTTGGCTGATGCTGAAGGCCAGCGCCGCGACGGCGTCGTCTATCACCTGGCGGGCGACCGGATCCCCCGCGGCTGCGGCGTCGAACACGTCCCGCGCACCGGTGACCGGTTGGCTGCTCTGTTCTGCATAGCGGCGGGCGATTGCTCCCGCTGAACCAACGGTTTCCAGGCACCCGACCACACCGCAGGTGCACGGCAGCCCGCCGGGCACCCGGGCGTGCCCCAGCTCACCGGCATATCCGCCGGCCAGCACGCGCACTCCCCCGCAGAACACGGCGCCCGCGATCCCGGTCCCGATGATCATGACGACGACGTCCTCGAGCCCGCGGGCAGCGCCGAAGCGCATCTCGGCGTCGCCGGCAGCGCCGACGTCGTGCGCGTAGGTGACCGGAAGACCGGTGGCGTCCTGGAGGCGCCGGACAAACGGGAAGTCGCGCCAGCCGAGGTTCGCTGAGTAGATTCCGACGCCGTTGATTTCATCAACCAGTCCCGGAGCGATCAGCCCGATGGCGCCGATGCGGTGGGCTGGCCAGGCGGCGCGGTAGTCGGCGAGGAGCTCGGCCGCGCGTTCCACGATGCTCTCCCCGGGGATCTGTGAGGGTGCCGGGGTGGGGGTGCGCCGGATGTCGAGGAGGGTCCCGTCCGGATCGGCGAGGGCCGACTTCAGGTCGGTGCCGCCCACGTCGATGGCCAGCACGAGGTCCGTCAGGGGTGCCGGTGCCGGGTCCGCCGTCGTCGCCGGGTGGTGGGTCATCGGTACTAGGAGTCCAGGATCACTGAGCGGGTGAGGTTCCGGGGCAGGTCCGGGTCCAGCCCGCGGGCACGGGCCCGGGCGAGAGTGATCTTGTGGATCAGGGCCAGGTCGGCCAGCGGGTGGCGCCCGGTGTGGACATAGTCGGCACCGGTGGGAGCAACGTCGTTGGCGAGTCCCGCGACGTCGTCGCCGAATAGCCACACCACCCGGCCCGGGGCGGCGATCGAGATGGGTCCGTGGCGGTATTCCTTGGCGGGGTAGGACTCGGTCCAGCCCTGTACTCCCTCACGCATCTTCAGCCCCGCCTCGTGCGCAAGCCCCACGGTCCAGCCGGTCCCCAGGAAGGTGAACTGCTCGGCGTCGAGCATCTCGGCAGGGAGGTCCATCTCCAGTGCTGCTGTCGCATCGGTGATCGCTCCGCCCAGGTCGATGCCCAGTGACGCCAGCAGGTAGGCGAGGGCTGCGGTGGCGAAACGGGTCTGCACCACCGACTGCTCGTCGGCGTAGGGCAGGGCGACGACGGCGTCGGCCAGGGTGATGGCCGGGGAACTGGTGTCGCCGATGACGGCGATGATCCGGACGGACCCCTTGAGTTCCGTCATGAGTTCGAGCACCTCGGTGGTGGTGCCGGAGCGGGAGATCGCGACGACGGCGTCGTAGCCGCGGCCAGCCACCACCGCTGCCTCGGAGGCCGCAAACGCATCGGTCAGTCCCTTCCCGGCGCTTTCGCGCGCGGCGGCGTAGCTTTGCGCCATGAACCAGGACGTGCCGCAGCCGATGACGGCAACGCGTTCGCCGTCGGCGGGGAGGAGATTCTCGGAGGCTGCCTGGTCGATGGCCTGGCGCCAGACGGCGGGCTGCGAGTGGAGCTCCTGGTCCATGTGCGTGCCTGCGGATCCGGGTGCCTGGGGGGCGGTGTGGGGCATCGGGAGCTCCTTTGCGGTTTACGGCGGCTCATCCCGCGGTGATTGGGTCTGACGTTTCAAGGGGTAAAGCGATCAGTAACAATCTAACCACTCCCCGGGCACTTTTGGCAGTGCGGATGCCGTAACACTCAGATCTCGATCAGCGCGCCCGCTTGACGTGAGACATGGATCACGCAATTATCAATCCACAACGGATGAACAGTAATGCTCATTCTGAAGGCAATACCGTCAACTTGTTGCAAGTATTCCGGTGTCAGCCACAGCCGCTGCGCCACCTTTGGGAGAACGAGGAAACCATGAAGAAATCAATCCGTACCGGCATGGTCGCCAGTGTGGCGGTCGCCGGTCTTATGCTCAGCTCCTGCGGCTTCGGCGGCGGAGACAGCGGTGGGGAGGAGGAGGGCAGCACGTCACTGGACCTGCTGGTGCCCAGCTACTCCGACGGAAGCCGGGCCCTCTGGGAGGGTGTCATCGAGGAGTTCGAGGCAGCCAACGAGGACATCTCCATCAATCTTCAGGTCGAATCGTGGGAGAACCTTGAATCGGTGCTGAACACCCAGATCCAGGCTGGCGAGGCCCCGGATATCTATAACGGCGGCGCTTTCTCAGCGTTCGCCACCGAGGGCCTGCTGTATACCGCCGAGGAGATCGCGTCGCCAGAGACGATCGCCGACTTCCAGGAGTCCTTCGCCGCCAACGAGCAGGTGGACGGCACCCAGTACGCCCTGCCACTCCTCGCTTCGGCGCGGGCCCTGTTCTACAACGAGGACCTGTTCGAGGAGGCCGGGGTCGATGGCCCGCCCACCACCTGGGACGAGCTCTACGATGCGGCAGCGGCGATCACCGAGACCGGCACGCCCGGCTACGGCATGCCGCTCGGGTCCGAGGAGGCCCAGGGCGAGGCACTGATCTGGATGGCAGGGAACGGCGGTGGATTCGGTGACGAAAGCGAAATTACCGTGAACACTCCCGAGAACCTCGAGGCAGCCGAGTTCATGAAGCGCATGATCGACGACGGCCTGACCCAGGCCGATCCGGGCGCCACCCAGCGCACCCCGATGATCAATGTGTTCATCCAGGGCCAGATCGGCATGGTGTACGGCCTGCCGCAGACCGTGGGGCAGATTGAAGCCGAGAACCCCGAGCTAAACTACGGGCTGGCGAACATTCCCACGGCGTCGGGCGAACCGGCCACCCTGGGCGTTGCCGACCGGCTCATGTCGTTCAAGAACGACGGCGACAAGGCCGAGGCTGTCACCGCTTTCATGGACTTCTTCTTCGCTCCGGAGAACTACGTGGAATGGGTCAGTACCGAGGGCTTCCTCCCGACCACCATTTCCGGTGCCGAGGAGATGTCCGGTGACGAGACCCTGGCGCCGTTCCTGGAGATGCTGCCGAGCGCGGTGTTCTACCCCACCTCCAACCCGGCCTGGAACGCCACCGACGGTGCGTTCAAGTCCCTGTTCGGCCAGCTGGGCCAGGGGATGGAACCTGCAGAGGTACTTGAGCAGATCCAGGCCGAGGCCGACGAAGCAGCCGAGTAGCCCACACACCGCGGAGTGCCTTCCCCTTGCGGAAGGCACTCCGCGGTACCACCCCCACCGGCGGCAGAGAATGAGCTATTTACCATGAGTGCACAGCCCGTACTGGCCAACCCGGCCGCGTCCCCAGGACGAAAGCGCCGCCGCCAGAATTCCGACGGCCTTCCCGCAGCCCTCCCCTGGATTGGGCCGGTACTCCTCCTGATCTTCGCGATAGTGATTTTCCCGGCCGGGTTCATGATCTACAACTCCACCCGGGAAATCAGCCAGAGCGGGATCGACCAGGGGTCCGCGGGGTTTGCGAACTTCGCCGATGTCTTCACCGACCCCAACCTGCCCCGGGTTCTCCTGAATACAGTGGTCTGGGTGGTGGTGGTGGTCTCGTTGACAGTGCTGATCTCCCTGGCCCTGGCACAGTTCCTCAACAAGCCCTTCCCCGGACGCACCCTGGTCCGGATGGCAGTGGTTGTCCCGTGGGCCGCAAGCGTGGTGATGACCACCACCGTGTTCTACTACGGCCTGGACAGCAACTACGGCATCATGAATGCCTTCCTGGTGGACATCGGCATCCTCGACAGTCCCTACGGCTTCACCAAGAACGTCATCCCGGCGCTCGGCCTGGCCATCATCGTCGCCGTGTTCGTCTCGATCCCCTTCACCGCCTACACCCTGCTGGCAGGGCTGCAGGCGGTACCGGAGGACGCGCTGGAGGCGGCAAAGATGGACGGGGCGGGCCGGTTCCGCACCTACTTCAGCATTGTGCTGCCGCAGCTTCGCGGGGCCCTCGCGGTGGCGGTGCTGATCAACATCATCAACGTGTTCAATAACCTGCCGATCCTGAGGATCATCACCGGTTCGATTCCCGGGTACCAGGCAGACACCCTGATGACCTACATCTTCAAGGTGCTGCAGTTTGACCGCCGGGTCGACATCGCCAGTGCCCTGAGCGTGCTCAACTTTGCCATTGTCATCGTGATCGTTGCGGCGTACGTGAAAATCGTCAAGCCGATGAAGGAGCTCTAGACATGGCCACCATCGCCCCGGGTCCGGCAACTCTCCCCCCGGCGCAGGCACGCCGGAAACGGTATGGCTCCGACCAGGTATCAGGCCGCCGGATGGGACTGCGGATGGCGATCGGCGCCGTCGTCGCCCTGGTGTTCCTGCTCCCCTACGTGATCATGCTCGTGGGGTCGCTGAAGACCCGCTCGGAGATCCTCGCGGTGCCGCCCGCCTACTTCCCCACCGAGGGCCTGCAGTGGAGCAACTATGTGACCATGTGGGACACCCCCGAAACACCGCTGCCCTACAACCTGGTCTCGACGATCATCATCGCCGTGTTCGCGACCCTGCTGGTGCTGCTCGTCGCCACCCCGGCGGCCTATTACACAGCGAGGTTCCGCTTCCCCGGGAAGACGGTGTTCCTGTTCCTGGTCATTGTCACCCAGATGCTGCAACCTGCAGTGCTCACCGCCGGTTTGTTCAGGGAAATGCTGGTGCTGGGGATCAACGACACCTGGCTGGCGATGATCCTGATCAACGCGGCGTTCAACCTTTCCTTCGCCCTGTGGATCATGCACAGCTTCTTCGCGGCGATTCCGAAGGAGATCGATGAGGCAGCCCAGCTGGACGGCGCAGGGAAGCTGACGGTGATGTTCCGGGTGAACCTGCCGCTGGTCTGGCCGGGCATCGTCACGGCGGTGATCTTCACCTTCGTCTCATCGTGGAACGAGTTCGCGGCGTCTCTGGTGATCATGTCAACGGCGGAGAACCAGCCGCTGTCAGTTGCGTTGACCAAGTTCATCGGTCAGTACGCCACCTCGTGGCAGTACGTGTTCGGTGTCTCGATCGTGGCGATCATTCCCGTGATCATCCTCTTCGCCTTGATCGAGAAGCGGCTGATCGGCGGCCTCACAGCAGGAGCAGTAAAGTAGCTCCTCCCCCGGTCATCCGCCGCCGCGTGTTCCGTGCTGCTTCCACTGCACTACGTTCCAGGGTGTTCCGGTAGGTTTCCCACCAGGAAAGGTCCCCGGGCGGCAGGTTGTCGTTGTGCGGCTGCAGCCCGGCCGATCCGTCGATGAGTTCCCGCACAATGTCGGCGTGCCCGGCATGACGGTTGGTCTCCGCAAGCAGATGGATCAGGATCAGGTGCAGCGTCACCGGGTTTCGGTCATCGGACCAGTGCGCAACGTGCCCGGTCGACTCAAGCGTCAGCGCGTCGATCGTCGCGTCAGCATGTGCCCACGCCCGGTGGTACAGCCCGATGATCTGCTCCCGCGACTCGTCGGCGGTGGCCCACATGTCCGCGTTCGGCTCGGCGTCGTCATCGAACCAGGGCAGAGGCTCGCCGGAGGGGCGACCGAACGTGTCGCCGAGGTAGCCGAACTCCACGCTCGCGACGTGCTTGACGAGGCCCAGCAGGTTGGTGCCGCTCGGGGTCAGCGGCCGGCGGACGTCGTACTCGGAGAGACCGTCCAGCTTCCACAGCAGGGCAGCGCGGGCCGTGCGCAGATAGCGGTGAAGATCTTCCTTGGCGGTGTCATTCGTCATGCGGCGGGTCCTCTCATCACCCAGCTCAGCGTTCTCGCCGGGTCCCGGTTCACGAGTAGTTTGGCAGTTCCTGGAGTGCCCACTCGTTGCCGTCGGGGTCGGCGAAGTACACGAACCGGCCCCACTCCATCTCCTCGACCCCGCGCGCAGATACCCCGTTGTCGGTGAGGTGCCGAAGGGCGTCATCGGCATTGGGGACGACGATCATGACCCCCTTCTGTGTCCCCGGAGCCATCTCGGTCAGCCCAGTCCCCATCACAATGGAGCAGGCGGATCCCGGTGGGGTGAGCTGGACGAACCTCAGGTTCTCATCGACCTGCTGGTCGTGATCGGCAGTGAAACCGACCTGGTCAACGTAGAAGGCTTTGGCCCGGTCAACATCTGTGACAGGGATCGGAACAACCTCAATCTTCCAGTCCATTACGCGGTCCTCTCTCGTTCCTTCGAGCCCACCCGGTGGCGGATTCTGCTTCACAGCCTAAAACCTAATGCGGTCACCTTTGGTCCGGATCCCGGGACCAAAGGTGACCGGATGGGGACAACCCGCTACACCGCGATGACTGAGAGCAGCCGCAGCTTCTCCGCTGTCTCGCTGCCCGGAACGGCCGTGTAGACGAGCAGGGAGTGGGATTGGCCCGGATCGACCAGCTGTTGACAGTGCAGTTCCAGGGCGCCCACCTCCGGGTGAATGAAGTGCTTGACGTCCCGTGGCCTCAGCCCCACTTCGTGGTCGGCCCAAAGACGGCGGAACTCGTCGCTGCGGTCAAGGAGCATCTCCGCCAGCTCAGCGGCCCGGGACTCCGGTCCCCGGTGTGCCAGGACTCCCCGCAACCCGGCGGTGAACATGCGGCTCAGGAACGAATGGTCCTCGGGGGCGTAGCGGGTCCGGACCTCGGGATTGGTGAACCACCGGTAGCCGAGGGACCTCTCCGGCCCCGTCAGCCCCGTGGTGTCCCCGGTGAGCGCCACCCCCAGCCTGGTCTGCTTCAGTGTCTCGCCCAGCTCGGTAACCAGCTCGGCGGGGGTGTCTTCCAGCCGGTCCAGGACCCGAAGGAGCCCGGGGCTGATGTGCTCACCCGTCTGTTCGCGCGTTGGCGGATTATGGCCGGCAAGCAGGAACAGGTGGTTGCGTTCGTCGCGCGAGAGGTGCAGTCCCTGAGCGATTGAGGAAAGCATCTGCTCGGACGGTTGCGGCCCCCGCTCGCGCTCGAGCCGGGCATAGTAGTCGGTCGACATGTGGCACAGGGATGCGACCTCCTCACGGCGGAGGCCAGCGGTTCGGCGTCGTTCGCCACGTGGCAGCCCCACGTCCTCGGGTTGCAGCGCCTCCCGGCGGGTCCGCAGGAACCCGGCGAGTCCGGTGCGGTCGATCACGATGATTCCTTTCGCAGCGATGTCTCATGCTAGTCACCCGGCCCAGCGGGAGCCACGGTCTGCGAATCCCCCTTTGCGCACCGGACTGGTTACCACCCCTGCCCGGAGTCTCCTGGCTGGGGAGCTCTCCCCAGCCTCGGATCGGGAGGCCCTTGTTGCGGTGCGGCCCAGGGGTGATCGTGAAGGAACACACCATCGAAGGAGCAGCACATGGCACGCACAACACCTGACCTCACCCTTCCATCACTGGCAGGAAAGCGGGTCCTGATCACCGGAGCCAGTGACGGGATGGGCCTGGGCATGGCCCGGCGCCTCGCCCAGGCCGGGGCGGAACTGATCCTGCCCGTGCGGAACCTGAGCAAGGGGGAAGCCGCCGTCGCGGGGATCCGCAGCCGGGTACCGGCTGCCACCGTGTCGCTGAGAGACCTCGACTTGTCGTCGCTGGGCTCGGTCGCCGCGCTTGGCCGGAACCTTCGCGCTGAAGGAAAGCCGATCCATATCCTCATCAACAATGCGGGAGTGATGACCCCACCGAGCCGCCAGCAGACGACCGACGGGTTTGAGCTGCAGTTCGGGACGAACCACCTGGGCCACTTCGCGCTCGTCAGCCAACTCCTGCCGCTGCTCCAGGAGGGTGGCGCAAGAGTCACCTCGCAGGTCAGCATCGCTGCCCGCCGGGGTGCCATCAACTGGGACGACGCGAATTGGAAGCACAGCTATGACGGGCAGCGGGCCTACAGCCAGTCCAAGATCGCGCTGGGCCTGTTCGGGCTCGAGCTTGATCGCCGCAGCCGGGAGGGTGGCTGGGGAATCAGCAGCAACCTCGCGCACCCCGGGGTTGCCCCCACCAACCTGCTCGCCGCCCGCCCTGAACTTGGACGGAGTTCGGACACGCCGCAGGTCCGGCTGATTCGCTGGCTCTCCGCCCATGGCCTGTTGCTCGGCACGGCGGAGACGGCGGGTCTCCCCGCACTCCTGGCGGCAACCGCTACCGTCGCCGCCGGAGCCGCGTTTTATGGCCCGAGCGGGGCGGGCCATCTGGGCGGGGCGCCTGCCGAACAGCAGCTGTACCCTCCCCTTCGCAGTGCTGAGGACGCCGCCCGGCTGTGGGAGCTCTCCGAGGAACTCACCCGGACCCGGATTCCCGCCGTCTGACTGTGCGCTGCCCGACCCTGCGCCGTTCAGTTCCCCTCCGGCGCTCAGACGATCCGGTTGCCCTGCTTCCAGACGGCGTGGGTCAGGGGCACTCCCGGGCGGTACGCCAGGTGGGTGGCCGACGGTGCGTTCAGCAACTGCAGGTCCGCCCGGTGCCCGACGGCGAGGGACCCGACCGCGCGGGCGCCGTCGTCGTCGGTCCCCGTTTCCCGGTGCAGGGCCAGCGCGCCCCCGAAGGTGGCGGCCCGGACGGCTTCGTGAACGCTGAGCCCCATCTGAAGCACTGCAGTGGTCACGCAGTAGGCCATCGAGGTGGTGTAGGAGGTGCCGGGGTTGCAGTTGGAGGCCAGCGCGATCTGGACACCGGCATCCAGCAGAGCACGCCCCGGCGCGAGGGGCTGGCGGGTGGACAGGTCGCAGGCGGGCAGGCAGCCAGCCACCGTTCCCCGGGGTCCGGTGCCGTCGTCGTACCCGGACCAGCTGTCGGCGAGGGCAGCGATGTCCGCCTCGTCCAGGTAGTTCACGTGGTCTACACTGGCGGCGCCGAACTCGACGGCGAGCTGCACCCCGGCACCGGGACCCAGCTGGTTTCCATGGACCCGCAGTCCCAGTCCCGCGTCGCGGCAGGCCGTGAGGATCTCGCGGGACTGCTCGGCGCTGAAGGCTCCGCGCTCACAGAACACGTCGGCCCAGCTGACGTACGGGCGGACGGCGTCGAGCATGGGACCGCAGACCAGACGGACATACTGGTCGGGGTCAATCCCTGCGGGAATCAGATGCGCCCCGAGGTACGTCACCTCGTCGACGACGCCGGCGGCGATGCGGGCGCTGCGCCCCTCGTGCTCGACGTCGAGCCCGTACCCCGTCTTGGTTTCCAGGTAGGTGGTGCCGCCCGCGTTCGCTTCGGCGACCCGGCCGAGGAGCAGTCGGGTGAGGTCGTAATCGGACGTAGTGCGGGTCGCGTCAGTGGTGACGGCGATACCGCCGGCGGCGTAGTCCTGGCCCGCCATCCGCGCCTCGAATTCGGCGGTGCGGTCCCCCGCGAAGACCAGATGGGTGTGGCTGTCCACCCAGCCCGGAAGCCCTGCCCGGCCCTGCGCATCGATCATGTCGTCGGCGGCTGGCGCATCGGCTGCCGCGCCAATCCAGCTGATCCGTTCTCCCTCGAACACCACCGCGGCGTTCCGCAGGACCGTGTGTTCACGGTCCTGGGTGGTGAGTTCACCGATGTTGGTGATCACGAGGCTCATGCGTTTCCTTTCAGGGCAGCGGCCAGCAGTCCGGCCGGGTCGCCGAGTGCGAGATGGTGTCCGTCGCGCGCCACCAGATGACCGGCGACGACCACGGCTGTCACATCCGCGGCGGTGGCGGTGAGGGGTAACTGGGCGGGGCTGGAGCCGATGGTGCGCAGCGACGCCGGGTTGATACTGACCAGGTCGCAGGGTCGACCGACCTCGATGGCGGAGACGGGGGTGGCCATCGAGTGGGTGGCCCCGGTGGTGGCGGCGTTGAGCAGGTCTGCGGGGCTGAACCGTCCGCGCAGGCCCGAACCGAGCCGTTCCCCATGTTCGAGGGCCCGCATTTCCAGCCAGGGGTCGATCACCGCGTGCTGGTCGGTGCCGAGCGCGATCCGCGCTCCGGCGTCCTGCAGCGCCCGGGCGGGGCCGATCCCGTCGGCAAGGTCCGCCTCGGTGGTGGGACACAGGACTGCTGTGGTCCCGGCGCCTCCCAACAGGGCGATGTCCTCAGCGGTGAGATGAGTGGCGTGGACGACGCTTAATCGGTCGGAGAGCAATCCGTGCCGGTGCAGCAGTCCGGCCGGTGTGGTGCCATAGTGCTTTTCGCAGTCCGCGTTCTCGGCGGGCTGCTCGGACAGGTGGATGTGGAGTGGGACATCGGTGGGGAGGCCTGCGGCGAGGATGCGCAGGGCTGTTTCAGGCACCGCCCGGACCGAATGCAGGGCTGCCCCGACGGTCACGAGGTCCGGGTCGAAGTGTTCGGCAATAGTCCGGCGCAGGTCGGCGAACCGCTCCAGCCAGGCCGCCGCGTCGGCGTCGCCGAACCGTTCCTGATCGGGAGACAGCGGTGTTCCGATGCCGCCGGCGAGGTAGCAGGTGTCCAGCAGCGTCAACCGGATTCCGGCAGCGATCGCGGCGCGGCACAGGGCCAGCTCCATGGCATGCGGGCCGTCCCCGGTCGCCCCGTAGGGCTCACCACCGGGCTGGTGGTGTACGTAGTGGAATTCGGCGACGCTGGTCCAGCCAGTGACCACCATCTCGGCGAAGACCGCAGTGGCGAGCCGTTCGTAGCTGGCGGGGGTCAGCGTTCCGGCGGCGCGGTACATCTCCTCACGCCACACCCAGAAGTCACCGCCGCCGTCGTGGGTCCGTCCCCGGAGCACCCGGTGGAACGCGTGCGAGTGGGCGTTGGCGGCGGCGGGGAACACCACACCGGTGAGGTCCCTGTTGTCCTCCGGTGCGGCGTCAACGCCGCAAGTCACGCCGGTAATGGTGCCTGAGTCATCGGTTTCAATGCGGACCCGCTGTTGGATCCCCCGTCCGGCCACCCAGGCCTGTTCACACCAGAACGTCGTCACAGCAGGTCTTCCAGCACGTCGGCGAGCGCCGTGGCTGCGAGGTTGGCGTCGTCGCGTTCGACGTACTCTTCCGGCGAGTGGCTGATGCCGGTCGGGTTGCGGATGTACACCATGGCCGAGGGGACGTAACCGGCCAGCACACCGGCGTCGTGCCCGGCACCGGTGGGCAGGGCTGGTACCGGGTTCCCGTCGTTCGACCGGCGCAGCGAGTTCTGCAGCTGGCGCTGCAGGGGTGCATCGAAGTGGACGGTGCTGCTGAAGGATTCTTCAGTCAGTGTCACTGCGCACCCCTCGAACGCTGCTGCCTTCTGGGCCTGACCGTGGATCGACTCGACGAGGGCAGCAGTGACGGCATCGTCGGGGTGGCGGACGTCGAGCCACAGGTCGACGCGCGAGGCGATGACGTTGGTGCCGCCCGGGACTGGCTGCAGCCGTCCGACGGTAGCGCGGGCGTCATCCTGTGCTGCGGCGATCCGGCGGATGGCCAGGATAATCTGTGCGGCGACGACCATCGGGTCGGCGCGGTCTGCCATCAGGGTGGTGCCGGCGTGGTTGCCCTGACCTGCAACGCTCAGCCGCCACCGTCCGTGCCCGAGGATGGAGGAGCCGACGCCGACCGGTGCGTCCTGGTCGATCAGAGCCCGGCCCTGCTCGACGTGGAGTTCAACGAAGTCGCCGATGGTCCGGAGGCCGTCCTCGTCGCGGCCGAGACGTGCCGGGTCCAGTCCGTTCGCTCGGCTGACGTCGGCGAAGGTGTTGCCGTCGGTGTCCTTGAGGTTCCGCACCTTATCGGCGTCGATGGCACCGGTGAGGAGCCGCGATCCGAGGCAGGCCACCCCGAACCGGGAGCCTTCCTCCTCCGGGAAGACGGTCACGGCGAGGGAGCGTCGCGGCTCGACGCCCCGTTCCTTCAGGACGTCGACGGCGGCGAGCGCAGCGCTCACGCCGAGCGGTCCGTCGAACGCCCCGCCACCGGGCACCGAATCGAGGTGGCTTCCGGTGACCAGCGCGCCGGTCCGGTCCCCCGCTCCTGCATCCCACCAGCCCCACATGATCCCGTTGCGATCGGTGCTGACCTCGAGGCCACGCTGGGAGGCTTCGGCGGTGAACCAGTCGCGCAGCTCAAGCTCGGCCCCGGAAAACACCGGCCGGGAGTACCCACCCCGATGGGAATCACGTCCGACGCCGGAAATCGACGCGAGCATGCTACTAACGGTATTCATCGATTTCTCCACCATCTAATCTCCATGCCAACAGGGTTGAGCAGGGGGCCGGAGGCCGCCTGCCGTGTAGGCGAGTTGGATTTCCGGTAGCGAGGAACGAGCCAGCGGAAATCTTTGTCGAGCCGGCGGCAGGGGGCCGGAGGCCCCACACCCCAGAAGAGTCAGTCTGCCATGGGGATGCGGACTCCACGCTCTGCCGCGACGTCGGATGCCCGCTGGTATCCGGCGTCGACGTGGCGGATCACGCCCATCCCGGGGTCGTTGGTGAGCAGCCGTTCCAGTTTCTCGGCGGCGAGCGGTGTCCCGTCGGCCACTGACACCTGGCCGGCGTGGATGGACCGGCCAATGCCCACTCCTCCACCGTGGTGGATAGACACCCAGGTGGCACCGGAGGAGGTGTTGAGCAGGGCGTTGAGCAGGGGCCAGTCGGCGACGGCGTCGGAGCCGTCGGCCATCGCCTCGGTCTCCCGGTAGGGTGAGGCCACCGATCCGGAGTCGAGGTGGTCGCGGCCGATCACGATGGGCGCTGACACCTTGCCGTCGGCGACGAGCTGGTTGAACATCTTCCCGGCCTTGGCCCGGTCGCCGTAGCCGAGCCAGCAGATCCGCGCGGGCAGGCCCTCAAACTCGACCAGATCACCGGCGGCGTCGAGCCAGCGGTGCAGGTGGGCGTTCTCGGGGAACAGTTCCTTCAGCGCCGCGTCGGTGACGGCGATGTCGGCCGGGTCGCCGGAGAGCGCCACCCAGCGGAACGGACCCATACCTTCGCAGAACAGCGGCCGGATGTACGCGGGGACGAAGCCGGGAAACTCGAACGCCCGCGGGTAGCCGCCCTGCCGGGCTTCGTCACGGATGGAGTTGCCGTAGTCGAAGACCTCGGCGCCGGCGTCCTGGAAACCGACCATCGCCTCCACATGGTGGGCCATGGAGGTCTGCGCCTTCTTGGTGAAACCGTCGGGATCGCCCTTCGCCTCGCGGTCCCACTCGTCAGTGGACACTCCCTCGGGGAGGTAGCTCAGCGGGTCATGGGCGGAGGTCTGGTCGGTGACGATGTCGATGGTGAGCTCGCCGGCCAGGTGGCGGCGGAGCAACTCCGGGAAGACTTCGGCAGCATTACCGACGACGCCGACCGACAGGGCGCGCTTCTCCTCCTTGGCGGCCAGCACCTGGCGCAGGCCGTCCTCAAGGTCGGTGGCGACGACGTCGAGGTAGCGTTTCGCGGCGCGGCGCTCCAGCCGGGACCGCTCGACGTCGACAATCAGCACCGCGCCACCGTTCAGGGTGACGGCGAGCGGCTGGGCACCACCCATGCCGCCGCAGCCGGCGGTCAGGGTCAGCGTCCCGGCCAGCGTAGCCGTCGGGGATTTGAACAGCTTGCGGGCAATCGCCGCGAACGTCTCGTAGGTGCCCTGCAGGATGCCCTGCGTGCCGATGTAGATCCAGGAGCCGGCAGTCATCTGCCCGTACATCATCAGACCTTCGGCTTCGAGCTTGCGGAACTCGGGCCAGGTGGCCCAGTCCCCCACCAGGTTGGAGTTGGCCAGCAGTACCCTCGGCGCCCATTTGTTGGTGCGGAAGATACCGACGGGTTTCCCCGACTGCACCAGCAGCGTCTCATCATCCTCGAGGTCCTCCAGGGACCTGACGATGGCGTCGTAGGCTTCCCAGCTGCGCGCGGCACGGCCGGTTCCGCCGTAGACCACCAGGTCCTCGGGCCGTTCGGCCACCTCGGGGTCGAGGTTGTTCATCAGCATCCGCAGGGGTGCCTCGGTCTGCCAGCTCTTGGCGGTGAGTGTGGTGCCGCGGGCGGCACGGATGGAGCGGGAGGGGTCGTGCTGGGTGAATGAGGTGCTCATGCGGATTCTCCGTCGATGGTGAGGTGTCCCGGATGGGTGGGGGTAGTGGAAGTGTTGAGGATGCCCGATGCTTCGCCGGCGACCAGTTGGCCCAGGATTTCGGCCTGGTGCTCACTGATGCGGTAGCTGGGGACCACCACGCTCAGCGAGGCGGCAATCCGGTCCCCGATCATGACGGGTGCGGCGACGGCCGTGACATCGGGTTCGACGCCGTTGCGGACCACCACGTAGCCGCAGGCGGGTGCCTCTCCGGCCAGCACCCTGCCGGCCGCAGTGCCGGTGAGCGGAATACGCCGGCCCACCCAGCTGGTGTGCCTGACTGAGTGGGTGCCTTCACGGACGGCGATGTAGATGCCGTGCCCGTCGTCGGCGGGGACGTTGAGGTAGGCGGACTCCCCCGTGCCGGCCACCAGCCGGTCCAGGGCTGCACCTGACAGCGACACGAGGGATTCGTGGCTGAGCGCCTGGGCACCGAGCTGCACGATGCGCATGCCGGGGCGGTAGCCGTCGTCGTCCTTCCTGACGAAACCGGTGGCTTCGAGGGTGCGCAGCAGGCGCAGGGCTGTGGACGCGGAGAGCGACGCGTCGCGGGCGGCGTCGGCCAGGCTGACCGCTCCCCTGTCGCAGACGGCGCCCAGGAGCAGGAGCGCACGCTCCACGGTACGGGTCGATGTGTCGGCCATGCGGTGTGCCTCCTTCTACGGGTGACTCGGTGCGGTGGGTCTTGCATTGCAGGACGTAATGCATTTCACTTATTGAAACGCTCTTTTCATTCATTGGCAAGACTTAGTGTGGAAGCGGGTCCGCAGGTGGGCACCAGTCAGACAGTCAACGTGGGCGTCGGAGCCCTCCGGCCCGACGACGTCGTCGCGGTGGCACGGCACGGCGCGAGGGTCGAGATCCTTCAGGAGTCGATCACCGCGATGGAAGCCTCCCGACAGGTGATTGAGGACCTCGTCAACGACCCCATGCCCCACTACGGCGTGTCCACCGGCTTCGGTGCCCTGGCGACCACCCACATTCCGGTGGCCCAGCGCACCCAGTTGCAGCGGAGCCTGATCCGCAGCCACGCTGCCTCTTCAGGCGCGGAGGTGGATCGCGAGGTTGTCCGCGGGCTGATGCTCGGCCGACTCTCCACCATGGCCACCGGCCGGACCGGCGTCCGTCCCCTCGTGGCGCAGACCTACGCGGCCCTCCTCAACGCGGGTATCACCCCGGTCATCGGCGAGTACGGCTCGCTGGGTTGCTCCGGCGATCTGGCCCCGCTGTCGCATATTGCCCTGGCCCTGATGGGCGAGGGTGACGTGCGCGACGACGACGGCGTCCTCCGTCCCGCCAGCGAGGCGCTCGCCGCAGCCGGGATCACTCCGGTGGAGCTCCGCGAAAAGGAAGGGCTGGCCCTGATCAACGGCACCGACGGCATGCTCGGCATGCTGATTCTGGCGTCCGCTGACCTTCACCGCTTGCTGAAAACTGCAGATCTTGCGGCAGCCATGAGCGTCGAGGGGCTGCTCGGCACTGACGGCGTGTTCGCCGCGGACCTCCATGCGCTGCGGCCCCATCCGGGCCAGATCTCGTCGGCCGCCAACATCCGCCATCTGCTGGACGGGTCACCGCTGATCCAGGCGCACTCCGCTTCAGAGCTCAGCGCCCACCGCAGCACCCGGGTCCAGGACGCGTACTCGCTGCGTTGCGCGCCGCAGGTGCACGGGGCAGCCCGTTCCACCCTCGCCCATGTCGAGTCGGTGGCGGCCATTGAACTGGCGTCGGCGATCGACAATCCAGTGGTCACTGTCGACGGCCGGGTCGAGTCCAATGGCAACTTCCACGGCGCCCCCGTGGGTTACGCGCTGGACTTCCTCGCCATCGCCGTCGCCGATGTGGCCTCCATGAGCGAGCGCCGCACCGACCGATTCCTCGATAAGGCCCGCAGCCATGGGTTGAACCCCTTCCTGGCGCACGACCCAGGGGTCGATTCCGGCCACATGATCGCCCAGTACACGCAGGCCGGGATTGTGTCGGAGCTTAAGCGGCTCGCGAATCCCGCGTCGGTGGATTCGATCCCCTCCTCGGCCATGCAGGAGGACCACGTCTCCATGGGGTGGGCGGCCGGACTGAAACTCCGGCGGGCCCTCGATGGCCTGACCCGGGTCCTGGCGATCGAAATCCTGACGGCCGCCCGCGCGCTGGACATGCGCGATGGCGGCCTGGCCACCTCCCGCAGTGCGGTGGCCATCCACGCGGCACGGACGGTGGTCCGCGAGGTGGTTGAGGGACCGGATACCGACCGCTACCTCGCCCCCGAGATCGAAGCGGTGCGGGTACTGGTCGACAACGGTTCGCTGGTCACCGCCGTGCAGGAAGCCCTGGGCGGACCCCTGGCCTAGGCTGTTCAGCGGGCTTGTAGGCCGCTACCACCGGTGGGCGACGTCGACCACCAGCCGTGAGGCAGTGCCCGGGCCGTCCAGGGTGAACACCCTGAAGGGCAGTCGGGCACGCACACCGAGTCCGAAGGTGGACTGTCCTTCGAAGCTGCCGGCAGACGCGAGCTGGCGGAAGGTGGCGTACCCGGCCAGGTTGACCAGTTCCGACGGGTTGGCTGGCCGATACGTGGCGTTGCCAAACCTGTCGTAGCTCGGTGCCTTGACGATGACCCGCAGGAAAGCCCCACCGCGCAACGGGATGAGCTGGCCACTTCCGTCAGCCCTCACTGCGCTGACATATTCGACCCGGTACCCTGCACCCTTCCCTCGGATGTCGACCACCATCCGGTCAAAGCAGGGGTGCTGTCCCGCCCTCACATTCGTGATGGGCGCAGTGGTCATCGGCGCACTGGTTTTCGCCAGCGAGCCCCAGGTTATACCGCAGTACGGCGCTGCCGTGGCAGCGGTTGGAACCACCAGTCCCAGACCGAGCACCAGCAGGAATGCTGCCAGCAACGCGCCAAGTTTTTTCATCATGCACCCCTCATGGGTTGTGGATTTGATGAATCAATGATATTGCGACGACGGCAGTAAAGCACCGGACGGAAACTCTCTGACCCCGAACCGTTACGTGGGTCTCGGTGCGATCTGTGGATCTTGACCACGGCACCGTGTTGCTAGCCTTGGACAAACCCGCCAAAGGAGATCCAGCCAGTGAGTGTCGCCCCAGTACGCAAGCCCAAGCCTCAGTCCATCCTGACCGTCCAGCGCACCGAGTGGCTGTCTCCGGCCATGGTGCGGGTAGTTGCCGGCGGGGATGGGTTCGCCTCGTTTGGCCGTAATGACTTCACCGACCGGTATGTGAAAATCCACTTCGCCAAACCCGAGCTGGGGCTGGTGCCGCCGTACGACCACCAGGCGCTCCGTGAAACCCTCGCCCCTGCCGACCTCCCGGTCACCCGGACCTATACCGTCCGTTGGGTGGACTATGCGGCCCAGGAGCTGGCCATCGACTTTGTGGTGCATGGCGACGAGGGTCTCGCCGGACCGTGGGCGGCATCGGCCCAGCCCGGTGACACCCTGGTGGTGGCGGGGCCCGGTGGCGGCTACTCTCCCAACCCGGAGGCCGACTGGTACCTTTACGCCGCCGACGAAACGGCACTGCCCGCGGTGGCCGCCGCCCTGGAGTCACTGCCCGCCGACGCCGTCGGGATGGCCTTCCTTGAGGTGGAGGATGAGCCGGACCGTCTGGATCTCACTGCCCCGTCCGGCGTCGAACTTGTCTGGCTGTACCGTCGCGGGGCGACGGCGGGGACCCTCCTGGCCGCTGCCCTCCAGCAAGCCTCCTGGCGTGAGGGCCGGGTGCACGTCTTTGCCCACGGCGAGCGGGAATCGATGAAGCAGTTACGGGATGTGTTCTTCGTCAAGCACGGTCTGGAGCGCAGCCAGGTATCGCTGTCCGGCTATTGGGCGCTGGGCCGCACCGAAGACCGGTTCCAGGCAGAGAAGAAAGAACCGGTCGGCAAGATCCTCGACTGAGGTCCGTTTACCCGCGACGCTCAGGTGGCCGGCAGTGGTTCGGGCCGGGGTCGGCGCTGCAGCCTGCCCATCACCGGTTCGACCAGGCGGGCAGCGACCGGTCCGAGGACCGCTGTCAGGAGCACGTAGGCAGTGGCCAGGGCGGCAAGCTCCCCGGTGATCGCCCCCGACGCGACCGCCAGGCCCGCGATCACGATCGAGAACTCGCCGCGGGCGATCAGGGCGACGCCGGCCCGTGCCCGTCCCAGCCGTCCCACCCCGTGCTGGCGGGCTGCCCACCAGCCGGTAGCAATCTTGGTGGTCGACGTGATGAGGACCAGGAGGATCGCGATCCCGAGCACCGGGGGGATGGTCGCCGGGTCGGTGTTCAGCCCGAACACCACGAAGAAGATCGCGGCGAACAGGTCACGCAGTGGTTCGAGGAGCCGGGTGGCGTTGGTCGCTGTGGCCCCCGAGATGGCGATGCCGAGGAGGAAGGCCCCCACGGCCGCCGATACCTGCATCGCTGCCGCGACTCCCGCCACCAAGAGCGCGGCACCGAGCACTGTGAGGAGGAAGACCTCGCGGTCCTTGCTGTCCACAATCGCCGAGACCACGTTCCCGAACCGCAGGGCAACGATGAGCACCACGGTGACCACCACCAGCGAGATTCCGACCGCCTGCATCCCGCCGGCAAAGCTGGCGCCGGCGAGGACAGTGGTCAGGATGGGCAGGTACACGGCCATGGCAAGGTCTTCGAATACCAGCAGGGACAGGATGACAGGGGTTTCCCGGTTGCCCAGTCGATCCAGATCGGTCAGTACCTTCGCCACGATTCCCGACGACGAAATGTAGGTGACGCCGCCCATCACCATGGCACCCACCGGCCCCCAGCCGAGGAGGAGCGCCACCACAGCGCCGGGGGTGAAGTTCAGGACTATGTCGAGGACACCGGCCAGCCACGACTGCCGGAGCCCGGTAACCAATTCCTTGGCCGTGTACTCAAGGCCCAGCATGAGCAGCAGCAGGATCACGCCGATCTCGCTGGCAATTTCGCTGAACTCGTTCAGGCCCTCCAGTTCAATGAAACCGCCGTGCCCGAAGAAAAGCCCGCCCAGCAGGTAGAGCGGGATGGGTGAGAGGCCGATCCGTCCAGCAAGACGCCCCAGGATGCCGAGGCAAAAGAACACAGCCCCCAGTTCGATCAGCGTCAGCGCACTACCGGCCTCCAAGCCGGACTCAGCCGCCGCCGAGGATTTCGGCGGCCGCTTCCAGACCGTCCGACGTTCCGACGGCGACCAGGAGGTCCCCGGTCTGCAGGGTGAAATCGGGGTTCGGCGAGGGTTCAACCTTGCCGTCGCGCAGCGCCGCCACCACTGAGGCGCCGGTGCGGGTTCTCATCCTGGTGTCTCCGAGGCGGTACCCCTCGAACGGTGAACCGCGGGTAATAAGGAATTGCCGGGTGTTCACCCCTGGTAGATCACGGTGTTCCTCGGTCAGCTGGGCCACCAACTGGTGGGCACCGAGCAGGTTACCGAGTGTCGCGGCTTCGTCGGCGGTGAGCGGGACGGATACGAGGCAGGCGTCCGGGTCGTCCTGCCGGGAGATGATGAGCGCGGTCTCACCGTCGCGCTGTGTGACAGTTCCAATGCGGCGCCCGGAGGACGTCACAATGTCCTTGCGCATGCCGATTCCCGGCAGCGGCGTTTTGTCGACCTTCATGGTTCAATTCTAGACCTTGGCAGCGACATTCCACCCGGGGCGAACGGCCGCCTGTGCCCCGCCCTGTTCAGCCGATGGGGTGGGCCGGTTGCCGTGGGTCTCCCCTTACGGGGATAGTGGGTGGGTGCATGAGCATTGCGTATGAAAGGCGCCGAATGATCGAGATCCTGAGCCCCACCGAGCTGACCCGTGCCAGGGATACGGGCGCCCTGGTGGCCGACATTCTGCAAACAATGAAAAGCCGCGCCACGGTGGGGACTAACCTGTTGGATATTGACGCGTGGACGAAGACGATGATCGCCGACGCCGGAGCACAGTCCTGCTACGTTGATTACGCGCCCTCCTTCGGCCGCGGCCCGTTTGGGCACTACATCTGCACGGCCGTCAATGACGCAGTGCTTCATGGGCTCCCCCACGATTACGCACTCGCTGATGGGGATCTACTGACGCTCGATCTGGCGGTCTCCAAGCGCGGCATCGCAGCGGACTCGGCGATCAGTTTCATCGTGGGTGATGCGCGTCCCGCGGAAAGCGTCGCCATGATCAGCACCACCGAGCAGGCCCTGCGCGCGGGGATCGCCGCAGCCGGTCCCGGCGCGCGCATCGGCGACCTCTCGCATGCCATCGGGGCGGTGCTCAGCGACGCCGGTTACCCCATCAACACCGAGTTCGGTGGCCATGGGATAGGTTCGACAATGCACCAGGACCCCCACATTCCCAACACCGGGCGGCCGGGCCGCGGCTACGTGCTGCGCCCCGGGCTGCTGCTCGCGCTCGAGCCTTGGATCATGGCGGACACCGCAACCCTGCTCACCGACGCCGATGGATGGACGCTTCGCAGCGCCACGGGTTGTCGGACCGCGCACAGCGAGCACACGATCGCCATCACCGATGATGGAGCCGAGATTCTCACCCTTCCCCGCTAACCATCATGGCCGCCGCAGTTGGTTCGGTCGCGGTTGAATGGACTGCTCAGCGGTTCGGCCATCCGGGGCCGTTAGACTCACAGTGATCCGTTCCGGGACCGCAGGGCTGTACACCCAGTATCCGCCGGCACGCCCTGGATACCGCCCCACGAGCGTCCGCGCGGACGCTGTTGTGGGGTTGGCCACCGGCACATCCTCCAGCAGCACATCAATCACCACCGGCCGGGGTGGCCGCACCGGGAGCGGGCTGGCCGCCCGGGGCCGCAGGGTCACCCGTAGCCGATAGGATCCGGCGGGAGTGGCCACCGGTGGCGTGTTGCTCGTCCATTCGGCAAGCGCGCCCGCAAGGGGTTGACGGCGCGCCAGGGCCAGCCCCGTCACCTCCGGTGCAGGGAGCAGCGCCCCGGGCGGGACGGTCACCGTTTCAGTGGTAGTCCGGCCGAGGGGATCGGTTATTGTCACACTCACCTCGACGGTGTCCCCTGGATCGGCGCGACGGAGAAGTGCCCGATAGCCGGTTGCGGCACCGCCGGCGCCCTCGATCCGCCAGAATCCCGACCCTGTGGCTGGCTCCACCTCGGAGACCAGGCCAAGCTGTTCCGATGAGCTGATCAGCGCTGCGCCGAGGGGGACGGTCGCGGACACGGTGATCCGATGGGTGCCGAGCGGGCTAGGGGTGGCCGGTGCCCGGCTGGTCCAGGTGATTACTGCCTCACCCGCACCGCCTGGCCCGGGCGAAAGGTCAAGGGAGGAGAGATCAGGGGGTCCCGCCGGGGGTACCACCACCCATGCGGCCGAACTGGCGTCCGAGCGGTCCCCCAGGATGCCCCGTGATGGGTCGTCGCTGCTCCAGGCGGTCGCCCGGTACCAGACCCGTTTCCAGGACCCATCGGGGACGTCGAAGCCATCAAGGGTCCGGATTCCTCCACCGGGTGCTAACCCCTGACCGACTGTCCACCCGGGGGTGCCCGCCGAGACGGCTGCCACGGGCGGCCCCATCGTCCCCAGGGATGCGACCGCCTCGTCCACCCTGACCCTGTGCAGTTCTACCCGGGTCACCGGTGCGCCGTCGCGCGCGCCCACCAGCACCCGCGCCTTGTTGATTCCCCCATCCTGCAGCGGATGGAGTTCGAGTGTTGGTGGTGCGGGACGTGACCGGCGGGGGACGGCGTAGGCAAACCACTGGTCGGAGGCACTGGGACCGGAAGGCCACGGCGCCTCGATCTGGCCGGCGCTGACCCCAATGACCACGAAGACGTGAATGTCGGTGGTGCCGCGGGGCAGGGTCACGTCGGCTGAGGTACCGGTGATCAGGGTGGAGTTCCGGCGGGTGAACGCCCGCCGGGACGGGTCGGCGTTGAACACGGCCTTCATTGCTTCGAGCCGCTCAGACAGGGTGGTCTCGATATCCGCTGGCGGCGACCCCGCGGTCTGCGCCAGCTTGGTCTCAGTGGACTCGTAGATTGCGTACCCGGCGACCGATCCGGCAGCCGACCAGGACAGCCGTGCGTGCGATTCCCCGTTGGCGTCCGGGAGGCTGCCGAGGGCAACGGTGGGCAGGGTGTTCATGATGACCACCGGGGGCCGGGGGTCGGAGGTCGTGACGACACTGGGTTCGGTGGGCCAGTTGCCCCACCGGTGCGGTGTCACACGTTCCTGCCCAACGGCCCAGAGTGCCAAACCAACGTGCCCCGACGCATCGAAGGCAAGGGTGAAACCGGGAACGCGGAGCCGGTAACGCCGTTCCCGCTCCCCCTGCCCTGCGGCGCCCATGGGCACCACGGCGTCCCCTGCAAGATTGAGACCCGTCAGGGGCACACCGGCATGCTGAGCCTGGTCGCCTGTGAACTCGACGTCTACGAATGCTCCACCACCACCCAGGCTGCGCTGCATCCCGGCGGGCACCGAGGTGTCTGGCGGCTTCGCCCCGTGCAACGGGGCGGCAAACAGCCTGCCAGCAAACCTGATGGTCTGGGGGCCCCTGGCTGACCAGTCCCAGAGGAACTCGACCTCGAGTTGCCCGGCGACCGGGCTTCCCGCCGTCGGGCTGCCCGCTGCCGTCAGCGCGGCGCTGACAATCCGCACGGCGTCGACTCCCGGTTGGTCGACTGAGGTGCTGGCGGACCGCCATTTGCTCCACAGCCCGTAGAGGTCCTGGTGCGCCACCGAGTAGGCGGGCGAGATGCTGCCCGGATCGGGTGGGATCGGAATCTCGCGGTCCACAGCAGAGATTTTGTGGGGCGCTGGGTCCCCGTCCATTTGGGCATCGTTGATCACCCCTGGCAGCCATCCGCCACCGATCCTTGGGGGTAGGAGCGACGACGCGGCGAGGTCCCCCGGGTGGGAAAGCCGGGCGAAGGCGTAGCTGCGCGGGCGGGCCAGCGGGGTCACCGGTGGCCGCTCCCACCCCGTGCGCAGCGACGTCCGCCACGGTAGGTCCCGGGCCGCGGGACGCAGGTACCCCATTTTCTGGACTGTTGCGCCGGCCGGTGCCAGGGGCGCAATTCCTGGTTGCGGGGAGGGGATCACAGCCGCATAGGTGCGTTCGGCCGACTGCCCGTCGAGCCCTTTTTCGTAGGTGGCAGTCACCAGGAAATCGTAGTCGCTGCGCTCGCCGTGATCGTCCTTCGGAAGGTCATCGGGCCCGTACGCAGTACCCATGCCCAGCGCCAGTGCTGCGTAGGGATCCGTTCCGGCGGCGAGCAGGGTCATCCCCCAGGGCGAGACAAGGGAGGTGGTCGGATCACCCGGTGCTGAGCCGCCACCGGAGTTGGCGGGCGGCGGCATGGTGACAGCGATGGTGCGCCCAGCATGGTCCCGCGGCGGGTGGGCGTGGGAGATGACCGCGAGGTGGTGCACCAGCGAGTCGTTGGCGTCAGCGATGACAGCGGTGAAGTCCGGCTCCTGCCACCCCGGTGCCGTGATTCCGGCGGCCAGTTGTGGGTCCCAGCCCGACGACGGCGCACCCCGCTCCAGCCGCTGCCCGGCGGCGACCACGGGGTCGGTGAGGGCCGGGGAGGAGCCGGATCCGTCGACCAGCATGCCCTGCAGGTGGCTGCCGTAGGCGGTGCCTGTCCACCGTGCACTATCCACCGGAAGACCCACCCGTTCCAGCTCTTCCCAGCCCATTCCCTCGTCATACTGCGACAGGTCTGTGCCCAGGAGCGATTCGATACTGATGCCCGGGTCGACCAGGAGGCCGTCCATGGCCCCCGCACCGATCCTTACTGTTCCGGCTCCGGGTTCGAAACGCCTGACGGCCACGGCACCGGAGGTGCTGGGCCAGCCGGCAAAGGCATAGATGTAGCCTGCGCTCCCGGTGAGGGCCAGCTGGGCGGTGACCAGCCGAACACCGGGCCAGGTCACCAGGGTGCGCCCGCCCAGTGAGGGAACGAGAACTGCGCGGAAGTCCAGGTCAGTGATTTCCGCGCGCATGCTCGCCCGGCGCCACACGCTGAAGGGTCGGCTGGGAATGCCGATCTCCTGATTGGGCAGCCACCGCAGCTGTACGTTCGCCGGTCTGACCTTCAGGGTGCGCGAATACTCTTTGAGCCCGCCCAGAGTGCGGGCGTGCACCGCCCAATTGATGGCGACGCCTTCAGCCTGGAACCGGCGTGGATTGAATACGTAGCTCATGATCAGTCGGTTTCTTCCCACGGTGCGGTGGTGAGCAATAGGTCGGCGACAGGGTAGGCAATGTCGGCGGCGGCCGGCCCGTCGAGATACGTCTCCGGTTGAGCGAGACGATCCAGGACCAGGCTGAGCCCCTTGCCCCGCGATCCGGGTTTGAGACAGACCAGGGCCCGCTGGCCTCCGGGGGCCCGGACAATCAGGTCCACGATGGCGTCGGGGCTGGCACCTTCGGCGAGTTCCAGCCACCCGCGCTGCACCATCGCGTAACGGCGGTTGCCTGCTACCGCCGCATCGACCTCCTCCACGGCCACCGCCCGGCTTCGCCACATGGGCTCCGAAGCATCAAGCAGCACGGCTGCCGGCTGCGGCAGTGAACCGGCGGCGGCCGCCGTTTCCCAGAACACCACAATCTGGCCCGCTGTGGGCACTCCCATCGGCTCCAGTCCTGCGAGGAACAGCGCCTGATCCAGTTCGGCGCCCTCCGGCGGGCGGACAGCGAAGGAAGCGGCAACGTCCTGGAGTGCGCCCGGCGCAGCGTACCGGTGCACAATCCTGGCGTCGGCGAACGATCCGCTGAACTCCTCGACGGTGGTGAAAGCCCCGGTGCTGAAGGACCGGCGCCAGATCACCTCCCCCTGGGCGCCGTCGGATGCCGTCAGGTCGACGGACTCCACATCCATGATGTAGTCGGTGTAGCTTTCGAGTTCCACTCCTACCGTCACCACTGAATGCCTGACCCGTTCCTCATCCACCGGGATGCAGCTGCCTGTCACCACACCGGCGAGCGCCTGCTCCCAGGGCGAGAGCACCGCTGCCGCAACGAGGTCCGGG
This sequence comes from Arthrobacter sp. 260, assembly GCF_013116745.1. Taxonomy (GTDB): domain Bacteria; phylum Actinomycetota; class Actinomycetes; order Actinomycetales; family Micrococcaceae; genus Arthrobacter_D. Next base: position 68,024 of record NZ_JABFOE010000010.1, read on the forward strand.
TTGTTGTGGCCGCCAGGGGTCCAGGGGAGCAACACCAGCGGGTGGACGAAACCGGGCTTGGCCTGGATGGGCCGGAAGGCCGAGGAGCGTAGCCGCACCTGGAGCCGCTTGCCGTAGGCGGCGAACATCCTGACCACGTTGGTGGTCCCGAAAATGATCCTGATCGGTTCTCCGGTGGGGAAGTGTCGTTCGCCTTCCTGGGGGGTGCTGCCAAGAATCCAGGGGTCGAGTCGGCGGGGCGGGAGGTTGTCGGTCCTGAAGAAGAACTCCTGCGGGGAACTGGGAACGTCGGCTGCCGGCCCATCAGTTCCGTCCGGGAGCACCGGCCGTGCCTGCACCGAGTAGCCAACAGTGGCGCGGTAGACGGTATCGGGGTGAAGCAGCGCGTAATCGTCAGTGTCACCTCCGAGGACGTTGGCGATGGCGCTCTGCCGGGAGACACGGTCTCTCTCGTCCCACTCGTACCGCAGGTATTCGGCGTAACTGGTCAGCTCGGTGCCGGCCAGGTAGTAGCCGCGCACATCGAGGCGTTCGTTGATTGCTTCCTCCGGAGGCATCCCGATCTGTAAGTGGTCGGCAGCCTCACCGCCTTTCACCTCCACGAGGACACCGAGGTAGCCCAGACGGGCCATCGCGGTGGCCTGCTGGCTGAGCAGGAACGCATCAGTTGACCAGGGGCCCGCAGGATCGGTCCACCGTGGCGGAAGGCTGGTGGCTGCGGGGGTGACCGGTTCCCTGGCCAGCTCGTTCTCGCCGGCGTCGTACGTGCAGACCACCAGCCCTCCCTCAAGCAACTCCCTGCGCACCAGCAGGAACAACACTGCGTGTGCAAAGGGGCCAGTGTGCAGGACGACGGCATTGTCGAGCGGCCCCGGCCGGAATCCTGCTGCTTTCCACCCGTCGTGAATGTCCTGCTTCCGCTCGTCGTCCCCGTGATGCATCGGTTCCCGGGCGTCATATACAGGGGCGGCGAGCGCCCGGGACGAGCACTTCGCGCGGCCCTGCTTGATCGGAACGCCATCCAACAGTTGCGCCCGGTGGACGGTACGGTCTGGATCCGGGTTGGTGATCACGTGGCCCCAGTCGATCCGGGGCAGCACCGTATCCTCTGGTTCCTTCCCGCCAATCGCGGCGAGGACCGGGTTGTCGCCGTCGTACCTCCCGGCCCGGTTCGGGGCTGCCCGGTTCGAGTCGCGGCCCTCCGGGCAGGAGACGGCGAGACCCTCGACCTGGGCGGGAACGACGGCGAGGAGGCTATCGACCGAGAAGTCGCCCGAGCGCCAGCGCTCGGTGACGAATAGCCGCGTAGCAGGGGGCGTCGAACGGTGGCTGCCCGGCGGGTCGGGCCACGGCGTCCCATCGAGCTGCCAACCGGAATCGGACGGTCCCAGAGGTTCGCCAAGGAAGGTGAACAGGACCGACGTCGGCGGGGCGATGGGATCGCAGATGGTCCCCCAGCTGTCGGTGACTGACTCTTCGAGAGTGTACCCGGTTTCGACCGCCTTGGGGGTTCCTTCGGGGAGCCAGCTCAGCAGTGCCAGCTGTGCCGACAATGCGGTGTCGCCGCTCTTCTGCTCCCACCAGGTGGCGGGAGTCGATCCGTCGGTGAACCCGCCCGGCAACACACCGCCGTCGGGTCCCACAGCGTCCAGCGTGACCGAGGTGAGGGTGAACTTGTACGAGGCAGAGCCCTTCTTCACCCACCCGCCGGGAGCAACCCCGGTGCTCCCGGCCAGCACTTCGCCCTTGAACCTCACCGCCGGGTCGGGTACCGGTGGAAGATTCATCATCAGCACCGGGACGGCGTCCAGCGGCACTCCCATCTCGGGGTTCAGTGCGGCGAGTAACTCTACGGCGTCGGCCAGGCCACTGTCGATGGGTTTGTCGACACCGGACCCCTGGACCAGTGCCGGCGACCTGCCGACGAGTTTGAGCACTTCCACGAGGGGTGGCGGGGGCGGGGTCTGGATGACTGTTTCACCGAGCTCGAAGGTGACGCACCCCTGCACCGAGAAGAACAGGAACTTCACCCGTCCACAGATCTCGCCGCTGATGCGGGACACCTTGGCAGGGTTTCCCCCGATCATCTTCTCCCCCACGAAGACCTCAAGCTTCGCCCACGCGCTCACTTCGATGATGAAGAGATGGAGGCTGCCCCTGACATACAGAATGCCGGCAAGGCAGAACGGGTCGAAGCCCACGACGGCATCGAAGCCGGCGGCGAGTTCGGCGTAGAGACCGCTGCTGCGGTCTCCCCATTCGAAGGAGACGTGGAGGCCAGTCCCGATAGAGAACCCGTAGACCTCCGGCAGATTCTCCAGGGCGAGTCCGTTGCCGGAAAGCATCAGGTAGCCCGTGCCGTCGAAGACTTCCAGAATGTTGGCGTGGATGGGGCTGCTTTGTCGGCCAAGGTACAGGTGCCAGTCCGCAACATCGGTGAAGTTGAAGAACGCCTCCACTGGGATGTGGAGCTCCAGCAGCGGGGAGATCTCGAAATCGATGGAGATCCCGATGGTGAGGGTCCCGCGTCCCATGTCGAGGTCGATCACGGCGAGGAAGACACCCTCAGCGTTTCCTCCGAGGTTGGGCATGATCGCCAGAAGCTTCGCCTTCATGATCAGCAGCAGCCGCGGGCCGGGCAGCTCCAGCATGATCAGGCCCTTGAGGTTGAAGATCACGCTGCTGCCCATGGTGCCGATGATCGCGCCGACTCCGAAGGTCCAGGTGTTGACCTCGGGCTTCCAGAACGCCACGTTCAGGGGGTTGCCCCCGGTGGCCCGGAGCCAGGCCAGTGCGGGAGCCATGTTGGAAGTATCGATGCCGGTCATATCGCGGGAGTAGTTCATGGCGAACAGGCCCATGAACCCGTAGATCCCGATGCCGCTCTGCCCTAGCGGGATGGCGACAGGGAACTCCACCTCAAGGGTCACGATCACCCCAGTCGCTGGTCCGCCCTCCTCAGCGCTGATGTTCGCCACTCCCACCCCGGCGGCAATCCGCACCGACACCGGGACCAGCGTCAGGTCCAGCTGCCCCTTGACCTCGGTCTGGCTCAGCTCGAGGTACCCCTTCCCGGCCACGGCCCCCGGAATGTCGATCGATGCCCCGAAGGCGGTGATGGCGAAACTGAAGGGTTCGAAAGCGACACGCAACCGGGCCCTGTCGATGCTGACCACCCCCAGATCGATGGCGAAGCCCAGATCGATCTCGAAGATCAGAGGGTTGTTGCGCGCCACCCGGGCGCCGAGTACCTGGAGCAGCTGGCCGAGCGGTTCGGCGATGTTGAGGCCACCTGGACCCGACACATCGATCGAGTAGCCCTTGGAGGCGTCGAATACCGGCCGGAACTGGAACGGCTGCCCGGCAAGGCCGTCGCCCAGCCTGATCCCGACGGCTTTGTACCGGACGGTCAGCGGGGCTTCCCGGGTGATGGTCACCAGGTCGAAGATGTTCATGGAAATGGCAGCTTCGATATCGAAGAGAACTACCAGTTCGTTGGCTCCCGGGACGGCGTTCAGGAGAACTTCGCCACCATGCCACACCACCCGTTCGGTCTTGACGATCTGTGTGGCGGCGATTGCTGCCGGAATGCCAAGCATCGCCGCGGTGACACCCATCTGGACGATCCCGCCCTCGTTGGCGACGGCCCCGGCGGTTTCGGACAGCAGCGGCATCAAGACGACTGTTGCGCCGAAGAAGTCCAACCCGAATTCCGGGTCCTGCAGTGGTTCCCCGGGCCGGATTCCCCACAGGTACAGGCCGTCCGTGTCTTCGGGATGCGCCCCGTACTGGGCGGTGATCTTCACCGAGCCGACGGCCTCGTCGATTTCGATCAGGAAACGGATCCTGATGATGCCGTCGGCGGGATTTCTGCCGATGGCCCGGGCAGCGCTGAGTTCCTCGCGTTCCGGATTCATTTCGCCGGCAAGCCGGTTCTCTGCCGGCGTCTGGATGTCGAACTCGCCGAACACCTCACAGGAGACGAAGGTGTTCCTGACGATCCTGACCACCGTGCCGAGCTTCCGGAACCAGGAGGGCGGGTTGGGCCGGGTGCCTGCGTCGGAATCGGGCGTGGTCAGGTCAGTGCCGGGACCGGTGGTTTCTTCGCGCCACAGTTCGGCGGTGACCAGCGTGTCCCCGGTGGTGACGGGCGGCCAGGTTGCCTCGGCTTTCCAAAAGGTTCGTCGGACGTCGAGGGCTGGCCCCTGGCTGGTCCACCCCGACATGTCGGCCACCGCGGTGATCGAGGGGTTCCGTCCGGCGAGGGCTGGCTCCTGACACAGCCGTTCAATGCGTAACTGCAGTGCGTCTGCACGACGTCGTGCGAGACGTTCGTTGTACTGGCGCACGGTCGGGGTGTCGGTGCCCTCGAAGCTGGCGTACCCCCTGATGGTGATGGGGTGGCCGGTGGGAAGTGCGGCGAGGAGCGGCCGCAGGGTGTCATCGGTGTCGGTGCCCGCCGTCCAGGGTGTGGTGGCTCCGGCATTGGGGGCGGGTGCGGAGCGGCTCTGTGCCGAGGCTTCGGCGCCGCGGTCGGGTGTGTCAAAGCGATAGTGGGCGGTGGCGTGCCCGACGGCGCTGGAGCCAGGCAGGCGCGCCTGCACCGCGAAGCGCTGCCCCGGCCCCACCGGCACGGACAGGGTGGGTCCTGTCGTGGGCGCCCCACCGTTGACCCGCCATTCGGTGGTTGCCGCAGTCGCTGCGTCCACGTCGAGGGCGAGGACCACTGTCGTCGTCGTGCCCGCTGCAGCCTCGGAGTCGATCCGTAGCCGAGGCGACGCGGCAGGTACTGTTCCGGAGGTGGTGCTGAGGGTGCGGAGCTGGGCGTTGGTCCCTCCGCCCGGCACTGTGGCGAGGGCCGACGTCGTCAGGGTGAGCGTAGCCGTCTGCGGGGTGCCGCTCCCATCCCTGACGGTGATGACGATGCTCCGGGTGGGGTTCGCCGAGAGGTCAATGTCGGTGACCCTGCCCGGTGGCTGAGCGGCGCCGTCGATGGAGATGGTGAACGTATAGGGGGCCAGTCCGCCGTCGACGTCGGCGACCATCCGGGTCAGCGGCGGCAGGGTGACCGTGCGGGTCTCTGTTGTGCCGACCGGTGAGTAGCAGCGACCGGCGGCGTCGTAAAAGCGTGCACCGAGTTGGAGGGCACCGGCACCCTGGTAGGCGACGGTCAGGTCAAAGTCGCCGGACACCCCCGAGGTATCCCCGAATCCAATGAGGAGGTTTTTGGCGCCAGCATCGACGCAAAGGTCACGGGCTCCGTTCGGCGCGACGAAGAGTCGGATTTCCGGCAGGTAGAGGCCCTGCCATTCGGCGCCGAGGTTGAGGAGATCGAGGACGGCAGGCGGGGTGGCATCGCCTGAGAGGTCAAGCATGCCGGACCGGAAGCCGAACCCCACCACGTCCGTGGACCCGATGAATGCAAACGGCGGCTGCATCGTAACGAAAGCGGCGATCGCCGGGTCGTCAGTCCCGATGTCGCCCAGTCCCAGGAACCTGGCGTCAGTGCCCCCACCGGCGCCGAAAATCTGGAACTCGACATCCGGCAGGGTGAACGTGACCTCCGGGTTCTGGGGGTCAGGGACCAACTCGCCCGGGCTGGCATGCCTGGCACCCCTGAGGAACGGGGCTTTCAGGACAATATTGCTCAGGCTTAGGTCAAGGGTGAAATCCTCGCCGTCCAGCCCGGGGACTTGAAGTTCAAAAGCGAGGGTGGTGTTGCGGACATCAATCCAGGAATTCTCCCCGAAGGCGTCCTCTCCCCCTGCCGTCGAGGCGGGTGTCCAGACCAGCCGTTTACTGACGACGTCGACGCCGAGTCTCAGTCCTGCGGCGAACGACACTGATCCGGTGACCGTGACGCCGTCGGGATTGGTGGGGTTCTGCGCATCGTCGACGGTGAATTCGTCGAGGGCGTCACCGAAATCGCCGAGATCGGTGCCATCACCCAGCAGGGGCGTGAGCGTATCCAAGAGTGAAGGCATGGCCCCGGCTCCTCAGCGGCTGTCCAAGCACGTCAGAATGAGACGAGTATGGACCCGCAGAAGAAACTCGACAACCACATTCCTGATGATTCAAAACGGCCGTGTTAATTTCTGCCGCTTGCTTTTATTAGGCAACCGTTTCAGCACATTCAGCGGGTGGGGCGCAGAGCATTCGCCAGGGATGGGCTGGTGCCCTCCTCGCCCAGGATCAGCCCTGCCGCCAACTCGGCGATTCCCGACGACGTCTGGAACCCGTAACCGCCCTGGCCGGCCAGCCAGAAGAACCCTTCAGCCTCCGGATCGAACCCGACCACTGGCAGTCCTGCCTTGGTGGAGGTGCGAAGCCCGGTCCAGGCCCGGTCAATGGCGGTGATCCCCAGGGTGGTGGCCTCCTGAAGTTTTTGCAGGAGCGCATCCAGGTCGGCGGGAACGGGTTGGGCGTCTTCGGGAACACTCGGCACTGATTCGCAGGGCGAGATCAGGAGGCCGGTACCTTCGTTCCGGAAGTAGAAACTGTCGTCGGCTGCGGCCACCATCGGCATGCCGGGGGGCAGCTCGTGGGTCAGCTGCGCGATGGCGGCAGTCCTGCGGTAGGGGCGCAATCCCTGGATCTCGACCCCTGAGACCACAGCGAGTTCGTCGGCCCACGCGCCCGCTGCGTTCACGACAACCGTTGAGTGGATGGCGTGAGCACCGGCGCCGACGCTCCAGCCGTTGCCCATCCGCTGGGCGGAGTGCACTTTGGCACCGGTCAGGATCGTGGTCCCGGCGTCGAGTGCTGTGCGACGGTGGAAATCGATCAGGGCCTCGGCGTCCAGGCCTACCGACGTGGTGTCGATGCCCGCAGCAGCGAAGCTTTCCGGGCGGAGGTGGGGGCAGAGGGCCAGCGCCTCGGCCTGGCTGATGGCGGTCATGGCGCCGCTGGAACGGTCAGTGACGTCCTGCTCGGACCCGACCAGCATGAAGCTGCGTGGGGTCAGAAAGTGCTGCTGGTGTTGCTCCTCAACAGCCCGGAGGAGGTCGAGGGTGCGGCTGGTGAGCTGTTGCACTTCGGGCGGCCCATAGCTGGGAATAAGCTGCCGGGCCGACCGCGATGACGCGTGGTAGGCGAGATTCTGCTCTGCCTCCACCAGCACCACTGTGCAGCGTCCCGCCAGCTGCGAGGCCAGAGACAGCCCGGCGATGCCGCCACCCACAATCAGAACATCAGCATTCAGTGCCATGGCAGCAGTACCCCCGAGGCTAGGCGGCGGCGACGTCGTCGCGGGCGCCGATGAAGGCCTGCACGCAGGCTTCGATGTCCTCGGCGCTGTGGGCGGCCGAAAGCTGGACCCGGATCCGGGCAGCACCTCGGGGCACCACCGGGAAGCTGAACGCAGTGACAAACACGCCGCGCGCCAGCATGGCGTCTGCTGCCTTGGCTGCCTGTGCCGCGTCGCCGAACATCACCGGGATAATCGCGTGCTCGCCGTCCAGCAGTTCGAAGCCCTCCTCGGTCATCCGGCGCCGGAAGAGCGCCGAGTTTTCCTCAAGCTGCGCCCGTAGGTCGGCGCTGTTCTGGACCAGATCCAGCGCGGTGAGCGTGGCGGCGACAATCGAGGGTGCCAGCGAGTTGGAGAACAGGTACGGCCGCGCCCGCTGCCGCAGCAAGGCCACAATCTCTGAGTGCGCGGCGACGTAGCCGCCCGAGGCACCACCCAACGCCTTGCCGAAGGTTCCGGTGTAGATGTCGACCCGGCTGGACACACCGGCGTGTTCGGGAGTGCCCGCCCCGGTCTCGCCCATGAAACCGACGGCGTGGGAGTCATCGACCATGACCATCGCGCCGTACTGGTCGGCGAGGTCGCAGATGGCTTCCAATGGTGCCAGGTAGCCGTCCATTGAAAACACCCCGTCGGTGACGATCAGGGTGCGGCGCGCGCCGGCGGCTTTCTTGAGCTTTGCTTCAAGATCGGCCATGTCACGGTTGGCGTACCGGTACCGCTGGGCCTTGGACAGCCGGATGCCGTCGATGATGGAGGCGTGGTTCAACGCGTCGGAAATCACTGCGTCCTCGGCAGTGAGCAGGGATTCGAAGACTCCGCCGTTCGCATCGAAGCAGGAGGAGAACAGGATGGTGTCCTCGGTGCCCAGGAACTTCGACACCCGGGCCTCGAGCTCCAGGTGGAGGTCCTGGGTGCCGCAGATGAACCGCACCGAGGCCATGCCGAACCCGCGGTCGTCGAGCGCCTGCTTGGCGGCGGCGATGATGTCGGGATGGTCGGCCAGCCCCAGGTAGTTGTTGGCGCAGAAGTTCAGTACCCGCTGCGGGGCGCCGTCGAGGGTGGCTGCCTCGATGTGGTTGGACTGCGGGGAGGAGATCCGCCGTTCGTTCTTGAACAGGCCCGCGCTGCGGATGCCGTCCAGTTCTTCGGTCAGCTGTTCCTGAATGCTCGTGTACATCGCGTTGCTCCTTAGAATCCGGTCCAGTCGAGGACCACTTTGCCGCTGGCTCCGTTGCGTGCGGTGTTAAAGCCTTGCTGCCACGCGGCTGCGGGCAGAATGTCGGTGACGACGCTGGAGATGGCCTGCTGCAGGACGGGGTTGGATTGCAGCATGGCGCTCATGGCGTACCAGGTTTCGAACATTTCACGGCCGTAGATGCCCTTGAGGGTAAGCATGTGGGTGACCACCTTGGCCCAATCGATGGTGATGTCCGCCGAGGGGAGGCCGAGCATGGCGATCCGGCCGCCATGGTTCATGTTGTCGATCATTTCGGGCAGCGCGGTGGGATGGCCCGACATTTCCATCCCGACGTCGAATCCCTCCCGCATGCCAAGCTGGCGTTGGGCATCGGCGATCCGCGTGGTGGCAACGTTGACGGCGAGGTCAGCGCCCACCGTGAGGGCGAGGTCAAGCCGTGGCTGGAACACGTCGGTGACAGCGATGTAGCGGGCCCCGGCGTGGCGTGCGACGGCAGCGGCCATCAGCCCGATGGGTCCGGCGCCGGTGATCAGCACGTCCTCCCCGACCAGGGGAAAGCTCAGTGCGGTGTGCACAGCGTTGCCGAAGGGGTCGAAGATGGCGCCCAGCTCGGGGGTGATACCAGCCGGGTGGACCCAGACGTTCGGTTCGGGGATCACCACGAACTCGGCGAAGGCACCGTCACGCTGCACCCCGACGCTCGCGGTCCTGATGCAGATCTGGCGCCGGCCGGCACGGCAGTTGCGGCAGGTACCACAGACTATGTGGCCCTCGCCGGAGACCCTGTCCCCCACCTTGACGTCGCGCACGCCGGAACCGAGCTCGACCACTTCGCCGTAGAACTCGTGGCCGGGGATGAGCGGTGCGCTGATGGTGCTGGCGGCCCACTGGTCCCAGGACTCGATGTGGAGATCGGTGCCGCAGATCCCGGTGGTCATCACGCGGATCTTGACTTCGCCGAGTCCCGGTGTGGGCTCGGGACGGTCGATGAGCTCGAAGCCGGGCTGCGGCCCGGACTTGTACAGCGCCTTCACTTAGGGGGATTCCTTCCACCGGCACGCGGGGTTCAGCGTGGTACGCCGTGGCGCGTGCAGTTCATCTCAAGTGGTGCTGTGGCACCCTGGTCAGCGTATCAGCCGGGCCGCGTCCGATCAGGGGATCAGGTCCCGTCCTGCAGCGCCAGGCACATCACCGAGGCGTCGTCTGCGGCTTCGCCGATCTCCAGTTGCGTGATGCGCAGGGTCAGCATCAATTCCTGCGCTCCCTCGGGGGTGCTGACGGCGTCGAGGAACGCTTCCGGGCTTGCCACCAGGCCAAGGTCCACAGCCCGCCAGGCGCCGTCGGACGCCAGCGCGACCGTGTGGACCTTGCCCATCCGGACCAGGCTGGCCCGCTCGGCGGCCTCGGGCTCCCGACGGGCCACCCAGATGCCCTGTTCAGTGTTCCGTTCCCGTCTCGCCTGTTCGTGGTCGGCCCGGGTGCCGGTGGGCTCGCTGATCGGCGTGCCGATGTGCAGGGTGCTTCCGTCGTCGCGGCGTGCGACGACGTGGCAATCGGCGAGGCTGAGCACCTGCACCCGTCCGTCGTCGTCGGCCGTGACCAGCGAGACAGCAGCGCTGGGGAAGAAGTGGGACCGGTTGCCCACCAGCCGTTCCCCCAGCTCGTCAACCGCGGTCAGCGCTGCAGCGAGGACAGCACGGGGGTCGGCAGGTCCGGCGTGTTCGGCCAGCGCGAGGTTGAGGACCTGGGCGTACCAGGACGGGTTGGACGCACCGGGAAGGTCGATTTCCTCCAGGAGGGAGGTGGCGCCGTCGATCATCCAGGCAGCGTTGCCTCGGTACCCGCAGGCGTCCTCCATGATGTGGTTGTCGCCCTCGGTCTGGACGCGGGACAGGTGGGTCCAGTGCGCCATGTCAGCGGGCACCCCCGGCGAGCCGGGTGCCGTGGTCAACGAGCACCGAGCGGAGGACCTGGTGGCCCATCGTCTTGAACACTGAATCGTCATCAGAGTGCACGGCCATCGCCGCGCCGATGCAGAGGGCCCAGCCCCGGGCCCGCTGCCAGGTGGCATCGGAGGTGGGGCGGGCGGCGTTGATCCGGTTCTGGAATACCCGGCGGCCGTACCGGTCGAAGACCAGCCACGCGGCGGCCAGATCGGTTGCCGGGTCGCCGCTGCCCAGGTCGCCGAAGTCCAGGACTGCTGCAAGTCTCTTGTCGGGGGCCACCACCAGGTTCGCGGCGTGGAGGTCGCCATGGAGCCAGAGGGAGGGGCCATCCCACGCTGGCTGGTCACGTAGTTCCTGCCACAGGGTGAGGAGACCTGAGATGGGTAGATCAAGGGCGGCGAGACGCTGGTGGAGTGCGCTGTCGCGGTCGCGAAGCGCACCGCCGCGCACGGGATTGTAGGGAGCGTCCTCCGGAGCTGGCTGCTGGAAGGCCAGCACGAAGTCGGCGAGGTCTTCCGCCGCCGGGGGCCGGTCCCCGAGGGGTACGCGCGTTGCGACGGTGCCCTCGGCCCACCTGGTGATGCTCCAGTGCCAGGGGTACGACGACGACGGCTCTCCTGAGCGCACCGGTGCCGCTGCGAAACGCAATGCTGAGGCCTGCGCCGGGGCCTGCGGGCCGTCGTCGGGCCTGTCGGACAACAATCGTGGCAGCCAGCGCTGTTCGTTCCTGGCCAGGCGGGCGGCGGCCTCGCGGCGGGGCAGCCTGACCGCCAGGTCGCTCCCCAGCCGGAAGATGAAGTTGTCCCACCCTTCGGCGACGGCGTTCAGGGGCAGCCCGGCGAGGTCCGGATGCTGCTCCCCCAGGAGCTCACGGACCAGGTCAGCGGTCATCAGCACCTCGGCGGCCAGCCTGTTCGCCACGAGGGTCCTTTCTGAAGAAAAGCGGTGAGCAACCTGGACCTTCGGGAGGGAAATGGTGCTCCCTCCAGGTCCAGGTTGCTCACCGATCGGGTGATCTGGGGTGTTAGCCCTCGACGCCGAGGCGCTGCAGGATCAGTTCACGCACACGGCCGGCGTCGGCCTGGCCACGGGTGGCCTTCATGACGCCGCCGACGATCGCTCCGACAGCCTGCACCTTGCCGCCGCGGATCTTGTCCGCCACGTCCGGCTGGGCTGCCAGCGCCGCGTCGATGGCCTCGAGCAGCGGACCGTCGTCGGAGACGACTGCCAGCCCACGGGCCTCGACCACTTCGGTGGGAGTGCCCTCACCGGCGAGGACGCCGTCGAGCACCTCCCGGGAGAGCTTGTCGTTGATCTTGCCGGACTCGATCAGCGAGTTCAGCTCGACGATCAGTTCGGGGGTGACACCCAGCTCGGACGGCTCGACGTCGGCCACCTTGGCTCGGCGTGAGATCTCGCCCATCCACCACTTGCGGGCGACGGCGGGCTTGACCCCTGCAGCGATGGTGTCCTCGATGGAGGACATCACGCCGGCGTTGACGACGTCGCGGAATTCGGCGTCGGAGTAACCCCAGTCCTGCTGCAGCCGCTTGCGGCGTTCGGCCGGTGGCTCGGGCAGTTCGGCGCGGAGACGTTCAATCCAGTCCTCGGTGGTGACGATGGGCACCAGGTCCGGTTCCGGGAAGTAGCGGTAGTCGTCGGCGTCGGACTTGGGGCGGCCCGACGTCGTCGACCGCGTGTCCTCGTGCCAGTGACGGGTCTCCTGGGTGATCGGAGTGCCCGAGTCGAGCACCGCTGCGTGGCGCTGGATCTCGTAACGGACCGCGTGCTCGACGGCGCGCAGCGAGTTGACGTTCTTCGTCTCGGTGCGGGTGCCGAACTTCTCCTGCCCCTTGGGCTTGAGGGACACGTTGGCGTCGCAGCGGACGTTGCCGCGCTCCATCTTCGCGTCGGATACGCCCAGGTTCTTGACGATCTCGCGGATCGCCGCGACGTAGGCCTTAGCAAGCTCTGGTGCGCGGGCACCGGCGCCGACGATCGGCTTTGTGACAATTTCGACCAGGGGCACGCCGGCGCGGTTGTAGTCCACGAGGGAGAACTCGGCGCCGTGGATCCGGCCGGTGGAGCCGCCCATGTGGGTGAGCTTCCCGGCGTCCTCTTCCATGTGGGCGCGCTCGATCTCGACAGTGAACACGGTGCCGTCGGCCAGCTCGATGTCGATCGACCCGTCGTACGCGATCGGGTCGTCGTACTGGGAGGTCTGGAAGTTCTTCGGGGTGTCCGGGTAGAAGTAGTTCTTCCGGGCGAAGTAGCACTTCTCGGCGATCTTGCAGCCCAGCGCCAACCCAATCTTGATGGACGATTCAACTGCCACCCGGTTCACGACCGGGAGGACGCCGGGCAGGCCGAGGTCCACCGGGGTGACGTTGGTGTTGGGGGTGTCACCGAACGCGTTGGGAGCCGAGGAGAACATCTTGGTCTGGGTGTTCAGCTCCACGTGGACCTCGAAGCCCAGCACCGGATCGTACTTCTCGAGTGCTTCCTCGAACGACAGAATTTCTTCAGTTGCCATAACCATCAGTTGGTTCCTCCTGCAGTGCTAGTCTCCACGCGGTCGGCTGCGCCGTTGGACCCCAAAACGTCAGGCCTCAGGGCGGGTGCGCGGTCCAGCAGGGGGCCACCCCAGCTGGCTTCGAGCAGCGATTCGAGCACCGCTCCCACCCGGTACAGCCGGGCATCCTGGCGGGCCGGAGCCAGCAGCTGGATGCCGACGGGCAGTCCGTCCTCGTCGGCAAGGCCGCCGGGCAGGGACAGCCCCGGTACGCCAGCCATGTTCGCGGGGATGGTGGCGACGTCGTTCAGGTACATGGCCAGTGGATCGTTGAGCTTCTCCCCCAGCTTGAATGCGGTGGTCGGCGCGGTCGGGGAAATCAGGACGTCGGCCTGCTTGAACGCGTTGTCGAAGTCCCGCTGGATCAGGGTGCGGACCTTCTGTGCTGAACCGTAGTAGGCGGCGTAGTAGCCGGCGCTCAGGGCATAGGTGCCCAGGATGATGCGGCGTTTCACTTCGTCGCCGAACCCGGCGGCGCGGGTGGCTCCCATGACGCGCTCAATGGTCGGCGCGCCGTCGGGCACTACCCGCAGGCCGAAGCGGACGCCGTCGTACTTGGCGAGGTTCGAGGATGCCTCGGAGGGCATGATCAGGTAGTAGGCGCCCAGGGCGTATTCGAAGTTGGGGCAGGAAACCTCAACGATTTCGGCACCCGCACCGCGCAGCAGCTCCAGCGATTCCTGGAACCGGGTCAGGACGCCGGCCTGGTAGCCCTCGCCCTGCAGTTCCTTGATGACGCCGATCCGCATGCCCTCGACGTTGCCCAGCCGGGCGGCCTCAACCAGCGCGCCGAGGGGGTCGGTGAGGGAGGTGGAGTCATTGGGGTCGTGGCCGCCGATGACCTCGTGGAGCAGCGCGGAGTCCAGGACGGTCCGTGAGACGGGGCCAATCTGGTCCAGTGACGACGCCATCGCGATGGCGCCGTACCGCGAGACTCCACCGTAGGTGGGCTTCACGCCGACGGTGCCGGTGACCGCGCCGGGCTGGCGGATGGAGCCGCCGGTGTCGGTACCGAGCGCGAGGGGCGCTTCGAAGGCGGCGACCGCAGCGGCCGAGCCGCCGCCCGATCCGCCGGGGATCCGGTCCAGGTCCCATGGGTTACGGGTGGGGCCGTACGCGGAATGCTCGGTGGAGGAGCCCATGGCGAACTCATCCAGGTTGGTCTTGCCCAGGATGGGCATTCCGGCGGCGCGGAGGCGGCGGATTACTGTCGCGTCATAGGGGCTGTGCCAGCCCTCAAGGATCTTGGAGCCGGCGGTGGTCGGCTGACCCTTCGTGACGATCAGGTCCTTGACGGCGATCGGGACGCCGGCCAGTGCGTGGAGTTCCTCGGAGTTCGCGCGGGCCTTGTCGACCCCGGCCGCGACGGCGAGTGCCTCATCGGTGTTGACGTGCAGGAAGGCGTGGACGCCGTCGTCTCCACCGTCAACGTGGGCGATCCGGTCGAGGTGGGCCTGGGTGGCTTCGACTGCGGAGATTTCCCTTGAGGCAAGTTTCTGGGCGAGCGCTGCGGCGCTGAGCCGAATCAGTTCAGTCATGGTTATTCCCCGTCCAGGATTGCTGGGACCTTGAAGCGTCCGTCGGCGTTGTCGGGGGCGCCGGAGAGGGCTTCCTCGTTGGTGAGGGTCTCGCCGACCACGTCTTCGCGGTACACATTGCTTAGCGGGATGGGGTGGCTGGTGGTCGGGATGTCGTCGCCGGCCACCTCGCTCACCCGTTTGATCGAGTCGACAATTACTGCCAGCTCACCGGTCATCCGGTCCAGCTCTTCGGCGCTCATATCGATGTGGGCCAGCCGCGCCAGGTGCGCAACGTCCTCACGGTTGATCTCAGCCATAAATCTCCCATGGTCAATGAATTGGTGTTTGGCTCAAGTCTACGTGCGGCGTGAGCCGTGACCGATTCGGCGGGCGCCCCCTATCCCTCTGCGTGAAGCGCCGTGTCTGCGTCTGTCGTGCGCCAGCTCAGGAAGTTGACCACCAGGCCGGGCCGGGTTGGTGCGCAACAGAACGGTCCCGCCTGGAGGATCGCGTCTGTTGCGCGCGGCGCAACGCGGACGAGCCGCCAGGGTTCCTCGTCGACCCTCGCCCGGATAGTGATCGCTCCGGGGGCCAAGCTGGCGCGCACCGTCACGATCCGCCCGGCCCATTCTGGAACGGGTGATAGCGACCAATCGGATTCTCCACGGGTGACCACTGCACCCACACCCAGCTCGCCGTCACTGCATTCGACGCCGGCCTTGATCCAGTTCGTGTCATCGGTTTTGATGAAGACACCTGCCTGGTCGAACTGTTCGGGGAAGTCGGCCCGGAAGGCCACCTCGATTGCTTCGCCCACTGTGATCGACCGGAGCAGTGCGTGTTCGGTGTCATGGATGAAGCCGTACGATGTGATCCGCCAGGCGTCGCTGCCCTCCTTGGCGGTCACTAACAATCCCTCGTCGGAGGTGCGAACATTCTCGGGCTCGGTTGTCCAGCGTCCTTCGGACCACTCAACGTATCTCATGTCCTCAATCTTTCAGGTGCCCTGCTCCTGAGACAAGGCGCGCCTACCGGGACTTCGTTCCCTGCGGTGGCTGGGCCGGTTTCGGGATCTGACCTGCGCCCGCTCGATTGTCGCTCCGGTGCTGGTGCCCGGGCCGGCTCCGGTGCCGGGTAGGGGTGGTGCTGTTGAGTGGTAGGTGTGGCCGGTGGGCGTGGTGATGCTGAAGGTGTGTCGGGGGCGTGTTTGTGGTCTTGAACCGGGGATTGTTTGGGCTGTCCAGCCGGGTTGTTCTTTGGTGTGATTGCACGCTTCGCAGAGCCCTGCCCCGTTGGTGATGGTGGTGGGTCCGCCACGGTGCCAGGGCACGATGTGGTCGAAGTGGCGGATCGGCGCGTCACAGTAGGGGGTGCGGCAGGTGTCGTCGCGGGCGGTGATGAACCGGCGTTGGGCTTTCGTGAAGAGCCGGGCGGTGGAATCCATCGCCACCAACTCCCCGGTCGACGGCGCGGTATAGAGCCGACGCAACCAGACATCGAAAGTGGACCGCTTATCCCCGGAGGTATCCGAATCCTTCGGCCCGGTTGTTCCGTTGGTGGTTTTCGCTGTTTGGAGGAGGGTGCGTGCCCAGTGGGAGCCGATGATGCCGTAGCCGGGGATGCTGGCTGGTTCGCTGTCGCCTTGGAGGAGGGCGCGGTCGGTCATGATGAGCTGCAGCTCGACCCGGCTGACACCGCCGGGGACCCCGGTGACACGTTCAACTAGGGTGTCAGCCATGACCTGACCGCGGGACCTCGGGTCTCCGGCGGCCCGGGTAGTGTCGGCGTGGCGGGACAGGGCAGCATAGGTGGAGACTGCTTCCTTCACGGGGAGCAGGGCGGTGAGGTAGGCCATGGTGTCGGGTGCGGGGCGGATACTCACGGACCGTTCCGTCACCGCGCGGGCGGCACGGTTCACCACCGACCGGGGATCCCTCCGGTACGAGGCTGCTTTCACCGCCGCGATAATCGCCTTATCCCCGCACCCGTCGAAGGTGCCCGTGTCCGGGGCGAGTTCCTCATCGACGGCTGCCCGGTCCTCAGCGGACAGGCATGCGGTTTCCTTCACTAGCAGGGTGGCCCGCCACTCGTTTAACTGGCCACAATGCAACGCCGCCAACGTGTGGGGCATCTCCGTGACCAGCGCCCGGGCGAGGCCGAGGAGCCTACTACCGCGGGACGGGGACTCACGGCGGGCCAACGCGACCTGCGCGCCTACACCCTTGCCCTGCTCCCCAGCGGGAACCCCGGCCAGAGCCTGGGCCTGGCGTTCGGCCGCGTCGACAGCCACCGTGATCCGGGCCTGGACGCCTGCGATCGCGGACTTCAGCTCCTCGAGCTCCCGCAGCTGATCTATCAGCCCGGCCGCATCCGCGGCTGGCTTCAGGGAGTGGAGGGCTTCGGTTAGGGCCCGAACGGAAGATTCACTGCGATTGCCGGACCGGGTAGCAGTGTGTGAAGTATCGGCAGAGCCCGATGCCGACGCATATCTGGAGACCGGTGACGAGGCAGCGGCACCAGCCCGAGTCCGGACGGATGCAGAGGCAGAGGTGGAGGCGCCGCCGTCGGGCCCGCCTACCGCACCAGAACCACCCCGCGGGGCGGCCACCCGGGAGGGGATTCCCGTCCGGTGCGGTGATGGAGCTGTACTGCCTTCCATACCTCTATTGTCCCAAACCGCACCGACATTTCTGCAGATTTACAGGCTATGTGGATAAATCTCTCGAAGAAATATTCGAACCCTAGAGCACCACGTTGCGGTCGGTGAATAGGCACCAGATAGCCAGGAAGCACCAGGTGGCGCAGCCTCAGGAAAGCAGCCCGTCATCGGTCAATAGCACCAGTTGCTGGGTTGCACGCGTCATGGCAACATAACGATCCACAGCACCTTCGATCCCCTCCCCAAACGACTCAGGATTGACCAGAACCACCAGATCAAACTCCAGGCCCTTGGCTGTCTCAGGGGTGAGGACACTCACGCGGTCACGGGCACGGCCAACCGCCCCGGAGGCAACGCTTACCGGCCCAGAGGCGATGATGCACACCGTCCCCACCGGATACTGAGCCAACCAATCGTCGACAATCCCGCCAACGTCGGCAGGCCTCCCCCGGCGGACAGGGAGCCCTCCCACCCTGACAGATACCGGAACATTCGCGTCCGGCAGTTCCGCACGGATCACTGGCGCAGCTTCGTCCATGATCTCGGCGGGAGTCCGGTAGTTGATGCTCAGTTCGGTCATCCGCACCCGGTCGAGGCCAATCCGTTCCAGCCGTTCCGGCCAGGACTCGGGGAACCCATGGCGGGCCTGCGCCCGGTCCCCCACAATCGTGAAACTACGGGACGGGCAGCGCAGCAGCAGCATCTGCCATTGCGCATCGGTCAGCTCCTGGGCCTCATCGACCACCACGTGCGCAAACGGTCCCGCGAGACGGTCAGGCGTTTTCCAGGGCGTCCCCGACCCGTCGATCAGCCCATCCTCCAGATCGGGTTGGCGCAACATCGTGACCAGACCGGTGCCGTCGTCGTCGGCCCGGATCAGATTGTCCACCACCATTGACATCTGCTCACGCTCGGAGGCAATGCTCTTGGCGTGAGCCCGCTTCAGCGTCGCTGTTGCGGCGGTTCCGATGCGCTGCCGGGCAGCATCCAGCAGCGGCAGATCGGAAAGGGTCCACGCCTTCGCATCGCTACGCTGCAGCAGGAGGACTTCCTCAGCGCTGAGCCATGGGGCGCATAGCCGCAGATAGGCTGGCACCCGCCAGAGGTCCGCGACCAGGTCGCCAGGGTCAAGTACCGGCCAGGCGGCGGCGAACTCCCGACCCAGCGCACCATCCTGCCGCAGGTACGGGTCCAGGAGTTCGGGCGTCACCTCCCCGTCCTCATGCTTGTCCGCCAGGATGGTCACCAGGGAGTCCCAGATTTCGGAGCGGGCCTCATTGTGTGGCGTCCCGGGATCAGAGGCAGCGAACGCCTCCTCCCAGTCCGCGACGCCAAGCCACGCCTCTCCCCAGGGCGTGTCGATACTCATTCCGTGGGTCGGGGGTCTTTCCGAGAATTGGACAGCTGGTTCAATGGCGTGCACCATCCGGGCCGAGGATTTGAGGCGTGCGACGACGTCGTCCGCGTCTGCGAGCGCGGTCGCGCCCTCCGGAACCAGACCCCGGAGGGTACTAGTGAGAACCCCCTCCTCCCCCAGGCTGGGAAGGACATCGGCAACATACGCCAGGTACGGCTGATGAGGGCCGACGAACAGCACGTCACTCCGGCCGTCAACCGTCCGATCGCTCAACCGCGGATCGGAATAGAGAAGGTAGGCGGTGCGATGGAGTGCCACAACCGTCTTCCCGGTTCCCGGGCCTCCATCCACCACCAGCGCACCGCGGGAGCCGCCCCTGATGATCGCGTCCTGGTCCTTCTGGATGGTCCCGAGTACATCCTGCATCTGCCCCGAGCGGCTCCGGCCCAGGCTCGCGATGAACGCCGATTGGTCATCCAGCGCTCCATGGCTCTGTAGCCCGTCCGCTGTGTACACCTCATCCCAGTAGTCAGTGATCAGTCCCCTCGACCAGTGATACCGACGCCGACTGGCCAGTCCCATGGGATTGGCATGGGTGGCGCCGAAAAACGGTTCGGCTGCCGGAGACCTCCAGTCGATCAGAAGCCGACGACCTGATCCGTCAGTCAGGCCAAACCGGCCCACATAGATGGGGCCCACTCCGTCGGCCGGGACCATCCGTCCCAGGCAGAGATCGAGACCGAACCGGGTGAGCGCCCGGATCCGATCGCTCACCCGGTGGATTTCCTCGTCCCTGTCGAGGGCGGCCTGCCCCTTGATCCCGGGAGCCTTCCGCTCTGCCTCCAGCCGTGCAGCCAGATCGGCAAGGGTTTCCGCGAGACTGGTCCTGACCCTCTCAAAGTGCGACTCATCCTCACTGATCAGCGACGGATCGAGTTTTGCCGAAAGCGGCGGCGACAACGCAAAAATACTCATCCAGCACCCCTTCACAGTTTCCCTGAGGGACCCATTCTTCGCGCTCCAGGGGGCCTTGCGGCAAGGCCCCCCATGGGTTATAGATTGAATATGGCAGGGGTTTGACCTCGCCAAGCGTGAAGGGGGCGCGATGTCGCGGGAACTGGTGTGGACGGGCTTCATGACACTCGACGGCGTGGTTGATTCGCCGGGCGGGACCATCGAAGGTCATCCGAGCGGCGGGTGGGTGCTGAACACGGAGTTCGTACCCGAAGCCTTTTCCCTCAAGAGCGAGGAACTCGCCGAGACGTCAGCGCTGATGTTCGGCCGCAAGAGCTACGAAGCGTTCGCTCCCATCTGGTCGCGATCGGCTGACCATGCCAGCTATCAGGACCTGCCCAAGTACGTGGTGTCCACAACGCTGGCCGATGACGCCCTGATCGATGACTGGGGATCAATCGACATCCTGTGATCGATCGACGATGTAGCAACCCTGAAACAGGGCGACGGCGGCGCGATCTTCATCCATGGCAGTGCGGGATTGGCACGAAGCCTTGACGATGCGGGCCTCATCGACCGGTACAACCTCCTTGTGTACCCGGTCCTACTGGGCTCCGGCAAGAGGATTTTCGGCACCGTTGACAGGGACTCGCGGCAACTCGCACTCAGGGAATCCGCCGCGTACCCCAACGGCGTGGTCAAGGTAATTTACGACGTCGTCAGCTGACCCTGGCAGTTGCTTTCCATGATGGAAAGTGATTACACTTTCCATTATGGAAAACAACTTGCCTCCATCCACAGCTGATCAGCCACGTTCTGCTACTGCACTGCTTGCCGACGTCGACAAGGACCGCTCGGCCCTCATCCACCGCATGACCGCTCCCCGCTGGGCTGCTCCCGCGTTCGGCGCCCTTGCCGCACTCTGTGTCGCCTCCCCCGCGGCGGGAGACAACCGTTCGGGCAACTCAGCCCTGCTGATCATTGTCGGAATCCTGGTGGTCTACCTCTACCAGCGGACCACCGGCGTGAGACTGGCCAGTATCGGCTGGACGGCGTGGCTCATCTACGCCGCGACCCTGGTGTTTTGCCTGCTCATGCTCAGCGTCTCGCTGGGTCTCGTGTCATTTGACCTGTTCTGGTGGGTCATCGCTCCCGCTGCGGCCGCCTTCGGTGCGGGAACCCTGGGTGCCCACTACTTCATGCGAAGTGCCATCAGCCGGATCCGCAATGCCCGCTGAGACCACCGACGCCACTGGCGCTGTGTTCAACGAGCTGATTCACGCTCCGTTGCGTTTCAGGATCTGTGGACTGCTCCGGAACGTGAAGAGCGCAGACTTCTCGGCGATTCGTGAAGCCCTCAACGTCAGCGATGCGGCACTGTCGAAACACCTCAAGGTGCTGTCCGACGGCGGTTTTGTCGCCATGACGAAATCGTCCTCCGCTGGCCGGGCAGATGCCCGCCGGGTCAGCTGGCTCTCCCTGACCCCTCAGGGAAAAACCGCCTTCGATTCCCATCTCGCTGCCCTGCAGGCCATTGCCGCCGGATTGAACGAGGTCGACGACTGAACTCCTGCGACGACGACGGGACCGGCTAGCCGCTGATGGTGGCTGAGCGGGCCGGGACGTTCAGGGTCTTGCCGTGGGCGGTGACCGTGCGGGCAATGGTGGTGGTGTTGACCGCCACGACCGCGCCGTTGGACAGCTTCACGACGTTCACACCGGCCAGCTTCAACGGCGCCGCTGTTGCATAGGCACCAGAGGTGACGGCCGTGGTGAGAGCCGTGACCTGCGTGTCGAGCGCGTTGACTGAAGCGGTGGTCACGGTCTCGAAGTTGGAGTCGTCGTCCCAGGCGTTGTCCTGGCAGGTGGGTTCGGCCTGGGACAGGGTCGCCGTCATCTGCCGGGCGGCATAGGTCCGGGTCTGCAGAAGGTGTCCAAGCGTCATCCGGTGATCGAGCGTTCGCCGGGTTTTCGCCGCCGCGACCACCGAGGTCCGGAGGCTGTAACCGTCCCGCAAGCAGGGAGCCGAAGAGCCGATGTCGAGGCCCTGGCGGTACGCGGTGCTCGGAACCTCGCGCAGCGGGACCGAGTAGTCATGTTCGACGACGGGCATCCCGGCTGCCGTAATCGCCTGGTAGGCGGTGCTCGCCTGCTCCAGATCGACGACCGACAACGGGCGCCCCGTCCCGCTGGCGACGACGTGCTCCCGGAGCGCGAAATCAACCGAGCGGGTCGCCGCCAGTTTCTTGGCGAGGTTCACCTGATTGCTCCACGCCGGGTAGACACCAAGGTTCATGGCGACCGGAACGTCCTTGCCCATGGTGCGGGTGAGGGTCGTGTCGAAGCGCTGCACGGCGGCAATGAGTGCCGAACCGTACGCATCATCGTTGGCCCAGGGACCCCATTGCCCGACGTCGACCATGTCCTGGCCGTGGGAAGGAGACATTGAGGCGTCGTCGAGGAAGATTCCGTCGAACCGGGCGGGTGCGGCATTGGTGGTGCCGCGCTGCGAGTCGGTGCTCAGAATCTTGCGTGCCGTGGCTGCGCAGGCATCGGCATAGGCCGGCGAAAGATTGGCCACGGTGAGGTAGCGGTACGACGGGTAGGTGACAAAACCGTCGTCGTTCTTGGCTACCTTTGGGTTCGTGGTACTGACGGCGAACTGCTTCCCGGCAGCGGTTGCGGTGTCGGCACATGAGTTCTGGAAGACGCCGTTCCAGGGTTCGGCGTCGCGCATCGCCCCGATGTTCAGATAGGCGAGGAACTCGGTGGTGGGGTTGGCCGCTTTCATGTCGGACAGTGTGCAATCCCCTGGTGCGTCGGTGGTGGCCATCATGGGATCGACAATTGCCACCGAGACCTTGCCGGTAAGAGCTGCCCCGGGGCACAGCAACTGGCCCTGGCGGTAGCCCTGGAGATAGGCGGGCAGCTGCTGACCTGTACTCACGGTCAGGTTGCTGGCCTGCAACGACGTGGGGAGCGTCTGGCTGCCGGCACTTGCCGGGACGGCGAGAGAGCTGACGACGAGTGCGGCAGCCAGACCCACGGAAACAAACGTTGCCCCAACGGCATTTAGTTTCATAAACACATAGTGCTGCACCGCCGGAGGCAAGATCCCGGAATGTTCTGAATCTGGGAGAATCCTGCGGAAAAACTTCCCAAACCCCCCTGATAGGGGGCTTGATCAGGCGGGGCGGCGGAACATCACGCCGGTGCGCGGAGGAAGCACCACGGTCGACGGCGCGGGACTGCCCTCAGCGTCAACCATTCCGGCGGGAACCTTAACCTTGCGGCGGCGGCGGCCATCACTGTTGAAGTTGACGGCCGCGAATCCGTCCTCGAATTCTCTCCACCAGGAATGGTTCTTGCCCACGGGATCAGAGGTCGGATCGCCGAGCTGCCAGTCCAGTTCCGGGGCGTACTGAGTGCGGCTGTAGTCGTCATGGGCGGTGGCCGAGTACGCACCGCGGCCCGCCCCGAAGATCCAGAAGGCGGACAATCCGTAGGCGAAGTTCGGATGCCGGTCATCGCCATCCGTGGGGACCCGCAGGATGGAGAGCCCGGGCCCGGCAGCCTGCGACAGTTGCGCCTCAGCCGTCACCGGATCGAACAGGTGGACCGGACTGTAGCCGAGCCAGACCTCCTCGAAGCCGCCACCAAACGCGGCATGCGACTCCCACCGCCCGGCTTCACGCCGCGACTCGGCGATGTTCGGTACCAGGATCTTGCCCACCCCGTTCAATGCCGTGCCCGCGGCATTCACCAGGTCGCCGAGCGCGGTCCGTAGTTCCGCCATCTCCGCTGCGCCGTCAATGGGCAACCCCAAGCCGTAATAGTCATCGAAGACATCGTTGTCGGCCATCACGCCGTCGAAGGGAGAGTCGCGCAGCTCCTCAACCACGTTGTCCACCCAGCGGCGCTGATAGGCCGGATCCCACACCTGCATCTGCCAGTGTCCCGAGTAGCGTTCCCACTCGATACGGGTGCCGTCGAGACGCGTGGCGAACCAGCCGTCGTCGGCCTCCGCATAGGAGACACCCGAGCTGTAGACCGGCCCCGGCTCGTAGCTGCGGGTCGAGGAAAGGCACTTGTAGCAGAGCACTGTCATGTCCGGCCGAAGTCGTTTTAGCTCCGCCGCGGCGGCTGTCTCCCAGGGCTGAAGGATCGCCACCCGGTAGTGCTCTGCGGCGAAAGCCAGCTGCCCCGGCAGAAACGGGTCGCCATACCGGATCCAGGCGCCGACTCCGGTCATAGGCCGGCCCGGGTGAACTCATCCAGTTCGGCAGTGGTGAGGTTTCGCAGGTCGGAGATGTCACCGACCGTTCGGTAGATCTCGTTGTACGAGGACATGATCTCGTGCATCTGGAAGAACTCCTGGACCCGGGTCCGGGCGTTCTCGGCGTACTCGGAGTAGAGCTTCCCGTTCCCGATCACGGTGCGGATGTTGTCAGCCATCTGCTGGACGTCGCCCGCGACGACAAGCTCGCCACAGGAACCGACGGTGCGGCCGTCGCTGGTCAGCAGCTGATCCCCGATCAGCTGCCTCATGCCGCCGACGTCGGTGCCGACGGTGGGAATCCCTGCGGCCATGGCTTCGAGGACCACAATGGGCTGGCCCTCGTTGTAGCTGGGCAGGACGAGGAGATCGAACTGGTGGAGCATGTCACGGACGTTCACCGTGCCATGGACCGTCACATGGTCGTGAAGCCCCAGGCTCTCGATCTTCGCGAGGCACGCCTCGTAGTACTTGGGCACATGCTCGGTTGGCCCGAGGACGTCGAGGTGCAGGTTGGGGAATCCGTGACGGCGCAGGATGTCCATGCTGGACAGCAGGTCCAGCAGCCCCTTGATCGGGACCACGCGGGCAATGTAGACGAGCCGCCAGACGTGGTCATCACCGTTCTCGATCAGGTGTGCCTGAGCGGTGAGCCGCGCCTTGTACTTGTCCTCGAACTCCTCGATGACCATTGCGTTCGGCACCACGACTGCCTTGTCGATGTCGGTGCCCAGGCGGGCCGCCTCGGTGATCGCCGTCGGATACAGGTAGGTGATCAGGGCCGCACTCGGATAGCAGAAGTGGCCCATCTCGGTCCACCAGGCCATCCAGGCCCGCTGCTCCGGGGTCACATCGAACGTGCGGTAGTCCTCAGAGGTGATTGACAGCGCCATGTTCCGGTCCAGCAGCGTGTTGACCGTGTCGCGGACGTACAGGTTGTGCTCGGTCAGGAGGAACGAAGTGCCGTGATCCCGCGCTGCTGCGGCACCGAGCAGGGAGGCATAGCCGGTGGTGTGCGCGTGGTACACGCGGGCCCTCGGCATGGTCTCCCCCAGGATCGCGTATGCGAGGGAGAGGAAGTTGCGCAGGGTCCAGAATGAGTCAGCGAGCGAGAGGTCAAGTTGCGGCATCCGGAGGGAGAGTGCCTCCATGAATTCACGGGTCCCCAGTAGCGCCCACAGCGGGTAGGAGCGCGTGCGCTGGTTGAAACCTTCATCGATCAGTTCCCAGAGGGGTTCCACCTCGCGCCGCTCGGACAGGGCGTAGAGCGCATCAAAGAGACGGTTGGCGAGCGCGGACCGTTCGGCGGGGCTCATCCCAAGGTCCTTCGACGAGACGGCCATAAAGTCGTGGCGGTGCTCCTGCATGCTCAGGTACACGGGCCGCACCCACACCACGTTCTCGGGCATCCCGTAGAGATCCTCGTGGGGTGCTTCCGAGTCCCAGGTGATGTGGATGATCCCGTAGGTGAGGTCCGGGTTATGGGTCACGATGTCGTGCACCACTGCCGAGACCCCACCCTTGAGGTAGGGGTAGGTGGACTCCATCACGATGGCGACATCGACGTCGTCGTACTGGTGCTGTGCCACTGCCTGACCGGGCAGGACGACGGCTGAGTGCTGGCGGGCGCGGCGTGACTTGGGGGTTTTGAACACGTACATGGTTTTTCCTTCGGCAGAGTCTTGCGCAGGACGGAGGGGAAGAGGGCCGGGCTACCAGGAGGTAGCGTGACGCCAGAAGAGGGTGTACTCGGGCTGCGCCCAGTGACGTTTGTAGAGGGTCCAGGCGACGCCGACCAGGACAAGGTCGGCAACCACGAGGGCGCCATAGGCGAGCGCGGCTCCGCCAGAGGTGTCGACGACGCCGACGAGCAGGAAAGCAGCGACGCAGAGCGCCAGGTGGATACCACCCAGCACCTGGGGCAGGATCTTCTCGCCGATGTAGTCCAGTTCGTAGCTGAGGAGGGTGAGGATCATGAAGGCCCACGAGGCCACTCCCACCGACACCGTCAGGAGAACGTTGACCGGCTGGATGCCATCGAGGAGCAGCGACACGACGAGGACGAGAACCATGCCGACGGCTCCGGTGCTGAGGATAGCCCGGTCCACCGTCCTGCTGAGCCGCTTCGATCGCTTGGCCAGAACGGTGAGTGGCTCGTTGGCGATGGTGTGGTGGAGTTCGGCCACAGCCTTGTCGACGCGCGGTGCCAGGTTCACGAAGTAGTAGTTGTAGGCGATGACCGCGGGAAGCATGGCCAGGAACACGATCACTACCTGGAAGTCGCCGTCGGTGACGAGAAAGAGCACAAACTTGTCGGCCCAGAGCACCGCGCCGAGCAACAGCCCGCGGACCAGGTCAGTCGCGAAGTCGCGTGCACCGAGGCGCCGGGTGAGACTGATGGCAGACAGCCCGCGCCCCATGGCGACGATCTGGGTGAGCGCGCCAACCAGCGGTGGGAGCCACCAGATGGTGGGAGCGATGAAGAGGGCCGCGGCGTATCCCACCCAGGCGATGGCCCACAGGCCGCGGCGGTCGCCAACATTCGCCAGAACGAGCGACTGGACGAAGAGCAGGTGCAGGGCGACCAGGGCGGCGTAGGTCGCGAGGGCGGTGAAGGACCAGTCAGTCGCCAGCCAGAGCGGGACCGCAAACACGAGGACGATCGGCAGGGCCTGAACGAGCATGGCCGGCCACGTGGTGCAGAAGCGGCGGGTGATCGCAAGCATGTCACGCTCGGCCATCAGGTCTCCGATGGCTCGGTATGCCGGAAGGCAGGCGGCCTGCGCGAGCCACGGCACGGTGATTGAGGAAGCAAGGACCACCAGCGTGAGTTGGACTCCGCCCACGCTGACAGCCGCCATCTCGGGGCTGACCAGCGGGTAAACCAGATTCAGCAGGATCACTGGCGAGAGGTACAGGAGCAGACCGGCACCGGGCCGGGAGCTGCCCTCGGTCTTCACCCGATCTCCTCCTGAGGAGCTGGGGCGGGGCCTGGCCAGCAGCAGCACCGCCATGAACAGGACTGCGCCGGCACCCAGTAGGGCGTAGGACCACCCCGCGGGGAGGATGCTGTCAGTGAGCGGTACGAGCGCCGTCAGGATGAGCGCAACCATGATGATGATCGTGCGTCGTCGGGCAAAGGAGTCCTGTAGGAGGGACTGTAGCGATGTCATGATTTCCCCTGGGCCCGTCGGTCCCGGTGTGGAACCCGGGTGCGGCGGCCGCGCTGTGAGACGTGAATGAGACGGTTATTCGGATTGAGCCATGCGTTGGTGCTGGTGAGGCCACCGGCAGATGGATCCGATTTTTCCCGCCCGAAGGCCAGGGGTGCGTCGTCGCCGGCTCTGCCAGCGAGCACCTTCTAGAAAAATATCTGTCAGGTGCAGCGTCGTCACGAGTAACGCTTACCTAGGGCACTCATTCAGGTACTTGGAGAAACCGCGTAGTTACTTGAACGTTTGACCGCTAACGGTCCGAATCCCCGCGATACCGGGGAAGCCTGCGGCGCTGCGGGTCAGGCGGCCCTGCTCCCCGGCGGGAGCCTGTGACCAATTGCACAGCCGAAAACCGGTCGATTCCTAACGGGAGGTGCTGTCGATGGCCGGTCTGCGCCAGTTCATCGCGGCGACCAGGAGAACGGTTCCGGCCAGTGTGCCAAAGGCGACGAGAGTGGCACCGATCATCCAGAGCCCCGAGTCGTCTGAGGTGGCGGCCGTGACAGCGAACGCGCCAGTGAAACCAGCGGGCATGGCGAGGATGACGATGGCCGGTGCGAGGAACTTGTTCGCGATCCACCCGAGGGCAACCCACGAGGCCACGCACCCGATTACCTGCCAGGGCTCGTAGGGGCCCGACGCCGAACCGGTGGCAGGGTCAATCTGGTAGCCCGTGTCCCAGGCGAACCAGCCCAGCCACAGGCCAGCGCTGAGCGCGATCGCACCGGCGGTCGCGAGCGCCCGCTGGGCCCGGGTCAGGGTGTGCCTCCGATGTTTCATCGCCGGCTACAGGGTCAGCCGGAAGACCCAGAGGAGGATTTCCTCGTCCCGTACCCACCAGTCCCGTTCCGGCTGGCGTTCAAACCCCAAGGACCGGTACAGCGCATGCGCGCGGGTCATGTCGGATCCACTGGTCAGAGATACTGCGGTGATGCCGTCCAACGACCGCGCGTGCTCGATGATCGCTTCGACCATCTGCCGTCCCACCCCGCCCCGTTGACAGGCCGGGTCAACGGCGAGCATGCGGAACTCCAGCTCGCCGGCAACGGCAATGTCCGTGTAGCGCTGCCCCTCAAAGGTGATCGCCACCGATGCCACCACCGTTGACTCCCGCTCGGCCACCCAGATCTCGGCGTGCTCAGCACGGTGTTCGACGTCGGCCAGCACCAGCAGGTAGGGGTGGTCCGGTCCCTCAAAGTACCCCGCCTCCAGGTAGGCGGCGCAGGTGATGCGGCGGACGTCGTCGTAATCCGCCGCAGTGACGGGGCGGATCACGAGGTCGGTTGGTGCTGTGGTGGTCATCTAATCCTCATCGGGAAGGCGGACGGGCACGACGCCGGAATGCCGCCTTCCAATTCTGCTACAGGTCCTGCTGCTTCTCCACAACGTCCCATTGGCCGAAGCGGACGAATCCCGCCGATTCCGCCAGCGCAGCCGACGCCACGTTGCTCAGTTGGCACCGGTACTGCGGTTCGTAACCCAGTTGCAGAGCCATCGAGCTGATGGCTCTCACTACCCGCCGGGCGTGTCCGTGGCCACGGTCGGCTGGCAAGGTGATGACTCCGAGGTCGGCCAGCCTGGTGCCGCGCCAGGGATACATGCTCGCCGCGGCGACCAATCTCCCCCCGGTGAACGTGCCGAACGCGAGCCAATGGTCGAGTTCGACGAACGCTTCGTCCAGGTCCGCTGCCGGTGCCTGACCCGTGAAACGGGTAAAGGCCTCCTGGTCTTCCGGTGTGAGCTGCCTCGTGCCTTCGGGACTGGGTTCACTCCTGACTGCTTCGTGATCGGTGGCGGGAAGGTAGAACAGGCAGTCCGGACCGTTCAGCCTAATCCCCGCGGCAGCGAGTCGCGGAGCGAGGTCCTCGACGCGGATTCCCTGGTGGGAAGAGACACCGAGGAGCTGGGCCCGTTCGGGTGTGAGAGTGAGCAGACTGGGGCCGTCCACTACGTGCAACACTGCCACCGCCCGGTCCTCAGCCATTGACGGGTCGATGACCACCTGGACGCTCCCCGCCGTCCCCGGGGACAGTTCCGCAGGGATCCAGTGCTGGGTCACTCTCGGAGAAAACACAGCTCAGGCTCCTGACTGGGAACTGGGCTTCGCGGCCATCTGGATCAGGACAATCCCGACGCTGATTGCCGCCTGCACCCCGACCAGCCAGGGATAGACGTCTCCGATGTACAGGGCAAGCAGCACCGGCACCATCGACAGGACAGTCACATCCAGACCACGGATCAGGGCAGCGATCTGGGCACGTGGGACTGGACCGAAGGGCGTCTCGGCAGCCGGGGCGGTCCAATCGGTGGGCGGTTTGGTGGCGGCCCGCACGGATCCAGCCCCCATCCCGAGGCCAGCCACCGCACCCAGCAGTATCAGAGCCGGTCCGCCGGCGCCGACTATCACGAGCATTCCGGTCACGGCTGCCATCCAGAGGCTCATCACCGCCGCTGGCATGAGCATCCGGCTGAGCATCACCGCCCATGAGGACACCGGAAGCATCGAATCGAGATCCGGCACCAGCGCGGTCCGTTGCGCGACGACCCCCATGCTGCCTGCGGTCACGCATCCGGCGATGGTGATGACAAGGAGCTGGACCAGGGCTGGCAGGGCAGCGTCAGCCAGCACCAGAGCAATACAGGCTCCGATCCAGAGCAGTGGCCCGGCGAGCCCGCGCTGCAACCTGAGGAACGACACGATATCGGCTCGCACCAAAGCCGTGAGAGGGCTGCGGGTTGGCCGTGCGTACAGTTTCCGCGCCCGTTGTGATGCTTTGAGTCGTGGATCCGGCGCCAGCGCCCTGCGGAGCTCATTGACATCGAGCAGGAACACCGAAGCCCCTGCATGACCCGACACGCCTCCCCCACGGATCAGCTCGTGCCCGGCCACTGAACCGACCCTCGGTAGCACATAGGCGAGCACCACCAGCGAGGTCACGCCTGCGAGCGCGAGCGGCCAGACGGCAGCGGCCAGTGAGGGCAGCACAGCCAGCGGGAGGAGCGTCAGGACCGGCCACACCCGTTCGCCGCGTGTGGGTCTGGCCCGGAGCTGCAGCACCGCCGCGCCGCCGACTGCGATCACGGCCGTCAGACCAAAAGTGGCCGACGCCAGGAGGTGGGCCGTCCCTGACCTGCCCAGTTCGGTCAGGAAACTGAAGGGCAAGTACGCAACTGCGCTGGCCAGTCCCATCCCCAGGATGAGGCGGACGGTTCCAGGGAGGACCATGGGGCGCCGGTCAACCGGTAGCGGCAGCCACCAGGACCCTTCGCTGGAACTCACCGATGCTGGTCCAAGGCGTCGGGCCACGGTAAGAAGGCCAGCCAGTGCAAGGTAGGTCAAGAGAAACCACATGAGTTCGGCGGGGAGTATGTGCCACTGCGTGTCAGCCAAACCGCCCTGGGTAGGATCCCTGCGAGCAATCTCGTCGCGCAGCGCAACCACAAAGGAGCCGGCGATCGCGAGGACGCAGGCCAGGGCGAGAGCGTTCGAGTAGATATCAACGAAGAGCCCGCCAACCGAGGTCCGGGCACGGTTGTACCGGCGGGACGACGTGCGGGTGAAGGCGACGACGGCTCGGGCAGTGGCGAGGGCCCCGTCCGCGTCCGCACCGGCGGCGGGACGGAGCCGAAGCGCTTCAGGAGCCGGCAATGATCGCAGCTCCCCGGTCAGGGTCGAGTTGCTCGACGACATCGTCAATCACCAGGCAGGTCGATGCGGTCTGCACCAGCAACCGCGGATCGTGGGTCACCAGCACGACAGCGGCACCCGCCTCTGCGTGGTCCCTGATCCGCTGCGCGAGCGCATCACGCATGACCGGGTCGAGTCGCTGTTCGGGTTCGTCAAGGATCAGGAGGGATGATGGCCGGATCAGCCCGGCCGCCAGCAGGAGCCGCCGCCGCTGGCCGGAGGACAGGGACTCGGGAACGACGTCGGCCCTCTCCTGGAGCCCGAAGAACTCCAGCTCGGCTTCGACCCGCTCGTCCGGGGAATCCAGTGAATGGCCACGTGCGACGAGCAGCAGATGTTCCCGGACGGTAAGGGCCGGGAAGAACACGTCATCATCGAAGATCGCCGAGACCTGGCGACGGAACATCACGGCATCGGGGACCGCTGGCAGACCCTGCACCAGCACGTCGCCAGCCAGGGCGGGCTGCCGACCCGCAAGCGTCCGGACGACAGTCGATTTGCCTGCGCCGTTGACGCCGACGACGCCGAGAACCTCACCCTGGTGGACCGTCACGGACACCTCACCACAGACCGGCGCCCTGAAATAGCCAACGAGTAGTCCCGTGGCCTGAAGTACTGCCCCCATTTCAGCCATTCACTCATCGTAGTACTGAGCCCTTGATAGGCAAGCAGCTACTTGCCTATACTGGGTTCATGGCCGACGTCTTCCACGCTCTCGACGACGAAACGCGGCGGATCATCCTTGACGAACTGTCAGCCCGCGACGGTCAGACCCTGTTCGAAATATGTTCGGTGCTCGCCATGCGACACCAGCGGGGCCTGACCCGTCAGGCGATCTCGCAGCATCTGGCCGTACTTGAGTCAGCCCACCTGGTGGTGACCGAGCGGCGCGGCCGCTCCAAGTTCCACTATTTCAATCCGGGGCCTCTCGCCGAAATCACCGGCAGATGGCCCACCGAGAAGAGGACCGAATGAAAATCGCACTGACCAGCCTGTTCGTTGACGACCAGCGAGCGGCGTTAGCCTTCTACACCGACGTCCTGGGCTTCACCAAGGGCCACGACATCCCGTTGGGTGAGGACTTCTGGCTGACCGTCCGGTCGCCTGAATCCCCCGACAGCCCCGAAATCCTGCTGGAACCGTCCAGCCACCCCGCGGTGAAGCCCTACCGCGATGCGCTGATTGAAGACGGAATCCCCCTGGCACAGTTCGCTGTGGAGGACCTGCAGTCCGAGTATGACCGGCTCACCGCAAAGGGAGTGGTGTTCACCCAGGCTCCCACCGACATTGGTACTGCAATGATGGCCGTTTTCGATGACACCTGTGGCAACCTGATTCAGTTGGTCGAAATGAAACAGGTCTGAGGCGTTATGAGTGAAGCACGTCGAAGGGAACTCGGGGACACAGATGCCCCGGTCGAGGATGAGCTGAAGGAGTCCTTCGACAACACCGTCGAAGAGGGTGCCGAGCGGCTGCATCGCACCTTCCGGAACATCCTGGTCACGGGGGTGTTCGGAGGGTTCGAAATTGGGTTGGGCATCATGGCCTATCTGGCGGTACTGCACGAGACGGGTGATCACCTGCTCGCCGGGCTTGCGTTCAGCGTGGGCCTCGTCGCCCTGTTCCTGGCTCACAGTGAGCTGTTCACCGAGAACTTCCTGATGCCGGTAGCGGCAGTCGTCGCTAAAGAGGGCAGCCTGAAGCAGTTAGGCAAGCTCTGGGGAGGCACCCTCGTCGCGAACCTGGTCAGCGGTTGGGCCTTCGTCTGGATAGTCATGCAGGCGTTCCCGGAGTGGAACGAGACGGTTGCCGAGAGTGCACACCACTTCATTGATGCGCCGTTCTCCCTGCAGGTGGTCGCGCTGGCCGTGCTCGGTGGGAGCACCATCACCCTGATGAGCCGGATGCAGCAGGGCACATCCAACGACGTCGCCAAGATCGTGGCAACGGTCATCGGCGGATTCCTGCTGGCGGGCCTGCAGCTGTTCCACTCAATCCTGGATTCCCTGCTGATCTTCGCCGCCATCCATTCCGGTGCCGACATCAGCTACCTGCAGTGGCTCGGTTGGTTTGGATACACCCTGGCGTTCAACATGTTGGGTGGACTGCTCCTCGTGACGCTGCTTCGCCTGGTCCGCACCAAGGAACTGATCGACAAGCGGCGCGAGGAGGCTCCAGCGGATCCGGATGCCCCGCACGAGCGCTGACGACGTCGACAGCCTCACGCTCAGGCGCGTCGGTACCCGGTGCCGTCCGGGCGCCGGACCAGGTGGCCATAGTCCACCAGTGCCCGGCGCAAGGTGGGGATATCCCGGGTGACGGTGGCGAGCACCAGATTCACTTCCCGTTCGGAGAGCTCCTGGTCCGCGGGAATGAGCCGTTGGGTCAGGTGCTCAAGAACCGCAGTGCGTTCCGCAGGGTTCCGTGGCAACCCGTCCAACCGTCCGTCGAGGAAGAACCGGTCAACGCCCTGCGGCTTTTTCCGGGCGGAGGCTGCCAGCACTTCCTGGAACAGGTCGGCGTTCACCGTGCCGTGCGTGGTCAGCAGCCCCGCCGTCGTGAGTTTTTCCAGTTCTTTCGTCGACGCATCGGTGTGCTGGCCGAGCACAGCAGCGGCGTAGAGCTCGCGCAACCGTGGTGCGGAGAGGGTTGAGAAGGCCTTTTGCCAACTCGTGGTCATGCGTTGCTCCCCGGCGGGAGCGAGGTCAGTGCGGTGGCCCGTTGCACCAGCTCCGGTGTCCCGGCGGCGGTAAAGGCTCCGAACCGTTCGGCTGCATCCGGCCCGCCGTCGAGCGAGGACGTAAGATCCGGGCGGAGCACCGTGGCGCCGGCCTCCTCGGCGATGAGGACGCCGGCAGCCCAATCGTGTTCATTCAGTCCCCGTTCTAGATACCCGTCAAGGGTGCCATCCGCCACCATGCACAGGTCAAGTGCCGCCGATCCCAGCCGACGGACGTCCCCAAACCCCTCGAGGAGTGAGGACAACTCCCCCACCTGCTGCGCCCGGGCGGCGGCGTCGTAGGTGAAACCGGTGCCCAGGAGGGCGCCGACCCGTCCGTTCTCGGGGCCCTCGAGACGGGCCACCCGGCCATGATCCCTCACCCAGGCACCCTGCCCGGCCGCTGCCCAGTACACCCGGTCCAGCGCCGGCGCATGGACCACCCCGGCCAGCCAGCGGCCATCGGCATCGGCGGCCGCCACCGACGTGCAGTAGTAGACAATGTTGCGGATGAAGTTGGTGGTGCCGTCCAGCGGGTCGATGGACCACCGCACCTGGTCCGCTCCGGAGGCCCTGTCGGGAACAGTGGTTCCAAGCTCCTCACCGGTGATCACGTCGTGGGGTCGGGACCGGGAGATGACATTCCGCACGGCGCGCTCGGCCGCCAGATCGAAAGCCGTCACCCAATCGCTGTCCGAACTCTTGTTCTGCGATCCCATGGCCTCGGTTGTCCGGCGGACCAACACGTCAGCTCCCGCAGAGGCAGCCTGTTTTGCCAGGTGCAGCAGCTCCGTCGGGGTAACACTCACGCGGGCCCCTCCTCGAGCAGCCGGGTGAAGCCTTCCTCGTCCAGCACCGTCAGCCCCAGGGCTTCGGCCTTGTCCAGTTTGGTGCCGGCGTTCTCCCCCGCCACTACGTAGTGGGTGTTCTTCGAAACCGATCCCGACGCCTTGCCACCGCGCTGGATGATCGCCTCTTTCGCTTCATCCCGGCTGTAGCGTTCCAGCGATCCGGTGACGACGACCGTCACTCCCTCAAGGGTGCGGGGCATGGAGGTGTCGACGTCGTCCTCCATCCGGACCCCCGCGGCAGCCCACGCATCAACGATTTCCCGGTGCCAGTCCTCAGCGAACCACTCGGTGAGCGCTGCGGCGATGGTAGGGCCGACGCCGTCGACGTTCGCCAGTTCCTCCTCGGAGGCCGCCCGGATGCGGTCCATCGAGCCGAACGCTGTGGCCAAGGCTCGCGAGGCCGTCGGTCCCACATGCCTGACCGACAGTGCGACCAGGACGCGCCACAGCGGCTGCTGCTTTGCCTTCTCCAATTCGGTGAACAGACGCCGGGTGTTGGCGCTGGGTTCGGACGGTTTCTTGGCGGTGCCCTTGGTGTAGAAGTAGGGCACCAGTTCCTTGCCGACCACCTCGCCCTTGACCCGCTTGTCCCGCAGGATCCGCACGTCGGCGAGCGCCTCGGGGGTCAGGTCGAACAGTTGCGCCTCGGAGGTCAGCGGTGGGTTGGTCGGCTCGGCGGGCTGGGTGAGCGCGATCGCCGCTTCCCACCCGAGCGCTTCGATGTCGAAGCCCCCTCGACCGGCGAGGTGGAACACCCGCTCCCGCAGCTGGGACGGGCAGGACCGGGCATTGGGGCAGCGGATGTCGACGTCGCCCTCCTTCGCCGGGGCGAGCGGGGTGCCACAGGACGGGCATTCGGTCGGCATGACGAACTCGCGTTCGGTCCCGTCACGGAGGGCGACCACTGGGCCCACGATCTCCGGGATCACATCCCCCGCCTTGCGGAGCACCACCATGTCCCCGATCAGGACCCCCTTGGCCTTGACCACGTCCCGGTTATGCAGGGTCGCCATCTCGACTGTGGAGCCAGCGACCTTGACCGGCTCCATCATCCCGAACGGCGTGACGCGGCCGGTGCGGCCCACGTTCACGCGGATGTCGAGCAGCCGGGTGTTGACCTCTTCGGGCGGGTACTTGAAGGCCACCGACCAGCGGGGCACCCGCGAGGTGTGTCCGAGGGCCCGCTGCAACGCGAAATCATCGACCTTGACGACGATGCCGTCGATCTCGTGGAACAGGTCATGCCGGTGTTTCCCATAGTGCTCGATGAAGTCAACCACCGCAGGTGCGTCGTCGAGCACCTTGTAGTAGGGAGAGGTGGGCAGGCCCCATTCCTTCAGCAGGCCGTAGGTTTCCGACTGGGACTGCGCTGCGAGTCCCAGTCGGACGCCGATACCATGCACGTACATGTCCAGCGGGCGCTCGGCGGTCAGTGCAGGGTCCTTTTGGCGGAGGGAACCGGCTGCGGCGTTGCGGGGGTTGGCAAACGGTGCCTTCCCCGCGGCCACCATCCGCTCGTTGAGCTGGGCGAACGCCGCGGACGGGAAGAAGACCTCACCGCGGACCTCCATCTCGGCCGGGTGGCCGGTCCCGGCGAGGACCCTGGGGATCGACTTGATGGTCAGGACGTTGTGGGTAATGTCCTCACCGGTGGTGCCATCCCCCCGGGTAGCGGCACGAACCAGCTCCCCGTTCCGGTAGAGCAGGTTGACTGCCAGACCGTCAATCTTCAACTCGGTCAGCCACTTGATGGTGCTCCCCGGACTGACGGACTCAACGCTGGCGGCGGCACGGCCTACCCAGACATCCAGTTCGTCCAGCGAGAAGACGTCCTCCAGGCTGTACATCCGCTGCAGGTGGTCCACGGCGGCGAATGCGGAGGACGCGTCACCGCCGACTTCCTGGGTCGGGGAATCGTTGGCTACCAGTTCGGGGTGAAGCGCCTCGATCTTCTCCAGCCGGCGGAACAGCTCGTCGAATTCGGCGTCCGAGATGGTCGGCGCGTTCTCGTTGTAGTAGGCAAACCGGTGACGGCGCACTTCCTCGGCCAGCGAGTCGTATTCCTCCCGCAGGGAATCTACCGGGGTCTGATCCGGAGCGAGTTCGATGTCTGGGTTATCAGGTGTTCTGGCCACAGTCCTATCTTGCCTCAGTAGTAAGCAGGATGCTTGTTGTGCCGCTAGGAGCCGACCCGGAGATCCTTCAGCGTGTTCTGGATCAGCTCGACGTCGGTGACCTCGGTTTCGGGGACTGTTGTCCAGTACACGCCGGCGTCGGACTTGTTGAGCCGCATAGCTTCGGCAGTGTCGGCGTTGTGACCGGTGTAGAAAAGGCGGAACACGCGGGTTTCGCCGTCGTAGGACACAGCGGTGATCCTGAACGGCTCGCCCTTGAAACGGCAGGTGGAGTTGAGCTCAAACAGCTCATCAAGGTCCGTCAGGGGCACTTCACGGGCCCAGCAGCCGCGTTCGGTCTGAGTGAATCCGCCAACCTCTTCGGGTGGCTGGCTGGTTGCTGCGAGGATCACAGCGGTGTTGTCCTTCACCAGGTCGGCGCTGAAACGGAAGCCGTCCCAGACGGCGACCCACCCCATGACGAGAGAGGGCAGGCTAGGGGCTGGAGTCGCCAGGCCCGAACCCTGGGCCAAAGCCCACCCGTTGGCGACATCGCGGTAGACGGCAAGGAAGGCGGCATTGCCGTCCGGGGTGATCCGGTACAGCTCAGCTGCAGGCGGGATCCTCACCTCGTCAAGGAAGTATTGCGGCACGTAGCCGCCATCGAACAATGCGAAGCCGTTGCCCGTGAACGGCGGGCGATCCACGAACTCAGGGGCGATTGGCGTGTGAACGTAGACGGCCGGCGGCTCGGCAAAGCGGAGCACATCGAAGTAGGCGGCGTTGGGGTCCCAGGGCGACCCGGCGAATCCCACCCCATGCGCCTGGTACAGACGATCCTTCGACAGCCCGACGACGTCGGCAGCGTTGAGCACAAACCCGGAGATGGTGTCCCGATTGCCCTCCACGAGTTGCGCAACGTGTGCCGGGCTGAGGGCCTTCTGGAAAATCACTGCGAGTCCTTACGTTGGTGTCCGGGGCTACGCCCCATGTCTACCACGGGTCCGGAAGTGCGGATGACCCTAGGCCTGAGGCAGGGCCAAATCGGTCATTATGGTGCTGAAATCTGACATCTGCGACCAAGGAAGGTCCCCGATGACACCTGCCCGGCCCGCTTCCACGGCCTCGAGCTGCGGTGCTGCCCCAGATTCCAACAGTTCGATCATCTCCGGCGAGTATCCCCCGCGCACGGCGACGGTTCCGTCTTCGGAGTAGGCGATGATCCCGAACTGAAGTCCCCGCCACATCCCGGTGGAGGTGAGGCTCACATAGCGTTCTACTTCCGCCGTCAGGACCCTCCGGCGGTAGGTAGTCCTCCCGGACCCTGGATTGAAGGAGCCGGGAAGCGGGATCCATTCAGCCGACAAATCTTCTGCGACCCGGTGCCTGATCCACATGTCGGTGCCGATCGAGTAGCCCTCGTAAAAGTTCCCATTCCACTCGATGTAGTGCCCGGACACCAGGACACCATCAGGAC
Organism: Arthrobacter sp. 260; assembly: GCF_013116745.1. Classification (GTDB taxonomy): domain Bacteria; phylum Actinomycetota; class Actinomycetes; order Actinomycetales; family Micrococcaceae; genus Arthrobacter_D. The sequence continues at coordinate 105,819 of NZ_JABFOE010000010.1, forward strand.
AAGCCACGTAATTCTCAGACAACGGCTCATCCGGTAGACGGTTCTCTGGGTCGGGCGGAGGAACCAGACGCAACTCAACCACGTAAACCTCTCATCCTTCTCCGCCGGTCAACAACCGTCGTTCACGATCACTAGCAGAACCTCGGTGCCCCGAGCTTATCGGGCTGGCAGGACGCACAATTCGTTGCCCGAGGGGTCGGCATAGATCCGCCAGGGCAGGTCGCCCCAGTCGGGGTGGAGCTCTTGCCCGCCACGGGTGGCGATCCCCTCGGCGACGTCGTCGGGGTTGTCTGCGGACTCGAGCCGGACATCGAGGTGAAGCCGGTTTTTCGCGGTTCCCTTCGGTGCAGGCTCGGGACAGAACTCGAGCAATAGGCCGCGATGGGAGGGATGCCGCAACGTGGTGGGCGATCCGGCCAGCTGGGGCCATCCGGTGAGCCACGACCAGAACGCGGCGTCCCGCTCCGGATCGGCAGAATCGATCGGCAGAGCAGCGATAGGTCCGGTGTTGGAATAGGCCGGCCGCTCATTCATGACGCAGAAGGCGTTGCCTTCCGGATCGGCGAGCACGGTCCAGGGCACACCGCCCTGTCCAATGTCGAGATGCTGTGCACCGAGCCCGAGCAACCGCTCGACGACGTCGGCCTGGCGATTCCCGCCGAGCAGATCCAGGTGAATCCGGGGTTCCGACGACGGCGGTTCGGGGACGCGCTGGAAGCATAGATCGAGCGCCGGTCCGCCATCGACGGCCAGCCGTGTTTCGAAGATGCCGGGCTCGTCGGTGAGCCGTTCGCCGTCGAGCGCTGCCTCCCAGAACTGTCCCAGGCGATGCGGCTCCATCGCGTCAATGACGATGTTCTCCAGATACATGGTCCACACCCTACCTCCAGCGTTAACATTGCTGCATGCGGATCCGGCCGATCGATCTCGTTGACGTCTTCGTCTACCTGGTGGTTCTCGGCCTGTTCATCCAGCTGCTTCCAGCGGTCATCTCGGAGACGTTCATCCTGGCATTGCTCACGGCGATCCTGCTGAAGCTCGTGTTGGAGCTGGTGTTGCGGGTGAAGAAACTGATCATCCGGCGGGTACGCGAGGCACAGACTGGGACCGCCCGGGCAATCAACGCCATCGCTCTGTTGCTGGTGTTGCCGGGAAGTAAGTTCCTGGTGCTGGAGTTGGTGGCTCTGGTCTTCGGGGACGCCGTCTATCTCGGCGGATTTTTCCAGGTGACCGCGTTGATCATCGTCCTGATGCTGGCCCGCGGCGGCGTCCGGCGCCTCTTCCCACCGGCTGTTGACGCTGCTGAGGCTGCCGGTGACCCCGTGGGTAAATCCCACCCCTAGCGTCCACCGGAGGACTGGCGTTCAGCGACTCAAGGCTTCGGTCTGACCGGCAATCTCACGGAGCGCGGTCAGGGCGGTGTGGATAATCCGGGCGCGAATTGGATGCGTCCTGGTGAAGGCTACTATTCGGCGTTCGACCCCGGGGCCGGCAAGAGGCCGGATGGTCAGGTTGTCGGGCAGCCGGGTGAGAGCGATGCGCGGGAGCATGGTCACCCCCAGGCCAGCAGCGGTCAGGCTGAGGGCGCCATGGTGGTCGTCCAGCCGGGCAACATACCGGGGCGTGAACCCTGCGGTGGTGCAGGCCCGCGCGATGATCTGCCCGGTTGGTCCATCATTGATGTCGTGATCGATCCATGGCTCATCCCTGAGCTGGATCATGTCCACCACCTCTTGGGAGCACAGGGGATGATCCGCCGGTAGCACCAGATCCAGCTTCTCCTCGGCGAGAACATGTCGTTGATAGCCCTCAAGATTCAATGGATCACCGTCAGTGGGTTCGTTGCGAATGTCGATGTCCGGTTGCCACCTGGTCCCGCCCGGTTGAAGTTCGCTGATAATGATCTCGACCACTGTGGCAGAGAACCGGTCCCGCAAAACCCCCACCACATGGGGCATCCAGGCCTGGGCCACTGATGCAAAGCAGGCGAACGTGATCTGTTCCGCGCGGCCGGCCCGAAGATCTGCGACGCTGCGGTCAAGCCGCTCCAGGCTTGCCAGGGCCTGGCCGCTCTCCTCGGCCAGATGCAGGGCGGCCGGTGTGGCGTCGATACCCCGGCCCCGCTTCTCGAACAGCACCAGTCCGGTCTGACGTGCGAGGACGCGCAGGTGCTGGCTGACGGTGGCGGGGGTGAGGTGCAGCCCGGCGGCTGCGCCGTGCACTGATCCCGCGGAGATGACGGCACGCAGGATGACGAGCTTATGGGGATCGATCATCCCTCATCATATGTCGTTGACTGCCAATTGTCGCTAAATATCTGCTGGTGCCATCTGACAGAAGATGTCATTCTGGAGTGCGGAACACCCGGTTCCACATTTCCCCCGCTGATCAGAAAGAACCACTCAATGACCACAGCGAACTACCTCGCCCTTCTGGGTGTCGCTGTCATCCTGGCGATCACACCCGGGCCGGACACCCTCCTGACCCTGAAGTACTCACTGCGTCGCCGCCGGACCGGACTTTGTGCAGCCCTGGGTTCCGCACTGGGAGTGTTCGTCTGGGCAGCCCTGGTCGCAGCAGGTGTGGCGACCTTCTTCCAGGACTCCCCTGCCGCGTTCCACACGCTGCGCGTGGTGGGAGGGCTGTACCTTCTCTACCTCGGCTACCGCTCCGTGACCAGCCACCCTCGCGCTCGGGTCGCAGCGCCAGCCACCAGGAGGGTCACGGCCGGAGCCGGGACTGCCACGGAGCCGTCGGCGGGCGAAGAGCAGTTGCCTTCGCCATCGATCCCGGCGGTGTCAGCGGCGCTGTTGGAATCATCGGTGACTGACACCCGGGCAGCGGCGACCTCGGGATGGAAGGCGTTCAGTGCAGGGATACTCTGTTGCGTCACGAACCCCAAGACCGGCCTGTTCTTCCTTGCCCTCATCCCCCAGTTCACCCCCGCCGGCACCGGTGCGCTATACATGATCGCCGTCGTCGGCGGGACCATTTCAGTGGTGATTGGCGGCTACCTCGCCATGGTTGCCTTCGGAGCCCATACGGCGAGCGTCTGGCTCAATCGGCCAGCTGTCACCCGGTGGATCGAGCGGGTGTCAGGGGGTATCTTCATCGCTCTGGGCGTGATGACCATGACCCCCGTTCTCGTCGCCATGACCTGATCCACGGCTAGCCCTGACTACCAGGGTAGCCAGCGAGGACGTACCGGGTTACTGCGCCGTCCTAGCTTTCTGCTGCGTCGCCTGCGATATCGACAACAATGACCGAAATGTTGTCCCGGCCACCGGCCCTCAGCGCCGCCTGCACCAGGGCATCGGTGGCCTCCTGGGGGTGCGCGATCGAGGCGAGCAGGTCGAAGATCTGTTCGTCACCGACCTCGTTGATGAGACCATCCGAGCAGACCAGCATGCGATCGCCCGCAGCGGCGGGGATCAGCCAGAAATCGGCGTCGATATCGCTCCCGGTACCCAGCGCGCGGGTGACCACGTGCCGTCGCGGGTGGGTCAGGGCCTCCTCGGGAGTGATCCGGCCGTAGTCCACGAGTTCCTGCACCTCGGAATGATCAACGGTGATCTGCTCCAGACCGCCCTGGCTGAAACGGTACGTGCGCGAATCACCCACGTTGAACACCAGCCAGTAGGGGACGCCCGTCTCCTGCACCAGCACCGTCCCGCTCAGGGTGGTACCGGCACGCCCGCCCGTCTCCGCGCGGATCTGCTCATCGGCGTGGACCAGGAGTTCCTGCAGTTCATCAGGGTCAAGATCAGGAAAAGGGTGTCCGGCGATCCGGCTCTCGCCGAGAGTGCGGATACAGATGCTGCTGGCCACTTCGCCCGCCTCGTGGCCGCCCATCCCGTCGGCGACGGCGAAGATGGGGTTGGCCGCGATGAGCGAGTCCTCGTTGTGCTCGCGGCGCAGCCCGACGTCCGACGCGTACCCGCAGCTCACCGTGAGGTCGAGGCCCGCGGCCGATGTGTCGTCGGTTGTCATTTACGCCCTGTCATCCAGCTTCCGTCAATGCAATGTGTCACGTAGTTACTTGGCTACCCTAGCCGACCGTCCCTAGAGGCCGGTGCCGTGGGGATTTCTGCCCCGCGTCGCTAGTCGAGGACCAGTCCGGTGCCGGTGCCCCGTGCGAGGGTCACCGGGGTGACTTCGCCAAAGCCCCTGATGGTCCGCGCTTTCTGCGGGATCAGGACAAAGCGCTCGTTTTCCCGCAGGGTCGCTGCCGTCGACGCGTCGATCAGGACGGTGCCGGGCTCCGCCAACGAGGTCAGGCGCGACGCCAGGTTCACCGTCGGCCCGTAGATGTCGCCGAGACGGGACAGGATGCGGCCCCACACCATTGACACGCGGGCCGAGGGCAGCAGGTGATCCTCGGTGAACGCCTTGGCCAAGGCGAGCGAGATTTCGGCACCGGCCTCCGGCGATTCGGCGATGTAGAGCACCTCGTCGCCGATGGTCTTGACGAGCCTGCCGCCTCCGACCGAAATGATCTCGGCGCAGACGTTCTCGAAGCGTTGCACCAGGTGGGCAAGGGTGCGCTCGTTCATCTGCCGGGACAGGCTGGTATAGGAGACGAGGTCAGCGAAGCCGACGGCGCGGGCCAGGGGCAGCGGGGCGTCGTCCTCGTCGCCCATCCGGCCCTCCGCGCTGGCCTGGAGACCGGATTCGGCGCGCAGTGCGAGCCGTTGGACCGCGGCGTTCAACTGCCGGCGCCACGCGTAGACCAGCGTCTTCTCCAGGGGTTCGATGAGGTCGGGCAGTTCGGCGACCAGGGCCTTCCGGGCGACGGCGTCGGGGATCTGCCGCTGCGCAGCCATTTCCTCGACCAGTGCCTCGATCTGCCAGACCACCATCCGGTCGGTCATCTGCCCGATGGCCCGGGTGATGGAGATGGCGGCGTTCTCGGAGACCTTCTCGCTGCGGACCAGTTCGATGATGGTGATCAGCGCATCCTTGTCCTTCTCAGTGAAGGCAACGTCCTCGTCGGAGATGTTCGGGAAGCCCATGGCCCGCCAGAGCTTGCGTGCCGACAGCAGGGACACCCCTGCGCGGGCGGCAACGTCACGGCGTCGCAGGGTCCGCTCGGCACCGAGGAGTTCGATCTCCAGGTTCCGGATCGCCTCGCGGCTCAGCTCCACCTGGGGAACTTCCAACTGAGGAACGTCGGTTCCCGATTCGTAACCCCTGATCGCTTCGGAGCCCTTCCCCGCCGATTCCGGGGCAGGGGTGGGCTGCGACTCGTCCTGTTCCCTGTCGGACTGGTCGTCAACCGTCATCCGCTCTTCTCCCGTCCGTGCTGTCATCCGGTGATCAATAACCCTCGAGGTCGTGCACCTGGTCAGCTTCCATGTCTACACCATCAAACATCACAGTCAGTGGGAGGTCGCCGATCGCCTCCACCATGAACTCCTTGAACGTGTGGACCTGGGGCATGTCCGGGTAAACCACGGTCCGGTCGCGACCCAGATCCACCGTGAGGTTTCCGCTGCCGGTGGAGCGCTGCAGCAGCGTCTGGGAAGTGTCCAGCTGGTAGATGCTTGCCAGCGCCAGTTCATGCTCGCGCCGGGTCGAAAACCCGCGGCGGGTGATCAGCCGGCGGCTGGTCAGGATGTACCGCATTCCCCACCAGCGCATCAATGGCCGCACAAACATCCGCAGCAGGATCAGGACCGCCACCGCCAGGATAAGGATCACCGCGAGCGGCACCCAGTCGACCAGGGTGGGCGGGAGACCCTGCCTGCTCAGCAGACCCAGCCCGAACCCAGTCGCCGCCAGGACCACCAGCACTCCCACGAACGGCAGCGCCAGCGGCCGCGGGTGAGGACGGGTCCGCACAATCACATGCTCCCCCGGCGCGAGTTTCAGTCGCACAGTGCTCAGCCGCCCACGTTAGGGGAACTGCCGCACGTGCACGACGTCGCCCGCCGTGACAGTGTGCAGTTCGTCGTCGTCGTCGCGGACCAGCAACGCGCCGTGGGCATCAAGACCCAGCGCGCGGCCCAGAAGTTCCATCCCGCCCGGCAGCTCGACCCGGACGCGCTCACCCAGGGTCACCATGCGGTCACTCACCCGCTGCGCGAGGGTAGTGCCGTCCGCCCATTCACGGCGGGCGTCGCCGTCGACCGCCTGGAAGGCGGCATAGTGGTCGGCGAGCCGGCGGAGGAACGCCCGCAGCAGCACGTTCCGGTCGGTGGTGGTTGCATATTCGAGCAGCAGGCTGGTGGCACTGGGGACGGGCAGCTCCTGGTCGGTCAGGGACACATTCGCTCCGACGCCGACGACGACGGCCGCTGGCCCCCCACGGTCGTCGGCGACCAGCTGCGCCAGGACACCGGCGAGTTTCCGCCCGTCGACCAGCACGTCGTTGGGCCATTTCAGCTGGGGACTGATCTCGGTGCGCTCCTCGATGCTTTCCGCCAGTGCGAGCGCGGCGAGCAGGGAGAGCCAGGAGTAGCTCTGCGTGGGCAGCGGCCGGCCCTGCGGGTTACGGGGTCGGAACAGGATGCTCACGATCAGCGAGGACCGCTCCGGGGCGATCCATTGGCGGTCCAGCCGTCCGCGTCCGGCGCTCTGCTGTTCGGCGGTGAGGACGCTGAGGTCCGGCCACTCACCCGCCCGGTGCTGGGCGTGCTGGACCAGGTCGGTATTGGTGGATCCGGTTTCGGCGACGACGTCGAGCCTGCCGTACGGTCCCTTGGGCGCGCACAGGGCGTCCCGGAGCGCCGCTTCGTCCAAACCGGGGCGTTCAAGGTTGGAGTAGCGGGAAGTCATACAGCGATCTTACCCAGCACGGCTTTGGCCGGGCATTTGTACAGCTGTGGCGGGTCCCCCTACCGGGCTTGTACACCTCTGGTGGGTTCTCCGCCCCACCACCCGCCACAACTGCACACGAGGGACGACGGACACCGGACGCCGGACAATGGACCCGCCACAACTGCACAAATGCTGGTGACTCTCGTCGGTGCCGACCGGACCTACCCGCCACAACTGCACACGCGGTCCAACGCTGTGGATAACAATCCCGTGGCGTGGCTGTTTGCGGTCCAATGGAGCCATGACACAGCGCATGCCGCTCCCTGGACCCATCGACGGGCGGTCATTCACTACCATCGCCGCGGCAGCCATCGGCGTTCCGCGCAGCCGGACCCGGGCCAGCGACCTGAGCCTTCCGAGCAGGGGCATCCGGGTGCCCCGACAATCCACTCAGGGCATCCTCGATCGGTGCCGCCCCTACACCGAATTGGCCCCCGGGTCCTTCATCAGCCACACCACCGCAGCGGCCATCCATGGGATACCGCTGCCAAGCCGGTACAGCGTTGATACGGTATTGCATTTGTCCCGGAGCGCAGGGAAAGCTGTGCCGCGCCGGCGCGGCGTGCACGGGCATCGGCTCGCACTCCAACCGGGCGACGTCCTCGATCGCGATGGTGTGCCCGTGACAACACCGGCTCGCACCTGGCTGGACCTTGCCGGCTTGCTGACACACGAGGACCTCGTGTGTGCGGGCGACTATCTCGTCTGCTCGCACCAGCGGTCCTTCGGCGAGACGAAGCGCGCCATCATCCAACTCGCCGCTCTGGGCCAGTTTCTGGACCACCGTAGCGGAACGCAGGGAATCCCGGCCGCGCGCGCCGCCTTCGCCAGGCTAAGGGTGGGTGTCGATTCACCCCCTGAGACCCGGGTCAGGTTGGCACTTGAGGATGCTGGACTTCCACGCTTCACTGTCGATTGCCCTGTATTCGACCCGACAGGGGGCGTCGCATTCTGGACCGATCTTGGGTGCGAGGAGTATCGGACCTGTCTTGAGTACGACGGCTCCCATCACCTGACCCCTGAACAGCAGTCAGCCGACGCCCGCCGCGATGCCTGGGCAGCCGAACTCGGCTGGGCCCAGGTCAGGTTCAACAAACTGGACCTCCGGCAGGGGAGCAACTGGATCGTGGCGAAAGCCGCGAGCGCGCTCCGCCGCCAGGGGTGGCCCGGCTAGAGGAAGATATCGGGGACCAGCTGGTCCTCGGTGGCTCCCAAGCTGTACCTGGAGAAGTCGGTGACACCTTCGTCGCGCAGCACGCCCTCGTCGGTGAAAAAGTTGCCGGTACAGGAGCGGGAGGGTCGAACCAGGATCGCATGGGCGGCGTCGGCGACGATCTCAGCATTGCGGGCGCCGTGCACAATCTGCTCTCCGCCGGGGAGGTTACGGATCGCAGCGGTGTCGATCAGGGTCTGCGGCCAGAGTGAATTCACCGCGATCCCTTCGGCCTTGAATTCCTCGGCCAGTCCGAGAGTGGTCAGGCTCATCCCGTACTTCGCCATGGTGTAGGCCAAATGGATGCCGGCCCACTTCGGTTCCAGGTTCAATGGCGGCGACAGTGTCAGGATGTGTGGGTTTTCCGAGGCCAGCAGCGCCTCCAGCGAAAGCTTGCTCAACAGGAACGTACCCCTGACGTTGATGTCGGCCATCAGGTCGTAGCGCTTCATGCTGACCTCCCGGGTTGGGGAAAGATCGATGGCCGAGGCGTTGTTCACGACGACGTCGATCCCGCCGAACTCGGTGGTGGCCGCCGCGACGGCGGCAGCGACGTCGTCGTCGTTCCTGACGTCTCCGACGATGGGCAGGGCGTTGCCTCCGGCGTCGCGGATCTGCTGGGCGGCGGTGAACACCGTGCCGTCGAGCTTGGGGTGCGGCTCCCCCGTTTTGGCCATCAGGGCGATGTTGGCGCCGTCGCGCGCGGCGCGCAGGGCGATCGCGAGGCCGATCCCCCGGCTACCGCCGGACATGAGAATGGTGCGACCCGCAAGGGTGGCTGGGCTGGACTGACGTGGGGCGTCGTTGCTGGCGGTCATGAAGTAAGAATAGTGGGGCGGGGGCCCGAAAAACCTAATTGTTACTCGTGGGTAACATGCGGCGTGGAGCTAACACAGCGAAGCGGAAATTGTAGGTGTCCTACAGTCCGGACGGCCAGAACCGTCACTAGACTGGGTGAAACGCCGGACGTTTTGTGGAAAACCTACTTAACCCCGACAACGGCCCGTTCACCGCCAACCCGGAGACTCAATGCAGCCTGGCTCAGTACCTTTGGTCGCGCAGGATCACTCGATCGACCTCACCACCACCGCAGGGAAGCTCGCCGATTTCCGTCGCCGCGAGGGACTCGCGCAGCAACCGTCCGGCCCCGAGTCGGTCGCGAAGCAGCACGCGCGGGGCAAGAACACCGCCCGCGAGCGCATCGATCTGCTGGTGGACCCCGGTTCCTTCGTCGAGTTCGATGCCCTGGCAGTCCACCGCTCGACGGCGTTCGGCATGGAGGCGAAGAAACCCCTGGGCGACGGCGTCGTCTCGGGCTACGCAACGGTGGAGGGCCGCCAGATCGCCGTCTACAGCCAGGACTTTTCCGTCTACGGCGGGTCGCTGAGCCAGGTCAACGGCGAGAAGATCGTCAAGGTCCAGGAGTTCGCGCTCCGGAACGGCTGCCCGGTGGTTGGGATCAACGACGGCGGCGGCGCCCGGATCCAGGAGGGCGTGTCCTCGCTGGCCATGTTCGCTGACATCTTCCGGAACAACGTCCACGCCTCGGGGGTGATCCCCCAGATCTCCCTGATCATGGGGCCCTGCGCGGGCGGTGCCGCCTATTCCCCCGCCCTCACCGACTACGTGGTGATGGTGGACAAGACCTCCCACATGTTCATTACCGGACCCGACGTGATCAAGACGGTGACGGGCGAGGACGTCGACATGGAGACCCTCGGCGGCGCGCGGCAGCACAACTCCACCACCGGGACGTCCGCGTACCTCGCCTCCGACGAACGCGACGCGATCGACTTCGTCAGGGAGCTGCTGGATTTCCTGCCCTCGAACAATCTGGCCGAGGCACCGCTCACCGAGTTTGTCGAGCAGCTGGAGCTCACCGAAGAGGATGAGGAGCTCGACACCCTGATCCCCGACTCGGCGAACCAGCCCTACGACATGCGCACGGTGATCTCCACGATTGTCGACGACGGCCACTTCCTCGAGATGCAGTCCCTCTACGCACCGAACGTGATGATCGGGTACGCCCGTGTGGAGGGCCACACCGTCGGGATCGTTGCCAACCAGCCGCTGCAATTCGCCGGCACCCTGGACATCGCCGCGTCCGAAAAGGCCGCCCGCTTTGTCCGGAACTGCGACGCCTTCAACATCCCGATCCTCACCCTTGTGGATGTGCCCGGCTTCCTTCCCGGCAAGGATCAGGAGTTCAACGGCATCATTCGCCGGGGCGCCAAACTGCTCTACGCCTACGCTGAAGCCACTGTCCCCAAGCTCACCGTCATTACCCGCAAGGCGTACGGCGGCGCGTACATCGTGATGGGCTCCAAGAAGCTCGGTGCCGACCTCAACCTGGCCTGGCCTACCGCGCAGATCGGCGTGATGGGAGCCCAGGGGGCCGTGAACATCCTCTACCGCGGTCACCTCAAGTCAGTGGCCGACGCGGGCGGCGACGTCGAGGCCGCCCGTGCCCAGGTGATCACCCAGTACGAGGAAGAGCTCCTCAACCCCTACCAGGCAGCGCAGCTGGGCTACGTCGACGCCGTGATCGCGCCGTCGGACACCCGGCAGCAGATTGTCCGCGGGCTGCGGGCCCTGCGCGACAAACGGGCCACCAACCCCGCCAAAAAGCACGGGAACATCCCCCTGTGACCATTACCCCGATCCGGCCCGGCCATTCCGCGGCCGACGACGACGCCGCCGCCCCCGCGGACGCTGTGTTCTCAGTGGTGCGTGGCACCCCGACGGCCGAGGAGCTGGCGGCGCTGACCGCCGTCGTCGTCGCGCTCTCCAGTGATTCCCCGGAGCCCGACACCGGAACCCCGCACCGCACCTGGGTCCGCCGGAACCAGCTGCGCCTGGCGCCCCTGCCCGGGCCAGGCTCCTGGAAACGCAGCGGCCGCTAGACCCCTGTGAGAGGGAGCGGTCTCACCTGCCACTAGGATAGTCAGGTAATTCTGTCGGCAGAGGAGATCGATACATGACCGGCAGGCACACCAGCCGCGCACCTTGGTGACTGCACCAATCCTTCCGGCGCCCGGGGCAGTGAAATCCGGCTACCGACCGGAGGTGCAGGGCCTGAGAGCCCTCGCCGTGTTGATGGTGGTGGTCTACCACGTCTGGCTGGGGCGGGTCTCCGGGGGCGTCGACGTTTTCCTCCTCATCTCCGCGTTCCTCCTCACCCTCTCCTTCACCCGCAAGCTGGAGACCGGGACGCCGCTGGACCTGCTGCGGTACTGGGTCAACCTCTTCCGGCGACTGGTACCGATGGCGGCCCTGACCATCGTCGTCACCCTCGGAGCCGTACTGGCTTTCGTTCCCCGGGGACGCTGGACGGAAATCCTCGACCAGGCGTGGGCCTCCCTCTTCTACTTCCAGAACTGGCTGCTCGCGGCGAACTCGGTCGACTACTACGCCACCGACCACAGCACCGCGAGCCCGTTCCAGCACTTCTGGTCACTCTCCATCCAGGGCCAGGTCTTTATCCTGTGGCCGTTGCTGTTCGCGGGCGCCGCCGTTGCCGCCCACCGGTTCAGGATCAAGCCGCGGAGGGTTCTGATCGGGTTGTTCGGCCTGGTATTCGCCTCGTCGCTCGCCTACTCCGTGTGGCAGACCGCGACAAACCAGGCTTTTGCCTACTTCGACACCCGCACCCGGCTGTGGGAATTCGCCCTCGGGTCACTGATAGCGCTGGCCTTGCCCTACGTTCGGCTCCCGGTGCTGAGCCGGGTTGTCCTGGGCTGGGTCGGCATCATCGCCATGCTCGCCGTCGGAATCGTCCTCCAGGTGGAGCAGCAGTTCCCCGGCTATATCGCGCTCTGGCCAACCCTCGCCGCCGCAGCAGTAATCAGCGCGGGCGGCACCGGAAGCCGGTTCGGCGTGGACCGGTTCCTTTCCTCGCGTCCGCTGGTGCGGTTGGGGGACGCCTCCTACGCCCTCTATCTGGTCCACTGGCCGTTGCTGGTGGTCTTCCTGATCAACCGGGACCAGGAATCGGCCGGGTTGTTTTCGGGCCTGGCAATCATCGCCGTATCAGTGCTCTGGGCGATGGTGACCACCCGGTTCATCGACAAACCCATCCGACAGTTGAAGTGGGCGGCACGGAAACGGAGGCGGTCCGCCGTCGTCATCGCCCTCTGCGCCATCTTCGTTGGTGTTCCGGTGGGAGCCTGGCAACTGCAAATCCACACCGCCGCGACCGCAGCCGCTGATGACGCCAACAACCCGGGCGCTGCCTCCCTCCGGGAGGGATTCGTTCCCTTCGGTGATGACCAGGCTCCCCTGATGCCGCTGATGACGGCTCTGGACAGAGAATGGGTCAATCTTGAGGAGGACTGTTCCGGCGCATTCGACGCCTCCTCCTTCGGCTTATTGCAGGCTGGCTGCACCCAGTCGACAGTTGAGGACCCGACCAAGCTGGCAGTCGTTGTCGGGGCATCGCACCCGCAGCAGTGGGTGGCAGCGATCGAGCCCGTGTCCAAACGCCAGGGCTGGGACCTCGTGGTGCTGCGCAAAGGGCAGTGCCCCTTCGGTGCGCCGGTCGGACAGGAACCGGTCGAGAACTGCGACCAGTGGAACGCCGATGTGCTCTCCTACCTGGAGGAGGTGAATCCCGACCTGGTCTTCACCGTTTCCTCCACCTCACACCACACCCGCCCCGACGACCGCCTTGTTCCCGGCTATGAGGAAGCCGCACAGCGGATCATGGCTGGCGGCGCCCAGGTCATCGCCATCCGTGACAATCCACGGTTCGGGATCAACATTCCTGAGTGTGTGGAAAGCTCCGGGCAGGATGACCCATCCTGCACCTTCGACGTCGGAGACAAGCTGGCGCCGGTGAACCCGGTGAATGAGCTGGCCGCCCGACTCCCGGCGTTGCACTCGATCGAGCTGACCGACCTGATCTGCCCCGACGGGGTTTGCCCACCGGTGATCGGCAACGTCCTCGTCTACATGGATGACAACCACCTCAGCAAAACCTATATCAAGACGATGGTGCCAGAGTTCGAACGACGTCTGCTGGAATCCCTGGACTAGCCGCCCGCCCACGCTCCCGCCAGCCGCCCCGACGTCAACGGGGATCCATCACTGTCCCCATAAACAGGGGCATGCCGGTCTCCGTGTGGATGATCTGGTACTGGAACGGCCGGTCGAGGACGAAGTCCACGTCGGAGGTAGGCATCCCCGATTCGACCATGTTGATCTGCGTGACGGCTGCTGCGATCGTGCCTCGTTCGGCAACCGTGATGTTCGCCTCCTGTGCCGCACCCGAAACATAGAGGTCGGGATTGATCGGGCTGAAGTCGGGATATTCGCCGAAGGTCTCGGTCAGGCCCATGTTTGCGAGCAGCTCCAACAGATCCTGGTGGTAGCGGTGATCGAACTTCGGCAGGACCAGGCCGACGACGACCGCTGATCCGCTCTCCATCCCCACCCGGACGTCAGCGAGCTGGCTCGCGCTCATCACCGGCGACCCTCCCTGATCCGGCAGAATAAGCCGCATCTGGAAACCCTCGTTGTAGGGCAGATCCATTGCTGTCCACCCGTCGCCGGAGGCGTAGTTGGCCGATACCAGCTGCCGCATCATGTCGGCCTGGATGGTCCCGCCATCGGTGAGCTGGAACGGCCCCGGCGCGGTATCCACGGGGTCGAAGGGGGTTGCCCACGCCGCCGCGAAGTAGACGGTGTTGAGCAGGCTGACCCGGGTGTCGGGATCATAGTCCAGCGGCGCTTGGTCGATCCGGCCGCCGGTGTGCTCGCTGATCCAGGCGTTGATCGTGTCCTCGGTGGAGCGGTCGCTGAAGTCCACCGGGTACACGCCCGAGCCGTACTGGGCAGCAAGCGTCTGAAGGAAGGTTTCCCCCACGGTCAGGCCGCGATCAATGAAGATCCCGTTCGCCAGGTGCAGGAGCGGGGCTTCGGGCGGATCGTCCTCGTCGACTGTCCCGGGATCACCGTCGTGTTCCTGCCACAGGGCCAGCAGCGCGTTCATTGCCTCGTCGCGGTTCTCGGCAGGAAAACCGAGCACCTCGTCCATCTCGGCCGCCGTCGTCGTCGCTGCCCCGGCACGCAGCATGGAGAGCGCATACAGGGCGCTGACCGGGCTCGTCACCGCATTGTCGGTCGGGTCGGCGCCGGCGAGCATCACTGCGCCCAGCCGGAACGATGAGTCCCGCAGGCTGGCCACTGCCTCCGGGTAGTCCCCGACCTGAACGGCTGCACGGTCAACCTCGTCGGCGCTGAGAAGATCCGGGGCGGTGGGGGTGCACCCCGTCAGAGCCATCGTGGCGGCGGAGAGCCAGGCCACTGCGACGATTCTGCGAACCCGCACCATTGATCTCACCCTTCGCTTCCTTGCCCGCGGCGGCATCACTGAGTCCAAGGTACTTCCCCAGCAGGGGCACCGACCGGGAACGCAGGGCACAATCCGGTTACAGCCGATTACCGTGGCTCAAAGCAACCACTCGGGCGGCAAAACGGCTAGGCTCGATCTGTGAACAATGAGACCCCCGCCACAGCTAGCCAGTCGCCCGCTTCGCTACCGACGCGCGCCAAGACCGCTATCGACGCCGTCGCCGACGCCTATACCGAGACCCTGCTGGAGCTCGATCCGGGCTTCGCGACCGAGCTCGGATTCCCCGGCCACGAAACCGAATACCGCGACTACTCCCCTGCCGGCCTTGAGGCCTGGGCCGAGGCCACGAGGGAAACCCTCGGTCGTCTCACCGATCTGGAACCCGCCGACGACGTCGACCGCGTCACCCTCGACGCCATGCAGGAGCGTCTCGGCCTTGAACTGGAAATCCACGCGACCGGGCTGAACCTGGCCGATCTGAACAACCTCGCATCCCCCGCCCAGGAGATCCGGGCGATCTTTGACCTGATGCCCACCGCGACGGCCGACCAGTGGGGCCATATCGCCGGCCGCATGCACAACATCCCCGATGCCCTTTCCGGCTATATCAGCTCCCTGCGCTCCGGCAAGGACCGTGGTCTGGTTGCCGCCGAGCGCCAGATCAAGATCGTGATCGGCCAGACCGCTAAGTACGCGGAGGACGGCGGATTCTTCGATGAGTTCGTGTCGAACGCGTCGCTGGACGACGGCGCGCTGCCGGACCAGGTGCGCCAGGACCTGGTAGCAGGATCGGCTGCGGCGCGGGCCGCTTACGGACGCCTCGGCGCCTTCCTGCAGGATGAGCTGCTCCCCGCGGCGCCGGCCAAGGATGCGGTGGGCCGCGATCACTACGCGCTGATGTCGCGACGGTTCCTGGGCGCCGTCGTCGATCTAGAGGAGACCTACCGGTGGGGAGTCGAAGAGCTTGATCGGGTGATCGCCGAGCAGGAGGTAGTGGCGAATGAGATCAAGGCCGGCGCCTCCGTCGAGGAAGCCATGAAGATCCTCGACGAGACCCCCGAACTGCAGCTGCAGGGCACCGACGCCCTGCAGGCCTGGATGCAGCAGCTCTCCGACAAGGCTGTCGACGAGCTGGCCGGGGTCCACTTCGATATCCCCGACATCATGCGCACCATCGAGTGCAAGATCGCTCCGACGCATGAGGGCGGCATTTACTACTCAGGGCCCAGCGACGACTTTTCCCGTCCCGGCCGGATGTGGTGGTCGGTACCGGAGGGCGAGGACTCCTTCACCACGTGGAAGGAGACCACCACCGTCTACCACGAGGGTGTTCCCGGGCATCACCTGCAGATCGCGACGGCCACCATGCAGCGCGGGCTGCTGAACAACTGGCGCCGCAACGCGGTGTGGGTCTCCGGCCATGGCGAGGGCTGGGCGCTCTACGCCGAGCGGTTGATGCAGGAACTGGGCTACCTTGACCACCCGGGCGACCGGCTCGGCATGCTCGACGCGCAACGGATGCGGGCAGCACGGGTGGTCTTCGACATCGGGGTTCACCTGGAACTGGACGTTCCCGAACGCTGGGGCACCGGTACCTGGACGCCTGACAAGGGCTATGAGTTCCTGAAGAAGAACATCGCCATCTCGGAGGGCCAACTGGACTTCGAGTTCAACCGCTACCTGGGCTGGCCGGGTCAGGCCCCCTCGTACAAGATTGGGCAGCGGCTCTGGGAGCAGATTCGCGACGAGGTCCGGGGCCGCGAGGGCGACGCGTTCGACCTGCGCGGTTTCCACACCCGCGCGCTGAACCTCGGATCTGTCGGGCTCGACACGCTGCGCCGGGCACTGGTCGGCTAGACACCGTCACCCTGCGAGGGGATCAGTCTGCTGTCACGGGGCGCGACGGTACACCGTCGCGCCCCGACGTGCCTAAGCTGAAGTATGACTTCCCGCCTGATCCTCGCCTCAGCATCCCCCGCCCGCACCAAGGTCCTCTCCGATGCCGGTATCCACCACTCGGTGCTGGTCTCCGATGTGGACGAGGACGCCGTCGCCGCCGCGTATGGCCCGCTGGACGCCTTCGACACCTCGCTCCTGCTCGCCCGCGCCAAAGCCGAGGCTGTCGCGGAGGCGGATGGTTCCGAGGGCGCACTGGTGATCGGCTGCGACTCGATCTTCGAATTCGAGGGAGCCGCCCACGGCAAGCCCTGGGAACCGGAGATTGCCCGCGCCCGGATCCGCCGGATGAGCGGCTCGTTCGGCGTCCTGCACACCGGCCACTGGCTCGTGGATACCCGTGCCGCGTCCGACGGCGGATCGGGCGCCACCGTGGGCGCCGTCGCCTCCGCCTCGGTGCACTTCGCCCAGCTCTCGGACGAGGAGATTGATGCCTACGTGGCCACCGGCGAACCGCTCCAGGTCGCCGGGTCGTTCACCATCGACGGTCTGGGCGGGGCGTTCATCACCCGGGTCGACGGCGATCCGCACGCCGTTATTGGGCTGAGCGTCTCGACCCTGCGCGGGTTGCTGGCCTCGGCGAACCTGACCGTCATGGACTTCTGGGCCTAACCGGCGGGCACGCCACCTGCCCCGCACCCTGGCCGGTGGACACCTCACTATTTAGAGGTGCAACCGCGGCTATCGTTGTAGCATCCCTACAAGGAAACCGGCCGCCACACGCGCTATCCGCATGGATTATGGGCATAAACGACAATATGGCGCTAGGCTCCGAACAGATACGAAGGAGCCAGACCACACCATGAGCGAGTCCTTTTCCGCTGCAATAAATCCAGTTACCAAGGTCCTGATCGCCAACCGCGGTGAGATTGCCGTGCGCATCATCCGCGCAGCCCGCGACGAGGGCCTCGTATCGGTTGCGGTCTACGCCGATCCGGACCGGGACGCGTTGCACGTCCGGCTCGCCGACGAGGCCTACGGCCTGGGCGGCAGCACCGCCGCCGACTCCTACCTGGTGATGGACCGCATCCTGGAGGCCGCGCAGCGCAGCGGCGCGGACGCCATCCATCCCGGCTACGGCTTCCTGTCCGAGAACGCCGAGTTCGCGCGCAAGGTCATTGACGCGGGGATCACCTGGATCGGCCCCTCACCGGAAGCCATCTCCCAACTCGGTGACAAGGTCAAGGCCCGCCACATCGCCGAGAAGGTCGGCGCCCCGCTGGTCCCCGGCACAAAGGATCCGGTAGCCTCCGTCCGCGAGGTCCAGGACTTCGCCGACGAGTTTGGGCTCCCCCTCGCCATCAAGGCCGCCTTCGGCGGCGGCGGCCGTGGCATCAAGGTGGTCCGGGACGCAGCCGACATCCCCGAGGCCTACGACTCGGCGGTCCGCGAGGCAACCGCGGCGTTCGGACGGGGTGAGTGCTTCGTCGAACGGTTCCTCGACGCACCCCGCCATGTGGAAACCCAGTGCCTTGCTGATGCGCACGGGAACGTCGTCGTCGTCTCCACCCGTGACTGCTCGCTGCAGCGGCGCAACCAGAAACTGGTTGAGGAAGCGCCGGCACCGTTCCTCAGCGAGGACCAGAACCGGCGACTCTACGAGGCGTCGAAAGCCATCCTCCGGGAAGCCGGTTACCAGGGTGCCGGAACCTGCGAGTTCCTGGTGGGCCAGGACGGGACTATTTCCTTCCTGGAGGTGAACACCCGGCTGCAGGTGGAGCACCCGGTCTCCGAGGAGGTTACGGGCATCGACCTGGTCCGGGAGCAATTCCGCCTCGCCCGCGGGGAAGCCCTTGGCTATAGCGACCCGACCGTCCGCGGCCATTCTTTCGAGTTCCGGATCAACGGTGAGGATGCCGGCCGGAACTTCATGCCCGCCCCCGGCACCGTCCAGACCCTTACCCTCCCCACCGGACCCGGTATCCGGGTCGATTCAGGGATCGAAGCCGGAGAAGTCATTGGCGGGAACTTCGACTCGATGCTGGCGAAGCTCATTGTCACCGGCGCGACCCGCACCCAGGCGCTGCAGCGTGCCCGGCGTGCCCTCGCCGAAATGCGCATCATCGGGATGCCGACGGTCCTGCCGTTCCACGCCGCAGTCGTCGCCGACCCCGCGTTCGCCCCGACCGACGGTCCGTTCACCGTCCACACTCGCTGGATTGAAACCGAGTTCACCAACACCATCGCGCCGTGGAGCCCGGCGGACGCGGCCGATTCGGCGTCCGACGAGGACGGTGGCCGCCAGCGCATCACGGTCGAGGTAGCCGGCAAGCGCCTTGAAGTGGTCCTACCAGCGAGCCTGGGCGGTACAGGTCGGCAGGGTACCGCCAGCAAGCCGAAGAAGGCACTGCGCACACGCGGCGGGTCGGCAGCAGCGGCCGACGGCGACGATCTCACCTCCCCCATGCAGGGCACCATCGTCAAGGTGGCAGTTGCCGACGGCGACCTCGTCTCCGAGGGAGACCTGATCGTGGTCCTGGAAGCCATGAAGATGGAACAACCCCTGACCGCCCACAAATCCGGCACCCTGTCCGGCCTCAGCGCCGCCCCGGGGGACACCGTGGCGGCCGGCGCCGTGATCGCCGCCATTTCCGACTAGGCGCACCACACCGGCCGTGCAGGTCGGGGCACCTGTTGCTACGCGTCGTCGTCGGCGTCTTCGCGTTGCTCCTGCTCGCGTTCGGCCTGCTCCCGCTGTTCCTTCTCGAGCTTCTCCTGCTCGCGCTGCTGCTTTTCGCGCTCCCGTTCGGCATCCCGCTGCGCCCTGTCGCCGGCGGGACCGGTATCCTCGCTGCCCTCGCCATCGTCCTGGTCCTCATCCTGGTCCTCGTCCTGCGAGGGTCCGGCTGGCGGGGTGGGGGTCTCGGCCGGGGTGGTCGGCGGGGGCACCGGCGTGTTCGTGGTGGGAGCGGGTGCCGGCCCGACGGGTCCGGTCTGGCCCACCTCGGCGGCGATGGCAAGGAGCAACTCGTCGATGGTCGACTGGATCTGGGTTGCCCGTTCGGCGGTGACAGTGCCTTGCCCGCGTGCCACGGTGACTTCCTGACGCAGTTCGGCGGCGAGCTGCGTGGCGGCTACCTGATCCCCGGCGGCCGCTGCAGTGGCAATCTCCCGGACCGAGGCCTGGAAGCTTGCCGCCGCGTCCGGGTCCAGCGCCGGCGCCCCACAGCCCGACAGGAGCAACGCGGCACCCAGCGATGCCGCCGCCCACTGACGCTGCGCCCGCCCAGCGCGGCCCCACGTAGGCCGTCTTCCCGGAACGTGTGCCCGGCTCATGGTTGCACCCTCTCGTAGAGCTCGTTCAGGAGTTCGCCAGTGGTGCCGGGTACCGAAGGAAGCTCCTCCACCGGCGCCTGACCACCCAGGTTCAGGCCAAGGATGACAACCAGACCGACAACCACCACCGCGGCTGCAGCGAGCACACCCACCAGCCAGGTCCGGCGTCGGCCGGGTCGGGAAGTGCCGGACCGGGACCCTCCCGCCTGGCCATGCGTGGAGGGGGCTCGGCCGGACCGGTCATGGCGGGGCTCATCACCACTGGGCAGGGTGCGGGTACCCAGAGCGGTCCCCCGGGAGTCGTCAGCGGGCCAGAGGCCGGCCGACGGCTGGGTCTCGGTGACGGCGGGCCCCGTCGCGAGGACAGTGGTGGGCGCTGGTTGCCGGGCGGGTTCGTCCGGCAGGGAGAGCTGAAATGGCCGGGCCACCGGGGTATCCGCGCGGAGGACCTCGGTGCGGGGCTCGGGTTCCTTCCACTGGGCGAACTCGGCGGCGACGGCACCGGCGGTGGGCCGGTCGTCGGGGTTGTCTGCTGTCATCCGTGACAGCAACGATTGCCAGGCTGGCCCGAGTCCAGCCGGAATTGCGGGCGGCCGGTGCAGCCTGGCGACAGCGGTTTCCAGGCTCGTCCCGGGGTAGGCCCGCGCACCGGTGAGGCATTCCAGCAGGACCAGCCCGAGCGAGTAGATGTCAGTCGGAGTTCCGACGGTCCCGCCGCGCGCCTGTTCGGGACTGAGATAGGCGGCGGTGCCGATCGTCTGGCCTGTGGCAGTCTGCCGGGCGGCGTCGTAGAAGCGGGCGATCCCGAAGTCGGTGACCAGGTAGCCGAAAACCCCACTGTCAGGATCGGTGGTGCGGGTCAGGATGTTTGACGGTTTGATGTCGCGGTGCAGGATGCCTCGCTGGTGGATATACGCCAGCGTCCGGGCCACATCCCATCCGGCCGAGCGGACGGCGTCGGCTGGGAGCGGGCCGTCTGCCAGCAACGCCCCCAGATCGGGGCCCTCGACGAGTTCCATCACCAGGTAGGTTGGCCCGGATGAGGTGCTCGACGAATCCATGTCCAGCACCCGCACCAGTCCCGGGTGGTGCAGTCCCGCAAGCAGCCGCGCCTCGTCCGATCCGCGGGAGACGCCGTCGGCGGCCCCTGGCCGGAACAGCTTCACCGCCACGTCCCGGCCGAGCCGGGTGTCCCGGGCGTGGTAGACCTCCGCCATCCCGCCGACGCCGACGACGCTGCCGAGGAGGTAGCGTCCGTCAGCCAGTGATTGGGTACTCATGCCGCCTCCGCTGGTTGATTTCCTGACCGATTCTACGTGGGACGCATTCCACGCCCCCAGCACCCGGTCACGACGACGGCGCGGCACCCGAGGGTGCCGCGCCGTTGTGAAGGGGTAAGACGGTTACGCCACGTTGTTGTCGTAGTCGTGGTCGCGGGTTTCCCTGCTGAGCCAGAGTGCGATGAATGTGGCGACAGCCGCTGCACTGAGGTACAGGCCCACCAGCAGCGTGCTGCCGTCGGCCAGTTGCCACAGGGCGATGGCGACGAACGACGCCGGTGCCGCACCGATGACGCTCGACATGTTGTAGGCGACCGCAGAACCTGTGTAGCGGACGTTGGCGGGGAACAGTTCCGGCAGGATCGCCGCCATGGGACCGAAGGTCAGGCCCATCAGGATGAAGCCGATGATCAGCAGGGCCATCGCACCGGTGGTGCCCGCACCGAACAGTGGCACCCAGGTGAACCCGAACAGCGCGATACCGATGGTGGTGGCCATCAGCATCTTCCGGCGGCCGAACCTCTCGGCGAGCGGACCGGAGACGAGGGTGAAGATACCGAAGAACACGACACCGATGATGAGCATGATGAGGAAGTCACCGCGGGCGATACCCAGCCCGGGGACGAAGGCCTCGGCTGCGGCGTCGTCGAAGCCTCGCCCGGCCGCCTCGGCGGCCGCACGTGCGTCCTCGACCGATGCGGGGGTGGTGCCGAAGGTGAGGGTGAATGCGGTCATCAGGTAGAACAGCACGTAGGTGGCGAACATGATGAATGTGCCGAGCAGCAGGGGACGCCACTGGTGCTTGAAGACGCTGGCCAGGGGCAGCTTCACTACCTTGCCCTTGTCCTTCACCTGCTGGAAGGAGTGGCTTTCGATGAGCTTGAGCCGGACGTACAGTCCAACGATGACCAGCACGGCGCTAAGCAGGAACGGTACCCGCCAGCCCCAGGCCAGGAACTCCTCGTTGCTGAGGGTGGCGTTGAGGTAGACGAACAACAGGTTCGCGAGGATGAAACCGATCGGAGCACCCAGCTGCGGGAACGTGCCGTAGACGGCTCGCTTGTTCTTCGGTGCGTTTTCGGTGGCGAGCAGTGCGGCACCGCTCCATTCGCCGCCCAGGGCGAGACCCTGGAAGAAGCGCAGCAACACCAGCAGCGCGGGCGCCAGGATGATCCAGCCATCCACCTGCGCGGTCGGGAGCACACCGATAAGGAAGGTGGCGATACCCATGGTCAGCAGCGACGCGACCAGTGTCCCCTTGCGACCGATCCGGTCACCGTAGTGGCCAAAGATGATCGATCCGAGGGGGCGGGCCACAAACGCGACGCCGAAGACGGCGAAGGAGCTCAGGATCGCGTTCGCCGGGGTGGCGTCCGGGAAGAACAGCGCCGGAAAGACCAGCACCGACGCCGTGGCGTAAATATAGAAGTCATAGAACTCGATGGTGGTTCCGATGAGGCTCGCGAAGATGACGCGGCCCTTGGGATTCTTCGGCTTGGAAGCACCGGCGTCCACGGCGGACGGGGTTGTTGACATGTCTGCGGCTTTCTCTCACTACGGCGGGCCAAAGGCACCGCGATCAGGTGGCTGAATGCATCAATCAGACCAGCAAGGTCCAACAGGTGGATAAATTTGTCCAGTATGTGGACAGCGCAACTGAGAGCTAGGCTACAGCACCGCTGACCGTTAGGGCAGGGTGCAGGGAACTTTTTGTTTCTACAGCCTGACGTGCAGGCGTCGTGCGGCTTCGGAGATTGAGCCGGTCAGCGACGGGTAGACGGTGAACGTGTTGGCCACATCGTCCACGTGCAGCTTCTTCGTGACGGCCAGCGCCAAGGGGAATATCAACTCCGAGGCGCGGGGCCCGACGACGACACCGCCGATCACCGTTCCGGACCCCTTGCGGGAGATGATCTTCACAAATCCGTCGGTCACGTTCATCATCTTTGCGCGGGCGTTGGTGTGGAGGGAAAGCTTCACGACGTCGCCCTGGTAGCGGCCCGATTCCACGTCCGCCTCGGAAACCCCCACGGTGGCAATCTCGGGGGCAGTGAAAATATTGGAGGCAACCTGCTTGAGCTTCAGCGGGGTGACACTGTCGCCCATCAGGTGGGCCATCGCGATACGGCCCTGCATGGCGGCCACCGATGCGAGCGCCAGCACCCCCGTGCAGTCCCCCGCCGCGTACACGTTCGGGGCCGAGGTGCGCGAGACGCCGTCGACCTTGATGTGCCCCGACTCGGTAAGCTGGACTCCCGCATCCTCCAACCCGATGCCCGCGGTATTGGGGATGGAGCCGACCGCGATGAGGCAGTGGCTGCCCTCGACCGTCCGCCCGTCGGACAGGGTGACGACAACGCCGTCGCCCTGCCGCTGGACGCCCTGGGCACGGCACTCCGAGAGCACGGTCATGCCGCGGTTCCGGAACACGTTCTCAAGCACCTCGGCGGCGTCGGCGTCCTCGCCGGGGAGCACCCGGTCACGGCTCGAGATCAGGGTGACCTTCGAGCCGAGTCCGTCATAGGCGGATGCGAATTCGGCCCCCGTGACCCCTGAGCCGACCACAATAAGGTGCTCGGGTACTTCGGTGAGGGTGTAGATCTGGGTCCAGTTGAAGATCCGTTCACCGTCGGGCTGCGCCGTGGGCAGTTCCCGGGGGTGCGCACCAACCGACAGGAGGATGGCGTCAGCCTCGAGGGTGGTGGTTTCGTCGCCGGCCGTGACCTCCAGGCGGTGGTTGTCGAGCAGTTTTCCCTCGCCGATGAGGATCTTCACGCCCACCCGCTCCAGTGCACGGGAGATATCAGCGGACTGCTCGGCGGCCAGGCGCAGCAGTCGTTCGTTGACCTGGCCCAGGTCCGCGTGGGCAGCCTTGGTGTTCTCAAACCGCACACCCAGCTCATGCGCGGAATCGACCCGGGCCATAATGTCAGCGGTGGCGATCAACGTCTTCGACGGCACCACGTCGGTGAGGACAGCTGCCCCGCCGAGCCCCTGGCGCTCCACAATGGTGACGCTGGCACCGAGAGAGGCAGCGACCATCGCCGCCTCGTATCCGCCGGGCCCGCCGCCCAGGATGGCAATTCGAAGGGCACTGAAATCTAGTTGGCTGGTCACAACTGACCATTCTGTCCTATCCCTGCTGCGCTCTCAAACGGTTAAGGCGGTCCGCGCACGTCCCCGCCGGTGGCAGCGGGCCGGGAACTGAGGGTAAGTTTGATCAGTGATCGAGAACTCCACGTCAATGACGCCGACCGACCCCTTCGACCTGGCACGCGCCGCGGCTGAGTACATCGCCGCCGAGACCGGCGTCGCCAACCACGATATTGCCCTGGTGCTGGGCTCGGGGTGGGGCGAAGCAGCCAACCTCATCGGGGAGACCACCCACACCCTCGAGGCATCGGACATCCCCGGGTTTTCCGCCCCCGCCGTGGAGGGACACGTGGGGACTGTGCGTTCGGTCCTGACGACGTCGGGCAAGCGCGCCCTGGTGGTCGGCTCCCGTACCCACTACTACGAGGGCAAGGGCGTCAGGGCAGTGGTCCACGGCGTCCGCACCGCAGCCGCCGCCGGGGCCAAGGTGATGGTGCTGACGAACGGCTGCGGCGGGCTGCAGGAACAGTGGATCCCCGGCACCCCGGTCCTGATCAGCGACCACCTGAACCTCACCGCCACCTCCCCCCTCGAGGGCGCCACCTTCGTGGACCTGACCGACCTCTACTCGTCTCGGATCCGCGACCTCGCCCGCGAGGTCGACCCGACCCTGGACGAGGGCGTGTACGCACAGTTCACAGGCCCCCACTACGAGACACCCGCCGAGGTCAGGTATGCGAGGACCATCGGCGCCGACCTGGTCGGCATGTCCACGGCGCTCGAAGCCATCGCTGCACGTCACGCCGGCATGGAAGTCTTCGGGATCTCGCTGGTCACCAACCTCGCGGCGGGCATCAGCGCAACACCGCTGAGCCACGCCGAGGTCATCGAATCCGGCGCCGCCGCCGGACCCCGCATTTCACGCCTGCTTGCTGACATCATCAGCCGGCTCTAGAACCTGACCAAAGGTAACCAGAAGTCATGACGCACGCCGACCACCAACCACTCCTCGATGCTGCCCACGCCTGGGCCGCCGAGGATCCGGATCCGCAGACGACGGCGGAACTTCAGGCACTCCTGGAGCGGTACGCCGACGACGACAGCGCCACCATGGTGGTCCAGGAACTGCAGGACCGTTTCAGCGGCCCGCTCCTCTTCGGCACCGCCGGCCTGCGGGCCGCCCTCGGAGCCGGGCCCAACCGGATGAACCGCGTGGTGGTGCGCCGGGCAGCTGCCGGCGTTGCCGCCTACGTGCTCGGGATCGCCGACGGCGCCTACACCCCCCGTGCCGTCGTCGGATTCGATGCCCGCCACAATTCCCGCATCTTCGCTGAGGAGACGGCGGCGGTCTTCACTGCCGTCGGCATCCAGACCTTCCTGATGCCGACCGAGCTGCCGACCCCGGTGCTCGCCTACGCGGTCCGCGCACTCGAATGCGAGGTGGGGGTGATGGTGACGGCCAGCCACAACCCGCCCCAGGACAACGGCTACAAGGTGTACCTGGGCGGACGTGCCGTCGACGACGCTGGACGGGGCGCCCAGATCGTCGCCCCGCAGGACACCGAGATCGCCGACCGGATCGCAGCGATCGGCAGCCTGGACAGCATCGTGCTGGCGCCCGAGGGTTGGAACATCCTGCCCGGGAGCATCGCCAAGGACTACGTGACCGCTGTGGTCGGCCTTGCTGACCGCGAGAGGTTCCCAGACCGGGACCTGTCCATCGTGTTGACGCCCATGCACGGCGTGGGCGGACAGACCGCGCAGGACGTCCTGGCCGCAGCAGGCTTCGGGTCAGTCCACGTTGTCGCCGAGCAGGCCGAGCCGGACCCCGACTTCCCGACCGTCGACTTCCCCAACCCCGAGGAGCCGGGCGCCCTCGACCTTGCCCTGGCGGCAGCTGTAGCCCAGGACGCCGACCTGGTGCTGGCCAACGACCCCGACGCCGACCGGGTTGCGGTTGCAGCGAAGGATCCGGCCACCGGTGAGTGGAGGATGCTCCGTGGGGACGAGACCGGGGCGCTGCTCGGCCAGCACCTCGCCGCCCGCCTGGTCCAGGACACCGCGTCCGACGCTCCCGCACCGGTTTTCGCCAACTCGATTGTCTCCTCACGGTTGCTGACAGGTATCGCAGCGGCGGCCGGCATCGCCCACACCGAAACCCTCACCGGGTTCAAGTGGATCTCCCGTGTGCCCTCCCTGGCCTACGGCTACGAGGAGGCGCTGGGTTACTGTGTGGCCCCCGAGAAGGTCAGGGACAAGGACGGCATTTCCGCGGCCCTGCTGATGGCCGAGCTGGCAGCAGCCACCAAGGCGGCTGGCCGGACCCTGTTCGATCTGCTGGACGACCTGTCACTGTTGCACGGGTTGCACGCCAGCGACCAGCTGTCCGTCAGGGTCGGCAGCCTCGGACTGCTGGGCGCCATGATGAACCGGCTGCGGGAAAACCCGCCGCAGGCCTTCGCCGACTCAGCGGTCGACGTCGTCCAGGACCTCCTCCTGGGCCAAACCGGGCTGCCCCCCACCGATGGGCTGCTTTTCCTCACCCGGGACAACACCCGCGTGATCATCCGCCCCTCCGGTACCGAACCCAAGCTGAAGTGCTACCTCGAGGTGGTGGAACCGGTCGAGTCCGCCGCTGAGCTGGAGGACGCCAAGGTCACCGCTCGGGCACGCCTGGACGCGGTGCTCAGGGACGTCGAGGAGTCGCTGGGCCTATAGGCGGGTGCCCACTGTTGTTTTTCGGCGTTCACGTCCGCGAAACACCTGGGCAATCAGGGCTACCTACGGTGAAGTGGTACCAGCCACCGTTCCAGCCCCGGAGATCGACCAATGCAGCTCGCAGCCCCCACTGGCTCCCCCTCCCTGTCCCGCCGGGCGGTCCGGTACGAGGGTTCTTACGGCAGCATTGAACTCCGCGGCAGCACCCTGCGCATCAACGGAGCTCCGGTCCGCCTGGCACCGGCGCCGTTGGCCGTCTTCGGAGCCCTCCTCGAAGCCCGTGGTGCGGTCCTGACGAGAGCCCATCTGGCGTCGATACTCCCGGGCGTCGCGGACGCGCATGCCCTCGATATGACGGTCAGCCGGCTGCGGAAGGCACTCCCCGATCCCCGGCTGGTCGCGACGGTGGTGAAACGCGGTTACCGGATACCGGTCTGAGCGCCGCTGCGCCGCCTCGCGCCCGCGTGCAGTTATGGTTAAGGGAGTATCGTTTTCGCACATCTTCGAGGAGACTCAATGGCACACCCCACGACTTCGGCATCCTCGGAGCGGTCCGCTCCAGCCAAGCAGCCCACCCACTCCGGGGAAGGCCACCTCGTCAACAACCTGGTGACGTTCGCAGTGATGATGGTCATGTTCCTCGGATCGATTTTCGCCCTGACCTTCTTCGACCAGAGCAACGTCTGGGCTTTCGCCGTATGCCTGGGCCTGTTCTTCCTGGCGTTCTGGGTACCGCAGACCCTCCTCGGGCGCTCCGACACCGGTCCCACCCTTGCCAAGGGCGACCGCAAAGCCTAGCCCAGGGCGCACAACAACCGCATACGAAAGTGGCGGACCTGCAGGACAGTGGTTGCTGAACCACTCCCCTCCAGGTCCGCCACTTTTGTGTGAGCGGGATCCGGACCGGTAGGCCTAGATCAGGCCCTTGGTATGCCAGACCGTCTTCGTCTCGGTGAAGAAGGTGATCCGGTCGATCGAGGGGGCGCCGGCGTCGGGCCCGGTCTCCGGGGGCAGCACCCGTTTGAGCGTTTCCGCCGCCGTGATCTGCAGGTCCACCCAGTCGAGGTGCTCGGCACCGAGCAGGTCCAGTGCGTTCACATCAGCATGGGAGGCCAGCCAGGGAGCGATTTCCGCTGGCGAGCCGCTGAGGATGTTCACGACGCCGGCGGGTACGTCGGAGGTGGCCAGCACTTCTCCGAGGCTGAGCGCAGCGAGGGGTGCCCGCTCGTTGCCGATGACCACCACGGTGTTGCCGCTGACCAGCACCGGGGCGACCGCCCGGACGAAGCCGAGCAGCGAGCCGGCACCCTGCGGTGCGATGACCGCCACCACGCCGGTGGGCTCGGGGGTGGACAGGTTGAAGTAGGGGCCAGACACCGGGTTGGCATTACCCGCCACCTGCACGTACTTGTCAGCCCAGCCGGCGTACCAGACCCACAGGTCAATGGCCTCGTCGACCTGGGCAGTCGCGGCAGCGGCCGAAACACCCTCGGACGCCGCAATCTCGTCGGCGAACTGGGCACGGCGCCCATCGAGCACCTCAGCGATGCGGTACAGCACCTGGCCCCGGTTGTACCCGGAGGTACCGGCCCAGCCGCTGACAGCCCCGCGGGCGGCGGTGACGGCGTCGCGCGCGTCCTTGCGCGAGCCCTTGGCCGCGTTGACGGTGTTCAACAGGGGTCCACCCTTCTTGGTCGGTACCTCGTAGACGCGTCCGGATTCGCTGCGGACAAACTTGCCGCCGATGTAGAGCTTGTAGGTCTTCGGTACGCCTAGCCGTGCAGCGCTCATTTGGAGCCTCCCAGGGGGGTCTTGGACATGAGGGCCGAGACAACCGATTTCTCAGCGGTGCCCGACGACGCCGGTGCGAGGTAGGCACCCAGACCGTGGCGGCCACCCTCCCTGCCGTAGCCGGATTCCTTATAGCCGCCGAACGGTGAGGCGGGATCGAACTTGTTGAAGGTGTTGGCCCAGATCACACCGGCACGCAGCTTGTCGGCGACAGCCAGCACGCGGCTGCCCTTGTCCGACCAGATGCCAGCCGACAGCCCGTAGGGGGTGTTGTTGGCCTTCGCGATCGCCTCGGCAGGGGTGCGGAAGGTCAGCACCGAGAGCACCGGCCCGAAGATCTCGTCCCGGGCAATGCGGTGGCTGGTGGACACGTTGGTGAAAATGGTCGGCGGGAACCAGAAGCCCTGCTGTGGCAGGTTACTGTCGGGGCTCCACCGGGTGGCGCCCTCCTGCTCCCCAATGTCGGAGAGTTCACGCATCCGGCCGAGCTGGGACGCCGAGTTGATCGCCCCAATGTCGGTGTTCTTGTCGAGGGGGTCACCGACGCGCAGGGTGGACAGCCGGGCCTTGAGCCGGTCGACCACCTCGTCGTGGATCGATTCCTGCACCAGCAAGCGGGACCCGGCACAGCAGACCTGCCCCTGGTTGAAGAAGATCCCGTTGACGATGCCCTCGATGGCCTGGTCGATCGGCGCATCGTCGAACACGATGTTCGCGCCCTTGCCGCCCAGTTCGAGGGTGAGCTTCTTGCCGGTGCCGGCGGTTGACCGGGCGATGGACCGTCCGACGGCGGTGGAACCGGTGAAGGCGACCTTGTTGACGTCGGGGTGGTTGACCAGCGCTGAGCCGGTGGGGCCAGCACCGGTGACAATGTTGACGACACCCGCTGGCAGGTCGGCCTGCTGCAGGATCTCGGCGAACAGCATGGCGGTCAGGGACGTGGTCTCCGCAGGCTTGAGGACCACCGTGTTGCCGGCGGCAAGGGCCGGGGCGATCTTCCACGCCAGCATCAGCAGCGGGAAGTTCCACGGAATCACCTGGGCAGCGACACCCAGCGAGCGGGGGTTGGGGCCCATCCCGGCGTGGTCGAGCTTGTCGGCCCAGCCGGCGTAGTAGAAGAACCAGGCGGCGACCAGGGGCACGTCGACGTCGCGGCTTTCCTTGATCGGCTTGCCGTTGTCGAGGGTTTCGGCGACCGCCAGTTCACGGGCGCGTTCCTGCACCAGGCGGGCGATCCGGAACAGGTACTTCCCCCGGTCGGTGCCGGAGAGTTTCGACCAGGTCTTTTCATAGGCGCGTCGGGCGGCGGCGACGGCGGCGTCGACGTCGGCCTCGCTGGCGCACGAAATGGTGGTGATCTTCTGCTCGGTGGCAGGTGAGATGGTAGTGAAGGATTCGCCGTTGCCGGGAACGAACTCACCGTTGATGAACAGGCCGTACTCGCTCTTGAGGTCCAGGATGGCCGTGGACTCCGGGGCGGGTGCGTACTCGAGAAAAGTCATGGGTTGGATCCTTAGTCGATCGTGACGTAGGCAGGGCCGGAGTAGCTGCCGCTGGTGAGCTTCTGACGCTGCAGGAGCACGTCATTGAGAAGGCTGGAGGCGCCGAAGCGGAACAGGTCCGGCTGAAGCCAGTCCTCCCCCACCGTTTCGGCGACGGTGACCAGGTACTTGATGGCGTCCTTGGAGGTTCGGATGCCGCCGGCAGGCTTCACCCCGATCTTCTCCCCGGTGAGCCGGTGCCAGTCGCGGACCACTTCAAGCATCGACAGGGTGACCGGGAGGGTCGCCGCTGGGGCTACCTTGCCGGTGGAGGTCTTGATGAAGTCGCCGCCGGCCAGGATCGACAGCCACGAGGCGCGCCGGATGTTGTCGTAGGTGTTGAGCTCCCCGGTTTCGAGGATCACCTTCAGGTGGGCGTAGGAGCCATCGGCGCGGCGGCAGGCTTCCTTCACCGCAACGATCTCGTCGAAGACCAGGCCGTAGCGCCCTGACAGAAAAGCACCGCGGTCAATGACCATGTCGATCTCATCGGCACCCGCTGCCACCGCGTCCGCAGTGTCGGAGAGCTTCACTGACCTTGAAGCCCGCCCGCTCGGGAAGGCCGTGGCGACCGCTGCAACGTTGATCCTGCCCGCGGCGTCAGCGTCGTGGGCCCTGCCCAGCGCCTCCACTGCGTGGGGCACCATGTCTCCGTACACGCAGACGGCTGCCACGCGCGGGGTGGACAGATCGTCGGCGTCGGGGACCAGCGCCTTGGCGACGAGGGATCTCACCTTGCCCGGCGTGTCTGCACCCTCCAGGGTGGTCAGGTCAATCAGGGAGATGATCTTGTCGAGGGCCCAGGCCTTGGAGGTGGTCTTGATCGACCGGGTTCCGAGGGACGCTGCACGGGCCTCAAGGCCTACGGCGTCGACGCCGGCGATCCCTTCGAGGTAGCGTTTCAGGGCCTTCTCGGTCAGGTCCCCGCCGATCACTTCCAGTGCCCGTGACGCGGGCGCTATGGCGGTGCTCCCGGTGGCAGTAGTTTCCATCGTTGAGTGTTCTCCGTACTTCGGTTCGGTGCCACGGCGGGACGGTTCCCACAGCCGGGCAACAGGGCCGCGGCGACGCTGCTGAACGGCTGGTTTCCGCAGGCTGTGGGACAGGGGGTCATACCCGTGTGGTCGCGTTCGACTTTACCACCGCTTGTGGAGTGGGCACTGTGCAGATCCCCGCCCTGTCTCTACTATGAGGTTACGCAAACCACCGTCCACAGTCCGCTGGAATCGGTCGGAGATTGCGGGGGTGGTGGGCGAATGCGAAAGTCTGTCCTGGGCACAAGCTGCTCTGCCCCCATGGGTCGATGAAGCCAACCGCGGGGGTACGCCGGCCGGAGGAGTTTCTGCCCACCGATCCCTATGCGCAGCGGTCCGCGGTGACCGGCGTGCGCTGGAGCCTGGTCGGCGTCGTCACAAGCCAGGTGTTCCAGGTGGTCTGTGCCCTGGCGCTGGCCCGGATGCTGGGTCCGGCTAGTTACGGAATCATCAGCGCCGCGAGCATCTACCTCATCCTGACCATCCTCCTGCTGGACCAGGGCCTCTCGGCGGCCCTCGTCCAACGGCCTCAGCTCACCACCCGTGCGCCCGGCGCGGTAGCTACCCTTAACCTGTGCATGGCGCTGGCGCTCGGGCTGCTGACCTGGCTTGGGGCACCCTATATCGCGGGGTTCTTCAACGTGCCCGAATTGGCCGCTGTGCTGGTGCTCCTGGGGGGCGCCCTGGTGGTCAAGGCGGTCGGAATCGTCCCGCGGGCCATGCTCTCCCGAAATCTCCGGTTCCGCGCGATCGCACTGGCGGAGGTGACCGGCGCCGGCATCGGAGCGGTCTGCGGTATCTCAGCCGCGCTGGCGGGTGCGAGCTACTTCGCCGTGGTCTTCCAGGTCATCGCCGCCGATTTGACCGCCGGCGTGATCGTGCTGGCTGCGGCCAGGTGGCCCCGACCGAACCTTCACCTGGGCGAGCTGCGCCCGCTCCTGCGGTTCAGCGTCAGCATCTTCGGAGTCAACGCGCTGGCCTACTTCTCCCGGAACCTGGACAACATCCTGGTGGGGCGATTCCTGGGGGTCACAGCGCTGTCGCTGTACGGAATGGCGTACCGGGTCCTGGCAATTCCGGTGATGCTCCTGGGACAGACAGTCAACCGGGTCATGTTCCCGGTCTTCTCGCGCACCGCGGCCGACCGGAAGCTGGTGGCCGCCAACCTGCTCAAAGCCATGCACGTCCTGGCGATGCTGGTCATTCCTGTGATGGCCTTCACAGCGTGTGCGGCGCCCCGGCTGATCGACTTGGTGTTGGGTGAGAACTGGGCTGCCGCCGCTCCGCTGCTCAGCGTGCTGGCTATCGCCGGGGCCAGGGAAACCGTCTTCTTCATCGCTCCGTCACTGATGCGGGGCATGGGGCGTGCTGACCTCAACCTGCGCTACGAGGTGCTGGCGACCGTCGCCCAGGTGTCCGGGATCGTCGTGGGTCTTCAGTTCGGTCTGGTCTGGGTGGCAGTGGGTTACGCGGCCGGTGGTTTCCTCCTCACCCCCGTCCTGCTGTTCATCCAGCGCAGGCTGAGCGGGGCGGGGGTGCTGCGGCAACTGTCTGTGCTCTGGCCGCCGGTGCACGCCGGCTTGTGGGCGTCCGGAGCCTACCTGCTTCTTGAGCGTCTGGACCTGGGCGGAGTGGCCGCCCTGTCTGCCGGTTTCGGCGCCTTCTCCGGCACCTATCTGGTGGTGATGGTGCTGGTCCACCGACGGCGGGCGCGGCAGTTCCTGGGCCAGCTGCGGACGCTGACCGGGGTGGGTCTGAGCGGGGCTTCGGGAGCGGCTCCGTGACGGGCTGTCCCGCCGCGAGCGCCGTGATAGCGGTCCTCACCTTTCGTCGCCCGCGGGAACTTGCCCGGCTGCTGCCCCTGCTGCAGCGGCAGGCCGCAACCTCGCCGCTCCCCACCTCGGTGCTGGTGGTCGACAACGACCCGGACCGGAGCGCTGAACCCGTGGTGCTCGGCCTGGCGCAGCCCGGCATGCGGTACGTGCATGAGACGAGCCCGGGGATCGCCGCGGCCAGGAACCGGGCGCTTCGGGAGGCGAGCGACCATCACCTGCTGGTCTTTATCGACGACGACGAGCTCCCCACCGAGCGCTGGCTGGTCCACCTGCTGGACCTGTACCAGCGAACCGCGGCAGCCGCCGTCGTCGGGCCCGTCGTTTCGGAGTACGCGGCGCCGCCGGAACCCTGGATTTCCGCGGGCGAGTTCTTCAGACGGCGCCGCCTCCCCACTGGCACTCCCCTTCTGATGGCTGCCACTAACAACCTGCTGCTGGACCTCCGCCAGATCCGGGTAATGGGACTGGACTTCGATCCCGACTTCGGGTTGTCAGGCGGGGAGGACACCCTGTTCACCTGCCTGCTGGTGGAACGCGGTGGGCTGATGGTGTGGTGCGACGAAGCGGTGGTGATCGACCGGGTTCCGGAGAGCAGGCTGACCCGCAAGTGGGTGCTGCGCCGCGCGTTCAGCAGCGGAAACCGGTGGAGCCGGGTCACCCTTGAACTCGCCAGGGGCCAGACCGACGCCGCAGTCCGCCGGCTGGCGCTGACCCTTGCCGGCTCGGTCCGGCTGGCCGCGGGCGGCCTCACCTCACTGGTGGGATTCCTCACCGGACACCACGCCCGGCAAGCCAAGGGCCTCAGGACCGCCGCCCGTGGGGCGGGGATGATGTGCGGCGCCGCCAACTACGTCCACCGCGAGTACGGGCGCATCTGACCCACGGCAGTATCCAGCAGGCGCCTAGTCCGTGAAGATCGCGTCCACCACGTTCTGCGCCCAGGTGAGGATGTCGGCGTCGGACAGATCCCTGCCGCCCACCGGCGAGGTCTTCGGTTTCGGGATTAGTGCAGCGTTCAGCGCCGGTTTCAGCGACGACCCCGGATACATGCGCTTGAGCCGCATCTCCTTCGATTCCGGCAGCTCCGCTGGCGCAAACTTGATGAAGTTTCCCTGCAGTGCAACATCGGTCAGGCCGGCGGCACGCGCAGCCACCCGGAACCGCGCGACCGCAATGAGGTTGACCACCGGGGCGGGAGGCTCCCCGTACCGGTCGCCCAGTTCCTCCACCACGGCGTCGATGGCCTCGTAGGTAATCGCTGACGCCAGTTTGCGGTAGGCCTCCAGGCGCAGCCGCTCCCCCGGCACGTAGTCGTGGGGCAGGTGGGCGTTGACCGGCAGCTCGATCTTCATCTCCGCTGCCTTCTCCTCCGCATCACCCCGGAAGTCCGCGACCGCTTCACCGACGAGCCGGATGTACAGGTCGAAACCCACCCCCTGGATGTGGCCCGACTGTTCCCCGCCCAGCATGTTGCCTGCACCGCGGATCTCGAGGTCCTTCAACGCGAGCTGCATGCCGGCGCCAAGCTCGTTATGGGAGGCGACGGCCTTCAGCCGCTCCAGGGCCACCTCGCCCAACGGTTTCTCGGAGGGGTAGAGGAAGTAGGCGTAGGCGCGTTCGCGCCCGCGCCCCACCCTGCCGCGGAGCTGGTGCAACTGGGACAGGCCGTAGTTGTCGGCCCGGTCGACGATCAGGGTGTTGGCGTTGGAGATGTCCAGCCCTGTTTCGATGATGGTGGTGCACACTAGGACGTCGAAGCGTTTCTCCCAGAAGTCAACGATGATCTGTTCCAGCCGGGATTCGCTCATCTGGCCGTGCGCGACGGCGACCCGCGCCTCGGGCACCAGTTCTTTCAGGTGCGCAGCGGTCCGGTCGATCGACGACACCCGGTTGTGGACGAAGAACACCTGCCCCTCGCGCATCAGTTCGCGCCGCACGGCCGCTGAGGTCTGCTTGTCCGTGTAGGGGCCCACATAGGTGAGCACCGGGTGCCGTTCCTCGGGCGGGGTGGCCAGGGTCGAGGTTTCCCGGATGCCGGTCAGCGACATTTCGAGGGTTCGGGGAATCGGGGTCGCACTCATTGCAAGCACGTCCACGTTGGTGCGCATCTTCTTCAGCGCTTCCTTGTGTTCCACTCCGAACCGCTGTTCCTCGTCGACGATGACCAGGCCCAGGTCCTTGAACTGGACCTGGTTGGACAGCAGCCGGTGGGTGCCGATGACGACGTCGACGGCGCCGGAACCAATCCCCTCGGTGGTCTCCCGCGATTCCTTGGCGCTCTGGAACCGGGACAGCGGTTTGACCCGCACCGGGAAGCCGGAGAACCGTTCGGAGAAGGTCTCGTAGTGCTGTTGCACCAGCAGCGTGGTCGGCACCAGGACGGCGACCTGCTTGCCGTCCTGGACGGCCTTGAACGCCGCCCGTACCGCAATCTCGGTCTTGCCGTAGCCGACGTCGCCGGAGACCAGCCGGTCCATCGGCACCTCGCGCTCCATATCCGCCTTGACCTCGTTGATGGTGGTCAGCTGGTCGGGGGTCTCGATGTAGGGGAACGCCTCCTCCAGCTCGCGCTGCCAGGGGGTGTCGGCGGAGAAGGCGAAGCCGCGCGATGCCATCCGGGCCGAGTAGAGCCGGATCAGTTCCCCGGCGATCTCCTTGACCGCCTTGCGCGCCCTGGACTTGGTGCTCGCCCAGTCGGATCCGCCCATTTTGCTGAGCGCCGGGGCATCCCCGCCTACATACCGGGTGACCTGGTCGAGCTGGTCAGTGGGGACAAACAGCCGGTCGCCCGGAGCGCCACGCTTGGAGGGCGCGTACTCGAGCACGAGGTATTCACGGATGGTCTTGGTGGGTCCCGCGCCGGTGGCACGCTGCAGCAATTCGACGAAGCGCGCCACACCGTGCTGCTCGTGCACCACGTAGTCGCCCTCACGGAGCTGCAACGGATCAACGGCATTGCGCCGTTTGGAGGGCATCTTGCGCATGTCGCGGGTACCGGAGGCGGTGGTCCGGCCCAACAGGTCAGCCTCGGTCAGCAGCCCGAGCTTGAGTGAGTCGAGGACGAAACCCCTGCCCGCTGACGCCGTCGTGATTTCGATGATCCCCGGCTGCGGTGGTGACTCTAGTGAGTCCACCCGGGCCGCCGGAATGTCGTGGTCGTGGAACAGTTCCGCGAGGCGCGCGGCCGGACCGGGGCCCTCGGTGGCGACGACCACCCGCCATTGGTCGCGCACGCGGCCACCCAGGAAGTCCATCATTTCGGCCACGTCGCCCTGGTAGCCGCGGGGCTCCCGCGCCCGCACCGTGAAGGCGTCGATCTCGGGCAGGAATTCCTGCAGCGACTCGTCGGAGCCGAAGGAGGTGATGGACCACCAGGCGACCTGGTTCGCGAGCGCCGCCGAGCGGGTATCGGCCAGGGACCTGAAGCTCGCCGTCTGCAGGTCGGCGCCGAGTGCGCCGCCGAGGTCGAGCGGTGCGGCGCCGCCCTCGGACGCCGTCGACCAGGCCGCCTCAAGGAATTCCTCGTTGGTGGCGGCCAGATCGTGGGCCCGGGTCCGCACCTTCTCGGGCTCGATGACGACGGCGATTGACCCGGCGGGCAGCTCGCCGACCAGGGGCACCATCGCATCGACCAGTACCGGGGCGAGCGACTCCATTCCCTCCACGGCAATACCGCCGGCGATCTTTTCCAGCATGGCAGCGGCAGCAGGCAGGTCCGCCTTGAGCTTGGCAGCGCGGGACATCACCGACGGGGTGATCAGGATTTCCCGGCAGGGCGGCGCGAACAGCATGGCTGGCTGACCGTCCTCCTCGCGGACCAGCGAGCGCTGGTCGGCGACGGCGAACCAGCGCATCGCTTCGACCTCGTCGCCGAAGAATTCAATCCGCAACGGGTGGTCCTCGGTGGGCGGGAACACGTCGATGATCCCACCGCGCACCGCGAACTCGCCCCGATGGGTGACCATGTCTACGCGCGCGTAGGCGGCGTCGGACAGCGCCCGGACCACGTCGGTGAATTCGGCGTCCTGCCCCACCCTGAGGGTCACCGGCTGCAGTTCTCCGAGCCCCGCGACCAGAGGCTGGACGACGGCCCGGATGGGCGCGACGATCACCCGCACCGGTGACCCCTCCGGGTGGGCGAGGCGGCGCAGGACTGACAGCCGGCGGCCGACGGTGTCTGACCGGGGCGAGAGGCGTTCGTGGGGCAGCGTCTCCCAGCTGGGGAACTCCTCGATGTCGGCGATGGGCAGATAGCTCCGGAGTGCCGCGGCGAGGTCTTCGGCCTCCCGACCGGTGGCGGTGACGGCGAGCACTACCGGTGCGCTGGTGTCCTTCGCGGCGTTCGCCCCGGATGCTATTGAGGACAGACCATCCACCATTTCGGCCAGCAGGGCTGCCCGCAGGCCGGCCGGTGCGCCGATCTGCAGGTCGGTGTTCCGGTCAACGACTCCGTGCGAGGCATTCGTCCTCACCCGGGCGAACGATGTGTCCTCGATCAGTGCGGCGCGCAGTCCGTTCAGGCTCAATGGTTCTCCTCGAGGGTCCGACAGTTTCGGGGATAACGTTGGCCGCGGTAGGCGGCTCCAACCGGTTTATCCAGCACAAAAGCCCGAAATTCTGTCGAATTCCGGGGATACTCCAAGCCTACCCTGCGGGACCCACCCGGCGGCCCGGGAAGGCCCTAGGATGGGTGGGACGCAAATCGCATTCCACCCCACCGCCCATCCATCACGGAGGAACCTTGGCACTGAACGCTTCGACCACCCTGCCCTACGACGCCGCTACAGTCACGGGCGTCTTCACCGACGAGGCTTTCCTGAAGCACGTCAGCGAGAAGGTAGGGGGCACCCTGAAGTCAGTCACCGTCGACGGCGACACCTCCGCGGCCTTCACCCTTACCGCCGTCCGGACGCTTCCAACGAAGCGCCTCCCTGACATGGTGCGGAAGTTCGTTGGCGAGTCCCTCACCGTCACCCAGACGGAACACTGGGCTGCACCGGCGACCGATGGCTCCCGGACCGCCAAGGTCACCATGACCGTCGCAGGCGTGCCGGTCACCGTTGACGCCGAACAGCGTCTGGTCGCGGCTGGCACCGACACCCGGGTGGACCTCACAGGGACCGTCAGCTCGTCGATCCCCTTCATGGGGTCGAAGATCGCGTCGGCGGCTGAACCCATGATCGGCAAGGCACTGAACCTCCAGGCCACCGAGGCACGCAAGTGGCTCGAGAGCCACCAGGGCTAAGGAGTCATCGCTGTGTCGCTTCCTACCCCCCTGGCCCTGATCCTCATCCTTGCCGGCGTCTGGACCCTGATCGTCTGGCCGCCTTTCCTGCGCCGGATCTTCAAGGACCCACGTTCCAAAGACGAGTCGGGTGCACCTACCCGGTTCCTCAAGGTGCACTTTATGCTGATTACCACCTCAATGATCCTGGGCGTAGCCACCCTCGTGATCGGCGTCCGCGCCCTGGTTGGCTAAAGCATCGACGTGGTTATCAGTATCGAATTGGCGAAATCAGAGAAGGTCGCACCGTGAGCAACAACCAGGAACCCCAGGCCCCGAAGCGGGTCCTCGAACGGTCGAGCTACCCGGAGTACCTGCGGCTCAATGAGATTCTCCGCAAGGAAACGGTCGGCGGCATCCTGCTGCTGATCGCCGCCGTCGCTGCCCTGATTTGGGCCAATTCGCCCGCTTCGGCAAGCTATTTCGCGATTCGGGATTTCGAGTTCGGGTACGAACCCTGGCATCTGCGGCTGAGCGTCGGCGCCTGGGCAGCGGACGGGCTGCTCGCGATCTTCTTTTTCCTGGTGGGACTCGAACTGAAACGTGAGTTCGTCGCCGGGGACCTGCGCAAGTTCAGCCGGGCGGTGGTGCCGGTAACTGCTGCTGCCGGCGGCGTGCTGGTGCCCGCCCTGTTCTACGTCATCGTCAACCTGTCCTCCCCCGAGTCCCTGCGGGGGTGGGCCATCCCGACGGCGACCGACATCGCCTTCGCCCTGGCCGTCCTGGCAGTGATCAGCTCCCACCTCCCCAGCGCGCTGCGGGTATTCCTGCTGACCCTCGCCGTCGTGGATGACCTCATCGCGATTGCCATCATCGCCTTCTTCTACTCCGACGACGTCGAGTTCACCTACCTGCTTTTCATGCTGGTGCCCCTGGCGCTTTTCGGTTTTCTGGCGCAGAAGAACCCCAAGTACTTCGGCCGCCATACCCCTGCGGCCTGGCTGATCCTGCTCCCGATTGGTATCGCCACCTGGATCCTGATGCATGCGTCCGGCGTCCATGCCACTGTCGCCGGTGTCCTGCTCGGCTTCCTCGTGCCGGTTCTCCGCAAGGCCAAAGACGGCACAGTGAAGATGCCGCGGCCCAACAAACCGGGGCTGGCCGAGATCTTCGAGCACCGCTTCCGCCCGCTGTCCACCGGATTCGCTGTCCCGGTGTTCGCGTTCTTCTCGGCGGGTGTGGCCGTCGGCGGCACCGAAGGGCTGATGTCGGCGCTCGGGGACACCGTCACCCTCGGCATTATCGCGGGACTGGTGCTCGGTAAACCGATCGGGATCCTGCTGACCACCTTCGTGCTCACCAAAACGACCCGCGCCAATCTGGACCCTGATCTGCGCTGGATTGACCTGCTGGGAGTGGGCATGCTGGCAGGGGTTGGCTTTACTGTGTCACTGCTGGTCAATGACCTCAGTTTCGCGCAGGGAACCGAGCACAACGACCACGCGAAGGTCGCCATTCTCGGCGCCTCCCTGATCGCCGCCCTCGCCGCCACAGTGATCCTCCGGAGCCGAAACAAGCACTACCGCCGCGTCGAGGAAGCCGAACGGGTGGACGCGGACAACGACGGCGTGCCCGACCTGTTCGAGGAGCGGGACCGCTAGGGCAGGTCAGCTGACCGGCGTCAACCGAGAACGCTTCCCCTTTTTCACGGGCCGGGGTAGCGTGTGCCCCAGCACCGCAGGCTCCGCAGTTATATAAAGTTCTGGGGGGCTTCCTTAACTGCGACGTTCTGGATGGCATAATGACTCGACCCGGCATCATCCTCATCCGCCCTGGGCGGTTCTCCGTTCTGTTGACTTTCTTTCTCACCTTCGGCCTGCTGTCAGTGATTGTCACTGCTGGACCGGCCAGCGCGCGGAGCGGCACCGATACACGGCTCGATTCAGTCGTGTCGTCATTCTTGGACGAACCGTCGTGGGCCTTTGCTAATAGACCAGCCGAGATCCAGGCCCACTTCTCCTCGCCCGAGGGCCCAATGGGCTATCGAACCGGCACCCTTACGCTGAAGTTCCATCAGCGGGGGTCGGTTCCCGAAACAATCCAGCTTTCCGAGGACACCTTTGATCCAAGGTTTTGGGTAACCCCCCGAACCACCGGTATGCACTATTACACGGTGACCTACTCCGGCGACAAGTACTACAAACCCTTCAAGAAGACCTTCTCCTTCGAGGTTTGGACTGGACCAGAAACCCGAACCTTCCTAAAAGTCAGCACCAAGGGACCCGTCACTGTTAGCCAACCGGTCAAACTAACAGCCCATGTGACCACCCGCGACGGGAAACCCTTGACGGGATACTCTGACGGCCCGATTGTGTTCTATTCCAACGGCGAGATAATCGGCGAGGGAACGGTCGTGCCAGGGTCCCGAGGATGGCGGGCCGAACTCACTGTGGACTACCTTGAGGTCGGAAGGCACAATATAACGGCACAGCACGAAACCTTCATCCGATATCCG
Organism: Arthrobacter sp. 260; assembly: GCF_013116745.1. GTDB lineage: Bacteria > Actinomycetota > Actinomycetes > Actinomycetales > Micrococcaceae > Arthrobacter_D. Next base: position 146,466 of record NZ_JABFOE010000010.1, read on the forward strand.
GGACGCCCTTCTGCCGCTGTTCGACTGGACGTCACACCAGCAGCAAAGCCATTGAATGTCCGAGCCAGCCACACGGTGTCCTCACCTGCCCCCTACCAGGTGGACGCCGTGGCGATGGTCCAGCCCCGGAATGGGGGCCGCCAGCCGACCGGGTATGTCCAGTTCTACTCCGGCGACCAAAAGGCTGGTCTACCGGTCCGACTCAGCGGTGGCCGCGCAACCTATAGCCACTGGACGTCCACCGAGCCCGGTACCTACACCTTCCGCGCGACGTACCTCGGGGACACCAAATACGCTCCCGCCAGGCTCCCTGCGCGCACCATCACCATGCCGGGCAGCTGAACACCCACCGGCCAGACAGACCTCGAAGGTGGGTCCTACTGGTTGGCGGCGAGCAGGGCTTCCTCCAGTGCCACCCAAGCCAGCATGGCGCACTTGACCCTCGCCGGATACTTGGACACTCCGGCAAGGGCGGCCGCGTCTCCCAATACCTCCTCGTCCGCGGGGACCCGGCCCCGCGAGCGCATCACAGTCCGGAACTCGTCCACCAGATCCATCACCCTGTCGCGGTCCTCGCCCACCACCAGATCGGTCAGTACTGAGGCGGACGACATCGAAATCGCGCAACCGGCACCGTCCCAACTGACACTCGTGAGCGTGTTATCCACCAGGACTGCCCGCAACGTGATCTCATCGCCGCACACCGGGTTCAGCTGGTGGGATTGACCCTGGTTACCGGCGCCGTCATGGTCCAGCAGGCCCGCACCGTGGCGTTCCTTCGCATGGTCAAGGATGATCTGTTGGTAGAGCTGCTGCAGGTCATCGGACATTACTTCACTCCAAAGAACGGGCGGACATTGGCGACGGCTGCCAGAAAGGCATCGACTTCGTCGCTGGTGTTGTACAGGTAGGTGCTGGCACGTGTGGTGGCCGTCAGGCCGAGCCTGCGGTGCAGAGGCTGCGCGCAGTGGTGGCCCACCCTGACAGCGATGCCGGCGTGGTCAAGATACTGGCCGACGTCGTGGGCGTGGACTCCCTCGACGTCGAACGCTGCCAGTCCAATCCGCTCCGTCCCTGCTGCCGGTCCGAGTACCCGGATGCCCGGAAGCTGGCTGAGTCCTTCCACCAGTTGGCGGCCCAGGGTTTCCTCCCAGTCCTGCACCCGGTGCATTCCGGTTTCGGTCAGGTAATTTGCTGCGGCCGCGAGGGCGATGGCCTGGGAAATCCGTTGGGTCCCCGCCTCGAAGCGCGCTGGTGCCTCGAGGTATTCGGCGCGTTCCATGGTCACGGTGGTGATCATCGATCCTCCGGTGAGGAAGGGCGGCATCGCGTTGAGCAGTTCCGCACTGCCGTACAGTGCCCCGATCCCGGTGGGCCCGAGCATCTTGTGCCCTGAGAAGGCCATGAAGTCGACGCCCAACGCGTGCACGTCGACTGGCAGGTGGGGCACCGACTGGCACGCGTCGAGGACTGTCAGGGCACCGTGCTGACGCGCCATCGCGACGAGCTCCGCAACCGGGTTGATGGTACCGAGCACGTTTGACGCATGGGTGAAGGCGACCACCCTCGTGGCGGGCCCGATGATGGCGGCCGCGTCCTCGAGCCGAAGCGCACCGTCGTCGTCCACGGGGATCCAGCGCAGCGTGGCACCGGTGCGGGCGGCGAGCTCCTGCCAGGGAATCAGGTTGGCGTGGTGCTCCATTTCGGTGACCACTATCTCATCGTCAGGGCCCAGCACGAACCGCTCAGCGGCAGGTCCTCCCCGTCCCACTGACGCATTCGAGAAGGAGTACGCCACCAGGTTCAGCGCTTCGGTGGCGTTGGAGGTCCACACAATCTCGTCCACGGCAGCGCCGACGAACGCAGCAATCGTTTCCCGGGCCGCCTCGTAGGCGTCGGTTGCCTCCACGGCGAGCGTATGTGCCCCACGGTGGACGGCAGAGTTCCGCTGCTCGTAGAACTCCTGTTCCGCTTCCAGGACGCTCAGCGGATTCTGGGAGGTGGCGCCGGAGTCAAGGTAGATGAGCGGCCGGGAATTCACCTCGGTATCGAGGATCGGAAAGTCGTTGCGGATCCGCTGCACCTCGGTATTGGACAGGGGGTGATGCGGAGCAGACGGAATGGACAAACGTTTCTCCTCAGTGGTTGCGCCGGGCACCTACACTCTACGCGCCAGCGGCCGCGTCACCCCACCGAAGCTGTGGCTGCCACGCCGGGCTTCACCGAAACGGACCGGAATTCCACCACAGGCACACCGTCGTAGTTGCGGCACAGCCAGAAGTAGCCACCCCGATACGTGGTGCTATCGGTGGTCGTTGTCCAGCTGCTGGTTCCGTCCAGCGCCACCCGTCCAAAGGTGATGTTGTCCGGTGTCACCATTACCTGGAACCGGACCCATTGCCCGATCTCCGGTGGCGGTGAGGAGACCGTCCCCAGGCTGTACCCGGACACCTCGCCGGATTGCCGGCCGAGGAGCTCAAGGGTTCCGTCCGTTCGTACGATCAGGTGGTACCCGCCGACGGCGCTGGGCTCACGGACCCGGTAGACCGAGTCATCCCGCATCCCAAACGCAATCCCAGCGTGCTCACTGTCCTGGGGCAATTTCTCCGGCCATCGCATGTCACAGGTCAGGGTGTAACTGTCCTCAACAATCGGACACATTGACCCCATACAGTAGCTGGTCTTGTCAGGATGACCGAGCACTATCGACGATGAGTCGGGGGTGATGGTCGGCTGGTGGGTCCAGGCCAGGGCGAATGGCAGGTCCCCGGCCGCCCTGACCCCCGTGACGAACCGGTCGGCTTTCTCCCGCGCACGGTCGGTCATGACATACGGGATGTTCGCGCACATCATCCCGGCTACCCCGAAGCCCAGCAGGCGGTCCCGCTCCGATCTGGTGTGCACCTCCCAGCAGATGACAGGTTTGCCGTAACTGCAGGCCTGGACGATCTCCTCATCGGTGGCGGCGTGGTTGACGCCGAGGTAGTCGAAGTTGGCAGCGAACTGGTCCAGTTCCGGAAATTCTTCAGGTGTGAAGTAGCCCCAGGTCTTGTAGCCCCGTTCGCTGGCCTCGCTGAAACGCCCCGAGGTGCCGGGAAGCTTCCAGACAAAGTGAGCCTGCGAGTCCTCGAACGTGTCCATCAGATCGAGCAGGGCAACCGTGTTGGTCCCCTGTTTGTCCTCCAGGAAGATCACGTGGGTTTCCGCGTGGGCTGCGAGAACGTCCTCTAACTTGGGGATGGGCAGCAGCTTGCTGCCGGGCCCCAGCCACTGGCGGGCGTTGTTAGTCAGCGTCTCCAACTCGCGGTACGTTGCACTGGCGATCTCGACGTCCTCGCCGGTCATCCTGAAGGTCCGGTCGTCATGGTGGCAGACGAGGACGCCGTCGGCGGTGGCATGTACCGAAACCTCGATGGCCTTGGCCCCATGCTCAACGGACTGGCGATAGGCCTCGGCAGTGTGCTCGGGCCAGTTGTCCTGTGAGCCCCGGTGGGCGATGTAGAAGGGCTCCTCAGCCAGCAGCTCGGTCACCGTATGCGTGCGCGGTGGCTGCTGAACCACTGGCGTGGACGAGCACCCGGCCAGCGCGAGCCCGCTCCCCATGAGGATGATCAGTTCCCTGCGGCTCAGTTGCCAGGGCTGGCGGTCGCGTGATCCGTTCACTGGCGCACCGCCCGCAGCGGTGCTGACTGGCCAGGCACACGGTCGTCCCGCGGGGCGCGCCGAGCCTGGTGTTCCCCTGCGGCGACCAGCATCGCGATGACTGCCCACATCAGAATGCCCGCCGCGGAGCGGGTGCCCAGCGCGCTGAATGTCTGTGGGATCAGGACAGCCAACAGGGCAGCCAGGCCGAGCCCGCGCACACCTGTTCGGTTGGCGTACTTCAGAACGAAGGCCAACAGCACGCCGAAGTACAGGACGGCGAACACTATTCCCAGATCCACCGAGTACATCAGGATGGAGCTTTCAAGGCTGGTGGACAAGCCAGACTCCTCGGCAACCCCATAACTCGAGCCGATACCGCTGCCGACCATCAGGTAATCCGTCCAGCTGGCGAAGAACGACGCCGTCGCCTCGCTCCGCGCAGCGAACGACCCGGTGTCGTCCTCGATCCGGCCGAGAAGTCCCTCAGCAACTGGGGTCGCCAGCAATGCAGCTCCGGCGGCTGACAACGCCAGCACCATTCCCACTTTCGCGAATGGTCCAGTCCTCGAAAAAAGCACCAGATAGGCCAGCACCAGGATGAAGATCACGAGCCCCACCCGGGATTGACTGACCATGACGGCGGTGCTCATTAGGGCCAGAAGAGGCACCTGGATCACGGCGCGGGCACCCGCGACAAGGGGCGCGAGTACACACATCGCCATCGACAGCGTCAGCGGCTGATCCAGCACACCCATCCAGCGACGGTTGTCGGGGTTGAACCAGTACTGGGTGAGGAAACCGTCCTCGTAGAACAGCACGCTCTCGCTGAACCATTGCGCCACTGCGACAGCGCTGACGATCGCTGCGAGGCTCAGCAGCGCGATCCGGAGCCAGCTGACGAGTGCCGGGGTCCGGTGAGCTGTTGCAAGCACCAGGAGGAAAAACATGACCGGCGCGATGATCTGGTCCACCAGGAGGACAGTTCCGCCGCCCCCAATCCGGGTGAGGGTGGTGAGTACTGCTGCAGCAATGACTACCCCAAGGGCCAGAAACGCATAGATGTGCCGCGCCACAGTATCGAAGAGCGCCGCGGGGTCACGCTCCAGCTGTACGACGAAGGTGGCCACGATGAGCCAGGTGGCCGCGTGCATGGAGAGCGGGCCGGTGGGCTGGCCCGTGATCAACGGACTGCCCACGGTGGGCACAAGGAACCACAGGGTGAGGATGGCGACCAGGCTCACGGCGGGCCGGCTTCTGAAGCTGAGCGCGAACCCGCCGCACAGGATCACCCACGCTGCCAGCTGCATCGATACTTCCTTCCCCTGGCCTGCCTACCGTGTCAGTTCCGCTGCGGAAGGTCGGCGCCCTCGGCGGTCGGCATCGGCGTGTCCGTGGGATCTGACGCGTGTGCCCCCGGGTGCTTCCCGCGGCTGCTCCGCCGGCCGCTCACGTGGCCCGACGACGGCGGCAGCGAGGGCGAGCTGGCGCCAGGAACCAGATTCAACACCGTACCCAGGACGTCGCTGCGCACCGCACCGAGGGACTGCAGCGCAGCCGACAGCTCGTCGCGGGTTGTCATGCCATGGCCGACGACCACGACTGACGCGTCCGAGGCGGCGCAGACCAGAGCCGCGTCGGTGAACGGATGCAGCGCTGAGGTGTCGAGGACAATCAGGTCATAGCGGGTGCGGAGTTCGGACAAGGTGTCGGTCAGGGTTGTGCTCGCCAGCAGCTCGGATGGCTGGCTGGACGAGCTGCCAGCCACCAGGACGTCGAGTGCTCCGACGCGCTGGATGGTGACGTCCACGTCTGCCTCTCCCTGCAGGATATCGACCAGCCCGGGCCGGTCGGGCAGTTCAAGCACGGTTGCCAGGCTGGGGCGGCGCAAGTCAGCTTCGACGAGAAGTACCCGGTTCTTCGCCTCGGCCATGACCAGGGCAAGGTTGAGGGCGACGGTGGTGCGTCCTTCCGCCGCGGTCGCGGATGTCACCGCGATGAGTTGGAGGGGCCCGGTGTGGGGGTGGAACTGGATGGTGGTGCGCAACCCCCTCACTGCCTCAGCCAGCCGGGTGTTCAGGTAGGGCGCTGAGGCCGGGGACAGCTTGCTCACCGCATGGTCGTCGGGGATGGTGGCGAGGGCCCTGGCCGACGGTTCGAAGTCCAGCTGGTCAATTGAGCGCACCGACTTGTCCGAGCGGACCCTGGCGATGACAATCAGCGCGCCGATCCCCAATCCAAGGAGCGCGCCAACCGCAAGGTTGAGATTGGGTCGCGGCGAGACGGGAGCGGGAGCCAAGGAGGGTCCCGAGATCACGGAGAGGACTGTCCCTTCGGTGGCGTTTCCCGAAACCCGTTCGACGTCGTTGACCATGACACCGAAGTTGTTGGCGATCTCGGTGGCGATGTCGAGTGAACGATCTGCGTCCACATCGTTGACGTTGACCGTCAGTGTCAGGGTTTCCGGGTCGCCGAATGCGGTGATGCTGTCGGCCACCTGGTCCTCCGACAGATCAAGCCGGCTGGAGCTGGTGATCCGTTCAACGAACTGGTCGCTCGTCAGGAGGCTGGGGTACGCGATGATCCTCCCCCGGACCAGCTCATCGGCCTGGAGCGGGCTGAGATTCTCGGCCACTGGCGCGACGACGTAGAACTTGACCATGCTTTGGTGGACCGGAGCCATCTGGGAGGTGACGAGGAAGGCCGCTGCAACTCCGAGCAGGAGTCCAAGCAGGATGATCCACCAGCCATGAATAGCAGCTGTGACATACTCAACCAGTTTCATCGCGAAACTCATTTCCTCAGGGAGTTCACGGGGACCGGACGTGCCCCCGTGAGAGACCTCAAATCACCTGCAGCTCTCGTGGGGATGCCGCGGATCATCTGACGCCCCCTGCTGCCGATGTGATTATTCTTACACACCGCGCAACTCAGGGAACGCGACGGCGAAAAAACATCCTAGGCATTCACCGGTGCACCGCATAGTCTGTAACCGACGTCACCCACCCCCGCTGATGGTCCAGATGAAGTAGACGCGGGCGGGTGGTGATCCGGGTTGCCGGGGACGCAGCGATGGAAAGGGCTGGGGGATCTATGCACGCGAACAATGGCGCCGTGACGGTGCTCGTGGCACACCCCAGTGCCGAGTTATACGGCAGCGACAAGATGGTGCTTGAAAGTGCAGTCGGTATGAGTCGCGAGGGATGTTCGGTGATCGTCACCGTCCCGACCACGGGACCACTCGTCGAGGAGTTGGCCGTGCACGGGATCCCTGTGGTCCTTTGCCCGACCCCCGTGCTCCGCAAGAGCCTGCTATCCCCCCGGGGGGCGCTGGTCCTCCTGAGGGAATCTGTCGCCGGATTGGTGGGGGGCCTGAGACTGATAAGACAACACCGGCCTGACGTTGTCTACGTCAGCACCATCACGCTTCCCCTCTGGTTCCTGCTTGCAAAGATTTCCCGCAGGCCGATCGTTGCACACGTGCATGAGGCGGAAGGCAGCGCCTCGAAATTCCTGCGAACGGCGCTGGCGGCACCACTGGCACTTGCCGGATCGATCCTGGTCAACAGCAGGTTTAGTGCCACGGTCCAGGAGCAAGCCTTTCGGCCACTTCAGGGCAGATTGAAAGTCGTCTATAACGGAGTGGCGGGGCCACCCGAAATAGTGCCTCCCCGGGAGGCTCTCACTGGAGGATTGAAGCTGCTGTACGTCGGGCGGCTGTCCCACCGCAAGGGCGTCGATGTGGCGGTGGGTGCGCTGGCCGAGCTTCGGCGCCGTGGACTGGAAGTGTCGCTGGACATTGTCGGGGCGGTGTTTCCGGGGAACGAAGCCTTCCTTGACGGGCTTCATGCAATGGTCGAGCAGCAGGGGCTCGCAGGCGACATCCGGTTTCACGGCTACCAATCCAGTATCTGGCCCTTCCTGGAGCAGGCAGACATCTGTGTGGTCACTTCACGCTTTGACGAACCCTTCGGCAATACCGCAGTCGAATCGTTGCTGGCGGCACGCCCGCTTATCGTGAGCGATACCTCAGGACTGCGGGAGGCGGCCGAAGGCTACCGTTCCTCCCTTTTTGTTGCTCCGGACAACGTCAGCCAGTTGGCGGACGCCGTAGAGGTAGTCGATGCTGCGTGGCGTGATTACCGGGACTGGGCTCTTGAAGACGCCGGGGTCGCTGCCGCCAAACACAGCATTGATGCGTACCAGCGCGCCGTGGCACAGGAGGTCCAAGAGGCGGCGGGCGCACCCCGGTGAAGCCTGGACGCGAACCGGAACCCGAGCCTGACGACGAAATTCCGGCCGGAACACCCCACCCCGGCGGACCAAACCCTCCGCCGGACGACTCACCTGTTGGGTTTGCTGGCAGCCGCGCTGTTAACGGCGTGCGCTGGAGTCTGCTGGCCGTCCTCGCCAGGCAGGGGTTTCAGATCCTGTGCGCGATCATCATTGCCAGGATCCTGGGACCGGAGAGCTACGGCATCGTCAGTGTCGCCAGCATCTACATCGTGTTCGTTACCCTCCTGCTGGATCAGGGCTTGTCAGCAGCCCTGGTGCAGCGGCCAGTGCTGAGTGCCCGGGCGCCGGGGGCTGTCTTCACCCTGAACCTGGTGATGGCCTTCGCCATCGGTGGCCTCACCTGGGCGACAGCTCCTGCCCTCGCCGACTTTTTCCGGGTCGAGGAGCTGACACTTGTTCTGCAGATTCTGGCGCTCGCGGTCCCCATCAAGGCCCTGGGCATCACCCCCCGCGCCATGCTGTCCCGGACCCTTCAGTTCCGCGGTATCGCCATTTCGGATGTGACCGGCGCAGCAGCCGGTGCCGCACTCGGCATTGGCGCCGCAGTCCTCGGGGCCAGCTATTTCTCGGTCATCTATCAGGTCGTCGCCACAGACCTGGTCGTCGGGATTATTCTCCTGATCTGCTCCCGGGGTCCGGCGCCCAATTTCCGCCTCGGCGAGGTCCGCCCCCTCCTTGCCTTCAGCCTCGGCGTATTTGCGACCAACTGCCTTGCCTACTTCTCCCGCAACGTGGACAACATTCTGGTGGGGCGGGTTCTCGGCGTCACCTCGCTATCCCTCTACAGCATGGCCTACCGGATCCTGGTGGTCCCCGTCCAACTTATCGGGCAGACAGTCAACCGGGTCATGTTCCCCGCGTTCTCCAGGATTGCCGGCAATCGCGAGTTGGTGGCCGAAAACCTCAAGAAATCAATGCAGATCCTGTCGATGGTGGTCATTCCAGCGATGGCTTTCGTCGCGTGCTCGTCGACTCCACTGGTTTTCCTGGTCCTGGGCAGCGAATGGTCAGGCGCGGCGGCACTCATCAGTGTGTTGGCCATTGGTGGCGCCCGGGAAACCATTTTCTACATCACCCCATCGCTCATGAAAGGAATGGGACGCTCCGGACTAAACCTGCGCTACGAAATCCTTGCAACTGCGTTGCAGGTTGCGGGGATCGTGGTCGGCCTCCAGTTCGGACTGTTTTGGGTGGCAGCCGGCTACACTGCTGCCGGATTCCTCCTTGTCCCGGTGCTGATGACGATTCAGTCCCGGTTATGTGGCGCGACCGTCCCACAGCAACTGGGCATCCTGTGGCCGCCGATCCACGCCAGCCTGTGGGCCAGCGCTGCCTACCTACTACTGACACGCCTATCCCTGGACCCTCTTGCCCAGCTCCTGCTCGGCCTCCTGGCCTTCCTCCTGTCAGCGCTCCTCATCATGGTCATTTTTCATCGAAAAAATCTTCGGCTGTTTATTCGCCAGGCGCGGTCATTCATCCAGCTACGGCCAAAAACATGAATGATACATAGCCAGCATCAAAAGGCTGATTCCTGAACGTCCCCAAACAATAATAAATCACCCCACTGGATAACTAATCAAAGAAATACCGGAGAAACAATAAATGACCTTAACCGCAGGTTCACTGGTAATAGCCGTGTTGACTTACCGGCGCCCGGAGGACCTCCGGTCGGCAGTTCCGCCGCTTCTTCAGCAGGCCGACACTTCACCGCTGCCGACGCGAATTCTTGTCGTCGACAATGATCCAGCGGGCGATGCTGCCCCCACAGTGAAGGAGTTCACTGATAATAGGCTGCACTACGTGCATGAGCCGGCGCCCGGTATCGCTGCGGCCCGCAACCGCGCCCTGAAAGAGTCAACAGGTGATTCCCTTCTGGTCTTCATCGACGACGATGAGGTTCCGTCGGAGCGCTGGCTGAACGCCCTGCTGCAGACCTACCAGTCAACTCAGGCGGCTGCGGTGGTGGGTCCGGTAATTTCCGAATACTCGCGAACCCCCGATCCGTGGATTGTCGCGGGCGAATTCTTCAACCGGCGTCGGCTGCCCACCGGGACAGCGCTGAGCGTTGCCGCAACCAACAACCTACTCCTTGACCTGCACCAGATTCGTGACCTCGGCATGACATTCGACGATCGATTCGGGCTCAGCGGTGGCTCTGACACCCTCTTCACACGCCACATCGTCATGAGCGGCGCAAAGATGGTGTGGTGCGACGAGGCGGTCGTGGTGGACCGCGTTCCAGAGAGTCGACTCACCCGGGACTGGGTAATGAGGCGCGCCTTTCGCAGTGGTAACGGTTGGAGCCGGGTCACTCTCGAACTCAGCGACTCTCCCCCACGCCGGATCCTCAATCAGACAAAGCTCCTATGCGCGGGCGGGATTCGGCTACTTGGGGGACTTGGCCGCTTCGTACTTGGCCTGGCCACCCGATCCCAGCGCCACCAGGCGAAAGGACTGCGGACCGCAGCCCGTGGAGCCGGCATGGCGTCCGGTGCCTTCGGCTATGTGTACAGCGAGTACAAGAGACATTCGCCAAAGTAGCGTAGTTCCTGCGTCGATAGCGTATTTCTTGCGCCAATAGTGCCGTTCTTGCGCCAATAGGGTAATTCCTGCGGGATAGCGCAATTCCTGCGTAAACAATTCATCGCCAAAGGCACTTTATGGCTGGGCATAACGGTCGTTAATCGTTTAGGCTAATTTCACAAGCGGAGGTGAAAGCCTCCCGGACTGACCCTGAAGAGGGTACGTACACCGCTCGGTCTTGGATCTACGGGCGGCGTATTCACGGTCACAGCTGGCATCGGGACTGCCAGTTTTCTCTCGCAAATCCCCGGTTCTTCAGGCGATCCTTCATGCCCGAAAAGCCATAGAGATACAGGTTTAGAATGCAAAATTCAACAGCTCAGAATTCGTCAGTAAAACCGCGCAAAATGGCCATTCGGACAGCCGGTTTCCTCCTCGCCTCGACCCTCGCCCTGGCGGGCTGCAGTCAACATCCCGGAACGTCCGCCAGCTCCGGTGGCACCGACCCCTATTCCTCCGCCAACGAGCTACTCCTGCCTGCAGCAACCCCTGAGACGCCGGCGGCAGCGGTGCACAACGGCGTGGATTCAGTGGTCGCACAGTCGGTCAACGCGGTCGCTGCAGTGAATCTCTCAACCCAGACGACACCTAATGCAACGCTCGCAGCGACCACCCGGAGCGCTCTTATCCCCGGCAACTACAAGCCAAGCACGACCACAGCCGGTGCCATCGCAGGGACCTCGCTCACCAAGTACAACACCGGTGGCGCAGACCTGGTGATCACCAAGGACGGCACGGTATTGCAGAACTTGGACATCTACGGCGACATCAAGGTACGCGCCAAGAACGTAGTGATCCGCAACAGCATCCTTCGCGGTGGAACACATGCCCCGGCCAATGCGACAGGAATCGTCGACTCCACCTCGGCCGCCGTGGTGAATCTGATCGTGGAGGACAGCACGATCAGGCCCATACGCCCCCACCACAACCGCGACGGAATCGTCGGGCACGACTACTCGGCCAAGCGGAATAATATTTCCTTGACCAACGACGGCCTCGGTATCTTCAACCGACCTGGCGGTTCGGTCAAGGCGAACGTCCTGGCATCGGGAAACCGCATTTCCTCGCTGACCTACTGGGACTGGTCCCCTTTCCACTCTGATGGAACCCACAACGACGGCATCCAGGTACAGGGCGGGGAGAACATCCACATCATTGGCAACAACATCGATGCCTCCTCAGTGGCAGGAGCCGGCAGCTCAAACGGCCCCCGGGTTCCGCACGCCGGTATTGCCATCATGCTCCAGCAGAATGTGGCGAAGCTTGCCAATGTTGTGGTCGAGAAGAACTGGGTCGACAACGGCCAGACCAGCATCAACATTGCCAACGGCAAGTACTCGAACATCACAGTCACGGTCAGGGAGAACCGCCTGGGGCGCAACCAGATGGACTACGGCAACGGCAGCAAGTACCCGATCCGGATCATCAAAAGGAGTGCGAGCACCGTTCACGGTCTCTCCACCAACCGCTGGGCAGACAACAATGTACTGCTTCGTGAGGGCAGGGACCTGGGGATCCGCTACAACGGCTAGCAAGTGATTTCGAGGGATTCCCCTCCCCTAAGACGGCTGCCCGCCGGACCCCGCGTCCGGCCGGCAGCCGTCTTTTTATGTGACACCAGTTTCGGAAAAATGATTCCACCGGTTTGGAATTCAGATCACGGTTCGATTACGCTAAATCCACAAGCCGGGGTCGGAGACCTCTTTAGGCCTACTCCCCGAGGGAGTATGTAGGCGCTTGGTCTGTCGAATTTTTTGGGCGCCGCATCACACGGTCGCGGTTGGCATGGGACTGCCACTGCATTTTCACACGTCACTATGGCTGTGATTCTCCGTGCCCGGATCAATCGACAGATACAGGTACCAGTGCGACATTCACGATCCCACTCCAAGTCCCCCGCCACCCGCGGTTCCATCGCTGCCCGAACAGCCGGAATCGTCCTGGTGTCGACACTTGCTCTCACCGGCTGCACCTATCCGGGTGCAACAACCGGCAGTGTATTCGATTCCGCTGTGGTCGCTCCAGAGGCCGCCGCACCGGAGGCTGTAGCCCAAGCGCCAAAGAACTTCAGCGACAGCAGTACTCAGCTGTCCACCCCTGAACAACTGTCCACCCCTTCGAAGGCGACCATTAAGAGTCCCGTGCGACTCGACATCCCAGCGCCTACCGCTGATAAAGGTGGGGAGCTCAGGTCTCCGAAACCGACTGAGACCGCCCGCTCTTCCGATTCGGCACTAGCTGATGAGGTACGCCCGGACAAGCAACCGCTGGCCAGCGAAGCTGCGGTTGAACCCGGTCCTGAAGCCGACGTTGACAAGGCGCAGCCTGCTGACGCCGCCGACGAGGCGGCTTCGAAAGATCAGAGCCTCGCAACCGCCCCCGCGGACAGCGAAACACCTGTCCTGCCCGCCGTCGCAGCCTCATCCGATGCTGAACCGCGGGGCTGGGGATGGCGTGCACCCATTGACCGGCGCCCGAAACCGACACCACCAGTTGTGACTCCCGTCGAGCCGGTCAAACCGGTCGACCCACCCCAAGAACCCGTCGACCCCCCAGCAGAGCCGGTCAAACCGGTCGACCCACCCCAAGAACCAGTGGATCCCCCAGCGGAGCCGGTCGACCCGGTCGAACCCCCTGCAACGGAGCCACCGAGTGATCGTGCTGCACTGGTCACGGGCACCTACCAGCCCACCCAATCCACCACGGGAACCGTCGCCGGAACCACCCTCACGCCCTACAACACCAGCGGCGCCGACCTGGTAATCACCCAGGACGGCACCGTACTCGAAAACCTCGAGATCTTCGGCGACATCAAGATCCGCGCCAAGAATGTGGTCATCCGGAACAGCCTCCTGCGGGGCGGAAGCCACGCCCCGGGAAATGCGACAGGAATTGTCGACGCGACCTCCGCTGCGGTCTCCAACCTCGTGATTGAGGACAGCACCATCAAACCGGATCGCCCGCACCACTTCCGGGATGGCATTGTTGGCCACGATTACACAGCCAAGCGGAACCACATCTCCCACACCAACGACGGCCTCGGCATCTTCAATCGGCCAGGCGGCTCGACTGCCGCCAATGTCCTCGCCGAGGGAAACTACATCCACACCCTGACCTACTTCGACTGGTCGCCGTCCCACTCGGATGGAACCCATAACGACGGCATCCAGGTTCAGGGCGGGGAGAACATCAGGATTGTCGGCAACAATATTGATGCATCCTCAGTGGCGGGCGCTGGCAGCTCCAATGGACCCCGCGTCCCCCACGCAGGGATCGCCATCATGCTCCAGCAGAACGTGGCGAAGCTGGCCAATGTTGTGGTCGAACACAACTGGGTCGACAACGGCCAGACCAGCATCAACATCGCGAACGGCAAGTACCCGAACATCACTGTGACAGTGAGGGAAAACCATCTCGGACGAAACCAGTTGGACTACGGCAACGGAAGCAAGTACCCGATCCGTATCATCCAGCGGTCCGCAAGCACCGTTCACGGCCTGTCCACCAACCGCTGGGCTGACACCGGCGAGCTCCTCCGTGAGGGTGCAGATCTCGGTATCCGCTTCAACGGTTAATCCAGCCCGATCGGCAACTAGCTGAGACCGTGGACGTTGCCCGCCAGAGGATTCCTCTGGCGGGCAACTTCGTGTGCAGGCCACCCCACCCAGCCTGCGGGTATTCATCCCCGGGTGGGGACAGCGGTCAGGAGCTGAAGGTCTTCAGCTGTGTACAGTCCACTGATCCAGCGGTCATTCCCGTTCTGTTCGACATTTCCAGCTCGGAGTGTGACCTGCTGGGTTCCGGGTATCAGCGGAAAGTGTCGGGGCGTTTTGGACACCTGCCGAATGTGCAGCCCGGTTTGCAGCGCAGCCCAGTGGAGCCAGATGTCGTCAGCGGTGGGACTGACAACGGTGAATCGTGTGCCCAACCGCGCCAACGCGTCGAGCATCATCGGCGGGTAGATCACCCCCGACACTCCCAGTGCGAAATGGTCGCTGCGCGGTTCGGTGCTCCGGCACGGTAGCCACTGCGCATAGTCGGCAATGGTGTTATCCCCCGTCTTGACCCGGTTGGCCCAGTGGCAACTGATGTCGAGCGGATGGGCGAGGTAGGAGGCGTAGAGGGCGTGGAGCCAGCGGCGCGGGTACACAATGTCGTCGTCGGCAGTTACCAGGGGCAGGTGGTGCGCCTGCAGCGAGGCCACATAGGGGTAGTACTTCGTGTGGGGGCCAAGGTTCTCAGTGAGCCGGACCTCCAACCCCCTGGCCTGCAACCGGACCAGTTCACGCGGCAGGGCTCTGAAAGCTTCTGGATCGTCAAGCCAGAGGATCAGCCGACTCGGCTTCAGCGTGCCCCTCCCCACCGATTCGATTGCCAGGTGCACCCTGGAAACCCGCTGTCCATAACTAGTCAATGACACGACCACCGGCGCCGATCCGAGGACCGACGCCCTGCTGTACCGATTGCGTACCGACAGCAGCACCACCGAGCAACCAGCCCACAGTCGTTTCCCTCTTTTGCGAAGCCACCGGGCTGAAGCCCGTGCTCGCTTCTTCAATCCGATCATTAAGGCCCTTCCGCGCTTGCCACTGTGAGATCGTCAAACCGTGCCACCACCGGTGCGTTGGTTGAACCGCTGGAAATGTAGGTGGTAAGTCCTACCCCACCAGCTGACTGCAGTTGCGACGCCGAATCGGTCACCGACGCCAGCCAGGCCGATGGCTCCGGCTGCCCCACCCGCCACACCTTGGTCCTGAGCGTAGTCGGTGATGTACCGGTTGCCTCGAAGCGAATCGCGACGTCGTCTCCTGCCTGGTAGGTCAGGCCACTGACCTGGCGGGATATCAGGGTGGTGACAGTCGATCCGATCGCCCGGGTGATGTCCACTGCCACCGACCCGTTGGCGGCGACCTTCACCTTTGACCTGTACTCGCTGGTCCCGACCTGACGTCCCACGAGGGTTACAAAGGTTCCGCCGCTGTTCGCCACCTTGTCCAGGGAAAAATTCACGCGGGCATCAGCCGTTGTGGTGGCTACCGACGTTAGTCGGGCCCAGGGACCTGCACCCGCCCGATGGACGTTCATTGCGCCACTGCCCTGGTTCACTGAGAAGAACGAGTTGCTGTTGGTGGTCCAGGCTCCGCCCGCGTCGGCGGTTCCCCACCCGGAACTCACCGAGCGTTCAAACGCATCGGCAGCCGCGGCGCCCGGTGGAGGGGGTGGCGGCGGATCATCATCACCGGCCACGGTGATGCTCCGCGTGGTGGTGCCGGTCGCGCCGTCGTCGTCAGTCACCGTCAGCCTGATCGTGTAAGTGCCCGCCGCGTCGTAAGTGCGGCTTGCGGTTGGTCCGCTGGCGGTGGTTCCATCGCCGAAGTTCCACGCATACGACGCGATCGTCCCATCCGGATCAGCGGAGCCGGTTCCATTGACCCCGACGGACAGCCCGTTCACGGTCTGCGTGAACGACGCCGAGGGGCTCTGGTTTGCTGCCGGCGACGATCCCACCGGCACGTTCACCGTCACATAATCCGATCGGGCGACGTTCCCAAACGGGTCATAGGCTTCGATACGGTAGTCGTGTTGCCCCGCGGAGAGGCCCGTATCGGTGAACTCCAGCTGGGGCCGCTGCCAGAAGGTTGAGCCCCGGTCGACCACGTGCACCGGGGACGCGGCATTGCGGTCGCGGATAACCCGATAGGTGAGGTTCTCGTTGTCACGGTCCCAGTTCGCTGTCCAGCGAACCCGCACCGTGCCAGCTGACAGATAGGCGAGTGATGGGTTCATGTTGGCGCCGCTCACCCGCGGTCCGTCG
Organism: Arthrobacter sp. 260; assembly: GCF_013116745.1. Classification (GTDB taxonomy): domain Bacteria; phylum Actinomycetota; class Actinomycetes; order Actinomycetales; family Micrococcaceae; genus Arthrobacter_D. The sequence continues at coordinate 162,805 of NZ_JABFOE010000010.1, forward strand.
TCGTTGGGCGCAATGCTGCTAACGGCGAATCTCACCAGACCCTGTTGCGGCCGGTTGTTGACGTTGCGGAATTCCCCCGCCATCACCACGTACTGTTCGTTGCCAGCCACTGCCCACGGCCCTTGGCTCTGCCCCGAAGCTGTGCCGGTATCCAGTTGGGGGAACCAGCTCAGGATGTTGGGTGTCGGTTGTCCAGTAAAACTGGGGTAGCCGTAGATGTCCCGGGTGGCCGTTCCAGTAACTGCCTTCGAAAAGGCGAGGGCACGCCACCAGGTGCGGGGTTCGGTTTGCGGGAATCCGCCGATGTTCCCACAGTAGTGGGCGTGACCGGCAGTGTAGACGGCGGTCGAGGAGGCCCAGATGCCGTAGGTGTCTCCATGGCAGTCCTCCACCCATTTCAGGCTGTGATTGGACCAGTTTCCGGCGAAGGCTCCCTCAAGATTGCCGCCCGTCCCGAAAATGTATCCGGTGCCGTAGAAGGATGTGCCGTCGGAGGACAGCGACAGGATGGCTGAGTCATTTCCTCCGTTCCGGATGACATCGTTGACTCCCAGCGATTGGGAGGCACCGGTGGTGGCGTTGACCCGCCCCAGTCCGTAGCCGGGGCGGTTCGAACCATTGAGCGTGGTGAAGGCTCCGCCGATCACCACGCTGCTCTGGTCGGGTGAAATTACCAGGGCATTGACCCGGTTGTTGGCGTTGGGATTCCAGGGCAGCAGGGCACCGTTGGAGGCCTGGACCGCAGCCAGGCGGCTGCGGGACGCGGTGCCAACGGAGCCGAAGGTGCCCCCGACGTACACGGTGCTGTTGGTTGCCGCCAGCGCCCGGACCGACCCACCGATCCGTGGATCGAAACTGCTGATCACCGCGCCGGTCGACGGGTCCAGCGCGACGATCCGTGACCGGTTCACTCCGCTGACCGAGGTGAAGTCCCCACCGACGTAAATGCGTGAGCCATCAGGTGGCGCAGTAATGGTCAGCGCCTGCCCGTTGAGGGTTGGAGCGAATCCGGTGAGCAATGCGCCGGTGGTGAGGTTGTAGGCCAGGATGTTGCGCCGTGTCACGGTCTGGGTATTCGGTGCCGCCCCCGACGGCCGGGCCGTCGAGAAGTTCCCCGCCACGTAGACGGTGTTCCCCACGACGACCTGTTGCCAGGCGACACCGTTGATTTGGGCCGTCGGCAACGGGTCCGAGGACACTGTGACCGGTGTCCTCGGGTTGCCGGGGTTCACCGGTGCGGTATCGCTTTGCGCCCCGGGCGCGACGAACACCATCAGTGAGATGGTCATCCCCAGAGCCGTGAGCACCGCGGCAACTTTCCGGGTCAAGGCCCGGCGCCGCCGTCGTGTTGCACTCAGTGGCCGGTCAGTGGCGGATAGTCCTCTGTCATTTTTCATGGCTACTTCGATTCATCATTCCAGCGCTACTCTGCGCTGGTATCGCGGACGAGGAGGTTGGTAAACCGTCCTGTGATCGGAGCGTTGGTGGATGAACCTGACACGTACGTCATCAGTCCCACGCCTCCGGGGACCTGCAGTTCGGCAGTGGAGTCGCTTGCGGTGACCTGCCAGGCCTCCGGTTCGGTTTCTCCCGCCTTCCACACTTTTGCACCGAGAGTAGTGGGCGAGGTCCCTGACACAGAGAACTTGATGGTCAGTTCATCACCCACCGCGTACGAGAGACCGTTGATCGTCCTGCTCTGGAGGGTGGTGACGGTGGAGCCGACCACCCGGGTCAGGTCAATGGCCACAGCCCCAGTAGCTGCCACTTTGACCTTGGTCCGGTATTCGCCTTCGACGCCCACCCGCCGTCCTGTGACCATGATGAAGGTGCCACCCCCATTGGCTACCTTGTCCAGGCTCACGTTCACCCGGGTTTCAGCAGTGGAGGAGGACACTTCATTCAGGTAGGCGAAGGGACCCGCACCCGCCCGGATCATTCTGATACTTGCTGTTCCGTCTGCGACCGAGAAGTACGACGGCGCTCCGTTCAGGGTCCAGTTTCCTCCGACGTCAGCGGCGCCCAGCCCGTTGGCGACAGTGCGTGCGAAGCTATCCTGCGCGAGGGGCTCGGCTGCGGGCGGTTCCTCCGGATCAACCGGTGGCGCCTCCACCACAACCTCGTCGGTGGTGCTGTGGGTCGCGCCGTCGTCGTCGGTCACCGTCAGAGTCACCGGATAGGTGCCGGCCGCCGCGTAGGTGTGGCTGGCCGTTGGCGTCGTTGCGGTGATGTCGTCCCCGAAATTCCAGAGGTAGCTGGCCACCGTGCCGTCGGAATCGGTGGACCCGGTTCCGTCCACGGTGAGCGCCAGCCCATCGGTCGACGAAGTGAAGGCCGCCACCGGTGCCACGTTTACCACCGGCGGATCCTCAGGATCCTCAGGATCCACCGGCGGAGCGGCGACGGTAACGCTTTCGGTGGTGCTGTGGGTCGCCCCATCATTGTCAGTGACAGTCAACGTCACCGAATAGGTGCCGGCCGCCGCGTAGGTGTGGCTGGCCGTTGGCGTCGTTGCGGTGATGTCGTCCCCGAAATTCCAGGCGTACCCAACAACAGAACCATCCGCATCCGAGGACTCACCACCATCAACCGACACCACCAACCCCTCCACCGACGACGTAAACGCCGCCACCGGAGCACCATTAGCCACCGGCGGATCCTCCGGATCCTCAGGATCGACCGGCGGCTGGCCCTGGCTGGTCACGTTCAACTCATCGAACTGGACCCGCACCGGAGCGTTGGTAGCAGACCCCGTCAGATACGACTGGATCCCCACCCCACCGGCAACCTGCAACGACGCGGTCGAGTCCTCCTCACTGAGCTGCCACGCAGCCGGCTCAGCACTGCCAGCCTTCCACGCCTTCGCATTCAACACCGTCGGCGACGTACCGGTAGCTTCCATCCGGACCACCACAGAATCCCCGAGCGCATAAGAGACACCCGTCAACACCTGCGACGCCAGCGTCACTTCCGAACCGTTGGCAAGCCGACTGATATACAACGTCAACGCACCATTACCGGCAACCTTCACCTTCGCCCGATAATCTCCGGCACCCGGAACCACCCGGCCCTGCAACGAAGCAAACACACCGCCACCGTTGGCCACCTTGTCCAGGGAAATCTCCACCGACGCATCAACCTCGTCAGAAGAAACCTCCCCGAGATAAGCGCTCGGACCCAGGCCAGCCCGGCTCAGATTCATCACACCCACCCCATCAGCGACCGAGAAGTACGACGCCGCACCATTGAGGCTCCACGCGCCACCGACATCAGCAGCACCCAAACCGGTGGCCAGCGAACGACCAAACGCGTCCCTCGCCACCACCCCATTGACCGGCGGCTCCTCAGGATCCTCAGGATCCACCGGCGGAGCCACCACAGTCACATCAGTACTCGTGCTGTGCGTCGCCCCATCATCATCAGTGACAGTCAACGTCACCGAATACGTCCCCGCCTCGGCATACGTCCACGACGACGTCACACCCGACCCCGACCCACCATCACCGAAATCCCACGCGTACCCAACAACAGAACCATCCGCATCCGAGGACTCACCACCATCAACCGACA
>NZ_JABFOE010000109.1 GCF_013116745.1 Arthrobacter sp. 260
TTACCGTAAAGCTCATAAGCCTTATCATAAGTTAATTTCTTCATTTCTTCATCAGCATGAGCAATATGCGGTGGATACAATCCATCTTTAATTGGCTGAATCTCAGAAATTTCATCAGCAATCTTATTGGTATTGTCTATAACAATTTCTTTAGCTATGTCTTCACCTAAAAAACTAAACGCATCAAGCATTTCTTGTGTTGAATAAAAATGCAAGTCAGGTTGCGGCTTATTTCTA
>NZ_JABFOE010000110.1 GCF_013116745.1 Arthrobacter sp. 260
GTGCCGCGGTAACCGGTGAAGCGGCCGGAGGCGTCGAAAACGGGAACACCGCTGATGGAGACATGGCGGATCTTCCCCTGGGTGTCGAGCCGCGTGACTTCAAAATCACGAAAAACTTCGTGCCTTTCCAGTTGAGCCCTGTGTGCGGCCCAGATGCTGTCGTCCATGTGTACATAAGGCAGTTCCCAGCGCGTTTTCCCGATGGACTTGTCACCCTTGAACGCCGCCGTGTGGGTG
>NZ_JABFOE010000111.1 GCF_013116745.1 Arthrobacter sp. 260
GTCCTGTTCAAGCTCCTATCCCTGCAGATGTTGACTTGTCCATGCTCCGCGTTGAACTTCGGCGCTTCGGGGTGACTGACGCGGACATGAAGTTCATCAATTCGCAGCCTGACGCGAGCACACGTAGCCTGATCAAGATTCGCAAGTACTTCGAGAGCAAAGCCGACAACAGGCTCTCACTTGAGCAGATAGACCAGATGCTTGAGGTCATCCGCTCAGTCAACAACGAACTGGAT
>NZ_JABFOE010000112.1 GCF_013116745.1 Arthrobacter sp. 260
GTAACACCGGCACCAAGCCAGCCAGCAAAATCAAATGCAGCCAGTGATACTGACTATGCGCAAACTGGTGTTTTCAAGCCTTCCACGACTGTTAACATCCGCACTGGTGCCGGCACCGGTTATGCATCCGTTGGTAGCTATGCACCCGGTGAAAGTGTGATTTATGATCACGTGTATATCCGTGGCACATATGTTTGGGCGCGTTATCTCAGCTACTCAGGCAGGTATCATTATGT
>NZ_JABFOE010000113.1 GCF_013116745.1 Arthrobacter sp. 260
TCCATGATCTCGTGCCCGAATGTAAGCCGGCTCCGTGATAGCCTTGCCTTTCGCTCCGTGACAGCGTATCCAGTTCGTCTCCCATAAGCGGCACACGTACCACTCTGTCTTTGCGTTGCGCAGTCCGAGCCAGCCACGCAATGCTTTCACGAAATTTCTCACGGTCATGTCCTCCTACGTTATGGTGAATATCGCCCAGTGGTGCGAATATCAACTTCTGGTCAGGCTTCAGGAC
>NZ_JABFOE010000114.1 GCF_013116745.1 Arthrobacter sp. 260
TAGTAGAAGTATTAGCTTCTTTACCTTTACCTTGTGTATCTGATCGCCATGTGACTGCCCGCGATGTTGTTTTTGAAGGCGAGCCTCTGTCCTCCTCTGCTGCTATTTCTGTTCCTCCTCATGCTCATCTGACCTATCCAGTGGCTGTACAGCAAGGCAACATCATGGCTGCATCTTTTCATCCTGAACTCACACAAGATATTAGATGGCATCACTACTTCGTACATATCACGC
>NZ_JABFOE010000115.1 GCF_013116745.1 Arthrobacter sp. 260
GTCGGCGCACAGACACACGACCCAGCGCCTGGCAGCGTCATTCGGGGAACGGGAGTTGAACACATCAGGCATAGCTGCTATTGTGCTTGGAAAAGTGGCGATCATCGCCCCACAACAACGCCCGGAGACAAGCCATGGACACCACCCCCTCCAGCTCACGCCCAACGGCGGCGTCGGCCAAGGCGCTGGCAAGCTCTGCCGGGTACGACCCGATCCACCGGCCCGACCCCACGC
>NZ_JABFOE010000116.1 GCF_013116745.1 Arthrobacter sp. 260
GTAGAAGTTATTGCTCCTGTTATATCTAATCCTATAGAACTTACTTCCACTCTTTTAGTGCCTCCCGTAGTAATATCTACTTTATTAGCTCCTCCACTATAAACACCAGTATCTGTATCTCCTGTAAATGTAATACTAGGAGCAGCTGCTGTTCCTGCATCTACAGTAATATCTGTCAATGTTGAAGTACTAGCTACATCTTCAATATATGTTCTTAAATCTAATGTATTTTGC
>NZ_JABFOE010000117.1 GCF_013116745.1 Arthrobacter sp. 260
GTAAGCGGGCCGTCGGGGGGGCCGGGCGGGGGCGGCGCCCCCGGGAAACCCCACGGGAGGCTTCGTGGGGGGGGGGGGGCGCGGGCGGGGCCCGGCGGCCCGCGCGGGCGGGGCGGCGGGGGGGGGGGGGGGGCGGGGGGGGGGGGGGGGGGGGGGGGGGGGGGGGGGGCGGCCCCGCCACTGTCGCCAGCCGTAGACGGCGACGGCGATGAACATGATCTGGCGGC
>NZ_JABFOE010000118.1 GCF_013116745.1 Arthrobacter sp. 260
GTTGTTACGTAATGATGTGTTCACTTCTGTCTGGCCAAACATTTCTTTTGCCTTCCGCGTCCAGCCAACGAGTAATTCCGTACCAACGTTGAATTTGCGGAAGCCATTTTCGGTCAAACGATGGTAGTCGTCTTCATTAACGCCGGTGCCACCATGAATGACCATGGGCTTGCTGATGACCTGATGGAGCTCTTCAATCAGCGACCAATTCAATTTCGTCTTTGACTTGAAC
>NZ_JABFOE010000011.1 GCF_013116745.1 Arthrobacter sp. 260
CCCCTCCACCGACGACGTAAACGCCGCCACCGGAGCACCATTAGCCACCGGCGGAGTGGAGACCGTCACGGTTTCAGCCACGGTATGGGTTCCACCGTCGTTGTCGGTGACCGTCAGGGTAACCTCGTACGTTCCTTCGGCAGCATAGGTGTGGCTGGAAACTGCGACATCGGAGGTGATCCCGTCGCCGAAGTCCCAGGCGTAGCTGACGACGGTGCCGTCGGTGTCTGACGAGCCTGTGCCGTCGACATTCACGGTGAGCCCGTTGGTGTCCTGCTCGAAGGAAGCTACCGGGAGGACGTTGGCAGGAGCCTCGACCACAACCTCCTCAGTGACCGTGTCGGTGGCACCATCGTCATCAGTGACGGTGAGGGTGACCTCGTAGCTGCCAGCCTCCGCGTAGCTGTGGCTTGTGGTGCTACCGGAGCCGACTTGGTCGTCTCCAAAGTCCCAAGTGTAGGAGTCGATGGTGCCGTCCGGGTCCGCGGACCCGGTGGCATCGAAGGCCACCTCGAGCGCTTCAGCAGTTGCGTCGAAAGCGGCGGTCGGTGCAAGGTTTGCCGCTTCGCCGGTGGTGCCCAGTTGGTAGTGCTGGGTTACGGTGGCGGCACTGATAGCAGAGGAGTAGACAGCTGCCTCATCAATGGTTCCGGCGAAGTACCTGGGTGTTCCGCCCACCGCATCGCCGCCGAGGCGCCAGTAGCCCCGGTGGTTGGAGGACCCGGTCTGGGGATCAGAACCTACTTCTGCACCGTCAACGTAGAGTCGCATCCCGTCCGCCCCTTGGGTGGCAACCAGATGGTGCCACTGACCGTCGTTGTAGGTGCCGGTTGTGGTGACGGCCGTGGGCGTTCCCGGGTTGACCGCGAAGGTCAACCGGCCATCGGTCTCCATCATCACGTGGCGATCGTTCCGGGCCGATGTCCCGGAACGGGATTCCCCGAAACCGACCAGCTGTCCGCCGGCCTCGGTGGTGGTGTTGAACCACAGCTCAGTTGAATACTCGGTGGGATTGGTGATGCGGGTAGCCCCGGCAGTGCCTGCGTTGACCCCGTTGAACGTGGCACCCGTATCGGTCGACCCGTTGATCGCACCCGGGACGCCTCTGGTGACTGCGTTGTAGTAGGTGCCAGCCACACAGTTGGAGCTGGAATCGAGCGCGGAGTTGCCTGCGGACTCTCCAAGCCGCCAGTAGTTCAGCGGACCGGAGGCCTGTACCGCCTCGCCATACCCCGCCGCGCTGGTGTCGACGGGCTGTTCAGCCGCAACCACATGGTCGCGGATCTGCTCCTCGGTCAGTGCCCCGTCGTAGATCGCCACCTCATCGATGTCTCCGGTAAAGTTCTGGTTGCTTGGCCGGCAGGCCCAGCTGTTCAACCGGTCCCCGCCGATCCGCCAGTAGCCACCGATGTTCCGCCCGTTGGTGACATCGGTCCGCTGCCCCACCAGCTTGCCGTCGACGTAAAGTGCCATGCCCCCGTCGCCCAGTGTGGCGGCGAGGTGGTGCCACTGGCCGTCGTTGTAGCTGTTCAGGCTGTTGATCCCTACCCTGCTGTTCAGGGCTGGCTGCGCACCGAACCAGATCTTCCCTGCGTTGTCCATGTAAAGGTGCCGGTCGGCATCCACCGATGTGGCAGTCATCGCCTCCCCGAATCCGAGGATCCGCCCACCAGTCGTCGTCGTGGTCCTGATCCAGGTTTCGACGGTGAAGTCGTTGGGGTTCATCTCCCGGGTGGGGTTGGTTGCCGATCCCAGGGTGGTGCCGTTGAGGGAAGCGCCCGTGTTGGTATCCCCGGTGATTGCCCCTGCCGTGCCGAGGGTCATCCCCGACCTGATGTTCAGGTCGTCTGCGCCGACGGAGTCGAACCCGGTGGGGCCCGACGGCTCGCCGAGGCGCCAGTGGTTCCGGGCGCCGTCGCCGTCCACAGTGTCAGCGTAGGCGCTCTCGGCCGGTGGGCTCTCCGGAACGGTGTAGGTGACGGTGTCTCCGCGAACTTCGTTGCCGAACGGATCGGTGGCGAATATCCGGTACCTGTACTCCTGTCCTGGAACCCGGTTGGTATCGACGAAAGTCATGCCGGGGCGGTCCCAGAAGGTCGATTCGAGACTGGTCGTATGGATCGGCACTCCGTTGCGGAGCACCTGGTAGGTCAGGTTCTTGTTGTCCTGGTCCCAGTTGGCCTGCCAGCGTACCCTGACCGAACCGGCCTCCAGGGATGTCACCGTGGGCATGAAGTTTGCACCGGAGATCCGAGGGCCCCGGGCGTTGGGAGCAATCTCGTTGACCGCGAATCGGGTCAGTCCCTGTTGAGGCTGGTTGTTCACCACTGGAAATTCGCCGCCCATGACAACGTAGTCGTCGTTCCCGGACACCGACCACGGACCCTGGTTCTGCCCGGTGAAGTCGCCAGCGTTGAGGTAGGGGAACCAGTTCTGCAGTTCAGGCCGTGGATTGCCCTCGAAGTTGGTGTAGGTGAACGGTTCCTTGGTGATAACCCCGGTTGCTTCTTTGGAGAAGGCGAGCGCCCGCCAGTATTCCCAGTTGGTTTCCTGGGGGAAGCCCCCCATGTTGCCGCAGTAGTGGGCGTGGCTGGCTACGTACACCAGGTCGCCGATGGGATAGATGGAGTACGAGTCCCCGTGGCAGTCGGCGATCCAGTTGGTGGAGAGGTCGGACCATTTCACCGAAAACGCGCCCTCGAGCGTTTCGGTCCGCGCGAAGGTGTAGCCGGTGCCGTACACGTTTTCACCGTCGCTGCTCAGGCTGGTGATACTGCCTCGTTCCCCGGCATTCCGGACAACCTCGTTGACCGGGAGAGGGAGCAGCTCCCCGGTGATCCCGTCGAGTGCCCCCAGCCCGTAGCCCGGGCTGGAGGACCCGTTCAGGGTGGGGAACATCCCCCCGACCATCACCTTGGACCCGTCGGCGGTTGCCGCGATTGAGTCCACCCGTCCGCCTTCGGCGACGGGAGCCCACGGGAGGAGAGCGCCGTTGGTGGCGTTGATGGCGGCAAGCCGGCCACGGGTCGCTGTACCGACGGACCCGAACAGACCACCCGCGTAGACGGTGTTTCCGGCTACGGCAAGCGCCCGGACGGTGCCGCCTACCTGGGGGAGGAAATTGAGGTCCAGCGCTCCGGTCACTGGGTTCAATGCCACCAGCCGCCAGACGGTTGCCCCGTTGTGGCTGGTGAATGACCCGCCCACGTAGATGCGGGAGCCGTCGGGCGATGCCGCGATAGCGAATGCCGGACCGTTGAGGACAGGGTTGAAGGATTGGATCAACTCACCGGTGCGAATGTCGTAGGCGAGGATATTGCGCCTGGGCGTCTCGTTGACGCCTTCAGGAGCACCATAGGGGCGGGCGTTGTTGAACTCCCCCGCGACGTAGACGGTGTTGCCGACAACCACCTGGCTCCACGCGACCCCGTCCATCTGCACCGTCGGCAGTGCATCCGCGGTGACCGTGGTGGGCGTCGCCGGGTTGGTCGGGTCGAGGGGTGCGCTGTCGGCGAGCGCAGGCGGCGCCCCCACGATGGCCATCGACACCGCTACCGCAAGGGTGCACAGCAACGCGACCAGCTTGCGTATCGGGAGCGTGGCACTCCGGGTGCTGGTCGCGTGAGTGGTCTGTGCAGTGCCCCTGTTGCGCTGTGCACGGCGCGGGTGATGTTCGTTCACACTAACCTTCTTCCCCTGGTGCCGCCCCGACAAACGCAGCAATTGGTGAGGACGCCTCCACGTTGAGAAGAATCCGTATTTGGTCCCGCTGGTCGGCGGGGATTGAAAAGACGAGCGTCGTCGACACGGAAGCCCCCGCGTCGACGGATGCGGGAAACTCGGTTGCACCTGATCCCGTGAGCTGAACAGCAGGCAGACTCTCCGGGCCGTACTCGACGTTCACCACTGAGTTGCTGAGCGAGACTGCCTCATCGGAGGTGTTCTCCACCGTGACCACAAACCTCAGAGCCGGTCCAGCAATCTCGCCGATCCCGAAGGCCTCGGCCTCGATGGCCTCCATCGCGCTGACGGCCGCGGTAAGACCGGCAGTGACGACTGCTGGCTCTCCGAGAGCGACCGGCTCCGACACAGGTTGTTCGACGGTTGCTAGTTCGGCGTCGCTCTGCCCCGGCTCCCCGGAAACCCCTTCCCCGGTGGGCGTGCTTCCACTCCCGGGTGTCGCCCCGGATTCGGCAGGTGCAGCCGTTGCCGTCTCACCGGGCGCTCCGGCCGGAGGACCCTCCGATTCAGTCTCGGAGGTCCCCCCGGTAGGACCGGTTTGCGTTGGACTGCCGGAGTCGTCGGGACGCTCAGCAGCAACCGACGCGGGAGCCGTGGGAGTGCTCCCGGCGTCGACCATGTTCGGAGACTGGCTGGAGATCAGGTACCCGATTCCCAGAGCCAACGCGAGGGAACAGACCAGTACGCCAGCCACCACGGTGCGGGTTGTGCTGCGCGGGCCGTCCTCCTCAGGGGAGTCAACGTCGAGTGGATTGTTCACTACACCGGCCCTATTGCGCGCTCGTGTTGCGGACGAGGAGGTTCGCGAAGCGTGCGACGATCGGCGTATTGGTGGAGGACCCCGACACGTAGGTCATCAGCCCGACGCCCCCGGGGAACTGCAGCTGGGCAGTCGAGTCGGACCCGGTGACCTGCCAGGCAGCTGGTTCCGTAGTGCCCACCTTCCACACCTTGGCGCTGAGGGTGGTGGGTGAGGTTCCGGTGACCGAGAACTTGATGGTCAGCTGATCGCCCACCGCGTAGGTCAGGCCACTGATCGTCCGGTTCTGCAGGCTGGTGCTGGTCGTTCCGACCACCCGCAGTAGCTCCAGTCCAACAGCCCCGTTTGCGGCGACCTTGACCTTCGCCCGGTAGTCCCCCGCGGTGCCCACCCGCCGTCCGGTCAGAGTGAGGAAGGCACCGCCCCCATTTGCCACCTTGTCCAGGGAAACATCGACGGTGCTTTCAGCGGTCGTCGAGGACACCCCTGCCAGGTTGGCGAACGGGCCCGCCCCGGCACTGTTCATCCGGATGCTGGCTGCGCCGCTGGCGACGGAGAAGAGGGACGCCGACCCGTTTAAGGTCCAGGCCCCACCCACATCGGCCGTGCCCAGGCCCGCACTGACGGTCCGGTTGAAGGTGTCGGCGGCGAGGACCCCGGCCGCGGGCGCAACCGCAGTGATGCTCCGCGTGGTGCTGTGCGTGGCACCGAGATTGTCCGTCACCGTCAGCCGCACGGTGTAGGCGCCACCCGCGGCATAGGTGTGCGTCGCGTTGACGCCTGTCCCCGTGCCCCCGTCTCCGAAGTCCCAGGCGTAGGCGGCTATCGATCCGTCGGAATCCGTTGAACCGGAACCATTCACTGCAACGTTCAGCCCGGTCACCGTCGCAGTGAACGCAGCTGCCGGCGCCACATTGGGAGGAGGTTGGGTAACTGTAACGTCCCTGGTGGTGCTGTGGGTTGCCCCGTCGTCGTCGGTGACGGTCAGGCGCACCGGGTAGGTTCCGGCGGCAGCGTACGAGTGCGTTGCGTTCGCTCCGCTTCCCGTCCCTCCGTCACCGAAATCCCAGGCGTAGGAGGCGACCGTGCCGTCCGAATCAGTGGAACCTGCTCCGTTGACGGCCACTGTCAGCCCGGTCGCGGAGGAGGTAAACGCCGCGGTGGGAGGAGCGTTCAGCAGTACCCCGGTGGTGGCCGAGTCATGGTGGGTTTTCACCGCCTCTGCGCTCAGGGCCGTAGGGTAAATGGCAACCTCGTCGATGGCTCCCTGGAAGTAGCGGCTGGAGGGCCGGGACGGCCAGTTCGTGAGGTTGTCTCCGCCGATCCGCCAGTACCCGTCGAAGGACTGACCGGTGGTGGTGTCGGTCCTGCCAGCTACCCTGACCCCGTCCACATAGAGCTGCATCCCGCCAGCGCCCAGCGTCGCAACCACGTGGTGCCAGGCGCCGTCGTTGTAGGACGCCGTGCTGTTGACTGTGCGTCGCGACCCCTTGGGAGCAGCCCCGAAGTGGATCCGTCCCAGGTTGTCCATGTAGACGTGCCGATCGGTGTTGTCCGACAGGGTGTTCAGAGCGTTGCCGAACCCGATGATCTTGCCACCGGCGGTGGTCGTCGTCTTGATCCAGGCTTCGACGCTGAACGTATTGGGACGCTTGACCCTGGTCGGATCGCTGAGGACGCCGGCGGTGGTCCCATTGAGGGTCACTGCGGTGTTTCCGGTTTCGCTGAGCGCGCCGGCGGTGCCGAAGGCAACTCCGGACAGTGCGGCGAGGTCGTCAGCACCCGTCGAGTCAAAGCCTGTGGGCCCTGCGGGTTCATTGAGCCGCCAGGTATTGGTGGGCCCATCCCGCTTGACGGTCTGGTGGTAGGCGCTCGCTGCGGGGGTTTCGCTGGCCGCGGTGACGGTCACCGTGTCGGAGCGAACCTCATTGCCGGCCGGATCAAGGGCGAAGATCCGGTAGCCGTACTGGCGGCCGGGAACGAGCCCAGTGTCGGTGAACGTCATGCCGGGACGTTCCCAGAAGGTCGATTCGCGCTGGGTGGTGTGGATCGTGGCAGAGTCCCGGCGGACAAGATAGGTCAGGTTCTTGTTGTCCTGATCCCAGTTCGCCTGCCAGCGCACCCTGACCACTCCACGGGCGGGCGAGGTGACCGTGGGGTTGAAATTCAATCCGGTGACCCGCGGCCCGCGCTTGTTAGGTGCAATTTCCTTGACGGCGAAGCGGACGAGGCCCTGCTGCGCTGTGCCGTTCACCGAAGGGAATTCGCCGCCGTAGGTCAGGTACTGGGAGTTTCCTGCGACGGACCAGGGTCCCTGGTTCTGTCCGGTGTAGGTACCATCCAGAAGCGAAGGGAACCAGTTCAGCAGCGAGGGGGACGGATTCCCTTCAAAATTGGTGTAGCCGTGCGGCTCGTCGGTCACGGTCCCGGTCGCGGCCTTGCTGAAGGCCAGTGCCCGGTTGAACTGCCAGGGTGCTTCCTGGGGGAACCCCCCAATGTTGCCGCAGTAGTGGGCGTGCCCGGCCGAGTAGATAACGTTGCCCTGTGCGTGGACCGAATAGGTGTCGCCGTGGCAGTCCTGGAGCCATTCGGTGGAGAAATCCGACCACTTGACGGAGAAGATCCCTTCGAGGGTGCTTGACCGGCCGAAGGTGTAACCCGAGCCGTACACGTTGGTGGAGTCGGAGGACAGGCTCGTGATGGAGCCGGAGGTGCTCCCGTTCCTTACGATGTTGTTGATCGGGAACGGCAGGGACTGGCCAGTGACGGCATCCACCGCGCCGAGGCCATACCCGGGACGGTTCGAACCGTTAAGGGTGGTGAATGCCCCGCCAACCACGATCTTGGTCTTGTCAGGCGACAGCGCAAGCCCGTTGACCTGCCCGCCGACTGCGGCAGGGGCCCAATCCAGCAGTGCGCCGTCGCTGGCCCTGAAGGCCGCCAGCCGTGATTTGGGCACCGATCCGACGCCGGTGAACAGTCCACCGAGGTAGACGGTGTCGTTGGTGGCCACAATGGCCCGCACCGAGGCGTCCATCTTGGGGAGGAAGTTTGTCAGTAGTCGGCCGGTGGTGGGGTCCAACGCCGCCACGCGCCACACGGTGGCCCCGTTGACAGCGGTGAAGGATCCACCGACGTAGATCCGTGACCCGTCGGGGGACGCGGCGATCGCGGTGGCCTGACCGTTGAGGCTTGGCGCGAAGGAGCTGATCAACGCGCCCGTGCGGATATCGTAGGCCAGGATGTTGTTGCGCGGCACCGTATTGACGCCGGGCGCTGAGCCGGCTGGCCGCGCGGTAGTGAAGCTGCCGGCAACATAGACGGTGTTCCCGACGACGGCCTGCTGCCAGACCACGCCGTCAATCTGCACGGTTGGCAGGGCATCTGCCGTTACGGTGGTGGGGCTCGCGGGGTTGGTGGGGTCGAGGGGTGCGCTGTCCGCAGCCGCGGGTGCCACCCCTACGATGGCCATCGAGACAGTGACCGCCAGGCTGCAGAGGAGTGCGGTGAGCTTGCGTGCCAGGGGTGAGACACCCTGAGCGCTACCCACCGAAGTGATTCGTAACGAGTCCGCGTTCCGCTGCGAGCGGTGCGGCTGATGTGCTTTCACAACTAACCTTCTTTGACTGGCGCTGCACCAACAAATGCAGCGATGGGTGAGGACGCCTCAACGTTGAGAAGAATCCGAATGCTGTCCCGCTCGTCAGCGGGGATGGAAAAGACAAGGGTGGTCGCTGCGGATTCGCCCGCGTCGACGGTTGCCGGGAACTCGGTGGCACCGGATCCGGTCAGCTGGACCGCTGGCAGGCTGTCCGGGCCATACTCGACGTTCACCACTGAGTTGCCCAGCGATACCGCCTCGTCGGTGGTGTTCTCCACGGTGATGACGAACCGCAGGGCAGGTCCGGCGATCTCGCCGATCCCGAAGGCTTCGGCGTCGATGGGCTCCATCGAGCTCACGGTCGCCGTAAGTCCGTTGGCGACGTCAGACGACTCCTCGAGGGTCACCGGTTCGGACACCGGTTGTTCGATGGCGGCAAGTTCGGCGTCGGTGGTATCGGGCTCTTCGGCCTCGGCGGGATCGACGTCGGCTGGTGCTGCTGGCTCGTCAGTCGGTTCTGCCCCGCCGTTCGCTGGTGCGGTCTCCTTGGCCGGCTCTGCCCCGCCGGCCGCTGGTGCAGTCGATGACGCGTCGGTGGGTGGTGGAGCAGTCGGCCCCTCTGGCGCGGGGTCAGTGGGTGACGCTGTGCTGTCGGCAGGGGATGAGAGGGCCGGGGTGGGAGTTCCCTCTGCGACGGGAGTCGCAGCCTGGCTGGACACCAGGTAGCCGATGCCCAGGGCGAGCACCAATCCACCGGTCAATACCCCAGCGATCACCTTTCGTCCGGCGCTGCGGGGAGCAGCCTCCTCCGGTGTACGCGCGTCCATCGGATCCTCCACTGCGCCTGGATCCTTCACTGCGCTGCGCTCCCGGCAGCGTGGGCATGGCGTGCCCTGCTGGGTGCGTCACGGCGGTCACGGGCTGATGCGTCGAGCCTGCCCATGTCCCTGAACCATTTGATCGACGCCAGGACCAGGTGGCCGAGGTTGGCGACAAACACCACCGTGTAGAGGGCCATAAAGAGCGGCGGCGCCCCGAGCAGGACGAAGGTGAGGCACAGGAACCCATAATCGGTGGGAATCAGCAGTAGAGACTTGAGCCGGGATCCCGACCCTTTCGCGGGGACCGCCCCGGTCTTGAGGGAGTGGATTTCCTTGAGGTGATCGTTGAGGATCATGGAGAAGAAGGCCACCGCCGCGACCACGCAGAAGCCCAACGGAACCAGCAGCCAGAGCGGAGTGGACAGTTCAAACCCTCGGTAGGCGCCGATCAGCACCGCCAGGTGGATACTGGACAGTTTCGCGCTGTCCACTACATGGTCGAGCCATTCGCCGGAGAGCGATCCGCCGCCGCGAAGGCGTGCGACCTGTCCGTCTGCCGCGTCGAAGGCGTACCCCACAGCCAGGCACAGCCAGACAGCGATCCCAAGCCCCCACGAGAGGTTCCCGAAGGCGATCATTCCGATCCCGGTGAAGGTGAATGCGGCGCTGATGACGCTGACGGCGTTGGGCGTCAGACCGGCACGGTGGCACGCGGCCGCAAGATACCTCCCGGCCCGGCGGTTGATGTACACCGAGTAGGGCGGAGCACCGGGTGCGGCGACCTTTTGGGCTGCGGCGAGGGAGAGCACTGTGTCGCGGTAGGTCCCGCCGGTGGGTCGGGATTGGGTAAGTGCCTGGCTCATGTCGCCACCACCTTCGGGGCCGTGATGATGCTCGTGGAGTCGGAGGTGCGACGGCGTCCGCCGAGGCGGCGTGCCGGGGTTTTGGCCAGCGAGTAGCAGAGCATCTCGTAGCGTTCGGCGACGTCGTCCCAGTCGTACCGTTCGGCCGCTCGCCGTGCGAGCCGGCCACGCCGTTCACAGTCCGCTGGGTCGCGTTCGGCGGAGTTGACGAGGCGTGTCACGTCGTCGCTGTCGGCGAAATACTGGCCAGCCTCTCCCAGCACTTCCGAATTGAAGTCCACTTCGAAGGCGTTGGTGGCCGCTCCCGCTCCGATGGCACGGAGCAGCGAGGGGTTGGTACCGCCCACCGAGTGCCCATGCCAGTACACCAGGGCGTTGGCGTATAGCTGGTCGAGGAGTTCCTGGTCCCACACTCCCCCGAGAAACTGCACCCGCTGATCCGCCAGCGAGTGGACCTTCCGGATGTAGGTGTCCGCGTAGGGTGCGGTGCCCACCACCACGAGGGGCAGCTCGGCGTGACTCTTCCGGTAGCCATCGACAATGAGGTGGACGTGGTTCTCTGGTTCGAACCTCGCCACGACCAGGTGGTATTTGCCGGGCTCCAGGCCCAGCTCCTGCACCTTATCGCTGGCGGGGTTGTCAATCAGCGGTGCGCCGTAGGCGATGTACTCGGTGGGTGCGTTGAACCGCTCCCGGTAGTAGTCCTTGATGCCGATGGCATCGGCGATCAACGCGTCGGACCATTTGACGGCGAGCGCTTCCACGGCGCGGTAGTAGCGTTTCCCCGCAGTGCCCCATTTGGCACGCTTCCATTCCAGACCGTCCACGTGGGTGGCGACGGGGATGCCCGCAGCGCGGATCACCGGTAGCCAGGGCGCGTTGGCCGCGTTGAAGACGATCGCGACGTCGGTGCGGTGCCGGAACAGGTGGCCCACCGACAATCCGGTGTGGCTCAGGGTTTCCAGCGAGCGCTTGCGCAGGGAGGGAAGGTGGACGAGGCGCATCCCGAGGTGCTCCCGCACCTCAGCGTCCTCCGGTGTCACCGGCCGGCAGTACACAGTGACATCGTGGCCCATCGCCGCGAGGCGACTGCCTACCTCTTCGATGCAGGTTTCGAACCCGCCGTAGCGTGCGGGTACCCCCCGGGTGCCGACCAGCGCAATGCGCAGCGGCGTTATTCGCTGCGAGCCCAGCGGATTGTTAAGTGATTTCAGCATTAGTTGGTCCCATTCAACAGTGGATATTCGTGGTGTTCACGGTTCAGGTTCAGGTTCTCCAGAGCCCGGCGGAGGGCGGTGCTGGAGGTGTGGACGGTGTACGGGAAGTAGACGACCGAGACGTTCCGCTCGGCGAACTCCTGCTCGAGCCTCCGTGCCCTCTCGGTTCCCCGCCAGTCGTCACCCTTGAAGAAGATGTTGAACCTGAGCTGCTCCCAGACGGCCATTTTGTCCGGCACTGTTTCGGCGCAGACCCGGTCCACCAGGCCAATGTTTTCGACAATTTCCATCCGCTCCGCAAGGGGGATCACTGGCCGGCGTCCCTTCGTGACCTCCAGGATGTCGTCAGAGACCACCCCCGCGATGAGGAAGTCACAGCGCGACTTCGCCTGCCGCAGGATGTTCAGATGTCCTACATGGAAGAGGTCGAAGGCTCCTGCCGCGTACCCGATGCGGATACCCTGCACCTGCTCGTTGCCTGTTGAGTCGTAGGACATCAGTACGCTCCTGTCGGTTTGACCAGAACTTTGAAGGTCCGCCACATGATCATCAGATCCCCGGTGACCGACCAGTTCTCGACGTAGTACAGGTCGAGGCGAACGCTCTCGTCCCAGCCCAGATCCGAGCGGCCGCTGATTTGCCAGAGACCCGTGAGACCGGGCTTGATGAATAACCGGCGGTGGGTATGTCCGGCATATCCGGAAACCTCGCTGGGGAGCGGTGGCCGGGGTCCGACCAGTGCCATGTCCCCACGAAGAACGTTGAAGAGCTGCGGGAGTTCGTCGATCGAGTACCTGCGGATCCACCGGCCCACCCGGGTGACCCGGGGATCGTCACGCATTTTGAACAGAACCCCGTTTCCCTCGTCTAGTGCCTTGAGCCCTGACAGGTCAGCTTCAGCGGTCGTGACCATCGACCTGAACTTGTACATGGGGAACTCGGCGGATCCTCGGCCGACCCGGTGCTGCCTGAAGATCACCGGGCCTTGGCTGTCGCGCTTGATCAGCAGCGCCACCACAGCGAAGACGGGGGCCAGTGCAATGAGGGCTGCCAGGGAGACGACCACGTCCATCACCCGTTTGACGACGTGCCGTCCTCCGGCAAACTGCGGCATCTCCACGTGCATCAGGGGCAGGCCCTCTACCGGACGCATCTGGATCCGGGGACCGGCAACGTTGGTGAGAGTGGATGCCAAGACCAGTTCGGTTGCGGTGCGTTCCAGCCGCCAGCCGAGTTCACGGATGTATTTGCTTCCCTTGTGGAGGTGGCCGGCGACGATCACGGCATCGGCCCCGGTGTCGGCGACCGATTTTTCCACCCGGCTCAGCCCGTAGACCACCGGGATTTGCCGCTCGCCCGCCTGGATGACCTGCGACCGGTCCTTGCCTTCCAGGACGGTCCCGACGACGTCGTACACGGCCCCGGTCTTCTTCGCCAGCTGACCGACCACGTACTGGACGTCGTCGTGCCGTCCCACCACGATCACCTTGGACAGGAACAATCCGAACTGTCGCTGGTGCATGAGCCAGTTACGCCAGATCCACCGGCTCCCCAGCAGGCCTACCAGGCCGGCGGGCAGGGTGATGATCAGGAAGTTGCGGAAGTCGTGGGCGCCGAACAGCACCACGGCGACTGCCATCCAGCTGAAAGTGGCCGCGCTCGCTTGGACAATCCGCTTGTACTCGGAAACGCCCACCCCGATCAGCCGCGGGTCACGGGTCCTGAACATTGACAGCATGACCAGCCACCCGAGGCCCACCGCAACGGCAAACGTCACTGTTTCGGCGGTGGCCGCACCGCTGACCATGCTTTTCAGGATCCAGTCAGTGCTGATGAACACCGCAGTGAGGATGACCAGGGTGTCGGTGACCCGCAGGGACATCTGGTAGCGCTGACGCCAGGGAACTCCGGAGACGGCTGCCGCGCGGACCCGGGGACGTCGCGTAAGCGCTGGGAACGGGAACTTGAGGGTCTGTTCCTGAGTCTGATACATGTCACGCTGCTGTCCGGCGGCCTGCGCTGAGGCGCAGGCCGCCTTTCGTGGAAGGAGCCGACGACGGCTGGGGACGAGCCTTGGTCTCGGAAGGCTCCGACGTCGCCGGCTCCGCTTTGGGGGGACGCAAACCAGGGTGCTGGACAGGTACGGTCCGGCATGCTCCCCGCTGCATCCAGGACGGAATCAGATGACCTGTTTCGGCCACAGTTCCGCCAGTAGGTAGTAGGTGAAAACGTGTAACCCCAGAAAACCGGCGGATTGCACCGCAAGATGAGTTGTTCAACATATCGAGACCCGCTTCATAAATGCCCAAGTACTGCAATGCCCAAGTACTGCCTTCGGGGGCAAGCCTATGAATGCGTCCGGGACCGGGCACGAGTGGTAGCTACTCGACTTAGCGCAGGTAGTACTACTCGTGCTGGCGCCCCTGCCGCGGGTAGTACTCGCTGGGTGGACGTCTGCTACGCGCGAGTCCCGCGGTAGTCCGGGGGCGGATGGTGAACCGCGGTCGCTGCGGTCAGGGGCGAAGGCGGGAGCCAGCGAGCCGTGCAGCCAGGATTCATCGGCGGTACGGCGGGGACTACTTAAGTACTCTAGGACGGGTTGAGATCCTGCAGGTCTTCGCGCCGGCTGATGCCGAGTTTCGCGAAGATCCGGTACAGATGCCCCTCAACGGTGCGGACCGATACCCCGTGCTGCTCCGCAATGTCGCGGTTGGAGTGGCCGCGGGAGGCGAGGGTGACGATGTCCTGTTCCCGCTGGGTCAGCTTGGTGGCTGACTGGGCCTCCGAGAACTGGTGCCCGTGCAGTCCCTCCAGCTTCTCCACTACCGCGTTCAGGGCGGGCTGCAGTGCCCGGGAGCGCTGGGTCTGGCCCTGCGCTGACAACAGATTGATCGCGGTACCCAGGCATTCGGCGGCAATCAGGAAGTAGTCGGCGTCCCGCGCCTGCTGGGCCGCGGCTTCCAGCCGGGTGGGGTCCTTGGCCAGCATCCCGGCGGCCATCGCGTTGACCACTGCGCCATCGGCCCCATCGAAGGTGGCGGTGATTCGGTGCAGGGCGGTGAGCGAGGCGGAGTCGCCCAGGCGGACGGCCAGTTCGAAGGCTGATGCGGCGAGGGTGGTCATGCCGACGGACTCAGCGTCCTCGCCGATTCCCCGGAGTTCGGTGATCGCCGCCGAGGCGCCCACCAGGTGCGCGTTCGCTCCCACGGAGTGGATCTTTCCCTGCAGCCGGGCCTGCAGCGATCCGTAGGCAGGTAGGGCCGCAAACTCTTTCGAGTAGCGCTGGGCCCCAGCGGTATCCCCCGCCATGGCGCAGGCGTAGGCCGCCATCCCGGTGGACATGGTCAGCAGCTGGGCAATGTCTGATTCGCGGAATCCCTCGACAGCCAGCATCAAGCGTTTCCGGGCGGTCCGCATTCGGCCCTGGCGCAGGGCAATGATGCCTTCAAAGTATTCAAGGATCCCACCGAAGTACACCATCCCGCCGTCGGCGGCCTGCGAGTAGGCGGCCAGGAGCGAGCCGATCGCCTTCCACTGCCCGCCGCGGATAAGTGACATCCCGTGCCGGGTGATCACGAACTCCTGGTGGCGCAGGAACCGGTGGCCACTCGCTGCGATGATGTTCAGCGCCTCGGCAGTGGCTGCGGCACCTGCCAGTGGTCGGCCGGTCGACCCCAGCGCCTCGCCGAGCAGCGCCAGGGCAGCCAGGCGGGTTTCTTCGGTGCCTTCAGGGTTGTCCCTGATGGCGACCAGTTGGGTCTCCGCCTCAAGGTAGCGCCCCTCCAGGTTGAGCACGAAACAGGAGAGGATCTGACTCCCCATCCGGGAGAGCCTGATCGAGGGGCTGGACGAGCCGTTCCGAAGCTGTTCGATGCGGTCCACCGTCTGCTCCCACCGGTGGACGTCCTGCCGAATCTCCTGGGCATTCCCCCCTCCCCGCATTCGCAGGTCGATGGACAGGAGGGTGGCCTCCTTCGCGATCCGCAGGCTCCCACAGTTGAGGAGGGCCTCGTCGACCAATTCCCGTGCGTAGGCGAAATCGCCGCGCGTCATCCGGGCATGCGCAATTTCAACCAGGGCACGGGACTTCAGCTCAGGTGCCTGGACCACCCGCGCCGCACGGAGCGCGAAGGTCGGGTCGTAGAGCCGGTTGGCCACGATTGCGGCTTTCAGCAACGTGGCGTCGTCGAGCACCGCACCGCAGTCGAGTCCCCAGGACACCCAGCGGAGGAACCCTTCAATCGACTCGGCCTGGTCCTCGATCAGTTTGAGGAGGCGGCGGCGGATGGCGATGCTCCGCCCGATCGGTACCTGCGCACGGATGACCTCCCCGTAGAGCGGGTGTCCTAGCGCAACCCGGGCCTCGGGCCCAGCAGTGAGGGAGAGCAGCTGGTCATCGATCAGGGTATCGACGGCGAGGGGGTCACAGCTTTCGCGAAGGACACTTAGCGCTACCGGCTCCGCGAGCGCCACGGTTTCCAGTACCTCAAGTTCCGGCCCCGAGCGGCCACGAAGTTGTCCCTGGATCAGGTCCGTCAGCCGCAGGTCGATCCCTGGGCGCTCACCGGAAAGGCGCCACACCCCGTTCCGCTTGAGAAGGTACCTGGACCGTGCGTCAGAGTGGAGCAGGGCCAGGAGGAACATCGGGTTGCCCTCGGAGGTCTTGCTGAGGACGGCGCTCACGCTGGAGAGAACCTCGTCCCCCAGCTCCCTGACACACAGTTCATGGATCTGCTGGCGGTTCAGCGGGGTGAGGTCGTACCGGTCCAGCATCCCGTCGTGGGACAGCGCCAGGAACTCCGAGGGTGGGCCGGGGGTGGGCCGGGCGAGCACCAGGGCCCGCGCCCGTCTGGTGGCGATGAGCTGCGCAAGGAGGACGCTGGTGCTGTCGTCGAGGTCGTGGGCGTCGTCCACGATGAACAGGGGAACCGTGCCACCAGTCCCCTGTTGTCCCAGATGCCTGGTCAAAGCGCGGTAGATGGCGATGGGCGATCCGGCGTCGGCGACCGACAGCTCAGTCAGGTAGGGGGCAAGCGCGCCGAACGGCACCTTCCGCAGGGACGGCTGGGCGCCAATCTGCACCACCGTCACGTCTTCGCCCAGCCCCTCGGCAACCGTTCGGGCCAGGGCGGTCTTCCCGAGCCCGGGATCGCCCACCACGATGGCGCCGAACTGGTGGGGCTCGGAGAGTCTTGACAGGATTTCCCGGACCAGTAATTGCCTGCCGACCAAATCGGTGGAGGGCGGGGGGACGCCACCCACGGGTTCAGGACTATTCAAGGATCATCTTCAGTTGGCTGCGGTTGGAGACCCCCAACTTCGCGTACACCTGATACATATGCCCTTCGACTGTCCTGATGGACAGCGTGAGCATGTCTGCGATGTCGCGGTTGCTCGATCCATCGGCAACCAACCGGGCGATGCTCCGTTCCCGTTCGGTGAGCTTGTCAAGGACGCGCTGGCGCAACTCCCCGCTTCCGCGTCCCACCGTACGCAGGATGCCGCTCGCCGCGACGGCGGCCCGTTTCTCCCCCTCGCCGGGGCTGTCAGCCGACAGCCTCTGCACCAGGTTGGCCGCGTCCGCGGCCAGGCGCTGATTGCCGACGTCGGCGGCCAGTTTCGCCGCCTTGAGGATCTGGGCGGTGTCGCCCGAGGCAACTCCCTTGCCGTAGAGGGCACAGATCTCGGCGAAGGCCCCCTGGCCATCCATTCCGCTCGTCGCAAGCCGCTCACCGACGTCGGTCATCCCCAGTTGCACGGCCTGGCAGAGGAAGAACAGCTCGTGCCCGAAGTTTCCTGCCGCGCGATCCTCATCGGCAAGCAAGAGCATCTCCTCGGCAGCCTCCCTCCGGTCCCGCGTGGCGGTCGACGCCAGGACGGCGAAGTACCGGGTGGCCCGCGCGGTGTGCCAGTCGTACCGGCGGATAGCCAGGTCCACCTTCTCGAGGTGGGCCATCGACAGCTGCGCGTCCCCGGTGAGGGTGTAGGCGTAGGCGGTGGCGGCTTCGGCCAGGCTCAGGAACTCCTGCCGATCGCGGATCCGCAGTTGGCTCAGGGCAGGGAGCAGCTTGGTCAGCGCGTCGGTTCCGCGCCCCGCGTAGGCGTAGAGGCAACCCTCCGCCAGTTCAAGGGAGGTGCCATCGAAGATTCCAGCCAGTGCTCCCTCCTGATGGTCGTTGATCATCGCCAGGCACCGCTCCCACTGGCCGGAAATCAGCATGACCGAGAACAGCCGCACCTGGGCCGACTCGGCGAGTAGGGGATCCTCGGTGGAGTCTGCCAACCGGGACACGACCAACCGGCTGAGCTGAACCGCGTCGTCCTGACGTCCCGTCATGCTGAGGGCTTCGGCCAACCAGCCGCAGAGCTGGTGACGGACGGCGGGGTCCATTGAGTCGCCCTGTTTCAGAAGGTCGTCGATGGGTTCGATCATGGCGGCATACCGACCGTTGTGGGCACTGAGCTCCGCGTCGAGCAGGTCAGTCTCTGCGAGCAGGCCAGCGAGACCCTCATGACCCGACTGTCCTTCCCGGACCAGTCGTTCGCGGATCTCCTCCAGAAGGACATCCGCCTCGGCGAACCTCACGTGGTCCCGGCTGAGCAGCCTGCACTTGAGTACCTGCATGAACACCCAGTCGTGAACGTTCGGGTCCTGGGGCCCCGCTGAGATGAACTCGTCGAGGATCTGCAGGGCGCGGTTGGTGTCGCCCTGGATGCCGTAGGCGCGGGCTTCCTCGGTTACTTCGGGGGCGCCCACCTCCTCTGGCGGAACCGCGGCCAGGAACCTGAGTGCGCCCTCGGTGTCGAAGTAGCGGTTGGCGAGCTGCGCTGCCTCGATCGCCAGGACAGGATCAATCTCCATTGAACTATCCAGGCACCAGGCCGCATAGTTCATCCGGCTCAGCGCCGGCATGGGTAGTTTGAGGGATGCGGCGGCCAGCTGCTGGACGAGTTCCCGGCTCCGGCCCACGGGTACCTGGCGTCGAATCACCTCGCCGATCAGTCCGGTGGCTACGCGCACCATGGGTTGCTGTGTCAGTTCAATCTCGAAGATCCCGGTTTCCATCAGCGCGTCCACTTCGTCCCCGCCGGCGAAATCCGAGAGCAGCTCCATCGGCATCGCACCCACGATTGAGACGATCTCGGCGGTTCGCCGCTGGTCTTGCGACAACCGGGAGAGCCGGGTGGCGATTCGCTCGGTGATGATGCGGCCGGGATCGGGTGCTTTTCGTGGACCCGCGACCCAGATTCCATCCTGGCTGGTGATATATCCGGACTCCACCTGTTCCCGGCCGATGGCTTGCAGGAATAACGGGTTGCCTCCGCTGGCGTGCCAGGTGTCGAGCACGACGGACCGGGAGACAGGTCCTTTGAGGCCGAGGGTCAGTAACTGGGCGGTGTCGGCCAGCGAGAGCGGCTCGATATCCACCCGGCGGATGAGTTCATCTTTCCAGAGGTCACTGAACTCGTCGGGGGCTGCATGGAGGGTCTGGCAGACGAGCAGCACCTTCACTGCCCCACTCCTGACCAGATGGGCGATCGCCATCGCCGAGGCGCTGTCGAGATCCTCGATGTTGTCGGCAAGGATGAGTGTCCGTTTGCCGCCGGACCGCCCGGCGAAGAGGTCCTGCAGGCTGCGCAGCAGGATGAGCGGATTGTCGACTGCCTCATCATCGAGTTCACTCAGGACGAAGTTCAGTGCGCCGTAAGGCATGTCGGCGGTGAGGGCGCTTCCTCTGATGTACAGCAGTTCAAAGTGGGCTTCGACGTCGCGGGCTATGCGCTGGGCCAGGACAGTTTTGCCGATCCCCGCCTGGCCGGTCAGGATAGCGCCGTGGCAGTCTTGAGCAACCACGGCATCCCGCAGTGTCGTTAGCTCACTATCCCGGCCAACCAGTGGCCAAAGTCCTTGCACACCAAACATAGCGCCCCACTACATGGTGCAGGTCGGCACGGCGAGTCGTCCCAGCCCGACGGTTCCGAGGAAGGGGAAACCATGTCCCGCTTCCAGTTTAAACGAAAGTTGCAGAGTCCGCCTCAGCTTCTTACGTACTAGGGGATAACCATACGCTGGATCGCCGATTAAGGCACGGGAAGTGACGAAAAAATGTGAGCGGACTCACGGGACCCCGCCTCGGCATCGAGTGAGGGTACTACCCATGGTGGGGCCGACGGCGGGCTGGGGATCAGCCCGGTCTCAGAAGGCTGGCCGCCGCCGGCCCGACCATGGGTTCCGCCGGTGAGGGCGGAGTGGGTCACCCCGGAGCACATGGCCCGGGCGACACAGTCAGACTACGGTCGAAAAATGCCCTCCACACGCGTAGTCGCTACTCGTCTTCTTCCCCGTGGCTACTTCACTTGGCGCCCGGTCTACGCAGCTACGGGTCACCGCGGGAGCCCGTCTCCAGCAGCCCGACGACCAGGTCATCCCGGCCACCGATGCCAAGTTTGAGGTAGATCCGGTAC
Source organism: Arthrobacter sp. 260 (assembly GCF_013116745.1). GTDB lineage: Bacteria > Actinomycetota > Actinomycetes > Actinomycetales > Micrococcaceae > Arthrobacter_D. The sequence goes on from NZ_JABFOE010000011.1 coordinate 19,470, forward strand.
AGGTGCCCCTCAACTGTCCGTCGGGAAACGGTGAAATGGGTGGCTATTTCCTGGGAGGACGCACCCTCCGCCGCGAGCCTGGCGATCTCCTGTTCCCTGCGGGTCAGGGCAACCCGGGTCAGCGCTTGATCGGTAATGGCGCGGGTTCTGACCCTTCCCAGCTCAGGGATCAGCCCGCGCAGCTGCTGCAGAACCGTACGCTGTGCCCTTTCTTCCCCCCGACGTCCGTAGCCTGCGGCGCCCCGCGCCAGGCACTCGGCCGCCAGCAGATGTCTGCCGGAGGCCAGCGCTCGCTCCCCCGCCGCCACCAACTGGGCTGGGTCGGTCGAATCTGCCACCCGAGCAATAATGCGGATGGTGTCGGAGTTGGAGGCACCCAACTCGTTCGCCAGCTCCTGAAGTCGGCCGGCACTGACCGGACCCTCCAGCAGGAAGAGCAGTTCAAGGATCTCCGCCTCGGCATACACCAGTCCCCGCACCTGGGCATCAACTGCTGCCGCCTCGATCGCCGCCACGTGCTGGGTCATCACTGCCGGCCACGACTGGGCAGCAGAAATGTAGGCTTCAGCTACCAGGCGCTGCGGCGGGAACCCCCGGTAGGGGAGAGCCCGGAAGTCCTGCAGATACCCCAGAGCACGCTCATCGTGCCCTACCAGCCGGCTGGCGAAGGCTGCGGTTCCCAGAGCCAGGGGGAGAAGCATCTCCGGGTCGTGGCGTCGGAGTTCCTCGATCCCGGCTGCCAACAGGTCGCAGCTGGCGTCGATGCGCCCGCATCTGAAGTCCATCACGCCCTGCAACGTCATCAGGTTGCCGCCGAAGTGCTGCAGCGCCGGCGGCGCTGACTCGTCAAACGATTCCCGCAGTCGTGCAAACCCTGGCTCATCCATGGCCTGCACCAGCAGCACCCCGCGGCGGGTGACAGCCGTGCGGTAGTGCCGGGCGAGGTCCTTGCCCTCCCCCGTGGTCTGGACCGCCGCGAGGGTCAGATCGTTGGCCTCAGCGGTTTTCCCCGTCGCCCCCAGCGCTTCTCCCAACAGCATCCGGGAGACCAGACCGACGGAGGTTGAGGGCACAGAGTCACTGACGACGTCGCGCAGACCCTTGATGGCGATGTCGTACTCGCCTCCCAGACAGTGCGCTACGTGCCTCAGGATGACCGCACCCCACTCGACCGGCGGCCCAGGAATGGATGGGGCGTCCGCCCGGTTCGGGGCGGCGTTCAAGCACTGTCCCCTCGTCGCCCAGCGGTCAGCAATGGCGAGGAGGTCCTGCGCGTTGCCCCCTTGCTGCAGGGTGATCTGGGCTTCCGTGACGGCGGCGACCGCCAGGGTACCCAGATCTGCTGCCTCATCGATGAGTCCGCGAATCTCGGCGGCGGCCGCATCGGTGTCGGCCAGGTCCAGGAAACTTCGTGCCGATTCCACCCGGGCCGCGGTGGCGAATTCCGGCGCGGTGACTGCTGCCGAAAATCGTTGCGCTTGGCGGGGGGCGAACCCGTTGTTGGCTTGCTGGGCAGCTGCCAGCAGTTCCTGGTCGGGTATGCCATACCCGAGGTCCATTGCCCAGCCCACTGAGGTACTGGCTCCTGCGGCGGCCAGCACCTCACGTCCATGCGAGGATCCCCGGAGGGTTCTGAGGATCTCGACCCGCCTGCCGGGAGGGACGAGGTGCCGGATCACTTCCCCATACACCCGGGGTTCAACTGTGACACGGCTCCTGCGGCTGCCGTGCCCTCCCGAATAGGCCAGGAGATTCACCGCAAGCCCCTGTTCCATGGCTGCGGCGTCCAGCAGGTGCCGCGCCGCAGTGGTCGGGATACCCCCCAGCAGGGCAACCATCTCTATGGCCCCGCGGGTAGCGGGCGAGCAGCCAAGAAGCAGCGCTTTGACTCGCCCCACCAGTTCATCTCCGGCGGATTTTGGGGCGGCGACCAACAGCCACACTCCATTGCGCTCGACGAGTGAGCCCGTGGAGCGCAGGTGGGAGATCAGCGCCCTGATAATGGATGGATTCCCCTGGGACCAGTCGGTGAGGAATGACGTTGCATTGGAGCTGACAATCCCGCCCAGCTCACTCCGGGAGAGCACTCCGACCTGTTCGCGGCTCAACGCCGCAAGTTCACACCGCGTCAGCAGTCCGTCCCGGCAAAGCGAGTAGAGTTCCTCGGGCGCGTTCCCCAGCGACCGGGTGAGGACCAGGAGCCGAATCTCCCGTGCCAGCGCGAGCTGGCCCAGCAGGTGGCTGCTTTCCTGATCCAGGTGGTGGGCGCTGTGCACGGTCACCAGTACGGGGAGTCCAGCTTCGGAGGATACGGAGTTCAGGGCAGCCCTGATCAGCCTCAGTACTGCCAGCCGGGACTCGAGATCGGCCGGAACCGAATCCAGCAGAAGGGGCGCCAGCGCTCCATAGGGGACCCGGCTCAGCGAGGAGTCCGCGTGGACAGCCATAGGCACGACCGCGCCTTCCAGCCTCGTCAGGACCTGAGCCGCCACCGTTGACTTGCCGATGCCAGCGGGGCCACACACCCAGGCTCCATTGACGAGCGGGTCCAGGATGCTGGCTGTGATCAGGTCTATGTCGGCGGACCGGCCGACCAGCCCTCCCGCCCCGAGTTGAACGTTCACCGTCTGAACGCGTTACTGAGATTCACCTTCGCCAGGAGCTCAGCCCTGGTCCGGACGTGAAGTTTCGTGTACACGCGGTGCAGGTGCCCTTCGACGGTTCGGACACTGACATCCATGGCGAGTGCCAGCTCCCGGTTGGTCCTGCCGTCGACCACGGCGGTGACCACCTCGACCTCGCGACGGGTAAGGGAGGCAAGCTGCCGGCGTGCCCCGAGAGCAGTGCCGGACACACCGACGACGCCGCGAACGCGGTCCGCGACGTAGGCAATGGTCGACCGCTCCCCGGACTGGGCAGCGAGTTGCACTGCCGAAGCGGCCGCGTCACGGGCGAAAGCCTGGTCGCCTAGGTTCTGCGCCAGGTCCATTGCCTGCAACACCAGTTCGGCGTCCTCCGCGTCCACGCCCTTCGCGTAAAGCTGGCTCAGGGCGGCGAACCGACCCTGGCAGGATGCACTGAGTTTGAGAATTGACTGGGCCACACCGGTATCGCCCTGCCTCATCGCACCACACAGGGTCATCAGCTCCCATGAGCTGTTGCCCAGTGCCGCGTCTTCTCTGCTGAGTTCCCGGAGCTCGAAGGCTGACCGGTCAGCGGATGCCGTGCCTGCCAGGGCCAGCGCTGCGAAGTGTTTGGTCAGGCGTCGCACCGTCCAGGATGCTGTGCGTGACGGCAGGCTCGCGATCGCCAGGTAGTCGGTCGCCTGCGCCGGGTTATCCGCAGCGGTTACGAAGGCCAGTGCCGCGGCGGCGAGGGGCGCGGCACCCGCGGGGTCGTGCACCTGCAGTTGACGCAGTGCCGGATTCAGGAGCGGCTCAGCCTCAGCGGGGCGCCCGGCGGCAGCATAGATCAGTCCTTCGGCGAGCTCCTCATGGGTTCCGGTGCCGGGGCCCAGGTTCAGCAGGTGGTGGGCCGACACCTCCAGCAGGCCTGTCAGGTTGCCCGACACCGCCTCGAGGGTGGCCAGCGTGATGGCGATCCGGGACGGCAGCGACGGTTGACCGGCGACGTTGGGGTGCAGCGCACCGGCGGCTTCCTTCGCATCGTCCACCCGGCCAGTGAACGCCAGCGCCTCGCACAACCAGGCGGCAGCCAGACGGCGGTGGTCAGGATCGAGCGCAGCCGGAACGAACTCTGGTGACCTCAGCTCGGTGACGACATCGCGGAACCGTCCCTCGGTTGCGGCCCGGCGGGCACGCTCGAGAATACTCGCCGCCCGCTGCTGTCGGGGGTCACCGACCGGTTGGCCCTCCTGTCCGGTGATTGACCCGCTTAGTGCCAGGTGGGGACTGAAGCCATCGATCTGGTTCGTCAGTCCAAGCACCGCGTCGCTGAGAAGAGGGGTTGCCACGGAGACGGTCGCCCACCGGTCGCTACCGATGGAAAGCATTCCCTGCTCCTGGAGATCATCCAGGTCCCCCAGGATGTCGGCGGGTACTGCGGCAAGCGGGGTTGTTCCTGCTGCGGCGAGGGTGCGGAGCAGCCTGCGCTGGGAGGGCCGGAGCATGACGATGCGGTCTGTGATCAGGGCAGTGGTGGCCTCGCTGGGCCGGACTGCGTGGGAGGTCAGGACCCACACGCCTTCCACACAGTTGAGCGCACCGGCAGCGACATAGTCGCGCACCAGCGCGCCAAGAAGCCGGGGGTTTCCCCCGCTGTGGGTGTGCAGTGCAAGCGACGACGCCCGGGACGCGGTGGCACCGAGGGCCGCGGCGAGGTACGCAGCGACCTCCTGCTGGGTCAGCGGCCCCAGGTCCACCCGCACCAGGGTGCCTTTCAGGCAGAGAGTCTGGAAAGAGAACGGAGCGGCTGTGAGGTCGCTGCAGGCTGCGACCAGGCGGATGCTCCCCGCCTGCACCAGCTGTCCCAGCACCGTGGTCGAGTCCTCATCGAGGTGGTGGGCATCGTCGACCACCACAATGACGGGTAATCCAAGCGCCTTGTCCTTGAGCACCCGGGTCAGGGCGCTGATGACCCGGACCGGGTGGCTGAGCACATCCTCCCCTGCCTCTGCCAGCAGGACTCGGAGTGCACCGTACGGTTCGCGGGCGTAACGACCAGTGCCCCGCAGGTGAATCAGGCAGGCGGTGGTGCGAAGGTGGTCGACCATCGACCTCAGGAGCGCTGTCTTGCCGCTTCCCGGTTCACCGGTCAGCAGGACCGATGACGGCGCTGGCCCCTCCAACAGCAGGTCCCTGAGTGTCTGGGGAAGGAGGGCGCGGGTCTGGTGCGAGGGCGACGTCGAATGGTGCGAGGGCGTCGTCGAACTGCTGACCCCCGTCCGCGGATTGAGGCCGGCCTGGTGCCACTCGATCCGGGCAGGCGGGTAGGCATGCGTGCTTGTGTCGTAACTCATTGAGAGACCTTTTCTTCGCGTTCCCAGCGTTGTGAAGTACTGATCACGGTAGAACCACCGCCCGGCGCCCGCATGAGTAGCGACTACCCGAGTTTTTCGCGCACACTACGCGTCGGCTACTTGGATCCGTGGGGTCCAGGTACTCGCCGATATCCGCTGCCTGCGTAGGCACCAAAAAAGGGACCGACGTTGGGATGGGGGTGGCCCAGTCTCAGAGGCCGCCCAACGTCGGCCCCCGTATTTGGGGCCGTGATGGCGCGAAGCGGTCCGGATCATTTCACCAGTGGACCGCTGGTCGTGAGTCTAATTTATACGTTATTTCCCGGCCGAGTGGTATTTCTGCTGAGCGCTGACAAGACCCTCGGTAATCAGCGATTCCACGGCATCGGCAGCGTCTTCGAGGAGAAAGCCCAGCTCCTTCTTTTCGACGGTTCCGAAGTCGCGGAGGACGTGATCGGAGGCATCCTGCCGTCCCGGGGGCCGGCCCACTCCCACCCTTACTCTCAGGTAGTCCTTGGTGCCGAGAACCTTGGAAATGTCCCGCAGCCCGTTATGTCCGCCTTCGCCGCCGCCAGCCTTCAGCCTGACCGTGTTGAAGTCGATGTCGATCTCGTCATGCACGACAATGACCCGCTCAGCGGGTATGTCGTAGAACCGACAGAGCGCGCCGACTGGACCTCCTGAAAGATTCATGTAGGTCAAAGGCTTGGCGAGGACCAGCCGTGGTCCGCCGACGCCCAGGCGGCCTTCGAGGACTGCCGCGTGCGCCTTATGGCTTTTAAACTTCCCACCGATCCGGTCGCCCAGAACGTCAAGGACCATCTGACCGACGTTGTGCCTGTTGCGGCTGTAGTCGGGCCCGGGGTTTCCGAGCCCGACTACCAGCCACGTGTCATTCGCCACGGGTATTCCCGCAGATGGAGTTACTCGCCCTCTTCGGACTTCTCGCCGGAGGCAGCGACAACGTCACCCTCGGCAACTGTCTCTTCGTCTTCGTCGCCGAGATCCTGGACAGTCGGCTCGCTGATGTTCACGATCAGCGTGTCTGCTTCGATCAGCAGGGTGACGCCCTTGGGCAGCACAATGTCGGAGGCGTGGATGTGCTCGCCGACAGTGCGACCCTCAACGTTGACGGTGAGGGAATCAGGCAGGTGGGTGGCTTCGGCTTCGACCTGGACCGAGTTGTGCTCGAGGTTCATGACAGCGCCCGGGGCCAGCTCGCCCTCGACGTGGATGAACACGTCAACGGTGACCTTTTCGCCACTACGGACGGTGAGGAGGTCAAGGTGCTCCACAATGCGCTTCAGCGGGTTGCGGACAACGTACTTGGCCAGGGCCAGGTGCTTCTCCCCTTCGATGTCGAGGGTCAGCAGTGCGTTGGAGGTCCTCAGCGCGAGGGTCGTTGCCTTCGAGGGCAAGAGGACGTGGATGGGGTCGGCTCCATGGCCGTAGATGACCGCAGGGATCTTGTCTTCGCGGCGTGCGCGGCGGGCTGCGCCCTTGCCGAATTCGGTGCGTACTTCTGCGGGAAGTGTGAGGTCAGACATTGAGTCTCCTGTGTTGACGAGTAGTGGATCGTTGCTGGGCAAACGATCGGCATCTGTCTAGAAACAGTTCATCGTCAACACGTTCAGTGTTGGACTCTCGTCACTAGCCACCGTCGATCACGGAACACTCCCGGTGGCACCGGGATGCTCCCTCGCCTAGGCATCGCGTTCAATGTTACAGCACGTGCGGCACCGCCCCGGACACCGGTTCCGGAATTCGTTCGGACCGGAACCGGCAGAATATTCCTCATCATCCTCTAATGTGTGAGACATACCGTTGAAGTCTGTTGGAACCGCTGGCAAGCAACCAGTGGCAAGCATCTCGTCGAAAGCTCCCCGGAGCTGCCGGACAAAGGATCAGCATGCGAATTTCAGTTATAGGTTGTGGCTACCTCGGAGCCGTCCACGCGGCGTGCATGGCAAAGCTGGGGCACGACGTCGTCGCGATCGACGTCGACGAGCGCAAGATCAGCGAGTTGCAGGCTGGCCGGTCGCATTTCTTCGAACCTGGCCTGCCCGAACTCCTCGACGAGGTTCTCCAGACGGGCCGATTGAAGTTCAGTTCCGAGATCACCGACGCCCGCGGGGCGCAGGTGCACTTCCTGTGCGTGGGTACCCCCCAGCGCAAAGGTGAGTATGCTGCCGACCTGCGGTACGTGGACGCCGCTTTTGCCTCCCTCGTCGACTCGCTCGAGGAGGGGAACCTGGTGGTGGGCAAGTCGACGGTGCCGGTGGGCACCGCGGCCCGCCTCGCCGACGACCTGTTGGAACGGTTCCCTGACGCCAGCCTGGCGTGGAACCCCGAGTTCCTGCGGGAGGGCTTCGCGGTGAAAGACACGCTCAGTCCGGACCGCTTCGTCTATGGCGTCCCTGCCGGCGAGGACGGGGAGCGGGCGACCGCCCTGCTCGACGAGGTGTACGCCGGGCCCCTGGGACTGGGAACACGTCGGCTGGTGGCCGACTATGCCACGGCGGAACTGGTCAAGTCCGCCGCCAACTCGTTCCTGGCCACCAAGATTTCCTTCATCAATGCAATGGCAGAGGTCTGCGACGCGGCAGGGGCGGACGTCACGCTGCTGGCCGACGCGATCGGCATGGACGACCGGATTGGACGCAAGTTCCTCAACGCGGGAATCGGGTTCGGCGGTGGCTGCCTCCCGAAGGACATCCGCGCGTTCATGGCCCGGGCCGGCGAGCTGGGTGCCGACCAGGCGCTGACGTTCCTGCGCGAGGTGGACGACATCAACCTGCGACGCCGGATCCGGGTCGTGGAGTTGACCCGCCAACTGGTGGGTGGGTCGCTTCTCGGCAAGCGCATCACAGTCCTGGGGGTGGCGTTCAAGCCCAACAGCGATGATGTGCGGGATTCTCCCGCCCTGAGCATCGCCGCCCAGCTCCAACTCCAGGGCGCCGATGTCACAGTGACCGACCCTGAGGCGTTGACCAACGCCAAGGGTCGGTTCCCTGAACTGAACTACGAACCGGACTTCGGCGCCGCTGTCGCGAAGGCGAACGCGCTCCTGATCCTCACCGAGTGGGACCAGTACCGAGCACTGGATCCGGCGGAAATGGCCAAACAGGTGGCCAGCAAGAACATCCTTGACGGACGGAACGTGCTGGACCCCGTCCAGTGGCGTGCAGCCGGCTGGAACTACCAGGGTATCGGGCGGCCCTAGTCCATACCGGGCGCCCGACGGGAGTCCCCGGAACCAGCCCTAGGCGTTGCCGTCGAACAGGCTGGTCACGGAGCCGTCGTCGAAGACTTCCCTGATAGCCCGGGCGATCAACGGGGCAATCGACAACACGGTGAGCTGCGGGAACCTCTTCTCCGAGGGGATTGGCAGGGTGTTCGTCACCACCACCTCGCGGGCGCCGGACTCGGAGAGGCGGCGGGCTGCCGGGTCCGAGAAGACGGCGTGGGTGGCAGCGATGATCACATCCTTGGCACCTGCGTTCTTGAGCACCTGAACGGCCCCGGAAATGGTGCCACCCGTGTCGATCATGTCGTCGATGAGCACGCAGGTCCGACCCTCGACCTGGCCCACCACCTGCTTGGAGACTGCCTGGTTCGGGACCGTGAGGTCCCGGCTCTTGTGCACGAACGCCAGGGGCGATCCGCCCAGCCGTTCAGCCCACTGCTCGGCGACGCGGACCCGGCCGGTATCGGGCGAGACCACAGTGACGTTGTCGGCGTCGACCCGGGTGCGGATGTAATCGGCCAGCAGCGGAATGGCCATCAGGTGATCCACCGGCCCGTCGAAGAACCCCTGGATCTGCGACGTGTGCAGGTCAACCGACATCAGCCGGTTGGCTCCAGCGGTCTTGTACAGGTCGGCGACCAGCCGGGCGGAGATCGGTTCGCGGCCGCGACCCTTCTTGTCCTGCCGGGCGTACGGGTAGAACGGGGAGACCACAGTGATGCGCTTGGCCGAGGCCCGCTTCAGGGAATCGATCATGATCAGCTGTTCCATCAGCCAGTTGTTCAGCGGCGCGGGATGAGCCTGGATCACGAATACGTCGGTGCCGCGCACGCTCTCCCCGGAGCGGACGTAGATCTCGCCGTTCGCGAAGTCGTAGGCGGAGATCGGGAGGAGCTCAGTGCCAAGCGCTGCAGCGATCTCTTCCGCCAGTTCGGGGTGGGCCCGGCCGGAGGCCAGGACCAGTTTCTTTTCGCCGCGTGCGGTGATCTCACTCATGAACGGTCGCTTTCGTCTGTGGTGCCTGGGGTCGTGCCGGAGGTGCTGGGGAGGTCGGAAGCGGCGAGTGTGTCAGGCGCTGCGCCCTGAGCCGTGGCCGCAGCTGTCGCGGCGGCGGTGCCGGGCCGTTTGGCCTGGACCCAGCCTTCGGCGGTCCGTTGCGGTGCAACGCTGATCGCTAGGGCACCGGCGGGTACGTTGTTGCGCACGACGGCGCTCGCACCGGTGTACGCGCCGTCGCCGATCACCACGGGGGCCACGAACACCGTGTTGGAACCGGTCCGCACGTTGCTGCCGATGACGGTGCGGTGCTTGTTCACGCCGTCGTAATTGGCGGTGATGTTGCCGCAGCCGATGTTGGTGTCCTCGCCGATCTCTGCGTCGCCGGCGTAGCCCAGGTGGGACAGTTTGGAGCCGCGTCCGATCGTCACGTTCTTCGTCTCGTAGAACGCACCGATCTTTCCGTCCTCCCCGAGAACCGTCCCTGGCCGCAGGTAGGTGAACGGGCCGACGGCGGCGCGAGCGCTGATGTGGGCACCCGAACCGTGGGTGCGCAGTACCCGCGCCCCCTCCCCGACCACAACATCGGTGAGGGTGGTGTCCGGGCCGATGACGGCGTCGCGGGCGATATCGCAGGCGCCGTGAAGCTGGGTGCCGGGGAGAATCGTGACGTCCTCGGCCAACTGCACCGACGTGTCGATCCAGGTGGTGGCGGGGTCGATAATCGACACACCGGCCCGCATCCAGCGGGTGAGGGTACGCCGGTTGAGTTCGGCGCCCAGCGCAGCAAGCTGGACCCGGTCGTTGGCCCCTTCGACCTGCCACGGGTCGTCCGAGACGACGGCTGCCACCCGGCCGCCCTGGCCGGAGGCGATGCCCAGGACATCGGTCAGGTACATTTCGCCCTGTGAGTTGCCGGCGGTCACAGATTTCAGCGCATCGCGCAGGGTCGCCGCGTCGAACGCGTAGATTCCCGAGTTAATTTCATTGATGGTGCGCTGGGCGTCGGTAGCGTCCTTGTGCTCGACGATCCCGGTGACGGTGCCGTCGTCAGCACGCAGGATACGGCCGTAGCCGGAGGCGTCGCCGAGCACCGCGGTCAGCACTGTGACGGCGTTGGCCCCGCCGATGTGCTCCTCAATCAGCTGGGCGAGCGTGTCGGAGGTCAGCAGGGGCACGTCACCGTAGGTCACCACGACGGTGCCCTGCAGGGGTGCGCCAGCCTCGTCGTCGAGAGCGTCAAGGGCCACCTGGACGGCGCGTCCCGTCCCGGGCATGTCATCCTGGTCGACGATGAGTGCCTGCGGATCCAGTTCGGCGATGTGGCCTGCCACGCGATCGCGTTCGTGCCGGACGACGACGGCGAGGGCCTCGGGCACGACACCGCGGGCAGCGGCGACAGCGTGCCCCACCATTGACCGTCCGCCGAGGGTGTGGAGGATCTTCGGGGTCCGGGACTTCATTCGTGTTCCGGCTCCGGCGGCCAGCACGATGACTGCTGCTGGGCGTTTAGCGCCTGCCTCGGGGATCTGTTCCTGAGGGTGGGTGTTTGAGGTCTGCGGACCCATTGAGGAGACACTCCTGCCTGTAGTTTTCACTGTCAACCGGAAAAGTACAGGCTCACACCGGCAATACTACCCGCGGCAATACTTTCCGATTGTTCCGCCCATAGGATTCGAACCTATACTCCACAGCTCCAAAGGCTGGGGTGCTGCCATTACACCAGGGCGGACTGTGCCAACCGGGCCCTGTCGGGTCCCGGACGCACGGTTATCCAGTTTGCCATGAGTCGGGGGCTTCCTGCGACTTGGAAGCCCCCCGTCGTGGCGCTACTTCCCGACGACCTCGGCTGCGGCAAGCCACTGCAGCTCCAGGTCCTGCTGCTCGGCCTGGACCGCCTGCAGTTTCGTGTTCAGCGTGGCCATCTTGTCGAAGTCGACGTCGCCGCCCGCACCGTCGTTCATTTGCTGCTGGATACGTTCCACCTGTGCTGCGGCCTTGCCGAGCTGGCGTTCGATGCGGGTCAGGTCCTTCTTCGCCTGCCGAGTCTCTTCGGAGCTGTACGCGGGGCTCGATCCGGCGCTGGCCTGGGCATCGTCAGCATTGAGGGGGGAGGCACCTGCTCCGGATTCCGCTGCACGACGCAGTTCGAGGTACTGGTCCACTCCGCGCGGCAGGTCACGCAGCTTGCCGTCGCCGAGCAGTGTCATCTGCGAATCGGTGACCCGCTCCAGCAGGTACCGGTCGTGGGAGACGACCACCAGGGTTCCCGGCCAGCCGTCCAGGACGTCCTCGATCGCCGCCAGGGTGTCGGTGTCCAGGTCGTTGGTGGGTTCGTCGAGCATCAGCACATTGGGCTCGCCCACCAGGAGCCGGAGTAGCTGCAGCCGGCGGCGTTCGCCACCGGAGAGGTCCTTCACCTTGGTCCACTGCTTCGCGTTGGTGAAACCGAGTTGCTCCACCAGCTGGGTGGCTGACACCTCGCGACCGCCGACGCTGAAGACGCGTTTCTCCTGCTCGATGACCTCAGTGACGCGCAGGTGCTCCAGCTCGTTGAGCTCCTTGACTTCTTGGGAGAGGACCGCCGTCTGGACCGTCTTGCCCTTCTTCACCTTGCCGGCGTCGGGGCTCACCTCCCCGTTCAGCATCCGCAGCAGGGTGGTTTTGCCTGACCCGTTGACACCAACCAGGCCGAGTCGCTGGCCGGGGGCGAGGCGCAGGGTGATGCCGTCGAAAAGTGTCTTCTCTCCGAGTGCGAGCGAGACATCCTCAAGGTCGAGGACGTCCTTGCCCTGCCGGGCCATCGCCATTTTGCTCAGGGCGAGGGAATCGCGCGGCTCGGGCACATCGGCGATCAGCGCGTTGGCTGCCTCGATCCGGAACTTCGGTTTGGCGGTCCGCGCGGGGGCACCGCGGCGCAGCCAGGCCAGTTCCTTCTTGACCAGTTGCTGCCGCTTGCCTTCGACCACTGAGTCCATCCGGTCACGCTCGGCGCGCGCGAGCACGTAGGCGGCGTAACCGCCGTCAAAACCGTCGACGACGCCGTCGTGCACCTCCCAGGTGCGGGTACAGATTTCGTCGAGGAACCAGCGATCGTGGGTGACGACCAGCAGCCCGCCGTCGCTCGGGCGCCAGCGCTCGGCCAGGTGGCGGGCCAGCCAGGCCACGCCCTCCACATCGAGGTGGTTGGTGGGCTCGTCGAGCATGATGACGTCGTCGTCGCCGATCAGAAGCTTGGCCAGCGCAACACGCCGCTTCTGCCCACCGGAGAGCGAGGAGACCTTGGCGTGCCAGTCCACTTCAGCGACCAGACCACCCATCACGTCGCGGATCTTGGGATTGGAAGCCCATTCGTGGTCGGCCTGGTCGCCAACGATCGCTTCGCCGACGCTCAGGTCGCCGTCCAGGACGTCCGTCTGGTCCAGGTAACCCACGTGGACGTCACGGCGGCGCGTGACCCGGCCCTCGTCGGGGGTGGCGCGCTGCGCCAGGAGGCGCATGAGGGTGGACTTGCCGTCACCGTTGCGGCCGACCATCCCGATCCGGTCGCCGTCCTCGATGCCGAGGGAGACGCCGTCGAGAACGGTGCGGGTGGCAAACGTGACGCTGACGCTTTCAGCGCCCAGAAGATGTGCCAAGGGTGTACTGCTTCCTGATTGTGGAGGGATGAATGGCTTGAGCTGGGCCCTGCAAGGGCCACGGGTCAAGCGGTGTAGTCGTTAACAATTCTGGCACCGTGCACCGGACCGTGCACTGCCGTGGCGGTCAGACCGCCCAATGAGAGCTGCTCGGCGAGCGCTGCCGCGTGTTCTTCATCCTCGGCGAGGAACGCAATGGTGGGCCCTGATCCGGAGACCAGTCCCGCGAGGGCTCCCGCGTCAGTGCCTGCCTGCAGGATCGCGGCAAGCTCCGGTGCCAGCTCAAGTGCCGCCGCCTGGAGGTCGTTGTGAAGGAGCTCGGCGAGCGCTACGGCATCGCCGGCGCGCATTGCGCTGAGGATCCGCGAGTCGATGTCCGGCGGGGTGGCCGGTTCGGTCCCGTCCCGCAGCCGGAGCTCGTCGAGCGTCCGGTAGACCTCGGGGGTGGACAGTCCAAAGGCGGACGTCACCAGCACCCAGTACAGGGGCGTCTTCGAGATCGCTGGAGTGAGCTGCTCCCCTACCCCAACTCCCACCGCCGTGCCGCCGACCAGCGCAAACGGCACGTCAGCGCCGAGGTCAGCTGCCATTTTCGCTAGCTCGTCCCGGGAGAACCCGCTGCTCCAGAGGGCATCGCAGGCCAGAAGTGTGGCAGCGGCATCGGCGGATCCTCCGCCCATCCCTCCGGCCACGGGTACCCGTTTGGTGATATCGAGCAGCAGCCCGGTGGAGCCGTCGCTGAGATCGGCGAGCAGGGTGGCTGCACGTGCGGCAAGGTTGGTGGCGTCCAGCGGGATGCTTTCGACCGGCAGGTTCAGTGATCCCTGCCCGTTGACGGTGACCACGATGCCCGGCTCGGCCGTGACGGTCGCGGTCACCTCCTCATACAGGGAGACGGCCAGGTACACGCTCGCGACGCTGTGGTAGCCGTCCTCGCGAAGCGGGCCCACCCTGAACGAAACGTTGATCTTTCCGGGCGCGCGGACACGCACGCTCGCCGGAGCGCCGCCGAAGAGTCCTGCCGTTTTGCCTACCTCCATAGTCTCCAACCTAGATCACCCTGGGCTGAACCGGGAATCCTGCCGGCTTGCTACCGGACCATTGCACAAAGATAGTAAGCGTGCTTACATTACAGATTGTAAGCAGGATTACTATCCGAAGGAAAAACTATGACTACCCAGAATTGGTCAGAGGATCCCCTGACAGCTGTGCCCTCAGGCGAGCGTGTCCGGTCCGATTCACCAGCAGGCAACACACCGGTCGGTGGGAGCAACGGGTCCACCGGAATCAAGGATCAGGCGAAGGACCAGGCCAAAGAGGTGGGGCGCGACGGCCTGGACGCAGCCCAGGGTGTTGCCCAGACTGCGACGACCGAGGCAAAGAATGTTGCCGCTGAAGCCAGCGCCCAGGCAAAGAACCTGCTGGGCGAACTGGGTTCGGATCTCAAAGAGCAGGCCGGCGCGAGCCAGCAGAAGGCTGCCGAGGGACTGCGCTCCATCAGTGATGAGCTGGTCTCCATGGCAGACAACGGGGACCAGGACGGCCCCGCCAACTCCCTGGTCCGCCAGGCTGCCCAGCGGTCGGGCGACGTCGCCGGCTGGCTGGAGGGCCGGGATCCGGGATCGCTGCTGGACGAGGTCAAGGACTTCGCCCGTCGACGCCCGGGTACCTTCCTGATGGTGGCTGCCGGAGCGGGCCTGCTCGCCGGGCGCCTCACCCGAGGGCTTGCTGGCGCCGGATCGGACTCCCCGAGCACCACACCGGCCAACCCAGCCCCCGAGTACCCACCGACGGTCCCCGCGCAGCCTGCGGCCGGATCCGGCCCGGCTGCTACCGCGACCACCCCCGCGACCGAAACGAACCCGGTGGTGGACAACGGCCTGACCTCGGCCGACGACGCCCGGGGAACCTCGAACGATCCGCTGGCCGACCCGATCGCCGCCGAGCCAGTCATTGTTCCGGGTACCCGCACCCAGGACGAACGACTCGACAGGGACCTGCGCTGATGAGTGGCATTCACACCGGAGGACCCCAGGCGTACGAACCGCCACCCACCACGGCAGAGGAGCGGGCGGCCAATGAGTCGCTGGGATCGCTGCTGAGCGATGTGAGCCGCGACCTGTCCACCCTGATGCGTCAGGAGCTCGAGCTCGCCAAGGCTGAACTGCGTGAGAGCGGCACCAAGGCAGGCAAGGGCGTGGGCATGTTTGGCGGCGCCGCCATCGCCGGGCATTTCGTGCTGTTGTTCCTGTCCCTGGCGCTCATGTGGGGATTGGCTGAACTGGTTGGTCTGGGTTGGTCTGCGGTAATCGTCGCAGTCATCTGGGGCATCATCGCCGCCGTCCTCGCCCTGACCGGCAAGAAAGAACTCAAGAGCGTGCGCGGCCTGCCGGCTACCGCCGCAACCGTCAAAGACATTCCCCCCACTCTGAAACCAGGTGAGAAGACCCCATGAACCAGACCCCAGAACAGATTCGTGCAGACATCGAACGAACCCGCCGGGAGCTTGGCACCGACGTCGACGCCGTCGCCGACAAGGTCAGCCCCTCCAGCATCGCCCAGCGTCAGGGCGACAAGGTCCGCAACGCAGTCGGCGGCCTGAAAACCTCGGTCATGGGATCAGCGGACCATGCGTCCGCCGGCACCCGGTCGGCAGCACAGAACGCCAGCGACGCCGTGCAGGACGCCCCCCAGCGGCTCACCCGCAAGACCCAGGGCAACCCGCTGGCTGCCGGGCTGATCGCCTTCGGCGCCGGCATGCTCATCTCCTCGCTGATCCCGGCGAGCGAGAAAGAGAAGGAAGCCGCGGCTGCGCTGAAGGAGAAGGCTGAGCCCCTCACGAGCAGTGTCACCGATGCGGCCAAGGCCGTGGCCGAAGATCTCAAGGAACCGGCACAGCAGGCAATGGATTCGGTGAAGGAAACAGCCACCATTTCTGCCAACACTGTGAAGGAAGAAGGCGCATCGGCCGCGGCCGACGTCAAGGGCAAGGCCCAGGACGCGAAGGACAACGTCCAGAACGAGGCCAGCCGCTCCTAGCGGCGGCTGCTCGTTAGAGCCAGCTGCTGGTGTGGCGTGCGGGCCCCGGTCCGCACGCCACACTGCCCTGCACTGCTATCCCGGTTCCCGGGATCAGACGCGCCCCTGCTGATCCTCGGGGGGTGGCAGCTGCTCCGGTTTCGCTTCGGCGATCCGGGCGAAGGCGGCAATGTCGAGCATTTCCCCCCTCAGGCTCGGGTCGACGCCAGCCGCCGCAAGGGCCTCCCCCGCCAGCACTGAGCTTCCGGCCCACCCGGCGAGCGCCGCGCGGAGGGTCTTGCGCCGCTGGGCGAAGGCCGCGTCGATCACGGCGAAGACCTCACGCCGGCTCGCCGACGTCGCCGGCGGGTCATGCCTGACAAATCCCACCAGACCTGATGCGATCTTCGGAGCCGGCCAGAACACGTTCATCCCGATCACGCCGGACTTGCGCATCGTCGAGTACCACGCAGCCTTAACCGAGGGCACCCCATAGGTTTTGGATCCCGGTCCGGCGGCGAGCCGGTCGGCCACCTCGTCCTGGACCATGACCAGCCCATGGCGCAGCGAGGGGAAGTTCTCCAGCAGGTTCAGCACCACCGGCACCGCAACGTTGTAGGGCAGGTTGGCCACCAGGGCTGTCGGCGGGTGTGGGAGCTCAGTGACACGCATGGCGTCGGCGAGCACCACGTCGAGGTTTGCCGCGGTATCCGGACGCCAGCGAGCCACCGTCTCGGGCAGCCGTGCAGCGAGCACCGGGTCGATCTCCACCGCCACCACCCGGCGGGCGGCATCCAGCAGGCCCAGGGTCAGCGAGCCAAGACCGGGTCCCACCTCGAGCACCGTCTCCTCGGGACCCAGGTGGGCGGCAGCCACGATCCGGCGGATGGTGTTCCCATCGATGACGAAGTTCTGGCCCAGCGTCTTGGTGGGGCGGAGATCCAGGTCGGCGGCGAGGCGGCGGACGTCACCGGCGCCAAGCAGGGGCTGGATCGGCTGGGGATTGGAGGGCGCAGTCACCTAAGCCATGGTAGTCGTGCGACGCGCCCGCTGGTCACCCAGCCGTGTTCACTCCCCCGGTGCCTTTAGGCATCAGTCCACTGGCCGTATACCCGGCGGGTGTTGTCGGCGATCGACTGGCAGAGCCTGGCCAGGTCGGTGTCCAGCACCTCGGCCATCGACCGGACCGTGTACGGCACCAGGTACGGCGCGTTGGGGCGCCCGCGGAACGGGTGCGGGGTCAGGAAGGGGGCGTCGGTTTCGGTGAGCACCAGCGACGGGTCGGCAATGCGCAGCGCGTCCCGCAGGTTGTCGGCGTTCTTGAACGTCACGGTCCCGGCGAAGGACATGTACCAGCCGTGCTCGTTGCAGATCCGGGCCAGTTCCGCACCGCCGGAGAAGCAGTGGAAAACCACCCGCTCGGGTGGACCTTCGGACAGCAGGGTGGCGACGACGTCGTCGTGCGCCTCCCGGTCATGGATCTGGAGCGCCAGGTCCAGCCGTTTGGCAATGTCGAGGTGCCGGCGGAAGGAGTACTGCTGGCTCTCGAGTCCGGCGGCGGCGGTCCGGTAGTAGTCGAGCCCGGTCTCGCCGATCGCCCGGACCCGCGGGTGGGCAGCCAACTGCTCAATCTCCGTGAGCGCAGCCTCGAGCCCGCCCTGTTCGGCCAACAGCGGGGCGTCGTTCGGGTGGATCGCGACTGCCCCCAGCAGGCGGGGCTCCTGGTCGATGGCTTCGACTGTAAACCGGGACGATTCCAGGTCGCACCCCACCTGCACTGCACCGCACACACCCACCGCTTCGGCCGCGTCGAGGGCGGCACTGACACTGACCAGTGGCAGGCCGCTGCGGAAGTCGAGGTGGGTATGGTTGTCCATCACGGGAACGGGCAGCGGTTCGGGTGCTGGCGGGTACTGCTGCTTCTGGCTTCGCCCGCCCGCGTCGGGTACGCCGCCGTGGAGAGTCGTGCTGGGCGGCGCCGGTTGGTACGCCGCCGGAATGGCTGTATGAGGCATGACTCAACCCTAACCACCCGCGAAGTGAGTGCGGAACTTATCCCCACGGCCGCAAGTTGTCCTAGTAATCTGTACTCAAGCAGTTGCTGCGTGCCCCACGGCCGAACCGGCCGTGGGCGTATCCGACCAGGGCTGACCGACTCAACTGCACACCGGGGTGCAGTGCTCGCGGAAGGTTCGCATGGACGCCCACAACCAGTACGCCTCACCGAATGCCTCAGCCAACGTCACCACTGATCGTGACGACCCCTCAGGTGAGGCGCGCACCATGTCCGGTGAGCACTTCGACCAGCTGGCGGGCCGGATCCTGGGGTCAATCAACACGGTGATCGACGGCAAACCGGAAGCCGCGCAGCTGGCCCTCACGGTGCTGCTGGCGCAGGGCCACCTGCTGCTGGAGGACGTGCCGGGAGTCGGAAAGACGCTGCTGGCGAAGACACTCGCCCGGACCATCGACTGCACGGTCAACCGCATCCAGTTCACGCCGGACCTGCTGCCCTCGGATGTGTCAGGGGTGTCGATCTATAACCAGGACACCCACCGGTTCGAGTTTCGGCCGGGCCCGGTGTTTGCCAACATCGTCATCGGCGATGAGATCAACCGTGCCTCCGCCAAGACGCAGTCGGCCCTGCTGGAATGCATGGAGGAACACCAGGTGACCGTCGACGGCGGCACCTACCGCCTGGGCGAGCCGTTCATGGTGGTGGCAACCCAGAATCCCATCGAGATGGAGGGCACCTACCCCCTGCCCGAAGCGCAGCGGGACCGGTTCATGGCCCGGATCTCCATGGGGTACCCGGACCGGAACGCCGAACTGCAGATGCTGCAGACCCACCAGTCGGTGTCGCCACTTGATGCGGTCCAGCCGACCGCCAACGTGGCCGACATCGCAGCGATGATGGAGCGGGTGCGCAGCGTCTACGTCTCCCCCGCGGTGCGGGAGTACACGGTGGCCATCGGCCACGGTACCCGCGGGCACCACCAGTTGCGCCTGGGCGCCAGCCCCCGCGCGCTGCTGCAGCTGCTTCGGGCCGCAAAAGCGGGGGCGGCGCTACAAGGCAGGGACTTCGTGCTGCCCGACGACGTCGCGGCGGTGGCCGAGCCGGTCCTGTCGCACCGCCTGATCCTGGATCGGAAGGCGCTGAGCACCGGGGAGACCCCCCAGTCAGTGGTGGCAGGAATCCTCGCAAAGGTTCCGGTGGAACGCACCGCGTCGAACTCCTACGTTCGAACCTAGGACCGCCGTGCGACTGCTGGCCAACCTACCCTCCCGGGTCCTCACCTCGCGCGGGTGGGGGCTGGTCATCACTGGTGTACTGGCGCTGCTCACGGCCCAGGTCCTGGGCCGCCGGGACCTGCTCTACGTCGGCGTTCTCCTCGTCTGCCTTCCGCTCCTTTCAGTCCTCATGCTGCGGCTGATCAAACCCCGCTTTACGGTTGAGCGGAAGTTTGCCCCGCAGACAATGGAAACCGGATTCACCTCCACTGTCACCCTGTCAGTCAGGTCCAGCGGTCCGCTCAGTGGGACGGTGGTGATGCAGGAAAGGATCCCCGCCCGCTTCGGGGAGTCACCGGAGTTCCATTTCCCCTCCCGCCATCCCAGCGCCCAGGGTGCCAGCCACTACGAGTACCGGCTGCGGTCCTCCTCCCGCGGCGTGTACGACGTCGGTCCGGTCACCGCCGCTTTCACCGACCCGTTCGGGCTGGGAACCTCCCGGCATACCCTGGGAGGCACTGAGCGGCTGGTCGTCACGCCCGCGCCCCTGGACCTGCCGCATTCACCGCTGACCGGTGCCCGCGGGGCCGACGGGTTCGCCGCGACCCGGCGCAACGCCAATCCCAGCGACGACGACGTCATGACCCGCGAGTACCGCGCCGGTGATCCGATGCGCCGGGTCCATTGGGCCGCCACCGCCCGCCACAACGAACTGATGGTGCGCCAGGAAGAGTCGGTCACCACGCCGGAGGCCACCCTGATCCTCGATCAGCGGCAGGCCCGCTACAGTTCCGGCTTCCATTCGGCCTTCGGCGTCGAGAACGACGACGGCGCGTCCCTGCTCTCCTCCCCCGGATTCGAATGGGCTGTGGTCGCCGCCATGTCCATCACCGCGCACCTGCTTGAGCGGAACTATGCCCTGCGGTTTGTCGATGAGACGGGCGCGCCGGCACTGCGTTCGTCGGTCTCCGCCCCCTGGCCCGACGACGAGGAGCACCAGGGCCAGACCGGTATCCACAACGTCGCCGAAGGGCTGGCGGCACTGGAACTGTCCCCCGATCCGGCGAAACGAACGACCACCCGGCGCACGTCACGGCGCGCCGCCAGTCCGCCACGGTCATCCCAGGCCGGCCCGAACCGGTTCACGCCGTTCGGCGACCCGATGATGGATAAGTTGGCGACCTACAAGCACCGTGGCCCGTTGCTCGCCATTCTCGGTGCCATCACAGCGGCGGAGGCGCGCGACCTCGCGGCGGCGGCCGAATTCGGTTCGACGTCGTTCGCGATCCTCGTCGCGGACCGGCCGCAGGACCTGCACCCGGTGATGGAAATCCTCCGCGCCGCCGGGTGGCACGCGGTAGCAGTGTCTCCCTCAGCCGACCTGACTGCGGCCTGGACCTACTTCGACTCCCCCGGCGCTGCCAGCGCATCGACCGCCAAGACCACTGTGCCGTCCGCGGGCGGCTGGACCGGAGGGCGGGCATGACCTCGACCCTCCCCCGCCCCGCCACACCGACGCAACGGGTCGAGCCCCGCTCCGGTGGTCGGCTCCGCAGGGATCAGCGGCATTGGCTCTCGACGGCGGCCGTGTTCGCCGCGGTGATGCTGACCTCGCTGAACCTGCACTCGGTGCTGTTCGGGTGGACCTGGCTCAACCCGCTGGCCTTCACCGTCGGCGCCGTACTGCTGGTCATGGGGGCGGCGCGGAGCGCCCGCCTGCCCGCAGCCTTGGTCCCGGTTGCTGGGCTCGTGGCGCTGGTGGGTGCGCTGGTGTGGCAGTACTTCCCCGCGCAGAGCGTCTTCGGCATTTTTCCCGGCGAGGGCGCCGCTGGCCGGCTCACCGTCCTGCTCAATCACGCAGAAAACACAGTGGTATCCCAGGTGGCCCCGGTCCTACCGGGCACCGGGATCTTCCTGGTGGTCTGCGCCGCGATGGGCCTGATCAGTATTCTTACGGACACGCTGGCCACCACGCTGCGGATGCCCGCCACCAGCGGCCTGGCGTTGCTCGCGATCCTGGTGGTGCCTGCCGTGGTGCGGCCGCAGAGCGTCGGGGTACCCGGCTTCGTGGCGGCCGTCGTCGGCTTCTTGATCCTGCTCGGCTGCAGCCAGTGGCGGGATAGCCAGGCCACCGGAGCGTCGCGGGACGCCTCTGGCGGGCGGCTCGCCCGTGGACTGTCGATCGGCGCTGCGGCCCTCGCGGTGACCATCCTGGTGCCCCTGGCCATCCCCGGATTCAATGTGGGCCTGTTCCCCCAGGGCGCTCGGGTCAATCTCTGGGGCACCGCGACCGGGCTGAATCCGGTGGTGACGCTGGGAAATGACCTGCGGAACCCCACCGGTTTCGGCCGGATCACCTACGCCACGAATTCCCCCGAGGCCCTCTACCTGCGGGCGGTGACCCTCGAAGACTTCGACGGGGAGCGCTGGGAACCCGATCAGCGGCACAGCATCAGGCAGCCCGGGGTGGAGGAGATGGGCACCGACGAGGTGCGCGCCGCCATCGACGACGGCGTCGTCACCACCACGCGGATCACCACCGACACCTTCACCAGCCCCTGGCTGCTGGCGCCCTACGCTCCGGTGGGCTTTTCCAACCTGGCCGGACGCTGGTCCTGGGACCCGCTGAACCACAGCATCATCGCGACCGACAATGGGTCGACAGCGCAGCAGGAGTACGTCGTGCGGAGCGCCGGGCCAGCGCTCACCCGGACCCGTTTGCAGGCCGTCGGCCCGGTAGCCGAGGGCGCAGTCGACGCCCAGTTCCTGAGCCTGCCGGACACCACCCCCGCCATCATCGAGCAGACCGCCACACAGTTGACTGAGGACATCGTCAACCCCTACGAGCAGGCGCTGGCAATCCAGAACTACCTTCGGGGGCCATCGTTCACCTACTCCGTGGATGCCCCGGTGGAGGGCGGGTATGACGGCAACAGCCTCGACGTCGTCGCGCGCTTCCTTGAATCGAAGTCCGGTTACTGCGTGCATTATGCGGGTGCGATGGCAGTGATGGCCCGGGTGGCGGGAATCCCCAGCAGGGTTGCTGTCGGGTACGCGCCAGGTACCCCGACCGGCGAAACGGTCACCGGGCCTGACGGCGTGGAACTGACCGAGTTCACAGTCACCTCGCTTGACGCCCATGCGTGGCCCGAACTGTACTTTGACGATCTCGGCTGGGTGAAGTTCGAGCCAACCCCCTCCCGGGGCGTGGTCCCGGAGTACGCACAGACGGCGTTCGCACCGGGTGCCCCCGCGGCCAACCCCGACAATCTGGACCCTGGCGGAAATCCGCTCACGGATCAGGGCACCACCGGCACTCCCGGTCAGGCAGCGGAGGACCCGCAGACCGAGGCGGAGACAGCTGAACGGGCCCGCGAAACCTCGACGCTCGTCATGGGCGTCCTGGTGGGAGGGGTGCTGCTGCTTTTCGTCCCGCTGCTGCTGCGGACGTTGCGCCGCCAGCGCCGTCGACGGCGCTTCACCGGAGCCGCAGGGGACAGCGCTGCGGCAGCACTGGCCTGGGCTGAGGTGGTGGATCTTGCCGCCGACTACGGCCACCCCGCCCTGCCCACCGACACCCCGCGGACGTTCGCGGCGCGGCTGACCGCCACCACGGGGATCGGCGGGGCTGCGGGGTCTGCCCTCCTCAGGCTCCGGACTGCCTACGAGGCCGCCCAGTATGCGGACCCCGCGTCGCTGGTTGTAGTCGCCGAGGGCGCCCCATCACGGGCCACCGGCCGAGGCGGTAGCCCGACGGGCCCCTGGACGGGGACCGCGCCAGGCCGGGCCGTACCTCTTGGCTGGGACGACGTGCAGGCAATTGCCGGGGCACTCCGCGACAGCAGTGGCAGGGCAGCCAGGATCAGGGCGTTCCTGCTCCCCCGATCATTGTCCGGGGACGCCCGGGGCTAGCTGTCCTGGGACAGCTAGCCCAAGGAACGTCAGGACGCCGTCGGATCGGCGATGCCGACGTACTGCGTGTAGAGGTACTCCTCGATGCCCTCGGAACCGCCCTCGCGTCCGAGTCCTGACTGCTTGACGCCGCCGAATGGTGCCGCCGCATTGGAGACCACCCCGGCGTTGAGCCCGAGCATCCCGACATCCAGCCGTTCGCCGATGCGCAGCCCGCGGTTGAGGTCCCGGGTGAAGACGTAGGCCACCAGCCCGTACTCGGTGTCGTTGGCGAGGCGGACGGCGTCGTCCTCGGATTCGAAGGTGATGATCGGCGCGACCGGCCCGAAGATCTCCTCCTGCAGGATCCGGGATCCCGGCGCCACATCGGTGAGCACCGTCGCCTGGTAAAAGTAGCCGGGCCCCTCGACGGCCGATCCGCCAACGACTACCGTTGCGCCGTCGTCGACTGCCGCTGTGACCAGTTCGTGGACCTTGGTCCGGCTCTTCTCGTCGATCAGGGGGCCGAGGGTTGAGTGGTCCTCGGTGCCGCGGGCGGTCTGAAGGGTCTTCATTTTCGCCGCGAACTTCTCCGCGAACTCCCCGGCGACCGATGAGTGAATGATGAACCGGTTCGCTGCCGTGCAGGCTTCGCCCATGTTGCGGAGCTTCGCGAGCATCGCCCCGGCTACGGCGGCGTCGACGTCGGCGTCCTCAAAGACCACGAAGGGTGCGTTTCCACCGAGCTCCATGGAGGTGCGCAGCACGTTCTTGGCTGCGGCGGCCAACAGGTTGCGGCCCACCGGCGTCGAACCGGTGAAGGACAGCTTGCGGAGCCGCGGATCCTCGATCAGCGGTCCGGTGACGCCCTGGGCGTCGGAGGTGTGGACAACGTTCAGCACGCCCTTGGGCAGGCCCGCTTCCTCCAGGACGGCGGCGAACAGCGACGAGGTCAGTGGGGTGAGGTTCGCGGGCTTGAGCACCATGGTGCAACCAGCAGCGATGGCTGGGGCGATCTTGCGGGTGGCCATCGCGAGGGGGAAGTTCCAGGGAGTGATCAGCAGGCAGGGGCCTACCGGCTTCTTGTTGACGAGGATGCGGGTCTTGCCGTCGGGCGAGGTGGAGTACCTGCCGGTGGTCCGGACCGCCTCCTCGGAGAACCAGCGCAGGAATTCGGCGCCGTAGGTCACTTCGCCGCGCGCTTCGGCCAGCGGCTTCCCCATCTCCATGGTCATCAGCAGGGCGAAGTCCTCCGCCCGGGCGGTGACCAGGTCAAAGGCCCGCCGCAGGATCTCGCCGCGCTCACGGGGCGCGGTGCGGGCCCAGCTCTCCTGTGCGGCGGCGGCTGCGTCCAGCGCTGCCATCCCGTCCTCTGGGCTGGCGTCCGCGATGGTGAGCAGGGTTTCGCCGGTGGCGGGGTCCTCAATGTCGAAGGTTTTCCCGGTGGAGGCGTCCCGCCAGTGCCCATCAATCAGCAGTCCGGTGGGAACCTGCGCCAGAAGTTCCTGCTCACGCTGGGTGGTAACTGCCATAGTTGGTGCCTCCAAGAGGTTCTTCGTTGCGGGAAATCAAGTCGCGGCAGATCTGCCGCCTGGGCACCACGCTAGTCCCGCGCTTGTCAGGCTGTCCATGCCAGCCTGCACGGTCCCATCCGCTTCCCGCTGTCCGGGTGCACAACGCCGGCCCGGCGTCCGAGGGCCCCCGCTAGCGGGCGGCGATCACCGCCGCGTAGAGCTCCCGCTTGCTGATCCGCGACTCCTCGGCGACCGCTGCCACTGCGTCCTTGAGACGGATGCCCTGGTCCACGAGGGTGGCGACCGCTGCCACCCTGTCCTCCGGTTTCGCTGGGGCGGCTGGTGGCGCGCCGCCGACGACGACGGCGATCTCACCCCTCACCTCATTTTCTTCAGCCCATTCCAGGAGTTCCGCCAGGGGGCCCCGCAGCACCTGTTCATAGCGTTTGGTCAGTTCGCGGGCCACCGCCGCCGGACGGTCGGGGCCGAAAACCTGGTGCAGCGACCTCAGCATCACCTCCAGGCGGTGCGGAGCTTCAAAGAAGACCATGGTGCGTCGCTCGTCGGCCAGCTCGGCGAGGCGGGAGTTCCGCTCACCGGTCTTGCGGGGCAGGAACCCTTCGAAGCAGAAACGGTCGGTGGGTAGCCCCGACAGGGCGAGCGCCGTCAGGACGGCTGACGGGCCGGGCGCCATGGTCACGGTGACCCCGCCGGCGATGGCGGCCTCCACCAGCCGGTAGCCCGGATCGGACACCGCGGGCATGCCAGCGTCGGTCACCATGAGGATGGTCTTGCCGTCGTGGACCTGTTCGAGCAATTCGGCCGTCCGGCTGGCCTCGTTGTGCTCGTGATAGCTGATGATGCGGCCGGGCACTCTGATGTCGAGCGCCCTCAGCAGCCGTTGCAAGCGGCGGGTGTCCTCGGCCGCAACAATGTCGGAGGTTTGCAACAGCGACACCAGACGGGCTGACGCGTCGGCGGCGTTGCCAATGGGCGTCGCCGCCAGCACCAGCCGGCCACCGGGGTGGATGGTCCCGACGTCGGCCGCTGGCTCGAAGTCCGGGTGGGACGCTTCGTCGCCGTCGGTGTAGCCGCCGTCGGTGTAGTCGCCGTCAGAATCC
Organism: Arthrobacter sp. 260; assembly: GCF_013116745.1. Lineage (GTDB taxonomy): Bacteria > Actinomycetota > Actinomycetes > Actinomycetales > Micrococcaceae > Arthrobacter_D. Next base: position 45,104 of record NZ_JABFOE010000011.1, read on the forward strand.
GCTTCGTTCCCAGTGCTGTTCACCATCCCAGCGTAGACCCGCATCACCGGGTCGGGATCACCTACTGGCAGTAGCATAAGCAGGGTGAGCCATACAGCCGTTACCCCACCACCGGTGGCAGCGGTGTCGACTCATGGCTGGGTGTACACCCCCCGCACTGCCTATGACGCGCTGGTGCTGCGACGCCGCCTGCTGGGTGAGCGATTGCCGCTGGGGATCCTCGGCTGGTTGTTGCCGTTGGTGGTCATGGTCATCGGCGGGGTGCTGAGGTTCGTCCGGCTGGGCGACCCGGCGACGCTGGTATTCGACGAAACGTACTACGTCAAGGACGCCTACTCCTATCTCCTATCCGGCTACGAGCGGGAATGGCCCGAGGAGCCCGACGCCGATTTCAACAGCGGCAATACCGGGATCATCCTGAACAGCCCCGACTACGTGGTGCACCCGCCGGTCGGGAAATGGATGATCGCCCTGGGGATGGCACTGTTCGGTTCCGACAACCCGTTCGGCTGGCGCTTTTCGGCGGCACTGGTGGGGACGCTGTCCATCCTGATCATTGCCCTGATTGCCCAACGGCTGTTCGGGTCCCCCATCCTTGGTGCAGTAGCGGGGCTCCTGACAGCCGTCGATGGCCATCACCTGGTGCACTCCCGCACGTCCCTGCTGGACGTGTTCCTGATGTTCTGGCTGGTGGTCGCCTTCGGCGCGCTGCTGCTGGACCGTGATCGTTCACGGAAAAAGCTTGCCAGGAAGGTGTCGGCGTTGGCCGCGGCGTCCCCGACGGGGCGGCCGTCGGCGGCTGACCTGCTCTATGGGCCGTGGCTGGGGTTCCGGCCGTGGCGGATTGTCGCCGGTATCAGCCTGGGGCTCGCGCTCGGTACCAAATGGTCGGCAATCCCCTATATTGCGGTCTTCGGACTCATGACTGTGCTGTGGGACATGAACGCCCGCAGGATCGTCGGAGTGCACCGCTGGATCACGGGCGCCATCCTGAGGGACGGCCTGCAGGCGTTCGTCTCGATTGTTCCCGTCGCGGCGCTGACCTATCTGGCGACGTGGACCGGCTGGTTCCTGTCTTCCGATGCGTACAACCGCCAGTGGGCAGCAGACCATCCGGCTCCCGCATGGGAATGGCTGCCTGCATCAATCAGGTCGCTCGCCGACTATCATCGCGCCGCCTACACCTTCCACGAAGGTCTCGGCTCCGAGCATCCCTACGAATCGACTCCCTGGTCCTGGCTGGTGATGGGACGTCCGGTGTCCTTCTACTACAAGGGCGATCTGGGGGCCGATAAAGGGTGCGCCGTCGACGCCTGCTCCCGGGCCATCTCCTCGGTCGGGAATCCGCTGATCTGGTGGTCGGCGGCGATCGCCCTGATCGTGCTCGTTTTCTATTGGGTGGGGCGGAGGGATTGGCGCGCCGGTGCCATCCTGGCGGGCGTCGCGGCTGGCTATCTCCCGTGGTTCCTGTACCCGGAGCGCACCACCTTCTTCTTCTACGCCATCGCGTTCCAACCGTTCCTCATCCTGGGCCTGGTGTACTGCCTGGGTCTCGTGTTGGGCGGTGCCTCCGACCGTCCCAGCCGACGGCGTCTGGGCCTGATCCTCGTCGGCGGGTTCGTGGTCGCGGCAGTATTGCTTTCTGCCTATTTCCTGCCAATCTGGACGGCAGAACTGATCCCCTATAACCAGTGGCGGCTCCGCATGTGGATGCCCAGCTGGATCTGATTTTGCGTCCTGGCGACGCACCTAGTGAAAGGTGAACCTCCCCCATGCGCGAATCATCCACCGAACTCCTGGTGAACCTCCCCGCGGACACCAACATCACCGACCTGCTCCTGGAGCAGCACCGCAGGGCTCCCGACGGCGCCCTGTACTCGGTGAAGAAGGGTGGTCAGTGGCAGGACATCAGCGCGTCCGAATTCCTTGACCAGGTGCAGGCCCTCGCCAAGGGCCTTATCGCGCGGGGGGTGCGCCCCGGCGACATGGTGGCTGTGATGTCAAAAACCCGGTATGAGTGGACCCTGGCCGACGTCGCCATCTGGTTCGCCGGAGCTGTCACTGTTCCGATCTATGAGACCTCCTCCGCATCACAGGTCGCCTGGATCCTTGAAGACTCTGCCGCCGGGATTATCTTCGTCGAGGACGATGCCAAGGCCGAGGTGGTGCAGACCGCGCTCGGTGGCACGGATTCGGATAACCGGTTATACCTGATGAACAACGACGACGGCGGCGACACCTTCGCAGCGCTCGTCTCCGAGGGGTCGGCCGTCGGGGATGACGAACTCGAAGTCGCCCGGGCCAGCCGCACTCTCGACGACGTTGCGTCGCTCGTGTACACCTCCGGGACGACCGGCGCCCCCAAGGGATGCGAAATCACCCACGGAAACTTCGCCCTGTTTGCAGTGAACACTCTCGAGTTCCTGCCGGAGCTGCTCCGCGAAAAGGACGCCCGGACGCTGATGTTCCTGCCGCTCGCGCATGTGCTGGCCCGGGCGGTCCAGGTGGTGTGCCTGGCTGGTGGGGTAAAGCTTGGACATACGGCCAACGCCGCCGAGCTACTGGACGACCTGTCGACCTACAAGCCGACGTTCCTGCTGGTTGTGCCGCGCATCTTTGAGAAGATCTACGCAACCGCGGAGCAGAAAGCCAGGGATGCTGGCAAGGGCCGCCTGTTCGAGATGGGTGCCGCCGCCGCCGTGTCCTACTCCCAGGCTCTGGATACTGCTGCCCGTGGCGGCCGCGGGCCGTCGGTGCTGCTCAAGGCACAGCATGCCCTCTTCAACCGCCTGCTCTATCCCAAGCTGAGGGGTGTCTTCGGTGGCGAGGTGACCTACACGGTGTCGGGGGCAAGCCCGCTGAGTGAACACCTGGCGCACTTCTTCCGCGGGGCGGGGATCCAGGTGCAGGAGGGATACGGCCTGACGGAAAGCACGGCTCCCTGCACCGCGAACACCGTTGCATTGACCCGGGTCGGCAGCGTTGGCATTCCGATGCCCGGCACGACCGTGCGCATGGACACGGACGGCGAGATCCAGATCAAAGGCGTCGGGGTGTTCAAGGGATATCACAACAATCAGCAAGCCAACGCTGAAGCTTTTACCGACGACGGCTTTTTCAGGACCGGCGACCTTGGCCAGCTCGACGAGGACGGATTCCTGACCATCACCGGCCGCAAGAAGGACCTCCTGGTCACCGCTGGTGGGAAGAATGTGGCGCCCGGGCCGCTGGAAGAGAAGCTCCGTGAGCACCGGCTGATTGCCCACGCTGTGGTTGTGGGTGACGGTCGGCCCTTCATTGGTGCGTTCCTCACGCTCGACCCGGAAGCCGTGGGCGCGTGGGGAACTGAAACCGGTCTCGGTGGTCTGACTGTCGCCGAGGCAGCATCACACGCCGGGGTGCGTGCCGAGTTGCAGTCAGCCGTGGACGAGGCCAACTCCCATGTCTCTGCCGCCGAGCAGATCCGCAAATTTACTGTGCTCGACCAGGACTTTGGACCGGATTCCGGCTACCTCACCCCCACACTGAAACTCAAGCGCGCAGCTGTTGTCGCAGACCTGGAAAGGGAGCTGGAGAGCCTCTACAGCACCTCGTGAGCCCGCTGCAGGTCACTCGGTCGGCAGCAGGCGAGCTCCTGCTGTTCGATGAGGGCAGTGGAGGTCACGGCTGCAGTCGAGCGAGGGTGCGTTGGGAGGAAGCTGGCTGGGTTGGGGCTTCGCCGGTTAGGCGTTGACTCGGTGGTCTGCGCTTCGTAGGGCTTGCCACGGGACCGGGCACCAGGAACTTGAGCCACCCGGAGACGGGGCTGCCGCCAACTTCCGCAGATTCGGGACATGACCGCACTGCAACGTTGCCACCTCGGGACGGTTGGCCTTGAGAGTCTGCAGTTCTTTAGCTTGAAAGGCTGCTGTTCTCTAGAAGGGTGGTGGGTCTTCCTTTGGTGTTGGTGGTGGGTCTGGTCGGGTGAGGTAGGTTTCGCCGGCGGGTGAGATGGCGATGATCATTCCGGGTTCGGGTTGTTGGTAGCGCCAGTAGCCTTCGGATTTGAGTTTGTGGTGGCGTTTACACAGTGCTGCCAAATTGCCGTAGCTGGTTTTCCCGCCGTGTGACCAGGGTGTGGTGTGGTCGAGTTCGCAGAACACCGCCAACCGGTTGCACCCCGGGTGCCGGCAGGTCCGGTCCCTGACCCGGACCGCGTCCTGGAGGTCCTTCGGAACCCGGTAGGTGGTGGCATCGGCCCCAAGCCTCGCCCCGGTGAACGGGTGGGTAAGGATCCGGGTGAACGATGGGGCATGCCCGGCGAGTCTCCGGGCGGTGTCGGGGTCAATCGGCCCGTACCCTTCGAGTTCACCCGGTGCGTCCCCGCCGAGGAGGGTCATCACGGGGACGGTGACGAACACTCTCGCCTGCACACCCCAATAGGGGTGGTGTTCCTGACGTTGATCCTCGTCACTGGGTTCCTGGACATGTCCGGTGGCTCCGGCGCTGGTGAGGACATCGATGAGGACGTCGGCTCGTAGTTGGGTGAGGGTGCGTGGTTCGTCGTGGCCTTGCAACGCACGGGCTGCGGTGTCGACCCGGTGGAAGATCCCGGCAGCCTGATCGACCGGTAGGTAGGCTTCGAGCCAGGCCATCCCGTCATAGCTCGGAGTCAGGAACACCCCGCGTTCCTTCACCGCCCTCTTACGCCTGACGGTGATCGTTTCGGGGTGGAGTTCTTCGCGGAGCCGGTTCGCCTGCTGCCGGAACTTCGCCACCGTCGTCAGCGACGCCATCCCGATCAGCCGTGCCTCAAAATCAGCCGTCACCGCAGGGTCAGTGTCGGGGATGCTGGTGGCTTCCTCGACCACAGCCCACGCATGCCGTTTACTGAGCTTCCCGGCCTCCAACGCCTCCAGCGTCGCCGGGCAGTACCGGGTGAGCAGGGTGCTGTGCTCGACGAGGAACCCCGCCGTGCGTTCGGGTATGTGCAGGGCTGCGCTGATCTCCGACGCGGTGACGGTTTTCTCGTAACCCCAGTCCCTCGGATCGTGGCGGGTGTGTTCGGTTTGCAGGTCAAGGGCCCGGGTCACGACTTTGGCTTCCTGGGCGTCCAGCCAGGACCGTGCCTCGTCGATGTCCTTCAACGTGTCCAACACCTGAGCCGCGTCCAAACCGCCCACCGCCGCCATCTGCAACTGCCCAGTCAGTGCGGGAGGTTCGCTACTGGAACGGACCCGCACATCCGGGTCGTCCCCGAAGTGAAAGAGATCCCACGCTTCAGAAAACAACCACTCAGGACCCGGCTCACCCGAATCTGGTTCCGTCGAATCCGTCCCTGTTGAGTCCGACCCTGTTGAATCGGACTCAGATGAGTCAGAGTCCGGAGAATCTGCATCGTTCGGATCAGCCTCAGTCGGATCAGTATCCGCCGCGGGCTCCGGCAGGTCAACGACGGGAGCCGTCCACACCGACTCAACACCCAACGGACCAGCCGACCCATACCTAGAAGAACACCCAGTGGAAGCTCCCGTGGACGTGTCTCCGGACGACTCCGAGCCAGCCTCCGCGGAAGACTCCCTGGACCTCTCCGCCGCAGTCTCCGGAGGAGCCCCTTCGGAAGTATCCGCCGCGGCCTCCGAGGAGGTCTCTGTAGACGTGTCCACGGACGTGGCTGAGGTGGCTTCCGCGACCCCGCTATCGGGAACGGAATTCGTGCCGGATCCGGGAGGAATCTCCGGTCCGGTAGAAGAAGCTCCGCTGCTTTCCATACCTCAAGTTCATCACCCGCCACCCCCAAAATAAGGTCCAATCAGGGGTGCCTAGAAAACTTTTCCTATTAATTTTTCGCCCGCCCAGAGGCGGCCCGACCCCTGCCCTTAGAGCGAGAGCGAGTCCAGCTGGCGCTGCCGGGCAGCGTCAGCTGCCAGGCGGGACTTCTGCCGGCGAGCCTTGGTAGGCCAGGTCAGAATGAGTGTGACCAGCGAGACGATCAGCACGAGCGCCGCCACGGTGATCGCGGCGTCCATCCAGAACTGTGCCGGGAAGAGCCTGATCAGCGTGTCGTCCATGCTGAACGTCCAGGTCCCGTCGGCGAAGAACAGGGCATGCACCTGGGTGAAGAAGGTCTGCCAGCCGAGGATGGCGGTCACCGTGAGGGCAATCATCAACACCAGGGTGGTCAGCGCCCCGGCGAAGAGACTGCGCCGAACACCACCCGGGTAGGTGCGTGCCAGGTGCCAGCAGGCGGCAACGGTGAAGACGAGCATTGCCAGCGCGACGGCGAAGCTGATCACCAGGACCAGCTTGACGTCAAGCATGTGGCCCACTTCGCTGTCGAGGAAGAGCTGGTCGCCGTCGGCGTTGACCAGCTCACCCAGGTAGCGAGGGGGTGCCCAGTTGAGGATGTAGTCCACTGTGTAGGAACCGTAGGTCATGCGGTCCTCAGCGGTGAACCCGAAGCCGTCTGAGGGGAATCCGGGCCGGTGGTACTCCACCCAGAGGAAGAGGGGGGTCGTGACGGCCCGGATTGCGGCCGCCAGGAGCATGATTGGGAAGAAGATCGCGATGAGAACCTGGAAGACCCTCGCCATGACGGGCTTTCCGGTCAGCGCTCCGTCTCTTTCGGCGGCACGACGGCGTGCCTCCTCCTCGGATGCCCTGGTGGACAGTGCTGCAGTTTCAGGCTCCGGGTAGTAGGGGTCGGACTCTGCGTCATCACTGCTCGTGCGGGTGTCGTTCTTGGCTCCGGCACTGGCAACCGCTGCAGCCGATACAGGCGCAGCAACCGACGTAGCGGTGGAGCTGTGCGAATCGGAAGCATCCTGGTCCTCGACAGCGTCGTGAGAATCGGCTGCGTCGTGAGCGTCTGGCTCGACGTTCCCTGAGGTTGCGGCATGGCCAACAGCACCGGTGGGTCCGGCGTGAGGATCGCCGCCGTCGTCGTCGGCGCTGTCGTGGTCGATGCTGCGCTGATCTGCGCCGCCAAGGCCAGCCGCGCTCTCATCGGTGCTGTTCTCGTCAGTGCTGTTGTGGTTGGCGCTGTTGTGATCAGTGCTGTGCTCGTCGGCAATACCATCGGGGCGAGCAACGCCCTGGGTGTCCTGGGTATCGCCAGCGTTGGGGGAACCCAACGCATCAAAGGCGTTCTGCCAGTCCGCAATCGAGGTATCGTCGGCCTCGTCATGAGCGGGGCCAGTAGCCGTGTCGCTTCCCCGTGTCTCGTCCGCCGACGCATCGCTCGCCCGGGTGTCGTTCAACGGGGTCTCGTCCAACGGGGTCTCGTCCAACGCGGGGTCATTCGAAGATGTGTCGCTGAAGGAGGTGTCGTTCGACGACAAGTCGTTCCCTGACTCGCCTGCCGGCTCGCCTACCCGATGGCTGTCCGCAGGCTCGCTGTCCGCAACTTCAGCCGCGCCCGACTTACCATCGAGCGGATCGTTTCCCTCCTGCTCGCCATCAGCGGCACGTCCCTCGAACCGGCTGAGATCCGGCATGGTGCTTGCCTTGCGCATTGGCAGCGAACTGCGCAGCGCGATAGCGGGCTCGCCAGCAGGTTCGGTGGATTCGACGGGCGCTGGGGTGGCAGCGGCACTGGTCTCCGGGGAGGTTGCGTCAGCTCCGGCGTGCTGGTCGGTCTCGTCGTTCTGAGCCACTGGGTTATCTCCTAGAAAATTGCGCAAGTACTTACGTTCGAGCGTACCGCCGAACCCCGCTTACCTGCGGAGGCCGGACCGACGTCGGGCAACTGGTCCCAAGTCGCCTAGACAAAAGAACCCTCGGTAGAGGACCTGCACACTGGGACCGGCGTAGAGACCGGCTACCTTAGGCGGTGCGAACAGTCTCACCGCGGTCGATGCTCGACAGGTCTCCGGTGTAGCCGGCATTGACAGCACGGCGGCCCAGCACGAGGGTGTACACCCAGTACGAAGCGAACACGAGGAAGCCGATGCTGATTCTCAGCCAGGCCGGGAGCGGGCTGGGGGTGACGAAACCCTCGACCAGTCCGGAAATGAACAGCACCAGTACCAGGCCCAACGCAACGGTGATGAGGGAGCGCCCCTCTTCGGCGAGGGAATTCGCGCGGCTCCGGGCGCCGGGTGACACCCACGCCCAGAACAATCTCAGACCCGCGGCCGCTGCGATGAAGATGGCTGTCAGCTCCATGAATCCGTGCGGCAGGATGTAGATGAAGAAGGTGTCGAGCTCCCCATAGGCGGCCATGGTGCCACCGGCCATCCCGACGGCCTGGGCGTTCTGGTAGAGAATCCACGGCGCCCATACGCCTGTCGCTCCGAAGGCAACCGCCTGCAGGGCAATCCATGCGTTGTTGGTCCACACCAGTCCCGCGAACGATGCCGCCGGATTCTCGGAGTAGTAGTTGACGAAATCCTCCTGCACATACTGCTCGGCGACCTCGTCACCGCCCATCGCCGCGACGACACCGGGAGTGCCCGCCACCCAGGCCCCATACATCCAGGCCACCGCGATAAACAACACGCCGACGACGACGGTCAGCCAGCGGACACGGTAGAACGCTGCCGGGAGGGACACCACAAAGAACCCGGCCACATCCTCCATGAAGTTCGAGCGTGCGCCGGTGAATCGGGTTCGTGCCCGGGACAACCTCATCGACAGGGCGCCGGAGAGAGCACTCTCGGGCGCAATCGACCGGATCATTGACAGGTGGGTGGAGGTGCGCTGGTAGAGAACCAGCAGTTCGTCGGCCTCGGCGCCGGAGAGCTTCCGCCGCCGCACCAGCTCATCAAGCCGCTCCCAGTCCGGGCGGTTCACCTCAACGAAAGCATCGACATCCACCCGTTCAGCTTAGCCGGGCGATGCCAGATAAGCTTCAGAAGGAGAGGCCGCTCCGACGCCGTTCAGGCTGCGGAGGAACAACTTCAGGCTGCGGAGAGACGCGTTGGGCTTCGCAGAAAGACACTGGTCGGGGAAAAGCGCACTAGGCAAGGGGACGCATGATGAGTTCAGTCGTGACTGGCGAGGCTGTAGTCCTAGAGCTCAGGCCTGCCTCCTTCGGTGCCCGGAGCATCAGCCTGCTCATCGATATCGTTGCCCAGGCGATCCTGGTCCTGGCAATCGTCCTGGGCGTGAGCAGCACCCTGGGCGGTTCCTTCGATCCGGCGCTGACCCAGGCGCTGGTTCTCGTGCTTCTGGTTCTGGTGGTGTTGGTGGTCCCGGTGACGGTGGAGACCGTGACTCGCGGTAAATCCCTCGGCAGGCTGGTGATGGGGCTACGGATTGTGCGCGACGACGGCGGTGCCATCCGGTTCCGGCACGCCTTCATTCGCGGCATGGTCGGCGTCCTCGAGATCTACCTGCTGCTCGGGTCACTGGCCTTCCTGGTGGCCGTGTTCAACGAACGCTCCAAACGCCTGGGCGACCTACTGGCCGGCACGTACTCGATGCACGAGCGGGTGGTGGAGAAGCCCCGCACCCTCGCTGTGGTTCCCCCGCAGCTGGCGGGCTGGCTTGCTACCGCGGACGTCATGCAGCTCCCGGACGCACTGGCGCGGCGGGTAACCGCATTCATTGGCCAGGCCTCCAGACTCACTCCCCTGGCACGCCACACGCTCGCCGTCGACCTGGCGACCGAGGTGTCATCCTTCGTTGCACCGCCACCACCAGCGGGCACCCATCCGGAGGATTTCCTCAACGCGGTGCTTGCCGAACGCCGGAACAGGGACCTGAACCGGTTGCGTCGCCAGCGCGAGCGCACCACCCGGACCACCGATCGGCTCCACAAGCTGCCCTTCGGCCAGTAACCACCGGCGCCGGCTGTCAGCTGGACGAAAGAGGGCTGACTAGGGCTGGCTGCTGTATTCGCTCCACGGGGTGTTCCAGTCCCCGAAGCCGTCCCAGATGAACATCGGACCATAGCCGGTATTGCGGACCTCGACTACGTCGCCCGGGCCGAAGGTGTCGTAGAAGTACTTCGCCCCCTCAGGGGACATTCCGATGCAGCCGTGGGAGACGTTGAAGTTGCCCAGCGCCACCTGCGCCGCGGGCAACGCCTCATGCACGAACGCCCCGCCGTTGGAAATCCGGCTTGCATGGTTCACCACGGTGGGCTCGTAATAGGCCTCGTCGCCCGGTTCCAGGCCAATGGACTCGGCCGTGAACCTGGTCGACTCATACTGTTCCATCACCACGTGGAAGCCGATGGTCGATGGCCACTCCTCGGTTCCCAGGGTGATGGGGAAGGTCTCGGTCAGATTCCCGTCGATGTAGACGTTCATCATCTTGGTTTCGTTGTCGACGACGGCCAGCCGGGTGTTGTGGGTGTTGAACACCAGCTGGTCGTCGAAGTTCCCGATCATCTCATTGCCGTAGTCGACCCCGAACAGTTCCATGTCGACGGTGATCGTGCTGTTCGGAGCCCAGAACTCTTCGGCCCGGTAACGCACCTTGGTGTCGCTGAGCCAGTAGAAAGCACCGGTCTGACCGCTGGTACTGGTGATGGTGATGGCGGACTCCACCGCATCACGGTTGATGACAGGTTCGCTGAAGTTGATCTCGATGGGTTGCCCGGTCCCGACCGTCGAACCGTCCCGCGGATACATCGCCGCGTCCGCCTCGTTGGCCGGCATCACGGTACTGAAGCTCTGTGACTCGGTGACCGTGTTCCCGTTGGCGTCAGCCAACACAAACTCGAACTCGTAGGCGGTCGCGAACTCGAGGCGGTCGGTGGCGGTCCAGACGGTGTCGTTCTCGCTGAGCGTCCCGGCGACCGGCTCGGCCCCAGCGGCCCGTAGAGTGACACTCTCGATGACCCCATTCTCCGCCCGGATTTCCGGCGCGGTCACAGGGTTCACCTGTTCCGCCCCGTCCGCGGGAAGCGCGTTGAAAGCGAGATCGGCTGCGACGCTCGGTTCGGGGGAACTTGAGGCCGTCGTCGGGGACGGCGAAGGTGCGGCGGCCGTCGTCGTCGACGTGGCAGCTGGCCTATCGTTGCCGGTGCCCGCCCAGTTGGGGGCCACGGCTACAGCCGCTGCCGCAGCGATCAGCAGGGCTGCCACTGAAACCCCGCCAATGACCCAGCCCTTGCGGCTCTTGCCCGTGCCCTGCTGCTTATCCATCATCTGCCCACATCCTCTAAAAACCGGCCACCCCACAACAGATTTTACGTTGTGGGGTGGCCGGTGGAGTTCACTTCGACGTGGCAGCCACGTCGGGCGGTCTGTTTAGTACCGGTAGTGGTCCGATTTGTAGGGGCCGGAAGCGTCGATATCCAGGTATTCGGCCTGGCTCTTGGTGAGCTCGGTCAGCTCCACCCCGATCGCGTCGAGGTGCAGCCGGGCCACCTTCTCGTCGAGAATCTTCGGGAGCACGTAGACCTGGTTCGCGTACTCGCGGGTCCCTTCGAGATTGTTCTGCATCCACTTGGTGTAGAGCTCGATCTGGGCGATCGTCTGGTTGGCGAAGGAGTTGCTCATCACGAACGACGGGTGGCCGGTGGCGTTGCCCAGGTTCAGCAGGCGACCCTCGGACAGCATGATGATCGAGTGCTCGGCGGTGCCTGCTGCCTCGTCGGCGGCGAACACCCACTCGTGGACCTGGGGCTTGATCTCCACCTTGCGGATTCCGGGGATCTTGGCCAGGCCAGCGATGTCGATCTCGTTGTCGAAGTGCCCGATGTTGCCCACGATGGCCTGGTGTTTCATGCCCGCCATGTGATGCGCCATGATGACGTCCTTGTTGCCAGTGGTGGTGATGAAGATGTCACCCTGCGCCAGGACGCTCTCCAGCTTCGCCACCTGATAGCCGTCCATGGCCGCCTGCAGCGCGCAGATCGGGTCGATCTCGGTGACGATCACGCGTCCGCCCTGGCCGCGCAGCGCCTCGGCGGCACCCTTGCCGACATCGCCGTAGCCGCACACCACGACAACCTTGCCGCCGATGAGCACATCGGTGGCGCGGTTGAGGCCGTCCGGGAGGGAGTGGCGGATACCGTACTTGTTGTCGAACTTCGACTTCGTGACGGAGTCGTTGACGTTGATGGCCGGGAACAACAGCTTGCCCTGCTGCGCCAGCTGGTACAGCCGCATGACGCCAGTGGTGGTTTCTTCGGTGACGCCCTTGATATCAGCCGCAATCCGGGTCCACTTCTCAGGATCCTCAGCCAGGGTGCCGCGCAGCACGTCGAGCACCACTGAGAATTCGTGGGAGTAATCCAGGTCGTCCTCGGCCGGGCCCGCGGGCACTTCTCCGGCCGCCTCGAACTCCACTCCCTTGTGGACCAGGAGGGTCGCGTCGCCGCCGTCGTCGAGGATCATGTTCGGCCCGTGGCCTGCTCCGCCGGGCCAGCTGAGGATCTGGGTGGTGGTCCACCAGTATTCCTCAAGGGTCTCGTTCTTCCAGGCAAACACCGGGACACCTGCGGGCTCCTCGGCGGTGCCGGTGCCGACGACGATCGCGGCAGCGGCCTCATCCTGAGTGGAGAAGATGTTGCACGAAGCCCACCGCACCTCGGCGCCGAGAGCGGTGAGGGTTTCGATCAGGACCGCTGTCTGCACGGTCATGTGCAGGGAGCCTGCGATGCGGGCCCCCTTCAAGGGCTGGCTTGCACCAAATTCGCGGCGAAGGGCCATCAGGCCGGGCATCTCATGCTCGGCCAGGCGGATCTGGTGGCGTCCCGCCTCGGCGAGGGAGAGGTCGGCAACTTTGAAATCGAAGGTCATGGTTTAGCGCATTCCTGTTCGTTGGTGCTGCTGAAGGGACTAGTGTGCTGGGGGCCCATCGTGCTCGTCGGAGCCAGCCGCGGTCGCGGCCACAAGTAGTTCGGGGCGGAGGAGCACAGGGATGCCTTCGTCGATGCTGTATCGCACCGGGCTTCCTGTGCTGTCGGGCTCCGAGGAGACAAGGAACTCCCCCTCGTGGACCAGGGTTGAGCCGGTGACGGGGCAGCGGAGCACAGCGAGCAGATCAGGGGATATGGAGCTCATGGCTCAAGACTATCGCGGGCGCGGGTTGCGCGGATAACGTGGACCCTCGAACCCGCGCGGGGACAGCGGGAGGCACAGGTCTGGCCGAACCGCTGGGCTACTGCTCCCGGAGGATCCGCAGGTGACCGCGCCGGACGCCGGAGACATTGGCGGGTGGTTCCAGCGTGCCCTTGTTGCCCCGTACGGCTGGACCCGCCTCGGGACTCCGATCGGTGGCAGCTTCCCGTACAGCGTCGACGAGTGCCAGCAGGTCATCGGGGTGGGGCTCGGCGCGGGCCGAGGGCAGCGCCAGCCTGACGACTTCCCAGCCACGTGGCACGGTGAGGGTTTCGGCGTGGGTGGCGCACAAATCGTAACAATGCGGTTCCGCGTAGGTGGCCAGCGGGCCTAACACTGCGGTGGAATCGGCATACACGAAGGTCAGCGTTGCGACTGCGGCATGCTGGCAGGCTGAGCGTGAACAAGTTCGAAGGGATCCCACGACTGTTGAGCCTACCGGCTAACCCCATCCGCGGCGGGGATCTGGGGCGGTCCCGCGCGCCGTCCGGGCACCGGCCCTTGCATTGGGGGCCAATGGGTTTACAGTCATTACATGCGGGACAGTTCTACATTCTCGGTACGGCTGAACGACCCTGACGACGCCGCGCGGCCGGGCCCGTCAGGTCCGGGTTTCAGCCGTCGTCGCCGTAACCGGCATGGCCGTGGCCTGCGCGGGCAGCTGATTCCGCCGCATCTCCCCGGCGCCCGCAGCAGGGCTGAACGGTTCGATGAATGGGTGATGGAATCGGCCCAGCGGCTGGAACGGCTCTGGGGTGAGCGGATCCTCGACTTGCAGATGGTAGTGCAGGACATTCCAGCCAATCTTGAGTCGATGACCGCCCAGTCGCTTCGCGGGCTACTCGGTACGTCGATTCCCGGAGCCGCGAACCGGCCCCCCACCATCATCGTGTACCGTCACCCGGTTGAACTCGCCGCCGGCGGCTTCATCGCGCCGAATGAACTGGTCCACGACGTGGTGGTTGAACAGACCGCCGAACTGTTGGGGATGACACCCGAAGCCGTCGACCCCGCCTACGGGCGGTCCAAGGCCTGACCGGCGCGACAGGTTTGCCAGTCAGTACCCCAGGTTGACCGCCACGTTTGGCTGACCGCCGCTGCCGGGTGGAAGCGACGTCACCGAGATGCCCGGTTCACTGTCGATCTGGTGCACCTGCGCCCCGTACACCGGGTCACCTGAGGCCGCGATCAGGACGGCCACCACATCATCACCGAGATCGGCTGCCGTCACCGTAACTGTGGTCCCGCCGGCGACGCTAACTGTCTGTTCCTCCAGCAGGGTGCCGTCCTCGGCGACGGGAGTGAGCTGCACTTCCGACCGGCCCGTGGGTGCACCGAAGGTCAGGGCGGCACGGGAGCCCGCGGGGAACACCGCTACCTGGGTGCTACCGAGCCGTGCTCCCGACGGCGCGAACCCAAAGTCGACCGGCTCCTCAGCCCCGGTGCCACGGCTGACGCGCGCTGCCGCTGAAATGAGCACATCCGCTGTGACCTCGACCGTGTAGTCACCTGCCGGGATATTGTCCAGGGCCACGCTGGTCACGGCGCCCGCCGTTGCGGTGATGACGCCGCCGTCGGGAAGTTCCACTTCGCCGCCAGCACCGTACACCCTGACGTTCACCACGGCGTCGGTGCTGCCGGGCACCACTACCTGCAGGCCAGGTGCGGCAGTTTCGTAGCCGTCCTGGTCAGTAATCTCATTGGCAATGTCCTCGTCCTGGATTCGTACCCCCGAAATCACCTGGGTGCCGGCAGCTGGCGCGGCAGCCTGCAGCAGCTCTACACCACCGGGAGTCAGCTCACGCAGCAGGCTCTGCTGGATGTGTCCAACCACCCGGCCGCCGTCGCTGAGGACGCGGACCGCCAGTTGGTCCTGGCCCGCGGCCAGGCCTGCTAGCACGATTGACTCGGTGGCTCCGGGCGCTATCAGCAACCCTCTACTGCCACCGGCCTCGATCGGCCCAGCTGACCCGTAGAGCTCAAGGTCGACGGTTGCCGGGGTTCCGGACGGGTTCGACAGATTCAGGACGGCGGTGGCGCCCACAGTGGTAGACGCGCCGACTATCCAGAAATCGCTGCGGGGTGCGGTGCAGTGGGACAGCGCGAGCCCACCCAGGTCGCCGTCCGTGGCGCGGTAGCTCAGGACCGCGCCGGCGGTGGCCGGAAGGTCACCCACGGGTTGGACTGAAAGGACGCTCACCCCGTCGACCGCCTGGTCCGCGAGCACCCCGGCCGTCCGGTTGGTCAGCCCGTTCTCATCGGTGACCGCTTCCGGGACCGGGTCCTCGCCTGACTCGCCTGACTCTCCGCTGGCGATGGTCGCGAGCGGTTCCTGCTCTCCGAGTGCTGTGAGGTCGCTGCCGGGAAGGACCGACCCGAGGCTGCTGAGCACCAGGGCGCTCACCGCGCTGCGGGCCGTCTCGGACTCCGGGCTGAACTCCGGGTCGGCAAGGGCGGCGTCGCTGGCGATCAGGCGCGGCGGTCCCGGGCAGACCCCGGTGTACTCCCCCGCGGGCACCTCGGCGACCGGGATGGGGAACTGGGCTGCGGCGCCGGTGGGCTCCAGCCCGGAGATTCCGATCACCAGGGCGCCACAGGCTCCGACCAGGATCAGTGAGGCACCGATCCCCGCTCCACGGCGCAACGCACCCGGGTGTCGCCGCCCGGATCGAGAGCGCCCGGATCGGGAGCCCCCGGATCGAGAGCGGCCAGATCGAGGGCGAATGGCTGGCTCTGAACCGGCCACAGGGTCGGCGGCGTCAGCCGTCACAGGACGGTTCACTGCAGTGTCAGGGTCATGGTGGGCACCCGGTTCGGTCATGACCGCCCCCGGGCGGTGAGGATTGATGTGTCGTTGGCTGGCCGCTCCCCGGCGGACCCGGTGGATGAAGCAGCGACAGTGGACCGGGCCGGCTCGGCTGGTGAATCAGCGGGCTGGTCGTCGGGTGCGGTGGCATCGGCCCCGGCTGGCTGCGGCACCACGGTGGCTGGCGTTCCGCGCCGGCCCGGATACGTCCTGACGAAGCGGGGGCGTGACGGCATCGGGATGGCCAGCAGCACGGTGAGGCCGATGATGACGGCAGTCCCGATGCCTGCCCAGGGTTCCCACGCCGTGACATAGGTGACTTCCAGCCGGCCGCCGTCGGCGGGCAACTCGAACTCCTGGGACCATTCAGTGGTCCGCGGCGTGAGGGCGACGCCGTCGAGGGTGGCCCGCCAGCCAGCGTCGGAGCGTTCGGCCAGCACGAGCGACCGCTGGTCATCGCCCGCGGGGATGATGGTTGAGACGGAGGTAGGTCCGGAGTCAACCACCTCGACAGTGGTTCCCTCGGCATCAATGATGCGCACCCGCGCCCCGGCAGTGTTCTCCAGGCTGGTGGTGTCAGCTGTGGTGACAGCACCGTCCGAACCGGTGCCGGGTACCACCCGCCACAACCATCCCGAGTTGGTGTTACCGACCGCGACGAGGCCCGGCACTGCGTCAATCTGTCCGGCGAGGACTTCAGCAGCCGTATCCGACTGCTGCAGCACAATGAATCCGACACCCAACTGGCTCAGCTCCTGGCGGGGATCGTAACCGGTGCCGGCCACGATCACGGCGACGGTGCTCCGGATCGCAGCAGTTGCTTCATCGTCAGCACGCAACTCAGCCGATCCCAGCGGACCATAGAGTCCACGGGCCGAGTAGATCTGTGAAAGCTGGTCAAGGGTGGTGCCGCCACTGCGCATCAGGGCGGCGCTGACGTTGTTGCTGCCGTCAACGTTCAGCACCAGGGACTTGGTGCGCTCGGCGCTGTTCCCGCGGTCGGCGGCCGTCGCGGGAAGGGTGCGCTCGGCGCTGGGCGCGAGGAGAAGGTCAGCACCGAACCGGGTGCCGGCGTTCGCCGACGGCTCGAGGTTGTCATTGGTCAGGCTATCGGTGGCCAGGCTATCGGTCGACGCGGTGTCGCCCGACAGGGCGACGGCGGTGGTCTCGACGGGCGTCGGGATAGCCCAGAGGCCAAGACTGACCGCCGGGCCGATTCCGAGTACGACGGCGGCAGCTACCAAGGCGGGACCGGTGCGTCGGCGCGGCGCGGAGGCGTCAGCACGTGCCTTGCGGGCGATCCCGGTCTGGTGCGCGGAGAGGGCCTTGTCCGCTCCGACGAGCGCCGCGCCCGCCATGGACAGCATCAGCACCGAGACCAGAGGTCCGGTAAACGGAGTGATCAGCGCCGAGGACCCCTCCGAGACGGCGACAAAGGACAGGGCGGTGGAGAGCAACAGGGCAGCCAGACCGAGGACCCAGAGCCCACGGGCCACAGCAGTGCCACGGCCGGGCAGGAACAGCGCCGCGGCAGCCAGCAGAAGGGTTGGACCGCCGACCAGAAGGGAAGCGGCCAGCGCCCACGGCCCCTCGGGCAGGAAGGGCAGGGCCGCGAGTGCGGCCGTCGGGTCGTAGGCCACCGGGTAGCCGAGCAGCTGCTGCCACAGCGCGGCAGCCTCAAACGGGACGGGGACGCCGGGATCGGCCAGGACGGCCCGCAGCTGGTCGGTGGTCGAGGCGATGAAGGGGACAAAGAGGGCCAGCGCGGGCAGCAGGGACCACCACAGGGTTTTGGCGCGGCGGCGGAGCAGGACGGCAGCGGTGAGGACTCCCACCACGGTCAGGGGGAGCAGCGATGGTGCGGCGGCAGTGATCGCTGCCAGCAGCAGGCCAGCTGTCGCAGCGGCAGTCCAGCTGGGTACCCCGCTGATACCCGGCTTCAGCAGTACTTCGACCGGGCGACGGCGGGCGTACGCGTCGTCGTCCTCAAACGCGATCGCATAGGGGCTCGACGCGGCCGGAGCCACTCCGGGCGCGTGGGGGTGGGATCCCGGCTGCGGTGCGCGCGCTCCGCCGACGGCGCGAATCAGTGCCAGTCCCGCCAGCGGCAGCAACAGGTGCACCAGCAGCGCACCCAGGCGACCACTGCCCACGGCCACCTGGAGCGCCGGCACGGCAGCCCAGAAGAAAGCTGCCCACACGCGCAGCCCCCGGCTCCAGGTCAGGGCTCCGGAAGCGAACCAGGCGGACAGTCCAGCCAGGGGAAGGGCCAACAGCACCAGGGTGACCAGGACGACGTTGCCGTTGCCGAATCCCAGGGCGGCGAGCAGCCACAGCACGTATCCGAACGGGTCGCCGTGACCGGCCATTCCGAAGCCCAACGGGATCCACCAGCTGGACGCGTTGTTCCAGATATCCACCATCGAAGCGGAGACCGGCAGCAGGGCTCCCCCGGCCAGCGCTGGTGCGCCGATGAGCCGGTGGAGGCCTACGAGGGACACGGCCGCTAGCACTACGGTGGCCGCTATGGCACCCACGCCAATCCAGGTGCGCGATGGTGCGGCAAGGGAGCTGAAGTCTTCGGCGGCGTCGCCGGAGGGAATATAGGCGCTCTGCTCGTCGCCAATGACGGCTTCGCTGAGGTGCCCTTCCGCCGAGAAGGCGTCGATCACCGACCGGCGGTGGGACCAGACTTCGCGGCGGGACGTGCGGAGTGCGCGGACGGTGTTGCGCGGCAGTTTCCTGGTCCGCGTGGCGCGGCGGCGGGATCGGAACAGGTCCACTGGTCGCAGGACCGCTGAAACGCTGGCGAAGAGTTGGCTGAACCCATAGCCGGGGTCCTTGGCCAGTAGTCCCAGGACCAGCCGGCCGAATCCGCCGATGACCGCCCCGACCGCCAGGAAGGGGACCTTCCACAGGGTTGAGTGCTTCAGCCGCAGGTAGACCTCGGCCTTGCGGGCTGCACGATGGGCGACCGTGGGATGGGTGCGGGAGCTGGCATGACGGATGACTGCGCTGGGGACCACCACGACGCGGTGTCCGGCGAGCCGGTTCCGCCAGCAGAAGTCGACGTCGTCGCCGGTGCCGGGCAGTGCGGGATCGAATCCCTCCAGGAGCTCCCAGACATCCCGCCGGATCAGCATGCCAGCGGAGTTGACGGCGAACACGTCGCTTCGCGAGTCGTATTGGCCCTGGTCGAGTTCATCGACGTCGATCAGCGTCAGCCGTTCGGCCCACCGGCTGATGGACAGGCCGACGTCTACCAGTTTCCGCCGGTTGCCCCACTCCACCTGCTTTGAGCCGGCGACGGTGACCGAAGGGGCGCGTTCGACGGCCAGGAGCAATTCCTCCAGGGCCTGGGGCTCGGGGGCAGAATCATCGTGAAGGAGCCAGAGCCATTCATGGGCGGCCTCCGATCCTTCAACCGGCGGACGACGTTCCGGCAGTTCAGCGAGACCCACCCGCACTGCCGCTCCAAAGCCAGCACGGGACGGCGCCCCCACCACCGGAGATCCGACCGGCAGTTCCAGCTGCAAAATGGACGCCGAGTCATCAGTTGACCCGGCGTCGACGCCAATCACAAAGTCGGCCGGGTGTTCCTGCGCTCCGAGAGCGGCGAGGGTGGCCGAAAGAAATGCCGAACCGTTGTGGGCGACCACAACGGCCGTGACGCGGGGGTGCTGCAGAATTAGACCGCTCGCTTTCGTAACCGACGGCGCTCGCGCTCGGAAAGCCCACCCCAGATACCGAAGCGCTCATCATTCGCCAGCGCGTATTCGAGGCACTGCGAGCGCACGTTGCAGGCACCGCAGACCTTCTTGGCGTCGCGGGTCGACCCGCCCTTCTCGGGGAAGAACGCCTCGGGGTCGGTCTGTGCGCACAGCGAATCAGCCTGCCAGCCCAACTCCCCCTCGTCGTCGAAATCCTGCCCGATGCCCGGCAGACCGATCCAGACGGCCTGGTCGCTGCGCTCGGCTGCCTGTCGGCTCGGTGCGGGGGCCTCGGCGGGGGTGAGCCGCTGCGGCGCCAGGAGGGCCGAGGGTGATTCGTCATCGAGGTCAGTCAGGTCCTCATGAGCGGTGAGGAAGGCGGTCGCCTGGTCCTCGAGTGAACTGGCGGTGCTCTGCCGGTACCGCTCGGCTGCCTCGGGGTCTGCCGGATCGACAAACCAGTCGCTGGGGACGCCACGTGAGCCGTAGCGCGCCGAAGCCTGTGCCTCAATGGTCGTACGGTCGTGGACCTTCTCTGCCTGTCCCATGTCAGCCCTCCCGGTGTTGCCGTTCCAGCAGCTACTGTGGTGGATTCAGGCACGACTACTGAGCAAAAGGTGTTTGCGAGAGACTGTGCGGCCCAAGTATCCGATGTGCTGGAACTTTCCGATACCTAATTACACGCGTGTAATACGTGTTCAGTCAAGCGCCGGGAGGAATCTTATAGAGTTATTTCCCAGGAACTCGTTCACGCCACGCTGAGAGTTTGTCACTTCCCCTGCGGCGTGTCCCCTGTGACACTGGCAAATCCGCAGCCGGCGGATTCCCGGCCAGAAAAAGAATTCGTACCAGGCACCAGGAAGGCGTCAACCGGTCATGGCAGCATCAACGGCAGTCCCCCACCTCATGCACCAGCTCCGCACGGTCAATCCCTCGGCTCCCCGGCTGATCTGGTACGGCCCCAACAGTGAGCGGATCGAGCTCTCCGGGCGGGTGCTGGACAACTGGGTGGCCAAGACCTCCAACCTGCTGGTCGAGGAACTGGACGCCGTACCCGGGACGCGGGTTAACCTCTTGCTGCCCGGCCACTGGAAGACGCTGGTCTGGGCCCTGGCCTGCTGGCAGGTAGGGGCGGTCCCCGTCGCCAGCGCGGTGACAGCCGACACCGCCGCGGACATCGTGGTCAGCTCTGACGACACGGCGGCGGTGAACTCTCCCTCCCAGCTGCTGGTGCTGGTGGCGCTGGGCGCCCTCGACCTGAAATATCCCGGAACCATCCCTGCCGGTGCCGTTGACTATGCGGCGGAGGTGCGGGGCTACGGCGACGAGTTCCTCGACCTTCCCCCAGCGATCGAGGGTCAGACCGCCATGGAGCTGGCAGATGGCGGGTTGAGCATGCCGGTGCTGTTCGACCGGGCTGCGGCCTGCGGCTGGACGCCGGGCGGGGTGCTCCTGGTCCCTGCCGACCTGCCCCTTGAGACAACCCTCGCTGCGGCGGTGCACTGCTGGACCACCGGCGGCACCCTGATCGTGGCACACGCCAGTGTGGAGCTTTCCGCTGACCTAGTGGCCAGCGAACGGGTCACTGATCGCGTGGGAGCGTAGGTTCGCGCGGCCCAGCATCCAGGTTGTCGACAATTCCCGGTCCCGGTGCGGCGCCGGCCGGTGCATTCACCGGGCCTTCCTCTGCCCTGTCGTCGGGGTGCCCGAACAGCTCCCGGTCGTGGCTGAACGCCGGATCCTCGTCGAGTTCCACGTTGAACACCCAGAAGCGGTAGGCGACGAACCGGAGGACAGTGGCGAGGACCGTTCCCACGATGCCGGCGAAGAACAGGGTCGGGCGATCGGTGATGTCCATCGGGTACTTGGCGATCCACACGCACCCGGCAGCGATCCCCATGCCGATCAGGTTGATGAACACGAACATGGTCAGTTCGCGCGCCGGGTTCGGTTGCCGGCGGTGCCGGAAAGTCCAGTAGCGGTTGGCGATCCAGGCAAACACTGTGGCCACCGACGCTGACACGAAGCGGGCCTTGACCTCGCTATCGGACATCGGGCCGTGGATGAGGTACCAGAAGAGGCCGTTGTCGATGATGAAGGCGACTCCGCCGACTGCGCCAAACTTGGCAACCTCTCGCCAAAACAGGGATGCGAGGCCCCTGATGCGCTCTGCCACTGTGGAAAACATGACCCTCCGCGGTCCGGTTGCATGCTGGTTACCCCATGATCGCGGACGTGCAATCGTGGGGGGTGCTACCACCATGCTGCATGCACAACGGCCAATGAATCATTTTAGCTGCCAAGGTTGGGAGTTTCCTAGAAACCCACCCCACCTGGGCCCTGCATGCCAGTACCGCGCCCGGCAGTGGGTACCCTGAGTACGTGACTTTTCCTGTAATCGGCGTGGTTGGCGGCGGCCAACTAGCGCGCATGATGGCCCCTGCCGCAGTCCAGCTCGGCTTCACCCTGCGCGTCCTGGCCGAAGGCCCCGACGTGTCGGCGGTGGCTGCCGTCGCCTCCTCCACGGTGGGCGACTACCGCAACCTCGAGCAGCTGCGTGCGTTCGCAGCCGGGGTGGATGTGCTGACCTTCGACCACGAGCACGTCCCCGGGGACCTGCTCCGCGCGCTGGAGGCCGACGGCGTGAACGTGCAGCCGCCGTCGTCAGCCCTCGCCCATGCGCAGGACAAGATCGTGATGCGCCGCGCCATCGACCGCCTGGGGCTGCCCAACCCGGAGTGGGACGAGGTGTCTTCGGTGACGGAGCTGTGCGCGTTCGGCGACCGGATCGGCTGGCCGGTGGTCCTGAAGACCCCGCGCGGCGGCTACGACGGCAAGGGAGTCATGATCCTTGACTCTCCTTCCGACACCTCCCGTGCAGCCTCCTGGTTCACGGGAGGCGCCCTGCTCGCCGAAGCGAAGGTGGACTTCAGCCGCGAACTCTCAGCCCTGGTGGCGCGGACCCCGTCGGGTTCATCCCTGGCCTGGCCGGTGGTGCACTCGATCCAGGTGGACGGCGTCTGCGACGAGGTCATCGCGCCCGCAGCCGATCTTCCCGCTGACCTTGCGACGGCGATCGGTGCCGCAGCACTGCGCATTGCCGATGAGCTGGCGGTGACCGGAGTGATGGCCGTCGAACTGTTCCAGACCCCCGGGACCGAGGCAGGGTTCATGGTGAATGAACTGGCCATGCGGCCCCACAACTCGGGCCACTGGACGATGGACGGTGCGGTCACCGGCCAGTTCGAGCAGCACCTTCGGGCAGTCCTGGACCTGCCACTGGGAAGCACCGCGACGCTCGGCGAGGTGACAGTGATGAAGAACTTTCTGGGCGGCAGCAACGTTGACCTCTTTAGTGCCTATCCTGTGGCACTGGCGGCCGAACCCGCCGTGAAGATCCACACCTACGGCAAGGACGTCCGGCCGGGTCGCAAGATTGGCCACGTCAATGCCGTGGCACTGGCCGGCGAAAGCCTCTCCACCGTCCGGGACCGGGCGGAGCGGACCGCAGCTATCCTCAGGGACGGGCTGGACGGTCCAGACATCCGGAAGGAAAACACGTGAACAACCCTCTAGTGGGCCTGGTAATGGGCTCCGATTCGGACTGGCCCGTCATGGAGGCCGCCGCGCAGGCCCTGACCGAATTCTCGGTGCCCTATGAGGTGGACGTGGTGTCCGCGCACCGGATGCCCACCGAAATGATCGCGTACGGGCAGGACGCCCATGACCGTGGCATCCGGGTCATCATCGCTGGTGCCGGCGGCGCCGCCCACCTGCCGGGGATGCTGGCGTCGGTCACCCCCCTGCCAGTGATCGGCGTCCCGGTGCCATTGAAGTTTCTTGACGGAATGGATTCGCTGCTCTCGATCGTCCAGATGCCCGCCGGGGTTCCGGTAGCTACGGTGTCGATCGGCGGCGCCCGCAACGCCGGCCTCCTCGCCGTGCGGATCCTCGCCGCAGGCGAAGGGACCCTGGCCGATCGCCTCCGCGGCGAGCTCATCACTTTCGCTGCCGATCTGCGGCAGACCGCCGTCGACAAAGGCACCGCGCTCCGCGCCCGGGCAGCCGCCCCGGAAGGCAGCGGCGTATGAGCCAGCACCCCGGCACCGAGGGCCACTGGCAGTTGACCGACCCGGTCCGCTACCCCCAGTCCGCCCCGCCCAGGGTCCGCACCAAACGCGCCTTCGTCCTGCTCCTGTTGACCCTGGTGTTGCCTGGCTCCGCGCAGATCGTCGCCGGGAACCGCGCCCTGGGCCGGCGGGCACTGGTGGTGACCTTCTTTGTCTGGCTGGCCGTGGCGGCAGCGATCATCGTCGCCGCAACCAACCGCACCGCTCTGGTGAGCGTGGTGACCCACCAGTGGTGGTCGCTCGTGTTGATCATCGTGCTGCTCGCACTGGCCGTGTCCTGGGCGATTCTGTTCCTGAACACGCTGCGGATCATCAGGCCTCCCCTGCTGGAGCGGTCAATGCGCCCGCTGGTGGCCGGATCGCTGGTGGCCCTGATGGTGGTCACCAGCGGCTCCCTCGCCTACGGTGCCTACCTGCTCAACGTCAGCCGCGGTACCTTCGGCTCGATCTTCCAGGCTGGTCCCGCGTTCGACCCGGTGGATGGCCGCTACAACTTCCTGCTGATGGGCGGCGACGCCGGTGAGGACCGCACCGGCCGCCGGCCGGACAGCATCTCGGTGATCAGCGTGGACACGTCCACCGGTGCCGCCGTCACCTTCAGCATTCCCCGCAACCTGCAGAACGCCCCGTTCACCGAGGATTCCCCGCTCTGGGAGATCTATCCGGACGGGTACAACTGCGGGGATGAGTGCATCATCAACAGCCTTTACCCGGTGGTCGCCCAGGACTACCCCGACCTGTATCCCGATTCCGCCGACCCCGGCGCGGAAGCCATGATGGACGCGGCAGGTGGGGTTCTCGGCATCGAGGTCCAGGCCTACATTCTGGTGGACATGGAGGGCTTCTCCCAGGTGATCGACGCCATGGGCGGCATCACCATCGACGCTGGCGGCTGGGTTCCTATTACGTCCGCCGAGATTCCTGGCACCGACCCGATCCGGCACTACCCTCCCTCAGGGTGGATCGCCCCGGGGGTTCAGACCCTCGACGGGTACCAGGCTCTCTGGTACGCCAGGTCACGGGAGTTCGTCACCGACTATCACCGGATCGCCCGACAGCAGTGCGTACAGCAGGCGATGATCGCCCAACTGGATCCAGCAACAGTGCTGACCCGGTTTGAGGACCTGGCCAGTGCCGGGGCCGAGATCGTCGAAACGGACATCGCCCTGGACCAGTTGGGAAGCTTTGTGGACCTGGCACTGAAAGCCAAGGACCACGAAACCCGGCGCCT
This sequence comes from Arthrobacter sp. 260, assembly GCF_013116745.1. Classification (GTDB taxonomy): domain Bacteria; phylum Actinomycetota; class Actinomycetes; order Actinomycetales; family Micrococcaceae; genus Arthrobacter_D. The sequence goes on from NZ_JABFOE010000011.1 coordinate 69,979, forward strand.
CACCATCGGCCCACCCGACTTCGGTACAGCTGCCGACAACTTCGTCACCTACCCTGTCTTCGAGGAGATTCACTCCCGGGTCCAGGAGACCCTCGCCGAAGACGTTTCGGCCTCCGCCGCCGACCTGCCGGTGCCAGGCACGTCCGACGCGCCGGACGTGGCAGCCGTCTTCCAGTCCACCCAGCTGCCGGGCACGGTTCCCGCACAGCTCACGGAGCCCGAGATCACCGAGGAATACCTGCAGCAACTGGCCATCAACGGTGACATTCCCACCCTCAGCACCCTGCTGGACAACAATGGGGAATGCAGCCCCGCCTAACGAAACGAGACCCATGTACCTGCTGGAGAACACCCTGCGGCCCTACGCCTGGGGATCCGAAACGGCAATCGCCGAGCTGCTCGGACGGGTTCCGACAGGTGGACCGGAAGCGGAGCTGTGGATCGGCGCCCACCCGGATTCACCGTCGCGCGTATTGCTCGAGGATGGCACGCAGGAGGATCTTGACCACCTGATCGCCGCAGACCCGGAGCGCGCCCTGGGTGCAGCAACCCGTGAGCACTTCGGCGACCGGCTCCCGTTCCTGCTGAAGGTGCTCGCCGCTGCGGCGCCGCTCTCGCTCCAGGTCCACCCCAGCAGTGAGCAGGCTACAGCAGGGTTTGAGGCAGAAAACGCAGCAGGCGTTCCGGCCGACGCCCCCCACCGCAGCTACCGGGACGGGTTCCACAAACCCGAAATGCTTCTCGCCCTCACCCCCTTCGAGGCGCTGTGCGGGTTCCGCCCGGCTTCGGAGGCGGCCGGCGTGTTTGAGCACCTGGTCAGCGTGATCGAGGACACCGGGGCGAACGTCCCCGCGCTGCTGGCCGACGTCGTCAGCGACCTCCGCCACCCGGATCAGGGTGAGGCACTGCGCGGCGCCTTCACCCGCCTCCTCACCGACGACGGCACACCGCAGGCGGTCGAGGCCGTCACCGCAGCCCTCGCCGAGGCGCCCGGGAAGGACGCCGCGACGGTCAGGGACCTCGCCGCTCACTACCCCAACGACCCCGGGGTGCTGGTCTCCCTGCTCCTGAACCGGGTGTCCCTGAAACCCGGCCAGGCCATTTACCTGCCTGCCGGGAACGTCCACGCCTACCTGAGCGGCCTCGGGATTGAAGTGATGGCTGCATCGGACAATGTCCTGCGCGGCGGTCTCACCCCCAAGCACATCGACGTCCCCGAACTGCTGCGCACCGTCCGGTTCGAAACGGTTAAAGTACCCGCCGTCGAGGTCCGCCACACCCCGCTCGGCCAGGAGGTGTACTGCCCGCCCTTCGAAGAGTTCGCCCTGCAACGCCTCGACCTGCGCACCGGATCCGATTCGATGGCCTCCTCCGACGTGCCGCTGGCCCAGAACGGGCCCGTGCTGGTCCTCGCCGTCTCCGGGAGCATCGTCCTGGACTCACCCCGGGGCGATCTCCTTCTCCCCCGCGGATCAAGCGCCTTCGTCCCGGCCAACGAGGCCCCCGTCATGGTGAAGCTCGCCTCCGGGACCGGCCCGGACACCGACAACGACGACGACGGCGCCCTAGCCTTCGCCGTCACCCTCCCCGGCTGACCCTGCCCCTGCTGCCGCCCCACAGAAGTGCCGGGAAGGCAGGCCCATGACCACCAATGGTCGGGGGTGTCGGCCGGGTTTCCCTAAGATAGACGGGTGACTGCTTCCCTCGTGGCGAAGGACCTCTCCGGAGGCCACGCCCACCGCACCCTCTTCTCCGGCCTCAATCTAACGGTCGCGCCCGGCGACGTCATTGGCGTGGTCGGGGCGAACGGCGCCGGCAAATCCACGCTGCTCAGTCTCCTCGCCGGAGTGGACACCCCACTGGGCGGCACGGTCACCACCACCCCCACCGACGCTTTCGTGGGGTGGCTGCCCCAGGAACAGGACCGACTCCCCGGCGAAACCATCGAGGGTTACCTGGGACGCCGCACCGGAACGACGGCAGCGACCGCGGCCATGGAGGAGGCCGCCGACGCGTTGGCCTCCGGCACCACCGCAGCGAACGACGCCTACGGAACCGCCCTGGACCGCTGGATGGCGTGCGGCGCGGCCGACCTCACCGAACGCATCCCACCCGTCCTCGCCGAGCTGGGCCTGACCCTGGCCCTGGACACCCCGATGACCGGCCTCTCCGGCGGACAGGCCGCCCGCGTGGCGCTGGCAGCACTACTGCTCAGTCGGTTCGACATCGTCCTCCTGGATGAACCCACCAACGATCTCGACCTGGCGGGCCTGGCCCGTCTGGAGGAGTTTGTGAGGGGCCTGCGGGGCGGCGTCGTCCTGGTCTCCCACGACCGCGAGTTCCTGGCACGCTGCATCACCACAGTGGTGGAACTGGACCTCGCGCAGCGCAGCGTCGCCGTGTACGACGGCGGCTACGACGCGTTCCTCGAGGAACGGGCTGTGGCGAAGCGCCACGCGCGGGAAGCATACGAGGAGTTCGCCGACAAGAAGGCCGATCTGGTCTCCCGCGCCCGCACCCAGCGGGAATGGAGCTCCCAGGGCGTCCGGAACGCGATGAAGAAGAGTCCTGACAATGACAAGATCCGGCGCCGGGCGTCCATGGAGTCCTCGGAGAAGCAGGCCCAGAAGGTCAGGCAGATGGAGTCGCGGATTTCCCGCCTCGATGAGGTAGCGGAACCGCGCAAGGAGTGGCAGTTGCAGTTCAGCATCGGTGAGGCCCCCCGCTCCAGCTCCGTGGTGGCGACCCTGAACGCCGCGGTGGTCCGCCGCGGCGGGTTCACCCTCGGACCGGTATCCCTGCAGGTCAACGCCGGCGACCGGATTGGCATCACCGGCCCCAACGGCGCCGGGAAATCAACCCTCCTCGGGTTGCTGCTGGGCCAGCTGGCGCCCGACGACGGCGGGGCGGCGCTGGGAGCGAGTGTCGCCGTCGGCGAGATCGACCAGGCGCGCGGCGTGTTTGCGGAGACCGAGAAACTCGGCGATGCCTTCGAGGCACTGGTTCCCAGCCTGAACCGGGCCGAGGTCAGGACCCTGCTCGCGAAGTTTGGGCTCAAGGCCGACCAGGTCGGCGGCACGGTAGGCAGCCTGTCCCCCGGTGAACGCACCCGGGCGGCGCTGGCACTGCTCCAGTCCCGCGGGGTGAACCTGCTGGTGCTGGACGAACCGACCAACCACCTGGACCTACCGGCCATCGAACAGCTGGAGGAGGCGCTGGAACACTACGACGGCGCGCTGCTCCTGGTTTCCCACGATCGCCGGCTGCTGGAGAACGTGCGGTTGGATAGCCGGTGGACGGTCGCCAGTGGACAGGTCAGCGCCAGCTGACCGTTAGATCAACCCGTCTGGGACCGGCCCCGGATTGTGGATTTTAGCCGAGGGATTGCTGACTTCAGCGCTGGCTTGACCCTGGCCGCGGTGGACTGGGCGAAGCGTATCCCGTCGCGGGCAAGCGGCATCGCCCGGGAGTACACCGGGTAGAGCGGTGAGAGGGGTTTGTCCCACGTTCCGGCGAGCTGGTTCTCGTGCTTGGCCCAACCCATCTTGAACTTGGAGACACCGTCGTTCAGGAGCCCGTTGAAGTCGTAGCGCACCGCGCCGCGCTCCTTCATCGACTGGATGGCCAGCCACTTCAACGCGTAGTTGGCGCGGAGGTGCTCACCCGCTGCGGTCATCCCGCCGTACAGTTCGAACACCGTGTTCTCGCTCACCGACAGCCAGAGGAAGGCCACGACCTCGTCACCCTGGAACGCCGCATAGACGGGCGACGCGCTGCCCAGGTTGTCGAAGATGTCCAGGTAGTAGCGGTCCTCGTGGATGCCGAACCCGGCACGGTCAGCGGTCTCCCGGTACACCCCAAGACACTTCGGCAGCTCCGCGCGGGTCACTTCCTGGTACTGCAGGTCCTCCCGCCCGGACTTCCTGATGTACTGCCGGTGCTTCTTGCTCATCGCGGCCAGCAGCTCATCCTCGCTGAGGGTGAGGTCGAGAATCAGGGTGCGCCCAATCAGGATGGTGCTCTCGGTGCTGCGCCAGCCTGCTGCGGCGAGGGCACGGGCCGGGGCGGCGTCGGCCTCCCAGTCGGGCTCGATGCACAGGGCCACCGGCCGGTGGGCGCGGCGGGTGTACACCTCAAGTGCTGCCAGCACCTCGGCTTCCCGTCCAGGGAGGGTCTGCGGTCCGCGCGGGCAGTAGGCGAGCGCCCGGAACGGCAGCGGCAGCTTCCGGAGCAGCAGCTGGGCTGATCCCACGAGTTCGCCGCCGTCCTGCACCAGGACACGGTCAACACTCCAGCCGTGGCTGGCCTTTGTCTGGCCCCAGCCCCAGAGCTGCTGGGGGTGCCCAAACAAGGCGTTGACTGAGGCGTCCCACCGGGACTCGTCGGTGCACTGCACAACAGAAAGGGTCATGCCCTCAACCCTAGCGCCGATCACGGGGCAGTCCCGCAGGTGGCTTCGTCGCAGTCCCCTTCAGACGGCCACCCGATGGCCCTCCTTGAACAGTCCTACTTCAGGCGTGCGTAGCTTTCCCACTTGTGCGCCTGGTGCTCGCCGTCGACCACGCGGATCGTTCCGGACTTGGACCGCATCACGATGGACTGGGTAAGGACCTTGCCCTTGTTGTAGCGCACGCCGCGCACCAGGTCACCGTCGGTGATGCCGGTCGCCGCGAAGTAGCAGTTGTCGCTGGTCACGAGGTCGGAGGTGGACATCACGCGGTCGAGGTCGTGGCCGGCGTCGAGGGCCTTCTGCTTCTCCTCGTCGCTGGTGGGCCAGAGGCGGCCCTGGATGACGCCGCCGAGCGACTTGATGGCGCAGGCGGCCACGATCCCCTCGGGGGTGCCACCGATTCCCATCAGGGCGTCGACATCGGTGCCTTCACGGGCTGCGGCGATGGCCCCGGCCACGTCACCGTCCATGATGAACTTGGTGCGTGCGCCAGCGGCGCGGATCTCGTCGACCAGCGGGCGGTGCCGGTCGCGGTCCAGGATCATGACGGTGACCTGGTTGACCGACTTGCCCTTCGCTTTAGCGATCAGGTGCAGGTTCTGCTTGACGGGCAGGCGCAGGTCCACCATGTCGGCGGCCTCGGGCCCGGTGACCAGCTTTTCCATGTAAAACACCGCTGAGGGGTCGAACATGGTGCCGCGCTCGGCGACGGCCAGCACGGCGATCGCGTTGTTGATGCCGAGGGCCGTCAGCCGGGTTCCGTCGATTGGGTCGACGGCGACGTCGCACTCGGGTCCGCTGCCGTCGCCGACCCGCTCGCCGTTGAACAGCATCGGGGCTTCGTCCTTCTCGCCCTCACCAATGACCACCACACCGTTGAAGTGGACGGTGGAGAGCAGGGAGCGCATGGCGTCCACCGCCGCGCCGTCGGCCTTGAGCTTGTCCCCGTAGCCGACCCAGTGGCCGCCGGCAATGGCTGCTGCTTCGGTCACGCGCACCAGTTCCAGCGCAAGGTTGCGGTCCGGCTCATCGTCGCCGACGGCGAGGGCGCGCGAAAGCGTTGAATACTGGGCTGATTTGGCGGTGTTAGACACGTCAATCCTCATCGTCGAAGCGGTGCTGTGCCATCGCTGGCGAAAGCTGCGGGACTTATCCCCTGCGCCCAATCATAGTAGGACCGGTCCAGCCGCACTATGCGTGACGGCGGACGTCCCGCAGTCCGGGAGGGCCATCGTTTAGGCAGGCACCCCGGGTGTGGTGGAAAATAGAACCGTGAGCACCCCCCAGCCCGGACCATCAAACACTTCCGCCGACAGCGCCCCCCGTCCCGACGCTGACCAACAGTTCACTCCTGTCCTGACCCCGAAGCAGGCGAAGCGGGCCAACTCCACGGTGATCGGCATGCTGATCGCGGTTGCCGCGACCTTCGGCCTGGTGCTGCCGGTGCTGCTGCTCAACCCGACCCATACCGCCGAAACCTACGCGCGGGACATCGACGTTCCGAACGTCTCCGCGGAGGCCGCTGACATTGCCGGGTATGTGCCCCTGGCCCCCGACCTGCCGGAGGGCTGGACCTCCAACTTTGCCCGCTGGAATCCGGGCGGCAGCGACGGCGTCCCCTTCTGGGAGGTCGGCTACCTCACCCCCGAACGGCAGTTCATTCAGCTCACCCAGACCAACAGCGCCAACCCCACCTGGACTGCGCAACGGCTCGACGGCGCCCAGCTCTCCGGCCAGCGCACCATCGGCACCCTCGACTGGGAGCTGTTCGACTCCTCCTCGGGGGATTCCTTCCTGACCACCGAGACCGACGAGTTTACCCTGATCCTCAACGGCACCGCCGATCTCGCCGAATTCGATGTGCTCGGCGACGCAATCCTGAACGATCTCGCTGCCCCCTAGGCTGCTTGTCCGGGTCACCGGCCCGAAATCGAAGGGTCACAGTCTCAGGAAACCTGGGCCATGCGGCGTAAGGTAGGCCCCGTGAACAACCAATTGACTCCTGCCGATGCCTGGCAGCGACTGCGTGATGGAAACCAGCGGTTCGTCACGGGGACGTCCTCGCATCCCAACCAGGATGCCCTGCACCGGGCGTCACTGGTCGAAACCCAGCACCCGTTCGCCGTCATCTTCGGATGCTCGGACTCCCGGCTGGCCGCTGAGATCATTTTCGACCTCGGCCTCGGCGACGTCTTCGTGGTGCGCACCGCCGGTCAGGTCATCGACGACGCCGTCCTGGGCTCCCTTGAGTTCAGTGTCAGTGTGCTGAACGTCCCGCTCATCGTGGTGCTAGGCCACGACCGCTGCGGCGCCGTATCTGCCACCATGGATTCCCTCGATTCCGGCGTAATGCCGGTGGGCTTCCTCCGTGAACTCGTGGAGCGGATCACCCCCTCGGTCCTGACCTCCCGCCGCAACGGGGTCACCGACCTCAACGCGACAGTTGTCGAGCACATCAAACAGACCTCGAAGCGCATGGTGGACTCCTCCCGGGTCATCGCCGACGCCGTCGAGCAGGGCTCGACAGCCGTGATGGGTGTGACCTACCGGCTGGAGGACGGCAAGGCGGAGATCGTCTCAGGAATCGGCGACCTCTAGACGGCAGCGCCCGGCGGTGTTCAGCCACCGCAGGGGATTCCCGCTGCATTTCGATGTGGCGCCGAGCAGGATTTGGTTCGCTGCAGCCCCAGCGGAGAGAATTGGCGCATGACTCAATCGCCTGGATCCGACGCCGAATTCCGTATTGAACACGACACGATGGGCGAGGTCCGGGTTCCGGTCAACGCCCTGTACCGTGCACAGACCCAACGCGCCGTGGAGAACTTCCCCATCTCCGGCACCCGCCTGGAGCGCGCCCACATCGAAGCGCTGGCCCGCATCAAGAAGGCCGCAGCCACCGCCAACGCCGAACTGGGAGTGCTCGACGACGAGCGTGCCCGCGCCATCGAGGCCGCCGCCGAAGAGGTGGCGCAGGGCAAGTACGACGGCGACTTCCCGATCGACATCTACCAGACCGGCTCCGGCACGTCATCGAACATGAACATCAACGAGGTCGTCGCCACCCTGGCGACCCGAGCCCTCGCCGCCGCGGGCAGCGAAACCACTGTTCACCCGAACGACCACGTCAACGCCTCCCAGTCCTCCAACGATGTGTTCCCCACCTCGGTGCACGTGGCTGCAGCGTCAGCACTGACCAAGGATCTGGTCCCCGCACTGGAATACCTGGCCGCCTCACTGGAGCGCAAGGCCGACGAGTTCAAGACCGTCGTCAAGTCCGGCCGCACCCACCTGATGGACGCCACACCGGTCACCCTCGGCCAGGAATTCGGCGGGTACGCCGCGCAGATGCGCTACGGCGTCGAGCGTATCCACGCCTCACTCCCCCGGGTCGCCGAAGTACCGCTGGGCGGCACAGCAGTCGGCACGGGGATCAACACCCCCGCCGGATTCTCGGCTCGGGTCATCGAACTTCTCGCCAGCGACACCGGACTTCCCCTCACCGAGGCCCGCGACCACTTCGAGGCACAGGCCAACCGCGACGGACTGGTCGAGGTGTCGGGCATGCTCCGCACCATCGCCGTATCGCTGACCAAGATCAACAACGATTTGCGCTGGCTGGGCTCCGGCCCCAACACGGGCCTCGGCGAGATCGCGCTACCCGACCTGCAGCCCGGCTCGTCCATCATGCCCGGCAAGGTCAACCCGGTCATCTGCGAAGCGGTCATCATGGTGTGCGCCCAGGTGATGGGCAACGACGCCACGGTGGCCATCTCCGGAACCAACGGCGCGTTCGAGCTCAACGTCGGCATCCCCGTCATCGCCCGCAACGTCCTGGAATCGGTGAGGCTCCTGAGCACCTCCACCCGGGTGATGGCCGACAAGATGATCGACGGCATCACCGCCAACGAGGAGCGCGCCCGGTTCCTGGCCGAGGCGTCCCCCTCGATCGTGACCCCGCTGAACAAGTACATCGGCTACGAAAACGCCGCGAAGATCGCCAAGAAGGCGGTGGCCGAGGGGCTGACGGTCCGGGAGGCAGTCGTCGCGCTCGGGTTTGTGGAGCGCGGGGAGCTCACCGAGCAGCAGCTGGACGACTCACTCGACGTCCTGTCCATGACCCGACCGCCGCAGTAACTAGCGCTTCCCGCACAGACACGGCCCTGAGGATCAGGTCCGCCGGTTCCTCCCGGCGGGCCTTTCCCTTGGGGCCGTTTCTGTGCCCAGACTTATTATTTTGCACTCTTAGCTCTATCGTGCAAATATGTACTCCGTGGAAAATAGTGCAAAAAATGAAGACGGCGGCCTGCGCGAACGCAAACGGCTGATTACCCGGTCAGCCATCTGCGACACCGCCCGCCGGCTGACCATCGACAAGGGGCTCAGCGGCTTTACCGTCGAGGAGCTCTGCGAGCAGGTCGGCATTTCCCGGCGCACCTTCTTCAACTACTTCCCCACCAAAGAAGACGCGGTGCTCGGCCACAGCGAGGACCATCAGCCGAAAGACCTGACTGACGCCTTCCTTGCCAGCGCCGGGTCCGTCCCCCTACTGACCGCGCTGGCCGAGCTGGCCGCCTCCACCGGCGAGCGCCTCGCCATCACGCGGGAGGAGTTCGCGCAGATGCATGCCCTCATGCAGCGTGAACCCCAACTGCTCGTGAAGCTGTTCGGCGACTCAGCGGTCCGGCACAAGGAGTTCGCAGCCCTGATCGCCCGCCGTGAGGGCATGACTGCTGACGACCCCCGCGCCGCCATGGCCGCCGAGCTCATCGGCCGCATCGCCTGGCTCTCCACTCACGCGTTCTTCCGCGACGAGGAAAGCCAAAGCTACCGCGACATTCTTGAATCCAACATCGACGCCGCAGGCTATCTCTTTAACACCGGCGCCCCACACCACACCCCCGAAGGAACACCATGAGCTCGACCGCCCAGAAGGAAAAGGGGCCGCTGCTGCTAACCCAGAAGCGCATCTGGATCATCTTCTCAGCACTCATCGCCGGCATGCTGCTGGCCAGCCTCGACCAGACCATCGTCTCGACGGCGATGCCCACCATCGTGGGGCAACTCGGCGGCGTCGAACACCAGACCTGGATCACCACCGCCTACCTGCTCGCCACAACCATCGTGATGCCGATCTACGGCAAACTCGGCGATGTGTTCGGCCGGCGCAACCTGTTCCTGTTCGCGATCGCCCTGTTCACGATCGCATCGATCGGCTGCGCCTTCGCCACCGACTTCTGGGCCTTTGTGATCTTCCGGGCCATTCAGGGTCTCGGCGGCGGCGGGCTGATGATCCTCTCGCAGGCGATCATCGCGGACATCGTCCCCGCCAGCGAGCGCGGCAAGTACATGGGCCCCCTGGGCGGTATCTTCGGCCTCTCGGCGGTCGCCGGTCCCCTGCTCGGCGGGTTCTTCGTCGACAACCTGACCTGGAACTGGGCCTTCTACATCAACATCCCCATCGGCGTCGCGGCCTTCGCCGTCGCCTGGTTCACCCTCACTCTCCCGTCCAAGCAGGCCACCAAACGGATTGACTACTTCGGGATTGGGCTGCTGTCCATTGCCACCACCTGCCTGATCTTCTTCACCGACTTCGGTGCCGACCCTGCAGAGGGCTGGACCTCACCCCTCACCTGGGCCTTCGGCGTCGGGCTGGTTCTTGCCGTGACCGCGTTCATCATGGCAGAGCGCCGTGCCGAGGATCCGATCATCCCCCTCAGCCTCTTCCGCAACAGGGTCTTCATCAACGCGACGGCCATCGGCTTCACCCTCGGGCTGGGCATGTTCGCCGCCCTCGCGTTCGTTCCCACCTTCCTGCAGATGTCTTCGGGTACCTCGGCAGCGGTCTCCGGCCTGCTGATGTTGCCCATGATGGTGGGCCTGATGGGCATGTCGATCTACTCCGGTCTGGCCATTTCACGGACCGGGAAGTACAAGCCCTACCCCATTGTCGGAACCAGCTTCACGATCGTGGCGCTGCTGTGGATGACCACGCTGACCGCTGACACCCCCATCTGGGTGATCTGCGCCCAGCTGTTCCTCTTCGGCGCTGGGCTCGGCCTGATCATGCAGGTGATCGTCCTCGTGGTGCAGAACGCAGTCTCCGCCGACATGATCGGCACCGCGACCAGCACTAACAACTACTTCCGCGAAGTGGGAGCTTCCCTGGGTGTCGCAGTGTTCGGTGCCATCTTCACCAGCCGCCTCACCGAATCGCTCACCACCACCTTCACGGGGTTCGGTTCGACGCCGGCGCAGGCCGGTGAGGCGTCAGCAACTATCGATCCGCAGACCCTGGCACAGTTGCCCGACCCACTCAGGGACGCGATCGTGGCCGACTACGCGAACTCCCTCGCGCCGGTGTTCTGGTACCTCGTACCGTTCCTGGTCATCGCCCTGATCCTTGCCGTCACCCTCAAGCACATCCCCCTGTCGGAAACCTCGGGCATGGTGGCCAGGGGTGAGGCGATTGGCGGCGAGGACGCTGAACGCCTCGAACGCGAGCGCGCCTCGGTGCCCGCCGGGGGGACCACCGCGACCGCCGGGGGGACCACCGCGGCCGGCACGGCCGGAAGTGAGGCACCCGCCGACCACGACTCCGAACCGGAGGCCCGTCCGGCTCCGGGACCGGATTCCCGCTAGCGCACGAAGTGGGGGACGCCGTCAGCCGTGCGGGCCGATTCGATGAGCTGGCGGTGCCGGGTGTTCAGGTCGGGCAGGTCGTCGAGGGGGAACCACTGCACGTCGGTGGACTCGTCGTCGTTCACGCGGGCGTCCCCCGAAACGTACCGGCAGCTGAAGTCGGAGGTGAGGAAGGTGCACACGTCCCCGTTGGGGAAGGTTACCGGCCCCACTACCTCCACCCGGATCAGGTGCTCCACCCGGGCCACCACCCCTGTCTCCTCAAGGATTTCCCGCACGATGCCCGGTGCCGGTTCCTCGCCGGGCTCAAGCATTCCGGTGATCACCGTCCATTGCCCGTTATCGGTACGTTTTCCGAGCAGCACCCTGCCGTCGTCGTCGAACACCACGCCGCCGACGCCGGGCAGCCAAAGCGGCGCGTGCCCGATCTTCTCGCGGAGGGACAGGACATAGTCAGGGGTCGGCATCCCTTCAGCCTAGCGACGGGATCGCCAGGACCAGTACCGCGCCGCCGATCATGAACGGGCCGAACGGAATCGCCGACCTCAGGGTGCCACGACGGCTGGCGATCAGGGCCAGCCCCCACAGCCCAGCAAGGCAGAATGCCGCAAAGGTCCCCCACAGCAGGTATCCCCACCCGGCGAACCCGAGATACAGTCCCAGCAGGCCGGCGAGCTTCACGTCTCCGAAGCCCATCCCCGCCGGGTAGACGATCCTCAACATGAAGTACACCAGCCAGAGCAGCGCAGCACCGATGAGCATGGCGAGCACCCGGGAGGGCTCTCCGGCGATCAGGGCGCCCGCCGCCAGCAGCACCGCTGCCACCGGGTAGGCGGGGAAGATGATCCGGTCCGGCAACCGGTGGGTGCGGGAGTCGACGACGGCGAGCCGGACACCCACCACCAGCAGGACACCCATCGCCAGGGCGAGAGGCAGGACCGCCGGCGGGCTCCCGGCGGCGTACCGGATGAGGATCTCGGTCATGGATCCCAAGCTACTGCCTCCGCTCTGGTGCAGTGAATGGCGGCGGTTACACTGTGGATATGTCGGCAACCCACAGCGCCACCCCCGCAGCCACGTTCCGGTCGCTGTGTCGGTCGTCCCCGTGGAGATGGGAGACGTTGCGCTTCACTGTGGCCTGGCGGAGTGCCGAATCGGACACCCGCCCGCTGAAGGCATGGCTACGTCGGCCGGCCGCGCTGCGGGTCGAGGACGACGACGGCGTGCTGCTGCACAGTACCACCGGCACTGCTGGCTCCCGCGATGCGTTGTATGTCAGTGCCACCCGCAAGTCCTGGCTACTGGCACCCCGGCTCATCACCCCCGTCTATAACGACGCCGGCTTTGTGCTGAGGCGCCCGGAAGCCGCCTACGGTGAACCGGCGTTCGGCGACCCACGGTGGGCCGCCATGCTGGACCCGGTTGAGTTCGCCGGTGATTCGCCAGTCGCCTTCGAATCCCCCTTCGCCAACCGGGTGGAACTGGAGAATATTGTGGAGGAGGAATTCGAGGGCCGGCCGGTGCTCAGCGCCATCGCCACCCCGAACCTCACGTACAAACCCTTCACTCCGGGCTACCCCCTCATCGGCCGCGGCCGGACCGAGGTGAAGGTGGACGTGGGCACCGGAATTTGCGTGTCCACGCGGGCACTGGACGGGGAGTTCGCAGGGGGCGGGCACTGGCTCCGCATCCTGGGCGTCGATGAATACATGATCGATGACCACTTCGTGGACTCGGGGATGGGCCTCACGGACGTCAGTTCCCACATTCCGTGGAATGTCAGCTGACCGTTCCCCGCATCAGCTGACATCCATCGGCACTGCTGGTTTCCAGCTCTACATCTTTCCCGCTCCTCGATGTTTCCCTTCCCTAGATCTCGGCACCCTCCAGGAGTTCGGTGACGAGCGCGGCAATAGGCGACCGCTCCGACCGGGTCAGGGTGATGTGTCCGAACAGCGGATGCCCCTTGAGGGTTTCCACCACCGCGGCGATCCCGTCGTGGCGACCCACCCGCAGGTTGTCCCGCTGGGCCACATCGTGGGTCAGGACAATTTTGGAATTCTGCCCGATCCTGCTCATCACGGTGAGGAGGACATTCTTCTCCAGTGACTGGGCCTCGTCGACGATGACGAACGAATCGTGCAGGCTCCGGCCCCTGATATGGGTGAGCGGGAGCACCTCGAGCATGCCGCGGTCCATCACCTCCTCCACCACCTCCTGCGACACCAGGGCACCCAGCGTGTCGAAGACGGCCTGCGCCCAGGGATTCATCTTCTCGCTCTCGCTGCCGGGCAGGTACCCCAGCTCCTGGCCACCGACGGCGTACAGCGGCCTGAAGACCACCACTTTCCGGTGTTCACGGCGTTCCAGGACTGCCTCCAGGCCGGCGCAGAGGGCCAGCGCCGATTTTCCGGTTCCGGCGCGCCCGCCCATCGAGACGATCCCCACTTCCGGATCCATCAAGAGATCGATGGCGAGCCGCTGCTCGGCTGACCGGCCGTGGAGGCCAAAGACATCCCGGTCGCCCCGGACCAGGCGCACCTGCTTGTCGGCACCGACCCGGCCGAGGGCTGACCCCCTCGGCGAGTGCATCACCAGCCCGGTGTTGGCGGGCATCTCGGCGGCCTCGGGAAGGAACACCGGCTGGTGCTCGTAGAGGGTGTTGACGTCGGCCTCGGCCACATCCAGTTCGGCGACCCCTGTCCACCCGGAATCGGTGACCAGCTCACTGCGGTACTCGTCGGCCTTCAGGCCCATCGCCGAAGCCTTGACGCGCATCGGCAGGTCCTTCGACACGACCGTGACGTTCCTGCCCTCGTCCGAGAGGTTCTTGGCCACGGCAAGGATCCGTGAATCGTTGTCTGAACTTCTGAAACCTGCCGGCAGCACCTCGGTGGAAATATGGTTCAGCTCAACCCGCAGCGTTCCGCCCTCTTCCCCGAGAGGGATCGCCTGGTTGAGCCCGTTGTGCTGCACCCGCAAATCGTCGAGCAACCGGAGCGCCTTGCGTGCAAAGTAGCCCAGCTCGGGATCGTTGCGTTTGGCTTCCAGCTCACTGATCACCACGATCGGCAGGATCACCTCGTGCTCTGCGAACCTCAGGATGGCCCGCGGATCTGAGAGCAGTACCGAGGTGTCCACCACGTAGCTCCGGCTGCCGAGGCTTTCGACAGACGAAAGGCCCGCCTCGGCAAGGATGACTTCGTCATCAGTGCTGGTGCGGGCCTTCGTGGTGGCAGTGGGCGGGAGGCTGTGGCCTGAGTCAAATGAACGCTGTTGGGTGTCAGTTCTAGTCATGTGGACTCCACGGGCGGGGCGTGCAATCCCCGACTTGTGATGAATGGGTGGGGCAGTGCGACCATGAGGCCTGGCACGGCCTCCCCAGACGTGGCGAGGTGCTGGTGTGCCCTGTTCGCTGCATCGGTGGCCTCCCGACCAGGCGGCTGGTTGCCCCCTGATGGAGTCGAGAATACGCCGCACAGCAGGGCCCCGAAAATATGGCGCGGCGTGTCGAAAATAATTCCCGATTAACTTTCGGTTGGGGCGCTAGCCACCGAACCGTCGCTGCCGACGTCCGTAGTCGCGCAGCGCACGGAGGAAGTCGACCCGGCGGAAATCAGGCCAGAGGGCTTCACAGAAGTAGAACTCGCTGTACGCGCTCTGCCACATCAGGAATCCGGAGAGCCGCTGCTCCCCGGAGGTCCTGATCACCAGGTCCGGGTCCGGCTGCCCCCTCGTGTACAGGAAGGAGGAGATCTGCTGGTCGGTGAGACCTTCCGCGACCTCCGGGAGGGTTTCGCCGTTCGCTGCCGCGGCGAGAAGCAGTTCCTTCACCGCATCGACGATCTCCCGGCGTCCGCCATAGCCCACCGCAACGTTCACGTGCAGACCGTCGATGTCACGGGTGTGGGTGGCGAGGGAGCACAGCTTGTCCGACAGATCAGCCGGCAGCAGTTCGAGTGCACCAACGGGTTGCACGCGCACCCGATTGCTCTCCCCCAGCCGGTCGAGGGTATTGGCAATGATGTCCAGGAGCTGCTCGATCTCCTCCGGAGAGCGGCTCATGTTGTCGGTGGAGAGCATGTAGAGGGTCACTACTTCGACGCCAAGTTCCTCACACCACCCGAGAAACTCGTGGATCTTGTCGGCGCCCGCCTGATGCCCGTCACGGGTCGGTGCACCCGCCAGTTTGGCCCACCGCCGGTTACCGTCGACCATCACGCCAATGTGGTGCGGAATCCGGTCGGGGCTCAGTGACCGCTGCAGCCGGCGTTCATAGAAGTTGTAGGCGAATCCTGGAAACTTCGTGGGGTGGTTCACCTGTCCTACTTCCTGAGGTGCTGCGGCTGCACCGATGCGTCGCTCGATTGATCTACTCCTAAGGTACCGTCATGGAACCGATGCGCCGCCGTCGATACTGTGGCGTTCACCAGAACTCCAGACAATCAACACATTACCGGGCAGTAACATAGCTGCCCGCCGGATAGAATTACCGCATGACCCTCAGCTCCCCCGGCGACCTCAAACCAAAGCTGCGCGGCTGGTTGCATGCGGGAGCCACACCGTTGGCGCTGGCCGCCGGAATTGTCCTGGTTGCGATCGCCCCGACGGCCGCCGGGAAGATCACCTCTGCCATCTACGCGTTCACCGGGGTGCTCCTGTTCGGCATCAGCGCGGTGTATCACACCGGTACCTGGACAGACCGGACCCGTGTGGTCCTCAAACGCCTGGATCACACGAACATCATGTTGGTGATCGCTGGGAGCTACACTCCGCTCGCCTGGGCGCTCCTTGAACCGTCAAAGGCAACCGTATTGCTGTGGGTGATCTGGTCCGGTGCCATCGCGGGAGTCCTCTTCAGGGTCCTGTGGGTGA
This sequence comes from Arthrobacter sp. 260, assembly GCF_013116745.1. Classification (GTDB taxonomy): domain Bacteria; phylum Actinomycetota; class Actinomycetes; order Actinomycetales; family Micrococcaceae; genus Arthrobacter_D. Next base: position 85,943 of record NZ_JABFOE010000011.1, read on the forward strand.
ACGCTCCCCGCTGGCTCTACGTACCTGTCTATGTGGCACTGGGGTTGGGCGCGCTGTTCTATTTGCCGGAGTTCTTCGCCGCGAGCCCCGCGGCTGCAATCCTGATTATTGTCGGAGGCGCCCTGTATATCGCCGGCGCTATGTTCTACGCGCTCAAGCGACCCAATTTCAGTGCAAAGTGGTTTGGCTTCCACGAACTGTTCCACGCATTCACGGTGGCAGCATTCACTGTCCACTTCATCGCCATTGTCATCGCCGTCCTGAATCCCGTCTGAAAACTCCTTGACCGCCACCGACCGCAGGAGTAACTTCTTAATCAACCAGTTAGTTGATCAAGAGTTAGGTTGATTAGTGTGGATGATCCGGGTGACGAGCTACTTGACCGGGCGTTCCTGGCCCTGGCCGACCCGGCCCGGCGACGCATCATCGCGCGACTCAGCCGTGGACCCGCCACGGTCAACGAACTGGCAGAGCCCTTCGAGATCAGCAAGCAGGCGGTCTCGAAGCATATCCAGGTCCTCGAGCAGGCACAGTTGGTCACCCGCACACGGGATGCCCAGCGCCGGCCCGTCCATCTGGACCCCGCACGGCTGGAGGCACTCACCGCCTGGATTGACCAATACCGTCTGGTGCGTGAAGGGCAGTTCCGGAGCCTCGACGCCGTGCTGAAGTCCCTTGCCGCCGACAGCGGCAAACAGTCACACGAGAGCGCAAAGGATCCATCATGAGCAACTCACTGAAACTCACTGTTCCCGACGGAGTCCCCTTCATCGACTTCGAGCGCGAGTTCGACTTCCCGGTGGAACTCGTATTCCAGGCCCACGCGAAGCCCGACCTAATCGGGCAATGGCTGGGACCACGGCGGAACACCATCGAGGTTGACCACTACGATTTCCGATCCGGAGGAACCTACCTGTACCGGCACACCGGTCCCACGGGTGAGACGTATACCTTCAGCGGCGTATTCCACACCGTGCGGGAGAACGAGTTCGCCATCCAGACCTTCGAGTTTGGCGGGTATCCGGACGTCGTCAGCATCGAGTTCCTCACCTTCGAGGACCTCGGCAGCGGGCGCTGCCGTCTCATGGGCCATGCCGTCTACCCCACCCAGGAGGCGCGTGACGGGATGGCTGCTTCAGGCATGGAGGGTGGGATGTCCGAGGGCTACGACCGGTTGGAAGAGCTCCTCGCATCGGCGAACGTCTGAGCGGCGGCCGCAAGAGATCGACCGGGGTTACGCCTCCGGCGGCATCGGACCCGGCAGGTTTGGGCTCGGCTGGTTTGGGCCCGGCAGGTTTGGGCCCGGCAGGTTTGAGCCCGGAAAACCCGCCGGTGCCCGCCTAGCGGTCGCGCGGCGTGAACCCCGGACGATCGTCTGAGGAAGCCGGTGCACCGGAGGGGCCCTGGGCGTCGGACCTGCCGTTCGTCCCATCCGGCTTCGTGCCGTCCGGCTTGACGCCGTCCGACATTAAGCCGTCCGACGTCGCGTCGTCCGCCATCGACTGGTAGCGCACGCGCCGGATCCGGCGGGACATGTCCCTGACCAGAAAGATGACAGCTACTACCAGCACCAGGGTGGCAAGGAACCCCAGCAGTCCGGGAGTCACCTGGGAAGGATCAAGTCCCGGCCTCAGCCCGTCCTCTTGATCGGGAGTGGGGCTCACGGCAGACGCCAGGTTGAGCAGGTAATTCACAATGCACCACTTTCAGGGGAAGGACGGGCCACAGGGCCAGACCTACCTATTCTATGCCCGCGAAGAAGTCAGCTTCGGGCAGTGTAGCTTCCACACGGGAGTCGATCAGTGAGTAGTCTTCCCAGGGCCAGACCTCCCGCTGCAGGTCTGAAGAGACGGCGAAGAAGAAGCCCTCCGGGTCAACCTGGGTGCGGTGGGCGCGCAGCGCACGCTCGCGATGTTCGAAGAATTTGCCGCACTCGATCTGGGTGGTGGTCTCGTGGGTTGGTGCCGGGGCCTGATGGCCCTCGGAGTCGGCTTCCAGCCAGGCCGCGATCCGCTCCGCATAGGGCGACTTTAGGCCAGCCCGTTCCAGTGCTTCGTGCAGAGCACGGAACCGTTCGGGGTTGAAGGCGCGGTCGTAGTACAGCTTGGAGGGCGTCCAGGCCTCCCCGGTGCCCGGATACCGGTCAGGGTCACCCGCTGCATGGTAGGCCTCGACGGCGACCTTGTGGGCCATGATGTGATCCGGGTGAGGGTAGCCACCGTTCTCGTCGTAGCTCAGGATGACGTGCGGGCGGAACTCGCGGATCAGCTTCACCAGCGGTGCCGACGCGCGCTCCAGGGGCTGCAGCGCGAAGCAGCCGAAGGGCAGCGGCGGGAGGGGGTCGCCCTCGGGCAGGCCCGAGTCGGTGAAACCCAGCCAGCGCTGGCTGATGCCCAGCTCGCTGGCGGCCTGCGCCATTTCCAGCCGTCGTAGCCCGGCCAGGTCACGCAGGGCGTGGGCTTCGCCTGCCATCTTTTCGTTGAGGATGTCACCGCGTTCCCCACCGGTGCAGGTGGCTACCATGACCTCGACGCCCTCGGCCGCGTACCGCGCCATGGTTGCCGCACCCTTGCTTGACTCATCGTCGGGGTGGGCGTGGACTGCCAGCAGGCGATATCCCTGGCCCGGTGCGGACGCGCTGGATGATGGGGTGTTTTCCGGGGTGGGCAACGACTGCTCCTGTGGTTTGGTTAATCGCTTTAGGCAATAAATTCCGGCGGGGATAAAATGGTGTGCGATGGATACCAACCAACCGCCAGTATCAAGAGTAGCCAATCGCTACGGCACCCCCAAGCCGGGATTGTCGCGTCGGGCCTGGAAGCGGTTGATCTGGATTACCCTCGGCGTCGCGGTGCTGGCCACAGCCGTGTTCAGCGTGCAGACCTCCATTCCCGAGGTCTCGAGCAAGGACGTGGGCTTCAACATCCAGGACGCCGGGCGCGCAAGCGTCGACTACGAGGTCACCAAGGCCCCCGAAACCACTGTGCAGTGCGCCATTCAGGTGCTCAGCGAGACCTATGCAGTGGTGGGCTGGCAGGTGGTCGAGATCGGCCCGAACAGCATTGATGAAGGCACCGACGGCGGCCGGACCACCGCGCACCGCACCTCTCTGAGGACCGAGACCATCGGCGTATCGGGCGGGGTCAACGCCTGCTGGATACTGGAAGACACGACCTCTCCGTAGGCTGTCCGCAACGGCCGCTACGTCTCATTTTCACTACGTTTCCGGCATGGCCCCCCAGAACTACCTTGGGTTAACCCCACGAAGCCGACTACACTTGAGGCAATACGTTCGGCTCTCCCCAACCGGTGATCAACGGTGTATGTGGTCATCCAAGGGTGGGGCCTTTATTTGTTGCTAAGCCTGCTTACATCTCGTTGTGCAGGCTGTCACCATGCCGGAGCCTCCTGTATGTCGGGTTCCGGACATAGCTAAGGAGATGCCCGTGTCCACCAACAGTGCACCTGTCGCATGGCTTACCCAGGAGTCCTACGATCGCCTCAAGGCTGAGCTGGAGCATCTCTCCGGCCCGGGCCGGACCGAGGTTGTTGCCCGCATTGAACAGGCCCGCTCCGAGGGGGATCTGAAGGAGAACGGTGGCTACCACGCCGCCAAGGAGGAGCAGGGCAAGTCCGAGGCCCGCATCCGCCAGCTCACCGCCCTGCTGGAGAACGCCCACGTCGGCGAGGCTCCCGAGGACAACGGCATCGTGGAGCCCGGCATGCTGGTCCACGCCAAGATCGCCGGCGACGACTCCACCTTCCTGCTGGGCAGCCGCGAGGTCGCCGGGGATACCGACATCGACGTGTACAGCGAGAAGTCACCGCTGGGCGCTGCCATCCAGGGCAAGAAGTCAGGCGACAAAGTCACCTACACGGCCCCGAACGGCAAGTCCATCGAGGTTGAGGTCCTGTCGGCCAAGCCCTACGTCGGCTGAGCCAGCCCCTAGCGCCTGTTTGACTGCCGACGGCGGTCCGTCCCCTCGGGGGCGGGCCGCCGTTTCAGTACCAGCGCAGCGAGTAGTCCGCCGAGCGCTCCGAACAGGTGGGCCTGCCACGACACGTTGGATCCCGGCGAGGGCAGGACGCCCCACAGGATGGAGCCGTACATCAGGAACAGCACCCCGGCGAGCAGGATCTGGCGCACGCTGCGGTTGTAGAAGCCACGGACGATCAGGTAGGCGAACAGGCCGAACACCACCCCGGACGCACCGATGGTGAGGCCTCCACCAAAGATCCAGACGCCGATCCCCGAACCGAGCCAGCTGGCGGCGACCGCGACGGAGAAGCGCCTCGCACCTTCGAGGAAGGTCAGGAACCCCAGCACCAGGAGCGGGAAGGTGTTGCTGACCAGGTGTCCGACGCCCGCGTGGAGCAGCGGGGCGAACAGGATGCCGTCCAGGCCCTCGAGCTCCCGGGGGTCGATGCCGAGCCAGCCGACCAGACGCGTTCCGGTCAGGACATTGACCAGGTGGATGGCCCACAGCAGCGCCGTGAAGAGCCCCACCGTCAACAGCCCCGTGCGTGCGCGTTCGGCGAGCATGCTCAGCCCTCGATGACCATGGGCTGGAATCCTTCGGCCCGCAGGTTCCTGAGGATGAGTTCGCAGTGCTCCTCGCCCTTGGTTTCCATGTTGATGGTAATTGCCACGTCCCCCATGCTGATCGAACCCCCTACGCGGGTGTGGTCGACGCCGGTCACATTCGCGTCCGATTCGGCGATGATGCGGGAGATGGTCGCCAACGAGCCGGGCCGGTCATCCAGGAGCATCCGCACCACCAGGTACCTGCCTGCCGCGGCGAGGCCGCGCTGGATGACCTTCAGCATCAGCATCGGGTCGATGTTGCCGCCAGACAGGATCACCGCCGTGTTCCCAGGTGAGGCACCGTTCTCGGTCAGTTTGCCGTCGAGCAGCGCAGCCACTCCCACGGCGCCTGCAGGCTCCACCACCATCTTCGAGCGCTCCAGCAGGAAGATCAGTGCCCGCGCCAGCGAATCCTCGGTGACAGTGACAACATCGTCGACCAGTTCCTTGATGATGGAGAACGGCAACTGGCCGGGCCGGCCCACCGCAATGCCATCGGCGATGGTCGATACCTTGGTCAACGGCACCAGCGCGTCGGCTGCCAGCGACGGCGGGTAGGCTGCCGCGTTCTCCGCCTGCACCCCGATGATCCGGATCTCCCGGCCCAGTTCCCGCGCCCTGGCCTTGACGGCGACGGCGACGCCGGCCAGCAGCCCACCGCCGCCCACCCCCATGAGGATGGTGTCGACGTCGGGCACCTGTTCAAGGATTTCCAGGCCGATGGTTCCCTGCCCGGCCACCACGTCGACGTTGTCGAACGGGTGCACGAACACGGTGCCGGTCTCCTCCGCGTACCGCTTCGCTTCAGCGAGAGCCTCATCAACGTTGTGCCCGTGCAGGATCACCTCGGCGCCGTGGCCACGGGTGGCTGCCAGCTTGGGCAGCGCGACCCCCAACGGCATGTAGATCCGGGCGGTGATGCCGAGCCGTGCGGCCGCCACGGCCACGCCCTGGGCGTGGTTGCCGGCGGACGCGGCGACGACCCCGCGGGCCTTCTCTGCGTCGGACAGGCGGGCCATCCTGACGTAGGCTCCGCGGATCTTGAACGATCCTGCGCGCTGCAGATTCTCGCATTTCAATGACACGTTGGCGCCGATCAGCCGTCCCAGCGCCCGCGACTCCTCGATGGGGGTGCGGGCGATGACGCCGTCGAGCAGTTTCTGCGCCGCCTGCACATCGTCGAGCGTCACCGCGAGGTCCAATAACTCAGTCACTGGTCGGCCTTTCGTGTCTCATGGGGGATTGAATCTTCAGGGGTGTCGTTGTGGGGTGGTGCTTCGGGCGGTTCCGGGAGCCCGTCCGGCGGAGGCGGCACCCCGCCCACCGCGGGGTCGGTCTCCCAGGAGCGCCCGGCGATGTAGCGGACCACAGTATTCACCACGGCCAGCAACGGCACCGAGAAGAGTGCGCCGGGAATCCCCGCGATCAAGGTGCCACCGGCCACCGCCAGCACTACCGCCAGCGGGTGCAGCGACACGGCCGGCCCCATGATGAGGGGTTGCAGGACGTGCCCCTCGAGTTGCTGCACCACCAGGACAATGGCCAGCATGATCAGAGCGTTGACCCAGCCGTGGGCCACCAGGGCCAGCAGGACGGCCACCAGCCCGGTGAACAGGGCTCCGACAATGGGGATGAAGGACCCCAGGAAGACAAGGACGCTCAGGGGCAGGGCGAGGGGCACCCCGATCAGCGCCGCACCGACCCCGATGCCCACCGCGTCGACAAACGCGACGAGCATCTGCACCCGCACATAGTTGGCCATCGATGACCAGCCGCGCCGCCCGGCACCGTCGACCGGGATCCGCGCCACGCGGGGCATCAGGCCTACAACAAACCGCCAGATCCGCTCGCCCTCCAGCAGGAAGAAGATGAGCGCGAAGATGGTCAGCAGTGCCCCAGCTCCGAAATGGCCTGCGCTGCTTCCCAGCGAGATGACCCCGGTGACGATGGTTCCACTGTTGTTCTGGACGGCTCCCGTCACCTCTTCGATGAACTGGTCGATCTGGAGGGTGGTCAGTCCCAGCGGCCCGTCCGATAGCCAGGACTGGATCTGGCGGATCCCTTCCAGCGCCTCATCCCACAGGTCCGCAAGACCCAACGCCAACTGTCGTCCGGCGAGTGTTGCCATGCCGCCCACCAGGCCCAGGAACGAGACGACGGTGACGGCGACGGCGAGACCGTTGGGAAGCTTCGCTTTCCGTAGCAGACCCATCACCGGCAGGAGCAGGCTTGCCAGCAAAGCTGCCAGCAGCAGGGGGATGATCAGCAGCGACACATGGCCGAGGAGCCAGACCAGCATCCCACCCACCAGCACAATCAGCCCCACCCGCCAGGCCCAGGCCGCTGACAGGCTGAGCGCATAGGGGACGTCCCCAGACCGGTCACGTCCGGCCACCTGCGCCGGGGCACCCTGGAGGTCCGCCGGGACCTTCCGCTGAGAGGGGCGATTCATGCTGTCATCCTTCCACACGTTGCCGACCATCAGGCATTGGGACGGCGGGCCCTCGGCCCTTGTTACGCGGCAGCCGGCTGAGGGTTTTCCGCCACCGTCGGTTATCGGATATGTTTGACTTTGTTCGAAAAAGTTACCTTCAGGAGATATGGATGCTTGCCGCCGAACGACGGGACGCGATTGTTGCCGAACTGGTGACCAGTCCTGCCGTCCGCGTGACCCGGCTTGCCGAGCAGTTCGACGTGTCCGAGATGACCATCCGCCGTGACATTGACGCACTGGAGGCGGCGGGCGCGCTGACCCGCGTCCACGGCGGTGCCACCCGACCGCAGACGCTGAGCGCCGCCGAACCAGGGTTCTCGGCCAACACCGGCCGGCAGCGCGAGGCGAAGCAGCAGATAGCGTTGGCAGCGAGCCGACTGATTACCCCCGGCATGACCATCTCCCTCACCGGGGGCACCACCGTCTATGAGCTTGCTGCCCTCCTGCCGGACCTCGGCCCCCTCACGGTGCTCACCAACTCGCTACCGGTCGCCGACCTGCTCAACGGTCTGGCCGCCCAGGACCGTGGCCGCAACCTCAGCGTGTTCCTCACCGGCGGGGAACGATCGCCGTCGGAGGCCCTGGTGGGTCCGCTCGCCACCGCCACTGTCGGTCTACTCAACGTCGATCTCTGCTTCATGGGGGTCCACGGAGTGGATGCCACCGCCGGCATCACGACGCCGAACCTCGCGGAGGCCGAAACCAACCGCGCTTTCGCCCGCCAGAGCGCGCGGCTGGTGGTCCTCGCTGACTCCACCAAGATCGGCGTCGTAGCCCTGGCCCAGATCGTCGACCTGGCCGAGCTCGAATGTCTCGTCACCGCGGGCGACGCCGTCGGCCCGGACCAGCTCGCCGACCTTGTTCTCCACACCACCGTGCTCACTCCCGACACCCCCACCTCCAAGGAAACCCACCCATGACCCTGGTCACCCCCACCCGGCTGTCTGACGGCCGCGAGCTGATCTACTTCGACGCCACCGGCGAGTCTGCGGCCCTCCACCGTGATCGCTCGGCCGTCGCTGACACTAGGGACCTTCCCGCCCGGGGTGCCACCGGTGATGCACGCTTTGACGCCCTGACCGGGGAATGGGTGGCGGTCGCAGCGCACCGGCAGTCCCGAACACACCTGCCGCCGGCCGACCAGTGTCCCCTGTGCCCCACCACTGCCGGCAACCTGTCGGAGATTCCTGCCCCGGACTACGAGGTGGTGGTGTTTGAGAACCGCTTCTCCTCCTTCGGTCCTTCCCTTGGCGCACTTCCGGCCGATGCCGGCTGGGGAACCACAGCTCCGGCGCATGGGCGCTGCGAGGTAGTGGCCTTCGACTCGGCCCACGAGGGTTCTTTCGGGTCGTTGGCTCCCGAGCGTGCCAGGACAGTGATTGACGCGTGGGCGCACCGGACGGAAGCCCTGTCCGCCCTGGACGGGATCCGACAGGTCTTCTGCTTCGAGAACCGCGGCGCCGATATCGGGGTCACCCTGTTGCACCCCCACGGCCAGATCTACGCCTACCCCTTCATTCCGCCCCGCTCGACGGTGATGGCCCGCGCGGCGCGGGAGTATTACGACGCCGCCGACGGCCGGGAGACCCTGCTGGCGGGAATGCTGAAAGCCGAACGTGATTCGGGCGCGCGAATGATCATCGAGGGCAAGCACTTCAGCGCCTACGTCCCGTTCGCTGCGCGCTGGCCCCTCGAGGTCCATCTGGTGCCGCACCGGCAGGTCGCGGACCTGGCAGCATTGACCGACCCGGAACGCGACGAGCTGACCACCATCTACCTGGACCTGCTGGGACGCGTGGACCGCCTCTACTCCACCCCCACCCCGTACATCGCGGCCTGGCATCAGGCACCCCTTGACCCGCTGCTGCGACCTGCCAGCCGCCTCCACCTGCAGCTCACCTCGCCCCGCCGGGCCGAAGACAAACTGAAATTCCTGGCCGGCTCCGAGGCCGCCATGGGCGCATTCATCAATGACACCACCCCTGAACTGGTCGCGGACAACCTTCGCAACGCCGTCGGGACAACTGCAAAGGACCAGTCATGACCGGGCCATCCCACGATCTCGCCACCGCATTCACCCACCGGTTCGGGTACGAACCGGCGGGGGTATGGTCCGCTCCTGGCCGGGTCAACCTGATCGGCGAACACACCGACTACAACTCGGGCTTTGTGCTGCCTTTCGCCATCAACCACTCCACACTGGTCGCTGCGGCGACACGCCAGGACCGGACTGTGAGGGTGGCTTCCACTCTTGGCGAGGGCGACGAGGTCCAGGTGGACCTCGACGGGCTACATCCGGGCAGCGTCGATGGGTGGGCTGCCTACCCTGTAGGTGTGCTGTGGGCCCTGGAGCAGGCGGGGCACCGGCTCCCCGGGTTTGACCTGTTGATCGACTCGAGTGTGCCGGTCGGTGCTGGGCTCTCCTCGTCGGCGGCGATTGAATGCGCCGTCGCGGTAGCGGCCAACGACCTGGTCGACGCAGGGCTCTCGGCGTCCGAACTGGCCCTTGTGGGCCAACGGGCGGAGAACGAAATGGTCGGTGCCCCCACTGGCGTCATGGACCAGACGGCGTCGCTGCGGGGCCGCGCTGGCCACGCCGTATTCCTGGATTGCCGCAGCCTGGAGTCCGAGCTGGTGCCGTTCCCGCTGCAGGAGGAAGGGCTGACGCTGCTGGTCATCGATACCCACGTGAGCCATTCGCATTCGACCGGCGGGTACGCGGACCGGCGGAAGTCCTGTGAGCGGGGAGCAGAGCTGATGGGGGTGGCATCCCTGCGCGACCTGTCGATCGCGGATCTTGCGGCGGCCGCCGGAATCCTCGATGAGGAGACCCTGCGGCGGGTCAGGCACATCGTGACCGAGAACGAGCGGGTGCAGGACACAGTCAAGGTCCTCGCCGACAAGGGTCCGGCGGCGATCGGCCAGCTGCTCGATGTGAGCCACTCGTCGATGCGCGACGACTTTGAAATCTCCTGCGACGAGCTGGATCTCGCCGTCGACACCGCGCGGGCCAACGGGTCGCTCGGTGCCAGAATGACCGGCGGCGGGTTTGGTGGCTCGGCCATCGCGCTCACACCCACCGACGACGTCGACCGCGTCACCACAGCGGTCACCGACGCGTTCGCGACGGCGGGCTATGTGGCACCGTCGATTTTCGCGGTGCTTCCCGACGACGGTGCGCGTCGCCTCGCCTGACCCCGTACCTGGCACCTAGCAAAAGGGACCCACAGCCTTCGCTGTGGGTCCCTTTTCGTTAGAAGTTTGGTCGTGTCAGACCGGTGAGGCTACTCGTTGCCCCGCATGATCGCGATGACGCGGATGAACTCCACGTACAGCCAGATCAGGGTCACTGTGAGACCGAACGCTGCCGTCCAGGAGTACTTCTGGGGCGCTCCGTTGCGGACGCCGTCGCTGATCGAAGTGAAGTCGATGACCAGAGAGAAGGCGGCAAGACCGATCGCGAAGATGCCGATGACCAGCCCGAACGGGATGTCGGTGCCTGGGATGCTCGCTCCGCGCAGGCCCCATGGATCTTCGCTAACCCCGAACAGCATCAGGCCGAGGTTGATCAGGCTGAACGCAGCGTAGCCGATGATGGCGATCATGAAGATCTTCATCGCCTTGGGGGTCGCCCGGACCTTGCCGCTGCGGAACAGCACCAGGGTGACGGCGAAGACTGTCAGTGTGCCGAGGAGGGCTTGCAGCGCAATGTTGGGGAACTGTGCCTCCAGGATCATCGTCAGACCGCCGACAAACAGACCCTGCAGGAACGCGTAAGCGAGGATCAGCGCAGGGACCGGTTCGCGCTTGAAGGCGTTGACCAGGCCAAGGACCAGGCCGCCGATCATGCCGACAATCATCAGGGGCATGACCAGGCCGGGGAGCAGGAAGGCTGGGACCGCTGCGCCCACCAGGACGACGCCGATCGAGAGGACCGTCTTGACGATCACATCGTCGAAGGTCATCCGCCCCATCTGGGATGGACCAGCTGACGGCTGGTTGTAGAGGTCTTCCATCTGGGTGGTGCTCATTGCGCTCTGGCCTGCGAGCGCCGTCGAACCGTACCCTGCTGGTGCCCCTGCCGGGTTGTTGCCGCGAGCAGCGGTACGGAAGTTCTTTCCGTTGAATACCGGGTTACCGCCAAGTGCCATGTGAACTAGTCCTCCATCGGGGGATGATATACGTGTGTTTAACCTTACCAATGTCAACGGTTTACGGGTCATTTTGTTCCCCGGGCAGCACTGCTCGGGGCAGAGTTGTTACCTAATCGCTACCCGCCGGTAGCCGTTTGGGTATCAGGTGAAACATGGCGCGGGTAACATGAACTCACACTCGGTGACATGTGTCACAAGACACGTGCCCGCAAGCCGTCCTACCCCGCTGAACCCTCAGGCGGGGCAGCCCCATAGCGAGGTTCATAACTTGATAACCCGACCGACGCCTGCGTGGATCAGGAGGCTGCTGGTTTTTGCGACCGGGCTCATAGCCGTCCTGCTACTCAGTGCCCCTGCTGCCCAGGGTTACCACCCGGGCACCCCCGCCGCACCCAGCGCGGTGGCATCGTCGTCCCTTCCCGCCGGCCAGATCGTGGCCCAGGAGTTTTCCGACCGGATCAGTGGTGTTCTCCGCAACGCCGATGGACCCCTCCCTGATGTGACCATCTCCGTTTCGGGCAACGGGTTCGACGGCGAAACCACCTCGGCAGCCAACGGATCCTGGTCGATCGGCGTGCCGGAACAGGGCGCCTACGAGGTGACCCTTGAGGTGGACACCCTCCCCGAGGGGACAGCCCTCGCCGAGGGCCAGGCCAACCCCCGGACGGTCACCTTCGCGGGAACCTCAAACGTCACCACCCTCTTCCTGTTCGGCGACGGGATCGTCGCCAACACCACCAGCTTCTGGGACACGCTCGCTGAGCGGACCCTGGCGGGTCTCAGCTTCGGCCTGTTGCTCGCCCTGAGCGCCGTCGGACTGTCACTGATCTTCGGCACCACAGGCCTCACCAACTTCGCGCACGGCGAGATGGTCACCTTTGGAGCAGTCGTCGCGTTCGGCTTCGCAGCCATCGGGCTGCCCATCTTCGTCGCCATACCGCTGGCGGTGGTTGCTGGCGCGCTCCTTGGCTGGGTGCAGGATGCCGGTCTGTGGAAGCCCCTGCGCCGGCGTGGCACTGGTCTTGTCCCCATGATGATTGTCAGCATCGGCTTGGCGCTGGCCCTGAGGTACATCATCCAGTTCAACTTCGGTGGTGCCACCCAGCAGCTGCCCGGCGCGCAGAGCGCGCGCCTGGACTTCGGTCCGGTGTCCATCTCGCAGAACAACCTGAACTCGCTGCTGATCTCCCTGGTGATCATCCTGCTGGTCGGGTTCCTCCTGCTGCGCACCCGGATTGGCAAGGCCACCCGAGCCGTGTCGGATAACCCGGCGCTGGCGGCAGCCTCGGGGATCGACGTCGACCGGGTCATCCGGATCGTGTGGATGGTCGGCGGAGCGCTGGCTGCCCTCGGAGGCATCCTGTGGGCGTACTACCGCCCGGGCGTCTCCTTCAACATGGGCCAGCAGATCCTGCTGCTGATCTTCGCCGGCGTCGTGCTCGGCGGACTCGGCACCGTGTTCGGTGCCCTCATCGGCTCGATCATCGTGGGACTGTTCGTCGAAATCTCAACCATCTGGCTGGAGGCGGACCTGAAGTACGTGGGAGCGCTCCTGATCATGATCCTGGTTCTTCTGTTCCGGCCGCAGGGTATCCTCGGCCGCAAAGAGCGCGTCGGTTAGGGGCTCACATCATGGATTTCGGAAATATTCTTGCACTCGCCTTCGGCGAAATGATCAGCCCAACCACCGCTGCCTACGCTCTTGCGGCACTCGGTCTGGCCGTCCACTTCGGCTACTCCGGCCTCCTGAACTTCGGCCAGGCCGGCTTCATGGCGGTGGGTGCCTACGGGTACGCCATCTCCACCCTCACGTTCAACGCTCCCCTGCCGGTGGCCGTCCTCGTCGCACTGACCGCTTCGGTGCTGTTCGCGCTCATCCTGGGTATCCCCACGCTGCGCCTGCGCGCCGACTATCTGGCGATCGTCACGATCGCCGCGGCGGAGATCGTCAGGTACATCGTCACCACCAACGGCCTCACCGACGTCACCGGTTCGGCCAACGGGCTCGCCAACTTCGAAAACGGCTTCTTCGCCCTGAACCCGCTCGCGCCGGGGTCCTACAACGTGGGTCCCATCTCCATGAATGAGCGGGACCTGTGGATCAGGATCGTCGGCTGGACCATCGTTGCACTGGCCTGCCTGACCGTATGGTTGCTGATGCGCAGCCCGTGGGGCCGGGTCCTGAAGGGAATCAGGGAGGACGAGAACGCTGTCCGCGCCCTGGGCAAAAACGTGTACGCCTACAAGATGCAGGCACTCGTTATCGGTGGTCTCCTCGGCTCCCTGGCCGGCATGATCTTCACCCTCCCCCGTGGAGCGGTGCAGCCAGCCAACTACGCCACCGAGCTCACGTTCTTCCTGTACACCTGTCTGTTGCTGGGAGGGATGGCGACGGTTCTCGGACCGGTGATCGGCGCCATGATCTTCTGGGTGGTGCTGTCCCTGACCCAGGGGCTGCTGTACGGCGCCATTGAGATCGGCGCCATCACGTTCCTGTCCAACGTCCAGGCAGGGCAACTGCGGTACATCCTGGTCGGCGTCGCGCTGATGCTGCTCATGGTGTTTAGACCCCAGGGCGTCCTGGGTAACAAGAAGGAGCTGGCGTTCGCATGACCGAACCACGAGAGACGCAGGCGGTCGACTACATGACCGATTCCCGCGACATCACCACCGGCGAGACCGGGCCGGGGTGCCGTAAGAGGGATCCGATCCTGGTTGCGGAAAAGGTGACCCGGCACTTCGGTGGGATGAACGCCGTCGACGTCGAGTACCTCGAGGTCCCCCGCAACAAGATCACTGCCCTCATTGGACCGAATGGTGCCGGAAAGACCACCCTGTTCAACCTGTTGACGGGGTTCGACACCCCCAACAGCGGACAGTGGAAGTTCGACGACAAAAGCATTGCTGGCGTGCCGTCCTACAAGGTGGCCCGGATGGGAATGGTCCGCACCTTCCAGCTGACCAAGGTGATGGGCAAGCTGACGGTGATGGAGAACATGCGCCTCGGGGCGACCGCCCAGCCGGGCGAGAGCCTCGCCCGGGCGCTGTTCAAAGGGCTCTGGGGCAAGCGGGAGAAGGAGATCACCGAGCAGGCGGATGTCCTTCTTGCGAAGTTCAAACTCGACGCGAAGAAGGACGATTACGCTGCGTCGTTGTCCGGTGGGCAGCGCAAGCTGCTCGAAATGGCCCGCGCCCTGATGGTCAAGCCAGTTCTGGTGATGCTCGATGAGCCGATGGCTGGCGTCAACCCGGCACTCACCCAGTCCCTGCTGGATCACATCAAAAACCTGAAGGCCGAAGGTATGACCGTGCTGTTTGTCGAGCACGACATGCACATGGTCAGGCACATTGCCGACTGGGTGGTGGTGATGGCTGAGGGCAAGATCGTCGCTGAAGGTCCTCCGGAAGTGGTGATGAAGGACAAGGCAGTGATTGACGCCTACCTCGGCGCCCATCACGACGTCGACCTGGGCGATTCCAAGGGCGTCGAGATGCTCGAAGTGGAACTCGCTCAGGACGAGGAGTCGGTGGTTGGCACAGCCGACGCTGGCATCCTCGCCCATCCCGGTGGGGTCCATGCAGACGGTGCTCCTGCGGACAGCCCTGCGGGCGGTGCCCACGCGGCTGGTCCTGCGGACAGTGCTCACTCGGCTGGCCCTGCGGATGAACTGACAGACCCGACAGGTCCTTCCACCCGAGGCGCGCACGCAGCGAGTCCAGACACAGCACCGGATGACAAGGAGACCCGACCATGAGCGAGGACAACAGCACATCGGTAGTGAAGGTCACCGACCTGGTGGCCGGGTACCTGCCAGGGGTCAACATCCTCAACGGCTGCAGCATCGAGGCCCGCTCCGGCGAGCTGATCGGCATCATTGGACCCAATGGTGCCGGTAAGTCGACGCTGCTCAAGGCCATGTTCGGACTGGTGAAGGTCCATTCAGGCACAGTAGTGGTCCGGGACAAGGACATTACCGGTCTCAAGGCGAACAAGCTGGTCAGCCAGGGGGTGGGCTTCGTACCCCAGAACAACAACGTGTTCGCGTCGTTGACCATCGAGGAGAACCTTGAGATGGGCATGTACCAGCGCCCCAAGGACTTCAAGAAGCGGTTCGAGTTTGTGGCCGACCTCTTTCCCGAGTTGGGAAAGCGGCGTGCTCAGCGGGCTGGATCGCTCTCCGGTGGTGAGCGGCAGATGGTGGCGATGGGCCGCGCGCTCATGATGGATCCGGCGGTGCTCCTGCTGGATGAGCCCTCTGCGGGCCTGTCCCCCGTCAAACAGGACGAGACGTTCCTGCGGGTGCACGAGATCAACCGCGCCGGGGTGTCGGTGATCATGGTCGAGCAGAACGCACGTCGGTGCCTCCAGATCTGTGACAGGGCGTATGTCCTCGATCAGGGCAAGGACGCGTACACGGGAACCGGGCGCGAGCTGATGAAGGATCCGAAGGTAATCCAGTTGTACCTGGGGACGCTCGCGGACACAGCGTAACCAGGCTTCGTCGATGCCCGGTCGGGATCTCACTGGAGATCCCGACCGGGCATTTTCGTTGTCATCTGCCAGCCAGCCCCCAGTCGACGCTCTCTCCTCCATTCCTCCCCGCGCCGTCTGGTGGGGAGTTTAGCTGCGTCATCAGCGGAGTTCGTGGGTCTTCCCTGGGGTAGCCGGCGCGTTGCTGTGGGAGGGGTGTCTCACGAGGCTTCGGGACCCAAGAGATTGTCTGAAAAAGTTTCATCCAGATGCCCGATTCACCCCTAAAAATGTCGGTGCTCGATGATGGACTAAGGGTATGAAAAGCAGCAATTCTTCTGCTTCGAGGACCGGATTTCCGCCCGCTCCTGACACCGGTCCAGCGCCCGACGGCGGCCGCCCCCACGGTTCTCCCTCCGGGGCGAGGACTGCAGACTACGGCCCGGCCGGACCACTGGGTGAGGGCGCTGTGTGGTCCGCACCCGGCCCATCCCCTGCGGCTGACTCTCCCAAGGCATCCGACGTGGCCGACATGGCAGATACGGTGGCCGAGCCCTACCCAACCACTGCAACAGCACCCGCAACCACAGCTCCATGCGGCCCCACCACCGCAACCAAGAAGGCTCTTCCTTCTGGCGAATCAGCTCCTCTTGGTGACTCGGTGTTGACGGGTTGGGTGTCTTTGGCCGCGATGGTGGACTCAGATGCGTCGCAGACGCTTGAGGTGATGAAGGCTCTGGATGGGTTGCGGTCATGGGTTGATGCGCAGGAAGCCAAAGCGGTCACCCATCTGTGGGATTTGATCCGGACGGAATGCCCGGGAGTGGAAGAGGCAGCGCAGGACCTCGGCCGAACGCTGACGGCTTCCGAGATTGGCGCGGCTCTGCGCCTGCCGGATCGGACCGCGGGGGCACTGATCGAGAACAGTGAGTTCCTGGTCCGGGACTACCAGTCGACCCTACGGGCCCTTGAAGACGGCAAGATCACCAGGCGTCATGCCGTAGCCGTGGTCGGCGAGGCGATCAGCATCCCCGACACGGTGCCCGGGGTGTGTGCCGGGTTCGAGGCCCAACTGATCGATCTGGCCTGTGAGCTGACGGTCGCGAAGTTCAGCTATCAGGCGGTCCGGTTACGCGAAACCCTGCACCCTGAATCGATCACAGTGCGGCGGCGCAAGGCTATCCAGGACCGGCGGGTATACGTCGCCCCGGACTACGACGGAATGGCCTGGCTTCATGCTTTCCTTCCCACTGAGCAGGTGGCCGGAATCTTCCACCGCGTCGACACCGCAGCCCGCCACCTCCAGAGCGCCGAGGAGTCACGGACGCTCACCCAATTGCGGGCTGACGTCCTGGTCGATGTGCTTACCAGCGCCGGAGCCACCGGGCACATCGCTGACGGCGACAGTAACCCCACTGGCCCGAAGGACAGCGGCGCCTTTTGGGGTGTGCAGGCGAAGGTGTTCGTCACCGTCCCGGTCTCCACACTCCTGGGCGGGGATGTGCCAGGTGAGCTGGAAGGCTACGGGCCGATTGACCCTGAGACGGCAAGGAGACTCGCCGGGCATGCCCCATCGTTCACCCGGATTCTTACCCACCCGTTCACGGGGGCGAGGCTTGGGGCCGATGCCACCACCTACCGGGTCCCCAAGGACCTGCAGGACGCGGTCCGGGTCAGGGATCGGACGTGTCGGCATCCGGGATGTAACCGGTTGGCGGTGTTCTGCGAACTCGACCACACCACACCCTGGGCCAGCGGCGGGAAAACCAGCTATTCGAATCTGGCCGCGCTGTGTAAACGCCACCACAAACTCAAATCCGAAGGCTACTGGCACTACCGTCAACCCGAACCCGGAATGATCATCGCCATCTCACCCGCCGGTCACACTTATGTCACCCGACCAGACCCACCACCAGCGCCACCCCCAGAAGAACCACCACCCTTTTAGGCAGAGCCCCCTCCTTTAGGCAGAGTCCGCCCCTCCACGCCGCGCATTCTTCCTCGTCGGTCCGGCTCCGGGAAGTCGCGGATCGAGGCGGTGCCCGTGACCAGAGTGCCTGTGACCAGACAGCCACATCGCCCCAAAGGAACGTGTCCCCACCAAAGACAACGCTGGGTTCCACGCAGGCCTGTCCCGACGAAGCGCCCAGCGCCAAACAACCTCGTCCTACACGGCGCTCGTCACCAGAGCACCCGTGACCAGAGTGCCCGTGACCAGACAACCGCGTCCCCTTCCGCAACAACTCCTCATCCACGCACCCGGGCTCCACGTAGCGGGGCCCTCAGACCACCCTTGCGCCCGGCGAGCCGCCTAACAGGGCAAGGTAACCCTGATATCCCCGGGGCTCCTCAAGGGGCCTGTAGCCACTCCAGATGCCCAGTAAGAGGCCCCAGTCCTCAAGTCCGCCCCTAGATAGCACACCGGGGCCCTCCAGACATAGCAAAACGGTCGTTGCTACCCCTGGATCAGGGGTAGCAACGACCGTTTGTGGTGCGAGTGTCGAGCTAGTTGTCAGCCGGGCTGGAGTTCAGCACGAGCTGACCCGTCCCTCTAGAGCTGTCCGGTTTCGGAGCGGCTCGGCTGTGGGATGTTGTCGCCGTCGAACGCGTAGATACCGATGAACGCTTCGGTAGGATCACCGTTCTCGTCGAACGTGATCGGACCGGAGATACCGTCGTAGTCGATGTCTTCGCCGTCGCGCAGCAGGGTGACGCAGGCAGCGAAGTCGTAGCACTTCTCGCCTTCGCCGGTAACGCCCTGCAGTTCGGCAGCGATGGCCTCGCCATCGGTGGATCCTGCAGCCTCAGCTGCCAACGCAACAACATTCGCCGCGTCGTAGCTTTCACCTGCGTAGCTCCAGCTGGTGAGAGCTGGATCGATCTCGAGCAGCGCTTCCTGGAACGCGTCACCGGTGAAGGGGCCAGGAATGGTGCCCTGTGCACCCTCCATGGTTCCTGGATCCAGATCAGCACTGTAGTCGGCAGTGTTGCCGTCGACGAGGAAGAGGGTGCTTGGGTCAACACCCTGAGCGGTCAGAAGCGGCACAATGCTGGTTGCCTGGTCGAAGCTGATGACGACGATGGCGTCAGGCTCTGCAGCGACGACTGCGTCGACCTGGCTGCTGAACTGTGAGTCACCCTCGTTGAACATCTCGTTCGCGACGACCTGGCCACCTGCGCCTTCAACAGCCTCGCTGATGAAGCCCTGGAGTCCGGTGCCGTAGGCATCGTTCAGGGTGACCATACCGACGGTCTGGGCGCCACACTCCATGATGTAGTTGCCGAGCACGCGGCCCTGCAGCACGTCGGAAGGTGCGGTGCGCCAGTACAGGCCGTTGTCATCCCAGTCGGTGAAGTCGGGAGCCGTGTTGGCCGGCGAGATCTGGATGACTCCGGCACCGGTGATCTGGTTGATCACAGTGCGGGAAACACCCGAAGATGCGGCACCGATGATGGCGCTGACGTCCTGGGACAGCAGGTCAGTGACTGACTGGGTGGCGATGTCGGTGGTGGTATCGCCCGAGTCACGGTGGATGATTTCGACGTCCTGGCCGAGTACACCGCCTGCCTCGTTGATTTCCTGGACTGCCAGGTTTGTGCCGGCGATCTCGGGTGGGCCGAGGAACGCGAGTGCACCGGTGGTTGGCAGAAGCGTGCCCAGAGTCAGTGGGGTATCAGAAGTGGTGGTTGCCTCGGGGACAGCTGCGGGGTCACCCTTCGGGTTGGCCTCGGGGGCTTCCCCGCCCTGGCTCTCCGGGCAGCTCAGCCCGGTGGCGGCGGGTGCGGCTGAGGTTTCTCCGCCGTCTCCTTCAGGAGTCGATCCGCCGCAGGCAGATGCGAAGAGCGCGATGCCCAGCCCCAGGGCAGCGACCTTCGCTACGCGCGGTGCATTGTCTCCAATGCCAAACCGCACGGAGTTGCGTGTTGCAGTCATGTATTTTTTCTCCTCGACCGAAAGGCTTTGTGCGCCTTTGATGCGATCACCAGGTGTTCCTGGTATGTAGAAAAGCTAATGCAAAAATGTGTCGAAACTAAGCAATTCCGGTCACATCCTTGTAACGCTCGCCACAAAAGGATCGAAACCCCTGCCGAATCAACAGCTTCGGGAGGGTCAGTGGTGCCCCAGGTCAGACTCGAACTGACACTGAACAGATTTTAAGTCTGGTGCCTCTGCCATTGGGCTACTGGGGCGGTAACGGGCTGATCGTCCCCTCCAGAATACGTGATCCTCCAGTACCCCGGGGGAGCCACCGCGTGCTCACAGCCGTGAGAACGGATCGGCGTAGACAAACTCGCCGACAGGAATCGTGACGCCACCGATTGCCCGAACCATGAAGTAGTCGCCCCAGGCCGGGTCGGGGGCCGCAACCCCGAGCCCCGTCGCAGGCTGGAACCCAAACCGGTGATAGAACCCCGGATCGCCGAGCAACGCGATCGATGTCTCTCCGAGCGCCTCCGCCCGACGGAGTGACTCGACCATCAGCGCCGATCCCACTCCGTGCCCCTGGGATGCGGGCAGCACCCCGATGGGTCCCAACCCCAGGGAGGGTACCGCCCCGATCCGTGCCCTCGTCGTGATGACGTAGCCGACCACCACGTCGCACACCGTGGCAACCACCGAAAGATCCGGTACATAGTCTGCACCGGCCAGCAACTCACGGGTAAGACCCACTTCAACCGGCTCGGCGGAAGGGTCCGACGGAACCCGGAACGCAATGGCCAGCAGGCCGAAAATCTGTTGACGGTCGGCCGGGGTCTCCGAACGGATGGTGAGGCTCATACAACCAAAGCTAGCGGGTCGGGCTGCTGACCGTCAGTTCGAGTCCGCACCTCCCTCGCGCAGCGCACTGCGGCGAAGGAGTGGTTGCTCAGCGGAATCGGCTGGGTACACAACACCGGCGGGCCCAACGACAACGGCGGCACCTGCCCGGAAGGACACGTACCGCCGTCAACGCCACTCAGGGTGGGCTAGCTCTTCGCTGGTGCGCCGTAGGAGTCGGCTTTCGCCGCACCAGCACTGGCTGGTGCTTCAGCCTTCTTCGGCGGCGGGGTGGCCGCTTCACGGAACTGCCGCTTGGGCGTCTGCAGGTCCATCAGCTGGGTCGTGTCGCGCCCGAAGACGAAGCTCAGGATCCAGTTCGAAACCACCCGGAACTTCCGCTCGAACATCGGCATCGCCATGCCGTGGTAGCCACGGTGTGCCAACCAGGCCGGGAGTCCGCGCATCCCGAAGCCCATAATGTTGGCCACACCCTTGTACTGGCCGAATCCGGCCACTGCACCGAGGTTCTTGTGCTTGTATTCCTTGACCCGGCCGACGCCGTTGTTCTGCGCGTAGATGTTCTTCGCGAGCAACTTGGCCTGCCGGACTGCGTGCTGTGCGTTGGGAACGCAGAACCCGCCAACGCCTCCACCGGTGAGGTCGGGTACTGCTGCGACGTCGCCAGCGGTCCAGGCGCCGTCGATGGGCCCATCGTCGCCGGTGATCCGGAGTTCAGCGTTGGCACGCAGGCGGCCACGCTCGTCGATTGGGAAGTCCGAGGACCTGACCATCGGGTTGGCCTGTACGCCAGCCGTCCAGATCAGGGTGTCGGTCTCAAACTCGTCCGCTGGGGTCTTGTCAGGCATGTTGATCAGCTTCAGGCGCCCGTCGACGGCGCTGGCCAGCGAGGTGTTCAGCTTGACCTGGATCCCGCGGGACCGCAGGTGCGCGACCACCCAGACAGCCTGAGGTTCGGTGACCTCGGGCATGATCCTGCCCATGGCTTCCACCATGACGAACCGCAGGTCGGCGTGCTCCAGGCGGTCGTTCTTCTTCACGGCCGCCCGGGCCATGTCCTCGATCTCGGTGATGGTTTCGATTCCCGCGAACCCACCGCCGACGACGACGAACGTCAACGCGCGGTCACGCTCGGGACCTGCGTCCATCAGCGAACCGGTTTCGATCCGCTCGAGGACCTGGTTGCGCAGGGCTACCGCTTCCTCAATGGTCTTCAGGCCGATGCCCTGGTCCTTCAGACCGTCGATCGGGAAGGTCCTGGTGATGGAGCCGGCGGCCATGACGACGTCGCGGTAGGTGAGCTCGAAAGGCTCACCCCCATCGGCAGGCGCAATCATCGCCGTGCGGCGCGAGTGGTCGATGCCGGTGACCTTGCCGGTAATCAGCTCGGTCTGCTTCAGGTGCGTGCGGTGGGACACCACCGCGTGGCGGGCCTCAATGTTGCCGCCAGCCACCTCGGGGAGGAACGGCTGGTAGGTCATGTAGGGCAGCGGGTCCACCAGGGTGACGATGCCACCGTGGGATTTGACCTTCTTCTGTAGCTTGTGGGCGACGTAGAGACCTACGTAGCCGCCACCGACTACAAGAATGCGCGGACGATCGGAGAACTGTTGATTCAGTGCCATGCTTCGATGGTACCGGACTTTGTGAAAATCTTCACTAACTCTTGGTCGGACTAGATTCCTCGCCCCAGAAAGGCACAATCAGGGTCCGTCGTCGCTGGCGATCCCCTGAGACTTAGCCTCGGACTCTCCCTTCGCGCTGTCCAAGGCAGCACGCCGAGCCCGCAGGACGGCGACGGTGCCCCCGGTCAGGACGACGAGGATCAGGGCGCCGAAACCGAGCACGATTGCTGCGGGCAGACCGCCCGAGGTCCCAGTCACCTCTTCGGCGACTGGCACCGCGGGTTCGGGGATGTCGACGGGCGTGGGTTCGGTGGTGGGCTCCGCCGGTTCGGGAGGTGGCGCGGGTTCTCCCCTGCGGTAGATCTGGATGAACTCGGCCATACTCCCGAGAAGGTTCTCCTCGGGCACCGCGATGTCGGCGTTCACTGCCGCGGCGACGTCGAGGATCCCGTAGCCGTAGATGGTGTCGCGCTCCCCGCCGTCGTCGCCGGCGTCCCGTGCCGTCAGGAGAATCCTGTTGACCACCTGGGCGGCAGAGAGGTCAGGGTATTGGGACCGGATCAGTGCGGCAGTGCCTGCAACGAGAGGCGCTGCCCCCGAGCTGCCCGACCAGTCCGCGTAGACCCCTCCGGGCAGGGCACCCACGAGGTTCTCGGCGGGAGCGGCGACGCCGATGCTGATGCCTTCGGAGGACGATTCGCGGCTCGCTTCGCCGTCGCGGTCCAGACCGGCGACCGCGAGGACCCCCGGCATGGTCGCCGGAGCGCCGACCTGCATTGAGCCGCCAGCGCGGTTTCCGGCGGCAGCAACGATCACCACATCGTTTTCCTCGGCATAGAGGAAGGCGTCATCCCAGCTTTCCGGCCAGGTGGGCGAGGTGCTTCCCAGAGACATGTTGATCACCTGGGCGCCGTTGTCCACTGCCCACCGGACGGCGTCGGGAATCTGTTGGTCAATACTGATTCCAGCGGGGTTGGGGCCCTTGGTCGGACCCTCGATCCAGACCGAGACGGCTAGCAGGTCCGCCTGCGGCGCCACGCCGACGATCCCGTCGGAGCCGCGCCCATAGGTGTCTGGCCCGGTGGTCTCCACCGGTTCGGGTGACGGCGACTGGTCGCCCGGGGATTCGTCGTCGGCGGCGGATGGCGACGGGCTGGGAGGGGGATCGGGCAGGTGCCCGCGCCCGGCGAGCAGACTGGCGACCAGGGTGCCGTGCTCCGACACCTCGCCAATACCCAGCTGGCCATCCAGCTGTCCAGCACCCGAAACATCAGTTCCGCCCACCACAACGCCGTCGAGGTCGGGGTGCGATCCGTCGACGCCGCTGTCGATCACCGCAACGCGGACCCCCTCCCCCTGGGTGGTCTCCCACGCCTCGGTGATGCCGTAATCCTCCAGCCAGTACTCGCGCTCCCGCAGTTCATCGGCGTGAGCAGGGAACGCAGGCAGCAGCGCGGCTGCCAGTACCGCCCCGAGCAAACAGGCCGTTGACCGCAGCCGGACACTCAGTGGACCGCGAGAGGGAGTCACCAAGTTAGTTTCCTGAACTCTGGCTGAGGGCTATTCCGTCAAGGATGTCGTGTTCGCTGGCAATGGACGTCACCACCCTGCCTCCGGTCGCAACACCCAGATGCGCGGTGATGGTCCGCCAGATCAACGCTCCGGCACCGATCACGTCCACCCTGCCCGGGTGCATGTAGGGCAGCGCGGCCCGTTGGTCGCGGGTCATCTCCAGCAGCTCGGTGGCAGCCCGCGCCACGAGGGCCTGGTCCAGTTCGGCGCCGTGGATGTCGGCCGGAGAGTACTCGGGCAGGCGCAGGGCGTGCGCGGTGACCGTGGTGATGCTCCCCGCCACACCGATCAGACGGGTGACCCGATCGAACGGTACCCGGAGCGCTGCATCAGCGATGAGCCGCTGTACCTCGTTCTCCATGGTGGTGATTTCAGTGGTTGTCGGCGGATCCGAGGCAAGGTAACGCTCAGTGAACCGGACACACCCCATGTCCATGCTGATGGACGCTGCGACTCCGGCGGCAGTGCCAGCAACGAACTCGGTGCTGCCCCCGCCGAGGTCGACGACGAGCACCAGGGAATCCTCACCGGCCGAGGCCTCGGCGGGAAGAACGCTCAGCGCACCGTCGAAGGACAGCGCTGCCTCCTCCTCCCCGCTCACCACCTCGGGGTGTACTCCCAGCAGGTCATGGATCCCCGCCGCAAACTCGTCCCGGTTCGCTGCGTCCCGGGTTGCCGAGGTCGCCACGAAGCGGATCCGGTCAGCGCCGTGTAAGTCGATGAGTCCCGCGTACTCACGGGCGGCGGTGAAGGTCCGCTCCAGCGCGGCGTCGGAGAGCCTGCCGGTGGTGTCGACGCCTTCGCCCAGCCGGACCACCCGCATGACACGGACGACGTCGGTGAGGGTCCGGCCGTCGGCCACGTCGGCGATCAGGAGGCGGATCGAATTGGTTCCGCAGTCGATGGCGGCTGTCCGCATTATGGCTCCTCCGTGGTGGCGGTGGTTTCCGTCGCAGCGTCGGCAGCTGACCGGCGGTTCGCCCGCTTGATCTCCAGCTCCTCGGGGGTGAGCCCCTGGGTGCGGGTGTGCCGGCTGAGTTCGCGGTCGGGGGCCGACCCTGCCGTGTCCCAGGCGCCGGCGCAGTAGCACCGATCGCGGGTCCACCACTGGGCGATCCCGTCGAGCGCCTCATCACCGAGCGGATTGACCCCGGGACCGGCGGCCAGGGAGTGGCCGACCAGGACGTGAAGGCATTTCACCCGGGTGGGCATTCCGCCGGCTGAGACCCCGTCGATTTCGGGTACCGGTCCCGTCCCGGACCGCTCCCCGATGGCGTTCCTTACGCTCAGATAGTGTTCGTGGGCCTGCGCGTACTGCGCCGCCAGGACCGGATCCTGCTCCAACCGCTCGGTCATCTCAGCCATCAGACCCGACGCTTCAAGGCGCGAGACCGCAGCGGTGATCACCGGGTGGGTGAGGTAGTAGGTGGTGGGGAAAGGAATGCCGTTGGAGAGCCGCGGGGCGGTGGTCGCGACGAGCGGGTTTCCGCAGACGCAGCGTGCCCCGATCTCGACGACGTCCCGCACCGGACGGCCCAGCTGACGGCTGAGGGTGTCGAGGTCTGAGCTGGTCAGTTCAGTGCTGGGTGCGGAATCCATGACGGCCTACCTTTCGTGCGTGGAAGCAGTAAACGTGCGGTGAAGTGGGGACTCGGCGGCGGAATCGCCGGTGCTAGGAGTCGGTTGCCGACCGCTCAATTGAGTCCCAAAGGGCGTCGACCCAGGGCAGGTCCTGCGGGGCCTCGCCCGAGGAGCCGACGGCTTCCTCGCCGAGGATGCTGTCCCCCACCACGACGTAGCGGGTCTCGCCGGGCATCACCAGGAAGATCCGTTCGCGGGCCTGGGCCTTGATGTAGGCGGGGTCTTCCCAGCGGGCGAGCTGCCGTTCGGACTCAAGCTGGGATTGTTCAAGCGCTGCGATTTCGTCGCGCAGCGTATTGAGCTCACCCTGCTGGAGGAGGTAGGTCCGCACCGAGGGTGCAAGCAGCACGGTGATGGTGACCAGGACTACCGCCAGGGCGAGGAGCCTGCCGGAGAAGGATTTCGCGGGGATGGGTTTGGCGTCTTCGGCCGGCACGATCGCTGGCGCGTCACGCCGGAAGGGCTGCCGCGCCCGCCGGATGGCACCGGCGAGCTGCAACCGCTGCTGCGCCCTCGCCTCGGAGGGACTCAGCGGAGCGGATTCGGCGGTGTCTTGTTGAGCGAACCCTGGTTTAGCGGTGTCTGATTTAGCGGAGCTTGAGTTAGCGGTGCGTGATGCCGCGGAGCCAGGTTTAGGAGTGCGTGACTCGGCGGTATGTGATTCGGCGGAGCGGGGCCCAGCGGCGCCGCCAGCTCCCGCGTGGGGTACCGGTCCGCGCCCTGCGGGTCCCGCCGATTTACCGGCTGGACCCGCTGGGCGCGGGGCTGGTCGCATCGACCCGGAGGAGGCCGCCGCCGAGCCGGATCGCACGCCTGGACGGGCGCGCGGCCCACCCTCGTGGCTTTCCGGAGCTGGTGTCGCTGGCGCCTGAGGACCTGCACTGCGCGGCACCTTGGGGCGGCGGGTAGACATCAATACTCCTCTGGGTCCTCAATACACGTCACGGGCAGCCCGTGGGCAACCCTCTCTAATGAGGGTAGCCGCCGGGGCTGTGAACTAGGCCGTGAAACGCGGGAAGGCGGCCCGCCCTGCGTAACGTGCGGCGTCGTCGAGCTCCTCTTCGATCCGCAGGAGCTGATTGTACTTGGCCACCCGTTCGGACCGCGCGGGTGCACCGGTCTTGATCTGGCCGGCGTTGGTGGCGACACAAATGTCAGCGATCGTGGTGTCCTCGGTCTCGCCGGAGCGGTGCGAGGTGATGGTGGTGTAGCCGGAGCGCTGCGCCAGGGAGATCGCATCGAGGGTCTCGGTGAGCGTACCGATCTGGTTCACCTTGACCAGCAGCGAATTAGCCGTGTCGGCTTCGATGCCGCGGGCCAGGCGGACCGGGTTGGTGACGAAGAGGTCGTCACCGACGAGCTGGACCTTGGAGCCCACCTGCTCGGTCAGGGCCTTCCAGCCGTCCCAGTCCTCCTCGTCCAGGGGATCCTCGATGGACACCAGCGGGTAGTCGCGGACCAGTTCACCGTAGTAGGCGTTCATCTCCGTGGAGGACAGGGTCTTCCCCTCGAAGTGGTAGGCACCGTCGGTGTAGAACTCCGACGCGGCGACGTCGAGCGCCAGCGCAATATCCTTGCCAGGGGTGTAGCCGGCCCGCTGGATGGCGGTGGTGATCAGGTCCAGTGCGTCGCGGTTGGACGGCAGGTTAGGAGCGAAGCCGCCCTCGTCGCCGAGCCCGGTGGCCAGGCCCTTTTCCTTGAGCACCGACTTCAGCTCGTGGTAGACCTCGACGCCCCAGCGCAGACCCTCGGAGAAGGACTCGGCGCCGAGGGGCACGATCATGAATTCCTGGATGTCGACGTCGGAGTCGGCGTGGGAGCCACCGTTGAGAATGTTCATCAGCGGCACGGGAAGCACGTGCGCGTTGGGGCCACCGAGGTAGCGGTAGAGGGGCAGCGCCGAGGATTCGGAGGCGGCCCGGGCGACGGCGAGCGAGACGCCGAGCATGGCGTTGGCGCCAAGGCTGGACTTGTTCTCGGTGCCGTCGAGGTCGATCATGGCCTGGTCGATAGCCCGCTGGTCGGTGGCGTCGAAGCCGAGGAGAGCCGGCTGGATCTGCTCGATTACCGCTTCGACGGCCTGCAGGACACCCTTCCCGAGGTAGCGGTTCTTCTCGCCGTCGCGGCGTTCGTTCGCTTCGAAGGCACCGGTGGACGCGCCGGAGGGTACGGCTGCCCGGCCGAAGGTGTCGTCGTCGAGCAGGACCTCCACCTCGATGGTGGGGTTGCCGCGGGAATCAAGGATTTCACGTGCGTGGATGGCATCGATGATGGCCATGGGAATGCTCCTTTGGTCCTAGGGAAAAATTGCAGTCGGCCGGTCAGGGGTTGATCTGTCCGGGGGGTGGGGTCAGTGATGGGGTCGGTTCCAGCCTAGTGGAAACGTCGGCGGAAGCGCCGATCATGTCCTCGGCCTGCAGACTCCGTGACCGTGCCTGCAGCCGCAGCACAGCTGACCGCAGCGCGAGCTCAGGATCCAGTCCCGCAGCGGTGGACTGCTGCACCAGGGTCAGCAGCAAATCTCCCAGTTCGGCTTCGGTTTGCGGTGCGGGACCCGGCAAGGGTGTGGCGGGTTGGGGCAGACTCGCCGGCGCCCGGCGGAGGGTCTTCGCTGCGAGCGCCAGGGCAGGCAGCTGCCGCGGGATTCCATGGAAGGGATCTTCACGAAGCGGTTCCTCGGCCCGTTTGACCCGGTGCCAGGTCTCCACGATCGAGTCGGTGGTGGCGTCGAAGCTGTCCCGCAAGGATCCGTCGGCAGCGAAGACGTGCGGATTGCGGCGGATCATTTTCTCGGTCAGGGAGATGACGACGTCGTCCAGCCCGAAATGCCCCTGTTCGCGTTGCAGCTGCGCATGCAGGACCACCTGCATCAGGACGTCGCCGAGCTCACCGCGCAGTTCAGTGATCGTGTCCCCTGCCCCAGTTTCAGCCGCAGGAATGTCAGCCGCGGGAGCGCCCGGGAGCTCATCGAGGACGTCAACAAGCTCGTAGCATTCCTCCACCAGGTACTCGACCAGTGAGGAGTGGGTGAGCTGCGCCATCCAGGGGCAGTGTTCCCGTAGCTGGGCCACCACAGCCACCAGCCGGTCCAGCGGGTGCTGGGATCCGGCTGGGGCGCGGCGGGACTCCGGCTCAGCCATCGGCGTGGATGTAGCCTTCGGTGACGTAGGCTGCCAGTGCCTCCCGGTCCTCGAGGGGCAGGAACGCTGCGTCGACGGCGTTGAGAGTGAGCTCCAGCAGGTCGTCGAGGTCGTAGTCGAACGTCTCGCTGAGGAGCTCGAACTCGTCGGTGAGGGTGACGCCGCTCATCAGGCGGTTGTCGGTGTTCACGGTGACTTTGAATCCGAGCTGGAACAGCAGGTCGATGGGGTGGCTGGCGATGTCGCCGCCGAACGCGGCGACGGCGCCGGTCTGGAGGTTCGAGGACGGGCACACCTCGAGGACGATGCCGCGGTCACGGACCCAGGAGGCCACCTGTCCGAGGGTGACGACGCCCAGCTCCGGCTCTTCGCTGTCGGCGTCGTAGGCGATCTCGATGTCTTCGGCGATCCGGACACCGTGGCCCAGGCGCAGTGCGTGGCCATGCACCAGTGCATCGACAATGCTGTCCAAACCAGCGGCCTCGCCAGCGTGAACGGTGGCGGGGAACTGGTGCTCGGCCAGGTAAGTAAAGGCGTCCTTGAACCGGGAGGGCAGGAAACCATCCTCGGCACCGGCGATGTCGAAGCCGACGGCGCCCTTGTCGCGGTGCCGGATAGCCAGTTCGGCGATCTCCTGGCCCCGGTCGGCGTGGCGCATCGCAGTGATCAGCTGACCGACCTGGATGGCCCGTCCGCTGGCAACTATTGAATCCACCGCCTCGTCGAGGCCCTGCTGGACAGCTTCGACTGCTTCGTCGAGGCTCAGGCCCTTGGCGGTGTGCTGCTCCGGGGCCCAGCGGACCTCGCCGTAGACGACGCCGTCGTCGGCCAGGTCCTCGACGAACTCGCGGGCCACCCGGATCAGACCCTCGCGGGTCTGCATGACCGCGATGGTGTGGTCGAAGGTTTCCAGGTAGCGGACCAGTGAACCGGAGTCAGCTGATTCGCGGAACCATTCGCCCAGCGCCACCGGATCGGTGGAGGGCAGCTGGTGCCCCACCGCTTCGGCGAGCTCGATGATGGTGGACGGGCGCAGGCCCCCGTCGAGGTGGTCGTGCAGGGAAACTTTGGGAAGGCTCCGCAGGTCGAAGGAAAGGTCGGTCGCTGGGGAGATGATTGGCTCAGTCACCCCACTCACCTTACGCGAGGTGCGGTGTGCGCACCTAGCGCCGTCCGGCCACCGCCGGGTGGCACAGTGTGATGCACTTCGGCGATTGCTACTGGCTATCCGAGTGGACTTTCGTCGGTTCGGGGCGCAGCGGGGTGGAGCCGCGGACCGCAGCGATGATGCGGTCGAGGATGATTCCGAGGATGACAGCAATCCCGATGGCCACCATCACACCCAGCAGGTGGTTGTGCTCGAACCATGACCCCGCGACGACGCCGATTCCCACCGAGTAGCTGGACCAGACAACCGCCGAGAGCCCGGTCAGGGCAACGAAGCTCCTTCGTGAGTATCCGGTGGCCCCAGCGGTGAGGTTGACAGCGACGCGTCCGATTGGAATGAACCGTGCCACCATGATCAGCGACGCTGCCCGTTTCTGCAGTTCGTGACCGGCCCAGCCGAAGGACCGCTGCATGCGGGCGGTGCGCATCCAGCGGAACCGTTTGGTGCCGATCGCCCGCCCCATCACATACGCAATGTTGTCCCCGATGAACGCTCCGAGACCCGCCGCAGTGATCAGCAGCCAGGGGTTGGGGACGCCCTGGGTCAGGACCAGCGAGGCCAGGCCCACCACCACCGACTCGCTGGGAAACGGGGGAAAGAACCCGTCGACGGTGCAGCAGATGAAGACCAGCAGGTAGACCCAGGGCTGTTCGGCGGTGCTGAGGATGAAGGTGCTGGCCGCATTCATGACCTGGACAAGCGCTTCCACCCCGACCCACCGCCTTCCTGACACTCGTTGACTCACCGACATTCACCACGATGCCATCCGACACCTGGCGCCACCATGGGTGGATGCCCTGACCGGACCCCTGAGTCGACCCCGGTCCCGGCTCACACGTGATCAATGCTGAGACGTGGCGCCGGGGTGTAGCAACGGGAAGTAGCAGCGGGGTGTAGCAACGGGGTGCGGTGGATGATTCAACGGTAATGTGCCGATACCGGCTGCCGCGTCGACCGTTCGACTGATCTTCGACCCTTCGGTCTCCTCCCGTGGGTGGATGGGAGGAGACTTAAGGGCGCCAGATGCGGAGCCTAGGCGATGCGGTCCAGGATAAGCTGCGCGTCGGGGCGCGACCCTTCGGGGGCGATGACGACGGCGCCCTCGAGCGCCTCCCGCGCCCGGTCAAACTTCTCGGGGGTGTCGGTCAGCAGTGTCATCAGTGGCTCGCCGGCGCGGACGAGGGCGCCTGGCTTGGCGTGCATCCGGACTCCCGCTCCCGCCTGCACCACGTCTTCCTTGCGGGCCCGCCCGGCGCCGAGGCGCCAGGCGGCGACGCCGACCGCCAGGGCGTCGAGTTCCACGAGTACACCATCGGAGGGGGCGTAGATGGTCTCGGATTCCCGCGCGACCGGAAGTTCTGCGCGGGGATCGCCGCCCTGGGCTTCGATCATTGAGTTCCAGACATCCATGGCACGGCCGTCCTTCAGCGCGGCGGCCGGATCCGCATCGCGCACACCAGCGCAGGCGAGCATCTCCTCGGCCAACCGGACGGTCAGTTCCACTACGTCCTCGGGCCCGCCTCCGGCGAGTACCTCGACCGACTCCTGGACCTCGATGGCGTTGCCGGCGGTGAGGCCCAGTGGGGTTGCCATGTTGGTGAGCAGTGCGACGGTGTTGACGCCGGCGTCCTGGCCCAGCGCCACCATGGTGCGGGCCAGCTCCCGGGCCTGATCGAGGTTCTTCATGAACGCTCCGCTGCCCACCTTCACGTCGAGCACCAGCGAACCGGTGCCCTCGGCGATTTTCTTGCTCATGATGGAGGAGGCGATCAGCGGAATGGCCTCGACGGTCCCGGTCACGTCCCGGAGCGCGTAGAGCTTCTTGTCGGCGGGGGCCAGTCCCGCGCCGGCTGCGCAGATGACGGCGCCGACGTCGGCCAGCTGGCGCATCATCTCGTCGTTGCTCAGGTCCGCGCGCCAGCCGGAGATGGATTCCAGCTTGTCCAGGGTGCCACCGGTGTGGCCCAGCCCCCGGCCGGACAGCTGCGGGACAGCCACGCCGAAGACCGCCACCAGGGGTGCCAGGGGCAGCGTGATCTTGTCGCCTACTCCCCCGGTCGAGTGCTTGTCACTGGTGGCCTTGCCCAGCGAGGAGAAATCCATCCGCTCGCCCGAGGCGATCATCGCCGTCGTCCAGCGACTGATCTCGGTGCGGTCCATCCCGTTCAGGAGGATGGCCATATTGAGGGCCGCCATCTGCTCGTCGGCGATGGCGCCGCGGGTGTAGGCGTCGATGGTCCAGTCGATTTGCTCCGGGCTGAGGGTGCCTTTGTCCCTTTTGATGCGGATGATGTCGACGGCGTCGAACTGCTCAGACATGGGTGCGGGTGTCCTTTACTTCTGGTGGTGCTTCGGAAACGCGGCATGTGACCGCTGTGTAAGTTTCGGGTGCTGTGTCAGTTCCAGCTGCTGTGTAAGTTTCGGGTGCTGTGTCAGTTCCAGCTGTAGGGCAGGCCAGGGCCGGCCCGGTTCAGGAGAGGTGCTCGGGGCCGAACGCGTCGGGCAGGACCTCGTCCATGGTCTTGATGCCGCTGACCGTCAGGAGCTGCATGCCGGGGGCACGGAACTCGTAGAGCAGCTGGCGGCACCGGCCACACGGCATCAGGGTGTTGCCGTTGCCGTCGACGCAGCTGAACGCGACGAGCTTTCCGCCACCGGTCATCTGGAGCTGGCTTACCAGCGAGCATTCAGCGCACAGGGTCAGCCCGTAGGAGGCGTTCTCCACGTTGCACCCTGAAACCATGCGTCCGTCGTCGGTCAGCGCTGCGGCACCGACGGGGAACTTCGAATACGGCACGTAGGCCCGGCGCATGGCCTCCGTCGCTGCAGCGGTCAGCATCTCCCAGGGGATTTCCTCGGTGGGGATCCCTGACCCGGGGTCCTCGGCTGTGGTGTTCTCGGTCATGGCTACTCCTTCATATACGGGGTGCCGCTGGCAGCCGGTGGGCGGGACCGGCCCACCAGGCCTGCCACCGCGAGGATGGTGACAATGTACGGGAGCATCGCCATGAACTGGCTCGGCACCGAGGTGCCGACGATCGAGAGCACGTACTGCAGGTTGGTGAAGAACCCGAACAACAGGGCAGCGAAGAACGCACCGATCGGATTCCACCGGCCGAAGATGAGCGCGGCCAGGGCGATGTACCCGGCACCGGCGGTCATGTCCCGGGAGAACGAGCTGACCGAGACGAGCGTGAAGAAGGCGCCACCGAAACCGGCGACCGCGCCACCCAGGAGCACGTTCCAGAACCGGGTCGAGTTGACCTTGATTCCCATGGTGTCAGCGGCCTGGGGGTGTTCTCCGACGGCCCTGACCCGCAGGCCCCACTTGGTGTGGAACAGGCCCACATAGATCACTATCACTGCCACGTACATCAGGTACCCGACGATGCTCTGCCGGAAAAGGATGCCACCAATGATCGGCAGGTCGGACAGGAACGGAATGCTGATGACCGGCAGGCTCGGTGGGGAGTTGAAGGTGGCCGAGTCGCGGCTGAGCAGCGTCGACGCGAGGAAGCCGGTCAGGCCCGAGACAAGCACGTTCAGCACCACGCCGACAATGATCTGGTTGACGTAGTACTTGATGCTGAAGACAGCGAGCACCACCGACACCAGGGTGCCGGCGAAAGCGGCAGCGATCAGTCCAACGTAGGCATTGCCCGAGATGGAGGCGGCTACCGCAGCGGCGAACGCGCCGGACAGAAGCTGACCCTCGATGGCGATGTTGACCACGCCCACCCGCTCGCACAGGACACCCGAGAGCGAACCGAAGATCAGCGGGATGGCGAGGGTGACTGACCCGGCGATGAGGCCGGCCAACGAGATGCTCGGGGTATTGGCACTACCGACCACCCAGGTGAGGAAGCCGATCATGAACAGCGCGCCGTAGACGATCGGGATCCACCGGGCGACCTTCCGCCCATTCCTGACCTGCAGGAACGCGTAGACGGCAATCAGCGTGAGGGCGACGGCGGTGAACCAGCCGACGGCGGTGGCGGGCAGGGCAACGTCGGCCAGTCTGAACCGGTCCGAGTCGTTCGAAATGCGGAACACAGCGGTCTGGGCCGGGCTGCCGAGGGCGAAAACCAGCAGTGCGACCAGGGCACCAACGCCGAAGCCGATGGGCGCCTTCCAGTTCCTCACTGTCGCGGTATGCGTCGGGCCTTCCGGCCTCGTTTCGGTTGCAACGCTCACGCCACTCCTCCAGCTGCCGTTGTGGTGGTGATGTCCTCTGAGGACTGATCAGGCTTGGTGGTCTTTTTCTTCTTCTTCTGGTCAATCCGGAAGATGGCCTTGACCAGTGGAGGCGCTGCGATGAAGAGCACGATGAGCGACTGCACCACCAGGACGATGTCGATGGGCGTTCCGGTCTGGGTCTGCATCTGCACGCCGCCGGCACGGAACGCACCGAACAGCAGGCCAGCGAAGAAGACACCCCATGGGTGAGACCGGCCCAGCAGTGCAACAGTGATCGCATCGAAGCCGAAGCTTGCGGCGATACCGCCGGTCAGCACCTTCTCGGTGCCGGCGACCTGCGCCACCCCGGCGAGTCCAGCCAGACCGCCGGCGATCATCATGACCACCACATATCCCTTGGTCACGCTGATGCCTGCGGTGCGGGCTGCATTGGGGTTGGCCCCGACGGCACGGAGTTCAAATCCTGTGGTCGAGCGGTTCAGGAGCCACCACACGCCGATGGTGGCCGCGATGGCCACCAGGAAGCCCAGGTGCAGACGGTACCCGGAGCCGAGCAGCAGCGGGTACAGGGCGGAATCGTCCAGGCGGGGGCTGATCGGGTTGGAGGAGCCGGGGTTCTGGAAGCCCGGTGTGAACAGCAGGTAGGCCACCAGATACACGGCGACATAGTTGAGCATGATCGTCACGATCACCTCATGCGCGCCGGTGCGGGCCTTGAGGATGCCCGGGATGAAGCCCCAGAGGGCGCCGCCGATGAATCCGGCAACTACCGCAATGAGCAGGTGGAGACCCGGTGGCAGTTCGAGGGTGAATCCTACCCAGGCAGCGAACGTGGCGCCGAGGATGATCTGTCCCTGGGCGCCGATGTTGAACAGGCCGGTGCGGAACGCGATGGCCACGCCGAGGCCGGCGAGGATCAACGGCGTCGCGACGGTCAGCGTTTCGGTGAGGGGGCGAATTGCCTGCGCCACCGTGTCGGCCCGGGGGTTGAAGATCGCGCCCTGGAACAGTGCGATGTAAGCGCCGCTGGCCGCCTCCCACGCCGCCGTCAGCATGTCGCCGGGGCGGCTGAAGAAGTAGGCCGACGTTTCTGCCACCCGGTCGTCGGTGACAGCGATCAGGATGCCACCGAGCACGATGGACAGCACTACCGCGAGTACGGCGACCAGCGTGCTTCCACCCATGATCCGGTGCAGGACACTGCGGGAGCTATCGCCTTGCTGCAGCTGTGAACTCATTGCTTCTCCTCCGCAGACTGGCCGAGGGCCTCGTCCGCCGTCATTCCGGCCATCATCAATCCCAGGACGTCGCGCGTGGTGTTTCCAGGCACCACACCCATCAGTTTGCCGCGGTGCAGGACGGCAATCCGGTCCGCCAGTTCGCTGATCTCATCGAGCTCGGTCGAGACGATCATGACCGGGGTTCCGCCGTCACGCTCTTGCACGATCCGTTTGTGGAGAAACTCGATGGATCCGACGTCGACGCCGCGGGTGGGCTGCGAGGCGATGAACAGGTTCAGCGGCCGGGACAGCTCGCGGGCCAGGACTACCTTCTGCTGGTTGCCGCCCGACAGTGTTCCCACTGCTGAATCAGCCGATTGGGTTCGCACGTCGTACTCGTCGATCTTTGCCTTGGCGTTGGCCATCACCACCGACGGTTTCATGGCCAGCCCCTTGGCGAACGGGGGCTCGTTGTACCAGTTGAGGATCAGGTTCTCCGCGACGGAGAACGTTCCGACCAGGCCGTCGACCTTGCGGTCTTCGGGGACGAAACCAACACCGTGCCGGATCACGTCCTTGGCCTTCAAACCGATCAGTTCGGTGCCCTTGAGCTTGATCGATCCGCTGGCGTGGTCCTGGAGTCCCAGGATGGCCTCGGTCAGTTCGGTCTGGCCGTTGCCCTGGACGCCAGCGACGGCGAGGATCTCGCCCTCGGCAATGTCGAAGGTGACGTCATCGACCAGGCGCTGCCCGGTGGGTGAGAGGACCGTCAGGTTCCTGACCTGGAAGGTGCGCTCCCCAGGGTTGGCTGGAGCCTTGTTGAGGCTGAGGCTCACCTGACGGCCGACCATCATGTTGGCCAGCTCGGTGGTGCTGGTGCTCGGGTCGACACTTCCGACCACCGCACCGCGGCGGATCACCGTGATGACGTCGGAGACAGCCCGGACTTCGCGGAGCTTGTGTGAGATGAAGACAATCGCTGTGCCGGCGGCTTTGAGCTGGCCGATAATGTCGATCAGTTCATCGGTTTCCTGGGGGGTCAGGACCGCGGTGGGCTCGTCCAGGATGAGCACGCTCGCGTTGCGGACCAGCGCCTTGATGATCTCCACCCGCTGCTGGACGCCCACGGGGAGGTCTTCGATCAGGGCATCGGGATCGACGTCGAACCCGTACCGATCGGAGATGTCGCGGATCTTGGCCCGCGTTTTTTCGAGGTCGAGGAGGCCGCCGGCGCGGGTGAACTCGTCACCAAGGGCTACGTTCTCGGCGACGGTGAACACGGGGATGAGCATGAAGTGCTGGTGCACCATGCCGATCCCGGCGGCCATGGCGTCGCCGGGGCCCTTGAAGGTGACCGACTTACCGTCGAGGAGGATTTCGCCGTCGGTCGGTTCGTAGAGTCCGTAGAGGACGTTCATAAGGGTGGACTTGCCCGCACCGTTCTCGCCGAGCAGGCAGTGCACTTCACCGGGCTTGACGACGAGGTCGATGGAGTCGTTCGCCACCAGGGTGCCAAACTTCTTTGTTATTCCCTGCAGTTCGAGCAGCAACGGACTCCAACCACCTGTTCTGGATCAGGACCGGAAATCAGCGGAGGGAGCCGCTGGACCGGTCAGTAGGGTTTTTGCTGGTTACCAGCCTAAACGCAAGACGCGCCGTCAGCTTGAGCGTGTGGGAATCCCTCACGCTCAAGCTGCGGCGCGTTATGCCTTGGCTGTTACGACTCTGGGCTGGCGTCGGAATCGACGGTGATGTCGCCCGAGATGATGCCTGCCTGGATCTCTTCCAGCTCGGCCTTCAGCTCGTCGGAAACGGCGGCTTCCTGATCGTGGAAGGGCGCGAGGGCCACTCCGCCGTTTTCGAGGGTGCCAACGTAAGGCGTGTTGTCGAAGTTGCCATCGACGTCGGTGCTGATGACCTCTTCAACAGCCTCGCCCATGAGCTTCATGACCGAGGTCAGGATGAACTCGTTGCCGGCATCGACGGTCAGGAACCCATCGGAGTCAACCCAGATGACCTTGGCGTCGGCGCCGTCTGCGTTGGCTTCCTCAACTGCTTCGATGGTGCCGAGGCCCACGGGACCGGCAACCGGCATGATGATGTCGGCGCCTTCGTTGATGAAGTTCTCGGTGTTGGTCTTGCCGTTGGCGAGTGACTCGAAGTCGCCGGTGAACGTACCCGTTGCGGCTTCCTTGTCCCAGCCGAGGAGCTGGACGTCCTCGCCCTTCTGCTCGTTGTAGTAGGCGACACCGTCAGCGAAGCCATCCATGAAGATGGTCACGGTGGGGATCTGGATACCGCCGTAGGTCGCAACCGTGCCGGTCTGGGTGGTGCCCGCAGCGGCGTAGCCCGCGAGGAACGCGGCCTGAGCCGTGTCGTAGATGATGGGCTTGACGTTGTCGAGCTCGATGGCGTTGTCATCAACGATGGCGAAGTTGGTGTCAGGGTTGGCCTCTGCGGCTTCAGCGGTGGTCGCGGAGAGCAGGAAGCCAACGGTGACGATCATGTCGCAGCCACTGGTGACCATCGAGTTTACGTTCGGTCCGAAGTCGGTTTCGGCCTGTGATTCGGCCTCGCGGATCTCAATGCCAAGGCTATCGCGGGCGGCGGTCAGGCCCTCGTAGCTGGACTGGTTGAACGACTGGTCGTCGAATCCACCCGCGTCCGAGACAATGCAACCGGTGTAGTCAACGGTGGCTTCGGTTGCTTCACCGCTGGCGTCCGAGGTGCCTGCTGGCTCTTCGGGAGCCGCGCCACAACCGGCGATCAGCAGTGCCGAGGCACCGAGCATCGCGGCTGACAGGGCCGTCTTGTTGTTGAGGCGCGTGGTGGTGCGCTGTGAGTTCTTCAAAATTCCTCCAGAAAGAAATGGGCCCCACGGCCGAAGACCTCAGTGAGTGACCGCCCCGCAAGCACCTAAACGTGTTCGTGGCTCTGTTTTCACTGATTTTTCGTAGGCTCTGTGCCGCACCGTGGGTCCGGCACGATATGAGCATACTCTAGCGGCGCCCTGCCCCAGCTCCTACCAAATCAAGCGACGGAAATCACATTGTTCGGGATTTGTTACCAACCGGTATTCCATTGGAAACCCGACCGCCCCACGCCTCGCTGAGCGCTTCGAGAGACGCCACCCGTGATGCGACCTCATAGGTGGTGCCGGTAATCATCAGTTCGTTGGCTCCAGTTTGCTGCACCAGCGCGTCAAGACGGTCGGTCACCTGCTCAGTCGTTCCGACGGCCTTGATCGCTGGAAGGTGTTCCAGCACCATCAGCTCCTGGTCGGTAAGTTCCCTGGCAGCTGCTTCCTCCGGGGAGACGATCGGCCCCAGCTTTCCGGAGCGCAGGGCCAGGGCCATGATGCGGGCAGGACCGGCGAGGTAGTCGGCTTCCTCTTCGGTATCGGCGGTCAGCGCCGAGGTGGCCAGCATCGCGTACGGCTCATCGAGCACGGGCGAGGCCTGGAAGTTGGACCGGTATAGGTTCATCACTGCTGCGGGATCCTCGTTGCCGAAGTGGTGCGCATAGCTGTAGCGCAGACCCAACATGCCTGCGAGCTGTGCCGAGTATCCGCTGGACCCGAGCAGCCAGACCTCGGGGTAGCTGGAGGCCGACGGTGTGGCGACCAGGTTCAGGGCCTGATCAGCCGACCGGTGATCACCGAGCAGGCTCATCACCTGCAGGACATGCTGGGGGAACTCCTCGACACCCAGCCCGCCTGCCTGCCGCCTCAGGGCCATGGCCGTTGCCTGATCCGTGCCGGGTGCGCGGCCAATGCCCAGGTCGATCCGGTTCGGGTACAGCGCCTCGAGGAGTGCGAACTGCTCAGCGACGACAAACGGTGCATGGTTGGGGAGCATCACACCGCCGGAGCCGAGCCGGATGCGTTCGGTCTGCGACGCCAGGTGGGCCATCAGGACGGGTGGGGAGGTGGATGCCACTGCGGGCATGTTGTGGTGTTCGGCGACCCAGAACCGTCGGTAGCCCAACCGGTCGGCGGCCTGCGCGAGGGTGGTGCTGTCGGCGAGGGCATCCCCCGACGATTTCCCGGCACCGACGGTGGCGAGGTCGAGGACTGACAGGGGCGGACGGGTATTCACTGATGTACTCACACTGGAGGTAACCTCTCGGGCCCCGGCTCTATTCCACGCTGGTAGCGTGGGCCGATCCGCTAGTGGCGGACGCCCCTGATCGCGCGCAGTGCTGCGTTGGTCATCACCTGGACGCCGCAGCCGATCGCCTGCTCGTCGGGGTTGTAGT
This sequence comes from Arthrobacter sp. 260, assembly GCF_013116745.1. GTDB lineage: Bacteria > Actinomycetota > Actinomycetes > Actinomycetales > Micrococcaceae > Arthrobacter_D. The sequence continues at coordinate 125,247 of NZ_JABFOE010000011.1, forward strand.
CACCCCGATGCAGGTCGTAGGTTTCACCGTTGGGGGTGCGGGTGCCGAGCCGCATCATGGCGCCGGGCACCTCCTGGGTCATCCACGCGAAGTCCTCACCGCCCATTGACTGGGGTGTGAGGACGACGGCGTCGGGCCCGAGTTCAGCGCGCGCCGCGGCCTCCAGCAGACCGGTTTCCGCTTCGGTGTTGATCACTGGCGGCACTCCGCGGGTGTGTTCCAGGTGGACGTCCACCCCGAAGGGTGCGGCGATCTGCCGGACAGTGCTGTCGAGAAGGTCCCCGGCGGCTTCCCATGCCTCACCGTCAAGGCAGCGCATGGTGCCGGACATGAAGCCGTGGCCGGGAATGGCGTTGGGCGCGCTGCCGGCGTGGATCTGGCCCCACACCACCGACACGGCGCTGCGCACGTCGATCCGCCGGGACAGCACGGCCGGCACGTTGACGGCGATGTTCGCCAGGGCGAACACCAGGTCCTCGGTGAGGTGCGGCCGGGAGGTGTGGCCTCCCCTGCCGGTGAGTTCCACCCGGACGGTGTCCGACGCCGACGTGATGGCCCCGATCCGCGTCCCCACCAGGCCGACGTCGATGTGTGGGTCGCAGTGCAGCGCCAGGATCCGTGGCACGTCGGTGAGCACTCCCTGCTCGATGACTTCCAGCGCGCCGCCGGGCATCATTTCCTCGGCGGGCTGGAAGATGACCCGGATGCGTCCACCCAGGGGCTCGTCGTCGTTCATCCGGGCGAGCACCAGCGCCACACCAAGCATCACCGTGGCGTGGATGTCATGGCCGCAGGCGTGGGCGATGCCGGTGGAGGCCGACTCGTAGGCCAACCCCGTCTCCTCCAATACCGGGAGCGCATCAATGTCAGCGCGCAACCCCAACCGGATGGGACCGGAGCCGATGTCGACGAACAATCCCGTGTATTCGAGCCGCTGGGGTGCGAGGCCGGCCGCCTCCAACCGCTCCACGAGCCGGTCGGTGGTGCGGTATTCCTTGTGCGACAGTTCGGGGTGCGTGTGCAGATCCCGACGGAAAAGGATCAGATCCTCCAGCAGGGGGGCAAGCCACACGCCAATGGGAGGAGCGACTGCGGGATCGGTTGGCGCACTGCGGTTGGTTTGCACCCCTCCAGCCTAGCCACAGCCGGACCGCACTATAGAACTGTGCTGTTGGGTTAAGCAGGAGCAGTCCTAGAGGACGTCGATCTCGCCGCTCGCCCGCAGGTGCTCGACGGCCTTCTTGACTTCCTGCGCATGCTCCTTGGTGGTGACCAATAGGGCATCGGGCGTGTCAACGATGACGACGTCGTCAATCCCGATGAGCGCGATCACCCGCTTCGTATCGGAGACCACGATCCCCGAGGCGTTGTCCGAAAACACCCGGGCACCCTCCCCCATCACTGTGAGCTTCGAGTTCTCGATGGCGGGATTCAGGCGGCCGATGGCGGCGAAGTCGCCGACGTCGTCCCAGCTGAAGTTGCCGGGAATCATTGCCACGTCGCCGGCCGCGGCGGCCGGTTCGGCAACCGCATAGTCGATGGCGATCTTCGGCAGGGTGGGCCAGACCCGGCGGGCCACCTCGACCCGGTTCGGGGTATCCCAGGCCTGGGCGATCTCGGTCAGCCCGGCGTACAGGACTGGCTCGTTGGCTTCGAGGTGGCGGAGCATGAGCGCCACCGGGGCCACGAACATTCCGGCGTTCCAGCTGTACTTCCCGGATTCGAGGTATCCCTGGGCGACTTCCTCGGACGGCTTCTCCACGAATTCGATTACCGCATGGGCGCTCGGGGCACCCTCGATGTCGAGCCGCTCTCCGGCGCGGATGTAGCCGAAACCGGTGGCGGGGAGGGTGGGCTGGATGCCGATGGTGACGATATATCCCTGGGCTGCCGTGTGGATCGCTTCCCGGACCGCGTCCTGGAACACCTCGACCGGGGTGATGACCTGGTCGGCGGCGAACGAGCCCATGATGATTTCCGGGTCTCGCTGGTACAGGATGGCAGCGGCGAGGCCGACAGCTGCCGCCGAGTCCTTCGGTTCGCTCTCGAGCACCAGGTTGGAATCCTGGATCTCGGGGATCTGCTTCAGGACCGCGCGGCGGTGCACCTTGCCGGTGACCACCATGATGCGGTCACCGCTGAGCGGGCCCAGCCGATCGTAGGTGGCACGGATGAGGGTGCTTCCGGACCCGGTGAGGTCGTGAAGGAACTTGGGCGCGGCCGCACGGGAGAGCGGCCACAGACGCGTCCCCACACCACCGGCGGGGATCACCCCGTAGAAGCGCTCAAGCGCCTCTGTCGAATTTTGGGCACCAGCCCTCTGCGTAGTCATCGCCTCCACGTTAGTGCACGATGGTGAATTCGGCGGGCCGCAGGGCACCCGGCGCCTCCGATCGGCCCCCTCGCCGACGTCGGGACAGGCCCGCAAAGGGGTGACGGTGAAGCGTCACCTTAGCGCCTGTTAAGAATGTCACAGCGTAGGAGAGCCTAAATTGAACCCACGGGTGACGGAGCCTACATTAGGATCAAGTGAAGAGTGCTTTCGCATCGGCGTCTTTCTGCGTGGGAGACATGCATACGCCGGGCGTGCAGGGGAGGTTATTTCAGTGTCGAAGACACCAGCAGGCACCCTCTACCGCGGCCGTGAGGGCATGTGGTCATGGGTAGCCCATCGTATTACCGGAGTAGTGATCTTCTTCTTCCTCCTGGTTCATGTGCTTGACACCTCGTTGGTGCGCGTGTCCCCCGAGGCTTATGACGCAGTGATCGAATCCTACAAAAATCCCATCATGGGCCTGGGCGAACTGGGTTTGGTGGCAGCCATCGTGTTCCACGCGTTCAACGGGCTCCGCGTCATCCTGATCGACTTCTGGAAAAAGGGACCCAAGTACCAGCGTCAGCTGCTCTGGGGCGTCGTCGGGCTGTGGGCAGTCACCATGGTCGCGTTCTCCATCCGTCACCTCTCAGTTGTCTTTGGAGGCTAAGCCATGGCTAACCCAGTAATTGAAAGTCCCCGCTCCGGGCGCGTTGCGCCGGAGTACACCCGTACCGGCGCCAGCAAGGGCAACTTTGAAATGTTGGCCTGGCTGTTCATGCGGGTCTCAGGCATCATCCTCGTGGTCCTGATCTTCGTCCACCTGTGGACCTCATTGATCGACGGCGACGGCATCAAGGGCGTTGACTTCGGTTTCGTGGCTGGCAAGTGGGCTGACCCGGTGTGGCAGATCTGGGACCTGGTGATGCTGTGGCTGGCTATGCTGCACGGCACCAATGGCGTCCGGACCATCATCAATGACTACGCGGAGAAGGACTCGACCCGGTTCTGGCTCAAGAGCGTGCTATACGCCTCCACCGTTGTCATCATCGTGCTCGGCACCCTCGTGATCTTCACCTTCGATCCGTGCCCAGTGATCGACGGCGTGGCGCACGTAGCGCCATACTGCCCGGCTCCGTAGGGCTCCCGACGCATCAGGCCGCCGGCGCGGCCGTCCGGTTTACAACAGAAAGAGCAACACGTATGCAGGTCCACAAGTACGACGTCGTTATCGTGGGTGCCGGCGGCGCCGGTATGCGCGCCGCCATCGAATCCGGGCAACGTGCGCGGACCGCAGTACTGACCAAGCTGTACCCAACCCGCTCCCACACCGGGGCGGCGCAGGGCGGCATGTGCGCGGCTCTGGCCAACGTTGAGGAAGACAACTGGGAGTGGCACACCTTTGACACGGTCAAGGGCGGCGACTACCTGGTTGACCAGGACGCGGCGGAGGTGATGGCCAAGGAGGCCATTGACGCCGTACTGGACCTCGAAAAGATGGGGCTGCCGTTCAACCGCACCCCCGAGGGCCGGATCGACCAGCGCCGCTTCGGCGGCCACACCCGTGACCACGGCAAAGCCCCGGTACGCCGGTCCTGCTACGCAGCCGACCGCACCGGGCACATGATCCTGCAGACCCTCTACCAAAACTGCGTCAAGCACAACGTCGAGTTCTACAACGAGTACTACGTGCTCGACCTGCTGACCGTGCAGGAAGAAGTCACCGTCGACGGGGTCACCAAGCTGCAGACCCGGGTCGCCGGCGTCGTCTCCTACGATCTGGCAACGGGCGAACTGCACGTGTTCCAGGCAAAATCGATCATCTTCGCCTCAGGCGGGGTGGGCAAGGTCTACAAGACCACCTCCAACGCCCACACCCTCACCGGTGATGGAATGGGCATCGCGTTCCGCCGGGGCATCCCCCTGGAGGACATGGAGTTCTTCCAGTTCCACCCGACCGGCCTGGCCGGCCTGGGCATCCTGCTGTCCGAAGCGGCCCGCGGCGAGGGAGCGATCCTGCGTAACTCCGAGGGCGAGCGGTTCATGGAGCGGTACGCCCCCACCATCAAGGACCTGGCGCCCCGTGACATCGTGGCCCGCTCGATGGCCAACGAGGTCAGGGAAGGGCGCGGCTGTGGACCGAACAAGGATTACGTCCTTCTCGACCTCACCCACCTGGAGCCGGCGCACATCGACGCGAAACTCCCTGACATCACTGAGTTTGCGCGCACCTACCTCGGCGTCGAGCCGTACACCGAGCCGGTGCCCGTCTTCCCCACCGCCCACTACGCCATGGGTGGCATCCCCACGAACATCAAAGCCGAGGTCCTCCAGGACAACGACACAGTTGTTCCGGGCCTGTACGCCGCCGGTGAGGTGGCCTGTGTGTCGGTCCACGGATCGAACCGCCTGGGCACCAACTCGCTGCTCGACATCAACGTGTTCGGCAAACGTGCCGGCATCTACGCGGCCGAATACGCGTTGACCGCCGACTTCGTCGAAATCCCCGAAAACCCGCTGGTCGAAACGGAGTCGCTGCTCGACACGATGCGCAGCTCCGAGGGTGGCGAGCGGGTAGCACAGATCCGCAAGGAACTGCAGGACATCATGGACGCCAACGTCCAGGTGTTCCGCACCGAGGAAACCCTGCTCGAAGCGCTCAGCGTGATCGACGGCCTGGAGGAGCGGTACAAGCACGTCACCGTCCAGGACAAGGGGAAACGGTTCAACCTGGACCTGCTGGAAGCAGTGGAACTGGGTTTCCTGCTCGACATGGCCAAGGTCATGACCGCTGCGGCCCTGCACCGGAAGGAATCCCGTGGGGGCCACTTCCGCGAGGACTACCCCGAGCGGGACGACGAGAACTACATGACCCACTCGATGGCCTACCTGGATCCAACGGCCACCGAAACCTCCGGCGTGCGTCTGAAGACCAAGCCGGTTGTGTTTACCCGTTACCAGCCCATGGAGCGTAAGTACTAATGAGCACTGAAACAGTCGAAAGAGAACCAGCCTCCAAGATCGATCTGGCACCGGGGATTGGCGGCGGCGGGGAAATCCCGACGTTCGACATCACCCTCAAGGTCCGCCGCTACAACCCTGAGGTTTCCGACGAGGCCCACTGGGACGAGTGGAAACTGACCATGTACGGCACCGACCGCGTGCTGGATGCCCTGCACAAGGTGAAGTGGGAGCACGACGGCACGGTCACGTTCCGCCGCTCCTGCGCGCACGGCGTGTGTGGGTCCGACGCGATGCGGATCAACGGGCGCAACCGGTTGGCCTGCAAGACCCTGCTGAAGGACCTCGACACGTCCAAGCCCATCCTGGTGGAGCCCATCAAGGGCCTCCCGGTGGAAAAGGACCTCATCGTGGACATGGAGCCGTTCTTCCAGTCCTTCCGTGAAGTCATGCCGTTCCTGGTCAACCGTGGCCACGAACCCACCAAGGAGCGCCTGCAGTCGGCCGAGGAGCGGGAACGCTTCGACGACACCACCAAGTGCATCCTGTGCGCCGCGTGCACGTCCTCGTGCCCGGTGTTCTGGACCGACGGCCAGTACTTCGGCCCGGCGGCAATCGTCAACGCGCACCGTTTCATCTTCGACTCCCGTGACGACGCCGGCGACATGCGCCTGGAAATCCTCAACGACAAAGAGGGTGTGTGGCGTTGCCGCACCACCTTCAACTGCACCGAGGCCTGCCCCCGCGGCATCCAGGTGACCAAGGCCATCGCCGAAGTCAAGCAGGCCATCCTGAACCGCAAGATCTAGATACAGCTCAGCCTTCGGGCGATCTTTGGCCCGGTCCCGCTTACCAGCGGGGCCGGGCCGGAGTTGTTTAAAGGCTGGAGCTGCGAACTAGCCCTTTTGCCGGTGGGCGACGAGACTGCGCTGCTTCAGCGACCGCCCGTGCCGTGGGTTGAGCCCCGCCTCCGTGTCGGCGGCGCCGATGGCACCCCAGGCTGCGGCCAGGAGGTAGACCTGGCTGAGCAGGAAGAACCAGACAAACAGGCCGACGACGACGGTGAACGGTGCCAGCAGCGGGTTGCCCTGACCGACGCTGCCGAGGAGCAGGGTGCTGAAGGTGCGCAGCACGGTGCTCCCGACCGCGGTGATCACTGAGGACTGGATGAGCAGCCGACGGGATTGCTCAATCCCCGACGCCCGCCGGAAAAGGATGACCGCGACGGCGAAGTCCACCACCAGCATCAACGCAATACCGGCAAGCTGGGTGAAGGGCCGGCCGGTGTCACCGAACCCCAGCCAGTCGAAGACCACGTCCAGGAGGGTGTTGGCGACGAGGCCGATCGCTGTGGTGAGGATCATCGCGGCCCCCAGCACGAGGAGCGTCCCCAGGTCCTTGATCCGTAGGACGACGGGGTGCACCAGCAATGGGGGCAGGTCATAGATCCCCCTCATGGCCTGCCGGACTCCCGCAATCCAGCCCAGCGCGGTGATGAGGGTGATGACCGTGGAGACGATCAGGGTGAGTGTCAGCCCGTCGTTGACGTTAAACAGCGCCTCGGGAGTGGCGAGGCCGGGGCCATCGGGTTCCATAATGAGGATGCCGGGGGCGGTGGCGTTCACCGCCTCGATGATCAGGTTCTGCAGGGGCTCGTTGCCAGCGACCACCAGGCCCAGGATCGAGAAGCTGGCCAGGAGCAGGGAAGCCATCGAGAAGAACAGGCGGTAGGCGATCCCCGCTGCCATGAGCGGGCCCCGCCGGACCACGTAGAGGTGGAACACCCGGACGCCCCGGATCACGAAGATGCGGGCGAGCAGGTAGGTGATCATCGGCTCCGCGAGGGCCAGACCAGTGAGGCCGCGGCGCCGGGCCTTCCCCAGGTCGCGGCGGGCGTCGATGACCTTGCGTTTGAGGTGGGCTAGTTCGGCCGGCCGGGGCTCATCATAGTGCGGACCCTGGGCCGTCGCTGCGGTCCGGGTGTTGATCTTGGCCAAAGCTCAGCTCTTCCCTCAGTCTCCAGATGCCCAACGAGTCATGCTCGTACAGACCCATAGTACGGACAGTGAAGGAGGCTTCGAACTCTTCGAGCTGACTCTCCGCCCAGTCCATGCTGGCCGTACTGACATCGTGGGCCACTGTCACATGCGGGTGGAAGGGAAACTCGAGGGTGCGCTCCAGGGGTCCACACTGCAGTTTTTCGTGCAGTGCCACGCAATCATTGAATCCCTCGTCGAGGTTCAGGAACACTACCGGGGAAACGGGCCTGAACGTCCCGGTGCTCTTCAGGGTGACGGTGAAGGGGCGCTGCCCCCTGGCGACCTCGCGCACATGGGCGGTGGTCGCAGCCCAGTCCGTGGCGGGGGTGGTGGTCACCAGGGTGATGTGGGCCGGGATGAGGGAAGCCATTGGATCGCCGAAAGCAGCGCGCCACCGTTCAAGGATCGCTGCCGCCGGTTCGGGCACGGCGATGACTATCCCGACACAGCTTTCCCTGACTCCCCCTGTCACCGGCGCGGCCTCGCCGTCGGCCGGTGATGGCTGAGCGCTGGTGGAGGCCCTGATGCTCTGGTCCATGACGCTAGCGCGCACCACCCAGGGGAGGAAGGAACCCGAGTTTCGCGTAGACATCCGCCAGCGTGGCGGACGCGATGCTGCGCGCCTTCTCCGCACCGCGGGCGAGCAGCGAGTCGAGTTCGGCGGGGTCGTCGAGGAGTTCGGTGGTGCGCAGCCGAATGGGATCCAGGTGGGCGACCACAATGTCGGCCAGCTCGGTCTTCAGGTGCCCGTACATGCGGCCTTCGAACTCAGCTACCACCTCGTCAATGGTCTTGCCGGTGAGCATCGAGTAGATGGAGAGCAGGTTGGACACCCCGGGCTTGGTTTCCCTGTCGAACCGGATCTCCGTCCCGGTGTCGGTGACCGCCGATTTGATGCGTTTGGCGGTCACCTTCGGGTCATCAATCAGGTTGATCAGACCTGCCGGAGAGCTGGCCGATTTCGACATCTTGGCGGTGGGGTTCTGCAGGTCGTAGATCTTGGCCGACTCCTTCTGGATGAAGGGCTTCGGCACCACGAACGCTTCCCCGAAGCGGGAGTTGAAACGTTGGGCCAGGTCCCGGCTCAGTTCGACGTGCTGCCGCTGGTCCTCCCCCACCGGTACGCCCTCCGGCTGGTACAGCAGAATGTCCGCGGCCTGCAGGATGGGGTAGGTGAAGAGGCCAACACTCGCCGCGTCGGCGCCCTGCTTCAGTGACTTGTCCTTGAACTGGGTCATCCGTGACGCTTCACCGAAGCCGGTGATGCAGTTCAGCACCCAGCCCAGCTGGGCATGCTCTGGCACGTGGGACTGCACAAACAGGGTGCACTTATCCACGTCCACCCCACCGGCGATGTACTGCGCCGCGGTACGGCGGGTACGCTCAGCGAGTTCCGCCGGGTCCTGGGGGACGGTGATGGCGTGCAGGTCCGGGATGAAGTAGATCGCCTCGTACTCGTCCTGCATGCGTACCCAGTGCACCAGCGCGCCGAGGTAGTTTCCCAGGTGAAGGGACTCACCCGAGGGCTGCATGCCGGAGAGGACTCGCTGCCGTGCACCAGTGGTGGGAATTGTCATCGTTGAGGGTTCCTGAAGTTAGAGCCGGTAGTCCACTACCAGCGGGGCATGGTCTGAGAATCGGGTATCCCAGGAGGGTGCTCGGTCGACGACGGCGTCGGCTGCGGCCGCCGCGAGACCCTCGGTGGCGAGGTGGTAATCGATCCGCCACCCCGTGTCATTGTCGAAGGCCTGACCGCGCCAGGACCACCAGGTGTAGGGTCCTTCCACCTCGCCCGCGAGGCGGCGGTGGACGTCGACAAACCCAAACTCGTCGTCGAAGAACCTGTCGAAGTACGCGCGTTCCTCCGGGAGGAATCCCGCCTTCTTCTGGTTGCCCTTCCAGTTGCGGATGTCGAGCCGGGTGTGGCCCACGTTCAGGTCACCGACCAGCAGTGCGTGGTCGCGGGTGCGCCGCAGTTCAGGGAGCCGCTCCGACATCACATCGAGGAAGCGGTACTTGTCGGCCTGCTTGGGGCTGTCCACCTCGCCCGAGTGGACGTAGGCGCTGACGACGGTCAGGCTCACCCCGGACAGGTCGAAGTCGGCCTCGACCCAGCGGCCGGACGTGGCGAAGTAGTCGTCGCCGATGTGGGTGCGGGTGGCAGTTGGCGCCATCCGCGACGCGATGGCGACGCCGGCACGGCCCTTCGCCTCAGCTTCGGCGTGGATGATGTGCCAGGAGTCGCCCAGCAGTGCCCGCAGGATGTCGTCGGGCGCCCGTACTTCCTGCAGGCAGAGGATGTCGACCTCACGTTCGGCCAACCAGTCGGCCATACCTCGTTTGTAGGCCGCCCGGATGCCGTTGACGTTGACCGTTGCGACGCGGAGCGCCGACCCTTTGACGGGCGACAACACGGCAGATGATGCGGGAAGGGTTGCTGTAGAACTCACTCGTTCAACTCTACCGGAGCGCGCTGGCGGTGGGGGTGAACCGCAGGTGGCGGCCAGCGCCGCACTCAGTCGACAACAGTGCCCTCCACCGGGCCGTCGTCGTTCCGCTTCATCATTGACCGCGCGTTGTGGGAGGTGATCTCGATCGTATCCAGCGCCCGGCTCACCGTTTCGTCGTCGCTCGACTTGCCGCTGGCCAGGTGGTCCTGGATGACCCGCACCTGAACCTGGACGATCTTGAAGCTGTGGTCCAGCTTCATGTCGCGGGCCTGCGTGGCCTCGTCCACCACGCTCGGGCCCCGATCGGGGATACCGTTTGCCCGGTTGAAGTTCAGCTGTGCCTCGTTGATACGCGCCGCTGCGTTCCGCGCCGCGGAGCGAAGGCTGAAGACCACGAAACTGAAGACCAGGAGCCAGCCCAGGGAGATGATCGCGACCAGCCAGCCAACGACGTCGTTCTGGTTGGCGGCGAAGACCACAGCCACCAGGAACACGATCAGCATGATGCTCATCCCGATCGTGCCCATCCGCAGGCTGAGGCCGCGGCCAGCACCTGCTGTGGCACCGGACGCTGTTGGCTGCTGGTTCCCAAGAGGCTTCATACAACTCATTCTCGCAAACCGCTGGGGCCGGCGGCGAGTCTTCCACCGTTGGCGAACGCCAAGTGGCAAAAAAAACTTCTTCCATCCCGACCCATCCGTGACGGGCACCACTTCGAAGTAAAAGTATGTGTGCTTACAAAGGCCCACTAACACTCGCACTATGGAGGAAAAACACATGAACAAGAATTTGCGTCTCCTCGCAGTCCCCACCCTCGCCCTTGGCATGGTTGCCATGGCCGGTGCACCAGCAATGGCAGACCACGCCAACGGCTCGTACACCGTAGACTTCCAGCAGCTCAGCGGCACCACCGGTACCGCCACGTTCGCGATGGACATTGATGACAAGACCGCAACCGTGAACCTGCAGGTCTCCGGTCTTGGCGAAACCTTCATGGATGCACCGTACCCCCACGTGCAGCACGTCCATGGTGGCGCCCAGGGCGTTTGCCCCACGATGGCTGACGACGCCGATGGCGATGGCATCGTCTCCACCACCGAAGGCGCAGCCTCCTACGGTGGAATCCAGACCACCCTCGGCACCAGCGGCGACACCAGCCCAGCTGCAGGCCTGAACCTTGAACTCGCGGGTCAGGGCGGCAGCTACTCCATCGAGCGCACCTTCGAGATGAACGCCGAAACCCTCGACGCCATCGAAGCTGGCACCGCCGTCGTCGTCATCCACGGCCTGGATCCCGCAACCTCAAGCAGCGAGGAAGCGTTCAACGCTCCCTCCGACCTTGAGCCATCCCTGCCCCTGGGCGCCACCTCGCCAGCACTCTGTGGCGTTGTGACCGCTTCACAGATGGGTGCCATGCCTGAGGGCGGCGCCGACACCGGCGTGGCTCAGTCCACCACCAACAACATGGGAATGATCGCCCTCGGAGGTGGCCTGGTTCTGGCTGCAGCCGCTGGCGGTACCTTCATGGTTCGCCGCAACGCTGCGAACAACGCATAAAGGAATAGTCTGATTTCATGATCAGCACTAAAAACGGTCGTCGTCGGGGCTTTGCAGTCTCGGCGGCGACCGCCCTTTTGATCCTCACCGGCTGTGCCGCCGAAGCCCCACCGCAGGACACTGGCTCGTCGTCGTCGGCTGCGCCCTCCTCAGTCGCCTCGCCGGAGGCATCCCCCTCGCCGGCACCCTCCCCGTCTGCCTCGGCTGAACCGTCGGCTGCGGCCTCACCCGCACCCTCCCCCGAACTTCCCGCGGTCCTCGAAGCGTCAAAGCCTGCATCGTTCAACATTCCGACGATCGGCGCGGAATCGGAGCTGCTGCACCTGGGACTGCGCGATAACGGGTCCCTTGAGGTGCCGCCCGATGGCCCCGGGGCGCCGGCCAGCTGGTACGACCAGTCCCCCACCTCGGGCGAACGTGGCCCGTCGGTCCTGCTCGGCCACGTCAATGCGACCGGCGGCGGTCCAGGCGTCTTCGCTGACCTCCGCGCGCTCCAGCCCGGCGATGAGATTAACGTGGTCCGGGAAGATGGCACCACCGCTGTTTTCGCCGTCGACCGCGGTGAGCAGTACCAGAAAGACAACTTCCCCACCCTTGAGGTGTACGGCAATACCGAAGCCGCCGAGCTGCGCTTGATCACCTGCGACGGGTACAACCCCGACACGGGCGAATTCGACGACAACTACGTGGTCTACGCGACCCTCGTGCCCTAGCGGTCCAGCCTGGTCCGCAGCCGGGCTACCAGCTCACCAGGCAGAACGGGTGGCCTGCGGGGTCGAGGAACACCCGGTGTGCCTTGGACCCTGAGTCCATGCTCACCGCTCCGAGCGCCAGCACCTTCGCCTCGGCGATATCCAGATCGTCGACCCGGATGTCGAGGTGCAGCTGCTGCGGCAGGTCCTGGCTCGGCCAGCGGGGCGGCGTGTAGTCCTTGACCCGCTGGAAGCCGAGGGCTGGCCGGTCGGGTGCGTCGCCGATGGAGATCCAGCCGTCCTCATCGTGTTGGACCCTGATCATCCCCAGCACGTCCTCGTAGAAGGATGCGAGCAGATCGGTGTCCGGGCAATCGAAAACTGTGGCTTGCCATTTTCCAATCATGCTCCAGTATGTTCCAGGGCCCCCGGGAGATGGAACCCCTGGGGACCCGGTCCAGTGACTTTCTCCTATTTGAGGAACAGTTTCCGGAGTCGGCTGGTGGTCAGCACCATCCCGATGAGGATCATCACGAGGTAGTAGAGAATGTGGATTGCCGTCGCGGACGTGAACGTGCCGACGCTGATCTGGCGAAGCAGTTCGACTCCATGCCACAGGGGAAGCGCCTGGATGAACCACTGGATGCCCTGCGGGTACACGCTCAGCGGGTAGAACGTCGCCGAGAACAGGAACATCGGCAGCATCACGAAGTTGATCCAGTCCATCTGCTGGAAGGTCTTCATGTAGCTGGTGATCCCCATCCCGAAGGACGCGAACCCGAACGCGATCAGCACCGACGCTGGCACCATCAGCAGGGCCCACGGCGTGGTGATCAGCCCCATCATGCCCATCACCGCGGTGAAGCCGGTGGCGTACATGGCCCCTCGCAGCAGGGCCAGGAAGATCTCCCCGATTGCAACGTCGAGCGGCCCCAGGGACGTGTACAGCATCCCCTGGTAGAGCTTCGCGAAGTTCATCTTGAAAAAGACGTTCCAGGTGGAGTCGTAGACGGCTCCGTTCATCGCCGACACCGCCAGCAGCGCCGGAGCGATGTACGCCGCGTAGCTGATGGGCTCGCCGCCGGGCCCGACGACGTCGCCCACCAGTGCGCCGAGGCCCACGCCCATGGAGATCAGGTAGAGCACCGGCTCGAAGAAGCCCGAGACCATGATCAGCCAGTTGCTGCTCTTGGTCGCGCGCAGACCGCGGGCGATCACCGCCTTGGCGTTACGGGAGTAGAGGGCGCTGAACCGCCGGTTATGCGCGGTGATCCGGTAGTCCTCGTCGGTCAGTGGCTGGGCCGACGACGGTCCGGAACGCCGGGTCAGGTTCTCGGTCATTTGCCCAGCCTCCGCTCGTAGGTGCGACGGGCGAGTCGCCAGCCGAGGATGGCGAGCGCCACCAGGTACACGACGTGGATCACTGCCAGCCAGGCGGGCACCGGGTACCCATAGGTGAGCATCCTGCCCAGCTGGGTGCCGTGCCAGAGCGGAGAGATCCAGCCGATCCACTGCAGGAAGATCGGCAGGGTGGTCAGCGGGAAGAAGGTGCCGGAGAACAGGAACATCGGCGTGACGAGGAACCTCATCACCAGCGCAAACTGGCCCTTGTCCTCCTCGACGCTGGCCGAGTAGGCCATCAGCGGCAGTCCGAAGGACAGTCCGCACAGCACCGCCACCGGAACGGCCGCCCACCCCCACGGCGACGGCGAGGCACCGAACGCTGCGACGATGCCGAAGTAGATGGCGCTCATCAGTACCAGCCGCAGCGTGATCGCGATGATGTAACCGTTGACAATCTGGTGCACCGCCAGCGGGGAGGCGTGTGGACCGTAGTACACCCGCCGCCATTTGAAGCCGTCCATCACCGGGTAGGTGAACTCGGTGGCGGCGGTCATGATGGTCGCCGCCGCGAGCAGGGCCGGCGCGATGAACGCCAGGTAGCTGACCCCACCGAACGCGTCGGCGGAGTTCTGGTCCACAAGGGTGGCCAGGCCTACACCCATGGCGAACAGGTACATCACCGGGTTGCCCACGCTGTAGGCGATCAGGGTCCACCGGTACCCGTTCATCACCCGCAGGGCATGCTCGGCGTAGTACCAGGAGCCGAACCGTTGTGCGCGGTCCGCCGAGACCTGCGGCGAGTGGGCGCGCAGGGCGGGGGGCGCCGTCGTCGTGGTGGCGTCGGGTGGGGCCGATTCGGCCCCGACACCGCTGGGAGCACTGGGTGGGTTAGTCAACGAGGCTCCTCCCGGTCAGGCGCAGGAAGACGTCCTCCAGCGAGGACCGCCGCACGAGGGACGTGATGGGGTGCAGGCCGCGGGAGGCTACCTGTTCCAGGGCCGCTTCGCCGTCGTGGGTGTAGATGAGCACCCGGTCGGGCAGCGGCTCGAGCCGGTCGCCGATGCCCTGGAGCTCGGCGGCGACAGTGGTGTTGCGTTCGGAGCCGAACCTGAGTTCGAGGACCTCGCGAGTGGAGTGCTCGCGGATCAGCTGGGACGGCGACCCCTCGGCCATGATCTTGCCCTTGTCCACCACGACCAGCCGGTCGCAGAGTTGCTCCGCCTCGTCCATGTAGTGGGTGGTGAGGATCAGGGTGACCCCCGATTCCTTCAGCCGGAAGAGCCGGTCCCAGAGGATGTGGCGTGCCTGCGGGTCGAGGCCGGTGGTGGGTTCGTCGAGCAGCAGGATCTTCGGTTCGTTGATGAGGGACCGGGCAATCGTCAGCCGGCGCTTCATGCCACCGGAGAGCGAATCGACCTTGGACTTGGCCTTCTCGGTGAGCTGGGCGAACTCCAGGAGCTCATCCGCCTTCGGCTTCAGATAGCTCAGGGGCAGCCCGAAGTACCTCCCGTAAACGATGAGGTTGTCGCGGACGCGCAGCTCCTCGTCGAGGTTGTCCTGCTGCGGCACCACGCCCAGGTGGGCCCTGACCTGCGGGCCGTGCTGCTCCGGGTCGAGCCCCATGATGCTCAGCGACCCCGAGGTGCGCTGCGACACTCCGCCGATCATCCGCATCGTGGTGGATTTTCCGGCACCGTTGGGGCCGAGCAGGCCGAAGGATTCGCCGGCGGGGACGTCGAAGGAGATGTCATCGACCGCTGCAAAGTCACCGTAGTGCTTGGTGAGGTTCCGGGCAGAGATGACGTAGTCGCGGGTCAGTGAGTTGGGCACCTGCTCAGCCTAGGGTATTCAACCCATTGGGAAAAGCCAACCGCATCCATTAGCGGACAGGACTGGTCCGCGTTCCCGTTTCCCAACCGCCGCGCTAGTGCCCGACGGCGATGCCGGCCTGCCGCTCGGCGGCCTCCACCACGTTGGCGAGCAGCATGGCCCGGGTCATCGGGCCGACTCCACCGGGGTTCGGTGACAGCCAGGCGACCCTCGAGGCCGCGGCGGGTTCGACGTCGCCGGTCAGCTTCGCCTTGCCGGTTTCGGGATCCTCCACCCGGGTGACGCCGACGTCGAGCACGATCGCGTCGGACTTGAGGTCCGCCGCCTTGATCATGCCGGGGAAGCCTGCGGCCGCGACGACGACGTCGGCCTGGCGCAGCAGGTGCGGCAGGCCGACGGTTCCGGTGTGGGCGAGCGTGACGGTCGCGTTGATGTCGCGGCGAGTCAGGAGCAGGCCCAGGGGGCGACCGACGGTGATCCCGCGGCCCACCACGAGGACGTTCTTTCCCTCGAGAGTGATCCCGTGGCGGCGCAGCAGCTCAACGATGCCGTGCGGTGTGCAGGGCAGCGGCGAATCCAGCGGGGCGCCCACGTTCAGGACCAGCTTGCCGAGGTTGACCGGGTGTAGACCGTCGGCGTCCTTCTCCGGGGCCATCCGTTCCAGGATGGCGTTCGCGTCGAGGTGCTTCGGGAGCGGGAGTTGGACGATGTAGCCGGTGGTGGCGTCGTCGGCGTTCAGCTCGTCGATGACCTTCTCCAGCTCGGTCTGGGAGATGTCCGCCGGCAGGTCCCGGCGGACCGAGGTGATGCCGACCTGCTCGCAGTCACGGTGCTTTCCGGCGACGTAGGAGTGGCTGCCCGGGTCATCACCCACCAGGACCGTACCCAGGCCGGGAGTGATGCCCAGTTCCTTGAGGGCTCCGATACGGGTGGTGAGTTCGGACCGGATGGCGGCGGCGGTCTTCTTGCCGTCGAGGATCTGCGCTGTCTGGTCATGCGCTGTCTGGTTCTCTGCGGGGCTCATGGGGTAATGCCAGCTTCCAGTTGCTCGAGGACGAATGCCTTGCCGCGGTCGCAGCAACCGGTAAAGCAGCACTCGTCGGTGGGAATGTCGTAGTCGGGTGATGCGGCCGCGGCGGAGGCCAGCGCACCCTCGGGGAGGTCTGCTACCACTGCTCGTGTTCGGGGTAGAGCGGGAAGTCAGCGGTGAGGGCCAGCACGCGGGCGCGGAGGGTCTCAGCATCGGCGCCGGGCTTCAGTGCCGCAGCGATGATGTCGGCCACCTCCGTGAACTGGGCTGCACCGAAACCGCGGGTAGCCAGCGCCGGGGTGCCGATCCGCAGGCCGGACGTGACCATCGGCGGACGCGGGTCGAACGGGACAGCGTTCCGGTTCACGGTGATCCCGATCGAGTGCAGCAGATCCTCTGCCTGCTGTCCGTCGAGCTGCGAGGCGCGCAGGTCCACCAGTACGAGGTGCACGTCGGTGCCGCCGGTGAGGACCGAGACGCCGTGTTCGCCGACGTCGCTGGCGGTCAACCGCTCCGCGATGATGCGGGCACCCTCCAGCACCCGCTCCTGGCGTTCCCTGAACTCGGGGGAACCGGCGATCTTGAAGGCCGTCGCCTTCGCGGCGATGACATGCATCAGCGGCCCGCCCTGCTGCCCGGGGAAGACCGCCGAGTTGAGCTTCTTGGCCCACTCCTGCTTCGCCAGGATCACGCCCGAGCGGGGACCGGCAAGCGTCTTGTGCACCGTCGACGTGACGACGTCGGAGTGTGGGACCGGGTTGGGATGCAGACCGGCGGCGACGAGTCCAGCGAAGTGCGCCATGTCGGTCCAGAGCAGGGCGCCCACCTCATCGGCGATGGACCGGAACGCGGCGAAGTCGAGCTGCCGCGGGTAGGCGGACCAGCCGGCAATGATGACCTGCGGCTTCTCGGCGATGGCCTGGGCGCGGACCTTGTCCATGTCGAGGCGGTGGGTTTCTTCCTCCACGCCGTAGGCGGCAACCTCGTAGAGCTTGCCGGAGAAGTTCAGTTTCATGCCGTGGGTCAGGTGGCCGCCGTGTGCCAGGGACAGGCCCATGATCTTGTCACCGGGTTTGATCATCGCGGCGAGCGCGGCGGCGTTGGCCTGCGCCCCGGAGTGTGGCTGGACGTTGGCGAACTCGGCGCCAAACAGGGCCTTGACCCGCTCGATGGCGAGGCTCTCGGCGACATCGACGTGTTCGCACCCACCGTAATAGCGGCGCCCGGGGTACCCCTCGGCGTACTTGTTGGTGAGGACTGAGCCCTGGGCCTGGAGCACCGCGCGGGGTGCGAAGTTTTCCGAGGCGATCATCTCGAGGGTGTCGCGCTGGCGGGCGAGCTCGTCGGTGAGGACGGCGGCGATCTCCGGGTCGACCTCGGAAAGCGGTGCGTTGGTGACCGCCGAGGTGGCTGATGCGGTGGCGGGCAGGGGCGAAGTTGTCACAGTGAACTCCTGGATGGGGATGTGTTGCTACTGGTCAGGCTACCCGTTGAGTCTGCAGTCCGGCACCGGTGTTTCGGCCGCGCTGAAGCATCCTCGGGCAAGTTCTTGACCATACGTCCCAGGCGTGCGATCCGTGGTCGGCGCTGCGCGCCGTCGTCGTCGGTCTGCTGACTGTTCTGAGGGAACCGTCCCGAACCGATGATGACGATGCATGCCGCTTCCTGATGGTGACCCACCTGACGCCAGTCGCGGCACTTCCGAGTGTATCCTTCGGGCGGCTTTCATTCGAAGTACGCTTGATTTGTGACTGACTCCCCCACCTCCCAGGCTTCCTTCATCCTCACGCTCTCCTGCGCCGACCAGCCCGGCATTGTGCATGCCGTCGCCGGAGCGCTGGTGAGCTCCGGCTGCAATATCACCGAATCCCAGCAGTATGGGAGCCCCGACACCGGGACGTTCTTCATGCGGGTGGCCATGAGCACCGCGGCGGCGCGGACGTCTCTGGAGGCCCATCTGGCTCCGGTCGCCGAGGCTTTCGGCATGACCTGGGCCCTGCACGACGACGGCGCACCCGCCCGCACCCTGATCCTCGCCTCAAAGTCGGCGCACTGCCTGAACGACCTGCTGTTCCAGCAGCGCTCGGGCACCCTGCCGATCGAGATTCCGGCGATCGTCTCCAACCACACCGAGCTGGCCGACCTCGCAGCGTTCTACGGCATCCCGTTCCACCACATCCCGGTCACCGCCGACACCCGGGAGTCCGCCGAGGATGCCCTGCGGGACGTCATCGCCGAGCACGACATTGAGCTGGTGGTCCTCGCCCGGTACATGCAGATCCTCAGCGACGGACTGTGCTCGGAGTTGGTGGGGCGGGCGATCAACATCCATCATTCGTTCCTGCCCTCGTTCAAGGGTGCCAAGCCCTACCACCAGGCGCACGCGCGTGGCGTGAAGCTGATCGGCGCCACTGCCCACTACGTGACGCCAGCTCTCGATGAGGGCCCGATCATCGAGCAGGAAGTCATCCGGGTGGATCATGCCCGGTCGGCCGAGCAGTTCGTGGCGATCGGGCGCGACGTGGAGGGCCGCACCCTCACCCAGGCCGTGCAGTGGCACGCCGAGCATCGGGTGCTGCTCGACGGCAGCCGGACCATCGTCTTCAACTAGGTCTGCGGTCTTCAACTAGGTCTGCGGTCTTCAACTAGGTCTGCCCGCCTTCGATAGCAACCTGGACATTGGTGGCCAGGATCTTCCTCACCGATGTCCAGGTTGACCCCGCCTGTCCAGGTTGCTCACCGATTTCAGCATCAGGTTTCTCGGCTAGGCGGTGGAGAGCCGACGACGACGGCCCGTCGGGTTGCACGGGAGTCCTGCCTGTAGCAGCAGCGCCTTCAGCTTCGGCGGGGACACCGCCGTCGACCAGTCCCACCGCACCATGTTCAGGCCGGTGGATCGGATCCTGTCCTCGCGGAGCTTTTCCTCGATGACCGCCTGTGCGGTAGTCAGCCCGCGGAGGTATTCGGGCTTGAGGTACTTCGCCCTTCCATCGAACTCCCCCACCAGGCGCTGTTCTTTCCAGTAGAAATCCACCCAGGCCGAGCGACCGGTGTGGTCGGTTACCTCGTGCTGGAGCTCCGGCGCGGGGAATCCCAGCCGTGCCATCAGCACCCCGCTGAGGGACTCCCCCGGATACATGGCCCTGCCGTCGGCGAACTCCAGCACTCGCATGGCCTGTCGGCGTTTGGGCGCGGACGAGAGCAGCGCAATCCGACTCCCGACCTCCTCTTTAGTCACCGGTCGGGAACCGGATTCCGGTGGGAGAGGCTTCTGGTTGAGCAGCCGGTCCATCACCGACACCGCCCAGGGGAAGTCATAGCGCAAAGCCAGCTCGACGGCCGTGGCGACTTTCCCCGTGACGTGCCGTCCTCCGAAGGTGACGACTGTGAACTCATCCGGGTACCGCGCCAACCTGTTGACCCCGTTGGCGCTTCGCCGGCCAGTCGCGACGGGGACCACCACCTCAACCTTCGCCGGGAGGGCCGGCCGGGGCATCCCCCAGAGCAGTCCCGCGGTTTCGCCTCCAAAGACCGGCTCGCGTCGGGCGGTGCGCCGGACGGCGTCGACCCTGACCCGGTAACGCGCCTCTTCATCGAGGCCCCGCCAATTCGATGCGTCGACGTAGCATCCGAGCCGAATCCTGATCAGTTCCCCGCGTTCCGTCCGGCGCGCCAGCTGCCGGGGCCACGCTTCGTCAAGAGGGTGGTCCGCGATGGAAATGATGCTGGTCATGGCTCCAGCCAACCCGGAAAGGGATGCCACCCGGGCCGCCACCGCCGCTATGTGGACAACGGGCACAGGAAATGTGGCCTCTGCCCCGCCTTCGATAGCAACCTGGACATTGGTGGCCAGGATCTTCCTCACCGATGTCCAGGTTGCCCCCCGATGTCCAGTTGACCCCGCGCGTCCAGGTTGCTCACCGGTTCGGTGGGCACCGACAGCGGCGGCTCCCGCTAGGCTGGGTGACATGGCCCACATCATCGAAATCTTCGGCAAGAAGCCCACCATCAGCGACTCGTCCTTCCTTGCGCCCACCGCGTCGATCATCGGCGACGTGGTCCTCGGCGAGGGCGCCAGCGCGTTCTACGGCGTCTCCGTGCGCGGCGACACCGCCCCCATTCGCGTGGGGGACGGCACCAACCTGCAGGACAACGTGGTCCTCCATGCCGATCCGGGATACCCGACGACGGTCGGCAACCGGGTCAGCGTCGGCCACTCAGCGGTGGTCCACGGCTGCACCATCGGCGACGACTGCCTGATTGGCATGAGCGCCACCGTCATGAACGGCGCCGTAATCGGCGCCGGGTCGCTGGTCGCGGCGGGCGCCGTCGTCCTCGAGGGCACCGAGGTGCCACCCCGCTCCCTCGTCGCCGGAGTGCCCGCGAAGGTTCGGCGTGAGCTCACTGATAGTGAGTTCGAGGGCGTCAAAAAGAACGCCTCGTCCTACCAGGTGCTGGCAAAGGCACACCTCGACGCAAGGATCGAATCATGAACCCCTCCGCACCCGCGCAGCGCATCCCCCAGCCGCCCTGCGCCGTTCCCGGCGCCCCCAGCCCTTTCACTGCCACCGGACGCACCCTTCGCTGGGGTGTCGTCGCCACCGGCGGGATCGCCACCAGCGTCACTCAGGACCTGGCCAGACTGGAGGACGGGGTACTGCACGCCGTCAGCTCCCGGTCCCAGGGCTCGGCCGAGGCCTTCGCCGAGAAGTTCGGGTTCGCCACCAGCTACTACGACGACGACGGCGTCACCGGGTACCAACGCCTGTTCAATGACCCCGAGGTTGACGTCGTCTACATTGCGACGCCCCACGCCCAGCACTACGAGGTGGCCAGAGCCGCCCTCACCGCGGGCAAGCACGTCCTGTGCGAGAAGGCGTTCACCGTCAACGCGCGGGAAGCAGCCGAACTGATCGACCTGGCACGGGCCAACAACCTGTTCCTGATGGAAGCCCTGTGGACGCGCTTCCTGCCGAGCGTCAACCGGGCCTGGGACATCATCCACTCCGGCGAGCTGGGCGAGATCCAGTGGGTTCAGGCGGACCTGGGTTTCCCGTCGGACCATGGCAGCAGCCACCGGCTGTGGGACCCGGCGGCGGGCGGCGGAGCGCTGCTGGACCTGGGCGTGTACCCGCTGACCTGGGCGCTCGGCTCCCTCGGCTTTCCCTCCGCGGTGACCGCCACGGCGGTCCTGAACGACGACGGCGTCGATACCCAGAACGGGCTCACCCTCACCTACGCCGGCGGGGCGCAGGCACAGCTGACGACGTCGCTGGTGGCCGCCTGCCCGGGCCAGGCGACAGTGGTGGGCACCAAGGGCTGGCTGCGGTCCGGCGCCGTCCTGCACAACCCGCGCGAACTGACTGTCCAGCTCCACCAGGGCGAGGAGCGGGTCGAGACATTCGATCAGGCTGGCGGCGGGTACGCGTACGAACTGCGCGAAACTACCCGGTGCATCCAGGAGGGCCTGACGGAAAGCCCGACCATGCCCTGGGCGGATACCCTCGACACGATGCGCCTCCTCGACGGGGTGCGTGGCCAGTTGGGCATGCGGTACGCCAACGACGACTAGCCGCTGGGTAACCCCCGAAACGCAGAAGAGCCCCGGCGAATCCCGCCGGGGCTGTTCTGTGCTGCCGAACTGGTATTAGCTCAGGCGTGCTTTCAGGTTGTCATCGAGGGTCGCAAGGAATTCCTCGGTGGTCTGGTATGCCTGGTCCGGGCCGACCAGGGCCGCGAGGTCCTTGGTCATGTGGCCGGACTCGACGGTCTTGATAACCACGTCCTCCAGTGTCTCAGCGAAGGTGATGACCTCGGGGGTGTTGTCCAGCTTGCCGCGGTGCATCAGCCCACGGGTCCAGGCGAAGATCGAAGCGATCGGGTTGGTGGAGGTCGGCTTGCCCTGCTGGTGCTGGCGGAAGTGGCGGGTCACCGTGCCGTGCGCAGCCTCGGCCTCGACGGTCTTGCCGTCCGGGGTCATCAGCACTGAGGTCATCAGACCCAGCGAGCCGAAGCCCTGGGCAACGGTGTCGGACTGGACGTCGCCGTCGTAGTTCTTGCAGGCCCAGACGTAGCCGCCTTCCCACTTCATGGCGGAGGCCACCATGTCGTCGATCAGGCGGTGCTCGTAGGTCAGGCCGGCTGCCTCGAACTGGTCCTTGAACTCGGCGTCGAAGACTTCCTGGAACAGGTCCTTGAACTGGCCGTCGTAGGCCTTCAGGATGGTGTTCTTCGTCGACAGGTACACGGGGTATTCGCGCTGCAGGCCGTAGGCGAACGACGCCCGGGCGAAGTCCCGGATGGACTCGTTGAAGTTGTACATGCCCATGGCCACGCCGCCCTCTTCAGGCATGGTGACGACGTCGAACTTCATCGGCTCGGAGCCGTCAGCGGGCTCGAACATCATGGTGACCTTGCCGGGGCCCGGCACCTTGAAGTTGGTGGACTTGTACTGGTCGCCGTGGGCGTGGCGGCCGATGATGATGGGCTTGTTCCAGCCCGGCACCAGGCGCGGGATGTTGGAGATGATGATGGGTTCGCGGAAGACGACGCCCCCGAGGATGTTGCGGATGGTGCCGTTGGGCGAAACCCACATCTTCTTCAGGCCGAACTCTTCAACGCGTGCCTCGTCGGGCGTGATGGTGGCGCACTTGACGCCCACACCGTGCTCCTTGATGGCGTTGGCGGCGTCAATGGTGACCTGGTCATCGGTCGCGTCACGGTTCTGGATGGAGAGGTCGTAGTACTTCAGGTCGACATCCAGGTAGGGGTTGATCAGGCGGTCCTTGATGAACTGCCAGATAATCCGGGTCATCTCGTCGCCGTCGAGTTCGACAACCGAACCCTGTACCTTGATTTTCGTTGCTGGCGCGTCAGCCACACGGTCTCCTTGCGATGGTGGGCCGGTTTTGCCTGATGGACACAGCTCGGCCCGTGATTTGTACTGGTTTTATCCTGCTCAACTATGCCACAGGCCACTATTGGTGCCCTAAATGGGCATTGCCGTCCCGGCTAGTCTCCCGGGACTACTCCCCCGGGACGATGTTGCCCCAACGGTCCATCATCGACCCGGGCGGGATCGGTTTGCCCCACCGGTCGGTGGCCGGGGCGGGACGCAGACCGCGGGTATCCGGCGCCGCATTGTGCCCGGGCGCCTGACCGGACGTCGCGTACGACGCCGCCTGTCCCCGGAACGCGCCCGGGGGCGGCCCGGCGGGCGTGCCCGGGCGGGCGACCCCGGGAACCCCCTGGCGTCCGACGCCGGGAACCTGCGGCGCCCAGGCAGGCAACTGGAGCTGGCGGAGGTCGCCCAGGTTGGGGTGCCGGACCGGGTCCTGGCCTGCGTCGATCTTCTTCTGGCGCCGGTCCGCGGCCCGGAAGTTCCTGACCGCGAACGCCACCGCGATGATCCACAGGAAAATCCCGGGGCTGGCTCCAATGAACAGCAGGACGACGGCGAGCAGGGACAGTGCCAGGCCAAGGATGGCGGAGATCAGCCGGGTCCCCGGCGAGACTGCCGGGGCGAATGCCGATCCGGCCAGTGCCATCCCTGCTGCGAGGGTAAAAATCGAAGCGATTTCCATGGGCACTGCCGCCGTCTCTGTTGGCCGGCTAGTGGAAGAAGTGCCTGGTGCCGGTGAAGTACATGGTAATCCCTGCGGCGGTTGCCGCGTCGATGACTTCCTGGTCCCGGACCGACCCGCCCGGCTGCACCACGGCGCGCACTCCGGCGTCGAGCAGGATCTGCAGTCCGTCGGCGAAGGGGAAGAACGCGTCCGACGCCGCGACGGCACCGCGGGCCCGATTCACACCGTCGCCCGCCAGGGTGTTGGCGCGCTCGACGGCGAGCTTGCACGAGTCGACCCGGTTCACCTGTCCCATCCCGACACCCACCGCAGCCCCGCCGTCGGCGAGGAGGATGGCGTTGGACTTCGCGGCCCGGCAGGCGGTCCAGGCAAAGGCCAGGTCGGCCAGGGTGGCGTCGTCGGCCGCGGGTCCGGCGGCGAGGGTCCACGTCTCCGGTGCGTCGCCGTCGGCCCTGACCGTGTCGGCAGCCTGCACCAGCACGCCACCGGAAACCTGCCGGATCTCGGCGGGATCCCGGCGGTACCCCTCGGGAAGGGTGAGCAGTCGGATGTTTTTCTTAGCGGAGAGGATGGCCACGGCGTCAGGCTCGAAATCGGGGGCGATCACCACTTCGGTGAACACGTCCTTCACGGCGGCGGCCATGGCGGCGGTAACGGTCCGGTTGGCAGCGATCACGCCGCCGAAGGCCGAGACGGGATCGCAGGCGTGCGCCTTGGCATAGGCGTCGGCAATCGGGTCGGCGGCGTCAGCGGCACCGACAGCGACGCCGCAGGGGTTGGCATGCTTGATAATCGCGACGGCGGGCAGGTCGAAGTCGAAGGCGGCGCGCAGGGCGGCGTCAGCGTCGACGTAGTTGTTGTAGCTCATGGCCTTGCCGTGCAACTGGTCGGCCTGGGCGATGCCCGGGGTGGCACCCTTCTCGACGTACAGCGCGGCGTCCTGGTGTGGGTTCTCGCCGTAGCGCAGCACCTCGGAGCGCTCCAGGGCAAGGCCGGCGTAGGCCGGCCAGGAATCGCCGTCGTCAGTGCCATCGCCGAACTGGGCAGCGGTCCACGCCGCCACCGAATTGTCGTAGGCAGCGGTGTGGGAGAACGCGAGGGCCGCCAGCCGGCGTCGGGCGCTCAGGTCGAACCCTCCGGCACCAGCGGCAGCGACGACGTCGTCGTACCGGGCCGGATCCACGACGATCGCGACCGAGGGGTGGTTCTTCGCCGCGGAGCGGACCATGGCGGGTCCGCCGATGTCGATCTGCTCGACAACTTCATCCTCGGCGGCGCCGGACTTCACTGTGTCGACGAAGGGGTAGAGGTTCACCACCACCAGGTCGAACGGCTCCACCTCGAGCACCCGGAGCTGTTCCACGTGGTCGTCGCGGCGGCGGTCCGCGAGGATTCCCGCGTGCACCATCGGGTGAAGGGTCTTGACCCGCCCGTCGAGGCATTCCTGGAACCCGGTCACCTCGGACACCTCGGTCACTGGGACACCCGCGGCGGCAATGCGCTTGGCGGTGGAACCCGTTGAGACGATGCTGACACCGGCACGGTGCAACCCGAGGGCCAGCTCCTCCAGCCCCGTCTTGTCGTACACCGAGATAAGGGCCCGGCGGATGGGAACTTGGTCGAGATGGTTCAAGGTCACGCGGAAGCTCCAGGATTTCGGCTGCGGGTGGGATCGCCTCCAAGTCTAGGTCACCTGGCCCGCCCAGCCCCAAGGATGACGGGCCCCCGATCGGGTCGGCTTCCGTTGACCGGCCGCTTGCGGCTGTACAGTTTCCCCGTGAGCACCGAGACTGAGCTACCCACCGGCGACCAGGTCGTGCAGGAACTGCCGTGGCGCTGGAGGGTACAGGGCAAGATTTTCCTCATCGGCGGCCTGGGCTTCATGTTCGACGCCTGGGACGTGACCCTCAACGGGTATCTGATCCCGCTATTGTCGGACCACTGGGACCTGGCCCCCGGCGAAGCAGCCTGGGTGGCCACCTCCAACCTCATCGGCATGGCCCTCGGCGCCTTCGCCTGGGGGTCAATCGCCGACATCATCGGCCGAAAGCGAGCCTTCACCCTCACCCTGTTGATCTTCTCGATCTTCACGGTGCTCGGAGCGTTTTCCCCTGACTTCATCTGGTTCTGCGTCTTCAGGTTCATGGCAGGGTTTGGGCTGGGCGGCTGCATCCCGGTCGACTATGCACTGGTCGGCGAGTTCACTCCCCGCAAGCATCGCGGCCGGGTCCTCACAGCAATGGACGCCTGGTGGCCCATCGGCGCCGCCCTGTGCGGGGTGGTCTCAGCCCTGCTGATGACCGCCTTTGGGGACTGGCGTTACCTGATGCTCGTCATGGTGCTGCCGGCCCTGTTGGTGTTCTGGGTCCGCCGGTCGGTGCCCGAGTCACCGCTCTTCCTGGTGCAGAAGGGCCGCCAGGCCGAGGCGGAAGCGGTGATCAACGACCTGGTGGAGCGTACCGGCGCCACCAAAACACCGTGGCGGCTCCCCACCCCGGCGGAGGCGCCCACACTCTCCATCGGCTCGGTCTCCGGCCAGCTCACCGCACTGTGGCGGTTCAACTGGCGGATCACCCTCGCCGCGTGGGGCCTATTCCTGAGCATCCTGCTGGTCTACTACGGCGCACTGACCTGGATGCCGCAGATCCTGGTGCAGGCCGGTTACGCCCAGTCGGTGGCGTTCCTCACCACTGCCGGGATGACAGCTGTCGGTTTCTTCGGCGTAGTAGCTGCGGCCCTGCTGGTGGAGCGGGTGGGCCGCAAGTGGATCCTCGCCGTGTCGGGCCCGCTGTCCGCCGTCGTGCTGGTGATCTTCGCGCTCACCGTGGAGCTCCCCGCCGTCGCCACCGCCTGGCTGCTGCTGTTCGGGTTCCTGATCCAGGTCGCTATCCCGGTGCTCTACACCTACGTGTCGGAGCTCTACCCGACTGAACTGCGGGCCTCCGGCTTCGGGTGGGCGTCAACCGTCTCCCGGGTGGGCGCGGGACTGGTTCCGCTGATTTTCGGGTCACTGCTGTGGCCGGTCCTCGGCCTGCCGCTGACCTTCGCGGCCACCGGCCTGCTGGTCCTGGTAGCTGTGGTGTGGATGGCGCGCTACGCGCCCGAAACCCGCGGCGTCCCCCTCAACGAGGTGCCGCCGGTTACAGCCAGCGATTCCGCTTGAACGCCAGAAACAGGCCGACACCGGTCATGATCATCAGGACCAGTGCGAACGGGTAGCCGAGCGCCCAGTGCAGCTCGGGCATCACGTCGAAGTTCATGCCGTAGATCGCTGCCACCAGGGTGGGGGCGAAGAGGATCGCTGCCCAGGAGGAGATCCTCTTGACCTCCTCGTTCTGTGCCAGCGACGTCTCGGTCAGCCGGGTCATCTCCTCGTTCTGGCGTTGAGCCACCAGTGTCGAGTGCACCGTGAGCGCGTTCTGCAGCAGGGTCCTGAAGGTGTTGACCTGGTCGATCAGCCGGATCACGTGGTCCAGGACATCGCCCAGCCGGCGGTTCACCTCCGGGTCCAGGTGGTACTCCTCGGAGCCCCGCTGCAGGTTCTCCACCATGCCGTGCAGCGGCTGGGTGGCACGCTGGAACTGGATCACCTCACGGTGCAGCTCGTAGATGCGGCGGGAGACGCCCGGGTCCCCGCCGAACAGCTCGTTCTCGATCTCGTCGATGTCGTTCTCAAGCCCATTGACCACCGGCTCGTACTCGTCGACCACCTCGTCGAAGATGGCGTAGAGCACCGCTGCCGGTCCCATCGAGAGCAGCTCGGGGTTTTCCTCCAGCCGGGTGCGCACCCGCGCCAGGTCCGGCGACTCCGCGTGCCGTACGGTGACCACGAAGTCGGCGCCCACAAAGACGTGCAGCTCGCCGAACTCGACCTTCTCCTCGGCGTCGAGGTAGCGGGCGGGGCGCAGCACCACGAACAGGGTGGAGCCGTAGCGTTCCAGCTTTGACCGTTGATGGCCCTCCATCGCGTCTTCAACTGCCAGGTGGTGGAGGGAGAACTCGTCGGCGACGGCGGCGAGCTCGTCGTTGTCGGGCCGGTACAAACCGATCCAGGCCATGCCGCCGCTGGCGCGCATCACCTCGAAGGTGTCAGCCAGTGAATCCGGTTCGGAGTGGCGTGTCCCGTCCAGGTACACCGCCTTGTCGATGAGGGCCATCTCAGCGCGATTCCTGGCTGAGCTCGCGGAGCGTCCTGATCAGCAGGTCACGTTCCTGGACCTTGATGCGTTCGTGGAGAGTTTCCTCGGTGTCGTCGTCGAGCACATCGACGGCCGCCTGCGCGAGGATCGGACCGGTGTCGACCCCGGCGTCGGCAATCATCACCGTGCAGCCGGTCACCTTCACGCCGTAGGCCAGCGCGTCCCTCACCCCGTGGGCACCGGGAAAGCTGGGCAGCAGGGCGGGATGGGTGTTCAGATAGCGGTTGGGGAACGCGTCGAGGAAACCCTGGTCGACAATCCTCATGAACCCCGAGGACACCACGTAGTCCGGCGCGTAGGAGGCGACCTTCTCCGTCAGTGCAGCGTTCCAGTCAGCCCGCTCGGGGTAGGACCTGAAGTCGACGACGAATCCGTCGATGCCCGCCGCGGTGGCGCGCTCCACCCCGTAGGTGTCGTGCCGGTCGGCTCCGACGGCGGCGATGGTGAGGTCCAGCGAGCCGGAGCTGACGGCGTCGATGACCGCCTGAAGATTGGATCCGGTGCCGGAAACCAGGACTACGATGCGCATGGGTCAACCATAGGCTGCGCTCTACCCTAGGGTTAAACCATGAACGAAAGCCCCCGCCCCGCTAAACCTGCCCC
>NZ_JABFOE010000119.1 GCF_013116745.1 Arthrobacter sp. 260
GTCGGACGCCGTGTCAGCCTCTACTCACTAAAAATTGCAATGGAGTCGCGGGTATCGGTCGAGAAGATGGCGGAAGCCGTGCTTGTGAAGTTCTTCAATGAAGAATGCCCCCAGCTCCTTGAAGCAATCGAGAAGGAAATCAATGCCTCGAATGCGGCAGGAAAGCGGCCTCAAAGCAAAAATGCGGTTGAAACAAGCTCGCCGACCTTGAGCGCGATGATCAAGGTTTTCC
>NZ_JABFOE010000120.1 GCF_013116745.1 Arthrobacter sp. 260
GGTGAGAAATCTGAAAATCACGGAAAATGAGAAATACACACTTTAGGACGTGAAATATGGGGAGGAATACTGAAAAAGATGGAATATTTAGAAATGTCCTTTGTAGGACGTGAAATAAGGCAAGAAAACTGAAAATCATGGGAAATGAGAAACATCCACTTGACGACTTGAAAAATGACGAAATTACTAAAAAACGTGAAAAATGAGAAATGCACACTGAAGGACCTGGAAT
>NZ_JABFOE010000121.1 GCF_013116745.1 Arthrobacter sp. 260
GACCGAGTTATTCCAATGTTGCCATTTAGACTTTCAAATGGTATTTGTTCATTAAATGAAGGCGTAGACCGTCTTGTTTTGTCCTGTGATATGGAAATTACACCAGAGGGTAAGAGAGTAGGCTACAGGATTTATCCTTCTGTTATGCGCTCACACGGCCGTATGACTTATAACAAGGTTAACAAGACTCTTAAGGGCGAGATGGATGGTCTAGAAGACAAGTATGTAAAAT
>NZ_JABFOE010000122.1 GCF_013116745.1 Arthrobacter sp. 260
GTCCGAAGCGATTATAAGCAGGGTTTACAACTAAGAGAAAACAAGTTTCCAACCGGTTTGATCTTTCCCGAGTTAAAACTTGCATTACCACACGTTGATCCCGAATTTGTTTTAAAGCCATTCATTTATGTGGTTAGAACTAATTCCAAAATCCCGTGGCGACAGATGGGCGATATGCAGCAAATGACGACTCGCAACTTTTTATTTCTAGGTATTAAAGAGCCTTCACAG
>NZ_JABFOE010000123.1 GCF_013116745.1 Arthrobacter sp. 260
GTCTCCAACATGATCGAGCTGCTGGTTAAGCCATCAACGTCATAGTCACCATAAATCGTAATTTTTTGATTTTGCTCGATTGCTTCCAAAATCCTGGCAACCGCTTTATCCATGTCGTGCAAAGCAAACGGATCGTGCAACCGACTAATGTCCGGGTGCACAAAGGCCTCATAGTCTGGCTTATTTTTAATGCCGCGCTGCCACAACAAAGTCGCCAAAAACGGCGGGAC
>NZ_JABFOE010000124.1 GCF_013116745.1 Arthrobacter sp. 260
GTATACCTTCATACACTTTTTTGTCCTCAATCTTTTGATAAAGACCAATATGAACATAATCATTCAGCGCTCTCTTCCAATCGGCCTCAGTCTTAATAGGACGTTCTGCCCCTGGAGAGGATAGCTCTAAAACATATGGATCAGGAAGTGGATCAGGATCAATCGTATCAAGTTTTTCAGAAACTAATTCACTTAAAGCCGCAATTTCATCAATATCGATACCATTGGGT
>NZ_JABFOE010000125.1 GCF_013116745.1 Arthrobacter sp. 260
TCGGCAAACAAAGCGGCGAGCTTGGCAGCTTCACAGGCGAACAATGCCATTGCCGGTGGTGATTTACAAGCCGCATCAAGCTTTAAAGCACAAGCTGTGACTGCTGCGTCTAGTGCAGCTGATCTTGCCAGTCAAGCAAACGGTTTGGCTAATCAGGCTTCGACAGAGGCAGATCAGGCTAATTCGACTGCTGCGATTGCTTCACAAGCTGCAAGTAGTGCGATTGAATT
>NZ_JABFOE010000126.1 GCF_013116745.1 Arthrobacter sp. 260
TATTAGTTTACCGGCGTTGCTTTTGACAGGGTTGGCGGCAATTGTCCCGTTTCCAACCATTCAAGAAGCACATCACGGTGAATGGCAAATACTGGTTAAAAGTCGCCTCGATACAGTCACAGGTAGTCATATGAATGAATACTTGAATATGTGGCAATCAATTCTCATCTTTGTCTCGCTTTTAGGAGGACTACTGATGATTGGCGTTGGTTTTGCCATGATTGATGGGC
>NZ_JABFOE010000127.1 GCF_013116745.1 Arthrobacter sp. 260
GTCATAAGGGGCATGATGACTGGACTTGATCCCCACCTTCACCCGGTGACAAACAGGTGGAAGGTGAGGATTACCTCAAGTCATCATGCCCCTTATGACCTGGGCTACACACGTGCTACAATGGGCAGTACAACGAGAAGCGAGCCTGCGAAGGCAAGCGAATCTCTGAAAGCTGTTCTCAGTTCGGACTGCAGTCTGCAACTCGACTGCACGAAGCTGGAATCGCTAGT
>NZ_JABFOE010000012.1 GCF_013116745.1 Arthrobacter sp. 260
GCTCAGCTGGCGGAAATCAAATAGCGCGAGTCTCCATCAAACCCAGAGCGGTTCAATATCCATTGGGAAGAGAAGGTATGAAAGCCCGGAAACGGGGGTGGTCCCATGGGGGCGTCACCGACACGCAACAAACGTTATAGATGGCACGGTTGAGATGGGATTTGAGCTGGGGAACTGCTGACCTCAAGGCTCAATGTCCGGGACTTAGGGCCCTGTTGTGCGGCTGCCTATGGGTCTACTCTGAGCAAGCCGGGTTAATGCAAGTAACGCCTCATGACCCGTGAACATCAGATGGGGCTTTGGTGTGGGATCGTCTTCGCTCCCGGGGAGTGAAGACGATCCCAAGGCTTGTTTCACCCGATGGCACTCAAATTGAGGTAGGGCGGGGACCAGGATTCGAGAGGTTTTTCTTGGATATCAACGTAGGAAACGTTCCAGCGTTTCTAGCACTGACCGTCACCGTAAATTGGCCCAGAGACCAGCGGCGCATTCAGGAGCTTGGCCCCGCCGTCATGGCCTAAACCCACCTGGCTAGCCACCGCCTCTCACCTCACGCGAGGTGCTGTGTGAGGTGTACTCGCAGGGAGAGTGCATTGAAATGATGAGCCAGTGATTGTGTTCTATAGCAGGGAGCGTCGCTACTATCGTTAGCGACCGGCCCAGGGTTCACTCCTGGTGCTGCCGGTGACGGAGGACGAATATTATGGGTCGGGGAGCATAGCGATGGTAGGGCGGTGGTTGGATCCGCCCGTTCCTGGGATGATTTGCTGTTCGCTGAAATTGGTTCCGTCGGCCGATGAGTTGGCGAAAAGGCGCTGATCGCCGTTTGCACCCTTCCATGCGACAAACAAGCGGTTGTTGAAGGATGCTAGTGAAGGGCTGTCGTCTGTGCCTCCGGTGCCCGGGATGACTTTCTGATCCGTGAAAGTAAGGCCATCGGCGCTGGAGTTGTAGAAGAGTCGATTGTCTGAGCCTGCTCCTTTCCATGCCACGTACAGGCGATCACGCAGAACCGCCATCGCCGGAGCGTGACTTGAACCGCCGGTGCCCGGGATGACCTTTTGATCCGAGAAGGTGACACCGTCACCTGTCGAGCAATAGAACAGTCGTTCGTCGGTGCTGGCTCCTTTCCAGGCAACGTAGAGACGGCTGGTTGAGGTTGCGAGGGCTGGGCCGTGGCTAGTCCCGCCTGTTCCTGGAATGGTTTTCTGCTCGTCGAACGTGGTTCCATCGGGGGAAGAGTTGAAGAACAATCGGGAATCTTCGCCCGCTCCTTTCCAGGCAACGTAGAGACGGTTTGATGATGCTGCGGCGGCCGGACTGTGGCTGGTTCCACCCGCTCCTGGTAGGAGCATTTGGTCCAAGTAGTCCAGGCCGTCGGCGGAAATACTGTAGAAAAGACGCGGATCTGTGGTTGATCCTTTCCAAATTGTGTACAGGCGCCCGTGTAAGGCTGCGGCTGCTGGACCTTCACTCGTTCCTCCGGCACCCCTGACGACCCTCTGCTCGGTGAAATTCCCACCGTCAGCGGTGGAGTTGAAGAAAAGGCGTTGGTCCTCTCCGGCTCCCTTCCAGAATACGAATAGCCGATCGCGGTCAACACGGAGGGTTAGCTGCTCTTTTTCAGGATCTAGCGTCGCTACTGTGATCCGGAATCGGGCTCGAGGGATGTATACGGTCGACCCTAAGGTGGCGGGAATTGCTGCGAGGCTTAGGCTTGTTGTGCCGCGGCCAATGCCAGTTGCGAGATGGATGACTACCCAGCCCCTGCCGCCCGATGGGACAGCGGGAAGTGCGCGGTCCCAGTCCTCGTGGATCCGGTATTCAATGACTATGCGCTGACCCTTCGTGGGCAGATCCATAGTCGCGACTACCGAAGGACCCTGCCAGTCGACGGGCGGCGAACCGCGCAATGGGTACAGATCGGCAATAGCTTCCCCGTGATCGAGGAGTGTTTTGGATAGGTCGTTACTGACCTGCGGGTCGTGAAGATCTATCCAGGTGCAAGCCTCTAAGTTAGGAGCGACCATCCCCGGGCCATGACTGATGGGAGGTGTTGGTGCGCCGACACCTTGAAGGTCAGTGTCGTCAAAGGAGTATTTACCGCCCTCTGCCCCCATGACACAGAACGCGTCCCCATACTCGACGGGGCCGGTGGCGCTTTCTAAATTCGCGTGACCCGAGCCGTAGAAGTGCCCGAGTTCGTGGGCGACGATAGCGGGGGTGAGGCTTTGGGCGCCGAAGTGCGTGTAACGACCCGAGCGGCGGGCGCTGAAAGAATCTGCCTTATCGATGACGAGCAGGACATGATCGTAGATGCCCAAATCGTCGCCGATTTTCTTGGTCACTTCGGGAAGGATACTTGAGCCGGCGTCGCCTCCGTATCCCTCCCAGGTTGCGTCGGTGATGTTCAACTCTACCCAATCAAAAACTTTCCACTCTAGGTTCAATCGGCGGCCAGATTGGACGGCGAAATAGTAGGCGACACGCCCCATCATCTGATCAATCCATGAGGAAGTCATTGTTGTGATTCGTGGAGAGTTGTTTACGCTGAGGAGGAGCACTGCGGTTGCCATACCCGATAGTGGGCGCGGACGAGATTACTGTCAATGGGTTGTGGTGACGAGAGGCCGCCTGAGCAGGAGCGATTCGAGCAGGGCACCATGAGCCAAGTTTGAAAGCTCCGAAGCACCGCGTGTGTTTTGCCGGGGGCAGGGTTGGGTTAGTTATCCCTGGCGATCGATTTGGTGTTGGACGGCTAGGGCCATGGTCTGGAGTTCTTGTTGTTCTTCGTCGGAGAAGTGCCGAGGTTTCTGGTCAATGATGCAGAAGGTGCCGACGGCCCAGCCTTTGGACCCGAATATCGGGTAGCCGGCGTAGAAGCGGATGTGGGGTTCGCCGGTGACGAGTGGGTTGTTCTTAAACCGCTGGTCGGTCAGTGTGTCGCTGATGATCAGTGGTCCGGCTTGGCGGATGGTTTCGTTGCATAGCGCAATGTCCCGGGGGGTGTTCTGTTTGAGCGGTCCGACAACTGATTTGAGGAACTGGATCCGCTCGGTGATGAGGGCGACACTGGCAGAGCTGACCCCAAAATGTTTCTGGGCTTTCCGGGTGATCTGATCGAAGCGTTCCTCGGGGACGGTATCGACCAGGTGGGTCTGGTCAACGGAGAGCAGGCGCTGGGATTCAGCTTCTTCTGGGAGTAGGAAGGATCTGCCCGCGGCCCCTAAATCGGTGAGCGCTTCATCCACGATGGTCTGTGCCTGGTTGAGGCTGCCGGGAACCGGCCGGCCTTGAGCGTCCCTGTTGGTTATCTGGATGTCATCGCTGTAGGGGACCCGATCGTGCGAGGTGATGGATTGCAGCACTTCGTTGAGCGTCAGGGCGAGGGTGTCGCGTTCGAGCGACGAGATTCTTATGACCCCTCGTAGGTAGGCTTCCATTTCAATTTGAGACAGTGTCCCGCCGCGGGCGAAGTACGCGATCCACAGCTGGACCGGTTCTAATCCGGCTTGGGCCGCCCCGGAGACGGTCAGCTGATGCTGCGTTTGTTCATCCATCAATACCCTCGAACCCGCTTCGCGGGACCAGCCACCCTCAGTACAGGCAGTCGCATAGTTCCTGACCAAAAACCTAGTGAAGAGACTTGATCTCAAGATTAGCTCAGAGCACCCCGATCAAAGAGGGAAACCGAAGAATCTTTCTAGGGACAGTAAAAATGGGGGAGCCCAGGGCCCTGCCCGTGGAGGTTCCACGGCTCTAGACTGATGCCATGGAAGGCCGGGGAGGGTCGGTGGCGGTGCAGCTTCAACAGCTGATTCTGCGCTCTGAGAGCGTCGAATCGTTCCTGGAAGCTTTCGCTTTCTACACCTCGAGACTGTTCGGGTCAGAGGACGAGTATTCCTGCGGGGTCACACTCACCCGAGGGGACCTGACCGTCACCGCCGGCAGCAGCACAGAGGCCGCCGCGATTGAAGAACTCCGCCAGGGTTTCAGCGGCGACCCTTGGAGGAACAGCTCGCAGATCCATCAAACGTTTGTTGTTGACGAAGCCAGAACAGATGAGCGATTGCCGGGTTATGGGAAAGTTCTTCGAGACCGGGGTTTCCACGCAGTCGTTGGCGTGCCGGCAGTAATCGGTTCGGAGGGTGGGGCCGTCATTAGTTTGTATGCTCGGCGGCCCACGGTTTTCACCCCCGATGTGATCGAGCGTTTCGAAGAATACGTCACCGGCACTACGACCAGTCTTGAGCTGGCCCTGAAACTAGCGTTGTATCGGGGCGCCGCAGCGGATCTACTTGCAGCGATGGAATCGCGTACCAACATTGATATTGCGGTAGGAATCATCATCGCTCAGAACCATTGCACCCAGGCCGAGGCTGTCCAATTACTTCGCCGGGCTGCCAGGCATCAACAGATTAAACTCCGTGCACTGGCGGAACGGATCGTTCAAACGCTCAACGCGGCGCCGGTAGCCGCTCATTTCGTTCCTGCCCCGGGACAAAGCAGCGCATAAACACTTCAAACCAGGAGCGCTGATACCCACCAGGTAGCTCAACCTCCAGGGCAGCTATCGCGGGGACCACCTGACTCTTGTGCGGTGTCATTGGGCCCTATACAAGGGACGCGCTCGGCCGGATCATGGGGAGGACCTACCACCGCCGGGTTTCACTGAGCTAAGGACCAACAATGACTTCAGAGCAAACCCACCCCCAACCCGATACCACAACAATCCTTCCCCTGGTATCTTCTGTGCTTCCGCAGGCCAGGAATCGCCGCAAAAGTAGGGACACCGGTCAGCGGACACTGCTGAGCCGGCAGGGGGACCGCCGTCGGGAAACCGAACGAAAGCTCGAACTTCACAGGCGCGTCTACGCTCTCGCGCACCCCCGTCCCAGCCTGGGATAACCCCCCGCGAACCCTATGCCGGGCTCCGGATATGACGCCAAGAATGCTGGGAAAGAACACCGGTCGCTGAACCAAGGGCTATCGAATCAGTTGAATGCGGCCCAACGTGGTCAGCAAAGCAGGGGGTTCTTCGTCCACTAGCTAAGTAGGCTGCTAGTAACTGGTGGGATAGCGGCGCATACTCTGGCTAAGCAGGCCTCCGGGATCTTCGAAACGCACCACTAATCGTTTCGGCTACACCAGTGTTCCTGACCTACCGGAATGGTTGGTGCGACGATGAAAGCCGAACTCGCGAACCCTCTCGTGCCCTTCTGCTACCTCTGTGGCACGGCACGGTTCCTCATGTATGAAAACTTCGCCCCACCTCAGCTGCTCCCGTCCGGTCACCTACTGACGGGCGGCGTGAACTATACGTGCATGCAATGCGGACAGTTCAGCGGCCACAACATTCCAGCGGGCTGGCGCCCGCCCGAATAGCTTCACGGACCCACGATCCTCCCCTCATGGAACTCTCTCGCTGGCATGAAGGCATCACACCTGACGTCACAATCCTCTGCACACATAAGGGAAAACGCCAGGATCACCTACCGGCAAGTCAGCCGGAAGCGTAGACCACAAAAATCGCGGCAAACGGGAGAAGGACTGAAATGGGCTATTCAAATGAGCGGATCATCGAGCGGCTACAGCTATCAGGGACAAGTAGGGATCTGACCCGTCGCCTGACGCTGATCGATAAGGAAATAGATCAGATCCTCCGCTCCGGTGGGACATCCCGTGAAGCACGCGAACCACAACAACGCTTCAACGACCTCCTACCCCTGCCCTAGCGAACACAGCAAAAAGACGGTCGTTGGCTAAAGGGAAACGATGAAGGCCACGTTGTGAGCTACTCGAACGAACTAACAATCAGGAATCTACGCTATGACGGTTCTGACAAAGATCTCTTGGAAGAACTAGAAGCACTAGACCGAGATATCGACATGCTCCTCCAGACAGGCGGAAACCCCCGCGACGTTCGCCTCATACAGGAACACTTCGATGATCTTCTACCCTCAGAGTGACCCTCCGAATAGACGGTCCGATGGGTGAACCAGCATGCACTTTGGTGCGAGCTCGCGGTGCGATTGCTGCGCCTCCTGTGCCTGACAGGCCGCGGGGTCCGGGGGTAGGGCCTGAATCGCTTGGAATTGCCGTGCTTCTGAAAGCTAAGAATGGTTAGCCCATGGCAGAACGGACGGGGAAGCATAGGAACCGCAGAGCTCCTGCCAATTCCGGAACTTCGCGACTACCGGAGAATGGAAACTTTGCCTCCGCCGAACTGTTGCGTGTGACTCGGCTACGAGTGAGTACGCTACAGAGCGAGCGGAAGCGCCTGGCAACAACGGTCCACCATGCACAACTGAACGTACTTGCACAATCAGGCAGCCCAGAATACGACCACCGACTACTCACAGCCGCGGTCGAGGATCTGGACATCCTCGACCGGATGCTACTCCAAGCACAAAGCACCCAAACAACTCTGGAAAACGCTCCACGGGTCCGGTGATCCTGACCGGACCGTCTTGACGTATTAGAACGTTATCGGCGTTCCGATCCCCCACGATACGTTTTGATGGGATGGCTTTGCTCATTTATGGGCGTTGTTGTAGGCATCCACGATTGAGTACTGGATCCGTCCCCGCGCGCTGGGGTTGTGGCCGTTCGTTAGTGCCCATTGGCGAATTTTTTCGAGCTTTTCACGCTTGCGGCGGGTTGTGGAGGACCCATATTGTCTGCGTTTGCTGGTGCTTTCGTTGGCTGCACTACGACCTTTCTCCACGTAATCAGAGAGTTCTGAGCGCAGCTGGGCGGCATTCTGCGATGTCAGGTCAATTTCGTATTCTGTTCCGTCGATTCCAAAGTAGACGGTTTCCTGTGCTTCCTGGCCGTTGAGGTCATCGATCAACTGGACCTGCGTACGCTGCATCAGATTGTTCCTTTTCAAAGTATTGCTATGGGTTTGGGCACGAAGAAGGCCCTGCAACGGGAGGGTCTGTTCCGCTGCAGGGCCAGTTCTTGGTTGATCCTAGTTAGCCTCCGAGGCCTCCGGGGAGTTTTCCGATGAGGTCTTGAGGGTTGATGCCTAACTTGCTGAGCAAACCCTGGTCCTTGTCGGTATCTACCTGATCGGGCAGTTCCTGACTGGCTTGGTCGGTTTTATCGTCATCTCCCTGCCCCTTGAGATGGTCGAGGATCTGTTTTTTGTCGATTTTCACTATGCGCTCCTTCAGTTGGTTACTCGGTTCTGCGTGAAGACCTTCCAACGGGTGTGGCCTTCCCGGTCAGTTACCGGTGTTGTAGGGAAGTTGCTTAGGTTCGTAGGCCGGCTTTGTCTACTTTGCGGTGGAAACGCATGCCGGCGAGGCCTCCAAGAATCGCTCCGAGGAGGGCAACCGCGGCTGCGATGAGCGCGGCGATGATCCCTGTCGTTGTCAGGTCATCGCCTGCGGGGATCTGCGGGAAGCTGTTGATCTGGGAGAGGATGTTGAACTGATCCCCCGCGATGAGCCCCAGTATTGCCACGATAAAGGCGATGACGATGGCCCAAACCCAGACGGCGATGCCTTGTTTGACGCCGTTGAATCGTGCCATCCGGCCGGCAACGTATCCGCCGCAGTAGTAGGCGATCAGCAAGATCGCTAGTAGCACGATGCTGCTGATGATGCTGGCGGTTTGTGGGTCCGCGGTGGCTTCTCCGGCGATGTCGGTGTTTGTTGCCGAGCCTACGGCCGCGCCGAGCGCGGCAGCCAGGGCGCTAAGGAGAATCGCTGTTCCGGTAGCGGTGAGCCACCCAAAGAATGCGGAGCCGATCTTGATCCCGCCGAATTCTTCCTTCTCCCGTGCTACATCATGCTTCAAACCGTGATCAGTATCCCCATCATTGTCCTGATGGAGTGCGTCGCCGTGGTCGCGGTTGGCTCGCCTTGAGTCCGCACCACTTCCGGTATGACCTGAATGGTTTGAGTCAGGGTGATTATCCGGGGACTTAGCCGGACCTGCACTGGTACTCATGTGTACTCCTCTATCAAGGCCGTCACCGGCCCGGTCGGGTACCTACTCAGGGGTACCCGACCGGGCGGTGAGTTGCCAATGATTATCTAGCGGTTGTCCCGGCGGCTGTCGTCGGTGAGGTCGGCGTCAGTGTCGGTGTCGATTTGTTCCTTGCGGACTTCCTCCGTCACGGTTTCCTGATCGGTGACGGTTTCCTTGCCCATGCGGACACGTTCTACCGC
This sequence comes from Arthrobacter sp. 260, assembly GCF_013116745.1. GTDB lineage: Bacteria > Actinomycetota > Actinomycetes > Actinomycetales > Micrococcaceae > Arthrobacter_D. Next base: position 8,181 of record NZ_JABFOE010000012.1, read on the forward strand.
AACGGTTTCCTTGTCCACGACGGGGGTTTCGGCGTGAAGGATCACTTCGTGTTCCTCTTCGCTAATGTCCGGCCCCGAGGTAGCGTCACCGCGGTTGGCATCGGTGATGGGCTCGCGCTCAATGGTCACTTCCTCACGGCTGACCGGCACCGTCTTGGTGACCATTTCGGTCACCACGTGCTTACGCAACCTGGCCCGACCGGTTTCCCGGCTTTCGGTACCAACGTGTAGGCGTTCCTCAGAACGAGTCATCGCGTCATCAGTGGTCGGACCGGACGTGTCATGGCCGACAACACCGGACTCGCCGACATTGTCATTGCGTTCGTCGGTGCGCTGGAAGCCCTGCTCGCCGCGCGTCGTCGCCGACTCGTCATACGTGCCGGCCTCGTCGTAGGTTCCGGTGCCGCTGGGGCTGCTCAGTCCATAGTGCTGATAGAGCCGGCTTTCTTCCTCGACGGAGAGGTCGCGGTCGGGATCGACCCGGGGGGCGTCTTTGATCTGGTCTTTGGTGTACCCGACCCGGACGTCGTCACCGTCGACGCTGGCGCCTTCCAGGGGCGCGAAGGATTCCGAGGTGCCGAACATGCCGGTCTTCACGGTGACCCAGCTGGGGTTGCCGGTCTGGTCATCCAAGTAGATTTGACCGACTGAACCGACTTTGGTGCCATCGCTGTCGATGACGTTTCCGCCGGTGCTCAGAAGACGGTCAATGTTTTCCTGCGTAATCATGGTCTGCTCCTTGCTATCTAACTTCGGTGATGTGCTGGACAGTGCGATTGTGCGGGTGGAGTCTAGTAGCGGTGCGCGCCCGGGCCCTGAGGCTCGGTCTTCGCTGCCTGCTGCTGTGCCTTGGTTTTGGCCTGCTGGGCCTGGTCCTTTACGGATGGCGCGCTCTGGGCTTGTTCCTTGATCTTGGGGGCTTCTTCTTCAGCCTTGGTGAGGTAGGTTTCCCAGCGCTGTGACATTGGCTTGATCAGCCCGCCGCCAACACCAACCACGATCACGCCGACAATGGCTGTGAGGACCGCGATGAGGATCGGGGTGGTGACGGTGACAGCGATGTCCACCTGGTTCAGCGCGGCGATAACGCCGATACCGATGATGAAGATGCTGGCAATGTTCGCCAGAGCCTTCCCGTAGGAAAGGCCGCCTAACGTGTTCTGGATTAGTCCCTTGACTGCTGCCGCGATCGCCGAGGCGATGATGACGATGATGATGGCAATAATGACCTTGGGCAGGAACGCGATGATACCGGCCAACAGGTCACTGACCGGGTTGGGCCCGAAAACGCCAAAGGCGAACTGCAGCACGAATAGCACCAACGTGTAGTACAGGATCTTCGCGATGATGTCGCTGGCATCCATCGAGGACTTATCCAACGCCTTCTTCACACCGCCGCGCTCCACCAAACGGTCGAACCCAACTTTTTCCAACACCTTCGAAAGTGCTTTCGAGATCGCCTTAGCGACTAACAGGCCAACAATGAGAATGACGAGGAAGAGCAGCAGCAATGGCACAAACGCCACCACCGCGGCCAACCCGCCCATAAGTGTTTCTTGCACAAAAATCTCCTAGTAGTCCGATCAACTTGCCTTGCGTTTTCGTCCCGAGGGGCCAATCCGCACTGCGCTTCAGTCCAACGGGGTCTTAGCCCCGGGATCTGTAGTCCCTAACAGTAAGTGCTAAACGACTTAATAGAAAGCCTGCTTATTAAAAGGAAGACTAGCGAAAATGAGATCGTGTCAGATTGCGTTAGGTCAAGAGCGATCCCGGCGTTACTCGTGTCGTATCCGGGATGTTCAGGCGGGGGAGTGGGGGGCGCCTTCAGTATCGATAGCCGCAGTCATTTGCCCAAGAAATTTGCTGACCGTTTCGGCTTCGGTGGGGGTGAGGGATTGCGCAACGGCAAGCATGCGCTGATAGACGACGCTGAAGGTTCGGTAGACATCAGTGTTCTCACCCATTGTGGGGATCAGGACCAGCGCGCGTTTGTCGGTGGGGTGCGCCCCTCTGGTCAGGTGACCACTTTTTTCCAAGCGGTCGATCAAGGTGGTGGTGGACGCCGTGGAAATGTTCAAGAGCCGGGAAAGGTCTATCGGCCGGAGGGTCCGGTCTTCGTGGTCTGCCTGCAAGAGATGCGCCAGAGCTGAAAGATCAGTGTCATTCATCTCCATAGAACCTTGCATTCTGTCCCGCTGCGCCTTTTCGGCGGCATGGTATGAGCGCAGGATATTCAAAACCTGAACACCATCCGCCCGGTCCGGTGCTGGGGCATGCCCGCACTCAGCTTGAGCAGAAGCGCGGGGCGGAGCCATTCACTAAGTCTAGGCCGCGAGTCAGGCATACAAGAGTGTGACCAACACACTGTCGACGCCGGAAGTGACCTCCTTGCACGCCAGGCGCAGGGCCTCCAAAGCACGAGCCACTGCTGGCTGTCTCCTAAAGCCTTACCTCCACTTCGAGGTTCCTGCCTGACTGGATACAAGGCGCACCTCTTTCCATCACGCCTTATGTGATGTGAAATAGTAAGTAGGCTTTGCGTCTACTGGTGAAGAAGCCCGGCAGTGGGCGTGAAGCCCCAGCACGCAGCCGATTTAAGAGAACCCACATCCAAGAAGCTTTGCCTACCAGTAGCTGCTGAGACTGGGACGGGGAACACCGGCCGTTGTCTTTCCCGAGTGATAGCGATAGCACGTGAGAGGAGTCCCATGTCAGATCTAGAGAATTGGTCAACCGGGCGCCTCCTGAGCACTGCTGCTCGGCTGTCCGAGCGGGTACTGAATAAGGCACTATTGGAACTTGGCGTCACCCCCGCTGGCATCAACGTTTTGACGGCGTTGAACACCCACGGCCCGATGGCCCAGAACGAGCTCGCGGAACTCATGCACGTTCAACCTCAAACAATCGGCAGAACTATCGAGCGTTTGGAAGCGTCAGATCATCTGACCAGAACTCGCAGCGGCCCGGACCGAAGGGTGCGGATGGTAGCCATCAGCAGCAAAGGCCGGACAGTACTGGAAGAAGCGCAGGACACCGAAAAGAACCTCACCAACGTCGCGGACTCGCAGGGCTATGAACTGCGCCGCCCCCTTCAGGCAATCATCCGGTATCTGACGTCGATCGCGAAGTAGACGGATCGTGCTGAGGGCTCTCGAAGATGCCAGGGCATAGACCCCGAGGATAACCCCGTTCACCGACCGTCCCGGGCATGAGCCACGCGTTGTGTACCGTCATCATGTGCCCTTTCTTACTGTGAGGCTGTGCGCTTCAGCAGTGCTGATCAGCCGAGGGTTTCTCAGCATCGAGATGGTGGTCAATCTGGTTAAAGGTTTACGGAAAGGCCGGAGTGCCCTAGGCTCGAAAATGTCGGTTTAGCAAAGAGCCTGCAGGAAACGCTTACCTTGTGGAGCACCTCATGGACCTCAAATCCCCAAACATTCTCGGCACAGACACCGATCGAATTCTCGAAGAATATCGCCTTTCCAATAGCTCTCCGGAGACTTCCGCCCTCTCAGATTGCGACCTCTACGCACTTTTCGATCTGGGCGACGACGAGCTGCCCATGCTTCCAGCAGATCTTTCCGAACTCGCCGTCGAAGAATTGGTTAGCCTGTGTAACCGGATGTTTCGGGAGATGAATAAAGACTTCCCCCGCTTCGGTGCACGCGAAGACTACGGAATCCTCTCCGACGAGCTCAACCACCGATTGGGACAGCACCCTCAGTGATGACACCCGCCTGAACCACGAAAAATTGTCACGGACCTGACCCCATTGCTGCCGGTCCTGCCAAATTCTAACCGTGCGGGGTGCGGCGAGTAGCTCATTCGAAGTGGGTTCGGGCGCTTTCGCCTCCGCTAGAGGTAACGAGTTGCGCGGCGAGATCCCGCAATTTGATGTTCCGTGTGCTTGAAGCGGATTTCAGGATTTCGAACGCCTCATCTTGGGTGCACCGGTTCTGTCCCATGACGATGCCCACCGCCAGATCAATGGTGGTGCGGGATTCTAAAGCATGCGCTAGATCGTTGGCCCGCTCGGTGCGTTCCGCGACCAGGACGGCTAACCGAAACGCTTTAGAGGTTTGACGAACATGCGCCTGCACGATGTCCCGCATGGACCCTTCGAAATAGTTCGGCTCTCTCGAGTACAGGTTCATCGCTGCTTTCGTTTCCCCTTCAAGATCGAACGGGATGGCCAGCGACGAGAGTATCCCTTCTTTCACCATGACTGGCGTGTACTCGGGCCACCGCTTTTCCGTGCGCATATCGGCGACGTAGATGACGGTCTGTTCACGAGAGGCTCGGAGGCATGGCCCGTCACCATATTTGTACTGGATTTCGTCGGTTTTCTGCGCTTCGGCGCTGCTGCTGGCAACGGTGCCGGCCCTGCGATGACGTAACAGGGTGATCCCACACAGAATGTCTTGATCATTCGAGAGGGCCTGTACCGAGAACCGGACAAGTTCGTTGAGGAATTCGTCGACGTCGCCGGTATTCAGGACCAGGTCCTGCATGTAATCGCCGAGGGAAGAGCTATGAGGATCCGTCATTGGGTCTCAACTTCGGTCAGGTCCGAAAATGTGGCTCAATGGTCCCCGCCGTGATGGGCATGTACGGAGGGGACGATTCAGACGCAGTGACGAACGTGTAAGCGGCCGGGGTCTGGGACCGCATGACCACAGCCTACCTACCAACCTTGTGTTCCTGACGATGGAGGTCCGCGAAGGCGTCCGCCAAAACAAGGACCTCACACGGTCAGGGAACGGTTCACTTCGGCCTCGGCTAGCTGTGGTGGCTAAGACCGGCGTTCCATGATCAGAGTGACGTATTAGAACGTTATCGGCGTTAGGGTGTCGGGTTCGAGGCATAGGTTCGGGCCGGTTGTTCATTTCGTCTAGTGATCCAGCAAAACAAGGGACAACGGCCGATCGGTCCTGCGAGACATCCACCTGTGGGCGGGTGGAGCCCGAAGGATAGAACTCAAAGCCGTACACCTGTGGGTGAGTCGGAGTCGGCAGCACCCAACTTTCAAGCGGTCCGGGACAACCCCCGCCACCGCGCCGAGCCAAGCGAGTTCCGCTTCTGGTGTAACGATTGCAGAGGCACATTCGAGGACACATACGAAGGTATTCACGCCAATTCTTGTCGCGCCTCATTGAGTAGTTGAAGCAAATCCCCTGACACCACTGTGAAACTTTCACCGGCACGGTACCTACCAGTATGGAGCCCTTGCAAGAGCGTTGTGGGACATGTAGATGATCTAGGGTACTGGCGTGAATTTTTGTGCGGCAGCGGTCATGACCTGCAGAATCTGGTCTCGCTGTGCCGGCCTGGTGTTGAGGTTGGTAGCACTGGGGTGGGGGACTGTTTCCCACGGGATGGTTGCAATCTTTGGGGAACGGGACCGAAGGAGTTCCCAGCCCGCGCGTGCCAGTGTGCCCATAGGTATCACGAGCTGCAAATGTGGGAAAAGGTCGAGAACGGTTTCAAGGTCGCTCGTTGCTTCCACTACATCCGCCATCCTTGTCGTACGGGTGCGGGATCCGTCGGGAAGATACCAGGGAACGATATTCCAGCTAGCAAAAGCTTCCCTAGGTAGGGCTGCCTGCTGTATGAGTGTGAACCAGTTCGCGGCCGTTCCATCATTGTTATCGATGGAGATGATCCCGGACCCGCGGGATGCCGAGGATCTGCTGCCAGGGGCTTCGAGTAGGAAGAGGACGCGGGCGTTAATCCCGCCTCCGCTGGGATCAAACCAAGGAACCACCGATTCAGATGCTGAGGTGGCGCGGGCACGGTTCAGGTCACGTACCCAATCGTTGAGCGGCTTAACGTGTGCCTCATCAAGCAGGGACAGTTTCCGCTCCACTTCGGCCCGGTTGCGGTGGGCACGGGGAGCCTGAGGCCATTGCTGTACTTGAGGTGCAGTTCCAGCCCTGGAGTGACTGAAGTGGGCGGTGTTTTGGGTGTTGCTGGACGCTTCAGTATCCGTTGTTCCTTCGGTGCTCTCTGCTGGTAGCAGCGATAAGGCAGCCGCAAGGTCCTCGGCATCAGGCAGGGACTGTTGCTCGGCCGGGGGCAGTGTCTCGTAGGTGTAGGTGGATATTGCCATGGGACTGCCTGACTGGTTTAGCGCATACCGAACGGTGTGATCGTTCCGGCTCCCACAAATCAAGATGCCCACCGTGGGCGCGTGAGCTGGCCGACGGAGTTTGTCATCGACCAACGCGATATAGAACTGAAGTTTGCCCGCGTACTCAGGTTGGAAGCGCCCCGTCTTTAGTTCGATGACGACGTAGCGCAGCTGGTCTACATGGAAGAACAACAGGTCGAGGTAGAAGTCATCGCCGCTGACGTCGAAGTGGACTTGGCGTCCAACAAAAGCAAAGCCCGGTCCGAGCTCTCGCAGCGTTTCTACAATTCGGTCCATCAGCGCTTGCTCTAGCTCACGTTCGGCCACGTCCCCGGTCAGGCCAAGAAATTCCAGTGCGTAAGGGTCTTTGGCCATCTGCTGTGCCAGTTCTGAATCCTGCGTCGGAAGATGCTGGCTGAAATTTGAAGGCGCGGCTCCGGAACGCTCGAGGGTTTTGTTCATGATCATGTTCATCAACACGTTCCTGGACCAGCCGTGTTTGACCGCTGCAGCAGCGTATTCGTCGCGGCCTTCAGGGCTGAGGTTCTTATCGATGAGCACCCGGATGTGTCCCCACGGTAAATGTCCCACAGGGTGTGGGACATTTACCTCCCAGCCTGGCCACGCGCCGGCGAAGCTGCGCATGTACTGCAGATTGCTGCGCGATAGACCGGTCATGTCCGGGAATTCGCGGCGCAAATCTGTTGCCAGGCGTCCGATGACGGCGCTTCCCCACCCTTGCCGTTTCTGTTCTGCCAGGATTCGATCCCCAATGGTCCAGTAAAGGCCGATAAGGGCCGTATTCACGCTCCGCTGGGCCTGCACACGAGCCGAAGACACCCGGGCCTTCAGATCCTCCAGAAATAGGGAATAGCCGGCAGGTACCACTGAGTCAGGTTCGGACATAACATCAACCCTAAGCCGGGGTTGACTGCGCCCGTGTCTGCGTACATTCTCAACTGGTGAAGCTTGAAGAAAAACGCATTGCCTTGCTCATCGATGCTGACAACGCGCCGGCAGCTAAGGTCGACGTCGTCCTTGCTGAAGTGGCACGTCATGGTGTCGCCAACGTGCGGCGAGCTTACGGTGATTGGAAGAGTCCTCATCTTCAGCAATGGGAAGCCGCTCTCCACCCATATGCGATTCGTCCCATGCAGCAGTTTGCCTATAGCACTGGCAAGAATGCATCTGACATGGCCATGGTGATCGACGCTATGGATTTGCTTCGTGCAGGTTCAGTCGATGCCTTCGCTCTCGTATCCAGCGACGCTGACTTCACTCCGCTGGTGATGCGCATACTGGCGGACGGTTTGAAGGTGTACGGGTTTGGCCAAAGGAAGACCCCGGAGCCGTTTGTCAACGCTTGTTCGCTGTTCACCTACGTCGAGGGACTAGGACAGACAACCACAAGCCTTGAGACCGCGTCAGAGGGCACCGACCCGAACAAACTACGTGGCGATACCCGTCTCGTGCTCTTGGTTCGCAACGCTGTCGAGGCTGCCAGTACTGAGGATGGGTGGGCTCACCTAGCCGCGGTGGGAAGCCAAATCGGTAACCAAGCGTCTTTGGATCCGCGCAATTACGGCTACCGGAAGCTGAGCGACCTCATCGACGCGATCGGCCTGTTCGAACTCAAACGGGAGGACCAAAGAGTTTTGGTGCGGGACAAGCGAACCCTGGTACGCAGCGTCATAACGTGAGCCCGTCGCTTATGGACAATCTTCTAGTTCTGGTCGGGCTGACCGTTCCACGCCCGTAACCCTGGAGAGCGGTCGTCCCACCTGCTTTCTGCTATCACTTTGACTCTTTGAAGAACCGCGCGGGAGCTCTCCTCGTATGAAGGAATGAGATTGCGAACATAGGCGGCGCCACGTCGAGGAAACGAAATGCGATGCCGGATCTCCAACCGGGTTCCTTCAGCCGTATCTGTTAGGAAGTAGCCGACCGTAGGAGCGAACTCGCCACCACCGATCGGACGAGTGATCGAATACTCCGCGGGTACCTCATCGATGACCTCCACGGCGGTCACCTGTTCTTTTCCACCCAGGGTATGAATGAAGACCTGAATTTCGCCTACTCCCATCGGTGTTCCCTCAGCCCTGAAGGCTCGGGTAACCGTAGGTGCCATCAGCGGAGCGCTCTCGGCCGGTTTGATAAGGTCCCAGACCAGTTGCCTGGGCGCCCGAATATCGGTGTTGGCTCTGCCCTCGAGCGTCTCGTTCTGCCCGTCGGCTTTCGATGATTCCCGTCTCCCCATTCACCCAGTATCGCAAAGGCCAACCTCTCGTCAGGTACACAGCGCCCGTTCACCCGGGCACTCACACCCGAAGAACCGTTGTGGAAGTCGTGAGAAAAGCCTCACCGAGTGCGCCGCCGTCAGCCGAGGGGCAGTGCAAGATTCCCCAAAGTTTAGGGGACGCCTGGTCCTCGACGACGTAACAGGGTGTTATCGGCGTTTCTGCTCTTGGGGACTGTGGCAACTGGTCAGCCTGATGAAGGGCATGGTCTCCCTGTCCAGAGTTGTGCCAGCATTCCAGTCCGCGAGTGATGCTGCTCGTTACGGGGAAGGTCGAGGCGTTAGTTGTTCGCGGTTTCTAAGGTGATGGGAGCAGGGGGCCAGGTCGAGCCGTCCAGCAACGTGCGATCTCCCAGGACTTGATCTAGTTGTAGGGTGCGCTCGACCCATGGGTTGCTGGGACAGTCGGCGCCACCCTGGATTAGTTGGGACGTCCAGTAGACGGTGACTTCGTCCTCGGTTTCAAGAACGACGGGTTCGGTTGCCAAGAAGGGGGCGGGATCCCTAGCGCCCGTGCAGTCGGCCTCAGAGACCCGCAGATTCACGGTCTTATCTTCCGGGGTCGAGGTGTCGGGGGAGAGAGCTAACGTCGCCCACATATCTCCCTCGGTTAGGGCTGGTCGGGCACTGCAACTAGATTGCCAGCTTGTGGCACGCAATTGCTCGCCCTGACGTCCCAGGACGACGTACCAATCAGTCTCAAGGGAGAAGTCAGCCGAGTTGCTTGGGGAAATCAGGAGGCCAAGGGACCTCTCGGCGGTAGCGTCGTCCATCCACAATACGGCCCGATTAACCTCTTCGACGTCGGCTTGCTGCAATGGCATTGGGGCGTCGATACCACCCACTTCTTTTAGGTCGGCCAAAGCAGTGAAAATTGCTTCGGTTTCCTGGGGATCGACTTGGATCCCCCCGCTGGCAACCGTGTCAGCAGGGAAGGGCAAGCCGTCGCTGCAAGTAACCATGACGCCACCGTCTGGCGCTTGCCACGGCTGCGCGCCAGGGGTGCTTTGCGGAGGTGGTGTCGCGTCTCCACCTTTATCTTGGGTCGCGCCTGTCATGCCGCAACCAGATAGCGGAGTGGCAAGGGCGAGGATCACCAACGTGCTGAGGGTTAGCCTGCGCATGTTATCCATCCCATTAGCCATCACGGACGCCGTTCCAATGCTCTGAGTCTGACAGAGGTTCCGCGCGAATTCGAGGGGCGTGCACGAGAGGCTCCGCTCGCCGCCCCGCAGAAGACCGTGGGGCGGTAGCTGCAGAAGTACCGAAGACCGAATCGGCGAACGGCACCGGGAGCCCGGGTGACGTAATAGACCGCTATCGGCGTCTCGATGAGGCTAGGGAAGCTTCAGCCCAAGCACCTAAGGCGCGGATATTCACCAGGATATGTTGCACATTCAGAACTCTTGATGCTCAAGCTCGCTGAAAAGCGCTTCGGTTAGGTCGCGGAGGGCCTGGTTTGCGTAGGGAACGAAGGGTGCGTCGTAGACCCAATCGGCGTCTGTTGGAAAAGGGAACGTGACTAATTCGGCCCCCTTCGGGATCCCACCGGAGTTGCTTTTGTAACCGTAAAAAAGAATGCGGAGGCCGCGCCCGTCCTCGGTGCGAAAGCTGAGCCAGTTCGACACCGCGTCTCCAGCTGGATGATCGAGGTGAGTCCGATACAACCGGGCCAGTTCGAGCAGCTCACACGCAGCTTTTGTATCCGGGTATTTACCTGCGACTGCGTCCAGGAATTTCTTCATACTTCGAACTTTCAAGTCCCCATAGACTGTCTGAAATCTGACGGTTACTGCCGCAAGAGTTGACAGCGTTTTATAGAGACCCTGGAAGTAGCTTTCGTAGAGATCGAACACTTCATGCTGATGGTGAGCGGGCGGTATGCTTCGCATCGTCATGGTCGTGAAAAATCCGGCGGTGTTGGCAAGCTGCTCGCTCTTCAGCGTCAGTCGCCCCACTGCTTCGACATAGTTGGCGATAGCTCGGGTGCGTCCATAATCCATCCCCGGTAGCGGGTACAAACGGTCAGCCCAGTTATTTATGAATTGCACGCTAAGCAGGCGCGGCGGAACGACTACTTTTTCTACCAGGGTTGGGTTCATTTCTAGCAAGGTGTTCCTTTCGGCGAAATTAGATGGCATGGATATTATCCAGACTCGGTGCTCATCAACAGCATCACACAAACCTGCAGAAGTACCGTTTAAGATTGAGACGGTCAAATTATCCTGTCGCTCGTAGGAAAGTCAGAGGTATCTGGCAAGATCAGAGAGTCTCCCTTCGCGCCGTCTGAAAGAGCACATATGCCGAAACCACTGTTCATCGCGCTCCTCCTTGTGTTGCCGATCATTTTGGCCGTGGCGACACAGAGCGGTTGGGTGCTGATTCTTACGGTTGCACTGCTCCTTATTGCTAATCCAATCATTCGCACGATCCGCAAGGCTCGCTACTTCCGATCAGAGCAGTTCCAGGACCTGAAACAGGAGATTGCGTCGGTCGTCAAGGAGCACAACGAAGTCGTGAATTACGTCGCTGAGATCAGGTCCGAGGGGGCATTCGAGCTCGGAGCGTCGTCCACTGGCCAATTTGCGCATCTCGCCACGTTCGAAAACACCTCGGCGTGGAACAATCGGCGCGATCGCAACGTAGCGGAATACGCTCCGCACGTGCACAACGCCTCTCTTCAAATCGTTCGGAACGCCAGCCAGGATCCCATCAAGTACCTGATGAAGTACTTCGGGATTAAGGCTGATCAGACGACTCTGATGGACGTTCAGCGCGTTGCCAACGACATCGCTCGTCTCGAAGAAGCTGTCGGTAACGTCAGAAGTCGCGAAGCCGCCATCACAGCCAAGATCGCTCCACCGGCATTCATTATGGAGCACTATGCGGGGGAGTTCTGGAACCAGATCGGGGCGCACCTGTCGCCTATCCAGGTTCCCTATCCGCTCTATAAGTTTCAGTACACATCGGCGGGCGGGAACACCAGTCAGGAGCTGAAGGTTGACTTGAACACGCCCACGCTCGAGGCGCTGTCGGAGATCCTCGTCGAGAAGATTCGATGGGCAAAATCTGCTGCCGGCCAGCGTGCACTCATGACAGCGCGGCTCCGGAGCTACATCAAGGAGCGGGACCACTTCACCTGTCAGCAGTGCGGCATCTCGACCGCGGAAGCACCCTATTTGCTGCTAGAAATCGATCACATCATGCCTGTGTCGAGGGGCGGTCTGAGCACCCCGGAGAACCTGCAGACTCTGTGCTGGCGTTGCAACCGAAGCAAAGGAGCAAAGGTCATCGCCTGACCCAGAACAAATTCAGAGTGGTCTGAAGCGCACCTAGTCTTTTACTAGTTCTCGGATGATCCCGCTGTATCGTCAGTGGTGGGCAGAGGAATAGTTCGACTAGTCCCGAGCATTCCCGTTCTTGCTCATCCGCTTCATGAAATCGGCGAATGATCCGGGATCAGAGTAGGGCAGGATCGTCCAGTGCAAATCTTCAGCTGAGTCGATCAGGCTGAGATCTGCACAGTCCTGCTGCCGAGTGTGATCTTCGATCAGATGCATCTGGATTACTTTCGCCGCATGCTGAATGTCCTCAGCTACGCCATCAGCGGGAATATTCAGGGGTGATGTGACAACATCACCTGCTCTATCGACGTAGAAGCCTGCTTGCTTGTCCAGATTCCGCCGCCTTGCGGTCGATTCGAAGGTGGCCAAATCTGGAAGTTGGTAATACTCCACTCGTCGTCTTTGATCCCAGAACCCACCGAGGCGTGACGCGAACTGCTCGGCCACTTGCAACTTTTCAGCATGTGGTCGGCGTGTAGTGCGTAGTCCTTCAGGTACTCGAACTTTTCCCCCTGGCGTGGGCGTTTGCCCGAAGAGCCCTAGAGGCGCGGTCCACTCCCTCTCCGAGGTCTCGTAAAGCCAACGTGCTTTTGCAAGCTCCTCGATCGCCAGGACGACGAGCGACTGAGATCTGCCCGGGCTTTGGTGCCCAGCAAGGAGGGCGGCGTCCTCAATCAACGCCACTGCATTCGCCATTAGCGATTTCCACCACCGGCGCGCAAACTCTGCGCCGATGTACTCGATTTCAGGCTTTTCCATGTACTGATTATCGCGTGAGGTGCTGACAACCGAGTCAAGCCCTGGTCGTTCCGCTGGCCCCAAAGGTTCGAAGAAGACGACCAATATGTAGTCGGCTGGCCTCAAATGTAGGCCGCGAGGCACCCATACGTAATAGGAATCGGACATTCCCAGCGGTGGCTCTAGGTTCCAGAACTGACTTCGTGGACGCTTATTGGTGCCGGAGCGAATCGAAGGGAACGTTCAGTAGCTCTTTCAGGTTTGAATGTCAGTGGGCCGTTCTACTCTGGCTAAAGACCAGCCTTTCGAGCTGGTTCCAAACGAAGGAACACCATGGCACACTCAGTTCCCACCATCACTTGCCCTCACTGCCGCCACACCTTTGTCGGCGTGAAAGTAAAGACGCACGGCCTTATTCGGTGCAGTAAGTGTGGAAAGACAATCAGGATCTGATCAAAAGCACCTTAAATCGCAGCCACAGGAGCACCGTCGACGTACCCCTTGGTAGGAAGCTGGCTGTAACTGTTTCGGTCAAACTCTGCCCAACCATCAGGAGAACTTATGAGTGCTAATCAATATAGGGGCCAACTTGAACGCAAGCGTCGGCAGCGCTCGGAGGCTGAAACGAAAGCCGGGAATTACCGATCGAAAGAGTCTCAGAAGCGGAGCGACGCCACGAAAGCCCGTCAGGCTGTGAGTAAGGCCAATAGTTTGAATACGGCTCAGAGCAAGTCACGTGAAGCAGAACGGCGGGACAAGGAAGCAGAGACAGCTGGCAAAGAAGCCGGACGGTGGCAAACCAGGGCCTCGGCATACATGAAGGAAGAGATTTCTCTTCAAAAGAAACTGGCGCAAGCCGAACGCTCCGAGAGTGACTCCGCCGAACGAAAGCAGAAGCGTGAGCAGCAGCAGATAGACCGACGTGCTGCAGCCGAACGCGTGGCCCTTGAGACGCGGGTCGCCAATGCGGAGGCGACAGTTATTAAGGCGTCCCGCCCACTTCCCGCACCAAAACCCGAAAAGTTACGAGTCCTAATTCTTGGTGCGTCCTCTGAAGGAGATCTGCGGGTAGGCCGGGAACAAAAGCGAATTCGTGCCGCCGTTGAATCAGCCTTGCATCGAGATCAAATTGATTTGGATGTGCGGCCAGCAGCTACGACGGCAGACCTGCTCGACGGAATCACTAAGTTCCGCCCTCATGTAGTGCACTTCTCAGGTCACAGCAATCAGGACCTCATTGTCTTCGAGGACGAGGGCGATGCACCACATAGCGGCGTTATAGTCACCGCTCGTGCCTTCGCAAACGCGGTCCAGGCGACCGACACCCCACCCCAGCTTGTTGTATTGAACTCCTGTAACTCCGCTTCGCAGATCGAAGATCTCGTGAGCGTCGTGACACCATTCGCTATTGGGATGGCGGACTCTATCGATGACGTTGATGCGATTAACTACGCCGCATGGTTCTACGCCGCTATTGCAAACGGACAGTCCATCAATGCTGCGCATCTGGCAGGGCGGGCAGCACTGGAACTCGCGGGCTTAGACAGCGCAACTTTACCCACCCTTGCCGCCGCCGACGACGCCGATGCGTCGTCGGCTATCTTGGTACAGCCCGTCGACGACACACGCTGACCATCCGGCGCAGGGTTCGAGGTTGGAAACACTCATGATGTCGATCGCAGACCAAGTTTGGTGGTCAAACTTGTGATGACCTTTTGCTCATGGGGTTCGTTGGACGATGCGGTAGACCGTGGATCTGGCGATTTTGAAGAGTTCGGCGATTTCGGTGGTGGTGTGTTGTCCTCCCTTATATAGGGAGATGAGGTGTGCTTCTTGGGACTTGGTGAGTTTGGGTTTTTTGCCGCGGAGTCGGCCTTTGGCTTTGGCGACTTGCATGCCTTCGCGGGTGCGGGCGCGGATGAGGTCTGATTCGAATTCGGCGACCATGGCGAGGACGTTGAAGAGGAGCCGGCCGACGGGGTCGGTGGGGTCGTGGACGGATCCGCCGATGCTGAGTTTCACGTTTCGTTTGGTGAGGTCTTCGATGATGTCGCGGGCATCGGGGAGCGATCGGGCTAACCTGTCGAGTTTCGTGATGACGAGGGTGTCGCCGGCTCTGCAGGCGGCGAGGGCTTCTCGGAGTCCTGGTCGTTCGCGGTTGGTGCCGGTGAGTCCGTGGTCGACGTAGATCCGGTCTTCGGGGACATTGAGTGCGGCGAGCCCGTTGCGTTGGGCGGTGAGGTCTTGTTCGTTGGTGGAGACGCGTGCGTATCCAATGATGTGTCCGGCCATAGGGTCCACTGTAGCGCTAGAGCCACCCAAGCGAGACAGTTTTACGGGCGGGGTAAACGCGAACGTCCCAAGCCAGGTTTCATATGGGTGTTGTCAGTTTCAGAAGACGTCTGCACGGAATGTCAGAAGTCGTGTGCACTGCTCGCCGATGCGGATGTGTCCCGTCAGGCAGACATTCGGTGAAGGGCAGGGTCAGGAAGCGCAGCAGGAGAGTTTGGAGACATCCGTTGTATAGGACTGGGCGGCGATCTTGATCCCTTCGGCCATCGTCAGGTAGGGGCTCCAGAGGTTCGCGACCTGGTCCACGGTCATCCCGGCTTCCAGTATGTAGACGCCGGCGGCGGCGAGGTCTCCGGCGTCCTTGGCGACGGCGGTGATACCGACAATCCGTCTGGTCTCGGCGTCTGCGACGATCTTGATGAAGCCGCGGGTGTCCCTGTTCACCAAGGCCCGAGGCACGTACTCCAGGGGCAGGACCCGGCATTCGCACCGGATGCCGGCTTCGTTGGCTTCCTTGTCCGTCATTCCAACCGCGGCCAGAGCGGGGCTGGTGAAGGTGACCCGGGGAAGGTGCCGGTAGTCGACCTCGCGGCCGGCGTTGTTGAACGCGTTCTCCACCATCAGGGATCCGTGGGATGCTGCGACGTAGACGAATTCGCGGTGTCCGGTCACGTCCCCAGCGGCCCAGATCCGTCCATTGGAGCTGCCCAGCTGGTTATCGACCAGGATCTCGCCGCCATCTCCGGTCTTGACGCCGACCCCGGACAGGTTCAGCCCTTCCGTGACCGGCCGGCGTCCCGTGGCGACCAGCACCCTCGTGGCTCGGAATTCCTCCTGCCCGCCAGAGATGGTCGCGGTCGCGATGATCTCGCCTGTGGCCGGGTCCGTGCGCACGGAGGACACGGCCGCCCGGCGGACGACGCGGATCCCTTCGTCGGCGAAGATACCCATAAGGGCCCGGGAGGCCTCGGGTTCCTCCGCGGAGGCCAGGCGGGAGCGGACCAGGATGGTGACCTTGGACCCCAGACGGGCGAAGAGCTGGGCCTGTTCCAGGGCCACGTACCCGCCGCCGATGACCAGCAGAGACTCGGGGACCTCCTGGAGTTCCATCGCGGTGGTGGAGGTCAGGTATTCCGTGTCCGCCAGACCCTCGATCGGTGGCACCCATGGAGCGGAGCCGGTGGCCACCAGATAGTGCGCGGCCCTCACGGATTCCCGGGCACCGTCGCCTCCGGTGATTTCCAGGACGGGATCGTCCTGGGTGCCGGCGAAGACGGCATTGCCCTGGCGCAGCTCCCAGCCGTAGTCCGCGATCAGGTCCACGTACTTATCCGAACGCATCGTCTCCACCAGGAAACGTTTCCCGCCGATCAGCCCGGCCATGTCCACTTCCCCAGCTGAGGTGCTGATGCCGGGGAACCTGCCGGAAGCGTCCAGGGCAACATGCCTGGCCTCGGCCGCAGCTAGGAGCGCTTTGGAGGGAATGCAGCCCGTGTTCACACAGGTCCCGCCGACGGTGGAACGCTCAATCATCAGGACGCGTTTGCCAAGGTTGGTCGCCCGGATCGCCGCCGCGAACGCTGCGCCTCCAGAACCGATGACGGCCAGATCAAAATCAGGTGTTGGTTCAGACATGAAATCCTCCAAAGTCGTACAACAGCGCCGTTCTGAACTACCCGTAACGGTGCCTCGTGCATGGTTCTGCCCCCAGTCTGCACCTTCCACCATGGGGGAAGGTCAAGAAACCCATCGCGCCCCTGGTCTGGGCCCCGAACCGCGGAGCCCCGAAGATGTGGTTTCCCCGCTCCGGGTTGCAGAACCGGCTTCCAATAGCACTTCTTTACCTTCCACTAAACTGGAAGGTAAGGGGAAGCCCCGGGATAAGAGGTACATGATGCGTATTGGCGAAACCGCCGCAGCCGCCGGAATGACGACGAAGACACTGCGGTTCTACGAGGACCGTGGCCTGTTGCCGGCCACCGACAGGGCACCGAACGGATACCGCGACTACCCCCACGAGACGGTCAGCCGGCTCGAATTTATCCGCCGCGGACGCACCGCCGGACTCACCCTGGCCCAGATCGGAGAGATCCTCGCCGTCCGGGACATCGGCCACGCCCCCTGCATACACGTGAAGGATCTGCTGGCCAAGCAGCTCCACGACCTCGACGCCCGGATCGCAGAACTCACCGCGCTGCGGGCGACCGTCGCCGAGTTCCATGAAGCGGCGGCCGCGGGAGACCCGGCAGCCTGCGATCCCGAACGCATCTGCAGCTACCTCTAATGAGAGCAACGCCTATTACTCCCTCTGCCCGCCGTACCCACCATTCCGCTGGCACCGCGTAGTAGTGCGGAGTCCTTCTTACAAACGAAGGATTCCGAGAAAGCATCGAATCGAGAATCCCTAGATCGATCGCTCATCGAAGTGGCGCGACGTCCTGCCGCGGAAAATTGGCTCGACGAAGAAGAATCTGCAACCCGCCCCCGTTCTCACAAATAGTTCTCGAATCTGTACAGTCGAACTAAGACCCCGAACCGAGTTTTGAGAAGAGAACACCCTCCATGACCACGCACCGCATCGGCTACGCCCGGGTTTCCACCCGGGACCAGAATCTGGACCTGCAGCGCGACGCCCTACAGAAGGCCGGATGCGACAAGATCTACAAAGACACGATCAGCGGCACCAAGTCCCAACGCCCCGGCCTCGACCAGGCGCTGGATAACCTGCGCAAAGGTGACACCCTGGTGGTGTGGAAGCTGGACCGCCTGGGCCGGAGCGTGAAAGACCTCCTGGATTTCGCCGGCGGACTGAACGACCGCGGCGTAGGATTCGTCAGCCTCACCGATGCAATCGACACCACCACGGTCTCCGGACGCTTCTTTTTCAACGTCATGGCTTCCCTGGCCCAGATGGAACGGGAACTCATGATCGAACGTACCCAGGCCGGCCTGCAGGCCGCTCGTGAACAAGGACGGGTCGGCGGCCGCAAACGCATCATGACGGATGCCAAGATCCGCTCAGCCCGAAAGCTCCTCCACCAGGGAACACCGCCCCGGGAGGTCGCCGACACCCTAGGAGTCTCCGTTCCCACCCTCTACCGATGGGTCCCGGCGACAGGCGCGACCGAGGCACCAAAGAAGTAGTTCCTGCAGGTTGGTGCAGGCGACTTCTGAAAAATGACTGCTGGTGCAGAGGACTATTGAGCAGAATGCACTTCCGTGCAGGGCACTTCTGACGTTTCAATGTCCATACTCGTCTGCACTACCCCGGAATTCCGCGGGCGCCCGTGCAGACAGCTACTGAAAACGACATTGTCGTTGACTGGACTGCTTGTAGCGAATACGAACAATTGCGGCACTGTTCAGGACGGCAAAGTAACACTAGAACTGCTGGCCTACCGCGTAACAAGTCGCTCACGAAAGGTCAGCCGCTGATGTATAGTTCAGTAGATGCTGACTACTGCCTCACGCTTGGACGTGATGAACCGACTCGGCCGTGCCATGGCCGATCCGACCCGCTCTCGGATCCTCATGATGCTGTTGGACGCACCGAGCTATCCCACTGCCCTTGCTGCCGACTTGGGCCTGACGCGTTCGAATGTGTCTAACCACCTCACTTGCCTCAGGGAATGTGGGATCGTCTCTGCTGCGCTTGAGGGCCGCCAGACACGGTACGACATCGCTGACCCTCATCTTGCCTCCGCGCTCACCGCGCTGGTCGATGTCACTCTCGCCGTGGATGAGAGCGCCCCCTGTATTGATCCTGCCTGTTCAGTTCCCGGGTGCTGCAACGCAGCAGCGGACGCATGATGCTGTCCTCGGTTCTGCAGGCGATTGGCCTGTTTGTCGCCACCAATATCGACGACATCATCGTGCTGTCATTGTTCTTCGCCCGCGGTGCCGGGCAACGGGGGACAACAGCCCGGATCCTCGCAGGCCAGTATCTGGGCTTCGCAGCCATCTTGGGTGCGGCCGTGCTCGTGTCGTTGGGGGCAGGGGCATTCCTGCCCCCGCAGGTCATCCCCTACTTCGGACTCATACCCCTATTCCTGGGGCTATGGGCCGCATGGCAAGCTTGGCGCGGGGATAATGACGATGACGACGAGGCGAAGGTTTCCGGCAAGAACGTGACCATGTGGACTGTCGCTGCGGTCACCTTCGCCAACGGTGGGGACAATATCGGCGTCTACGTGCCGGTCTTTCTCAGCGTAGGACCTGCCGCCGTCGTCGCCTATTGTGCTGTCTTCCTCGCGCTCGTCGCGGTCCTCGTCATGCTGGCAAAGTTCGTCGCCACCAGGCCGTCGATCGCCGAAATTCTAGAACGCTGGGAACACATCCTCTTCCCGATCGTCCTGATTGGTCTCGGTGTCGTCATCCTCGTCAGCGGCGGAGCCTTTGGACTCTAACAAGAGCAGGTCAGACACCCATGCCGCATGTTCGCCCCTCGTCATGGTTCAGCTCGAACCGCCAAACGAAGCTGCGAATAACCGCCATTCTTAGTTAACAGTCACACAGTCACACATATGGGATTTTTGTGGCCGGGGGAGTGGCGAAAAAGTGTCGCGGTGAAGGACCGGCTTACGCTCCACGGTCCGACATGCGTTGTGGTCAGTTTCGAGGCGACCAATTCTTGTGTCTCGATGTTGACACAAGACATAAGCGCGTGTTTGTATTGCGTTGAAGATACAAGACGGGCTTTGCGGGTTGAGAGTGGGGAATGATGGGTGCTATATGGATATTGCTAGCCATTACGTTTGTGGCTTTGATCATCACCGCCTTGGGGATGATCCTTCGGAGGTTGCCAAATAGTCGAACTAATCTACAGAGGCATGTTGATCAGCTTTCGAGCGGTGAGAGGGACGCCGCGGTCGCTTATCTTCGGCGGGAGTGGCAGGCTTTGCTGGTCGCGCTGTTGGCTGGCATGGCTGCATCGGTTACCGCTTTTTCCCTAGGCGGTTCGCTGACTTCTCTGCATGGTTTGCCCTACGCTCTCGCCGGTGGCATAGGCGCATTGGTGGCGCTTTTGGTTCTCAATCTATGGCCACGTGTTCAGTGGTTGGAGGACGAGAGGCGGCCTAGAGTGGCGGATCTTGAGCCCCGAAACTCGATGAGTTTCGGTAGACAATGGGTGTTCGTTCTTCCTCTGGTTTCTGCGGTGCTCTTGATCTTGGGGCTTATTCTCACCGGAAGCTATTCAGCGACGGATGAAAATGGACTGCATCGGATCTACGCCTACCGAGGGTTATCGGGGTGGGGTGTAGAGGACGGCCAAGTTGTCGATGTTCAATACAACATGAATGCTACTGGGCCATTCCCGGGTTGGTTTTACGGCGTTCCCGTCGTGGTGTGCACTGTGTTGTTCATTGTTGCTGTTTATTGGACGCTGCGTCGCATCGCTTTGGCACCGCGGCCAATGTCCCCTGAGCTGTTCACGTTGGATGATGCTTTCAGAACCTTGCAGACGAGATTCGTGATGGCGTTCTCAAGTGCGGCCTTGGGCTTTCAGATTGCGGGTTTGGGTTTCGTAACTGGTATTGCGCTGCTCAACGCTAACCGGGATCCTGTTCCGACCGCGGACCTTAGCGCTGTTCCGGGCACCGTTGCTGTCGAGCCGGGTCACACGCTGGCGATCGTCCTGATGGCCGTGTCCGTGGCTATTGCAATGACCGGTCTAGTTCTGCTCTTTCGCGCTATGGCCGCGGTGTCAGATGCAGCGGCGGTCAGCCATGGCATCAGGCCACCTGTAGGGCAGGTTCCAATCTGATGATTAGTGTAGATCCGGCTTCTTCGATCTCTCCTACGGAGCAAATCAGATCCCAGCTGGAGGCGCTCATTAGGACCGGCCAACTGATTGAAGACAGCCGACTACCGACGGTCCGGCAGCTGGCGGCCGACCTTCGCGTCGCAGTCGGTACCGTGGCTAAGGCCTATAAGGAGCTCGAGCACGTCGGAATGATTCGGACCGGACGCGCTGCTGGCACCAGGGTCAACGTCGGTTTCATTACGACTCCTCCGGTTCTCGCGGCCGCACAAGCATTTGCTAGGACGGCGATAGACGCGGGATTGGACTTAGACCAGGCGCAAGGGATCCTCGCGACCGGCTGGGGCAGCTACCCCAAATCCCCCTGATTGCGAACAGGTTGTCGCCTTCTCACCCCGATATGCAGCCATTTGCATATCTTTGCGGGGCTCGGTGTCGCGGTGGGGGATCGCTAAATAGGACGGCAGAACCGCCAACTGAAGCTGAGATTAACCGCCATTCCTGGCTAACAGTCACACGTATGGGGTTTTTGTCGCCGGGGGAGCGGCGAAAAAGTGTCGCGGTGGAGGACCGGCTTGTGACCGGCATGAGGATTAAAACCAGATGAAGAATTTCACTCTGGCCTTCCATGGTGCGTCCAGATGAACAACTTGGATCTCCGGGTGTGCAGGACTCGATTTGAGCATCAAGACTTATCCTGAAAGTGTCATATGACGGACTACAGCACGGGGGAACTTGTGAATGATGCGGCCATGCCGATTTTTGTGGCCCTAATTTTCTTCGTCTTCATGGGCTTGGTGTTCGGCTGCACTGGAGCGATGCTTAACTCTGGTCGGATCACCCGTAACAATGCTATCGGGCTTCGTACACGTGCGACCCTTTCCTCAGACGAGGCTTGGGAACGAGGCCATAAGGCCGGGGTGCTATGGGTCGCAGTAAGTGCTATTGGAGCGGTTACGGCAGCTGTCCTAGGGTTAATTGCTCTCTTTGTCACGGGCTTTGAACCAAATGAACCGACAAATGCAGTAGTAATCCTTTCAGGCATGCTTGCAATCATCGGACCGCTTATCGCGGCAGGGATAGCCGCAGATAGAGCCGCAAAGAAGGTTAGCTAGTTCTCCGTGAGGAAGACTGTTCAGATCGCGCTCTTCTTCAGGTTGGCGACTCTCCTTCCAAGACCCTAAATACAGCAGAACCGGACACCGCCAAGTGGTCGTAGCGGAACCCTGGTGTACGGGAGGTCATCGTGCTGTCATGTGAGGCGAACTTCTAGCAAAAACATGTAGCGCTGAGGGATCCTCCTGTAGGACACCGTTGACCTCCAACGTCGTGAATGGGCGGTAGATTCTAAGGAACCATAAGGGGCAATGTGAAAGTCAGGTTCTTCAAACGCCAGCAACCGATCGAAGAGGCGGACCGGGCCCGCCAGCTCCTCGCCCCAACTCCCGGCGATGTCCTGACCGCGCGGGTCATTGCTCTGGTGGGTGATGCCGGCAATGTAACCGTGTCCATGGTCCAGGCAGAGTTCTCTCACGTCATCATTGTCCGGCCGCACCGTGTGGGTGCGATGCCGTTCAACCTTTGTGTGACCCCCGGCTTCGTCGTTGTCCTGGAGGGAGCGGATCTTGGTTGGTGGACATTCGGAGGCGACTACGACAATGACGGCGTGATCGAAGCCCTCGAAGTGGTCGAACACCTGGTCCTTCGTGGGGGCACTGTTCGTAGCACTCGACACACCTCTGAGCTACTCGATTCAGACGGCAGAAGCGTCAGCGGACCCCACCGAGATGGCGTGCGGACGCGCCACACGCAAACCGTCGAATACCTTCCCTACCGGGGGCAATAATCGAATCGAGGTTGTCAACCTTTGGCGCGGTTGGATGCACCCCCGCCGACAGGGGACGAGGACCGGCCGGTTGAGAACTACTGCCATTCCGATGGAGGATCGGCTTATGGGACGGACCACTGTCTCGCAACCAACTATCTAGTCGCAATTTAGCGCTCCTACTTAGGAGACAGAGTGGCAAGACAGCGAAGAGCGGCAGCGGCGGGGGAGTGCGGGTGTCTCGTTCCAGAGTCTTGTAACCCAAAGCATACGAGACAAGTACGTGAATCTATGGACCGAGGAGTACATCTCATTCACCGCAAGAGTCAGCTCCCTTGGTACTTCTTGACACTTTTCAACCACACGTCGAGCACCTCAATTTCGTTCGTGAGAGTTTGTACTGACGGAGGTGTGTAATTTAACTCGGGGTGAGGATCATGCCGAGCAGCCCATGCCGAGATCATGCTGTAGGAATCGTCGTACGTCTTGATGTCATCAGGAGTGACTCGACCAATGACTCTCAGCTTTCCGACTCGGACTTCAAGAGCTCGATAGTCCACAAGCGGCTCGGCCAGCACTTGGCTGATGATGCGTTCCCAAGTCTGGGACATGTGACCCGCGATCTCCTCGGTTGCGCGCTGGTAATCCGGTTCAGACATCCCTTCCTCGTTGCGGCGTAGCGAAGCGACCTCTTGCCTGAGGCTATTCACGCGTTGCGCGGCGTCCTGCGCCGTCCACGGATGCTTGAGGGTGGTGAAGCCGGGGCCGATCTTTCGCTTGCGTTCGATGCCGCGGGTCGCGAAGGGAACCTCATCTACCTCTGTGGCTTTGCGAAGGGCCATAGTAAATCCGATGTCATGCGTGAAGACAATGACCTGCCGCTCTCCAGCCAGGTCGACGATTCGATTGGCGACCGCCTCTCGCCGCATGTGGTCGAGCGAGGACACGGGGTCGTCGAATACCAACGCCGACTTGCTCGTGTCGAAATGCACTTCTGTCAGGAACCCGGCGAAACCGAGCGCTGTCTTCTCGCCTTCCGAGAGGACATCGACGAGGCGGGCGCCTGCACTCGCGTTCAAGAAATCGGCCTTATGGAGCAGGCCAGCTCCTTGGCGCGATTTTGTTGCCCTAAAGGTGACTCGCTCCAGTTCGAGCCGGTCCGTCTCGCGAGTGAAACGGTCTCGGGCTTCTTCAGTAACGTATTTTTTCGTCAGCTCGCCCACCTTGTCGGTGATGGCGCGCGTGTTCGTTTCCGAGAACTTATCGCTGAGCACCGCCAACTTACGCAGGCGGGTACGTTCCAACTCGATCAGGGTCTTCCCGTCGCGCATCGCGATCTGGTTGCGCAGCCGGTTCTCTTCAGTCTGGGCCTGAGTGAGACGTTCGGTGAAGTCAGTGGCATCAATTAGATCAGCTTGATCTCGGAGGTCTTTCTCTTGGGTGGCAAGCGTGGCGACCTCCGCGGCGACGCTCACGCCGGTCGGTAGCTCATCGGAGATCATGGCCGCCTGGCGCGCGCGGAATGCGTCGAACAGCACCTGAATTCTCGCAGCAAATCCCGGTTCTGACTGCTCGACCGCCGCGATGGCGACCACCACCGGTTGGCTCTCGACTGGTTGCCGGCCGAGAGTTGTGAGAAACGCTTCGAGCGCCTTCTTGGCCGACTCAGCGTCCTGAGCCGTTGTGTCCGAGACGAACTCGTGAAACCGCTTCAGGCGCGCCGCGCCTCCGCCGTCGAGAGACTGCTGACACAGAACGCAGACTGCTCCGTCATCTGAGTGCGGAAAGTCGTGGTTTGGGTAGACGACACGCGAGTACTTCTCCGCCGCTTGCCACAACGCCTTCCAAATCGGTGATCCGATGCCGGTGAGCGGCTCGTCTCCGAACGTAGTGAAAGACGCTGCGTCCGCCGCTTCCTGGGCTGCCTTCGCGCTCTCGCGCAAGCCCTTGAGCTTCTCGTGCACAGCCAAGCCCAAGGAGCGGTCGAGGCCGGACAGGTGACCTGCGGTCAGATTCAGCGCATCGGCCGTGCGGATCAGCTTCTGCTTCTCCTGCCCCGGATCAGCAGTCCGAAGCCGAGCCACTTCCTCGACCTGGTCGCTCAGCTTCTGATCGATATCGTGAGGGCAAGACGTTGCCGTGGCGATCTCGTCATCTTTAGTGTTTGCCGTGAGAGACCGAAGAAACGTTGCAGCTGAGCTTGGATCGGTGACGACTGGGAGGGCTTCAGGCGTGCTCTTCTCGGTTTTCCACCCATCAATGACACGTCGTACGCCTGCGGTCACCATCGAGAGATCATCCAGAAGCTGAACCGCCGAAGGTCGGTAGGAGATCTCAGCTTCCGAGTTGATGTACGTGTCTCCGCAGCGCTCGTCATATAGAGCCACGCGGCCGAGGGCAGGATCGGCAGCGGACCCAAGTGACGAGACGTGTTCGGTCTCAGCGATGAGGAACGTCACCTGCCCGGACTGCTCTCCCGGAAATTCAGTAAAAACGTCTGGGAGGATGTCTGCGCGGTGACGTGCGCGCACCATGGACTGCAGTATGCGCGCATAGCCGGACTTCCCGCTGCCATTGTTGCCGTACACGACCGTAAGACCGTCCGGCGCGAAGGTCAGCTCCTGGTTCTCGGCAAGTCGATTGACATTCGCCACGCCTTTAACAGAGATGATCCGAACGGGTTCATCATTCGCGATCTCAGGGGCGGTGACCGACGCCAGCCAGCCCCCTTCCGGAGCAGCGGGTGGCAACTCGAACAGACTTTTAGCGATTTCCTCGTAATCGTCCTCACCGATCGTCTCACCGCTGGCTATGCGCGCCAGCGCTCGTTGCTGCCACCAGGATCGGGTAGCAATCCAGTCGAGTACGTCTTCGTAAGCGGACATTTGATCTCGTTCCATCGAGGCTGGCGTTGCTCAGCCGGGTGCAAGGTGGCTAGTCCCGCAAGGCTATCGGTTCCAAACTTAGCCACCCCAGGAGTGATCGCGCTCTCAGCGGAAGTCGCCTCCATAGAGGGTGTTTCCAAACTTTTCTGTCTCATATTGCATGAAGTTCGAAGCGGACCGCCCCATCTGACACGCCAGATAGCGGTGCAGAAAGACGGCCATATAGCGCTGCGATCCACATATGGGATTTCTGTCGCTGGGGGGAGCGGCGAAAAAGTGTCGCGGTGAGGGACCGTCTTACGGGCGGACATCCTCACGTTGACCGGCGTTGTAAAGCCTGAGGTTCCCACCGTAAGGAATTTCTACGGGTTGTAGAACAGTAGGGTATCGTCGCACTAATGCCGTAAGAGGAGGTTGAAATGCGTCGTTATCGTCCATTGCTGGGCATCACCCAGAAGAGGGTGGTTCCGGTGATCCTCATCCTGGGGGTTTCACTAGCAATGACAGGCTGTGCCGTTGAAGATCCGCTATCCGAACAGGCCCGGGCAGGTGATAGTAAAAACTACATTGCTGGCGACGGCTCGGTTTCGGAGTTCGCCCCCGACTCCCGTGGGGAGCCCGTGGGTTTGGTGGCTGAACTCTATGACGGCACGGCGGTGGACGTAGCCGATTGGAAGGGGCAGGTCACCGTGTTGAACATCTGGTATGCCGCCTGCGCACCCTGCCGGGTGGAAGCTCCGGACCTCCAGGCCCTTTATGAAGAGCACAATGGTGCCGGGGTTCAGTTTCTTGGGGTGAACATCCGGGACGAAAAAGCCACCGCCGAAGCGTTTGAACGTACCTTCGACATCACCTATCCGAGTGTCAACGACGAAGATGGTGGAACGCTGCTGGCACTGACCGAGTACGTTCCGCCGCAGGCTGTTCCCAGCACACTTGTACTGGACAAGCAGGGTCGGGTGGCTGGACGTATCATCGGCCTTGCTGAGAAAAGTACTCTCGATGCACTCATTACCGATGTGCTGGCCGAACAGTGAGTATAGGCCTTCCGTCTTTACCGCACATGGCGCCCATGGCGGTAAATAATCCGTTTGCTGAAACCATTCTCAGCGGTTCGTTGTTGCTTGCCGTTCCTGTGGCGGTGCTGGCGGGCCTTGTTTCCTTTGCTTCCCCCTGTGTACTGCCGCTCGTGCCAGGATATCTGGGGTATGTCACCGGGTTGACCGGGGTGGATTTGGAGAAGCAAAAGCGTGGCCGGATGCTCGCTGGAATTGGGTTGTTCGTGCTCGGCTTCTCTGTGGTGTTTATGTTGATTGGTGCGGTTTTTGGGCAGCTGGGGGCATGGCTGCAAAATGCGGAACAAGCGTGGATCACCCAAGTGCTCGGCCTTGTGGTCATCCTGATGGGCGTGGTCTTTCTCGGTGGCTTGTCGTGGTTTCAAAGGGACGTGAAGTTACATACCAAAGCGCCTACCGGCCTGTGGGGTGCACCAGTGCTGGGCATCACCTTCGGACTCGGTTGGGCGCCGTGTATCGGCCCTACACTCTCGGCTGTGCAGCTCCTAGCTTTCACCGATGGATCCGGAGCCGCCAAGGGGGCATTACTGACTTTTTTCTACTGCCTGGGCCTTGGTGTGCCGTTCCTGCTCATCGCGCTGGGTGCACGCCGCGGAATGGGCGCCTTGGCTTTCTTCCGCAGGCACAGGAAAAAACTACAGCGGACCGGAGGATCAATCCTCATAACCCTCGGCCTGCTGATGGTCTCAGGACTCTGGGGTGCATGGGTTTCTCAGCTGCAGAACTGGTTTGCGAACTCCGTACTACTTCCCATCTGATCGAACTCTTTTCGGGACGCCAAAATCTGGGCAACTGGTTCCGGCGGTCGGGAACGAGCCGTCGTCTACCGCACAAGAGCGCGCGCTCCTAGTCAGTTAGCTTACGTTTTACTAGGGTGGTCGTCAGGTGAACAAGCCGGGAGGACCCATCACTGTTTCAGCGCGGGGCAGAACGGGCATCACCGTACAGACGGTGATGCGCCTCGTGTTGAGCTTTTCACTGCTGATCGCGTTCACCTCTTCTGGCGCCGCGGCTTTGTGCCTTCAGATGGAACAACACAATCCCTCCCCAATGGCGCACCTTGCGGTGGGTATGGATTTATTAGGGCAGGGTAGCGAGGCGAATACGCCAGTCATGACCGTGGCACCCTCGCATTCCCCGTCGGCACAAACGTGCTGCCATCAACAGGTAAGCACTGCGGAGCGGGTTACGGCGCCGCAGCGTGCGCTACCGGCGGAGCAGGGCGTGGCCCTTCCAGTGTGGCTGGAACTGCTTCCTGCAGATCACAGGTATATGCCGCCGGGATTCTTTGATCCGGCTCTTGAGAAGCGTGATCATCTTCGGCCGTCGCTGACGGCTCTATCCATCAGTCGTACATAAACCACTCTTCCCTGGTGCGCCGGTCCTCCCTGGCCCGCCATATCGCCTGCCTCCAGCCGATAGCATCGGTCTTCCGGTCGCCCCATCGGCGCCCAGCTCCAGAACGAAAAAGACGAACAGCAGCTGACGTAGATCAGTTGCACCCTGATTGAGGAGAAACCAATGACACATCACGTGACGTCAATGCTCGATACCTTTCCCAAGGATCTTGGGGGAGTGGATAAGGAAAAGCTCGCCGAATGCATTGAGGCTTGCTTCGAATGTGCTCAGACCTGCACCGCATGCGCGGATGCGTGCCTAAGCGAGGGCATGGTCGCTGAGCTGACGAAGTGCATCCGCACCAACCTGGACTGTGCCGATATTTGCGCGACCACCGGCAACGTTTTGACCCGTCGCACCGGGTACGACGCGGCGCTCACACGGGCCGTGCTTGAGGCCTGCCGCGCGGCCTGCAAAGCCTGCGCGGATGAGTGTGGACAGCACGCCGAGATGCACGATCACTGCCGGGTCTGTGCCGATGCCTGCCGGCGCTGTGAAAAGGCTTGCGAAGAACTACTGTCTTCGCTGGGGTAGACACCTTTTCCCTACCGGTGATCCAAGGAGCACTTCATGAATTCAGCAGATAACACACCAGGTAGTCACCCAGTAAGAGGCTCCGGGCGCGAGCATCACGAACACGGCCAGCAAGAAACGGTTTCCGGCAAAGACAACGCCCGGGGCGGCCAGGACCAGTCCAAGAGCAGTGGTTCAGCCAAAATGTATCTAAAGTTCGGTGTCATCCTCTTGATCAGTCTCGGGCTGATGTGGGTGCTGTCAATGTCGATGGTGCGGTCCATCGATCACTTCTACTTCAACCTAAGTAACTTCTGGATGGCGTTGTTAATGGTCGGGGCGATGGCGATCGTCATGGTCGTGGGCATGTGGTCGATGTTTAAGAACAAAAAAGCGAACATCGCCATGCTGGTCGGATTCACCGTGCTCTTCGTGGGCGCGTTCTCCCTCGGGCGGACGGAAACCTTCGTCGGCAACGAAGAATTCCTGAAGTCAATGATTCCGCACCACTCCCGCGCCATCCTGGTCTGCCAGGAATCAAACATCACGGATCCAGAAATAGTGGAACTGTGCGATGCGATCGTGGAGACCCAGCGAGAGGAAATCAGCCAAATGCAATCGATCCTCGACCGATATGCATCCGAGTGACAAAGGAACACAAGAGGTTGGGGCGCTCTCTGAATTGAGGGCGCCCCGCCCTTGCTCTCGGCCTGTCATGGTCGGGAAAAGTACACAAGAGGGTCGGCCTTGACTTATACCCCTAGGGGGTATACTTTGTGGGTACCGGAACGGGAAGTCCGAGCCCGACTAAAGGCCGCTTACTCCTTGAAGGTCCCTCAACGCGACTGCAGCCAACGTGGACGACCACCATGTTGTTTCAGCCGCTGAATCTCGAATACCCACCCCTTCTGTTTGGAGATCATCATGTGCGGCACTTCTTCCGATCTGACTCTGACCGACACATCATCTTCCGGATGCGCCTGCTGCGCCCCCCAGGACAGCAAAACCACATCAGTTCCCACAGTTGGCAGCATCAGCGCCAGTTTCGGTGTGGCCGGCTTGACCTGCGGTTCATGTGCGTCCCGGGTTACCTCTGCAGTCGGCGAGATCGATGACGTCACCGACGTCCAGATTAACCTCGTTTCCGGCGGGACCTCCACGGTCACCGTCCTCAGCAACCAAGCTGTTCCCGCAGCAGCAGTCCGCTCCGCGGTCGAGCAAGCCGGGTACCAGCTTTCTAACGCCTGATCTTTTCTCAGGTCCGGGACACGATCCCGTTTGACTGAAGGAGAAAAACCATGAAACACCAGCACCACACGAATGCCGATACGCACGGCCAGGCCATGCCCACAACGGAACCGACCTCCGCGTTGGATCCTGATCAACACGAAGACAACGGTCACCGAACCCGGCCGGCTGACGCGGACCATGAGGTGCACTCCCACGGCGAGCATGCCGGGCACTCCACCGCAATGTTCAAAAACAAATTCTGGTTGAGCCTGATCCTGGCCGTTCCAGTGGTGTTGTTTAGCCACATGTTCGCCATGATCGTCGGCTACACGCCACCGGATTTCCCGGGGTCGATGTGGATTTCACCCATTCTGGGCACCATCATCTTCTTCTACGGCGGTGCCCCGTTCCTCAAAGGTGGGGTTACTGAACTCAAGACCCGGCAACCCGGGATGATGCTACTGATTGCCATGGCCATCAGCGTCGCCTTCATCGCATCCTGGGTCACAACCCTCGGGATAGGCGATTTCAACCTGGACTTCTGGTGGGAACTGGCATTGCTGGTGGTCATCATGTTGTTGGGGCACTGGATGGAAATGCGTGCCCTCGGATCCGCTGCGGGTGCCCTGGACGCGTTGGCCGCGCTGCTACCGGATGAGGCGGATAAGGTCACCGACGCGGGAATCGAAACCGTCCCGGTGAGCTCGCTGGTCACCGGCGACGTCGTCCTGGTCCGTTCAGGGGCCCGGGTGCCAGCTGATGGCGAGATCGTTGACGGGATAGCCGAGTTCGATGAGGCCATGATCACCGGCGAATCCCGCACCGTGCAACGCACGATCGGTGAGGTGGTGGTCGCGGGAACGGTAGCCACCGATAACGCGGTCCGGGTGCGGGTTACCGCCGTTGGGTCAGATACTACTCTGGCAGGGATCCAGCGCCTGGTCGCTGAGGCGCAGGCCTCGTCGTCGAAAGCCCAGGCCCTCGCCGACAGGGCCGCTGCACTGCTGTTTTACTTCGCCCTGATCGCTGGCATCTTCACCTTCATCGCGTGGATCCTGCTGGGGAGCCCCGATGATGCGGTCATTCGGACCGTGACGGTCTTGGTCATCGCCTGCCCACACGCCCTCGGTCTGGCGATCCCGCTGGTGATCGCAATTTCGACGGAACGCGCAGCGAAAGCCGGTGTGCTGATCAAGAACAGGATGGCGTTGGAGCGCATGCGCACCGTCGACATTGTGTTGTTCGACAAGACCGGGACCCTCACCGAAGGTCGGCACGCTGTCACCGCCACCGTCACCTCCGGGACAATGACTGACGCGGAAATGTTGGGCCTGGCCGCAGCCGCAGAGTCCGACAGTGAGCACCCGGTCGCCCGGGCCATCGTCAAGGCTGCGATGGACACACCGGAATCTACAGCGTTCGGTTATCGTGGCAGCGACTTTTCTTCCATGACGGGCCGGGGCGTTCGGGCGACAGTCAACGGGACAGCGGTCATTGTTGGTGGACCGAATATGCTCAAGGAACTGCAAGTAGAGACCCCTTCGGACATGAGCGCTACCGTCCAGGAATGGGTCGGCCGCGGCGCTTCTGTGCTGCATGTGGTCCGGGATGGCGCCGTTATTGGGGCTGTGCGACTCGAGGACCGGGTCAGGGATGAGTCCCGGGCGGCGGTAAAAGCGCTACAGGCCCGGGGCGTGAAGGTCGCGATGATTACCGGCGACGCACGCCAGGTCGCGGACGCTGTCGGGACTGAACTCGGTATCGACGAAGTTTTCGCCGACGTGTTACCGCAGGATAAGGATTCCAAGGTCGCTGAATTGCAGTCCCGCGGCCTGAAAGTGGCGATGGTCGGCGACGGTGTGAATGACGCCCCCGCCCTGGCCCGCGCCGAGGTCGGGATCGCTATCGGTGCCGGAACCGACGTAGCAATGGAATCCGCCGGCGTGGTGCTGGCGGGCAACGATCCACGGTCAGTCCTGGCGATGATCGACTTGTCCAGGGCTAGTTACCGGAAGATGATCCAGAACCTGGTGTGGGCCACGGGATACAATCTCATTGCTGTGCCGCTGGCCGCCGGCGTGTTGGCTTTCGCTGGTTTCGTGCTCTCGCCCGCAGCGGGAGCGGTCCTAATGAGTGTTTCCACCATTGTGGTCGCCCTGAACGCCCAGCTGCTGCGCAGGATCGACCTCAGCCCCGAACGCTTCACCACCACCTAACCGGAGTGAGGGAACTCCCGGCGTCGTCCTCTTGATTGGAGGACTAGGTCAGGAGTTCACTAGGCTGGAACAAGCAACGGAAAACGAAGGGTAACGGCAGTGGCAGGCATGATCAGGCAACGGGCAATGCTCGATCTGTCGCGGTCAGCCCTCACCTTTCTATGGTTTACCGCAATGATCATCGGGATCCTGGCAATGCACGTATGGATGGGCGGTCACGGCCCGTCAACGCATGGTATTTCAGCGCAGGGAGTTTCGGCGCAGGGCGCCTTAGCCCACGGTGCTGTGGTTTCGACCAATTCCATGACATCGGACACCGATCCTGCGACGTCGATGAGCGGTTCGCATCCCGTCCAGGGAAACGATGTCCCCGCAGCCTCGGAGGGGACCGCCGCCGAAGTTGGTCAGGGATGTGTGGGGTCCTGCGGCAATGACGGGGCGGCCCTGGGAATGTGTCTCCTGGCGGTCATCGTCGTCGCCGTGCTGGCGTTTCTCATACGTTCCCAGAAATTCGTTCCCGGGTCAGTACTTCTGCGTGGTCCGCCCTTGATTCGGCTGCGGCCCCTATCGATCCCTGTTCCTTCTTTGATTCAACTCTGTATCAGCCGGACATAAAACGCCGGCACCTGCCTTATCCGTGTGCATCTGCTCGCACCCGTTGGCATGCACGCCCAGTACGGGCCCCATTACAGACTATTCATCAGATGAATTCACAAAGGATCAGATCACCATGAAGCGTTCCCTCTCCCTCTCAGCATTGAGCGTCGCAGCCGTCATCACCCTCGCGGGATGCGGAAGCGACAACGAACCCGCTACCCCGGCAGCCGAGCCAACGGCTTCCACCCAGGAATCATCACCTACGGCAACCGAATCCAGTGCTGAGGTGTCCGCCGAGCACAATGACGCGGATGTCATGTTCGCCCAGATGATGATTCCCCACCACCAGCAAGCGGTGGAAATGAGCGACATGATGCTCGCTAAAGATGACGTCAGCCCCGACGTCCTTGACCTGGCCACCCAAATCAAGGATGCGCAGGGTCCCGAAATCGAAACCATGACCAGCTGGCTGGAAGCGTGGGATGAACCCGTTGAGCCTGAAGGCGGCATGGAGGGCCACGACATGGGATCCATGGGTGGCATGGACGGAATGATGGACGACGATCAGATGGCTGACCTCGAATCAGCCGAAGGCGACGACGCAGCCAGGATGTTCCTCGAATCCATGACCGAACACCACAACGGGGCGGTAGACATGGCGCAAGAAGAAATCGACAACGGCGAGAATCCTGAAGCGATCGCCCTCGCCGAGACGATCGTGGAAACCCAGCAGGCCGAAATCCAGGAAATGGAAGAACTGCTCGCCGAACTCTAACTCGGCACTAGTTCGCTAGTAGGGAGGGCCAGACATCTGGCCCTCCCTACCTCTCCCTTACTTCCTGTGACCCGAAGGATTATCACCGTGCCCCGCCCCAAACTTCTTCTCTCCTACCCGCAACGAGGCGCCAAAATGGCGGTCCTCACCGCCGGCCTCCTGGTCCTCACGGCCTGCTCACCGCAAGTCCCACAGGGCTCGGACACCAGTGAATCCTCTGAGTCTGCTACCAGCGCGCAGGGCTACCCCACCGGTCATATCCATGGCATGAGCGTGAACTCGAATCGGGTGCTACTGGCCACTCACGATGGGCTGTTCGACGTCTCCGAGTCGCCGGCAATCCAGATCGGGCCGACCATTGATTTGATGGGTTTCACCACGGCCGGGAACGGCGAATTTTATGCTTCAGGTCATCCCGGCCCAGGGTCTGATTTGCCGAACCCCGTGGGTTTGATTCGGTCCACTGATCAGGGTCAGACCTGGCAGCCGTTGTCCCGCCAGGGGGAGTCGGACTTCCATGCTCTCGCGGCCACTGACGGCGGAATAGTGGGATTCGACGGTCAGCTTCGGATCAGCGCCGATGGAACGACGTGGGAATCAGTGGATGAGCAACTTCCGGCTTTCAACCTGGCCGCAACACCCCGAGACAGTATTGTCCTGGCAACCACCGAGGACGGCCTGCAACGCTCCACCGATAACGGAGCGACGTGGGCCGCAGTGCCCAGCGCACCCTTGCTGATGCTCACCGCACTTTCTGAGGGAAAAGCGGCCGGAATTACCCCTGAGGGCAGGATTTACACCAGTAGTGACGCTGGTCTGACCTGGGTCGAGCAAGGGGTAGTTCCCGGTGAGGCGGCGGCGATTGCGACCCACATGCTTGACGACTCCACACTGCGGATCTGGGTTGCCACCGAAGACAGCGTCCAGGTATCCAACGACAACGGTCAGACCTTCATGGACATTAGGTCGAACCACCAGTAGCCACTAGACCCTGCAAGGCGTGTTCTAGTGGTAGATCCCTTGCACTGTGACGGTCCACTAGAACTGGTACAGCGTCGCGTGAGGAGAGTGAACTGGCGGCATCCATGGCATAGATGCAGTAACGGGCAAGATCTGCCGAGTTCATGGACACCTCCGCAGTCCTGTTCTGAACCTCTGCGCGTATCAGGTCGGCGATGAAGGTCTCAAGGTAGTAATGGGCGTGGTCGACATGGGCGCTGCGATGGAGTGCTGGGGATGATGAGTCATGGGCCTGCCTGTCGTAAAGCATCAGCGCGTAAGTCTCAAGCACGACCTGCAACTGGCGCCCGGTCCCAGCTGCTCTGGTTGCCCTCTTCGTTGCCTTGGGACTTTCCATCTATAAGTCACGCGGTCTCACCGGACTAGGTGCCACGGGTAACAGGCACACCACCCGCGCGAGGATCTGAACGTATCGGACAGCTTGTAGCGACGTCTTTGTGTTTAGCGCAGGAGCCTGCTGATCGCCTGGGTTGCTTCCTTGACTTTTGCGTCGATAGCTACAGAAGATCCGCTTGTTCCGGCTTCGTGTGCTGCGGCGACGACGCAATGCTGTAAATGGTTTTCCAGCAGGCCGAGGCTGACGGCATGCATGGCACTGTTGACTGCGGCGACCTGGGTGAGGATATCGATACAGTACTGATCCTCGTCAACCATGCGCGCTATCCCGCGGACTTGTCCTTCGATGCGCTTCAAACGCCGCAAATAGGCGGCCTTGTCCGAGGTGTAGCCGTGTACCGCGGCGGTAGTCACCGGTTGATCACCTGATGGACCTGCCGGGTCGGACTCGGTGGCAGAAGCTGTCCTCATCGTGCGTTTGGTATTGCTTCGAGTTCCGGATTCGGCGCTCACGGTTCGTTCCTTTCATGACCAACAGATACTCCGGTGCTGGCGGATGAGATCGTTGGCGCGTCCCCAACTACGCGTTCCGCGTAGCCACCATCAGTATTGCCGATATCGAGACCGGGTTGGAACGCTCAGACATTGAATTTGGTTCCAATAATGGTTCGTGGGCCCGCGGAATACGGTGGGTCTGGAATTGCAGCCGGGGACCGTTATCTTAACGTGACTTAAATACCACGGTGGGGTATTCTCGATCGAGTGATTCCGGCACCCCGCCGAGAGCACATTCCCGTGCAGAATGCCGAGTCCTGCCGCTGTACCGGGAGCCGTTCGCACAATCCAGATGGCAGGGACGGGGGAACCACGTTTCCACCGGGCCACCGTACGCGGTGACCCTCGGGGTTAAGTCGATCTGACTATCCAGCGCAGAACCAGCATCGTTCGCGATTGCCGGGAAGCTCTGGGATGGCGGACGGCCGGGTGACTCCCATCCGAACCCGACAGCTCACCCCGCAGGCATGGGAGAGGCAAATTACCATGTCACGTACGTCCATTCCGGCACGCCACCGCGCCGCTACCACCCATTCCATCGCCCTCGAAGGGCTGACCTACTCTGCGAAGACCAACGCCGTAGCACTGGGCAAGCCAGCCATCATCGCAGCAGCGACGGGCAGTCTCGTCTTCTCCGTCGGAGCAACCGCCCAGGCCGGAACCTATACCCAAGACGCCGCAGCAGCGCAGTCAACAACCATCTCAGCACCAGCAACGGCCGCAGGTGTCCACACCGTTGTCGCCGGCGACACCTTGGGCGCGATCGCTGCACTGCACGGTATCAACCTTGATAACCTTTTGGCCCAAAATGGCCTGTCCTACGCCTCAGTCATCTACCCGGGGCAGCAGATCCAGCTCACCGGTGGCGCAGCCGTCAGCGCGGCCGCCGTTCCAGCAGCTGCTGCAAGCCAGACCTTCTACTCGGCACCTGCACCTGCACCAGCCGCTCCGGCAGCTGCACCAGCCCCCGCCGCTGCACCAGCAATGATGACTTTAGCTTCTGGTTCCATCACCCCGATTGCACCTCCAGCTAAGGCGGCTCCGTCGTCCGCAGTCGGCGCAGCATTGGTCGCTTCCGCGTACGGCCAGCTTGGATCCATCCAGGACTGCACCATCCTCGTCGAGCGAGCACTGCGCTCCATCGGCCTGAACGTTGGCGACCTCGGACCCCTGCAGTTCGACCAGTACGGAACCCGGGTTTCAAGCCCGGTCCCTGGTGACCTCGTCGTCCGCCCTGGCCACATCGGCATTTATGTCGGGAACGGCAACGTCATCAGCAGCGGCATGAACGGGTCCAACCTCACCATTGAGCACCCATTGTCGGACCTCGCCGGATCATACTTCGTGCGAGTCAACGGCTAACAACAAACTTTACGGAGAGCCTCCGTAAACTGAACAAAAGTGGCAGGTGTCCTGGACGGAGGCGCCTGCCACTTTTGCGTTCAAGCAGGCACGGACAAACCGATTGATTGTCTCATCGTTCCCAGTCGCCCATACTCTCCTACTTGTGTCGGTTGTGCGTCAGCCCTGGCGAGCTTCTGTGTCGTCGGTCTGCTGCAATGCTGGCTCTTGGTCTGCTGTTTTACGTGTGGAGGAACGGCGACGACCGGCAGCACTGTTCTCTAGTCCGAGCTTCTTGAGCTCATCAGCACTCCACCCGTCTTTGGTGGCACGCACGTAGGCGCGCTTGTCGTCCTTCTCGGCTTCTGCGAGTTATTCTTTGAGGTCAGCGACTCGTTGCCTCGCCTTGACTAATGCGGTTACGGATTCAATGCGGGAATCCAGGAGAGCGCGGGCCTGAGTCTGTGTCTGCTCGATACTGATAGTTGCCATACCTCCACCCTAACTTTGGTGCTGTCGAGCTGGCACTATACGGCGCAAGGATTGCCCGCCTTGTTCACTGGGAGATCGTGCAGATGCGAGTTTCTTGGATCATGGAACCACTTCTCTAAATCGTCCATTCCGTATCGGACTAGACGGGCGGAAATTCGATAATACTGCGGACCCTGCCCGGCTTGCCGCCACAGTGCCAGGTCAGCGGTTCTGATGCCGTACTTACGTTCCACGCTCTGAGGCGAGATGAGAGCCATTGGTTGCGTCCTCCTGTTTGTCATTCCTGCCACCGTTCCTTTCGGCAACGCCGTCATCACTTGGCTGCGAAGTGAATTGGCAAGTGGGAGCTGGGAGACCGTGGAATACCGGAGGGAGCTTGCGAGTGAGGATATGCCGCGAAAGCGCCCGGCGGAGACTTGCCAAGAGAAGGGCAGACAGTACATTTACCAGCCGAAACGGAACGGCGCAGCCGATCAATCCAATGCAGACGCGAAGCGTCCCAAAGGCCCTTTACACCCCAACCGGAAACACGGCACCGGTTGAAAGCAGATGGAGACTTAGACCGAGCAAGCTGGGAACTTAGGTGCCCTAAGTTGCTTCCCGCCTCGACACGTGGTGTCGCGTGCGGCACACTGGGAGTGTGGTCCCCGGATTTACCGGGTTCGCTGCGCTGGCATTGAAGGGCGGTTTGACGGATGAGTGAAAGCAACGGGGTTGCCAGTTGGAAGTCGCGCCGCCGCCGCGCCAACGTTGAGGGCGGCAGGATGCACCGCCACGTCATCAAAGTCACCCCGGAGGAAGAAGCACGGTTAGTGCAGATCGCGGAGAAGCACCGCGTAACCGTTGCCAGGCTGTTAGTTGAATCAGCTTTGAGCGAGGGAGGGGAAACCCCGTCCGAACGGCGCAACCAGTTCATGGAGCTTTCCAACCTTGCCCGTCTCGTCGGGACGGTTGCGAACAACATCAACCAGGTTGCACGGCACGCAAACACCACCAGCGAAATCCCGGCGGACGCGGCAGAGTCCATCACCCACGCTAAGAGTGTCATTCACCGGGTAGACCGCCTACTGGCGACGATGGCCGGTCGGTAGGCGTGATACCGAACATCACCCAGGGTGATCGCATGAGCGGACTCATGGTTTACCTCGCAGGACCGGGCCGGGCCAACGAACACGAAGAACCGCACCTTGTGGCCGGGGATACTGCACTCATGGCTTGGTACGACGACAACGAACTCAACCGAGATTCAGCCCTCGATATTGCCAACAGCCTCGACCGTGCAAAGCAGTTCTACGGCACAGAGGTTGAGGGCGGGCACGTCTTTCATTGTTCGCTATCTCTGAGCGCCGAAGAAGGCAAACTCACTGATCAGCAATGGGGAGATATCACCAACGACTACATGAAGTCGATGGGATTCACCGAC
The DNA here is from genome assembly GCF_013116745.1 of Arthrobacter sp. 260. Taxonomy (GTDB): domain Bacteria; phylum Actinomycetota; class Actinomycetes; order Actinomycetales; family Micrococcaceae; genus Arthrobacter_D. The sequence continues at coordinate 46,424 of NZ_JABFOE010000012.1, forward strand.
GACAGCGGGAAAGCCCCGGCACGCTGGGCGGCAGTACGTCATGGCGTGAGCAAGAATGGCAATGACCACGTTCACATTGTGGCCTCAATGGTGAGAGACGATGGAACGAAGTGGAACGACTGGAAATCCAAGTACAAATCCCAGCAGGTATCCCGTGAGCTGGAGAAGAAGTACGGACTCAACGAGTTAGGTTCGATCCGTGCCGAGCGAGGTTTCACCCCCGCCGAGCAGGAGAAGGCACGACGCCAGGGCAAACCAGAAGTAGAGCGCCACAGCGTCGCCCGGACTGTCCGAAGCTGCGCTACAGCGTCCGTGAGTGAGGCCGAGTTTGTGCGCCGCGCACGGCAGGAAGGTCTTCTGGTTAGGCCACGTTTCGCGGCAGGCCGCTCCGATGTAGTGACCGGTTACTCAGTAGCCGAACGCCCGGCCAGGGGAGAGCGCGCTGTTTGGTACGGCGGTAACTCGATGGGCCGGGATCTGAGCTTGCCGAAGCTCCGCGAGGGATGGGAGAGCACCCCGGAGAACGCCACTGAGGCCGTCACCGAGTGGACTGCCGCCGCACGCAATAAGCGAGTCGTAGCACCGGGGAGAGAGACAGAAACCCCAAGCGCTGAACTATGGGAGAAGCACGCCAACGAAGTAGGAGCGCTGCGCGAGATACTAGCGTCCACCCCGTACACCGATCATCAGACGTGGGCTAGCGCTGCGCGGGAAACATCAGCAGCGTTCGGCGCATGGTCTAAGCGGATCGAAAAGACCCCAGGCCCGCTAGCCGATGCGTCGCGAGAGCTGGCGAAGTCAGCCCAGCTACGCCGCTACCCGCCGAGCACCCCAAAGGCCGGAGCAGTCTCAGCCAGGGGAGCGACGATGATCCTGCTGGCCGCGACTTCCAGGAGTCCCCGAGCCGCCTATGCGCTGATGTTCCGCCAGCTCGCGGCCACAGCGAAAGCCATTCACGATATGCACAAAGCCACCGCAGACCTCAACCGGGTCAGAGGCCTATCAGCGTCAGTAATTGCCGCGACGAAGGCCGTCGAAGCCAGCGCACCAGGGCAGACCATGAAGTCCGCGCAGCCTGCACGGATGACGATCGAGAAGCTACGCGAACGCCACCCTGGACTGGATGAGGAAACTCTGAGGGCACGGCTGTTTGTCGAACGCACCCGCGAAGGCGCACCGATACCGGCGACACTTACACGCGGCCAGAAGCCCACCGAACACGCTGCACCAGCACGCGGACCAGAACAAGAGCGTCAACGAGGGATTGAGAGATAGGGGATAGCTCATGAGCGAATCGGACGGAATAGATGATGCAGTAGAAGGTGGGTTCCGCGCCGGCCTGATGGCAGCGGCACGCATTGGAGAGCAACTAGCAAGGATGCGTGAGGAGCAACAGCGCAGCATCCAGCAGGCAGAAGAAGCGCGGGCCAGAGAGCTCCAGGATCGATTCAATGCCTCCCAGGCAGCAGCTCGCGCCCAGCTCGACCCGGTAAGCCGGGATGACTGGTGGGACAAGGCCACCCCGGACATGATCGAACGCGCCCACGAAACAGCAGAAGCGTGGAAAGACTATGACCCGGTTGCCGCCGAGCACGCCGGAACGATCAGGGACCAGGTGCAGGACCGCTACGGGATCGACGTAGACAACCCCGGAGCCACTGAACAAGACATTTCCTCAGCCGTCACCCAAGCCCAAACGGCACGCCAGCAAGCCGAGAACGAACGGTCCAACGTCGCCGCAGCGCGCGGCGACGAAGTAATAGCCGGAGCAGCGATGGCAGGCGCGAACCGGGAAGACCGGACACGGGCCAACAACTCAGCAGAGCCAGCCTACGACGCACCGGAGCGCCGCCAGCAACTCGCCAAAAGCCTAGAGAACCACCCCGACCGTGAAGCCGTGAATGCCCGCCTGATCGCTGACAGGCACCAAGGAACACCACCGAGCGCAGCAGTGAACTCCAAGTCGACAGTGGGCAAGACCTCGAAAATGAAAACCCCTTCCATAGGAAGGATCATTGAGCGCGGCGGTCTGGGACGCTGACTTGGTCAGACAGGAGTGCTGAGGATAGTGGCCAGTTCTTCTGGGTGTCGGGAAGAGGTAAGCCAGTAGGGTGTCCGGTCTTGATCATCAGTGATCTCTATTTTTACCACTGCGCTGATCCAACCTCGAATACAAAGATACGCAAGCCCGTTCATCGCTGGTCCGCGCTGGTGGGTTGCGTCTTGTCCGGTATAGGCCGTCACTGTTCCAACGAACGTGCGCTCGATTCGTGCCCGTCCAACTCGCACAGTTGTTGGCGTGACGATGATTTTTGGCGTGAAGAGGATGAGGGTGGTTCCTAAGGCGAGGAAGGTAGCGATTGATGAGATGACGCCTACGGTGGGATTAATTGGTGCGAAGGCAATTGCCCCGAAGGATGACAGCCCAGTGGCGAGAATCCATATCCAGATGTTTGGTCGCAATGACTCCTTATATAGGATCGGTTCTTTGGCAGCGCTGGAGGAACGTTTTTGCATCGGATTTTCCCGTGGTTGTCGTGGGGCCGTTCCATGAAATCTGACCGGTGGAGTCGTCGAAGCGGCGAGCCTGAGGTGCTGAGTAAGACGGACATGAAGACGGCTTTTGCAGGATTGTCTGTTGGGTTACAGAGTGTCCTTGTCTACTGTGCCCGCATGGGGGATGGATCCCCCATTTTCATTTTCAGGGCCGTGTACTCGAGGAACGGTGGAGGGGGGTCGGCTACGGAGGGCCAGGAATGTGACTGTGCCGGCGATGAGGAGTATCCCGGATACCCAGGTGTTGACGCGCAGCCCGAGGATGGTGTTCGCGTAGTCGGAGCGCATGAGTTCGAAGAAGAATCTGCCCGCGGTGTAGAAAGCCACGTAGAGCGCGAAGACCGCTCCCGCCCCGGGTTTGAACCGTCGATCTATTAGGAGAAGCACTCCTGCCGCGGCCAAGGACCAGAGGGATTCGTATAGGAACGTTGGTTCGAAGTATCCGAGAACAATTGGGTTCCCTGCAGTGTCGAGGGCTGCCCGCCCTGCAGATAGGTCCATTTGATAGATCTGTACGGCCCATGGCAGGGTTGATGGGTCACCGTAGAGTTCGTTGTTGAACCAATTTCCCCATCTGCCGATCCCTTGAGCGATGAGCAGTCCCGGGGCTACGGAGTCGGCGAACGCGCTGAAACGCACACCGTTCCGGCGGCAACCAATATAGGCGCCTAGGGCGCCTAAAGCGATGGCACCCCAAATCCCGAGACCGCCGTTCCAGATACGCAGTGCATCCCAGGGGTCTCTTCCCGGCGCGAAGTACAACTGGTAGTCGGTGATGACGTGGTAGAGCCTTCCCCCGATAATTCCGAAGGGAATAGCCCACAGCACCACATCTAGAACCTGTCCGGGCTGTCCGCCGCGCTGAGTGAGACGCCTATCCGTCAACCAGCAGGCGACGATGATGCCTGCAAGGATGCACAGCGCATAAAAGTTGATGGAAACCGGACCCAGTTGGACAGCGCTGATAGTCGGAGAAGGAAAGTAGGAGGAGGGTTCAGCTAAAATATTCATGACCTATTCCGGTAAGGGGCGAGGAGCTTTTGCGCTAGAAGCAGCATGACGAACGCGCTGGCTCGACACCAATTCTGGTTGTATTTTCGTCATGCTAATTCGTTTTCTGTCCGGCCAGGACGGCACCAATAATGATCAGCAGGGCCGCAGCCGGGTATCCGACTGCAAGATCCACCAAACCACTTGGCTGCTGTCCGGGCGGGGCAAGGTGAGCGATGACATGGATGACACCTACGACGATGCCAAGGACCATGAGCACCTGACCCAGACGTATCTTGCGGCGTTGGCGCTGATACAGGCGACGGAATTCTTCCGATGAGTGAGCTGATGACATAACTGACCTTTCACTGGAGGCACCGATCGTTCCGGAGCGTTCGGATGATTTCGAGAAAGTTGCACTTAGGCCACTCGAAGGTAGCCGGGTAACGGGGCGACCAAGACAACAGGAAGGCCCACCCCCAGGCAATACACGAAGCCCAACAGTGCCCTGCAAGGCGGCGAGACCGGTTATCCTGCTCAGCGCGAGGACCGCGCTCAAGGCGCCCCCATGTACGGGGTCCGCCCACGACCGAACACCATCCCAAGGAATGGTGCCCCGGCGATAACTGTCATAAAAACCGTTGTGAGGCCAGCGCCGACCATTACAGGTCTGCGGACCCAGACAGGCTGAGGGGTGCGACGTGAGAGGACAGAAGACACAGACGATTTCCGATTCATTTTGGTTTGCCATCGCTACGGGCTTTGTAGGACTTTAAGGGATTCATGGCCGGGCAACCAGGGCGGTGAGATCCGCGTAAGAGCACAAATAATTGGGGAGAGACAACACCTGATATTTATTCGGGTTGCCGGTAACGGCCGGAAGCCGAGGTGCGGACTAGGCGGGTGAAGTCGTAAATTGCTTCACCCGCCCCCAACAAATCGGGCTAGCGCTGCTCGAGAAGAGCAGTCATTTCCTCAATTTCTGCCTGCTGTGTTTCCACGATGGTTTCGGCCATTGCAATCGCGTCAGGGAACATCCCTTCCTCGATTTCCTGCTGAGCCATGTCCACTGCGCCGTTGTGGTGTTCGGTCATGGATTCAAGGAACATCGTTTCTGCTTCGATGCCTTCTGCGGCTTCCAGAGCTCCCATGTCCTCTTCGCCCATCATGCCGTTCATCGAACCCATACTGGAGTCCATGCTTTCCATGTCTGCATCGGTCATTTCCAGAGGTTCGTCCCAGCCTTCCAGCCAGCCGGTGAGCTGTTGGATCTCCGGTTCCTGAGCTTCCTTAACGCGTGTTGCGAGATCCATTACGGCCGGATCAATGTCTTCCTTTTCCAAAAGCATGTCGCTCATTTCCACGGCCTGCTGGTGATGCGGCAGCATCATTTGCGCGAACATAACATCGGCGTCGTTGTGTTCGGCCACCGCTGCTGCGTCCGCTGACCTGCTGGGAGTTGCATCAGCTGGCGCGCCGGAACTCGGAGCGGTTGTGGTGGAACTATCTTCGCCCATATCCATCCCACCCATGCCTCCGGAAGAGGACCCGCAGGCGGAGAGGGTGATGACTGCAGCGGCTGAGAGGGCAGTCAGTGTTGCATAACGGTGCTTCATCAAATAACAGTCCTTAAGAAGTAGGTTCAAAAATTCTGGATCAGTCGTCGTCCTACACGCCACGAGGGGTGATGTGCAAGACAGGATGCAGGAGATCGAGGAGATCTCCCGCATTTTATGTACGACTAATCGAGAGCCGAACCAAAGAAACTGTTTGTGGTCTGCAGCGGAGGATGAGCGTCAGAGGTGGTGGGCCACGCCAGCTGGTCCCGATGACAATCAGGGCTCGGCGGAGCCAAAGAAAACTGAAGGCTCCGATCACCAGGAACGCAATCAGGCAGATCGCGGTGATCATCGAATGATCGGTCGGGCACGTACTTACGCACGGCGAGGTGCTGGGCAATTCCTGACGGTCTACTGAAGTGCCGGTGACTGTTGCGGGTGTCGCATCTATAATGCCGGTTGGGCTGGTGAGGGCTGAGGTTGACCTAGTAGCGTCGAAGAACGCTACTTCGGCGGCAGACACGATTGGCACGTCATATGCCGACAGGGCCGCATCATCCGAACTAGGACTGATCCACAGGTGCATGACCAGCACCCCGACCAGCAGGATAAGAATGTGTAAGCTCCACCCCGGAGTCCGACGCGAAGGCAAAAGGCTAAGTGCGGCGAACTGAAGCATCTTGCCTTCCTTCCTTAATCACCGGAGCCGAGTCTGAAGCGATGAGTGGCGACACCATAGGGTCCCCGCTTTGATCATATCCCCTGGGCGCCGAGATATGATCAGAGCGGAAATGCTGCTTCCTCCTGTGGTCCAGGTAGGACGCTGGGCCCTCCGGTTCGACGTGTTCGGCGGCCTTTTACTTGTCACTTTAGAACGCTGCTGTTTCGGTTTCCTGACACGGGTGCTCGGTAGGCTTATGCTCCAAAATTTTATTGGACCGGGTAATGAGTCCAACCGGTCCGTAGGGAAGGGCGCAGTGCGGCAGCCCGTCGCTACCCACAATGTCGCACGGCACGTTGTTGACACGGGTCAGCGTAGATGGGTTAAAGGAGAAAAGTAGAACGTGCATATTGAACTTCTTTACACTGAAGGTAACCACGAAGCTCAACACCTCCGGGAGATAACGGAACGCTTACTCACAGAGTTGGCACCCTACGAACACGTGAATCTAGTCAAAGTCAGTGCCACCGATCCAGCCGGCGGGACAACCGACGTAAAACTTCCAGTGGTGCGCATAGACGGTATAGACATTAGGGCGGTCAGGGCTGATAAATCCGCTCGGCCGTTGACGTCTGACAGGGATGCCCGCACAGAAGGGACTCTGAGGTCCGCCATTTTGGCGGCCGCTTTGACATCCCAGGTACGTATGCCCTTGAAATACCGCCGAGCAATTCTTGTAGCTTCGCTGATGATTCTTGTCGGAGCTCTGCTGGCGCAGTTTCAGTCCTGGGGGCCGATCCTGACCATGGTCGGGATAGCCCTTCTGGCCGTGGCATTATCGAACAACGGTAGACGTACTGGTCGGCAGTCGTTCATGTGGCCGGCCGGGATTGCGGCTCTAATCTGGGTGGGTATCACGACGTGGTTCTGGTGGCCGGTGTTGTTTCGTGAATCCCCAACCACGGGGGTGGTTGAGCCGGGGCTCTGGCTCTGGTTAGGGGTAACGGCTTTTGTCGCGATGGTCGTTGCGGTCGTTGCGGCCGGTTGGTCCCGTTCGCGTTTGGCCCGGCAGTTGCCGGGCCGGACAAACCGCATGGATAATCCTTCGCCTACCTCCACGGGGAAGCCCGACAAATGAATTGAGGAACCATGATGATCAACCACTTTGCTGTCCTGCCGGTTCTGGTCCCGGACGACAGCCAGCTGCGGCCTGGTCTGGATCCGAGTCAAGTAACGCCAGGTCTTCTTGGATTCATTATGACGTTAGCAATGGTCATTGCGATGATTCTGTTGATGCGCTCGATGGCCAAACGGATACGCCGGGTCCGGTACCGGGAAGAACTGGCAGCGACGGACGTGGCACCTATCGATGGGCCGGAGAGTCCCCTGCCCTTCACCGAGGAAAAGGACACAAAGGGACACGCTGCTGAGTCAGCAAAAAGGGCTGCAGAATCCTGAGCTCGAGGCGGACGACATAGCCCGCTGCTTGCAGGTATTCACCCGCTACGCATGGGCGATGGAGCTGCCGCAGTACATAAGATCAGCATTGATCGGGCTAGATTAGGCTGACGACAGGCCCAGCGACTGTCGTGCCGTGAGGTCGCCCTATTACGAGACTGCGTCTATTCCGACCGGGAGCTCGTCACAAGTAGAATGCCTTCCCGTTCTTCCAGAGCAACGGGGCAGTGTCCGGTAAAGCTATCTGCTGCTCTGGCAGAGTTGCTTTCGGCAGGCTCACTTACAAGTGTGGGCTGCCCCTTTGGCCCGATCTGAACCCCGTCCACGGGCACCCATACCCTGCAGTTGGGGCCTGGATGCTAGTGCCGGCTTGTTCGCGGCTTCTGTTGCCACACGATCCGGTGACCTGTTCAGCGCACCGTTTATTCTGCCGACTATGCCGAGCGCTCAGACCCTCATTTCGCTACTAGATCTATTCCAATGCCCTATTTACTTACCGGCATTTAGGAGGGCCTGCTTGGTGAATGAATCCGTTGTGGTGAGGGCCTACGCGGAGAAATAGTGTGAGGATTGGAAACCATATTTTTGGATCCCACCCCCCTGTTCTACACTGTGTAGAAGTGAACTCTTCTACGCCGTGTAGAACAACTGGGTCGGTGGGCTCACACCCTCAAATGGTTCAAAGGAAGTTGTATGGAAGCCCTGGAGCTTGCCCGTTGGCAATTCGGCATCACCACCGTCTACCACTTTTTGATGGTGCCCCTCACTATTGGCCTGGGGCTGCTGGTCGCCATGATGCAGACCATGTGGGTACGGACCGGGAAGGCCCAGTATCTGCGGATGACCAAGTTCTGGGGGAAGCTGTTCCTGATCAACTTCATCATGGGAGTTGCCACCGGTTTGGTTCAGGAGTTCCAGTTCGGGATGGCGTGGAGCGAATACTCCCGGTTCGTCGGCGATGTGTTTGGTGCACCGCTGGCCATGGAAGCACTCCTCGCGTTCTTCGTTGAGTCGGTGTTCCTCGGGCTCTGGATCTTCGGCTGGGACCGGCTCCCCAGAAAACTTCATTTGGCCACCATCTGGGGCGCGAGCCTCGCCTCGATCATGTCGGCGTATTTCATCCTCGCCGCAAACTCCTGGATGCAACATCCGGTCGGAGTGGAAATGGTCGATGGCCGCCCGGTCCTGGTCGACATCTGGGCTGTTCTGACCAACAACACCCTGTTAGTCGCTTTCCCGCACACCATCCTCGGAGCCTTCTCCGTGGCGGGCGGATTCCTGCTGGGGATCAGCTGGTATCACCTGTGGAAGCGTCGCCGCGACGGAATCGACACGATCGGACCAGACGGCAGCGTCCTGGTCGGTAGCGTCGAGGGTACGGGACGGGATACTGCCGACCACCAGGTCTGGCTCCGCTCCCTCCGGATCGGCGCCGTCGTCGCCGTCGTGTCGTTCGCCGGTGTTGCCGTCACCGGAGACCTGCAGGCAAAACTGATGTTTGAACAGCAGCCCATGAAGATGGCCGCAGCGGAAGCAGCCTGCCACGATGGGACCGGATTCTCGGTCCTGTCGGTAGGAAATCTCGGTTCGCAGGACTGCGATGACATTGTCGCGGTGGTCGAAGTCCCAGGGATGCTCTCCTTCATGGCAAACGGCGACTTCACCACCGAAGTCCAAGGGGTTAATTCCCTGGTGCCGCAATATCAGGCCCAGTACGGAACGAACCTGCCGGATGATCCGATGTATGGGGAACGCGCCGGAATGGAGATCGACTATGTCCCGGTGATGGAGGTGACCTACTGGGGGTTTCGGATGATGATCACCTTCGGCGCTGTCGCCGCGTTTGCAGCGGCGGTGGCACTCTTCCTGACCCGCCGGGGCACCGTCCCCCGATCGAAACGGTTGATGCAGCTCGCTGTCTTCGGGATCCTCGCGCCCTTCGGGGCCAACGCCGCCGGTTGGATCTTCACCGAGATGGGGCGGCAGCCGTTCGTGGTGGCACCCAACCCCGATCCCAACGGTATCGACAACGTGTTCATGTTCACCGCAGCGGCTGTGTCGCCGGGCGTTTCGACCGCCGAACTCGCGACGTCGCTCATCGCCTTCACCGCCGTCTACAGCGTGTTGCTGGTGGTCGAGGTGAAGCTACTGGTCCGGTACGTGCGCGGTGGGGTCCCCTCGGCCATGCCTGAACTCGTCCCTCAACACGGCGCCGACGATGACGATCCCGCGGGCGGGGACGCTCCCACCAACAAGGGCGGCGGCGATGTGCTGGCCTTCGCCTACTAACCCCCTGCGTCCCACTGCGATCCCGGCCCCGCCCGAACGTTTGGAGATTTGAGATGGAATTCCTCCCCACCTTGTGGTTCGTCATCATCGCGTACCTCTGGACCGGATACTTGCTCCTGGAAGGGTTCGATCTCGGCGTCGGCATGCTGATGAAACTGTTCGCTCACACCGACCGGGACCGCCGGGTGCTGCTGAACACTGTCGGACCGGTCTGGGACGGCAACGAGGTATGGCTCATCACGGCCGGCGCCGCGACCTTTGCTGCCTTCCCTCTCTGGTATGCGTCGCTGTTCTCCACCCTCTACCTGCCCCTGCTGCTGGTCCTGATGGGACTGATTTTCCGTGCCGTCGGCTTCGAATACCGGGGGAAAGGCGACACAGAGGCGTGGCGCAACCGCTGGGACTGGGCCATCGCCCTTGGGTCGCTGGTGTCAGCCTTCGGGATTGGCGCGGCACTAGCGCTAACCACGACGGGGCTTCCCATCAACGCCAATGGCGACCGGGAAGGGGGAGCCTTCGCCTGGTTCAACGGCTACGCAGTCCTCGGCGGATCGGCTGTCGTCCTGTTCAGCCTTGTCCATGCCCTCGGGTTCCTGGTGTTGAAGACCGACGGCGACATTCGCGACCGAGCCCGGCGCCAGTTCCTCAGATGGCTACCCCTGGGGTTGCTGCCGATGGCCGCCTGGGCGATCGCGATGCACGCCGCCGGAGGGGAAACCACCACTTTGCTGACGCTGGTGATCGCCGTGATTGGCGCTGTCGCCGCCTGGGCCATGGCCCGCCGGCGCCGGGACGGGTGGAGTTTCGTGGGGATGGCTGTCTTCCTCGCCGCTGGCACCACCACAATCTTCACGGCCGCGTTCCCCGTGGTCCTTCCATCGACCCTGGACGCGGCCTTCGACCTCACGGTCTCCAACGCATCATCCTCTGGCTACACGCTCAGCGTGATGAGCGTCGTCGCCCTCGTCGGGTTGCCCGGCGTGCTCGTCTACCAAGGCTGGACCTACTGGGTGTTCCGCCAACGGGTCAGCCGGAGCCAGATCCCAGCCGCCCACGCCATAACAGCACAGTGAAACTCGCGCTACCGGTTGGCGCGGCCGGCAAACGCGCCCTTTACCTGCTCGGCTTTCTCGCCGCGCTGAAGGCCGCAGGCCTGGTCCTGATGGCCCAGGCCGTGGCGGATGGCATTGCTTCCCTCGCCGCTTCTGACACAGTTACTTCTGTTACAGGTGTTTCCCCCACTGGCGGTGGCATCGACTGGTCGGCGGTCCTCCTTCCGGGTATCGCCGGAGCGATCCTCCGGGCGCTGGCCACCTGGTGGCAGGAAACCGTTGCCCAGTGGGCCGCGGCCGGCTCCAAGGAAGAGCTGCGAACCGCGATTACCACCCGCGTGATGAACGACGGCGGCATTTCGGCCGACGCCGGGACCGGCGCGCTGAGCGTACTGGTCACTCGCGGGCTCGACGGCCTGGACGACTACTACACCAAGTACCTGCCCGCCCTGGTCACCTGTGCCGTTGTTCCGCTGCTGATCGGTGCGCGCATCCTCGCCGCAGACTGGCTCAGCGCCGTCGTCATCATCGTGACCGTGCCACTGATCCCCGTGTTCATGATCCTGATCGGCCTGCACACGCAGGACAAGGTCCAGGAGGCGTCAGCGTCGCTGAACCGGCTCTCCGACCACCTTTTTGAACTGTCCCGCGGACTGCCGGTCCTGGTAGGGCTAGGCCGGGCGGGCACCCAGACCAGAGCCCTCCGGGACATTGCCGAACAATACCGAGTCAAGACCATGGGAACCCTTAGGGTCGCCTTTCTCTCCTCGTTAGCCCTTGAACTGATCGCCACCATCTCTGTCGCCCTCGTCGCAGTGGTGATTGGGGTGCGGCTCATTGGCGGTGACCTGACACTCGAGATCGGCCTGCTGGCGCTGATCCTTGCCCCGGACTGCTACCAGCCGCTCCGTGATCTCGGCGCCGCTCACCACGCCAGCGAGGACGGCCTCGACGCGCTCGAGCGATCCCGCCAGGTTACCGCTGCCCCACCCGTCCGGATGCTGCTGCCAGACACGGACCCGCCCGGCGACACGTGCGGCGAACACGCCGCGATTACCGCTAGTGAGATCACCATCGGGTACGCAGGGAGAACCCCCGACGTGGTCACAGGATTCGACCTCACCCTGCCGTTTGGCACGATCACTGCCCTCACTGGCCCCAGCGGGTCAGGTAAAACCTCGGTCCTTGAAGTGTTGGCGGGGCTGCGCGGAGATGGAGCTGGCATGCGGGTATCCGGATCCATCAACGGGATTAAACGGGACCAGATTGCCTGGATCCCGCAGCATCCTGTGCTGACCATGACCACGGTTATTGACGAGATCGGTCTGTACGCAGGACTGGAGGACCCGGACGACCAGCGGCAGGCGGCTCGAGTTGCCTTGACCGAGGTAGATGCGTTGGACCTGCTGGATTCGACCAGCGGTGACCTGAGCCCGGGGGAGCTGCGACGAGTAGCGGTCGCTCGTGCTCTTGCGCGGATTGCCCATGCCGACATCAGGCTACTCCTTGCCGATGAGCCAACCGCCCACCTGGATGATCTCGCTGCGCGGTCCATCCAATCAGCCTTTTTGCGGTTGCGGGAGCACACCACCGTCTTGCTGGTTACGCACAACCCCAAGACTGCTTCGATCGCCGACCAGACGATCAGGATGGTTGGTGGCTCCGCTGACGGGTGCGACGGCGGATCGGGGCCAGCCGTAGGTGTAGTAGCGCCCCCCGAGGCCCTTACCGACTGCGTCGACGGGCCTCTCACCCCAGCCCGCAATCGTCCGGCCCCACCGGCCAGGATCACGGTGTGGCAGCGGATTGCACTGTTGCAACCCTGGCAACGAGGGTTCGTTTCGGCGCTCCTCTTCGGCGCTGGCGCCACCTTATTTGCCGTTGCCCTGACAGCAGTCTCGGGATGGATGATTGTCCGGGCTTCCGAGCAAGTTCCCATTCTTTTTCTATTGACGGCAATTGTTGGAGTGCGGTTCTTCGGCATCGGACGGTCGGTGTTGCGCTACTGTGAGCGTCTCCGACTACACGACGCCGTCTTCATAAGCACCAACGCACTGCGGCTGAGGCTATGGAATGGGTTGCTCGAACGGCCCGCCGCCTGGCGGACACTTGCCCGGGGCGGCAAGGTGCTTGAACAACTCGTCGGAGACGTTGACGAGTTGCGCGACCTTTCACCCCGCGCCTTGTTCGTCCCAGCCGTGGGGATCCTAACCGGAATTGCCGCATGCATTACCACGGCGTTGATGCTCCCGGCCGGGATGCAGTGGCAGATAGCACTCGTTGCGGTGTGCCTGATCGTCTCCCCTCTGCTGGTCCTCGCAGCAGACCGCGCTGGGCGGCGCGCGACGGTGGGCCTCAAGGCGGAGATCCTGGATACCACCTCACGGATGCTCGCTGCCGCACCGGATCTGATCGCCAACTCCGCGGCAGACATGCTGCGCTTACATATCCGTCGGCTGGAAACCGGGTTGTCAGCCAAACTTGACCACAGCGCCTGGGCACAGGGATTAGGCAACGCGTTGACCGTTGCGACATGCTCATTGGGGGCTCTGGCCATGGTCGGCTTAGCCAGCGGTGTGAGCCCAGCGGCCGCCGCAGTCGTCATCTTGATGCAGCTTGCCCTGATCGAGCCGTTCATCGCGGTCAATACAGCTGTCCACCAGTTCGGTGCATGGCGTGCGGTCGGCGACAGGGTCCTGCCCGATCTGGGGTCCCAAAGCACCATTGCCGACAGATCACTCGAGACCGTCGTTGATTCGCTGGAACTCCGGGGTGCTTCCTACACGTACCCCGGACAGTCGGCGCCTGCGTTCTCGGACGTATCCCTGAACCTCACGCGCGGTGAATGGCTAGCTGTGACAGGGCCGTCGGGGAGTGGCAAATCGACGCTGCTGGGGGCTCTACTCGGGTTCCTCCCGCTCAGCGGGGGTAGCTACCTCATTAACGGTGAACCCCTCGGCGCTGCCGCGTCGGGCATGGCGGGCGGCAGCAGCGCGCCTCGCGTTGCGTGGTGCCCCCAGGAAGCTCACCTGTTCCAGTCCAGCATACGAGCCAACCTCGCCCTAGCGCGCACTCCAACCGACCCGCCGTCCGAGGCTGAGCTCACGGCCGCTCTATCTCGGTCCAGGCTAGATGATTTCGTACAGGCCCTGCCTGCCGGGTTGGACACCCAGATAGGACCGGGAGGTACCTGGCTTTCAGGAGGGCAGAAGCAACGCCTCGCCGTGGCGCGAGCCTTGCTGACCAGAGCCGACGTCGTCCTCCTCGACGAACCGACAGCACACCTTGATCAGTTGGCGTCGCACCATTTGCTGGCGGATCTGCGCGAAGGATTGGCCGACAAATTCGTGGTGATGGTGACCCACGATCAGGACGAGGCGTCAATGTGTCAGATGGATTTGAAGCTGGGACGGAGACAAGAGACCAGTCTCCGCCATAAATCGACAAAGATGAAGATCGCCAATGCTCGTTGACGATGGCGGCTACAACGTGGGGTGTGGACTAGACCTTCAGAGTACTTACTGATCTGGTCAGGAGTGGCAAGATCCGCTACAAGCGGCCCGTCAGGGTATTGCGGTAGCTAACAGCACTGCGCCTTTCACCCGACAAGCATGGACAGGTAGGACGAGCAGAACTCGGTGGGATCATCAGGGGGTGCTAATCGGCATGGAATCTCGACGAAGCTGTGGGAGTCCGGAGATCTTCCTTGCTTTTTGGGGAAAGGACACAGAGAGACAGGCTGCCAAGCCAGGAAAAATGGCATTGCGGTAAGGGTGCTTGTTCGTCCTCGCCGATTCTCTAAAATAGACTCATCGGGTCGACCAGAGAACCGTTAAGTTGGGTTTCGAAGTGCAGGTGGCAGCCGCTTGAGTTACCTGAGGTGCCCACATAGGCAATGAGCTCTCCAGCGCTAACCTGCTGGCCGGGGGAGACCGCAAAGCTTTCCAGATGATAGTAGTTGGTGACCAGAGCGTTTCCTTGGTCGACTCCATGATTTAGTACCACGCGAACCCCCGCCCCGTTCAGGACACCAGAGTCGGCGAACCAGACTTCGCCAGATGCGGGTGCGTAAATTGGAGTTCCACACCCCACACCGTAATCGATTCCGGTATGCGCATATCCTCCCGCGCCAGCCCAGTCGATGGTCCCTGCCGGTGTGGGACGATAACCAAAAGTTGAGGTGATGGGGCCGTTGACGGGTTGACTCAGCCCGAATGTTGATGGATTTCCCGCGACTATGGGGTCGGCCGGCTGCACAGGAACTGGCGCTGGAGCCGGACGGTTCGCCGCCGCGGCTTCAGCGGCGCGGCGCTCATCTTCGATCCGTGCTCGCTCCTCGGCTTGCGCCTTCAACCGCGCCTGCTCGCGCAGGCGGGCCTCTTCCAGCAGCCTGCGCTGTCGTTCGGCAATGTCGGCAATGACCTGTTGCTGCTCTGCGTCAATCGCGGCCAGCTGAGCTTGGACAATCGGTTTCTGGGCTTTGAGCTTTTCGGAAAGGGCGGTCGTGTCAGCAATCAAATCATCGGCCTTCGCCTTCTCTACTGCGGCCTCGTCGCGAGCCTTTTGTTCAGATGCAAGGGCAGCTTCGGATTGAGTTTGTAAGTTGAGGATTTCATCCTCAACGGCCCGGAGCCGTTCCGCGGAATTGACGTTGATGGCGTCTTGTTGTGACAACCGGTATACAGCGGCGTTCTGGTTACGGAACGCCTGATTCAACATCTCGACCGAATAAGTGAGGTCATCTGGGCCCTCATCACCGATTAACAACGAAATACCGGAGGGCAAACCACCGCCTTTATACGCTTGGCTAGCAATTTGGCCGATAATCTCGCGATTGCCGGCCATCTTCTCTTGATCCTGCTTAAGCTGTTCAGTGATGGTGTTCTTAGTTTTTTGTGCAAGATCCACGCGCTGGGTCAGAGTGGCCACTTCACCGGCAGCGGCCGTCACCTTACCTTGGGCATCGGTTAGAGACTGTTGCACAGCGGGGAGTTCATCTTGGTGGACTCGCAGCTGCGCCATGGTTTCTGCGATGTCGGCATCCAAGAAGTCCATTGATTGCTGGACTTCGGCAGTTTCATCTTTAAGGGCCCTATTGCGCTCATCCAGCTCATCGGCGAAAACTGGTCCGCTGGTGCCCAGGACCAAGGTCATGACAAGCACCATTGAAGCGCCGGCGACCCACCCAGTCCCCGCCGAGATTCGAGCCGGTGAGATCGGCTGAGGATTTACATCATGCATAAGTACTCTTTCTTCGCGGGTTACCACCTAACCCTAAAGCAACGCATGAGGGTCTATGAGTGCCCGGATGCACCCTCGCCGCACGGGTATGGCTCTGCAGAACACTGATAAACATGGTGCAGAGGGGCGGTCCATGCGACCCGGCGTATTTTTGGCACATCATCAGGTAGAGGGCACCAGTAACGTCTTGCAGTCGGAATCGCTCAAATCGAGTGGCGGTGAAGGGTCGGCACGAGTGTTCCCGCGGCAGGAGATAAAAAGTCAGCGTGGACTCCACTTTAGTGCGGTTCCATAGCCAAATGCCATGCATGGCTAGACCTAGAGGTCCGCATCGAATCGTCGATGAAGTTTGCCCTTGTCCCTATGGGATTGCCTTCTCTTGGTGACCGACAAATCTAACTACATGGCCATCGTTTAGGAAAACCACGACCAGCATCACAGGGCGGCGCTATTGGAATTTCCTACTGGAGGCCTTGACTTTTTTCTTCCATGCCATCTGCTCCGATTGGCTTCGTACTACACTGAGTGAGTGGAATATGTAGCGGTTCTTTTGCCCTCGGTAGCTGTCGGGGTTATCTTTTACTTTGCAATGAGGGCCATTTTTGGCGCTGATCGGGCCGAGCGTGAAGCCCAGGCCTCGGCTGAACGGCAGTTTCAGGCTAAGGATCCCGATACGTCTCCGGATCATCTCGCCGTCCCAATCAAAGGTGAGACCCGGTCGAAGTAAAACCGGTTGCGGTCGATAGCCGACGGTATCTTCAAAGTCTATGGCAGCTAAACACCGCAAGTATTTTCCCGTGTGGCTATGAAAATAGGTTCTTATCCGGGTGTGCGTGCGGCAGGCAAAGGTGTTCGGTGCGATTTAGTGGGGTGTGACCGTCCTAGCTGCACTTTTTGAATGGCCCGTTTGGTGCCGCGTGGACTTTCCTGTGGGGATCAGTATGGTTCAGCCACCAGACCGGTTTGTGGGACAGGGCCGTCCGCTGGAAGGGATCGTTGATGAGGGCTGAAGTCGAACGCTTCAACGCTTCCGCAGTTCGCTGCGACGAATTAGTGGCCGGTGCAGCGATGGTCGGCGCGAACCGGGAGTACCGGGCACGGTCCAATACCTCAGAGGAGCCAGCCTATGGTTCACCCGAGCGGCGTCAAAAGCTCGCCAAAAGCCTGGAAAATCATCCCGACCGTGAGACCGTGAACGCCCGCCTGATCGTTGACAGGCACCAAGGAATATCCCCCAGGGCGGCACTGAACTCCAAACCAACCGTAGGTAGAACCTCTAGAGCAAGTCCGGCCAGAGGCCGGACCATCGAACGAGGGGGACTGGAGCGCTAAGAGGCAATGGGGAGCTATCTTATGTCAACCTAAGTTGACATAAGGTAAATTATCGGCAAAATAAATCGCCTAGTCAGGGCACGTATCGACAGTATTTGACGCTGGAAGATAGTTGCATTTTTCAGCGGGTACTACCCATGATCAGCACCTGCAGTCCAACTCCGGTGTCGATAACAGGAGTGCAACCTCCCGCCTAAATCGTAGAGAGCACGAGTTCGGTAGATGCCTGGCCCGGTGATGGCACAACCTTCGTAGGACATGATGCGTGGGGCCCGGAGCGCCTACAACTATTGGCGCCCCCACGCATCTATAGTTGTTTGACGGATGAATCAGGAAGGGTGTAGATGACGAACGAGTTCGATGCGGCCCTCATCCTCCTGCGTGAGGCCGGCGTCAGAATCGACGGGGGTGGACTCGCGGATCTAGCGATGACATTGCCGGACGGGACAAACCGGGTGGCCCAGGTGAAGGTGATGCTCAGAAGCCCCTCCCCCAGTGTTCTCCGGAATCACAACCACGGAGGCCCCCACCTTTACATTGTCCAAACCGCGAGTTCTGCCATCAGGGAGGCCGCCTTCGAGGGGGCCATCGACCTCATCGTGCTCAAGCCGCCGACCGTCATTCTCGACGGGGAACCCCTGCTGACGACAGTCAACCCGGCAACCCCAAGCACCGCGCCCCGCGGCCCGAAGCCGTGGGGTCGGCTCGCCGCTGAACGCATACTCGTGCTCAGCGGCGAGCCGGTCCGCCAGGTAGAGATTGCCGCCGCAGCCGGTATGAGCCAGCAGGCCACATCCAAGGCGTTGAAGACACTAGGAAAGCTGGTGCACTTCGGCCGGAACGACGGGTGGAGTGCTCCGGACCGCGAAAAGCTCATCGAACACTGGTTGGAGACCTACCCAGGGCCCGGAGGACTGACCAGCTACTGGTACGGTCTCGATCCAGTTCCTAGCCAGGCACGGCAGGCAATAACGATCGCGCAAGAGTTGGAAGCAGAGCCCCTTCTATCAGGCGACATGGCCGCCGACCTCATCGCACCGTGGCGCCATCCAGCGAAGACTCGTATCTACCTCAGGCAGGCCGTCGATTTTACGGGCGTCGGCTTCAGCCCGGCGACCCCGGAGGAGGCGACACTGGTCGCCACGATCCCCGCCGACAAGACCCTGTGGGGAACCGCTGCCATCGGAAAGTCCCGGTCGCTGCCGACCGCCGATCCAGTCGTAGTCCTCTGGGACCTGCTGCGCGAGACCGGGCCCGATGCGCCAGAAGCCGCCAGTCATGTTAGACGGACGATCATCGACCTGCCTGACATGCTTCACAGATGACGGCTTCCAACCAACCCATCACCGTCCATTCATTTTCCACGGCCGCAGACAACGGATACCGAGCCCTCGCCGACCTAGCTACCGCCGCCGAGGGTACCGACTACCGGGTCGTCGGTGGACACATGGTCCAGCTCCTGCTCTGCGTCTACCCCACCGAACAGGCTGCCGTCCGCGGAACCTCCGACGCAGATGGAGGCATCCCTGAACCGGTGGCCGCCGGCATGAAGCTGCATGAGGTCCTCCTCTCAAAGGACTACACACCCACTTCTGGAGCACACTACGTGCGAGGTGAAGACGACGACGCCGTCGAGATTGACCTCCTCGTGCCCTTGCAAGCCGCCGGGTCGCGGCAGCAGGAACTCGGAGGACGCACCTTCGACGCGATCCCCGGTCTCGGCCTCGCCTTGGCATCGGATCCGCTGATGCTCGACGTCACGGCGCAGCTGTCCGACGGCGACGTTCTGCAGTTCACCGTGCCCATCCCCAACCTCGAAGTCGCCGTCGTCATGAAGGCGTTGGCTACGACCACCCGATCTGCACCGAAGGACGTCTACGACCTCTGCACTCTCTTCGAGATCCGGCACGAGCATAGAGAAGCTTTGGGTGCCTGGCGGTTATCGGACCCGGAGGCAGTCTCGAAGGGCACGAGAAAGACTGCCGCAAGAGTGTTACACGGCTTGGTAATTCAAGGACAACGCAACCAGCTCAGCACATTCGAGTCGCCTACCAACCCTGCGCGATTCGCCCAGCTGATCCGCACACACGTGGCGCAGCCGCCGGCACGGTAGACCCTCGCCGCCAATCAGCAACCGGCGAAGGACGACCCCAGCTGACTACAACGACAGGGATACCATTTGACGAAACCGTTGAGCTGCTGGCACTGCGCCGTTGGAGGCCTCCAGCGGCAACCACAACCGGCACAGACTCAACACCGGAGGTAACCGGCAACTGAACTCCGTGCTGCACACCATGGCTGTCTGTCAGAGCCGCGACCCCGGGCCAGGCCGGGACTACTACCTCAAGAAAATCAGTGAAGGAAAATCGCCCCGCGAAGCCCGCCGAGCACTCAAACGACGCCTCTCCAACGTCCTCTACCGACAGATTCTGCACAACCACCACCACGCCGAAAAGACCGCCGATTGACACACAGAGGCGCTGTGAGGTCACGCCACCGAGCCATTCGCATGCGTTAGCACCACCCACCAGGTCGACCAATCGGTCGAAGGACAGCAAAATCGCGTCAGGCTTACGGTGACTCAAACCCAGCAGGTGGTGCCACCTACATCCTCACTGGCTTACGGGCGCCCAAATTGTTTCGTCACTACGCGTGCCGAGCCCGATTCGTGGACCGGGCTCGGACAAACCGAAATGTCGGAATCGCGATCCTAGCCGTGGCCGGAATTCTCACCGTCAGCATCTCCTCCCTGGGCAGCGCCCTTGTACGATGTCAGCTTCGGCTCGGCCCCTCCAACAAGGCAGGAATTGCAAAGTGGCATTTCAGGAAGTGATGGAAGGAATCGGTAAGGCGGTCGATGCTGCAGGCGTTGCCGCGATAGTCATCGGCATCGTTGTCGCTAGTCTTATCGCCGCTGGCGCCCTTCTACGACGGCGGAAAACCGAAGGACACAGGACATACGAGACTTACCGACGAAGACTAGGTAGATCCATCCTTCTCGGCCTTGAGCTACTGGTAGCAGCGGACATCATTCGGACCGTTGCCGTAACCCCCACGTACGAATCAGTCGGAGTGCTGGGTCTAATCGTCTTGATCCGAACATTCCTCAGCTTCTCGCTTGAACTCGAAATCACCGGCAAATGGCCGTGGCAAAAGTCTCAAGCTACCGACCAAGCACCTAAACGAACCCCAGGCCCCTGACCTCCCTCCGATATAACAAACGATTGCACACGAAGGGCGCACTGAGCTGCCGCACGGCTGCCCTTCTTTGTCGTCACGGCATCAACTGGTGGTAGTCCCTCAGATTAGGAGTGTTTCCCGGCGGGATCGCCCCCGGACCAGCCCTCCGACCCAGCTCCTTGCTGCTGGACCGATAACCTGAGCGTGGGGCGACTGTTCCAGTACTGCTGCGGAGGAGGATTCCCGATGGGTTCCGATGTCACCAAGAAAGGCTGGCATACTCGCTCGGCTGCCGAAACTGCAACTGATCTGGAAGTAGATCCTTCCGTGGGACTGACGACAGCGGAGGTGGACGCCCGACGGGCCAGGGTCGGATGGAACGTACTCGCGGACGACGTGAGGGTGCCGGTCTGGAAGAGGATCCTGCGCTTACTCGGGGACAAGATGATTCTCGTACTCGTCGTCGCCGCGGTGGTGAGCGCCGTCGTGTCACGGGAATGGGAGACACCGGTGGTCATTCTTCTGGTGATCCTGCTGAATACTCTGCTCAATTACGTCCAGGAGAGCCGTGCGGAGAACAGCCTCGCGGCCTTGCGGACGATGTCGGTGGATACCTCTCGGGTCCGGCGGAACGGCCGCGAGGAGGAAGTGTCCAATAAGGATCTGGTACCCGGGGACGTTGTGCTGCTCGAGGCAGGGGAAACCATCCCGGCGGATGGGCGGCTCCTGGAGGCGGCGCGGCTGCAGGTAGCTGAGGCGGCTCTTACCGGCGAATCCCAGCCGACGGAGAAGACCGGCGCGGTCCTCGACGATCCAGCGTTGCCGATCGGGGACCGGACCAACATGCTGTTCATGAATACGGACGTCAGCCGTGGGCGAGCTGTCATGGTCGTCACGGGCACCGGCATGGACACCGAGATCGGCGGCATAGCGACACTGCTCGCAGGCGCTGGGCAGGCGAAGACCCCGCTCCAGAGACGGATCGATCAGCTCGCCCAACTGCTGACCCTCGTGGCACTTGTGGTCGTGGGCGTCGTCTTTGTCCTGGGCCTCATCCGTGGGCAGCCCTGGTCCGAGCTACTCATCACCGCTGTGTCACTCGCCGTAGCCACCATCCCCGAAGGGCTGACCGCAGTGGTCGCCTTCACCCTTGCGATGGGCGCCTCCCGCCTGGCGAGCCGCGGCGCGATCATCAAGCAGCTCTCCGCCGTGGAAACGTTGGGTAGCACCACCCATATCGCCACCGACAAGACCGGCACCCTCACCATGAACGAGATGACGGCGCGGCGCCTGCACATCATGGGGCGTTCATTCCGTATCACCGGCGAGGGGTACTCGACAGAAGGACGAATCCTCAGCGGTGACAGTCAGCCGTTGCCCGTTCTGTCCGATGCCCTGGTGGCCATGGCTCTGTGTAACGATGCCACCATCCGGGACGGCAAGCTCGTGGGTGACCCGACCGAAGGTGCCCTCGTGGCGCTGGCAGGGAAAGGAGGAATCGACGTCGAGGCTCTTCGGGAGAATCATCCCCGGCTGGCTGAAGTGCCGTTCGATTCCGATTACAAGTTCATGGCCACCTTCCACGATCAGGACTTCACCAAGGGTGACAGTAGCCCGGCCAGGTTCCGATGCTTCGCCAAGGGAGCACCGGGCGCCCTTCTGGAGCGAGCCGATTCGATCCTCACCGCCGATGGCATTGTTCCCCTGACGAGCGAGGGACGGACGGCGGTCCATCAGGTTGTCCAGACGATGGCAGCAGACGGCCTGCGCACATTGATGACCGCCGGACGCCGGCTGGACGGCGACCTGCCCACCGACGACGACGCTCTGCGTGCCGCCGCGGACCAGCTGACCCTCTACGCCGTCATCGGCATCGTGGACCCGCCCCGGCCCGAGGCGGCCGCCGCCATCGCCACTGCCCATTCCGCCGGGATCGCCGTTCACATGATCACCGGGGACCACCTGGCCACAGCGTCCTCCATCGCACGGCAACTGGGCATCCCCGGCGATGCCGCATCCGGCGTCGAACTCGATGAACTGGATGACGCCGAGCTCAACCGGCGTGCCGCGGGATTCGGGGTGCTCGCCCGGGTGGCACCCGAACACAAGATCCGCGTGATCAAAGCCCTGCAGCAGGAGGGCAACGTCGTCGCCATGACCGGCGACGGCGTCAATGACGCGCCCGCACTGAAGCAGGCCGATATCGGGATTGCCATGGGCATCACCGGAACAGATGTGTCCAAGGGTGCGGCGAAAATGATCCTCACGGACGACAATTTCGCCACGATCATCTCCGCCGTCCAGGAGGGACGGGGAATCTACGCCAACATCATCAAGTTCGTCAAGTTCCAGCTGACCACGGCCTGGGGTTTCGTGCTGATCTTCCTCACCGCCGGAGTACTCGGCGTGGCCGGCGGTGTCCCGTTCACGGCTTTACAGATTCTGTGGGTCAACATCATCATGGACGGTCCGCCCGCTCTCGCCCTGGGCCTCGACCCGGCCGAACCGGACAGCATGAAACAGAAACCTCGGCCGGCCGATGAACCGTTGCTGACCCGGGACCGGCTGCTGCGGATCCTGGGGGTGGGCGTCGTCATGGCGGCAGGGACGATCACCGTCCTCGTCCTGGCACCCACCATGTTTCCTGGCAGTTCCACCGACCCACTGCTCGGGACGACTCTTGCGTTCACCACCTTTGTCTTCTTCCAGATCTTCAACCTGCTGAACGTGCGCTCGGAAACCGGCACGGTGTTCTCACTGCAGACCTTCACCAACCGCAGCATCTGGGTGGCGCTGCTGGCAGTGGTGGTGCTGCAGGTACTCGTCGTCAACCTCGACGTACTGCAGGCGTTCTTCGACACCACCACACTCAGTTCGGCCCAGTGGGGTGTGGCATTGCTCGTCGGGTCGACCGTGCTGTGGGCCGAGGAGATCCGCAAGGCGATCATGCGGTCACGCCACCCCCAGTCAGCAACTCCGCCTGACCCCCTTCCCGTCCCCGGTTCGAGGGCGACGAAAGGGCCGCGACGTGCTCTATCCGGTGGGAAGCTCAGGCGTTGAGCATCACCTTGAGGGCTTTGGTCTCTGCAGCGCGAGAGAATATGTCGTAGGCCTGTTCTATCTCGTCGAGCTTGAACGAGTGACTGACGAACTGGTCGACAGGCAGCTTTTTCTGCGCGACGAGCTTCAGTAACGTGCCGGTGGTGTTGGTGTTCACCAGCCCCGTGGTGATGGTGATGTTCGAGATCCACAGCCTGTCCAAGGGGAGATCCACACCCCGCCCGTGCACGCCCGCGTTAGCGACGTGGCCGGCGGGCCTGACGATATCCAGGACCATGGCGAACGTCTCGGGTATTCCCACGGCTTCGATGGCAACGTCGACGCCGAGGCCGTCGGTGAGTGCCATCACCTGGTCCTTCCAGTCGTCGTCCGTCGATACGATGCCGTCCGTGGCG
This sequence comes from Arthrobacter sp. 260, assembly GCF_013116745.1. Lineage (GTDB taxonomy): Bacteria > Actinomycetota > Actinomycetes > Actinomycetales > Micrococcaceae > Arthrobacter_D. The sequence goes on from NZ_JABFOE010000012.1 coordinate 70,197, forward strand.
CCGAACAGTCGTGCCTGCTCCATCCGGTTGCGGTCGACGTCGATCGCGATGACGCGGGCCGGCCCGTAAAGCTGCGCGGTGGTGATCGCGGCGAGTCCGACGGGGCCCGCGCCGACCACCGCGACCACGTCACCGGGCTTGACTGCCCCGTACTGCACACCGATCTCGTGGCCGGTGGGCAGGATGTCGGACAGCAGGGTTCCTTCCTGGGGGGTGACGCCGTCCGGGATCTTGTACACGGACGTTTCTGCGTAGGGAACGCGCACGAATTCGGCCTGGGTCCCATCGATGAGGTGCCCGAGGATCCAGCCCACTCCGGACGTGCCCTCTTCGCCCAGGCAATGGGAGAAGACTCCCTGCTTGCAGTAGTCGCAGTGCCCGCAGGCGGAGATACACGAGATGATCACGCTGTCGCCGATCGCGAGACTCGTGACCGCAGACCCGATTTCACTGATTGTGCCGACACCCTCATGACCGAGGATGCGCCCGCGTTCAACCGCCGGAACATCGCCCTTGAGAATGTGCAGATCGGTGCCGCAAATGGTCGTGGTCGCGATTTTCACGATGATGTCGGTGGGCTGCTGAATTCTGGGTTCGGGTACGTCTTCCCAGGACTTTTGCCCCGGACCGCGATAAACAAGCGCTTTCATCGATATTCCTTCGACTGGCCGAGCGCTCTCGCTTGAGAGCTGCATTCGGCGGCGTCACTGTTTCCAGGAGTTGCGCCGAGTGTATCCCTCCGATCACAGCGCCACCGTTGTTATTGATCTGCGGGGCCCCGGGTTCGGCCCTAACGACGAGGACGGCACAGGCTGCGTGGTGAACTACGTGTGTGGATACTGACCCTAACAGCAGTCCCTTGAATCCTCCGTAGCCGCGGGAACCGACGACGAGAAGATCCGCGTCCTGGGAGGTGTGGAGGAGGACGAATGCTGCGGCCCCCTGAATAACGTCACCGGTCATTTGCACATCTTCGGTGTCCACTGCCTTTAGGGCGTCGCTCTGCAGTCTCCGGGCAGCGGACTCGAAAATATCAGGATCCATAATCAGCCCTTGCAGCCCAGCCGTCGGATATGCCCAGGCGGTAACAGCCCGCACTTGTCCGTGTCGGAGACGAGCTTCCTCGACAGCCCATTCGAGCGCGGACTGTGACTCGGGCGAGCCGTCCACCCCAACTGCGATCCTGAATCTGCCTTCGCTGCTCATTAGCTCCACCGTCCGGTCAGATTCTGCTTGTCCAGTTTTCATGAGTCTCTCATGCCGATTCCAGCCGCACGATTACCTGTTGGAAATGACCTCAGTGAATACGGCGCCGCGCAAGTGAACCTGGCCGCCAATTAGTGGTTCAAAGACGTGTGCAGGATTGCGCACTTCGGCTTCGGCTCCACGATTGAATTTTCAGAGGGATTCACGTCGGGGTGAACGGAAAAGATCCGGGGCTTGCAGATATTTTTCTATTTAGTCCTCACTGATCCGTGTCTCCCCTGTGCCCAAGAGCATGCCCCTCAGCAGTTCAAGGATCGTTTGACTGATAGCTCCGGGCGCGGCAGCCCGGTCGTTCGCTGAAATCCCTGTCTCAGATGCCGGTTCCGCTGTCCATTGTTTTATGCCCTCTCCCGGGGACAGCGGAAGTGTGATGAGGCGAGTAACTTCGGCCATGTTGAGTGTCCCGGTGAATAGGGGTTTCGCCGACCATGCGAGAACGGGCGTGAGCAGGAAACCGCTCTCAGGAAGGGCGATGGCGGGCAGCCTGCCCAGGATGTGTACGCTGCCCGAATCTAATCCTGTTTCCTCGCAGGCCTCGCGCAGCGCAGTGGCGACTGCATTCTGGTCGCCGGCGTCGGCGGCACCACCTGGAAAGACCAGCTGCCCCGGGTAGTGCGTTAGGTCGGGCGCGCGTTCAGTAATCAGCGCCGCCGGACCGTGGGGGGTGTCTGTGAGCACCACAAGTACCGCTGCCGCCCTCAGCGTCACCTTTAATGGCTGCCTGTTTAGTCGAGGACGCTCCTGTTCGGTCAGCCGGGCCAACCGATTCGCCCAAGGCGGTAGCACTGGCGTTCTGTTGAGGCTCGGCTTCGATTGGGTAGCATCGATGTCCAGCCATTGCAGCTGCCCGGACCGTACCCGTAGTAGCGCCGCCCCTGGAGCTCCCCCGGCCGGCTGTATCAGTCGTGTCAGCTGGCCGAAACCTGGGTGCCCGAATAGTGCCCGGGCGGGACGCCGGACCGTCTGTTCGGTGCATCGGAGAAATCGGCAGGGTTGTTGGCTACCGCCACAATGGCTTGACAGGTCCCTACAAGGTTCGCAACCGGGCCGCCAAAGGCGACGAGGGTATCGCTCATTGCCGGGACCAGCAGGAGATTGGCGCCGGCCTCGGTCAGGGCGTGCACGGCGTGAGGATTGAGCAGGTCCCGGCAAATTGCCATTGCCACGTGCCACCCATCGTTGCTGACGTGGATGTGTAGCTGAGGCCAGCCTTCTGGCTGGATGTCTTCGTTGACTGGCCGGTCGGCGGGGGAATGCTTGTCCTGGGTTAGCGGGGCAGGGGCGCCGCGGAGGTAGGCGATGGCTGTGTTACGTCTGCGCGACGACCCGTCGTGCTCGTCGTCGTGATGGTAACTGCCGGCGACCAGCATCTTTAGCCCTCCGGTTCGGCACGTCCAGTCCTGCAACCGGGCGGCCAATGACTCGGTGACGCACAACTCGGGAAGCACGACGATGCTCGCACCGGATGTGACGGCCGCGCTGATTAGTCGGTCTATTTCCTGATGTTGTTTGTCTTCATTCTTCGGACGGATCGGGAAGGCCCGCCCGTGGCTGTCCGCCGGGAAGTGGAAATCAGCCAGAGTGCGGTTGGGATGGCAGGTTGCCACGATGGTTCCGGGGTCGAGGATTCCGGTGAGCTCGGTGGCGAGGCTGTAGTCGAAGATGACCTGGAATTGCGTGGCCCATTCCCCGGCAAGCCGGACGTGACGTGTCTCATCCAAACGGTTGGCCAGCCGCCACGGAGGGGAGGTCGCCGGCATCGCGGTCACTTCCCTCAGATCGGGACTGTCGAGCGGGATAGGGTCGCCTACACCCGGCTGATAAGGGCTGCGGTGGCGGAAGGATTCCCGGAAGCTGTGGCAGTAGCGCTCATCCAACAATTCCGCCAGCAGGCGCGCCACCGCTACGGCGGGAAGGTCATCACCGTCGGTCAGCGCCGCCGCAAGTGCGCTGCGTACCTCCGGGCCTAGTTCGAGTTCAGTCAGTACGGGTGGCAGCGTCGATCGGACACCCGTTGCGATCAGCACTGCCCTGGCACGGCAGTCTGGATCCTGCATCCGCTCCTGCAACACCCTGTGCTCGTCCCGGCATAGCTGCAGTAAATGTGTGAGGGTGACCAGCGGTTCGGTTTCGGCCGCGATGGCCGCCTGGATGGACGCAACACGCAAAGACAGCGGCAACGGCCGGGCCACGCAGGGGGAAGTGCCAGTTGCGTTGTCCGTTCCGGATACGACAGTCGGAAAGAGGGTGCGGCCGGTAGCACTGATTGCTCCGGCATCACAATTTTGCTTGTCCATCATGCCTCCTTTCGTGCAGCCCGATGGTTCATCCGCAGAGTTATGCAAGTTCCTTCGTAATGCGCTTTCGCCCCGGCAGTTCGAGAACAAGCATGGACACGATCACCAACATCATTCCGGCAATGCCCCAAGAGGTCTGCCGCTCCCCTAATACGAGTATTGACAACAGGATTCCGAATACCGGCACAAGAAGAGTCCAGGCCGAGACCGCGTCCAGGCGGCAATGCCGCACCTCCGTAAACCAACCAAGGAATGCCGCAGCAGTTCCCACAAGGGATAGATACAGGAGGATGCCGATGAAACGCGCGCTCCAGTTGATGACTGGCGCCCCTTCCACCAGCCCTGCAATGAGGGCGAGTATGGCGCCCCCGATCAGGAAATGCCACCCAATCACCGGCAGAACATTTGCCTTTATCTGCCTCGAGATCAACGTTCCGGCAGTGATGGCCAGAGCCGCGGTGATAGACAGCCAGGCCCCGGTACCCGCACCGCTGGGCACGGCCACGGCCAATAGCCCAGTGAAGCCTACTCCTAGTGCGGCCAGCGTCCGCATAGAGACGCGTTCCTTGTATATCCACCAGGCCGGGAGCACTATGAACAGCGGCTGAGCATTGGCCAGCACCGAGGCCGCTCCGGTCGATAAGCCGATCAGTCCACCGAACATGGCGACGAACGCTACTGAGACGTTGATAACTGCCATCACAATGATCAAAGTCCAGGTCCGCGCTCCGCGCGGCATTGCCTCCCGCCTGAGACCTGCCACCAATAGGAGCGCCGCGCCTGCTATCAGCGCGCGCAACGCGGCGAACCACAGCAGCGGAGCGTCCTTCAGTCCAATGCTGATTGCCAGGAAGCAGGAGCCCCAGGCGAACGTGATGAGGAGCATGCGCAGCGGATTGGGTCGGCGCAACTGCGTGGACGGCGCGGACTCGCTCAAGATACGGGGCGTTTGTTCCGGCGCTTCGGGATGAAGGCAGGAACCTCTCTCGCATAATCGGCGTACTCTTCTCCAAATTCGGCGGACATCTCTTTTTCCTCGCGCTGGGCAAGGCGATGGTAGACGATTCCCAGGATGGGAAACATGACTAGGGTCAGGAGGGTAGGCCACTGCAGCAGGAAACCGAACATGATCGTCAGGAATCCCAGGTACTGCGGGTGGCGCAGGCGGGCGTAGATGCCGGTGACAGCCAGGCGGTGATCGGTCTGTGCCGCATAAAGGACCCGCCATGCCTGGTAAAGCAGGATGAAACCGGCCGCGATGAGCACGTTACTCAGCAGATGCAGGGGGTTCAGGTGAGGGTCGCCCTGCCAACCGAAGAGGTCCTGCCACAGGTGTCCGGAATTGTGGGTCAGGAGGTCCAGGCCTGGGAATTGGCTGCCCAGCCAGCCGGAGAGGAAGTAGATGGTTAGGGGGAAGCCGTACATCTCCGTGAACAGGGCAATTACGAAAGCGGAAAACCCGCCCAAGGCCCGCCAGTCCAGTCTCGTTCTCGGTTTAACGAAACTGAACGCAAAAATGATGAAAATTGCGGAGTTCAAGATAACCAAGAACCACATGTTGTACCCGTAATCAGGTGTCATTGCCCAACCTCTGTCCGGCAGTTTCATCGTGACTGCTGCCATGACCGCCGTGACTGCCGCCGTGACCGCCGTGACCGCCGAGGTGCATCACCAGCATCCCCACCACGAGCACGTAGGGCAGCGCGTCCAGCACATGCAGCCAGTGACTGGTCAGCAGGTAGATCACGGTGATGATAATCAGGACGGTGAGCCCGACGCGCAGATAGAGGGCCCTGTCGGCCTGGACAGGCTGGATGGGAGGCCGGGTCCCCGGCTCGTAGGTGGCTGGGTGCCCGTCATGGTTCATGACAGTCCTCCTGCTAGGGAGGGTGCGGCGTCTAGAAGAAAATCTTGCCGCATACCCAAGGTTGTGTCTGTTATCTGCATTGAGGCCACCGCGTCTGGGGCACTCCCGGTCAGGGCGCGGATGGCGTCGATGGTTTCAGGCACAACGATGGCCTCGTTGTAGACCTGATATGTCAGGTAGGCCTCGTCTCCTTCGACGGTGATGAGTTCCTCCCAAAGGGCTACCTCCCACATGTCCCCGCGCGGCCGGCCAATGTCCTTCATCAGCTCGATGGTCGAGTTCAGGGCGACCAGGCCGTCGGCCATCCGGATGAAGGCGATGCGCGGCGCAGCTCGCAGGGCCTGGACGACTTCTTCCCTGCTGGCTGTGCGGGTGAGTTGGAGGACCCAGTAATGGTTATGGGATTGAGTATGGGCGCCTTTGGCCGCGATCGTGACGAGGTCGAGATCGGGCAGTACTGTCCGGGCGTCGGGGCCCTGATGGGACGGAATTTTCGGTTCCGGCACCATGGTGTTCATGATGCCGCCCAAATGGGACTCCCAAGGATCGGTGGCGCGGCGAATGAGCACCCCTCTTGCCTTGAGTAAAAGCCCTGCGTCCTGCAAAGCGCCGAGCACGCGGACGATGCTCGTCGTATTACACGACACCACCCGAGTCATGTTCCGGCCCAAAGCGCTTTCATAGTTGGCCTGTGCGACAAAAGAATGCCCTGTCGTTTCATGGGACTCTCCGCCCTGTAGCACCACCTTCACACCGGCGGCCTGGTACCGGGGAAGGTTCCCGGCTGCAACATGCTTGGGTGTTGCGTCGATGATGACGTCCACCAGAGCGAGCAAATCGTCCAGATCTCCTGCCACAGCAAGACCAGCCCGTCCCATGGCTTCGTGCGCCTCGTCAGTTGCCGCGTACAGGGCGAAGCGCCCCGCTGCGGCCTGAATCCGCCAGTCGGTGATGACATCGGCGACACCGACCAGTTCCATATCGGGCTGCAACAGGACCGCGTCCGCTACCCGTTTGCCGATGACACCGTATCCGTTGACTGCCACTCTGGTTCTACTCATTGGAATTCTCTTCCCATTCGCGATTGTGTTGTGTCCGTCATGCTTGGACGCGGACCCGACATTCCGGGTCCGCGCGGCGTCAAGGAAAACGTCACTTCTTCCCCGCCTGCGAGCTGAGCATGCTGTCCTGTGATGCCGCCGGTATCGGTATCGGTACCGAGAGTGCCGGTGCCGGAAGATGTGCCAGTGCCAGTGCCAGTGCCAGTGCGGATGCCGATATGGATAGGGCGGGCGCTGCACGGCTGCAGCCGGATCGACAGGGTTTCCGCATTGAGCGTCACGTCGATTCGGTGGCCGCGGTATTGCACCTGGAATTTGATCTTGCCCAGGTGGGCGGGCAGCCGGGGAGAAAAGGTCAGCGCGTTCGCTTCCGTTCGCAGCCCAGCAAAGGCCCGGAGCACGATGTCGACTGTTCCAGACATCGCTCCCAGGTGGATCCCCTCGCGTGTAGTACCGCCCTGGGTATCGTCAAGATCAGCCATCAGGGCTTCACGGAAAACGGACCAGGCCCGGGTTTCGTCCACCCGGGACAGTACGGAGGCATGCACGACGCGGCTGAGTGTGGAACCGTCGGCGGTGCGGCAAAGGTAGTACTGGACTGTGCGCTCCAGATCTTGTTCGGTGATCTGGTAGCCGAGCCGGTGTAGTTGGTTGATGACGTCGGCGGGTCCCAACAGGTAGACCAGCATCAGAACGTCCGCCTGCTTGGCCAACTTGTATCGGTTCGTCGTATCATTTTCGGCTTCGAGGATCAGATCCAGCCGACCGATGTTGCCGTACTGCGCCCGGTAGCGGGGCCAGTCCAGTTCCAGAAGGTCTTCGTAGCCGTCGAACTGGCTCACAATTCCGTCGGCGTGAAAGGGGATCGCGAGTCGGTCTGCAAGCCGGGACCACCGGCTGATCTCCTCTACGGTGAGGCCCAACCGGTCCGCGAGGTCATCACCAGGATGACCGGTTAGTTCATTCAGTACATCGGCGGCGCGGTCGCACAGCCAGGACACCAGCACGTTGGTGTAGGCGTTATCTCGCAGACCGGTCCCGGATGCTCCCGGATATCCGTCGTGGTACTCATCGGGCCCCATCACCCCGGTGATGTGGTAACGGTCTGTGGACGGATCCCGGTTCGCCAGTGAGGCGAACATCCTGGTGACTTCGATAATCAGTTCCGCGCCGCGGGCCACCAGCCAGTCGCGGTCGCCCGTAGCCTGGAAGTGCTGCCAGGCGTTGTACGCGACGGCAAGTCCGACGTGGCGCTGGCAGCTGGAGTAATCCGGCATCCACCGGGCTGAGCGGGCGTTGTAGAGCTGGCGCGGTGTCTCCTCCCGTCCGTCGCTGCCGCTCTGCCACGGGAAGAGCGCCCCGTCGAGGCCTTGAGCGCGGGCGGCGGCCCGGGCAGCATCCAGCCTGCGCCACCGGTACTCCAGCAAGGCACCGCTGACCTGCGGGAGCCGGAGCCCGATGACGGGAAAGACGAACACTTCGTCCCAGAAGACGTGCCCTCGGTAGCCCTCGCCGTGCAGCCCCCTGGCCGGTACTCCTACGTCCAGAGCGGCGGTATGGGCGGAAATTGTCTGCAGCAGGTGGAAGACATGCAGGTTCACGATCAGCTGGGACTGCCGGTCACCGTCCAAAGTGACACTGAACCGGTCCCACAGGCGCCGCCAGGCCGCCTCATGGTCCCTTAGTAGTGCGGCGAACCCGCCGTCATTGCGGGAAAGCTCGTCAAGAGCTGCGGTCCCGGGAGAGGAGATGGCACCGTCCCGGGAAGTCACCACGGCCGCGGTCTTGACCATCGTGACCGGCTGCCCGTCGATCAAATGAAGGTCGAACCGCTGCCAATGCTGACCGCCGCCACCGGCGTCCTGCGGCGTCACTGCCGAAACCTCATCGATCACGGTCTGGACGGCGAGGGCAATGCCGATCCGGCTCTGGCTGGTTCGTGTCTGGCAGAGGACCGTAGCGCTGTCCGTCTCGGTGAATGTCGTATCCGCAAGATGTTGCGTGCTTGCGTAGTTGTGGACGTTGCTGTTCACCACGCTTGCATCGATGCCCGCCCGGATGCTTACCGCACCGCTGAAACCGCGGGCCGTCAGGATCGTCTCCAGCGCAGCCACGTGGGGATTGTGCATCGAAACCAGCCGCCGTTGAACGACGGTGAGCTGTTCCCCGTCCAGCCCTGTCAACGTGGCGCGGCGCGTCAATACGCCGTGCTTAAGATCGAGCTCGCTTCGCTCATCCGAAACGGCCATTTCCCCGGTTGACCACCACGGGCCGACGCCGATGCGCACATCGGTCGGCAACCAGCTGGGAACGTTGACCAGATGTTCTTCTTCCAACTCCCGGCCGTGGCTGATGCCGACCGCCCGGTTGTAGACCCCGGCGAGGTAGGCACCGGGGTAATGCACTCCGTCGGATCCGCGCTCCGGGCGGGCTCCGCGCGTTGCCATGTACCCGTTTCCCAGGGCCGTCAACGCCTCGCGATGCCCCTCGTGCGCCGAATCGAAGCCTTCGTAAACCATGAGCCACGGATCGGTGTGGGAGGCGCCGAGATCGAGCTCCGAGACATCGCCGAGGACGGTGTCAGCACCGGCGAGTTCGAGTTGTTCCCGATTTCCCGTCCGGTCGATGCCGACCACCAGTGCGAAGTCTCCGCGGCGTCCGGCCTGCACACCGGCTACCGCGTCTTCGACCACGGCAGCACGCTGAGGTGGTACGCCGAGCTGGCGGGCGGCCTCGAGGAACATTGAGGGATCAGGTTTGCCGGGCAGATTCTTGTCCGCGGCGACCTGCCCGTCGATGATCACATCAAACTCGGCCTCAAGCCCGGCAGCCTTGAGCATGGCACGGGAATTACGGCTGGCGGTGACGAGACCGACCGGGATACCTCCTGCGCGCAGGCGCTTAAGCAGTGCAATGGTTCCCGGGTAGGCAGTGATCCCGTTACGGTGGACGGCTTCGAGGAATAACTGGTTCTTACGGGCGCCAAGGCCCTGAACCGACCATTCATCAGGCCCGTCGTCCGACTTTCCGCCAGGAATTTCGATGCCTCGCGAGGCAAGGAACGCGGCCACCCCGTCCTCACGTTGGCGGCCGTCGACATAGCGCCGATAATCCGCATCCTCGTCGAATGGCTCCGTCCCCCAACGCCCTTCCAGCCGAGAATCCTGAAGAACCTCATCAAAAAGCTGCTTCCAGGCTGCCGCGTGCACACTGGCCGTCTGTGTGACCACTCCGTCCATGTCGAACAAAACCGCGCCGTAGGGCAGTGCGGTGCCGTGCACGGCCTGATGATGTGCACGCAGGTCGCCGACGTGACTGACCTGGCTCATGCTAGACAGGTTCCTGAAGCGGTTCGTTCGACAGCTTGTTGGTAGGACCCGGAGCCCCAGACCACTGCCAGTTCCTGATTTCAGGCATGTCTTCGCCGTGGGTGCGGATGTACTGGCGGTGCTCGATGAGCTTGTTTTTGAGTTCATCGCGCGTATGCGCTGCAATGTCCTTCAACCGCGGAATGTGGTCGATGGCATCAATAGCTAGGCTGAACCGATCGATACCGTTGAGTACACACATGTCGAACGGGGTGGTCGTGGTTCCTTCCTCCTTGTAACCGCGGACGTGGAAGTTGTGGTGGTTCGTGCGCCTATAAGTGAGCCGGTGTATGAGCCACGGGTAGCCGTGGTAGGCGAAGAGTACGGGCTTGTCGGTCGTGAACAGGGCATCGAAGTCCCGCCCCGACAGGCCATGGGAGTGCTCTGTCTCGTCCTGCAGGCGCATCAGGTCGACAACATTCACGACCCGAATCTTCAGGTCGGGAAAGCGGGCGCGCAGTATGTCGACGGCGGCGAGGGTTTCCATCGTCGGAACGTCCCCGGCGCAGCCCATCACAATGTCCGGTTCGGTATCTGTGTCGGTGCTGGCCCAATCCCAGATGCCGATGCCTTTGATGCAGTGCTCGATGGCGGAATCCATGTCCAGATACTGCAGTTGGGGCTGCTTGCCGGCGACGATGACATTGACATACTGGCGGCTACGCAGGCAGTGGTCGGCGACGGACAGAAGTGTGTTCGCGTCCGGTGGCAGGTAGACGCGGATGACGTCGGCCTTTTTGTTGATCACATGGTCAATGAAGCCGGGGTCCTGGTGGGAAAATCCGTTATTGTCCTGCCGCCACACATGGGAGGTCAGCAGGTAGTTCAGGGAGGCGACCGGCTTGCGCCACGGGATGTCGTTGGTGGTGGTGAGCCACTTGGCATGCTGATTGAACATGGAGTCAACGATGTGAACGAACGCCTCGTAGCAGGAGAAGAAACCGTGCCGACCGGACAGCAGGTAGCCTTCCAGCCAGCCCTGGCAGGTGTGTTCGGAAAGGATTTCCATGACCCGTCCGTCGCGGGCGAGATGGTCATCCTCCGGAACGGTTTGGGCGTTCCAGGCCCGGTCGGTCGCTTCCAGTACTGCTCCCAGACGGTTGGAGTTGTTCTCATCGGGGGCGAACACCCGGAAGTTGTCCATATTCGATGCCATGACGTCCCGCAGGAACGTGCCAAGGACCCGGGTGGATTCCACTGCCCCGGTACCGGGCTCCGCGACCGAGACCGCATAGTCGGCGAAGGCCGGCATGCGCAGGTCGCGCAGCAACAGCCCTCCGTTTGCGTGCGGGTTGGCGCTCATGCGCCGCTCCCCCATCGGATGCAGCCCGCTAATGGCCGGCACGGGTGCTCCGGTCTCGTCGAAAAGTTCTTCCGGGCGGTAGCTGCGCAACCATTGCTCGAGTACGGCCCGATGGCTGTCGTTCTCGCGGGCATGAGTGAAGGGCACTTGGTGCGAACGCCAACTCCCCTCAACCTTTAGTCCATCGACCTCCGCCGGTCCCGTCCAGCCCTTGGGAGAGCGTAGGACGATCATCGGCCAGCGGGGCCGTTCTGTCACTCCCTCCTCGCGGGCCCGGCGCTTGATCTCCCGGATTTCGTTCAGGCAGGTATCCAGGGTCGCGGCGAAGTCCTGATGCATCTGTTCAGGGTCGGAGCCTGCCACGTAATACGGGGTATGGCCATAACCGCGCAACAGATCGTCCAGTTCGTCCCGGTCGATCCGGTCCAGGACGGTTGGGTTGGCGATTTTGAAGCCATTCAGGTGCAGGATCGGCAGCACAGTGCCATCCCGGACCGGGTCAACAAACTTATTTGAATGCCAGCTAGCGGCCAACGGACCCGTTTCTGCTTCCCCGTCGCCGATCACGGCCGCCACGATGAGGTCCGGGTTATCGAATGCTGCGCCGTAGGCGTGGGAGAGAGCGTATCCGAGCTCCCCGCCTTCGTGGATAGAGCCCGGTGTCTGTGGTGCCACATGGCTGGGAATACCGCCGGGGAAGGAGAACTGGCGGAACAACCGTTTCATGCCGGGGAGGTCCTGGGAAATGTCCGGGTAAGTGTCGCTGTAGGTGCCTTCCAGCCAAGCAGCTGCCACCGGACCCGGCCCACCATGACCAGGTCCCATGATGTACATCATGTCTAGATCCCGTTCCATGATGGCCCGACTCAGATGCGCGTAGATGAAATTCAGCCCAGGAGTTGTTCCCCAGTGGCCAAGCAATCTCGGCTTGATGTGCTCAGGCAGCAGCGGCTCACGCAGCAACGGGTTATCCATCAGATAGATCTGCCCGACGGAAAGATAGTTAGCCGCCCGCCACCAAGCGTGAATGCGGTCGAGCTGCTCAAGGTTGAGGACGGGTTCCAGCGTGGCAGTTGGGTGGTAGTCGTTCATAGGTCTTCTACCTTTCAAGGCATGAGGATGGGGATGCGAAGTGCTGCGGTGTTTTATCGGACGCCGCTTGGCTCCGGAACCGCCTCGGCTTTCTTCGCGCTGCCGGTCATCTCCCCGGGCTCGGGTAGCCGAAGACGCTTGAGTAGCAAAGCATTGACGGCCACGATGACGCTGGAGCCTGACATCGAGATCGCGGCGATCTCCGGGCTGAGCATGATCCCGAAAGCGGGGTAGAAAACTCCGGCAGCTATCGGCAGGGCAATAACGTTGTAACCGATGGCCCAGCTGAGGTTCTGGCGCATTTTGCGCACAGTGCCCTTACCGATACGCAACGCGATAGGGACGTCCAGCGGATCCGAGCGCATCAGCACGACGTCAGCGGTTTCGATGGCCACATCGGTGCCGGCACCGATGGCGATGCCCAGATCGGCCTGCGCCAGCGCAGGGGCGTCATTGACGCCGTCACCAACCATCGCAACCCGTTTGCCAGCCTTCTGCAGCTCGGCTACCTTCGCGGACTTATCCTCGGGCAGCACTTCCGCAATGACGGTGTCGATGCCGAGCTGTGCGGCGATACGTTTCGCGGTCGCCTCGTTGTCGCCGGTGAGCATTACTACCTCGATGCCAGCTTCATGCATGGCGGCCACGGCGGGGGCAGCAGTTTCGCGTGCGGCGTCGGCCAGGGCGATGACGCCGACGGCCTTGCCGTCCACGGCCACCAGGACCGCCGTACGGCCCGTGGAGGCGAGAGTTTCGCGCTGTTCGGCCACCGGTGCGATATCGATGCCTTCGGTGACCATGAGTTTGCGGTTGCCAACAAAAACTTGCCGGCCATCAACGGTCGCCCCAGCACCGTGTCCGGGCACATTCCGGAAGGCGGTCGCAGTTTTTGACGCCACCCCGCGGGCTACTGCATAATTGACGACCGCACCGGCCAAGGGATGCTCGGATTCCCGTTCGACGGCGGCGACCAAAGCCAGTAGCTCGTTCTTGTCCATGCCGAGGGCAATGAAGTCCGTAACTTCCGGTTCACCCTTGGTTAGGGTGCCGGTCTTATCTATCACCACCGTGTCGATACGGGCGGCGGTTTCCAAAGCAGTCGCGTTCTTGAACAGGACACCGCGTTTAGCGCCGAGGCCGGTGCCGACCATGATTGCCGTCGGAGTGGCCAATCCCAAAGCGTCGGGGCAGGTGATGACAACGACGGTGATCGCGAAGAGGATGGCTTGCGCAACACTGGCACCAGCCAACCACCAGGCCAAGAATGTTGCGCTGCCCCCAATCAGGGCAACCAGGACCAGCCAGAATGCCGCCCGGTCCGCTAGGCGCTGACCGGGTGCTTTGGAGTTCTGGGCTTCCTGCACGAGGGCGACGATTTGCGCCAGCGCAGTATCGGCACCGACTTTGGTGGCCCGAACACGCAGTGTGCCGGTGGTGTTCACGGAGGCACCGATCACGTTCGAGCCCGCAGACTTAGCGACAGGCAGACTCTCACCGGTGACCATGGACTCATCGATGTCAGACTCGCCGTTCTCCACCACTCCATCGGTGGGGATCTTCGATCCCGGTCGCACCAGCATCAGGTCTCCCGGCATGACCTCAGCGGTAGGCACCTCAACAGGCTCCCCGTCCCGGATGACCATTGCCTTGGAGGGAGCAAGCTCAAGCAGGGTCCGGACAGCGTCATTGGCCCCGCCACGTGCCCGCATCTCGAACCAATGACCCAGCAGGACGAAGGTGGCCAGCACGGTGGCGGCTTCGTAGAAAACCTCACCGCCGCCAGCCAGAGTGACAACAAGACTGTAAAGCCAACCGGCTCCCACGCCGACAGCAACCAGGACCATCATGTCCAGTGTTCGGGCCTTTAACGCCCGGTAAGCGCCGTCGAAGAAAATTCCTGCAGAGTAAAAGATCACCGGCAAGGACAGGATCAGGGCGACGATGTCGTCGCGCAGCCCAAATGGGGCCGGAACAGTGAACCCGAGAACCTCGCGGCCGATGGGGGAGAACAGTGTGATCGGTACCGAGAGGATGGCCGCGATCAGGAACCGGTTGCGCATATCGCGGATCATCGATTCCATCGACATTCCGTGGCCGCCGTGACCGCCGTGGCCCATGACTTCCTGCGCATCCCGGGCCACGGGCTCGCCGTGACCGGCATGAGTTTCAGCACCAGCATGGCCAACATGGGTCTCGGAATTGGTATGGCCCGGCATCGCTGATTCCTTCAGCGCGGTCTGCCCACCACCTGGATGGTCTTCCTGGGCGTGGTGGTTTCCGGTCGCACCGTGGTGAGCATGTTCCGGCGTGCTAGAGCCTCCGTCATGCATCGGGTCACAAACGTGGTCCGGCACTGATTGGCCCGAGCAGTGGTAGCCGCAGTCGCGCACCCACTCGGTCAGATGAGCAATGGAAGTCAGGCCGGGGTCAAAGGTAACGTTCGCGGTCTGTGAGACCGGATTCACTTCCACACTCAGCACACCCGGCCGGCGGGACAGGGTCGCTTCCGCCACCGACTTCGACGAGGCCCAATGGACACCCGCCACCTCCATGACCGCAGTTTGTGTCTTCTCATTCATGCCGCGTGTTCCTTTCGCGCATTCGACAGATGATCGTTCCTGTGGCGAAGCTCAGATGTAAGGATCAGGATCGGGAGCCCACGTTCAGGGGCCCGACTCGGCCCTGCAGAACAGCAATCCGGCTGCGATACTCGGCTTCGTCAATTTCACCGGCAGCAAACCGCTCGGCCAGCACATCATCAGCCGTCCGCGACACGGTCAGTTGTCCGCTACGTCCGACGGAATCACCAACGGAGCGCGAGAACAAAACGATGCCGGTGATGACAGCCCCCCAGAAGAGCACGAAAGTGGATCCCATCAGGATGTAGCCCCACAGCCCCATGTCACCGTTCCAATACATCATGGCCACTCCTCCTCGATATCGACCTGCTTGGTAGAAGGATTCAATCTCCTCGCACCTCCACTATGGTCTTGCGTGTGTCACAGCAACAGTGTCTTTGGTCCCGGCACACACTCCACATCTGAGCTCCCGCTAGAGCGTCACCTCGTGGCCGATCACCGTGGACGAATCAGCCAGATCAATACCGAGCGCAGGGCCCTGTTATGGAGGGGTGACTTGTCCGGGAACTTACAGGTATGACATGTACAGTCAACGCATTAACGTCCGGATGAGGATCGACCCGGTCTGCCAAATCCAAGCGTCAACGAACACCCGGGACCTCCATCCATTTGTCCGCTGGCGCTCCTTTAGATGAACTGTCTGCGAATGCCCCCCGGACGCGCCGCTTGGAGGAGTGGTCCCAGCCCAACGGCGGCTTGACTCGCTAGCGCTATCGCCGCGGTTGCACTGTCGCTGCTTCACCCTCAGCAATGGATAGGCAATCTGTTAGATGAACCCCTGGCTCGCAGCTCTGGTCTCCCTAGGAATTATTGCGGTCCTAGGATCAGTGGCTTTTCTCATCGACTACCGTCAGGACCGATTGAATGGATGAAGGAACAGACCTATTCGGATCGTCGTTAGGACCGACGCCTACGGTGCGTGCCATCACGGATGTGAGCACAGCAGGGCACGATCAGCTAGGAGATAAAATCTCGCTAAGCAGCCGATTACTGTTCCGAGCACCGAACGAGCGCGCTCATATATAGCGGTACTTTTGCCTTCGGTGGCTATCGGGGTTATCTTCTACTTCGCGATGCGGGCCATTTTTGGCGATGGTCGGGCCGAACGTGAAGCTCAGGCCTCGGCGGAACGAGAGAGTTTCAGGCTAAGGATCTCGATACGTCTCCGGATATCTCGCTTCCCCGACCAAAGGTGAGACCCGGTCGAAGTAAAACCGGTTGCGGTCGATTGCCCGACGGCATCCCCAAAGTTCATGTCAGCTAAAGACCGCAAGTATTTTCCCGTGTGGCTATGAAAATAGGTCCCTATCCGGGTGTGCGTGCGGCAGGCAAAGGAGTTCGGGGCGATCTCGTGGGGTATGGCCGTCATAGATGCACTTCTTGAAAGGCCCGTTTGGGGCCATGAGCATCCTCATATGAGGATCAGCGTGGTTCAGCCACCAAGCGCTCAGCCCTAGTGCTCCTTCAATGCGCAGGTATTCCCAAGCCCGCCAGATGGTTTCGACGCGAGAGAGCGCTTCAACGTGTTTGTACCACTGAGGGCACCACACGAACTCAGAGCCGCCGTTGACCTCACGGACGTAGGACGGGCCGAGGACATCGGTGAAGAACTCCAGCGGGTTCGCATAAACCAGTTCCGCCGGTTCATCGTCGGTAGCCGGCCTTTCTTCATCGACCTCAGGGTCACCGCCGAAACCATCATCGAACTCACTGCCGAACTCACTCACGAGTCTTTGTCTCCCTCATTGAGAACCGGCGGAGCCACTGGGCCGCGCTCCACCTGGCCGTGAGAGGCCAGCGAGGCGTTGACCTTCTCAGCATGATGCCCGTTCATCCAGGGAATGGTTTCAATCATTGTGGCCGGGGCGCCCGAGGCCAACAGCACCGCCCGGAAACGCGGCAACGAAGTCAGATCCGCCACAGAGAGAATTTCGTCCTTGTTCTCCTGCCGAGAGCTGGAGCGCCCGGACTTCCCCGAGCTGCGCGAAACGTTGATATAGCTGTACTGTCCGATCAGCCGGGACAGCTCATCAAGGTACTGGACTTCGGAGACACCGCCGCCGTATATCTTCACGTTCGACGCCGACCAGAGTTTGCGCATCCCTTCCACGTTCCAGACCTCCACACCCTGTGACCAGGACTGCAAAATGGTCATGAGGATAATTCCACGGGAACCGTAGTGGCTGTACTGGTCGGGCAGGTTCTTCCACCGGCAGACGTTCGCCGCTTCATCGAGAACACCGAGCAGAGGCCTCTTTAGCCGCCCCCCAGGCTGAGAGGTTGCATAGGCTTCTGCCGCTTCCACCACTGCCACTGTCAGAGCGGTCACCAGCGGCCCAGCAGTGCCTTCCCCTTCACGGGAAAGGCTGTAGAGGGTGCCGCTGCCACGGACGAACATATCGGGTTCAAACTCAGGACGTCGCGGACCAGGCCCCGGCGTGATCCACCTTCCAACGTTGCGGTCAGTGAGGGACGAAACCATTTCCAAAGCCGTCCCGAACACACCGGCACGCTGCTTTTCCGGCTCCCGCAGCCGGGCTACCACCGTATCGGAGAGCATTTCGTAGTCATGCTCCCGCAGAATATGGGCGGGCCGGTCATCGGCTTGTTTGGTCAGCCAAGTGTAAACCTGTGTAATCGGCTTTTCATCCAGCGCAGCGGCCAGCAGGTACGCCTTAAGCAGGTTCCGGCCAGCAGTATCGAAGTAGGCATCTGGTTTAGCGCCTGGCTCCCGAGATCCAGCAGAGAAGTGGGTTGCCAGTTTCGCGGCGGTCGCTTCATCTTTGACGTAGCTCAGTGGATTCCACCACCAGGTCGGTTGTTCCTCAGCAACACCCTGAGGATCGAACACCCACACGTCGCCAACTGCACTCCGCAACGAGCGAGTCACATCAACAATGTCTCGCTTATTTGACGTTGCTATGACAGCACCAGGTGCCTCCAAAATCGCCGGTACAGCGTAGGACGTGGTTTTCATCGTCCGAGGCCCAGCAATAAGAATCAGCATGTCCTCCCAGGACGCCCACATAGGCCGTTTCCCGGCCACTGTGCGCCCCAGCGGGACGCCAACAGAATCGACGACTCCGAGCCGATCAGCGGTAGCTTTCGCGCCTTTAGTGGACAAGTGGTTCAGATCCTTGCCTCGGCCCATGTGAACGGCAGCTTTATCAACCCGAGTCTTGTTCTTCCCGGAACGAGTCGCCAGCAAAGCCACCATCACGCCGAGGATCACCACGAGCACACCAATACCCACAGCGATAAACGTTGCCTGTACTGGCCAGGGGATCTCCTGCTTGAAAAGGCTGGCTAACAGCTCTATCGGATGAGCCGGCGGCGCAGCGATACCGGCTATGGACGATCCCAAGTGAGCGGACACCCACGCACCACCCAGTAGCGCAGCAGCCAGGCCCATGACCGAGAACAAAAGAATGCCCTCGGTATAGCTCCCAGACGTACCTTTACGGTTCGGTGCACTCATACCGAATCCCCTGACGGTGAGACTTCCTTTGTAGGTGTGAAGGTTTTTCCATTGTTCAAGAAGGCGTGCAGGTAGAGCGCACCTGCAGCGGCAGCACTGATACCAATAGCGGGAATCGGGGGAACGTAGATGATTATCGACGGCAGAAAGAGGAGCAAGAGGCTAACGGTGCCAACAACACCAAGATCTTCTTTGCGGATCTTCTGATCTGCCGCTAGCCAGAAACCTATACACCCCAAGATCGCAAGCGCGAAGTAGAGGCCAATGATTGTGTAGGGGACTTCCTCTCCGATTGTTTCTGAGACCAGTGCCTCCCCTTCTTTTCCACAGACATGCACAAAGAACTGTGAGAGCCCGGAAGGTATGAACGCGGCAAACCCGGCTACATAAGCGCCGAAGGATAGATACTGGATCCTGACGCGCACCTTATTTGGTTTGTTTGGGGGCATGGTGATTCTCCTGCCGTAGAGCTTTCGCATGAGCGCAGCTCCTAGTCCCACCACAATCACTAAGAGACCCGTGTAGACGAATCTTCCGAAGGATGGGGATTTCATGCTGGTTCTCCTGCTGTTGGTGGGGCTACTGATGGTGCTGCCATGAGGGATTCGCCCTCTGGTGCGTCATGCCAGCGCTTATTCGTGTCGTTGAGCAGTGCCTCAGTTTTCGTCAGTCCAATGTGGACGGGGATGCCGGGACGTCCACCTACTTTAATGAGGAACTTTCCCCGCCCGGGCGGTTCAACGTCGATGCCGCGTGAGTCCCACGCGGGCGGGTCTTGCCAGGACACGAGTTTCTGCTGTTCTTGCCGGGAGAGTGGAATCGCTTTGGTTAGCAACGCCATTTCTGAGGCGGGTAAGCCACCACAGATGACCATGCCCGAGCGCTCCACGAACCCTTGGGCTTTCATCCGATCTTCTTCCGCAGGCAGGGCCAGCAGGTCGCTCATGGTGTGGGAGATCATCACTTGTCCCACACCGACAGAGCGGTTCAAGCGGGTGAGTGCGTCTACCCGGTCCACCATGCCTTTACCGGCCCGCAGCGCCCGCCACAGCTCATCCAGAACCACGAAGTAGTGACGGCACGGCTCCAAGCCTGCGTCCGCGAGAGCGTTCGCGACGTTGACGGTACCGAAGCCGTAGGACCAGCACGCCAGCAGCACAGCGGCTTGGAGATCCGTTTCTGTTTCGTCGATGGAGGACACATCGAACACCACAGCCCGGTCACGCTGCATTGGGTTAGTGGTGTGCTGGGAGAAGATCTCGCCGAGCTTGCCGCCACCGGTGAGGCCTAGCAGGGTTGCTTCCAGCGCCCGCGTTTCAGCCTGGTAAACCTCCCAGTCGCCACGGTCGAGAGCGACTTGGCGCAGCTCATCCGGCCCAGTTTGGATGACTTCGAGCAGATCCCCCAGAATCGGGACACCTTCAAAGTGCTCATCGAGCCACCGCAATCCACGGTCGAGAATTGTTTGTTCCTGATCGGTCGGCGGCTGATTCCGGCTGATCGTAATGAGCGCGACGACCATGTTGAGGCGCCGCCCGTGAGCGTCAGCCCGGACCCGCACGGCAGCTTCCTCGTGGCCTTGGCCTTCGAGGAGCTGCGCGACTTCAATAGCTTGCCCGGGGTCGAGGATGTTCAAGTATCCGCGGCCTCGGCCGAGAGAGATTACTTGCCCGCCGGCAGCTTTCACCAGGTCAACGTGTTCGCCCTTCAAATCCCCGAGAACCAAGGGGTTAGTGCCCTGTCCGGCGAGGCCGAGCATCATCCGGCGGACCAGCGTGGACTTCCCCAGCCCCGGCTTGCCGAGGATGAACGCTGATGGGTTAGAGATCAGTCCGGCCCGCTGGAACCAGCTGATCGGATCGCAGCAGACCGTGGCCTGGGTTTCTTCATGCCGCCCGATCGGGACACCGATCATGGGTGAGGACGTGCCTGATGAGAACGGCCACAGCCCGCAGACCTGCACGGTGGTCCCCCGGTACTCGCGTACCGAGGGAACCAGGGCCGCAGCGCCGCCGCCACGGCCACGCCAACCACGAGCGCCGGGTATCTTTTCCCGGATGACCGTGGGTTTCTTTTCCTTCTTTGTTTTCGGCTCTACTGGGGCCGTGTGGGTTCTGCTTTTTTGGACCTTCATGCGCGCCATTTAGAGCGCCTCCCTGATTTCTGAGGGCAACAGGACGTGCTTAGGCAGTACCAACCCAATCGGCAGGGACGCAGCGAACGCCGTATCTTGGCTTCCGTAAGCACGGCGCAACAGCAGCCGCGCTGCACCGGAGGTTTGTTCAATCGCGGCCACCGCATCCGGTAGCCGGTCCTGACCGTTGACCGTGGCCGTGACGACCAGGCCGAAGTTCACCAGCCCGGCCCCTTGGGCTTCTTCCGACGCGGTTTGAGCAGCTGACCGGGCATCGACTAGGGCACGAGCTGAGGGCCGGTTCCCGGAGGTAATGCGAACGTTGGCATTGTTCTGATCGCGTTCGACCAGCTGCGCGGCGCGCGCTGAGTCCATTGGACGGTAGAGCAGGGTCACTCGTTTACGGTCCACATCACCATGCGGGGCCAGGAGTTTAGAGAGCACGTCGGCGTGGACAGATCCACGCGGGGCACACGTCATCGTCCACGACGCCGAGTAAGCGCCTTCGTGGCGGTAGCTGTCCCAGTTTGTTTGTGCACCAGAGGGGCCGACCTCGTCCCAGGTGAGTTCTACCGGGTGCCCGGCTGCGTGAGCCTCGTCAATGACCAGGGCGGCGGGAGGATCGTAGGCGACCCGGACGACCTCGCAGAGTTCCTGTGCAGCCATGGGCCGGGCAATGCCTGCGCCGGTGGATTGGAGTCGCTGAGACAGTCCAGGGAGGCGTGAGGCGAGATCTTTGGCGACTTCCTCAGGTTCGCGTTTCCGAGAACCGGAGCGCATGTTGGCGTTGAAGGTGAGAGTGATCCACGCCCGAACCGTGGCGGAGCCTTCCGGGTAGGTTCGGATGACCTCGCGCAGCATTTCTTTGGCAATCTCTGGCGCGTTCTCGTCAATGTTCATTTCGACTTCATTGCGCAGCCGGTACCCCGAATCGGGGGCCGTCTCAATGGTCACGGAGGCCGCTTCAATGCCGGCCTCATCACCCAACGCGGAGATCCAGCCGCCCCAGTTCGACACCCAGGCGTCTACCTGTTCAGGATCGACCAGTGAAGCGCCGTCCGGTTCGGTGGAAAAGATCACTGTGTAGTGGCTGGTGGTCGGCATATGGAGCATGGCGAATGGGCGATTGTAGGAGTCCTGAAACTCGTACAGCCGCGACTTCGCGGCAATGCCGGGCAGTTGGAACATGCCCCATGCGGTGACGCCGAGAGGCCCGGAACGGTAAAGGTTTGTACCCTTGCGGCGGGAGCGTTTGAACGCCGCCCGACCGCCAGCCCGGTCTACCACTGTCATGCCGTGCTTGTCCTTGATGGTGAGCAAGAGCAGGCCGATGCCAAAGACGCCCATCACGCCGAGGCCGACAAAGAGGTTCCAGATAGCGAAGGAAATGATGCCAAAAACCAGGCCGACAAGGATCAGGCCAGTGCCGATAGCACCGAAGTTCCCTAGCCCGGCTGAGCGGGGAACCCGCCAGTTTCCGTAGGTCGGTTGCTTGTAATCACTGACTGTTGCTGCCACTTGGACCATCCCCTGCTGCTTCCTCTGACACCTGTTTTACTGCCTGTACGCCCTTGGACGCGGGTGCGACCGCCGCACCGGCAGCCGCACCCGCCGGGCCTGCCGCAGCGCCAACCCTCGCGCCCGCTGCTGCACCGGAAGCGCCGCCACCGACTGCCGCCCCACCGCCGCTAGCGGCTGCACCGCCCCCGGAAGGACCACCAGCTGGGGAACCGCTGCTGCCCCCGCTAGATGCTGGAGCGCCGCCTCCACCGCCGGCTGCTTTATTTGCGCCGCTAGAGGCTGCTGCTGCCAGAGCTGGGACGCCCCCGGTTGCGCTACCGGCTTTACCGCCGCCGGTTGCTCCAGGAGTAGGCGCAGCTCCACCGGAACTGTTACCCGAGGTCGAGCTGCCCGAGGGAGAGGACTTGCTGCCACCGCCCCCGCCACCGCTGCCAGAACCGCCGCCTGAACTGCTGCTAGCTGGGGTGGGAGAAGCACTGCCGCTCCCACGTCCTGCTGCACCCAGTGATCTAGCGCCGGAAGGCATAGCGGCCATGGCCGCTGCACCCGCTCCCGCCGCCATGCCGCCACCGCCGCCGCTAGCGACCGCTCCCACCATGGGAGTCACGAACCGCAGCAAAGCTGGTAGGGCGAACAACGCGACTACCATCAGCGCGAGGCCGGTAATGGAGTTCAAAATGCCCGTAAAACCGGACATTTCGCCGCCGCTGACTAGGCGGAAAGCTACCGCGTACACAATGGCCGCAGCAGGTTTGTAGAGGATGAAAGCAAGAGTCCAGGCAATGGTTTTCTGGAACCACTGCTTGCCCATTTCGGTATTGGTGAAAGCTGCTGTAGTCGGCAAGATCCCGGCCAACACCACGAGCATTCCGCTCCGGACGACCATCAAAACGATTTGTACTATCGAAGTGACGATCCCGATCAGACCCAAGATGATCACCATGAAAATGGCGGTATCTGCTTGCCCGGTGATCAACATTCCTTGAATAGCGTTAGCGAAACCGTCCCCATCTGTGGCCTGGTCGATAATCCACGACGAGAAGCCGTCCGAGGCAATGATGAGGAACGCGATCACGGCCAAACCCATGCCTGAAACAAGGGTCAAAGTCAGCAGCGAGCGGACCAGCTCACGAACGTGTGAACCACGCTGTTCCCAGACTATGCGGGTACCACCGACGATGACACCGAGAACGGCTAGGGCAGCGGTCCAGTACCAAAGACCACTTTGTAGGAAAGCGACGGTAGGTGAGGCACTGCCATCGGCCATGGTGAGATTGCTGGTTGGCATGTCCACCCAAAAGGTAGCCAGCGTTAGGACGATCTGCGCCATTGCATCGGAGATAGCCGCCGCGAGATCTTCAATCGCTCCGCCAACTGCTCCGCCGACAAAATCACCGACGCCCTCACGAAGCTTGCAGGGCCCGTCCCACCATGCGCACTCTTCTTCCATCTCAGATCCCGCTCCATGAAATGAAGTCTGATAGATCGTTGAGCTGCCGTGGTTCTGGGGCCCCGCTCTGTTCAATAAGGAGCTTCCAATCTCCTTGTCCCCAAACCAACGGCAGGGTTATTGACCCCACCGACCCGTTCTCAACTTGGAAAGCGAGTGTGACCGTTGCGTTGGTTTCTGAGTAACGGTCGAGCTGGAAACCTTGAATCTGGAAAGACTCGTCGTTAGTGCCCGGGGAGTTTTGAACTTCTGCGGTTAGCGCTTCGAGTGCTTCATCTCGTGCTTCGCTATCTGCCACCAACTTTTCATAGAGATCCACTGGATCGCCGGCAATCATGGTGGCGAAGATATTAGAGGCGGCGTACAGGGCACCTGTCGGCGTCTGGGCAAAGCAGGTACGGATCCCGCTCTCGTCAACTACGCCCGGCCCGGCGGTATCGGGAGCTTCTGGAACAGCCATAGTTCCGAGTAGTTCCCAGTCACTTTCGGGCGCAGCGCCAAGGGCTGTGTCCTCGCTTGCTGGTAGCCCGCAGATACTTTCCTCAGCCCCGGCGGCCGTCGCTGACGGGGCTGAGGTTGTTTCAGTGCTGGTTGGTTCGGTTAAACCGGCGTCTGGTTCGTCCCCTCCGCGAGGGATGAAAGCAATAACGATCACTGCCGCTATCAGCGCGAGCACTAGCGCTGCGGAAATGATGAAGCCGGGCCGGGTGAAAGGGTTTCGGTGGTTCTCGTCGGGTGATACGTCACTCATGGGTGATCTCCTGACCAGGGGTTAGACGAACGCGGTAACGAGTCCGGAAGCCCCGGCGACCACGACACAGCCAGCGAGGGTCCAGCCGAGCTTGGAGAGTCCTTCGCCGCCTTCGCCGCGTCGGACCTGGATCATCATTGTGATACCGGCGATGATGACGCCAAGAACGCCCAGGGCGAGGGCGATCCATGCGGCCCAACTGAGGATCGTGAGCAACCCTTCGGAGCCGGGAGGGGCCTCGCCGCCACCAGGGTTAGGGATCGTCGCTAGTACGTCTACAGCTTTGATTTGGAGGCTGAGAGCTGCTGAGTGAAGCATGGTGGACCTTTCAATGAGAGGCGTCGCTGCTGCCCTGGTTTAGGGCAGTAGCGAATTGATTTCGGTAACGAATTTGCGGGTTTCGCGTGGCAGTTGTTCTGGTGACACGTCGCCTGTCCGCCAGGCGTCTACCCATGGCAGATGCCATGAGCGTGGTGCTCCCCCGGCGACGATGGTTTCAAAGTCGCGCAATTCTTTCGGGAGCTTTCCCGGAGCGTCAGCTAAGACAGCCAGCCCCAGGAGATTCACCTCCGGAGCTTTCGGAGCCGCCCACTCAATGAGTGCTCGCTGAGCTGATTCCAGCCCGTTCATATTGGATCGGCAGACCAGCAGAACACGGGGAGGCATCCCCGCATTCTCGAATGCTGGCCAGGTGTGCTGCGTAGAGCGGGACCCGTCGATCAAGCGCGTTACCGTGCTTTCTCCCGCTCCCCCATGCACACCCACGACCCATAACGTGGCAGAACCGGACACGTACCGCCAAGGAAGCCGGTCAGCTGCGTCAGGTTCAGGGATCCCCTTCTGGGGTGTTGCAGCACCGGTCAGGGGTGGGACCATAGCTGCAGGGGTAGGTATGACGTCTGGTTTACTAGACGTCGGGTGTATCGAAGCGATCCAAGGATTACTCACGAACATCACAATATCAAGCTTTTGTGAACTAAGTGAGTACCTGAGGTGAGTTAGCTAATCGTTGCTACAAGAGTTGGACAGGATGGGATGGAGGATATGACCTCTCCCGAAACGACGTCACAACATCAGAGCTTTCTTGACCGGCCGGCGCGGGTTATCAGTGAAATTTTCGCCCCAGTCGTTTTGGTGGCCACCCTGATTCTGGTGAGCAGTTTCATCCCTGATGGGTTCATGGCCGGATTGCCTTTCGCCTTGGTGGCGGTTTTCTTTATTGCTGTGCTGCCGTTCGCGGTGGTCATGGTTTTGACTCGGAAGGGCAGGCTTACGGACCATCACATCAGCCGGCGTACCCAGCGGGCACCCGTGCTGGGAGGAGCTATAGCTTCGGTGTTGGTCGGATTATGGGTTCTTTCCGCGATGGGCGCACCGGCTGGGTTGATGGCCATGATTGTCAGTGTTTTGCTGGGAATCATCGTGGTGTTAGTGGTCAACCTGGGTTGGAAACTCTCCGCGCACACAGCGGTCGCCGTGTTCTTTGCCGCGGCCATGGTGTTTTACTTCGGCCCTTGGTGCCTGCTTGCAATGCTCGTACCTGGTTCAGTGGGATGGTCTCGAGTCCATCTAGGAGCACACACGGTAGCCCAGGTGCTCGCAGGTGCAGCCGTGGGATTGCTGATCGGTTATGGTTTCGCTCAATTAGCCCCGTAATCAGGCTGCACTAGTCCGGCGGGTCTGACTGCTGCACTAGTGGGACGTGGTGATGAGGGCCTTTTCTTTTTTGGCGTAGTGGCGTTTTGATGCCCACGTAATGGTCGGTGCCAGGGCAACGAGTATCAGGGCCGTGTAGACGGTGGCATCGACGGCCACTTCAACATTGATCCAAATGTCCGTCAGGAGGAGGGCTGGAAGAACTGATACCAGTGCGAACCCAGTGGCGAATAACGTTGAAGCGACGCGCAAGACGGGAAGCGCTGAGCTATCTAGTGCTGCTTTGAACGTCCACGGCACTAGAAGCATGGCGATGAAGGCCGGGTAGAGGCGACTGGCCAGCCGGTATAGCTCCACCCAGGATTGATCGGCATAGGAATTGAGTCCCATGGAGGACACGGGCACGTCGGCGACCCAGAACATGACAATCATGGCCAGAGAGGTCCCGAGGAAAACCCGACGCCCCCAAGCCCCGGTAATGACGTCGCGGACCGGCTTGCAAGCGAGGGCATCAGCGACACGAAGCCCCACGAGGATAAAAGCCACGTTCAGGGTGAGCCGTGAAATGAGGTTGGCGGCGTTGACCCCACCAAGTGCTTCATCGACGGGAAGGTAAACCGCCGGGATGGCCAGAGCCAGGACGACGCTGATCAGCAGAAACGTCGCTAGGGTGGCTCGGTTCTGACCCTTC
Organism: Arthrobacter sp. 260; assembly: GCF_013116745.1. Classification (GTDB taxonomy): domain Bacteria; phylum Actinomycetota; class Actinomycetes; order Actinomycetales; family Micrococcaceae; genus Arthrobacter_D. The sequence goes on from NZ_JABFOE010000012.1 coordinate 96,771, forward strand.
AAGGCCGCAGGGACACGAAGCGCAGCCAGAGTGAGGCACAGGGCAAGGAGGGCTATGGGGATTAGTTCAGTCATCCCAGGTTCTCCCAATACTCCTTCGCTTGGTCCCGGTCGTGGGTTTTACCCCAGTACTTTCTATTTTGTATGGCAAGTTTCTGGGTAGCAATGGAGAGAAGATCACTATCACTCTGTGCTTGTAATGCGTTGAGGCGAGCCTCCGGCGGCCAGTCACCCTCCTGCTCAGTAAGTAGGCCAGTGACCACGAGCCCGCTAGCTAAGGACACTCCTGCGTACCGTGCGACGTCAATCGCAATGTCGGCGGGCAGGGTCCTTTTGAGCCTGGAGGAAAAGGTCGAGGTAGTGACACCAAGCCGAGTAGCCATGGCAGTGCGCAGATCCCCAGGATCAATGGCGTCTATCCATGCCCGCGTCGAGTCCGTGTGCGGGAAGGCCCTGAGATCACCGGGCATGAACGGTAACAACTCATCGGCGCGGACCAGAACTTCTCGCAGGATATCCAGGTAGTGGACTTGGCTAATCAGTTCAGCGTCCGTTGGCGGCTTGGTCCCTAGCGCAAGGTCTGTGTACTGCTCAAAGGAGGACAACTCCTCCAGTGCAGAGAATTCATAGGCGCGCGCTATTGCGACAACCGTTGCCTCAGATACTTTCCCTCGCACGATCTGCTGGTGCAGGGTGGTCCACTTGAGTCCTGTGGCCTGGGAGATCTCTCGCACGCTTCGCCCAGGAATCTTGGCATCAGACCACCGCTGAAACTCATGCGCGGTGATGGTCATGCCATGGGCCTTCCGGACGGGGATCTGACAGCTTCAGCCTACCCACCCACCATCTAGGCATTCACGAGATTCACGTTATGATAAAAACCGTAAAGATGTGAGTGCTGGTTGGTGACGATAGGTATGTATGCAGTCTAAAGGTCTGTTCTACACGGCGGTGGTTTTAGTGCCGACGCTGTTTCTTGGGCTGATCCTGATGCTGGTGCTCCTCGGTAGTAGTGACCAGACCGCGTCAGCGAGTGACTGCACTCCCGCCAGTGATTCAGAGATAGACCCTGAGGATCTGCCCACGGAAACGATTGCCGGGTATTCCGGGGAACAGTTGGTTAATGCCGCCCTGATTGTGAGCGCGGGCGAAGCACTGGATCTGAGTGTGAAGGGTCAGACCATCGGCGTGATGACCGCTATGGGTGAATCCAGTCTCCAGGTGCTCGACCGTGGCGACGGACCCGGCCCGGATAGTCGGGGTTTGTTCCAGCAGCGCGATAACGGCGCTTGGGGTTCTTACGAAGACCGGATGGACCCCACGATCAGCTCGACTAACTTTTTCAACGCACTCCAGGACGTTGACGGCTGGGAATCCCTCTCCCCCAGTGAGGCCGCTCACCGGGTGCAGCGCAATGCTGACCCGTTCCACTACACCCAATACTGGACCGATGCTATCGACGTCGTTGAAGCCGTCGCTGACATTGAAGGACTCGAAACCTGCCTCACCGGTGGCCCGCAGCTCGGCGGTGAAGGCGACGATCTGCCGTGGCCTAACTCCCCTTACTGCGCTATCGGAGGGACGTGCCCATCAGGGGCCGTGTCCCCGCTGGGCATGTACAACCGGGAGTGCACAGACTTCGCCCTGTGGCGGCTTAATGCCATGGCCGGCGTTACCAGCGATCCATGGAAGTTCCACAACTCAGACCTCACCCTCGGAAACGCCGAACAATGGCTCAACGCTTGGAACCGGCAAGGCTGGGATAGCGGCCAGGAACCAGAAGTCGGAGCCGTGGCCTACTACGCGGCCAACGTCGGCGGGGCCGGATCAGTCGGCCACGTCGCTATCGTCGCCGGAATCAACGACGACGGCACAGTGGCGATCGAGGAATACAACGGCATGGCACCACCTGACGATCACCAGTACAGCACCCGCAACATTCAGCCCGACGAAGTTAGCGCCTACCTCTACTTCCCCGGCGACGACTAAGGAGAACACCACATGACTACCCCACTCCCAAACGCACGGAAACACAGAAAGATGTATTTCCGTGCTGGCAGTCTAGGCATGACAGCTGTAACGGTTCTGCTCTGCACAGCGTGTTTCAGCGGCGACCAGACCAGCTCCAGCAGTGAGGAAGCCACGACAACACCGGAGCCGACACCGACAAGCACCTATACGCCTTCACAGAGCGTCGGAGACGGCCCGCAGGCACCTAACGCGGACGAGGTGCCCGAGAATCCTGAATGGACTCCCGAGGATGAGGACGCGGCCAAGCAGGTAGCTGAGGATGCGTTAGCGGACTTCGCCCGCCCCGACGTGGAGGAAACCCAGTGGGCCAACGATTTCGCCCGCTGGCTCACCCCCGAGGCGACTACTTCCTATTCAGCAGTGGACCCGGCGAACGTTCCAGTAAAAGAAGTGACTGGCCCCGCGACCCTGGACATTGATGAAACCAACGGGTTCGGTGTGATTGCTACCGTGCCCACTGACATAGGCGACTACGGGGTTCAGCTCCTACGCCAGGGCCAGGATGAGCCGTGGAAAGTGAACCGGCTCTACCCGCCCGAAGGTGCTAATTAACCACACCACGATTATTGAGTAAATGAGCTAATACTCATCTACTCCTTCATTCGCTTACCGTTCCGCCTCTGATGTAAGGAAACCAGCACCATGACTATCAACCAGGTCGAAGTACCGGCCTTCCCCAATGTGAAAGCTATTGTCCGTGCCAACGGCACCGGAGAAGTCGTCATTTCCGGGAACTCCCGGCCCATCGACGCCCCCGACGAAACCACGCTGCGCCGCGAGGCCATGAACATCGTCATTGATCTAGCCGGCGTCCTTAGCCGCCCGATCCGCGTCTATACCGAAGGCCCCGAGGGAGACGGCGAACTCGTCGTGCACCCTGACGGGAACATTGAAGAAATCGCTGCTGAAACCAAGGGCCGTAGGCGACGGGCCGAAACCCCGGTCACGACTACGGCACCGCCCGTGATTCATGTAGACGACACGGTGAGCGAGGACACCATCAAAAGGCCGCTGCCTCCCATCGAGCCAGCTGCGGCTCCCGCGCAGGAGGCCACCAGCGCCTCTGTGCCGCCGATAAGCTCAGTGCCCCGCTCAACGCCCGCACCGATAGCGCAGGAGCCGCAGGCGCCGGCACAGGCACCGCAGGCAGTGTCCCCGGACACTGCGCCGACCGCTGCCGCCCCAAGCACACCGGCAGCAGCGCCAACCCCTGAACCGCTTACCCGGCGGAGCCTGAAAGATACGTCGTTCCTGGTCAGCGATCCCGTGGTGCAGCCAGCGACCCGCGGATTCCGTGGTGCCATGAGCCGGATGGGTCTGCGTATGAGCCCTTCCGAATCGGAAATGGCCGAACGCGCCGACATTCACGCTGTCTCCCAGCACTGGCCGGGACCGCGCACTATCGCCGTGGTGAACCGTAAAGGCGGAGCGAACAAGACCCCGACCGTGGCAGCCCTGGCGGCAGTATTCGCCCGCTACGGCGGTGGTGGTGTCCTCGCGTGGGACAACAACGAGAACCAAGGCACTCTCGGCTGGCGGACCGAGCAAGGCCCCCACACGTCAAGCGTGCTGGATCTGCTGCGCGATAAAGAGCAGCTACTCTCCCCCACCGCGCACAACGCCCTGCTGGCCCACTACGTGCACCACCAGACCGAGGACAAGTACGACGTGCTGCGCTCGGACGAGAACGACGAAGGAGATCACGAGATCTCCGCTGACGAAGTGGACGCCGTTCACACCGTAGCCGCCAAGTATTACCGCATGATCGTGATGGACAGCGGAAACACCGCAAGGGCCGCGAATTGGCGGGCCATGATCGGCCACACCAATCAGCTCGTCATCCCCACAACGACCATGGAGGACCGCGCAGAGGCCGCGAAACTCACCCTGCAAACTCTCGCAGCACGAGATGAGCACTCAGCCCAGTTGGCCGAAAACGCCGTCGTCATCATTTCCCAGTGGAAAGCCGAGGACGGCGACGAAGCCCGCCGAATCGCTGACGGCTTCGCACCACTGGTCCGCCGCGTGGTCACCGTTCCTTATGACCAGGCGCTCAAAGCCGGACGCATCCGACACACTGCTTTGAAACCAGCCACACAGCGTGCTTGGCTCGCAGCAGCAGCAGCCGTAGCGCAGGGATTGTGAGCTTGGGACACCAAATAATGCGCGACACGCCCGCCGCGTCCACCACTTACGCGTTTCAGAAACCTAGAGTTCGACGTATGGCAATTCAGAAACGCGCATCCGGTGGACGCCCATCTAAGGGGGACCGCCACGTTCTGACGACCCGAATCCCCACGGCTCAAGCAGAAAAACTCTTTGCCGTTGCCGATGCACAGGGGATCTCGGCCAGCTCCTTTATTGCCGAAGTCATGGCGGAAAAGCTGGCAACCATTGACCTTGAACAGCTAACTGGTCAGGAGACGCTGCCCCTCTACAAAGCTAGTTAAACGAAGAAGGCCCGCCTAGACGGCGGGCCTTCATACGAGTTATTCCAGCTCTCCACCCCAAATGCTTGGCGGCTACCGGGTGAAGGGCTTCCATAAACACACCCTCAAAGGGGTCCATTTATGCTGCCCACTCTACACGCAATAATTGATACTGAAACAGATTCAGCTACGCCGCGCCGGAAGATCCGGGGCCGGTACCGCTCCCCCGGCGCAGAGCTAACTGTTGTCCCTGAGGACCATAAGCGCACAGACCAGCCTCTCGACGGCGGTATTCTCGGCCCAGTACCTCAAAGCCCTCACAGGCGGGTTCCACGGCAGCTTGAGAATGACCCTGACCTCGGGGTCTGAGGAGGATCGGTACGAAATTTCACGTTAGGCGTCAGGCGCCCTTTTACGCGTCCTGTTTGGAGACTTGACCGGGCGCTTTCTTGGGAAGGGCGAACGCGACATCGACGGAGGAATTGGAGGTGAACAGGCTGTTAGTTTCAGAAGTCGTCTGCACTTGAATGTCCGAAGTCGTCTGCACGGGTTGTACGGGGCTACGCAGAGATCGTGTTTTGTGCCTTGTCCGGCGCGGAGCGCGCGTCCGGAGAGCCACCTAATTTAGAGCCTGGCGTAGGCCCAGCCGTCCCATTGGCGCTGGGCCAGGTGGGAGATGGCCGCGGGAACCATGTCAATGCCGGGAGCGAGGCCTTTTTCTTCCAGGCCTGCTGAGCGCATGCTGTTGCCGCAGGCAAGGATGCTCACGTCCAGGTGCCGGGCGCTATTGACGGCCTCCGTGGCGGGTGAGTTTGTGGCGAGGAGTTTGACGCCGGGGCCCTGGACCACCACTTCGATGCCAGTTCCCGGGGTGAGTGCGGCACGGGCGTTGGAGGCGCGGCGGAGGATGCCGGCAAGGGCGTCCTGCTCAAGCGGCCCAGCGGAGTGAATGAGCAAGCCCCTGCCGTGTCCATCTTTCACGGTTTCTGCCGGCGTCCTGTTTATGGACCTTTACTTTGTTGCATCACTCAGCCCGGCGAGGGCTGTACGGAGTCGGGTGCCGGCGTCGTCTGCCACTTCTTTCACGGCCGGCGTGTCGCTGAGCTGGACCATGGTCTGCGGGTCAATGGCCTCGATGATGGTCACGGCTGCGTCCTCGCTCCGCCGCACCACCACGTTGCACGGCAGCAGTGCACCGATTTCGGGCTCTGCGGCGAGGGCACGGCTGGCCAGGGCCGGGTTGCAGGCGCCGAGGATGACGTAATCCCCGACGGCATCCGCAGCTTCGGCGCCAAGCTTGGCTTCGAAGGTGGACCGGACGTTGATTTCGGTCAGGATTCCGAACCCCTGCGCGGCCAGGGCCCCGCGGGTGCGTTCCAGCGCTTCCGCCCAGGGAAGGGAGACGGTGGTGGCCAGGGTGTACGTCATGATGCTCCTCGAAGTTGCTCGGCGGTCCGCTGTTTAGGCGAGGGAGAGGAAAAGCTTTTCCAGGTCTTTCCGGTCCATGGTCGCGTCCTTCTGGACAATGCACTGCTCCAGGCCGGTGGCAATGATGGCGAAGCCGGCACGGTCAAGGGCTTTGGACACGGCCGCCAGCTGGGTGACGACGTCCTTGCAGTCCCGGCCTTCTTCAAGCATCCGGGTGACGGCGGCAAGCTGGCCCTGTGCGCGCTTGAGGCGGTTGATCACTGGTGTGAGTTCGGTTGGGTTTAGTTCCATGAGGGTCTCCATCGATGGGGGTGCTGCCCTCAACTATATACCCCTATGGGTGTTTTGACTACCCCCGGGGGTATGTGCAATACTCCGTGGGGTATCCACCCGACCCCTTCCGAGAGGCCACCCATGACGTCCCCTTCCACGGCAACAGCCGTTACCGCACTCGCCCCCGGAACCCTCCAGTCCTGGTTCAAAGAGCACCAGGACCTCGTGGTGATCGACGTGCGTTCCGCCGCCGAATTCGAGTCCATGCACATCCGCGGCTCCTATAATGTGCCGCTGCCGCTGCTCTCCGAGCACACGGATGAGCTGGCGGCCCGGCTGGGCAGCCGCGTTGTGCTGGTCTGCCAGTCCGGCGTCCGGGCCGAGCAGGCACGGCAGCGCCTGGGCGGTGCCGGCATCGGCACCGCTTACGTCCTGACCGGCGGTGTCCCGGGGTTCGCGGCCGCCGGCGGCGACGTGGTCCGCGGCAAGGACCGCTGGGACCTGGAGCGCCAGGTACGCCTGGCTGCCGGCTCACTGGTGATGCTGGGCCTGGTGGGCGGCAAGTTCGTTTCCCCGAAGATCCGGATGCTTGCCGGCGCCATTGGCACGGGTCTGACCTTCTCCGCCGCGACGAACACCTGCGCGATGGGCCAGGCGATCTCGGCCATGCCGTGGAACAAGGCCGCCAAGGAGCCTACCCGCGAAAGCGCCATCCTGCAGTTCCCGGTCGGCCCGGCCGTAGAAGCCGAGGCCAAAGCGTCGTGACCGTGACCCTGTTCCTTGTCCTTGCCCTGTCCGTGGTCATCGGGCTCTCGCTCGGTGTCCTGGGCGGCGGTGGCTCCATCCTTACTGTCCCGATCCTGGTCTATGTGGCCGGATTCGAGGCCAAGGAAGCGATCGCGGCGTCCCTGTTCGTGGTCGGCGTCACCTCCGCGGTGAGCGTGATCAGCCATGCCCGCGGCGGAAGGGTGATGTGGCGGACCGGTTTGATCTTCGGCGCCGCCGGCATGGCGGGCGCCTTCGTCGGCGGGCTGCTCGGCGGCCGGATCCCGGGTCAGGTCCTGCTGATCGCCTTCGCCCTGATGATGGTGGCCACCTCTGTCGCGATGCTCCGCGGCAGGAAAAAGGCCGGCGGGGCTGACGGCGCCGAACCCGTGAAGCACGAACTTCCCCTGGGCCGGGTGCTGCTGGACGGCGCCGTCGTGGGTCTGGTCACCGGCCTGGTAGGCGCCGGCGGCGGGTTCCTCGTCGTTCCCGCCCTGGCACTGCTGGGCGGCCTGCCGATGTCCGTGGCCGTCGGAACCTCACTGGTGGTCATCGCCATGAAGTCCTTCGCCGGGCTCGCCGGCTACCTCACCACGGTGCACCTGGACTGGGGCCTGACCCTGGCCGTCACGGCAGCCGCGATAGTGGGTACCCTGGTGGGCTCCAAACTGGCGGGCCGTATCCCGGAAACAGCCCTGCGGAAAGCATTCGGCTGGTTCGTCCTGGCGATGGGCACCTTTGTCCTGACCCAACAGGCGCCGGAGGACCTGCGCTGGATCATCGTCGCCGGTGTTGCTGCCCTGGCCGTGACTGCTGCCGGAATCTGCTGGTTTTTCGTCAACTCCTGCCCGTTGCGCAAGAACGACAGGAACAGCGCCCACCGAAGCGGCCAGCACTCTCCGGCGTGACCGGCAGCCGAGCCAGTACCGCTGCCGCCCCGCCGGGGCGCCACTTGATCAATACGAAAGGAATGAACGTCATGGGACTCATCAGCTCCCTGAAGAAGGCATTCAGCAAACCCTACAAAACCGTCTCCGTAGCCGAGGCCAAGGACCTTCTTTCCTCCGGCGCTACCTTGATCGATGTCCGCTCTGCCCAGGAATGGCGCACCGGCCGGGCGCCCCAGGCCAAACACGTCGCCCTGGACCGGCTGCAGACCAGCACCGCCGGCATCCAGAAAACCCGGCCGGTGATCGCGATGTGCGCCTCCGGGGTCCGCTCGGCCTCCGCAGCCCGGCTCCTCGCCGCCCAGGGCTACGAAGCCTACTCCCTCCGCGGCGGCATAGGCGCCTGGCGCCAGGCCGGCGAAACCGTCCGCTAACCACACCACCCCGCTTTTGACCCGGAACTTTCGAAGGAGAACCCCATGGCTGAAATCACCGTCACCGAAACCGACCAGCGTCGCGACCAGGCCCGGATCCTTGATGTCCGCGAAGACTTCGAAGTCGCCGACGGCATGATCCCCGGCGCCCTGCACATCCCCATGGGACAGCTGCAGACCCGCCTGTCCGAACTGGACCCCAACGTCCCGGTCATCGCCGTCTGCCGCAGCGGGAACCGGTCCGCCCAGGTCGCTGACGCGCTCAACGGTGCAGGCTACACCGCGGACACCATGGCCGGCGGCATGACAGCCTGGACCCGCGCAGGCCTCCCCACCACCTGACCCCGTCATCTGAGCTCCCTTCAGGGCTCCACATCCTCCAAGCGCTTCGGACGACACCGGAAGGACACGAACGGATCATGGCAACCATCAACGTCACCCAAGAGAGCCTCGCTGAAGCCCTGGAGAACAACGGGATCGTCCTCGTGGATTTCTGGGCAGCCTGGTGCGGCCCGTGCCGCATGTTCGCCCCCACCTACGAGACAGCCTCCGTAAAGCACCCGGACATTGTCTTCGCCAAGGTGGACACCGAAGCTGAGCAGGCCCTCGCCGCAGCGGCCGGCATCATCTCCATCCCCACCCTGATGGCCTTCCGCGACAAAACCCTGGTCTTCTCCCAGCCCGGCGCCCTGAACGCCCGAGGACTGGAGCGGGTCATTCAGGCCGTGAAAGATCTGGACATGGACAAAGTCCACGCCGAAACCGCCCGGCAACAGGCCTGAAAAGGAACCACCACATGGCAGCCACGCGGACCATCACGGCCGATGAACTCGCCGCCACCTGGCCCGCAGCCGTGGTGGTCGACGTCCGCAGCCGTGAGGAATACGCCATCGCCCACATACCGGGCAGCCTCAACATCCCGCTGGATGACATATCCTCCCGGCTGAAGGACCTGCCGAACACCACGCTGCACCTGCTGTGCGGCTCAGGCAAGCGCAGCAGCCAGGCCGCACAAATCCTCGCGGACCACGGTTACGAGACCGTGAACGTCGCCGGCGGGATCACCGAGTGGTACCGCAACGGCCGCCCCGTTACCTACGCCGCGGCCCCGGCCGACAACCCTCCTCCTGACCGGCGGCGCTCCCTCGGTTCCCTCCGGCACCGCCTCTTGAGGCGGGCGGCGCGGACCTCCTGACCCTCAGGACCAAGACCAGCTCTGGCCTTGCGTTATACCCCCTAGGGTATTATTATTGTTATCAGAACAACGGGGAACGCTCCCCACCACTTCCGCGAAGGAGAGCACCACATGCTTATCGAGCGTATTTACGATGAAGACCTCGCCCAGGCCAGCTACCTGATCGGCTGCCAGGCCAACGGCACGGCTGTCGTGGTCGACGGCCGCCGCGACATCGCGGTCTACCAGGACCTGGCCGCGAAGAACGGCATGAAGATCATTGCCGTCACCGAAACCCACATCCACGCCGACTACCTCTCCGGTACCCGCGAACTTGCCGCCGCCACGGGCGCGAAGATTTACGTCTCGGGTGAGGGCGGGCCGGACTGGCAGTACGAATTCGACGGTGAACGGCTCTACGACGGCGACGCGATCACCGTAGGCAACATCAGCATCCAGGCCGTCCACACCCCCGGGCACACCCCCGAACACCTGTCGTTCCTCGTGACCGACGGTGCGTTCAGCGACCAGCCCGGCTACCTGCTCTCCGGCGACTTCGTGTTCTCCGGCGACCTGGGCCGGCCGGACCTGCTGGACGAGGCAGCCGGCGGGATCGACACCCGGTTCGAGGGCGCCAAGCAGCTGTTCGCGAGCCTGCGGGATAAGTTCCTGACGCTGCCGGACTACGTCCAGGTCCACCCCGCCCACGGCGCCGGCAGCGCCTGCGGCAAGGCCCTGGGCGCCGTCCCCTCCTCCACCGTCGGCTACGAACGCCTCTACTCCTGGTGGGGACCTTACCTGGCCGCGAACGACGAGGCCGGTTTCATCACCGAGCTCCTCGACGGCCAGCCCGACGCCCACGCCTACTTCGGCCGGATGAAGCGTGAAAACCGTCAAGGACCGGCCGTCATGGGCGAACGCGCCCCGCTGCCCGAACTTACCACCGGGATCGTTGCCGCGGGCCTGGCAGAAGACACTCTGACCTTCATCGACACCCGCCCCAACAGCGAAGTCCATAAGGGCACCGTGGTCCGGTCCCTGAACGTACCTGCCGGCAAGTCCGTAGCGAGTTACGGCGCCTGGGTGGTGAACCCGGAAACCGATCAGAACCCCCTGGTACTCCTGGCCAAGGACCAGGAACAGGCGCAGGACATGTGGGACCACCTGGTACGGGTGGGCATCGACAACGTCGCCGGCTACCTTACCGGCATCGACGGGCTGCCCACCTTCACTCCGAAGCTGATCCAGCCCGAGGAACTCGACGGGTTCGACGCCGCCATGGTGCTCGATGTCCGCAACAAGACCGAGCACACCGCCGGGCACGTCCCCGGCTCCCACCAGCTCAGCGGCGGCCGCGCCATGTGGCACCTGGATGAGCTTCCGGCCGAAGGCACTATCGTGAGCTACTGCCAGTCCGGCGTGCGGAACTCCGTCGCGGCCAGCGCCCTGCGCCGGGCCGGGTACGACGTCGTCGAGCTCGAGGGCAGCTACGCTGGCTGGCAAACCTGGCAGAACTCCGGCCAGTCAGCCAAGGCCTAGAACCACCGGCACTGCACGGCCCCTGAAAGTCCACGGTCAGGAACGGCCTGGCCGTGCACGACAAGAGATAAGGAATCCCCTTTGATGATGAACGGCTTTGGTATGGGCGGGATGGGACTTGCCTGGATCTTCTGGCTTCTGCTGATCGCGGGCGTAGTCGTGCTCGCCGTGGTGCTGGTCAAAGCCTTCACCCGCAACGCCGGCGGCAACACCCCCGCCGATCTGCAAGGACCACCGCGCACCGGTGTCGGCCCCGCCCGGGCCCGGGAGATCCTTCAGGAGCGCTACGCCCGCGGCGAGATCAGCGCCGAGGAATACCAGGAACGGCGGCGGATCCTGGAGGAGAACGGCCCGTGAGGCAGCTGACACGCCGCCAGCTGCTGGCACTGGGTGCGGTCGGAGCCGGCGCTACCGCTGCCGGCGGCGCCGGGCTGTGGCTGACCACCGGCACCGGCTCCGGCTCCGGATACGCCGGGGGTGAGGACCTGGCCGAACCCCAGGTGCTGGCCAGCCGCGGCGGCGTACTGGAACTGGACCTGACCGCCGCGCCGGCACGGGTCCGCGTCGGCGGGCGGGAGGCCTCCGTTCAGGCGTTCAACGGCTCCCTGCCCGGCCCGACCCTGCGGGTGCACGCTGGCGACACGATCCGGATCACGATGCGCAACGGGCTGCAGGCTCCCACGAACCTGCACGTGCACGGACTGCACGTCTCCCCGCAGGGCAACAGCGACAACCCCTTCGTCAGCATTGACCCCGGCGGGTCCTTCGACTACGAGTTCAGCCTGCCCGGGGACCACCCGCCGGGTACCTACTGGTACCACCCCCACCGCCACGGCCACGTCGCCGACCAGGTCGCCGCCGGCCTCTACGGGGCCATCGTGGTGGAAGACCCCGACCCGGTCCCGGTCACCCGGGACCGGGTGCTGGTGGTCTCCGACCTGTCCCTCGACGCCGACGGCAATCTCGCCGAGGTAAACCAGATGCAGCAGATGATGGGACGCGAGGGACAGATCGTCCTGGTCAACGGGCAGGTCCGCCCGCAACTGCGCGCCGCCCCCGGAGAACGGGAGCGGTGGCGGATCATCAACGCCTGCCCCTCCCGGTACCTGCGCCTGGCACTGGAGGGCCAGGGGGTCCGGCTGCTCAGCCGGGACCTCGGACGCCTGCCGGTCCCCGAGGACGTCACCGAAGTGGTTCTCGCCCCTGGCAACCGCGTTGAGCTGCTCGTGGAAACCCGAGAGGGATCCTCCACCCTCACCGCGGCCCCTGTGGACCGCGGCAGCATGAACGCCATGATGAGCGGGGCCATGAGGGGTGACAACGTACCCGGTGGCGACCCGGTCGAACTGCTCACCCTGGCCGTCTCGGGAAGCGCCGGCACTGACCCAGGGCCCGTGCCCGAGGGACAGCCGCTGCGCGATCTGCGGAACGAACCGGTCACCGCCGCCCGTACCCTGGACTTCGCCATGGGCATGAACGGAAACACGGGCATGAACGAAAACATGGGCGGGGGAATGGGCATGGGCAGCGGACAGGGCACCATGATGGCCTTCACCATCAACGGACGGAAGTTCGACCCCGAACGGCTCGACGAGACGGCAGCAGCCGGGACCGTGGAAGAGTGGACCCTGGCCAACTCCAGCCCCATGGACCACCCCGTCCACCTGCACGTGTGGCCCATGCAGGTCGTCCAGGACGGCGGCCGCGACGTGACCAGGCCCACTTGGCAGGACGTGGTCAACGTCCCCGCCCGCAGCCAGGTGAAAGTCCGGGTGGCCTTTGACGACTTTCCCGGCCGCACCGTGTTCCACTGCCACATCCTGGACCACGAAGACCAAGGCATGATGGCCACCGTCCAAGCCCGCTGACCAGCCAGCGACCGCGGGAAAACTCACTGCAACCCATGGCTCTGCAACCTGTGCCCTACGACCCCCGGTGCGGATACGTCCAGAATCAAAACAGACACGGGCGGGTAAACGGCCGGCTCCACAGGGACACCGCCGTCGGCTCAGCCGGATACCGCACCGAACACCGACAGGATCCGTCAATGGCCTCAGGCAACACCCCGCCCGCCGGCAGCCCCGAACCCCAGCGGGCATCACGCTGGGCCTGCGGCAGAACCTGGCCCAGTTCATGCTCCTCGTCGCCGTCAACGCCCTGGTCGGCGGCACCCTTGGCCAGGAGCGGACGGTGCTGCCGCTGCTCGCCGGACAGGTCTTCCACCTCGACCAGTACACCTCCGCCCTGACCTACATCCTGGCGTTCGGGCTGGCCAAAGCCGCCACCAACTACTTCGCCGGAACCCTCTCGGACCGCCACGGCCGCAAACCCGTCCTGGTCGCCGGCTGGCTCATCGCCCTCCCGGTCCCGGTCCTGCTGATCTACGGGCCGTCCTGGGGCTGGATCGTCGCGGCCAACGTGGTGCTCGGCATCAGCCAGGGCCTGACCTGGTCGACCACGGTGATGATGAAAATGGACCTCGTCGGCCCCGAACGCCGCGGCCTGGCCATGGGGCTGAACGAAGCAGCCGGTTACCTCGGCGTCGCAGGCACCGCACTGGCCACCGGTTACATCGCCTCCACCTACGGGCTGCGTCCAGGGCCGTTCCTGCTCGGCGCCGCCTTCATCGCGGTCGGACTCGGCCTGTCCGTCCTGGCCGTGCCGGAAACCCACCACCACGCCAAGGCCGAAGCCGCCGCCCATGTCCCGGTCCACGCCGGAAGCCAGGCCGGGCTGAGCAACCGTGCCGTCTTCACCCTGACCAGCTTCCGCGACAAATCCCTCTCCTCCGTCAGCCAGGCCGGGATGGTGAACAACCTCAACGACGGCCTCGCCTGGGGACTTTTCCCCGTCCTGTTCGCCGCCGCAGGGCTCAGCATCGAACGCATCGGCATCCTCGCCGCTCTCTACCCGGCCGTCTGGGGCGCCGGGCAGCTGGTCACCTACGCGCTCTCGGACCGGATCGGGCGCAAACCCCTGATCGCCGGCGGCATGTTCGTCCAGGCCGCGGCGCTGGGCATGGTCGCCTTCGGGAATGACTTTGGAATTTGGCTTGCCGCCGTCATCCTGCTCGGTGCCGGCACCGCCATGGTCTACCCGACGCTGCTTGCAGCGATCGGCGACGTCGCCCACCCCGGGTGGCGGGCACGTTCAGTCGGCATCTACCGGCTATGGCGCGATGGCGGATTCGCCGTCGGCGCCCTGCTCTCGGGACTCATCGCCGACGCCTACGGCATCCCGGCAGCCGTATTGACCGTCGCCGGCCTGACTGCGCTCTCCGGCTTCATCGTGGCCATCCGCATGCGCCCCATTGACCACATAAACCCCCGCCCCACAGGCTGACACACAGGGGATTAGGGCGGCGGCGGGGACAAATAGCCGCCCCGCGGCGCTGAACCGTAGGTTTAGGCCACTTCCCGTTCCCTGTTCACTGCCCGGCAGACTATCTGGAAAAAAGTTTCTCACCGTCCGGACGCAGTTCCCCTGTGGGTGATACGTGCCGGTACAGGGTCTGCCGGGTGATTCCCAGCTCGTCGCAGAGGTCCCCGACCTTGGTGTCGGGCTGGCCCATGGATGCCATGGCGAGCCGGACTTTGGCCGGTGTCATTTTGTAGGGCCGTCCGCCTTTTCGTCCGCGGGCCCGTGCCGAGGCGAGGCCGGCGAGGGTGCGTTCGGAGATGAGCTCGCGTTCGAATTCGGCCAGGGCCGCGAAGATTCCAAAGACCAGTTTCCCGGAGGCGGTGGTGGTGTCGATGGCGGCGCCCTGTCCGGTGAGGACTTTGAGGCCGATGCCCCGTTCGGTGAGGTTATGGACGACGTTGACCAGGTGGCGCAGGTCGCGGCCGAGGCGGTCGAGCTTCCAGACCACCAGGGTGTCGCCGTCCCGGAGGGCTTTGAGGCAGGCGGTCAGGTGCGGGCGGTCGTCGCGTTTGCCGGACGCCTTGTCTTCATACAACTGGCCGGAGTCGACGCCGGCGGCAAGCAGGGCATCGCGCTGCAGGTCGGTGGTCTGTGATCCGTCGGTTTTGGAAACCCGCATATAGCCGACCAGCATCCGGTTGCCCTCCATCATTTATACGTTCGTTTAAGTGACTCGCGGAAGCAAGATCTGTTACCAGGCAAAAAGTGTCATTTAACCCGTTACTTATACTGAGTCATTCAAACGATAGCGGACGCCGCTATCTGACAGGGACCGAGGGAATGTCCGGCCGGCAGACAAGCTGCTTCAACACGGGTCGTTCCCAACGGAGGCTTTTGAAACAGTGCGCCGCTTTCAGCTCAGGCGTCCCGGTCCTCGTCGGGGTTCCGGAAGGGCCGAAGCTGTGTGCCGGCGGGGTCCGCGGTGAAAGAGTAGCGGCCGAGCATGTTGATGTGTTCCGAGACCAGCGGGGAAAGGCGTTGCACGTCTTCTTCGCTTACGCCCACACCTCGGCCGGAGAGCTCGGTGAGCGCGGCGTCCATGTAGCGGGTGTTCCACAGGATCACCGCGTTGAGGACCAGGCCCAGGGCTCCGAGCTGGTCTTCCTGGCCTTCGCGGTAGGACTGTCGGATCTGCCCTCGGCGGCCGTGGAATATGAGTCTGGCCAGGGCGTGCCGGGATTCCTGCAACGTCAACTGCGTATGAATCTGCCGGCGGTAGCCCTCGTCGATGTCGATGAAGTCCAGCAGGTGCCCGGTTTTGGCTATTCTGCCGTACTCCGCCAAAGCTTTTCCGAGCAGAGTCGGCGTCCCGCCGCTCTGGGTCACGCGCAGAATTTCCGAAGCGCGCACCGTCCCGGCGGTCAGGGATCCGGCCAGGCGGAGCATGTCCGGCCAGTTGGCCGTGATGAGTTCCAGATTGATCCGGTTGCGTCCGGCGACGGCGTTCAGCTGTCCATAGTCCGCCGTGGTGCCGATGCGCCAGAACCGTTGATCCGGAAGGCCGGCCAGGCGGGGCGAGAAGCGGTATCCAAGCAGGGTGAAAAGCGCGAATACCTGATCGGAGTAGGAGGCCGTATCGGTGGCAACCATTTCGGGGCGTTGGCCGCCGTCGAGATCGAGCAGCCCGTCCAGAATATGCAGAGAGTCACGGACCGTCCCGGGGACGACGACGGCACCCAGGCCCGCCACCTGGTCGTTGAGATAGTTCAGCCAGGTCAGGCCACGGCCCTGGCCGAAATAGCGCGGGTTCGCCCCGGCGTTGACGGTAGCCACCGGCACCACAAACCGCATTCCATCAACGGACGCCAGCAGCCCGGCACCCCAACGCTGGGCGAGGCCAAGACCGGACTGGGCCTGGATCAGCCGGGAGTTAGCCGCGCGCAGAGTGTCGGCGCGCACATAGTTTTGATCGACATGTGACAGGCGTCCACGGGTCAGTGCCGGATGTCCGTCCTTGACCACCGGGGCCAGGCCCACGTTGCACGCCTCGGCCACCAGAATGGCGGCGACGGAAACGCCGAGCTGCTCCATCCGTGCGGAGGCCTCCGAAACGTGGCTGAATTCCGACAGGAAGCCCGTCCAGGAATGAACTTCCAACAGCACATCGGGCAGGTCTACCCGCGGCAGCATCGCCGACACCAACCCCCGAAGCTGCGTCAATGACTGAGGTACCGTCCTGGCTTCCAGGGGCGAGAGATGAACCTTGCCGTCATCGCTAACCCGTACCGCGGGATTGTCGGCCAATTGACCGGCCGCCGCCCGGTAGCGCGCGTCCAGGCTCTGGCGGACCCCCTCGAGGTGGGCCGTGGGATCTTCAGGCAGCTGGAGCGCTCTCAACGTCTCATGCTTGGTCGCCTGCCATGCCGGGCCGGCCAGCAGCCGTGCCCTGGGATCCCCCCAGCGGCGCCCGCCAAGAACGAAAATATCCCTGCGCCGCAGCGCTTTGTGGACGGCATCCATTACCGCCACCGTATAGGCCCTGCGGTCGATCCCTTCGGAAGTGTTGATAAGGCGCTGCCAGGCTGGCGAGAGAACGGACAGATCAGCCTGTCCTGAACCGGTTTTACCGCCGCTCAGAACGTCCGGCAGCGCTGTCAGTGCCGCCAACGTCGGGGCCCCGCCTGCCGTGGCCCCAAAGGGCGCCGCCGATGCCAAAGCCGGCAGGAACGAACGCACCGTGGTGAACCGGCGCATCATCTCGGCCGCGGTGTCGCCCTCGCTGCCGGCCGGATTAACCAGCTCAGTCACAACCTCCACCGCAGCACGCAACTCGGGCAACGAAATTTGCTCGGCAAGCACCGATGCGGCATCTGCCCCGGAAAATTCCGTATTGCCCAGGACCTCAACCAGTGTTTCCGCAGCTCTGGCCAGCTGCAGCGACGCCTTCGACAAGCGGGGCAGGGACTTCAACCGGGCTGTTGCGGATTCCCGCGCCGCTTTGCGGACCACACGTTCGGTGACGATCGCATCCAGGGCATCACACAAATCATCGGCAACCTCGGCCGTCAACGCCCGCACGGCGCACAGCAGAGTGGCGCCCCTGCGTTGGCCCGACAGCCCCTGAAGCGCCGAGGCCTTGCCTGCCAGCCCATAGCGGGCTAGGGCGTTCATCCGGCCCGCGGGCACCGTCTCCAGGCCAACAGTCTCCGCGCCCAGAGCCCGCAGGCGTGCCAGCCGGTCCAGCTGCCGCAGCAATTCCGGCACCGATACCCTTGAAGGTCCCGTCCTCAGCCTTTCCCACGCGGTCAGCCTCGAACCCTCCTCAACGCGAAGCAGACCCTCCAGCTCATGGATCAAGGAGTGTCCGGCCGCGTCAACCAGCACGGCATAGAGCCGCTCATTCGCGCCGGCGCGAACCTCTGAAACCAGGCGAGTCAACGTGGAGACGCCCGGAAGAAGGACCTTCCGCTCACGCAACCAGACCGCCGCACGTTCAAACAAGCGAACCGGTCCTTCCGACGACGTCCACGCCCGGGCCGATAAAAACAGCTTCAGATCCTGGTAACTGGCCGGATCAGCGAATTCCACGTACCCGTAGACAGCGGAGATCTCCGCAGCATGCTCATAACCGGTCTGTGTCCGCTGCGCGTAAAGCTTGAGAACGGAGGCATCCGCAATCCCAAGTTGTCCAGCCAAGGACTCGACCACCGGCCAGGGAACAGCCAACGGATCCGTCAGGAACCGGCCCAAGACCCGCACCGTAGCCAACTGCACGGCGAATCCCAGACGGTTGTGCATCCCCCGGCGGCGGCCGGCTACCGCCAGATCGGCATCATCCAGCCAGCAAAAGCGTTCCAGGTCCTCCCGCGATACCTCATCAGGGAACCGCCCGAACCCGGCGGCCTGCTCATCACTTAGAAAATCAACCGCCATGGCGCCAATTCAACAGTAACCGGATCCCTTACCGTGAATTTCCGTACCGATCCTCCTCAGACCCCAAGTACGACGTGCTGCGCTCGGATGAGAACGACGAAGGAGATCACGAGATCTCCGCTGATGAGGTGGACGCCGTTCACTCCGTGGCCGCGAAGTATTACCGCATGATCGTGATGGACTCAGGGAACACCGCAAGGGCCGCGAACTGGCGTGCCATGATCGGCCACACCGATCAGCTCGTGATCCCCACAACGACCATGGAGGACCGCGCAGAGGCCGCGAAACTCACCCTGCAAACCCTCGCCGCACGAGACCAACTCTTAGCACAGCTGGCCGAAGACGCCGTCGTCATCATTTCCCAGTGGAAAGCCGAGGACGGCGACGAAGCCCGCCGTATCGCTGACGGCTTCGCACCACTGGTCCGCCGCGTGGTCACCGTTCCTTATGACCAGGCACTCAAAGCCGGACGCATCCGACACACCGCCTTAAAACCAGCCACACAACGCGCCTGGCCAGCCGCAGCCGGCGCGGTAGCGCAAGGACTGTGACAATGGGACACGATCACGCGATATTTTTCTCACCAAGACAGGTGCAGAAGCGAGGGTCTTATTCAAGCCGCACTCCCCCGCCGCGCCGCATCCGACACGCCGGGGAAAATAATTTAACGGCCCCAATGTTGCGGGTTCGGGGAATAGGGGCATTATTCCCATTAGGCGGTTCTGCTGGAAACTCCGCGCGGAATAAGGGACCAACCAAAATGACGCTAATGCCCCTATTTTCCGGGCATCCCGGGAAAGCTTGTCGGGACTTTTTGGAAACTGCATCCGGTCCCAGAGTTCGACTGCCTTGCGTGATAGCTTCATGTCAACTGGAAACAGCAACACATCTCACACGGTCAGCATGGCGGCCGAGGTAAACCGCCCAGTCGGTCCCCCGGCACGAGATTAAAAGGACAAGACGATGACAGCAACAGGAAACCGCGGGGGCGGGCAGCGCAGCAAGGGCGACCGCATTTTCGTTGGGACCCGCCTACCCCGAGAACGCCGCGACCTTGTCGTTGCCATTGCCAAGGCCGAAGGCATCACCGTCAGCGACCTACTGGCGGAGATGGTCGACCGTGACCTGCAAAAACGTGACTGCAGCAACCTGGACATTCAGCAGCCCCTTCCATTAGGGCGAATGGCCTCTTAAACAAGTGAAGGCCCGCATGAAGCGGGCCTTCCAAGCTTGTGGCTCGTATCCGGCAAGTTTTGCCGGCTAGACGGATACAGCCAATCTCAAACAACCAACTACCAAAGAAAGGAAAGGTGATTCATAAGTAACCGAACCGAAGCTCTATTTACTTAGGCCCTAACCAAGCTCCGGAGAGCTGGTACTTCAGATCTCCTACGAGTTACCGCAAGAGGGCCAGAGTCCTCATTTGTCCGCCATCACGACGGAAGGTCCTAGACCTATCCCCCTGAAGGGATTACTGCCATAGTACAGCAGCGCTCAATCGCGTTTCCAGACCATCACGGCAACACTCTGCCGCGTGTCGCGCCCGTCAACGGGACCCCAGCCGAAGCTTGGAACGCTCTTGCACGCCCGCTAGCCGGCCAGGCGCGGGTGAAAATTTCCCGTGACCGCGGTAAGTCATACCCCGCGAACAGCGAACGGGACCTCACCGATCAGCTGCCCTCAGCCCCTGCTGCCGTAAGGATTTTCGGCCCCGACGGAACCTGCGCGGCCATCTTCCTGGACTTCGATGTGGCACCTGCAGGGCAATCCCAGGTGGATGCCGACGTACGCCGTGTGACCAGCTGGTTGCACCGTCACGGAGCCCGCTGGATTGCCGATCACTCCCCCACTGGTGGACGTCATATTTACATCCCACTAGCTCAGCGTGTCGGATTCTCGGAGGCCCGCGATCTGGTTGAAGCCCTCGGTGCCGCTTGCCCGAGCTTGGATAAATCGCAGCACCAGAACCTCAAGCAAGGCTGTATGCGCGTTCCCGGATCCAGGCACAAGACCGGTGGCTACCAGGAATTGGATATGAGCCTGAACATGGCCTACGACGTCGTCCGTCGCCCGAACAGCGCCGATGTGTGGGAGGCCCTTGTCGGGGACCTGCGTGCAGAGATCACGGCCGTCCGACACCTACGCAGCGTCGAGCCATACACGAGTGCCATCACCGGGGTGAAGGAAGACCGCTCACTGGACACCTTGCCGATCACCGGGCTTTCCCACAGGATCCTCGACATAGCCCAGCACGGCATGTACGACACCGCCCGCTACCCCTCTGCGTCCGAAGCCCGAATGGCTGTCATCACTGCGGCCGCGGCTTCAGGGATGAAACTCACCGACGTCGAGCTGCGAGCACGCACCGGGATCTGGCCAGGCCTCGCGCAGTTCTACAGCCGCTACCGGACACAGTCCAGGTTCAAGTCGATGAAGGCCGACTGGGACAATGCTCTTCGGTTCCTCCAGGCCCAGCGAAAGCTCGAGAAGAAACAGCCCGATCTGGCGAAGGTTACCTATGACCATAATTCCCCCACAAGCCAGCCCCCTTCACACCGGGCAGGGTTACAGGGCGGTGATTTTCTTGCCGGTACTTCAAACGGAAGTCCCGCTGAGCACCAATTCATCCTCAACTGGCGCAATGCCCTTACTATCGTGGAGCACCGCTACCAGGGGTCTAGGGCAGGGTTGGTCCGCAGGATGTTGCTTAGAGCTATGGGAGCGGCCGCCAGGATGACAGGTAGTAGGTTCATTGAGTTCGGGTCTCGTTCCTACGCCGTAGCCACCGGCCAGGATCACACCACCGTCGCCGCCCATCTTCGAGAGCTGAGAAGCGAGCCGAATGCCCTCGTTACTTTAATCGAGCGCGGCAAAGGAACCCACGCCGACCAGTACATGCTCACCATCCCTGAGGACCTGATCGAACCAGCGGGAAGCCTGGCATGGAGGAAGGGCAAGATTCATGCGCTCCGTGCCGCCTTCCGTGAGCTTGGATTACCCGCTGCCTACATTTACGAGGAACTTGAGCGAGCCCCACTCCTCTGCACCACCGCCGAGTTGGTTCGAGCCACCGGAATGAGCCGGACCGCCGTGAGCGAAGCCCTTGAGATACTAGCCGCCTGGAACCTCGCCACCCGCTCCCCCGCCGGCGCCTGGTCAGTGAACGTCACCGCCAACTTGGACCTCATCGCTGAGCAGCTCGGGGTCATGGACCAAGTACACGCCCAGATAGCCCGCCACCGCGCCGAACGAGCACGCTGGCGTCAATGGCTGGGTTCACGGATCCTGGCTACCCTTGAGCCCCTCTCCCCCGGTGAGGACTACCCCTGGGATGTCTACGAAAGACCATCTGATGACTGGGAACTTGCGGACTTGGCTTTCTCTGCCCGCAGCGGGTAACCGCTCCCCATCAGCCTGTTTCTCTGGAACTTTCAGTTCTAACAGCCCCAACAAAACTAATGCCCCTATTGGAAGCAAAGGTTCTAACGGTCCCATTTCAATCTAAGGAGGGATCGACTGGTTGGGCTAGCCACTCCCCCACCTAGGTACTGCCCGCGCAGGATTGGCCAACCCCTCCAGTCTCCTGTCCCCTGAATGAACACGTTGGGCGCCGGGTGCGTCAACTAGGACCTTCCAAGCCCTACCACTCCCCCACCTCTAGAACCATTGGTGACAACAGTGCCAAGGCACCTAATGCCCCTATTACACCCATTGGTACTACGACAGCCCACCCGACGTCTGACAGACTTCGTAATGGTGTGTTGTCACTGATACCCCTGATGGTTCTAACAGACACAACAGAGTCAAAGCCCCTATGACCCACAACACAGGCATCACCTACAACAGGGTTATTCCCCCTAACGCCCGTAACGCACCTAACAGGTACAACACCCCTATAACCTGAAATGGACCTAATAGGGGTATTAGGGGTGAAAGCTACGTACCTCGGACCTTCGCTTTGATAGGACACTTTTAGGATCGCTTGGGGTCACTAGCTCATCGGGGCCAGGCATACCGATTCGTCATGCGTCCAGGTGTCCGATACAACCAGACCGCGCACCGTTGATACCCCTAACACATCTATCGGTGACAACACCCCTAACAGGGGTATTAACTCTTGAGCAACCAATCGAAGTAATACCCCTATTAGGGGTGATGAGTGCATTCCATGGAAGAATCGGCTGTCTCCCCTGGTCGACTCTCATGCCCCTAAAGCCGCTAAAGCCCCTAATGGCGCGCATGGATCCAACAGCTGCAATAGAACCAATGCCCCTAATACTTCTGATGACACGAACGGCAGTAATAGGGGTATTAGGGTTAGGGTTGCAATTGGAAATTGTTTCCAGTTGCACCGGGCGTGGCTCACACAGGGGAGTCACCCCGAGGCTACTCTGGTGAACATCGGTGCCGGCCGGTGGATTTTTTGCTACCCGCTGGTTTGGTGCTGCAACGATCCATTTGGCTAAGAGAGGTTCCGGGACATGCCGGCACGAGTGATAGCGGTCTGCAACCAGAAAGGCGGGGTAGGTAAAACCACCCTCGTCACAGGTTTGGCCGAGGTCTTTGCGCAGAATCTGGGCAAGACTGTACTCGTCATCGATGCCGACCCTCAGCGGAATACCACTTCAGCCCTCGGAATCGACAACCCTGAGTTCACTCTGAACGACGTCCTCTACGGCGACGCGGAGCAGAACCAGAAGATCACACCTGGCATCGCTGCCGACGCCATCATCTCCACGGGCGAAGCCTGGCTGCCTCGTACGGAGCAGGGGGAGGACTACCCGCCCATCTCCCTCATCGCGGCCGAGCGAAACCTTGCCTCCCGGGAGCGCGACTCCATGATGGCCAGAGAGCACCGGTTGAAGACTTCACTCAAGGGCGTCACCGATGTGTTCGACATCGTCCTTATCGATTGCCCGCCGTCGCTCGGGCTCCTGACCATCAATGCACTCACTGCTGCCACTCATGCTCTGCTAGTGACTGAGCCGCGTGTGTCCTCAGTCGAAGGGCTGACCGAGATCGTTGCGACCATCGGTGAGGTCCAGGACAGCCTCAATGAGGACATCGAAGTCATCGGCGTGGTCATCAACAAGGTCCGCAAAGGTCGCAGCGACCAGGTCCATTGGATCGACCGGGTCGAAAAAGATTTCGGTGATGCAGTGCTCACACCTCATCTCCCAGATCGCGAGCTATTCGCCAGGGCACAGGCTGCAGCGCAACCCCTGAGGAACTTCGGATCGGCCACCCGGCCGCTTCGTGATGACCTGCAGCGGCTTGCCGAAGCGATCTGGAAAGAAAGCGAAGCATGAGGACCGAGCCGGCCCCCAGTAGGGGAGGAGGCACGAACCCTCTCGATGCTTTGAAACGCGGACGCTTGGGAAAGGCTGCACAGCGCGGCGTTGTCGAAGATATGACAGCCGAACAGCAGGCCGCATCTGAGCCTGCGGCGGAGCCTGCCCCTGCGTCAGCTGTCGTCCCCACGACTGCAGAGCAGCTCGCTCAGCAGGCTGCCGCTGTGGAAGAGACTGCTCCTGCCGTGGTCACGCCAGTACCGCAGTCTCCTGCGGCTGTTCAATCGTCCGCTACGGAGCCTGCGGCTGCTACACCTGCTGTTGTTGCAGAGGCTGCGGCTGCGGCCGCGCCGCCTACTGAAGTTGTTGCTCCTCCGGCGACGAAATCGCCGGAGGACAAGCCCGTCAAGGACTCGTTCTATCACTCCAAGGAAAGTCACCGCAGGCTACGCTCGACCTACCTAGAGACACGACATCTGACCAAATACAAGTCATTGTCTGACTTCATTTCATCGCTCATCGACCAGGAGTGCACCCGTCTGGAGGAGCTGTACAACAACGGTGAGCCGTTCAGTACTGATCCGAACGAGATGCCTCGCGGCAGGCCTGTCGACGGCTAGCTTCCGTTTTCGGGATCGAAGGTGGCGGTAACGTAGTCGGTTGCGTAGCGTTCGCGAGCTGTAGTGAATGCCCGGCAAAAATCGTGGCCGCGGCGTGCAGGATGGGCTTTTGTATAAGGTCCGAGCGGGGACAATAATCACAGTGTCATGAGCAAAAGGTCAGATTCCCCGTGCGAGGTAGCAGGCAATTTTACAAATTGTCACGATTTGGAGCATCAGTCATTTCACCAGGTCAACCAGGCCGACCTCTTTACGTTCGGGCTGTGAAGACCTAAACAACGATCTTTTTGCTGCTGTCCTTCGGATAGTACGTACCTGCTCCACAGCGTCAACCGGCTCCGCCGGCTACGGGCACACCAATCCTGTCCGGCGCTCCTACGTCGCTTATTTCCTCCCCGAATTGGTCCACCCTTGCCCCTACGGCGTTGAGCACTGCTCCGTCAGGCACAGCTACGCAAGCTCCGCCAGCAGGCAAAAACAACGGGGGAGAGGAACCCACACTGCTGGTCACCACCGGTTCCCCACCCACCCTGCGAACTAGGAGCACACTGCTATGTCTGTTCTCGAAATGATCGACCCCACCACCTTGACCATCGACGCCAACGTTCGCGCTGACGTGCAGCTAGACAAGGCATTCCTGGCCTCCATCAAAGAACACGGAGTAATCCAGCCAGTCGTCGCCCACCGCACCGACAGCGGGGGAGTGCACGTCCTGTACGGACAGAGGCGCAGCCTCGCCGCCGTAGAAGCGAAGCTCGACCTGATGCCCGTCTACGTGGTCGAAAGCCTCACAGAGGCCGACAGGTTAGCTAAGCAGGTCGTGGAAAACGACCAGCGCCAAGGACTCACCGACAACGACCGCGCCGGAGCGTTCCACCAGCTTTCCCTACTCGGAGTCTCAGCTACCCAGATCGCGAAAAAGACCGGCGCGAAAAAGGCCACCGTGGACGCGGCACTGAAAGTCCGGGCCGACGACACCGCCAGCGCAGCACTCGCCCAGGGCATGACACTGGACATGGCCGCAGTGATCGAGGAATTCAGCGGCGACGCCGAAGCGATCACCAAACTCGAAACCACCGCCGCGCACAACCCTCAGAGCTTTGACCACACCGCTCAACGGCTCCGCGACGACCGCACCCGCGCCGCGCTCATGGCCGAAGCAGCGGCCACCGTCACCGCCCACGGACTGAAGATCGTTGACGAGGATCTGAACTACTACGACTACAAAGGCCCCATGGCGAATATCCGCGACCTGCGCACCATCGAAGGTGTTCCACTCACCGACGACGACGCGGACGCCGCGCACATCGGATTCAGCTACAACGGGGAAGTACGCATCACCTTGGTCAATACCGACTGGAAAGCAGCAGGATTCACCAAACCCGGCGCCACCCGGTCAGGACCAATGACCGAGGACGAGAAAGCAGAACGCCGCCGCGTGATCGAAAACAATAAAGCATGGGACGCCGCCGAAACGGTCCGCGTGGACTTCCTCAAAACCCTGCTCAAAGGCAAAACAGCCCCGAAGAACGCTCTGCGGTTTATTGCCCAGTCAATGGGAAATCACTCCTACACCGTCGCTGACGGCCTCTCCAAGCACACCGGATTCGCCGCCGAACTACTCGGAGGCAAAGACGGCTTCGGCGAGCTGGCGAAGATCACCGCCAAGCCCACCGGACGCCACGAAACCAACACCCTCGCCGTCATCCTCGCAGGATTCGAAAAGAGCCTCACCCGCCAGTCATGGCGCAACCCGAGCGGCACCGCCAAGCACTACCTGACCCAGCTCACCACATGGGACTACACCCTCAGCGAGGTTGAAACCATCATCACCGACCACGGAAACACAGAAACACAGGAATCCGTGAAGGCAGAAACCAGTGCAGTGCAGGAGCCGGGGGAGACATTCGCGCAAGTGCCGGCCGACGAAGAAGAACTCACCGCCGAAGAAGCCGACTACGCCGAAGAAGCCTAAACCAGGGGAGTAGTGCCCGGACAGAACCTTGCCCAGACGCGCAAAAACCCGGTGCTCGCTAGCTCGCACCAGGACGACGCACGTCTGGCCTTGACCGCAAGGGCGGTCAAGGCCAGACGGACCTACGCCAAGCCGATCTAGTTCCCGGGGGTGTGGGTTGCGCTAGACCGTTCTAGTGCCGGCGCAAGGACTCGGATAACGACTGCAGCACCGATCAGAGTGGTACCCATCGGTATGAGGGCCCAGCGAACAAGGGTGAGGATAACGTCGAGGAGTCCGACACCGATCGCAGCAGTAGCCCCCGCCGACTCAGCCAGTAGTCCGACCAGGAACGGCAGGAGTACGAGTACTAGCCCGCCGGCAATGATTAGTGCAATACCCCACTGAACGCATTTCTTCGCTGCTGCTTCCATATCTACAGTCCTCTCATATTTACGGGCCCCAGTAGCCTCCGGCGATGGGAGAGTTCAGCGACCTGACCCTAAACTTTGTCACCGCCGCCACATTGCCCCAAGGGATTGATGCGCCGCTATCAACGCGGCTCCTTGCGGTCCCCATCGCGTAGAAGGCAGACCATGTTCCCATGGTCGAACCGTTGTAACCGCGGTAGTAACCGAGCCCCTGGCCTTCAGCCCACTGAGCAGTGGATGATGCAACGCTGTGCCAGTAATACAACCTGGTGTCGGCATTCATGCCGATCTGGGAGCTACCCGAAAACTGGACCCAGCTATAGCCGGCTGAGTAGGTTCGCTGAGACATGACCGCGTATGCCGGTTCGTCTTGCACCTGTTCCACACTGTTCGGACGGGGAGACAGCATCCGAGCCTCATCCGGCGCGGCCTGGCCGCTGGTTTTCATTGCTCGCTGCTCAGCCACCATCGTCGTGAGCTGCTTCTGAGTCATGGCACCTGGCAGGGAGCCGTCGGAATCCGTGACGACCACAACAGTTTCCGGCGAAATTTTGCCCGTGGGCATGAAGGTTCTGCCGTCGGGGAAATGCTCCGTTTCGGGACTCTCTGGATTGACTAGAACATACCCATCGCCATGGACGGGGCTCATATCCACGGCTTTTTCCTGAGCTGCTTGACCAGGAACTGCAGAGCCGAGCACTAGAACTGCGGCGAGACTAATCGTCGCCAATTTAAGGTATTTCACTGTAATTTTGACCTCTCCATTGCGGTCACCCCCGTAATCCAAAAAGTAGCACGCAGGACTTGCCTAGACAATACTCAAATTGGAAATATTATCGATTTTTAAAAATACTTTTATGTACCCTGCATCGAATAATTGCGCGAAAAATAGAGAAACCAAATCAGGTAACCGGATGCGCCGTAACTCAGGCGGTGATCGGGGTGTTACTCCACTTCGGTGTATCGGGCATCAAGGTCCTCGGCCAATTGTGCAACGTCGATTGGATCTGACATGCCACTGCTGGTTGCAACATCTGAGTAGTCAACGACAAACCAGTTGCTACCTTCCGCGAAACGGACGGTACCTTCGGCCTCGGCCAGGAGGGAGTACGTTCCTTCTTTTGACTCTTCGGAGTCAAAATAGAATATCTCAACTTCCTCCGTGCACTTGATTGAATCTGTCGATGTTAATCCGTCGTCGTTGTACACCAGCGTGGAATCGGGGGCATCGTCCATGCAATCGACTAACTCACCAACCGCTTGATGGGCGGTTTCCAGAGATTCGTAACTAGGCAGGCTGGCCGAGGCGTCGGCAGGTCCACACGCAACGCAAAGCCCCATGGTCACCCCAGCCAGGCCGATAAGGGTGCCCGTCTTTTTTTTCGACATCATTGTTGTCCCCCAAAAATAAGTCTTGCCTTGATGATTACACGCGAACATCAGCTTGCATAGACACTTTCGCGAAATCTCGACAAATCCGCCTTCATACCAGGCTTTCTCTCCGGGAGTAGTCCGTCATCAACTGCCAAAGTCGGTCGGCGGCTCCTTCGTCGCCACCGGCAGAATCCTCTTCTTTTTTTGCTGCTGTCCTTCGGATCATACGTACCTGCTCCACCAGCTCAACGGCTACGCCGCTGCATGACTCGACCCAAGGTGTCCGGCGCTCCAAAGGTCGCTTATTTCCTCCCACCTTGCCCCGCTCTCTTGCCCTACGGGTTGACCAGGTTCCGACAGGCACAGCTCCGCAAGCTTCGCCAGCAGGCAAAAACAACGGGGGAGATGCCAACTGCTGGACCACCACCACCGACCCCCACCACTGCGAAAAGGAGCACCACCATGAACGCTGAAACCAGCACCGCACCGCTGACCATCACCCACACCCACGAGGCCGGAACCCTGATCGAGGGAACGACTAAGGGTGACGGAACTGCGCCCATCCTGAAGGTCAACGGCTGGCGCTGGGGCCGCAGCATCGCGGCGTGGTTCGTGCCCATGTCCCGCGACCGTCAGCCCAAAATGCACATCATCAACCGCACCACGGCGGCACTCACCGAGGCAGGTTTCAGCGTCGAAACCGAAATTGACCGCACCAGCCGCAGCACCGCCGAAATAGAGGCAGGGAAGATCGCCCGCCAACAAGACCGCACCGACGCCCTGGCCGCGAAAGCCGAGCGCAAGCAGGACGCCGAGACAGCAGCCTACGATTCAGCACGGGCAGCGCTGCGCCGACTGCCCGAAGGTGGGGAGCCCATCAAGATAGGCCACCACTCAGAGAACCGGCACCGCCGCGCAATTGCCACCGCAGACCGGGCAATGGGCAAATCAGTACAGGCCACCGAGGAAGCCAAAGCAACCGCCGAACGCGCCGCTACAGCAGCCCAAACCACTGACCGCCGCTACAGCCCCGCCGCCGTGGCATCACGGATCAAAACCCTAGAAACCGGAATCCGCGCCACAAAACGCAAAATTGACGGCAGCTCCCACACGTTCGCCGGGGGATACGTCGAGACAACGGCACCGGCCACCGGAGACTACCGGGCGCACCTTCAAGGAATGCTGGCCGATGAGCTTGACCAGCTCACCTACTGGCAGGGCATCAGAGCCAACCAGATAGCCGAAGGCAAGGCCACCAACTACACCCGCGAACAGATCAACAAAGGCGACTACGTCCGCATTGGTGGGAGCTGGCACGAAGTAGCCCGAGCCAACCAGAAAACCGTTTCACTCATCACCGGGTACAGCTGGACCCAAAAAGCCGACTACGCCCAGATCAGGGACCACCGCACCACCGAAGAAGCAACCACCGCAACGACCCACGGAAACACAGAAACACAGGAACCTGTGAACACGGAAACCAGCGCAGTAGGGCACAGCTAGCCAGGTCAGTGGCGTCCCCGCCGAACCGGCGGGGGTGCTGCCTGTCCCGGACGGAGCCGGCCCAGGCGAATAAAGCCCAGGTACTCGCTAGCTCGCACCAGGAACAAGCGGTCCTTCGCTGCGCTGCGGGCTGTGCTGCCGCCGGCTCCTACGTCGCCACCGGCAGAATCCCCTTCTTTTTTGCTGCTGTCCTTCGGATCATACGTACCTGCTCCACCAGCTCAACGGCTACGCCGCTGCGCGATCGGCCCAAGGTGTCCGGCGCTCCTACGTCGCTTATTTCCTCCCACCTTGGCCCGCTCCCTTGCCCTACGGGTTGACCAGGTTCCGACAGGCACAGCTCCGCAAGCTTCGCCAGCAGGCAAAAACAACGGGGGAGAGGCCAACTGCTGGACCACCACATAGAAGCCCCACCACCGACTTCCATCACTGCGAAAAGGAGCACCACCATGAACGACTCACCCATTGCCGTCACGTCCCCGGCTGACATTCTGGCCTACGTCCCGCACACCCTCGGATTCGCCCCGCGTGAATCCTTCGTGCTGATGACCATGCACGGCAAGCGGCTCGGTGTGACGCTGCGCATCGACGCGCACCAAGAAGGCAACCCGGAAGCGTTCGCCGCTTCAGTCATCGGCTACCTCGCCAACGATCAGGACGCCGACGGATCCCTGTTCATCCTCTACACCACCCGGCCCACCATTGACGGCGTGAAGCCCTTCACCGCCCACGCCGAAGCCCTCGATACGGCGCTTCACGCCGCTGGCATGGGGATCCGCGATAGCTGGTTGGTCACCGATGAGCACTGGATGACCTACGTTTGCGACGACGCCGAGTGCTGCACCGCGCACCCGCTGGCCGAAATCGCGGACAGCGCTCTGAACGCCCGGCTGATCTTTGACGGTTCCAACGCGCAGCGCGATATCGTCGCGGACCCCGTATTCACCGGCGAGGACGCGGAAACCATTCTGAACCGGATCGCGGAAACCGTGACCGGCTGGGCAGAGATCGACCCCACCGACTGGGCAACTCCCGTGATGACCGAGAACCGGGCCCTTTGGCAGGACACCACCGGGACCACCCCAACCGAGGAAACCGCGGTGCAGCTCGTCGCCGCACTCCACGCCCCGAGCGTTCGGGATCGAATCATGGCCGACACCATCAATCCCAGCAACGACACCCACGAAATGACCCTGACCCTGATCGGCCGGTTCGTTGGCCGACCCGATTGGAGCCGAGTCGATGCCGTGCAACAGCTCGCAACCGACCTGCTGCCGTTCACCCCGAACGAAGCCCGAGCACCACTGTTCACCCTGCTCGGCTGGATCAATTGGTACAAGGGCAAGGGATCAATCGCCCACCTGTACCTGACCAAAGCACTTGAAGCCGACCCCGAGAGCCGACTCGCAGCGCTGCTGCTGAAATTCACCGGTACCGGAGTTATCGCTGAGTGCACCAAGAGCGCGAAAACCGCCTACCAGCACTGACACTCACAGCGGGGCCGGGGACCAGTCCATCGCGACAGGCCCCCGGCCCCGCCTCATGCGCTGCGGCGACCTCCCCCGCTTCGCTCCTCCGGTCGCCGCACCTACACGCCACCAGCTCCCACCCCGTGTGGAGCCGTGCCAACAGTCCACCCCGCCACAGAACAATTCGACACAGGACAGGCCGATACAGTGAAACCAGCACCGACAGCGACAGAACAGGGAACACACCATGCCCGGCACCGACCTGATCCAGCCAGCACGCACCCTGACCTACACCACAGAGACCACCGCAGAGCGCGCCCTGGCCGAGAACATGCCCCTGCAGCTCCACGGCTCCCGCCCAGATTTCACCTGGGCCGAGGACAAACACCAGCCCAACAGCTAACCCCGGCCTGCCATACCGGGACCAAGAAATACGCCCACCAGACGGGCCTCACTACCGTTCGGGCTCACAGCCGGCGCTCCCTACCGGTCGCCACCGGAAACCACTCTCTTTTTTGCTGCTGTCCTTGACGATTATGCGTCCCCGCTGCACCGCCCAACTCAGCTGCGCTGAGCGGGCCTGGAACCAAACAATCTGATCGGCGCTCCGACGTCGCTTATTTCCTCCCAGATTCCCTGGCACACAGACCGCCCTACGGGTTGACCAGCCCAGACGAGAACAGCTCCGCGATGCTTCGCCAGCAGGCAAAAAACAATGGGGGAGGGGACCAACACCGCACACACTCAAAAGCCCCAAGAACCCCGGAAATAAGCGGATCTAACCTATTAAAGCTGGCCTAAACTCGATAAAATTAGGGGTAGCAGCACAGCAGTTGACTCTTACTAAAACCGCCACGAAACCAAGGACTGAGCGCTATGACTCTCACCATTTTCACTTTGCCCCAAGGATGCTTTGGCTGCACCAAAACCAAAGAACTTTTCACCAACTGAACCGCTCTGGGTTTGATGGAGACTCGCGCTATTTGATTTCCGCCAGCTGAGC
>NZ_JABFOE010000128.1 GCF_013116745.1 Arthrobacter sp. 260
GGCATGTATAAATCTAAAGATTAGCTTACTTCCTATTATAATGGCTTACTATCCTTACTGAACAATAATGGTACATTATAAGACTCGCTCTGCAAAGAATCTGAAGTGGCGGCATATCAATTGTAGATACAAAAAAGACCGACGAGTAAGGTTTGTGTTCACGTTTTCCGCCTATCTAATATAGGCCGTCTTTCCTTTTCCGTCGTCAATTTGAGCAACTTTATTAATG
>NZ_JABFOE010000129.1 GCF_013116745.1 Arthrobacter sp. 260
AGAAAATGCTGCAATCTTTAAGAAATTAGGCTACGTTGATGCTGCTCACGGTGGTCACATTGTTA
This sequence comes from Arthrobacter sp. 260, assembly GCF_013116745.1. GTDB lineage: Bacteria > Actinomycetota > Actinomycetes > Actinomycetales > Micrococcaceae > Arthrobacter_D. The sequence continues at coordinate 66 of NZ_JABFOE010000129.1, forward strand.
TTCAAGGTTTGTTTGACCAATTTTCAACAGTTACCGGTGCCGGCATGACTATTGGTTTGGTAGTCTTTATGACCTTTATGGCTAAGTCGACACAATTGAAGAGTATTGGTAAGTTGGCATTAGTTCCAGGAATCTTTAATATTAATGAACCAGTTCTGTTTGGT
>NZ_JABFOE010000130.1 GCF_013116745.1 Arthrobacter sp. 260
GTAGTCGATTACTTCTTTATGGCCATTGGGCCTGATGCCGATGGCAATATAGACGGCTTCACGCTCAAACGTTTCTCGGCACAGCGGAAGATACGTTGCGTCAAGATAAACGCAAAAGAACCTGTCGCTAAGCTTGCGTTTGTGATAGGCTTCAACCTTTGGAATCATTTGCTTTGAAATATTTGATACCTGAGCCGGACTGTAATGGCTGCCGTACATCTTTTCAATC
>NZ_JABFOE010000131.1 GCF_013116745.1 Arthrobacter sp. 260
TCGTAGTCCTTGCGGCGGGGGAGGGGCTTGGCCTCAGTGCTGTCTTTTTTAAACATCTGAAGCTGCCGACGACGCCCTACGTTGGGGACTTGGGGGGGGTGGGGGGGGTGGGGGGGGGGGGGGGGGGGGAGGGGGCCGGGGCAGTTGGGCCCCAGCACCCCGCGCATCCGGGGTTGTTGGTGTACCCCCCCCCCCCGCCGCCCGCCACTCCCAACGAGCTGCTGTGGCT
>NZ_JABFOE010000132.1 GCF_013116745.1 Arthrobacter sp. 260
TTTCCCGATACCGTAAAAAAAACACCTACTCAGTATTCTATGTCATGCTTATTAGCTACTGAACTAAACCAAAGTAAGTAAAGTATGAATAAATGTCCAACTATAAATCTCCACTGTTCGTTTTTGAAATACCAGCCGCAAACATCCGTGTTTCTTTTGTTCATGACAATTATCGTGGTAAAGGCTCGCAAAACAGGAAGATCTACGTCATCAGTGACGATCTAACCT
>NZ_JABFOE010000133.1 GCF_013116745.1 Arthrobacter sp. 260
TCCATGTGTCTGCTGGTACCGGCATGCCGGCATCGCCTATCCCCAATAAGTCAAAGTGCCCCATATCGGCAATCACTTGTGACAATTGGGTATTGATGACAGTCCCTTTTTTCAATACGTCCTCCTCCTTGTGAAAATGCCATGACGATTAGCCGCGGTGGTTTGCTATTTTCGTTGAGCCGCGTTTCACCAATTTCACTGGCAGTTCAATCGTGTTACGTGTGTT
>NZ_JABFOE010000134.1 GCF_013116745.1 Arthrobacter sp. 260
TCACCACACCAAACAGTTTCTTAGCCTGTTCGAGCTGCACTAACGCTTGATGGGCTCTGTTGGGTAACGCCTCTGGCTGACAGAACGTCTGACGGTATAGGTGGTAGAAAGCAGACGGGTCGGTGCTGGCTTCTTCTGGATCAAGAAAACGAAATACGTCACCAGCAAATTTGTGCGATTTCTTTAAGATTTGATCAATCCCGTTCAAATCTGGAATGCCAGATTC
>NZ_JABFOE010000135.1 GCF_013116745.1 Arthrobacter sp. 260
AGATTCGGGTGAGCCGGGTCCTGAGTGGTTGTTTTCTGAAGCGTGGGATCTCTTTTACTTCGGGGATGACCCGGATGCGCGGGTGCGTTCCAGTAGTGAGCCTCCCGCGTTGTCGGGGCAGTTACAGATGGCGGCGGTGGGTGGGTTGGATGCCTCCCAGGTGTTGGACGCGTTGAAGGACATCGACGAGGCACGGTCCTGGCTGGACGCCCAGGAAGCCAAAGT
>NZ_JABFOE010000136.1 GCF_013116745.1 Arthrobacter sp. 260
TTCTGGAGTGGGAAAATCAACGCTTTTAAACGCCATCACTGGTCAGCTTACTGCGCAGGGAACGGTTTTATTTAACAATAAGCCGTTGCATGCCGGTGACTTTGTGTTGGTTTCACAGAGCGTTTGGTTGTTTAATGGCACGTTGCGGGATAATGTCACCTTGTATCAGGATTACAGCGATGAAGCCGTTTTACGGGTCTTGCAGGTTGTGGGCCTGGATAAGGA
>NZ_JABFOE010000137.1 GCF_013116745.1 Arthrobacter sp. 260
GCTTGCCCTTGTCGAGCACTTCCACGGTGGCGATGTTCGGGTCGTTCGGCGCACCGCTGATCGAAACGGTCATCGCTGTCGTGTCAGCGGGGTTGAGGTCACTGCCGGTGCCGGGAGCGAACGACGGCAGGCCGCTGACGTCCTTGAGCGTGTAGAGAATGGCGTTGCCGATGTCGGTAGTCACCGACTGGATGGGCAAGTACGGCTGTTGCAGATAGTAATCG
>NZ_JABFOE010000013.1 GCF_013116745.1 Arthrobacter sp. 260
GACGAAAGGCCCCACCCACGGTGGGGCCTTTCGCACTTAACCCACCACCCCACCCACACCCAGAAACCAGCCAGCCAGGTCTGCAGAAGGCACGCTCCAAACGGACGGCTTCCAGCCGGTAAAGTCGTCAGACATGAGCAACCTCTTTTCGGACGCCGCGCCGCCACCGGTAGAGCCCGACCCAGCGCCGTCGCTGGCCTTCACCGTCACCGTCCCGGTTCCTCCGGACCACGCATTTGCGGGCTTTGTCGATAACATCCATCTCTGGTGGCCCGCGCAGAACCTCAGCGTGTACGGCGTCGGTAGCTTCTTCGACTTGGAGGGTGACGCGCTGGTCGAAACCTCCCCCGAGAACGAGGAGGCCGTCTGGGCAGCTGTCATTGACCGGGAAGAGGGACGCCGGCTCGACCTTGCCTGGCACCACCAGCTGGGGGGAGGTACCCAGACGGACCTGTCTCTCGGGTTCGACGGCCTCCCAGGCAGGGGCACACTGGTATCCCTGACGCATCGGGGCTGGTCCACGGCCCACCAGTCGGTACAGGACCGCTCCCTCTATGAGACTTTCTGGCCGACGGCGCTCGAGAAGTTCCAGCGCTTTATGGGCGGAACCCAGTGACCCCCGAACTGATCGCCGAGCTGAGCGCTTTCCTCCCGCACGGGGCGGTGTTGACCGCCGAGTCCGCAGTTGAATCCTATGCGCGGGACCAGGGCCCGGTCCTTAGTCTTCAGTCTCCCGCCGCCGTGGTCTGGGCACAGACGGTCGACGAGGTGCAACAGGTCATGCGGTGGGCATACGCTCACCGGATCCCGGTGGTCCCCCGGGGTGCCGGCACGGGAGTCTCAGGCGGCGCGCACGCCACGGAGGGGTGCATCGTGTTGAACCTGGACCGGATGAACCGCATCACCGCGATGAACCCGCTGGACGAGACCGCCGTCGTCGAACCCGGGGTGATCAACGCCGACCTCAACGCTGCTGCGGCCGAACACGGACTGATGTACGCGCCGGATCCCGCCAGTTACCGCATCTCCACGATTGGTGGGAACGTGGCGACCAACGCGGGCGGACTACGGTGCGCCAAGTATGGGGTGACCCGGGATTCGATTCTGGCCCTGGATGTGGTCCTCGCCGACGGGACGCTGATCCGGACCGGTGTGCAGACCTTCAAGGGCGTCGCCGGGTACGATCTGACCTCACTATTCGTCGGATCGGAAGGCACGCTGGGGATCGTCGTTGGCATCACCGTACGGCTACGCTACCTCCCCCACAGCGAACAGACCCTTGCCGCCTTTTTCCCCGATATCCAGACCGCAGCCGCAGGGGTACTGGCGGTGGGGGAGGCCCGCGTCCAACCGGCGATCATGGAGTTGCTGGACGGCATGACCCTGACCGCCCTGGATGGCGCACACGGGTCCAACCTGCGCGAGCGTGGTGGTGCCCTGTTGCTGATTCAGACTGACGGGTTCGGTGCTGAGGCGGAGGCCGCCGTCGTCCGCGTGGTGCTGACGGCGCTCGGGGGCACTGTGAGTTCGCAGGACGTCGGTGAAGCGGCACGCCTGATTGATCTTCGTCGGCACAGCCGTGGGGACGAGGTCGACGACGAATTCCGGGTCGGCGAGGACGTCGCCGTGCCACGGTCCCAGCTGGTGCACTACATTGCGCAACTTGAGCGGGTGGCCGCCGAGCATTCGGTCCTTCTGAAAGTGGTCGCCCACGCCGGGGACGGTAACTTGCATCCGACCTTCTGGGTGTCGGCGGCCGAGGGCCCGGCAGGTGTGGAACGGCTCGACCTGGCACTCGACGAGTCGGTGCGCCTGGCACTGGGCTTGGGCGGAACCATCACCGGGGAACACGGGGTGGGCCAATACAAGCTGAGGTGGCTCCCCTGGGAGCAGACAGAGGAAGTCCTGGGCCTCCAGCGCCAGATCAAGAAAGTCTTCGATCCGCGGGGCATCCTGAACCCCGGGAAGGCCATTACCGTCGAGGCGTAGCCTCCCATGGATAGAATGAAAGCTATCGCTGCCAGCTGGCAGCACCATGAACATGAATGGGGATTCAACGTGTCTGACAACTATCCGGGCAATCAGCCCAACCAGCAGGGCAGCGGCCAGGGCGAGGATCCCTCCAAGTACCCGGCTGGCCAGCAGTGGCAGCAGCCCGCACCGGGCAGTCAGCCCACCCCCTACGGGCAGCAGGGACAGTCCAGCCAGTCTCCGTACGGGCAGCAGGGCGGGTATGGGCAGAGCCCTTATGGAACCGGCCCTGGTGGATACGGGCAGCCAACCGAGAATCCCGGCAAGACCCTTGGCATTGTGGGCATGATCTGCGCCATCATCTGGCCCATCTCCATTGTCGGCCTGATCATCAGCATCGTGGCTATGGTGAAGTCACGCAGAGCCAGGATGGGCAACGGCTTCGCCCTCGCTGGCATCATCATCGGCGCAATCGGTGTGATCACCGGGATACTCACCGTGATTGTCCTCGTCGCAGGGGTCAACCTCATCACTGAAGTCTGTGGGGATCTGGGCCCCGGCGTGCACCAGTACGAAGGCACCGAGATCACCTGCCCGTAACCTCTCACCCTGTTACACCACTGGGCGCGCCCGGAGCTGGGCGGGACGAGCCGGTATCGGCCCTCCCCATCACAGTTCCGGGTGCGTTCCCCGTTTAAGGCACAGGCTTCGGTAGTCGCCGGCTAAGGCGAGTCGCGTGCGCCGCCGTCGAGGATGTCGATCGACTTCGTGTCGGCGGTGAGCATGATGGCGGCTTCATCCCGGCGGTGTACCAGGATGGAGTCGAGGTAGGACTGGACGGCCTCAGCCAATGGCACGTTGCGGTCCTGCTTCTCGGACATGTACCAGCGGTGCTCAAGAACCTCGTGGACCACCTCGGCTGGTTCCAGCTTGCGGCCCAGCTCGCGGGGGACAGCACGCACAATCGGTTCGAATACCTGACTGACCCAGAGATGTGCGCTGAGCTCCTCGTCGACGTCGGGGTTGTTGTCCGCGCGGTAGGCGTCCATGTCGTTGAGCAGGCGCCTGGCCTGGTTCTCCTGCGCATCGAGCCCGGTCAGCCGCAGGAGCCGCCGGCTATGGTGACCGGCATCGACAACCTTGGGCTGCAGCTGGATCTGGGAGCTGTTGGCCTCCGTCTGGATGGCGTACTCTTCCACGTCGAACCCCAGCTCGTTGAGCCGGCGAATCCTGGCGTTGACGCGCCACCGGTCGTTGAGGTCGAAGGATTCCTGGTCTGTCAGCTCGGCCCAGAGACGGCGGTAGCTGTCCATGATGAGCTCGCTGGTGGCCAGGGGATCCACTTTCTCTTCGATCAGGCCACCCTCGGCGAGGTCCATCAGCTCGCCGGCGATGTTCACGCGGGCGATCTCAAGGTCATACTCCCGCTGGCCGGAGGACAGCTCTGGATACAACTCGCCCGTCTCGGCGTCGACCAGGTAGGCAGCAAAGGCTCCAGCATCACGGCGGAACAGGGTGTTCGACAGGGAAACGTCGCCCCAGTAGAACCCGATGAGGTGCAGCCTGACGAGCAGCAGCGCCTGGGCATCGATCAGCCGGGTCAGGGTTTCCCGCCGCAGCGTCTGGGAAAACAGGGCGCGGTAGGGCATCGAGAATTTCAGGTGCCGGGTGACGAGCACCGGATCGAGGTCGGAACCGTCCAGGGCCTTCCGACCGGTGATCACGGCGACCGGCTCCACGCTGGGCACATCGAGTCTGCGGAGCTTCCGCAGCATGTGGTACTCATGCCGGGCCACGTGTTCGCTGGTTTCCTTGATGGCAATGACCGACCCGCCGAGGTGGGCAAACCGCACAATGTGCCGTGAAATACCGCGGGGCAGCGCGGCGAGATACTGGGCTGGCCAGTCTTCCAATCCGATATGCCAGGGCAGGTCCAGCAGCTCGGGGTCGGTGGCGGCAGCCGTGATGTTCAGGGATCCCAGCGTGCCCGGATCCGAGCCGCCCCTGGTGCGTGGCAATTTGCCGGGCTGGTCCCAGTCGGTTGGCTCGTCGTGCCACTCGGCGTCTGGCGAATCGTTCATGTGTTGCCCTTTTTTGTAACTGTTTACTACTTAACGAAATGCGGTGCTTAACGAAGTACGGTGGCCCCTGAATTGAAAGTCAATCCAAAGACCACCGTACTCGGGTCAGTTCCGCTCGGACAGCGGGGCTAGCTTAGACGTGGTCAGCCAGCCGCAGTCCGTCCTTCATGTCGAAGAGGTGCACGTGGCCCTTTTCGGGGGTGACGTAGATGGTGTCACCCTTCATTGGTGGGCGTCGGCCGTCGACGCGTGCCACGATGACCTGCTCTTCCCCGTTGAGGGTGGTGTGGCCGTAGACGTAGGCGTCAGCGCCGAGTTCCTCGACAACGTCGACCTCAACCTGCAGGCCCTGGCCATCTGGTGCGATCTGGAGGTCTTCGGGACGGACACCCAGGGTCACGGTGCCGCCGTGTGCTGCATCGAGCACCTCGTGGGCAACCGGGTAGGTGATGCCACCGAACTTTACGCCGCCGTCGGTGACGGGGAGTTCCAGCAGGTTCATGGCGGGGGAGCCGATGAAGCCTGCGACGAAGACATTGACGGGGCGTTCGTACAGGTTGCGCGGAGTGTCGACCTGCTGGAGGACGCCATCCTTGAGAACCGCCACGCGATCGCCCATGGTCATTGCCTCAACCTGGTCGTGCGTCACGTAGACAGTGGTGACACCCAGGCGGCGGGTCAGCGACGCGATCTGGGTGCGGGTCTGCACGCGCAGCTTCGCATCGAGGTTGGAGAGAGGCTCATCCATGAGGAACACCTGTGGGTTACGCACGATCGCGCGTCCCATCGCAACACGCTGCCGCTGGCCGCCGGAGAGGGCCTTGGGCTTGCGGTCGAGGTACGGCTCAAGGTCGAGCAGCTTCGCTGCGTCGCGAACGCGCTCGGCGCGCTCTTCCTTGGACACGCCAGCGATTTTCAGCGCAAATCCCATGTTGTCGGCTACCGACATGTGGGGGTAAAGCGCGTAGTTCTGGAACACCATCGCGATGTCGCGGTCCTTGGGCGGAACATCGGTGACGTCGCGGTCACCAATGAGGATACGGCCCGAGTTCACATCTTCGAGTCCGGCGAGCATCCGCAGCGACGTGGACTTGCCACAGCCGGAGGGTCCCACGAGAACGAGGAATTCGCCATCAGCGATCTGAATGTCGAGCTTGTCAACCGCGGGCTTCTCTGTCCCGGGGTACAGGCGTGTTGCCTGGTCAAACGTCACCGTTGCCATTTGTTTTTCCTTTTCACGGGCAGGTACGTGCCCGACGATCCGTTGTGAATGGAGAGTATTCAGTTATCTGTGTCGCCCTGGCCGTACTTCATCGAGACGGCAGGTGGTGTGCGTCACAGATTCCGAGTATGGCAGATAAATCAGGATTGCGCACTGGTGCGGCGTAGCTCGAGAAGCCGCTCCAGCACCAGCACCAATTCCTCGGGCGAGTGGATGCGGTGGCTAGCCTGGGTCTCCCCGTCCCCAATCTTGATGCCGAGGTCCTGGGCTTCGAGCGCGGCGAAGGCGTGTTCATCAGTGACGTCGTCGCCGGCGAACAACACTGCCGTGGCGCCAGTGTACTTCCGCAGCGATCTGATGCCCTGGCCCTTGTCGGCGCTGATGACCGAGGTTTCCAGGACGCGCTTGCCGTCGGTGATGTGGGCGCCCTCCAGCTGGTCCAATGCGGCGCGGGCCGCGTCGGTCGCGGCTGCCGCGACGTCGTCGTCGGCGGTTCTGGTGTGCAGAACGACGCCGGCAGGCTTGGATTCGAGCATCGTTCCGTGGTGGGAGTCCACCACGCGCTGGACAGCGGCAGTGGCCCGGCGAAGCAGGTCGGTCTGCTGGTCGGTCAGCGTCAGCGGGGCGCCATCGGGTCCGGTCCAGGTCTCGGCGCCGTGGCTACCGATGAGCAGCGTTTCCGGGTCGGGGGTCGCGACCGAGCGGAGGCTGTCGAGCGCCCGCCCGGAGACGAGCGCCGTCGTCGTCTCCGGGAGCTGTCCGAGCGCGGACAGCGCGCTGGCCGACCCGGGAAGCGGCCGGGCGTCAACGGCAAGGGGGACGAGCGGTGACATGGTGCCGTCAAAGTCCAGGGCAATCAGCAGATGGTCGGCCTTCGCGATTGATGCCAGCGCGGTCAGTAATGCGGGACTCAGGCTCTCAGGCATGCGGTGTCTCCTGGGGGTTCTCGTGATTACCCTCCTGCAGGGCGGCAAGGAAGGCCTTGGACCATCGTTCGACGTCGTTCTGCAACACCTGGCGGCGCATGATCCGCATCCGGCGGGTCGATTCGGCAGGGCTCATGTTCACCGCGGTGACGATGGCGGCTTTGAGCCCGTCGATGTCGTGCGGGTTGATCAGGACCGCCTGGCGAAGGGTGTCGGCTGCGCCGGCAAATTCGCTCAGCACCAGTGCACCGCTGTTGCCGGTGCGGGCTGCCACGTACTCTTTGGCCACCAGGTTCATGCCGTCCCGCAGGGCAGTGATCAGCATGACGTCGGCCGCCAGATACAGGGCAACCATTTCCTCCACCGGGTAGCTGTGGTGCAGGTAGCGGATGGCGGTGTTCTTGATGGTGTCGTAGGTGCCGTTGATCCGGCCGACGGCTCCCTCGATTTCCTCCCGCAGTAACCGGTACTGCTCCACCCGTTCGCGGCTGGGGCTGGCCACCTGGATCAGTGCGGCGTCCTCCACCTTGACGTGCCCATCGGCGAGGAGCTCTTCGTAGGCCTTGAGGCGGTGGCCGATCCCCTTGGTGTAGTCCAGCCGGTCCACCCCGAGGAGGATGTGCTTCGGGTTGCCGAGCTCGCGGCGGATCTCCTTGGACCGTTCGATGATGTCTTCGCGGTTGGCGAGCGTGATGATCTGGTCAACGTCGATCGAGATCGGGAACGCTTCGGCCCGCGAGGTGTAGGTGGGGCCGCCTTCTTCCAGTTCAACCTGAACCTGCTGCTGCCGGACCGTGTGGCCGACGAAGCGGCGGACGCAGCGGAGGAAGTTGCTGGCATCGCTGGGACGCTGGAACCCGATCAGGTCGGCGCCGAGGAGACCCTCGATCACCTGGCGGCGCCAGGGCAGCTGGGCGAAGATCTCCAGCGGAGGAAACGGGATGTGGTTGAAGAAGCCGATTTTCAGGTCGGGGCGGGCCGCGCGCAGCATCTTGGGGACCAACTGCATCTGGTAGTCCTGGACCCAGACGGTGGCGCCCTCGGCGGCGACCGCCGCGGTGGCTTCGGCGAAGCGTTCGTTGACCCTGCGGTAGGAGTCCCACCAGTGGCGGTGAAACTCCGGTGGGGCAATCACGTCGTGGTAGAGCGGCCACAGGGTGGCGTTGGAGAAACCCTCGTAGTAGAACTCCACCTCGTCGGCGGTGAGGTGGACGGGGACGAGTCGCATGTTGTCGTGGTCGAACGCGTCGAGGGTTTCATCGGGTGCGCCGTGCCAGCCCACCCATGCGCCGTCGGCCTTGGACATGACGGGTGCCAGGGCGGTGACCAGGCCGCCGGGGGAGCGGCGCCAGGAACTGCTGCCGTTGGTGTCCACCCGGTCGACGGGCAACCGGTTGGACACGACAATGAACTCGAATTCGCCGTAGGCGGTGGTGTTATCGGACGGGGGTGTAGCTGAAGGCACGCTGACTCCTGCACATAGTAGGCCTACTTAGTACTTTACCGTTTGGGCGGCGTCGGCTGGTCAGTCGCCGGCGGCAGGGGATGGCTCGCTAAGCTTGAGACTACGCGTACCCAACGATGACGAGGACTGATGACGCCCAGCTCTAGCCATAAACCGTCCAAATCGCAGCGCTCGGCGCAGGCCCGCGAGCAGGCGCGGCTGCTTCGTGAGGCCCAGGAACGCCAGGAGAGGCGCAAGGGGCTCCTGATCCGGTGGGGCGTAGTGGCGGCTGTGGTGGCCATCCTGGTGGTGGCGGGGCTGATTGTCACGAACACCCTTCGCGGGCAGGTCCCCGACGCCGGTCCGGCGCCGTCCGGCGGCAACGAGTATGGCGGGATTGTGCTTTCGTCGAGCACCGAGATGGAATCCTTCGAGACGGGTGACGTCGATCTGGCCACCCTCCCTTCCGATCCGCGGCCTGCCGGGGAACTGCCCCCGGGCATTGCCGCTTCGGGCGACGGGGAACCGGTGCAGGTGGTGTCCTACGTGGATGTGAACTGCGTGTTCTGCGCGGAGTTTGAGAGCACCCACGCCGAGCAGATCAGGACCTGGCTCGACGCCGGGGAGATCACGATGGAACACCGCAACGTGGCGTACCTGGACCGCAACTCCTCTACTGATTACTCCTCCCGGGGCGCGAATGCCCTGGCCTGCGTAGCCGAGGAATCCCCCGAGGCGTACTTCGACTACTCCACGGGGTTGTTCGCCAACTATGAGAACGGCGAGCTCGACGACGCCGGGCTGGCGAGTCTCGCCTCAACGGTGGGTGCAGCGGACATCTCCACCTGCCTATCCGAGGGCACGTTCCGGCCCTGGGTCAACTTCACCACCGAAGCGGCTGAGCTGGATGGCATCACCGGGACACCGACCATCTATGTGGATGGCGAGGCAGTACCCGAAGCCATCGACAACTTTGCGGAGTTCACCCAGGAGAAGATCGACGCCAAGGGCTAGTTTTCGCTGACGCTCCGGCTGGGCTAATCTTGACTGTGCGCAATCGATCGGTTTGATGACGACGACGGCGCCAGCTGGCCTTGCCAGTTCGCCTCCTTAGCTCAGTTGGCCAGAGCACCTGTCTTGTAAACAGGGGGTCGCCGGTTCGAATCCGGCAGGAGGCTCCACCAACCCCTTCTGACTAGGCAATACGCCTACCAGGAGGGGTTTTCTATGACCAGCAAACCGTTGAACCGACGTTTATCGGACGTTTTAGCGGCATTGCCACCGGTGAGCTCTTTCCAGGCCGCCGCACACATGGTGCTCATGGAAGAACATAATGAGCAGTCTGAAGCAGTGCCCGTGAAGGTACTCACCCGCGCTGAAGTCGCCCGGATCCTCGGAATCGCTCCGAAAACCCTCGCTAATTGGTACTCGTCGGGCCTCGGTCCTCCGGTCGTCAAGCTACATGGCCTCGTCAGGTATGACGAGGCCGACTTCATCACCTGGTACCAGACGATGAAGGCGGTTGCCTGGTGGGCCGCGCGCGTTTACGGCCGGGCGAGATCGGAGTCCCAGGCGCCAAACAGATCAATAAGGACCGGTGGGACGCCTGTGCGCGTTTCGGAGCTTCGGACGGCCGGCCGGTCCGGATTGAGCGCACCGGCCGCACCAAGGCGATCGCTATCCGGGCAGTCCAAGAGGCCGCTGCCGCACGGGTGGAGGGGTGGCGGTTAGACGGTGAAGCCGCCGCCGAGAACGCCGTGCCGACAGTTGGGCAGCTCGCCGAGGATTGGTTCAGGAGCATTGAACCTCCCAAGGTCGAGGTGAACCAGAGCGGTAATGCCGTCGAAGCGAGCTTCGATACATCTGTGCGGCGACAGACGTTCGATCAGTACCAGAGCACCTACCGGAACCATATAGAGGCTGAGCTCGGACAATTGAAAGTGTCCGATGTCGGAGTCAAAGTCGGCAGAAGTGTTGTCCTACAACCCAGTTCGAAATATCAAGCCGCTACCAAAGAGAAAAGTGAAACCAAAGGCGCTGAACGAACCTTCACTCGGCGAGGTGCGGTCGGCTGTGCGGTCATGGCGAAACCAGCCGGGCACTTTTGTGCCCCCGAATGACGGAACGCTTGCAGACATCGTCGACGTCATGTTGGCAACCGGCACACGGATTGGAGAAGTTCTAGCCTTACGCTGGAATGACGTTGATTTGGTGAGCTCAGTTCCCACGGTGTCCATTACCGGCACACTTATTGAACCCCGTCATGGACCTAAGTATCGGCAGCCGGTACCGAAGTCCGAGGGAAGCATCCGGAAAATCCCTCTACCCCAGTTCGCTGTCAGTGTCCTGCTTCGGCGGCGAGCTTGTTCGCCGCCGAAGAACACCGTAGATGCCGTCTTCTGGTCCCAGAACGGAACTTTCATGCAACCGTCGTCTGTTCGACGATCTTTGCGTAGTGCATTGAACGCCGCAGGTGTTGAGTTCGATTTCAAGGTAACTCCGCACACGTTCAGAAAGACCGTAGCTACTTTGCTCGCGCGGGAAGCTGGCAAGGGTGCCGCACGTTCTGTAATCGGCCACTCCAAGGAAGAGACCACCGACCAGTACTACATCGAACCCGTCACCCAAGTGGAAGACCATAGGGAGCTAATCGAGGGCGCCTTCGGTCAACGGCCGGACAGGGACTGAACCGTTCTACAAAGGAATTCAGTCTCCCAAGGCTGGCTGAAAGTCGGGCAGGGACCCTCAGCGGCCGAGTTGGCAGCCAACGCTAGATACCGGCACTGACATCGTCGGTTCCGCACTCGCTTGACCGCCGTCTCCCTTGCCCAAGGTGACACTAGCTACCCCGCTGTCATTCGCCCCCAAATGAACTCCCTAGGGGGGTAACCATGGGACGGAAGCAGCTTGTGGAAAGCTCGAAATTGGTGTCACACTCTTGCGAAGCTGATGCTCAGCAGGCGGGCGAGGCAGCAGACTTTTAGAACACCGGGCGAGTTGACCGAGGCTGCTTCTGCCTGCATGCTCAACTGGTGAATCCCGAAGAGAAACGCATCGCCCTGTTCATCGATGCTAACAACGCACCAGCTTCCAAAATTGATCTGGTCCTTGCCGAAGTGGCCCGTCATGGGGTTGCCAATGTACGTCGAGCATATGGCGATTGGAAAAGCCCTCGTCTACAGCATTGGGAGTCCGCCCTCCACCCGTATGCGATACGACCGATGCAGCAGTTTGCATACAGCACTGGCAAGAATGCCGCTGATATGGCAATGGTGATCGACGCCATGGATTTGCTCAATGGAGGCTCGATCGATGCCTTCGCCCTCGTTTCCAGCGACGCGGACTTCACTCCGCTGGTCATGCGAATATTGGCGAACGGTCAAAAGGTGTACGGGTTCGGGGAGAGGAAGACTCCGGAGCCCTTTGTCAACGCTTGTTCCCTATTCACCTACGTTGAAGGATTGGGGCAGGCGCCCAATAGCTCTAACACTTCGGTGGAACAACGCGCTGACTCGAGGAAACTGCGTGGTAATACCCGTCTCGTGCTCCTGATACGTAACGCTGTCGAAGCTGCAAGCGATGATGACGGCTGGGCGAACTTATCTGCGGTGGGAAGCCAAATAGGCAACCAAGCGTCGCTGGACTCCCGCAATTACGGCTATCAAAAGTTGAGCGAACTCATAGATGCCATCGGGCTGTTCGATCTAAAAAGAGATAACCAGATAGTCCATGTTCGGGACAAGCGCGCCATAGCACGAGACGCCCCGGGGTAAGGGTCATCCCCGCCTGCGCGAAGTCACGCCAGTGGTGTAATCCGAGTACGACTAAGCTCAGCCGCTGAGCTGCCGCTGAGCTGCCGCTGAGCTGCCGCTGAGCTGCCGCTGAGCTGCCGCGAAACGCGGGAAATGAGCGTGCACCGCGAGCTCAACGCCGAGTACCTCACCGGGGCACCAAGGTTCGAGACTGAGCTGGGAGCCCTCCCACACTAGGAACTGTTCAGGCAGGCAGATGAACCGGGTCAACCTGACGGGCCGCGGTGGAACGCCTGCGTCAGGACAGTAGAAGACCTGTCGACGTCGAGGATAAGCGGCATGTGGTCGCTGTGGGCGAGCCAGGCCTCGTGCCTGCCGATCTCCAAATTCGCTGTCATATCAGCGCTGAGGAAGGCGTAATCGATGTGGTGCGGCTTCTCGGGGTTGCGGCTGCCGAAGAACGTCGGGTGCCGCTCGCTACCCTGCGCCACGTTTTCCTGGCGGTGGTAAACGCTGTGAAGACCCAGCTGCTCGAGCTTATCGACCAGCATTGAATGGTTCCGTCCCGGGTGCATCTTGTCCCAGAGCGTGCTGCTGTTGAAGTCACCGATGAGCAGGGACTGCGGGTGTCGCAGGAACTCGGCCTGCCGGTTGACGATCTCGTGGGTGACCCGCACATAGCGGAGGTCCCGGGTGCGGACGTGTGCCCATAGGGCGATGATGTTCATGCCGTCCACGCTGAACGGGATATGCCATGGCAGGAGCTGCCCAGCTTCGTACTCCAAGTAGGTGCGGTCGGTGAAGCCGAGAACGCCCAGGCCCTTGTTCGGGTTAGACCCCACCCACGTCTTGAACGGCGCGTCAGAGTCCGTGATGGCCCTCAGCGAAACTTCCGCCAGAGCGGCTATGTCGGGCCGCAATGCCTCGATCAGATGCCGTTTCTTGGTGTAGCCCATCGCACAGTTCCACGACACGATCCGCATCGTCAGGCTACAGCGGGGCCGAGGGCAGCGGCCTGAAGGCGGAGAAAGTGCTCCGGATACATGGCGGCGAGGCCCCTTACCTTTGGGTGGTGGGCGCTGTTGTGCCAGAGGTAGCAGACCGTTCGCATCCGGCCGCCGAGGTTCATCTCGAAAATACTCTGTGCCGGGTCAACTCGGCCGGTCGTCTTATCATCCCGTCCGAAGCGCGGGTAGCGGTTCGCTACCTCAGGGTAGGCACGCAGTAAGCGGTCGCGCGCCTGGCGGCCGACCACGATGATCAGGTTCGCCGGCGTCGCCGAGAGGACCCGGTCCATGTGCATGGAGCTGCAACGGTCGGCAGCCTCCTTGACGCCGTCCTCACTGCCGGACTTGCAGTGGACGATCTCGGTCATGGCCACGTTCTCGTACCAGGGCAGGTCGGTCCCGACCAGCGCTTCAGTCTGGGCCCTGACCCATTTCCAGTAGCCTTCTGGGCGACCCCGGGAAAAACCGTCGACTTTCAGATGCCGAAGCTCCTGGTTCACCCAGTCGTGCTCGCTGTCGAAGCGGTTCAGCATGAAGTCGGCGATGTCCGGATCTTCCCATTCCGCGTTCGGATACTTTTCCGCCAGATGCTTGCCCGCCATCCCAGCGCTAATAGCTGGATTCGACGACAGGAAGACCACCTTGGCGGTCTCCAGCTTGCCTGCCCACGCCTCGGGAACCTGGAACGGTCCCTCGTACTGATCCTGGGAGTGCACCACCTTGTGGCACGGGTGTGTTGGGTCCGCAGCGGCCAGTGGTACTTCCGGGCAGCGGGCAATGCTCAGTGCGAGTTCCTCGAGATGTACTGGCATGTGGTTTCCCCCCGAGTTCGAATGGCGATTGAGTGTGAGCCTGCTGCTTCGACGGCGCCTCAATGCGCACCTTGCACTGCATGTGAGGCGCGGGAGCGAGCATGCGATGGGCTCAACTGGCTTTTCACGAATGAAAGGAAGTTACTGAGACCCGCGCGCTGCGAAAGGCGCTTCGTCAGGTGGCCCCGCTGCCGGCGCTGCCGGCTTACCTCGATCTCTGGATGGCGCGCCTCGACCCAGTCGGCCATCCGATTGCCGCGTCGCTCAATAAACTTCAGCGAGGCTTCCTGTCACGCCATGTACTCGTCTCGCGTTGCCGGCGTCCCGGGGCGCTGGAAATCCTCGAGGGGCAGGAAGAAGTCGATGCCGTCTGGAGTCATGAGGTCTTGTCGGTGAAAGAACTCCTCGAACTGCTTGAATGTACCGAAAAGTTGGAAGAGGTCTGCGTAGGCGATGGTGACATCTGCGAGGGGGTTCCATGTCTCCGTGCCGCTGCGCGCCAGGAGGTCGAGTGTCGATCAGCCAGCGGGAAGAGCTTCGCTGTAGTGGAGAGTGGTCATCAGTCCGTGTGACTGGTCGATGACCTGGATCCATTCGAGACCACGTTCCTTCGCATTGACTAGCTTGAACAACGCGTGCGCGGCGTCATCGGCTAGACGATCCGCTTCCTCCTCCGTTCCTGATGTCTGAAGCAGGACGACGAGATCACCTTCCCCTGGTGATTCCATGTCCGAAAGAAAGCAGGGCCATCCGACCTGGGTGGCCCTGCAAGTCTGACTCCACGAGTCGATGCCGAAAGAGTCCAGAGCTGCCTGGTTGATCTCGGCTGCAAAGGCCTCCCGTTCAGGCGCATCCGGCCCGGTCGGGGGCTGTGTTGTGCTTTGCTCTGCGGGGCTGGACTCGCCTGCTGCCGAGTCGTCACGGCCACCGCCGAGCGAGCTAATGACCCCACTAAATACGAGGGCACCGGCGATCGCGAGCCAGATTCTATTTCTCCTTTGTTCGGGAGTTATGGACTCGTCGGTGAAGGGATTCTGCATGCGGTTGCCTTTGTCGGTGTGCGGACGGAATATATGGGGATCGAGTGGCTACCGGTAGTTAGCTTCCAGGACGATGTAGTCGCGGGCGCCTTCGCCGGTCAAGGCCCAGCACATCATGTGAGGTGAACCCTCGATTCGCTCGCCGTAGCTGGATTCATAGCAATCGAAGCCATCGGTGACGTGACTGCGGGCGCCCCAAGCTGTGCCCGTGTCAAGCACCGTTTGCAAGATGGATTTGGCTTCATCACAAGTGATGCCGGCTAGGTTCTGGTACGTGTATTTTGCACCCATGCACGAACCGTTAGTGTTCGCCTCAGGCGCCTGCGTAGCAATCGAGGTAGGTGGCTCAGAGGCAGTCAAGGACTGGATGATGGGGAGAATCTGGTTGCGGAATTCGGCGCTGGCAGCGAACTGCTCGGCATCGGCCGTCAATTCATTGAGCTGATCTTTGGGTCCCAACTCCCGTGAGCCTAAAAAGGACAACCAATAATGATTGCCCCAGCTGAACCTGAAGTTCCACGTATCTGTTCCCGGGACAGCCGCACCGTAGGTGACCGCGGCGTTACCAGCGCGAGGGTCATGCCCAAGGCTAACGCCGACGACCGCTTGGGGAGCTGTCCCACCATTGTCTGTGGCGCCGACGATCGGCCCCAGAGGGGTCATGCTGATCAGCGGACCCATTCCCCCGGAGTTAGTTTCTAGTGGTGACGATAGGAGGGTGAGGATGCGCTGGCCTTCTTGATCAAACAGCGACCAGGGTGACCCCTCTTCAGACTCGGTGACAGTCCACCCGGTCGGGTAACGGAAGCTCAAGGTGCCATCGGGAGAGGTGAACGTCTCGTTGAGTGCAGTGGGTCCCTCGAACGCTGCTGGCGACCGAGTACTGGTTGGAGCCGCGGCCGGGGTCGGAGATGGGGTAGGGGAGAGTTCCGCGGGTGGCACGGCCGAGGTCTGAACCGAGGAGGTCGTTTCGGCCTGCACCGTTTCTGATGCACCCGAGCTTGAGGGGTCCGTTCCGAGATTCGAGCAGCCCGTGGCCGCCATCACGCACGCCACGACAAGAGGTATCAGAAGGACGCGAGAGACCGTATTCATGGTCACAGTGTCACACAAGTTCTGGCGGGTGCCGGACAGCGCAATGCAATCAGTTCATGAAGGTTGAACGCTGTAAGGCTCGTGGCTTTTCCTAAAAGCCATTCTCCATCAACCCTCCTCGCGCCGCCGCTTCCTCATGGGCGAGGATCTGAGCCTGTAGCTCTGGTTGAGCATGGGTGCTGAATGACCCGGGCAGGTGTTCCAGCAGGTTGATGGACTCCACGATGGGGGTGAGCGCATACTCCTTGCTGAGGTTGCGGGCTGTGGAAGTGCTGACGGCCAGCTCAGTGAACCGGCGCAGGTTATTCAGGAGCAATCCGGTTTGGCTGGCACGCTGCTCGTAGCTGGCGGAGGGACCGACGGGCGTTGCCGTCGTCATGATTCAATCCCCGTCGGTATTACCGCCCAGGTCTTCAACGGTCAGAGCCTCTCGGTTCTCGCAATGGTCGCCGCGGTGGTCCTCATTCAGCAGCGCCGGAACGCGGCACCCGCGCACGCCCAGTCGTGAAAATGCCCACCGACCGGGACATCGCCAATGCGGTCGGACCACTGATTGATCAGGCGAAGACCGCTGGCATGATGGAATCTGCCCGCCTGGCCCCGGCCACGCTGAACGAGCTGCGCACCAGCGGCGCCGCCAACGAATCCATCCAGGCAGTCGAGTCCCTGATGCGTCAGATGTTCGAGGCCGCCGGGATGGGCGTGCCGGCCGAACCGCTCAGGACTGTCCGGGACCTACAACGCAGCACCCTCGCTTCCCTGAGCCAGCCTCGATGAATTTAGCTATCGACGCCAACAGCGCAGCCCCACCGACGAATATCCCACCGATCACTATCTCCAGGGGATTGGTGTACGAGATGCTCTTGATCTGCAGGACGTCCGAGCGGATCTGAGCAAGAACGCGGTAGGGAGGATTCGTCCTTATTGGATGGCCACCTATCTCGACTTGCTCTCCAAGCTCCCGATCCAGAATTGCTTCAATTTCAGAATCGGTGCCTGACCCCCACGGCATTTTCCTCAGCGGTGGGGCGAGCAGTACAAAGCCCAGCGCCACCTCGTCGAGAGCTGCTCCGATGATTCGGTGCAGTTCCTCCGCACTGGCATTCGGCACGGTGTTGATGCTGATCCGAGGCAACGCTGCTTCGGTCCTGACTCTTGAATGAGTGGCAGTAGACATGACGTCACCCTAGCGGTACGCCGTGAGAGCACCACGGATTAGCTCAAGCAAGCGTGTCTACGCATGTTCCCCAGTGAAGGCCGATCGGGGCGGGCGTAGCACCTCCCACAGGACTAGGGAGCACTGTTGACCGTAACAGCAGAGGCTGCAGTAAGCGCAGCACAGAAGAGCCAGAAGTTCACTTATCGGGTGCGCATGCGCGACGACAAGATTGAGACTGGCGAGGCCACGCACACCAGCCGTGACGGTGTGATCGCCAGCCTGAAGCGCAACCAGGACATCCAGACGATCCTCTACGTCTTCAACCCAACCGCTCCCGGAGCCGGAGCGAAGTCCCGGCCGAAGAACCCCTCACTTGTGGCATCGTCACGCCAGCTGGAGTTTTGCCTCATCAACGGCCTGGACAAGCGCTAATTCCTGGGCGCCTTCGGTAGAGCGGCAAAACTGGATGACCCCGTCCTGCCCGGGGTGCACTCGGCCTAACATTTTGCCGTTCACCGCCGTCGGATAGAAAGCGGTCGGATACAGCGCCGCACACATGAGGTTGACCTCCCCTTTCTTTTTCGGAAAGGACTCCCTACGCCGCGGGTTGCGCGGCGGGTAAGAGAGCGGTTGACGCGGCCCGTTGCCGGGACCTCTGCGTCCGATCCCCCGGAGTCTCCGGGTTGGTGTTGATTACGCGGCCCAGAATGTTCTGGGCCGCATTGGTATCTGCGTGTGCCTCGTGCCCGCACTCGATGCAGATGAAGACCGCTTGACTCTCGCGGTTTCTTGCACTGGTGGCTTTGCAGGATTGGCATTGGCATTGGCGTGACGTGTTGCCTGGATTGACCCGGATGACGGTCATCTTGTCGGCTAGCCGGGTAGTGAACTTCCCCCAGCAGGAAGCCAGGATGGCCCGGTTCAGACCGGCCTTCGCCCTCGCATTATTGGGAAGGAAACTGCCAGGAATGTCGGGGTCTGGCCGGGGTGCCGGGCGCCGGACCATATTCGTGATCTTCAGGTCCTCGACCGCGGCTAGGTCATACATTCTGGCCAGAGCCGCGGTGGTTTGCTCGATCCAATTGGTCCGCCGATCGTTGAGAGTGCGGCGGAGGCCGGCCAGTTGCGCAATGGTTTTGACCCGCCGTTTCGACCCCTTCTCCTGGCGTGCCAGCCTGCGCTGCAGAGCCAGGAAGCGGCGTTGTTCTCCCGGAGTCCAGGAGGGGGCCTGGATGAAGGTCCCATCGCTGGTGGCCACTGTGTTCTTCACACCGACATCGATCCCCACCTCTGCCCCGGTGCAGGCAGGAATCCTGGGCCTTGGTGGTGTGGTGATGGAAACGTGCCACCGCCCGTTATGGTGGACCGCCCTGGCGCTAGTGCCCTGCTCGGCGTCCTGGTATCGGTAGGTGAGTCGAAACTTCACCCAGCCGACCTTCGGTATCTGGATTAGAGCCTACTTGCGGTTGATCCGGCGTAGGAACAAGTCCCGGATGGCGAAACCCGATTTTAGATCCCGCGCCGACCGGAACCGCGGGTATCTTGTGTGACCGGCAAAAAACTTCTTGAACGCCTGGTCGAGATCCCGCAAGGCGTTCTGCTGGATGACGGCGGACCCATCCCGCAGCCAATCCAATTCCTGGCGAAGCTCGGTGAGCTCTCTGCACTGGGTATACAGGTTAATCTTCTGCTCGAAGTGACGCTTATCCTTCGTCCACATTGAACGCTGTTCCAGACCGAGGTTGTAGACGAACCGAGCGTGCTCAGCGTGCGTCACCATGAGGGCTTGCTGCTCCTGGGTGGGATACAACCGCTGCTTCAGGCTCATAGCACCCAATGTGTATCACGGAGCAACCATTACTGGCGAAAAGACACGACGCGATTCTTTGGCCAAAGGGCTCGAACCACATAACAAAAGATCGGCAGGATCATCCGGAGCTGAACAAGAAGGCCGCAAATGCGGTATGAGAGAGGTCTTTCGGACGAACAGAACCTGGGCGCTATGCCGACTAATCCCTCGGCGGGTCGTGCTGACTTTCGCTTGGCTCGGTGGGCTGCACGGAAGGTTCAATCGGCGGCAGCGAGTTCTCCCTCTCATTCACGATCTCGACGATTCTTTCCAGTAGCTCAGGCGTAATTTCCGGTTGTTGAGATCCTTCGAGTCCAGAAAAAACAATCCAAAGTAGGGTCAACCACTGAGCCAGACCTACGCCTTTGGGGCTGACAATTTTGTTGAAGGCAGAGGCAAACTCTGGGGCTACCTTAGTGAGAGTGCGCTGCACTTTTTGCTCAATCACCGTGGCATCAGCTGAAGGGCTGCTTATTTCTTCGCGAGCCCAGGTAAGAGTCGACTGGATTCGAATCACTTCGCTTGGTGAGGGATGAAAAGATCGGTGCCCGCGATCGTTCCTGTAGAGCCCGTCCACAACGGGAATCGGTCTGGGAGGACTGTGATCTATACACTCGGTCTGCGTTCTCTCGAAAACGAACTCTGAGGTTGCGCCATCATCGAGCGGAGTCTCAACCTGGATAAGGCCGTGGTCCGGACAAACCGCCCATACAACTAGCATCCGAAAAGTATATGGTTCAGCCCTCTGCATCACTAGCGTCTATCCACGAGCAAAATCGTCACTAGACCCGCGCGTTGAATAGGCCGCGGGTCGCGATAACCGATTCAGCAGCAACCCTGACGCATAGATAACGCGTGCTTCTGATTCCTATCGATACTCGGGCCACACCAGGGCCGGTCCAGGAGGCTCCTGCCGCTGATGCACCGGCGCCCGCGGGGGAGGGTGTCGCCTACGCCGGGGCTGCGCCGATTATGGCTGGAGACCCTGGCTTCGAGGCCAAGTTCGATAGGGACGGTGACGGCGTAGGCTGCCAGTCCTAGTTGCTGGCTCAGACGTGTCAGAGTGGACGCGGCCCGACCAACAGATCAAAGGAGTGGATAGCTTGAGTGTTTCCAACACCTTGACCTGGTTCGGCGTAGCACTCCTAGGGGTGTTCATTCTGGTGCCATTGATCTACCGGCTGAGACATCCAGACCTCAAGCCGACTGCTGCCACTGACCGCAAGATGGACCGACTGATTTGGGTTCAAATCGTCTTCATCCTTATCGTCCTTACGACGGCAGTCATCCTGAGGGAAAACGGTCTTTAGCGTTCGCTATCGAGCTTCTTCGGGAGTGTCTTCATATCGGAACGTATGCCGTAATTTCTTGAGCTCCCTGATCCCGACGATGAAGCCGAAAATACCAAGAGGAACCATGATGGCGCTGATCAGGATATGATCCCGGGTTGGTTCGTCCAGCACTAGCAGCATGATGGGAATGGCGATTGTTGCAATGACGCCCATGGGGATCTGGATCAACAACCGGATTCTGGTCCTTCTGGCGTGCGGGTGATTCATGGGGTCCACGGACAACTGCTCTCGTTATTGGCTGCGCGGCAGAGCTTCTTTTGCTCCTACATTACTGGGGCGTCCTTTACTGTTGCCCAATGGGATCTCCACGGAACAGCAGCTTCCGAGCCGACTCGGCGGCCAGAATGCCAGCACACTTTGCGGTTCTTCCTGATTCGGCAGACTCCCGGCTACTAAGAGACCTCACCAGTCATGCCAACGATCTGTCGGAGGCAGCCCACGCCCTCCAAGGAGCTCTGAACGTAGGGGTGGACTCCGATCTGTGGGAGTTCCTGACCTCACACGCCGTGACCGCCTACGTCCGACCCTTCATCCACTCCAACGTCCGCACCCGGCTCGATAAGATGCCAGAGGTTGCACCGGTGCCATCGGAGCTGCAAGCGGTCCATGACATAGTCAGGAAATACCGCAACACCACGGTCGCCCACTCGCAGGCCGACTTGGTGATGCCCCTGCCGGTCGCTGTGCTGGATGACAGCGGCTACGGCATTGACGTCATGGGTGTCGCCTTCGTCCAGACAATTCCTCTTTCGTTCGCACAGGCCTTCGCTGCCCTCATCAATGCGATGGAGGAGGTCGTCGACCAGGCAACACAGCCGGTTCTCGAGCGACTGCGTACCAGCTTGAAGCTTGAAGCACCTGAATCGATTGCTTCCTGGCCTCAACCTGAGGTCTCCATTGTCTGGAATGCCGACTTCAGCGCTGGCGGTCGGAGGAAAGATGCTCCCCGCCTCACCTTCTATGGAAAGGTTGAACCAATCTCGACGGAAATCGTGCCAGAGGGGGATGGCGTGGACGGACACCAGTCATGAGCGCCTTATCTGACCTCCTGAACGATTCGAATACCGAGAAACTGTCTGCCCGTCGCATCCAGGCGATCGCCGAGTCGAAAGGCGTCAAGGTCACCAACACGTCAATTCCAAGTACCTGCGTGGAGAGCCGGAGACGCCCAGTGAGCATCTGCTGAGCGCCTTTTCGGTGGTTTTGGGTGTCCCAATGCCCAGACTGCGCGAGGCAGCTGGGATGCCTGCCGGAGAGCCTGAACCGTTCGTCCCGGAGAGTGCGAACCGGCTCAACGCTCGGCAGCGGGACCTCGTCCTGCACACCATTCGGGTGCTCCTCAACGAGAGCTGACCGCCAGCGGGCTGTCGCAACAGGTCGTAGCCAAGCTGACTTTTCTCATGGTTGCTGTCGTCCCATCCGACGAAGTGCCGCATCCCAGATGATGGTCGTCTGGCATACCTCTGACATTTCGACAGGCAACGACTACTTTCCATCGTTGACGACGGGGGGCCATTCGGCAGGCTCGACGTTGGCCGGCTTGGTGGTCGGATCGTCGTCCCAGTCGAATTTTGGAGGCGGATCCCACCTCTCGGGGTTACCAAAATCGACAGCACTCAAGCTGAACTGAGCGAAATTAAAACCTGTTTTTCCCGCGAAGTACGCGCTATCAAAACTCGCGAATTTAGTGAACTCGGATGCGAAGAAGAGGGTGCTTCCTGTGAATCGCGCTGCGCTAAAGTCGGTAAAGCCGGCGAAGTGGGTTCCGTTGAAAAGGGTGACGCCTGAAAACGAGGCGCCAGAGAAATCGGTGTTGTCTGTGAAGTTTGCGTCAGCGAACGTGGTGACTCCGATGAAACGTGCCGAGCCGAATCGGGTGGTTTCTGCGAAGTAAGCTCCGGCGAACGAGGTGAACCGGCCTGCGAACTCCACTCCGCCGAAGTTGGCCTGCTCAAACAGCACGCCATGAAAGTCGAAGTTGCACTTAGACCACGAAATTTCGGCGGTATCTCGAAGGTGGGCTTTGACGACATTGACAATAGTTTGTCTGACTACCCGATCGTTTTGTCGGTAGCTGTGATGCTCTTCGACTTCTGGTCGCAAATCTCCTGAGGGACGCCTGACGATGAGTTGGTGCTGATGGTTAGCACCAATGTCCGGCGAGTAGGGAAGCCGAAGGTAACCACAGAGCACATCGATGCATTGCTGCTGTTTTAGTCCATGAACCTGGTCAGCAACACCAGCCATTGCGTAGACGCCGGCCATTCGCACCGCAGGGTCGGGATGTCCGAGCTGCTGCGCTGCGGCACCGAAGTGTTCAACGAACCGACTGCTTTCCAGATCACGCTGCTTGCGGTAGGCGACGATCAGGAAAACGACACCACCAACACCAGCAACGATAGTCAGCACTGTCCTGGTCAGATCAGCGGGCTGGACTGGTCGGTCGCCGATGTCGAGGAGGCCGGAAAGGACGAGGGTCGCCGCAATAGCTACGAGTACCGCCGCGGCTAACCCGAGAAGGACGGCAGGGAGAAGGGGCTGTCGTACTGCCCACTTTTTGGCAGATCTATAACGGCGCTTCAAGTTTGGGAGAGTCATTGACTCCGTGAACCGCTTGCGTGCCTCCTGAAGCTTTCCCACTCGTCCCCCCATCCGCTCAGGCGAGGAGGTGCGAACCTCGCGCTTCACTGGATCATATGTGTCCGGACGGGCCAGTGGGCGCGACTTGATCGGAGGTTTAATCACTGCTCAGCTCAAATTGACGAGTTGTGAAGTTGGCGCCCGGCTTAGGTATTTACACCTCGCCGGTTGAGGAGCATCATGGACTGATGGTCGACCGTCGTGTACCTGGGGCCCAAAAGGGCCAGCAAGTCTGGGTCTGCCCGCGGGATAAAACTGTGAAGCGTCGAAATTCCCGAAGCTTAGAATGTCCTAATCACAAAGGCGAGATGATGGTTCCCCTCAAGGGCGCTGTCCGTTAGGTATCTTGCGCCGCAACCTCGCGAGCCAACTCCCACCTGCCTGGACAGAGACCTCATGGTCGGATGATCGCGAATCCTCCTCGCGCACGTACTCCGCAATAGCAACGAGGAGGGACCCGTAGTATCGCGCGCTTGCGACCGCAGCCCGATACAGACTCCAAGCCCCCACGGAAGCGACGACCAACGCTACAACTGTGTAGGTCACGTGCGTAGAGTTGAACCGCAGGGCAGCGATGAGTCCGGACGTTACCGCCACCAGAAACATGGAGCAATACAGGTCTAGGCGTCCACGCTGCTCGTCGTGTGACGATTGCAGTGATGGTGGCAGAAGGTGGAATGAGCGGTCCACGAGGTCCTGAACCGTCTCGTAGCCAGTATCATTTTCGAAGCGACGCAGCACGTTGCCTAGCCGGGTTGGCATCATGTGCTTGGAGTGCGGAAAATCATCCAGCGCTTTCTCGACATTCACATGCCGTCTGCGTAAGTCGGATGGCGCGTATCGCCACCAATCGGTCGAGTCGACAAGTGCAACTTGTGCGTCGTTCAAAGTTGAGGGCGAGTCTCTTCCGAGCACCTGGGCGCCGAGCGCTTGGACCATGTCGTTCGTATAGTCGTCATCCGCCGCGATGTGAAGCTTCGCTCTCTTCCAAGCTTGCTTGGTCAGCCGTCTCTGACGCTTCACAAGTCGCTTCCTGACGTTCCGCCAATGTTTCGCCCGCGCTTGCGCAACCCGTTCAAATGGTCTCCATACGCCCCAGTAGCCTTCGAGTAACCTGATCGACTCGAACGTAAACGCCTGAGTAACCATCGTCACAACAACCACAGTCAGCACCAGCAGTACAGCCCCGCCGATACTGATGTTTGCCATCTGTTCCAACGCCGATGAGATCACAACGCCCGGATCAAGTGGGGCTGGCTTTCCTTCGTTCTCTAGGGTGCCATGGCCTTCTAGTACGCCGCCCACCCGCATTATGAAGGTGACCAGCAGCGTGAGCGCCCCGGCGGGAAGCCAAGCGCTGAGCGCCAACTGCTCGAGGATGCGTGCCACGAGTTGCGATAGCGAGCTCGACGCCGTGGACAGTGCCACGGACACGGCATTCTCTGGCTGGCGGGCAGTCACGATCCAATCTTCCCGCGCCGAGCCTCCGGAGCGGTGCATTGCATCAGGTACGGCGTGTGTCGTCGTCACACTTAACCGACTCGGTTTCAGGTCGCTGTGCTGGGAGGTCGACGGGTAGCTTCGGCTTACGGGACCGTCGTTTTCCGTCGGTTGTTACCCCAAAGCTGAAGCCCTGCTATCTCGAAGGCCGCAGCCAAAATGCCTCACTGCCTTTCGCAGAGCACAGCCGTTCCGGCTAGTGCATGGCCCGGGACGCGCTCGTAGATGAACTGCAAATTGGAAGACTGTGGTTCTTCCCGGTCCTGGCTGGCCGTCTTCTCGGTGGGTTCGAGCAGCAACCGGTTTGACCGCTGTGCCCAAATTTTGTTGTGGGACAGTAAAGTTTTGCCGTCGTGGAGCTAACTCCAGTTGTGTGGCATAGATGAAACATTTCTGCTGATCTGAAGGGTGGTCCAGTGGGCAAGCTTTGTTTGTGTCCGGGAGTTGGATGACATTTGAACCATCAGCCAGTCTGGAAGACTGAACCAGGGGTAACGGAATAGGCGGTCACGTGCGCGAGACCTCGGAAGCAGAGCACCCAGAAGCGACAACGAGCCAAAGGAATAATGGCGTGACCAATTACTGGTGGGCGAATCAGTCCGACAATTTTGAGCGGGTGGAGGGAACCTTGTGGACGAATTTCGTCGACGCAAAAGGGGCCCGGCGACCTGGCTCCGTTGCGCTCGGAAACACAAACCTGGGCGACGTAGTATTCCACTGCAATAAGCAGTTCGTCAGAACGATCAGCATCATCGTCAGTGAACCCGTCGGCACGTATCGGCCACCTGCTTACCAGGGTAGGCAAAGCGGGACCGAAAAGGATGAAGGATGGCTTGTACTGGTTAAACCGCTCGTTACCGACTTGCGAATAGATCGACGCAAAGATCTGTCGTTCCTCGAATTGGGTGGTACAGGTCCATTCACCAAGCTTGGCGGGTTGAAGCGAGGCGTGTATCTGTCTCCGCTGTCACAAAGCAGCGCTGAGAAGCTTCTGGCTTCATCCGGCGTCGAGGTCGCCAAGATTCCCAGGACAGACCTTAACGAGTACGCAGAGCCGTTTTCAGGTGCAGATCTGACTGAGACAGACAAACTCTTACTGACGAAGCAGAGAGTGGAGCAGCACTACCTACGATCGGCCTTGCTTGAAAGGTCGGAGCGGCGTTGTTCGATGTGCCACCGCGAAATGCCAGAGAGTTTGTTGGTCGCTGGGCATATCAAGCCACGCTCGGCTTGCAGCGAGGAAGAACGCAAAGATTTTGTGTCTGCAGCGATGCTGATCTGTTCGCTGGGCTGCGACAGTCTGTATGAACGTGGAATGATCGCTGTCGAAGCGAGCGGCAACGTTGTCCGCTCGTCCCAGTCCGTAACACCCGACGTCGATCGCTTGCTGGACACGCTCGCGGGCAACCGGTGCCGCCACCACACCCACTCGACTGCTCCATTCTTCCAGTGGCATTTAGAGAACACTTTCATCGGGTGACTGCTTTGCGGAGGACAACTCACGGTTTGGTTGAGAGCTGTCTCCTCGTCATTTGTCATGCACCGGTCGGTAACCCTGTGTCGTTTCTCGGTGACCTGATGAGCTACGTGGTCATGTTGGAACGGACGCTGTCCGGTGAGAGATCGTCTATTGCGGAATAGAAGGGGTCCAAGGGCGCTGTCGGTTTCCACATCCCTCGTGCGCGTGCGTTCTGCCCATCGAGTAGACGCCTACTACCGGGGATCTCATGAACTCACGCGTACGGTCGACTTCCTGTCTGCTATGGCGATACTCAATTTTCTCACGGTTGATCTCGCCGTGCCGTGCCAAACGCGGGAACCAGAAGCTGTTGGGGCCCTTAACAGCCGAAGTAAATTGATGCCAGTCTCGGAGGGAGTCACCGATTATCTCGGTGCCAGTAGGAGCCGACCCGCTCAGGACATTTAGGCTTCCGGAAGTCGCGTGAAGCGCGGGAGGTCCATCAAGATCCTCGTAGCTGATACGGGACGTCCTACTTCTTGTCCTTCTTCTTCAACTTGGCTAGCTTTTCCTTATATTTTGCCTTCTCCTGGAGGCGCTTGGCTTCTGCCCTGAGTTCCCGCGGGGTCTTGTTCGTTGCGCCTGGCGTGCGTGGCATTATGTCTCCAATTCGGATAGAAAAAACAAAACTTATCCTATAGCTCGGAGTTACTTCTGAATGCTCTCGTCAGCACGGGCACCGTTGGCTACAACAGTTCGTTCTCCGCTTCCAAAGGTCGCCAGTCCTCCTCAATTTGCTGGACTTGCAAGGCACAGTCTGGGGATAGCTGGTCTAGAGCATCCCAATCGATGCGATCCAGTTCCGCATCGAGAATCGGTACGTAGATTTCCACGTTGGGAGGTGGGTCTTCTGCCAGAAGTAGAGTGTGGAGAGCGATGATGAGTCCCGCTCGAGACACGGCAACGCTCCCGGGAAGAACTCCATATAGGTTGCTAAGGCTCTGCCATACGTGCAGCAACTTCATTCGGTCGTCAAGGCAAGGCGGCATAAGCTCCATAGAAAGCGAAAGCTCGAGGATGGCGAGAGTGGTTAGAGCGGGCAGAAATTCCCCGCTTTTATAGCCATCCGCATACTCCTCGACGAGTGGTCCGACGAAGCCGAACTGGCGGTGGAACGGGGCATGGTTAAGGCTAGATGAGGCCCGTCCGAGGCGGGCTGCCCAGAGGAGCAGGGCAGGTTCAATCGGCGATGACGGCTGATTCACGAGTTGGTCCCTTCAGGTTAAATAAAAAATGGCCCGTCCCGAGGAAGGGCGAAGCTCTTAGTTGGGTTGTAACTGGTCGTTTACCGTTGGGATGTATGCCTTCTCCAGTGATCCACCGAGTTTCCGAAGTACTGTGCTTCATCGGCGGAAGGAGCGGCACCCATGACTCGGCATCGTGAGTGGTAGTCCAATTGCTCATCCGCACTGAGACGCTGCTTACGGCTGAGAAGCGCGGAGGGGAACGCGACCGGTCGGATCTCGCCATATTGCACCACAGCATTGAGGCTCCTTATCCAACTGGGGAATCGGTCGTCGACGCGCTCCAGTCCGCGAACGCATTCTGCCCCCCGATTCAGGATCCGGAAGTGATGTTGCAGGAGGTTCCAGTACCGTTGACGGTGACTCGGGGGCATCTGCACCGGGCTGCATAACATTTCGGCAAGCACCACAACGAGCCGTTGGCGGGCTTGGAGCATGTCGCTTCCCCTGGCATCAGCTTCATAAAGAACGAGCAGGGCGGCCCAAGTGTCTGTGATAGTCGAAAGGACATCAGAGGGAGCTATTGCCCCCTCGACGAGACGTATCTGCTGTCGCAACACTTTGGTGGCGTGCTGTGACGGCTTTGACCTATGATCCACTAGCAGTGTTGCAACAGACTCCATGGCAATTTCTAAGGGCCGCCGACGGTACTTCGAGGACGCTTGTCCCCTATTCTGACGTGTCGTGATCTTGCGTTGCGCGCTGCTAGTAGTAGTGGTCGTAAAGACGATGGTCATGACATTCCTTTCTGATTTTGGGTACAAAAAAGGGCCCCATATAGGGCCCTGCTATTTGCTCAACGAGCAATTGGTTTTCTATCGTCCTGTCCGCTATGTCTTCCCCTATAAGGGGAGACGACAAAGCCTCAGCTCGCATGCTCCTTCAGGTACAACCCGAAAGCTGACAGTTCCAATAACACCCAACGTGTAGGACACAATCAAATCCTGCCGGTCGGATCGCCATCCAGCTCAGCAATACGTCGTCCCGCCTCACGGCATGGCTCTATCTTGAAGCCCTGAGAACTTCACTGTCCCACAACAAGCGTTACAGGCACAAGCGATCAAACCTGTTGCATGGCTGCCATCACTAGCAGGACGTTTCGTACCCGGTATGGCCTCCGTGCAGCCTCTTCATCGACTTTTTCGCAAATGAAGGTCCAAACCGGTGGGGGTCTCAACCGGGCAAAGCAACGCCCAGGATCGGACAGGAAGATGATGGGAATGGTGCGTGACTATGGGTCTATTGCTGAGCAGCCGTACCAGCTGTGGGGGAGTAGCGACAGGGACACTCTCCACGGGGGACGTTTATTCCGACGTTTATCCAGGAAGCTGCGGGAAACGAGGGGATGCGGAGGGTAAGCTCGGAGCGCTACCAAGTGCGTTTTGCCTTGTCAGCGGGCCAAATGAGGCCCCTGCAGGAAACTCCGGGAACCCCCGCTATGTAAACAGGGGGTCGCCGGTTCGAATCCGGCAGGAGGCTCCACCAAAGACCGCCGCTGGTTCTAGCGCGGCCCCTGGACCCCACAGCTCCGAATCTCCTCAGCCCTTGCCGCCTGCATGCCGTGTTTCACCCCGAACCGGATGATGAAGTACAGGACGAAACAGCCGAGGATCGCAGGAATGATCGTGACCAGCAGTACCGGAAAGATGATGAACGCATCCAAGCCCATGTGTTCCCCCAAAGATTGCTTGTAAAGGCAGCCAACGGAGTGCCTCGATCCAATCTAACCTCGATCTTTCCAGTACCCCATCACAGGGCGCTGTTTACGAGGTGGCCGCGTCGCGAGCGGTGAGAATCGAATTCTAGTCGGCCGGCACGCGTTCCGCCGGCCCCGGAACCGTCTGTTCTATCGGACGGCTTGTTGGCGGCGCCAATGCCGGCCCCAGGAGCGCCGTCTCTTCACGGTAGTCCCAGAACCACGACTCGCCAGGTTCGAAGCTGCGCACATAGCGGTGTCCGGTGGCCTGAAAATGCGCGGTGGCATGCTGTCCGAGTGAGGAGTCGCAGCAGCCGATGTGTCCGCACACGGCGCACCGTCTGAGGTGGACCCACCAGCTACCGGACGCTTCGCACTCAAGACAGCCGGTACCGCTCGGGGGCGCTGTCACATTGATCCCTGCCATGGTCATTTGCTGCCTCCTGGGTCGATTCAAGGTGAAGAGTCCGGACTTGCACCAGCGGCGGCCTTGGGGAGCCGTCACATGTTGGGAGCGCATCATTTAGGTCCATTAAGCCCCTGGATCATCATGACGGCAAGGGTGCCGGGGGCGGGGGATGAAGGAAAGAGGGAGACTCCAGCCACCCGGGCTGAGGTCCATCCCAACGGGTGTGCGCCGGGATAGGGTGTCAGGGTGAACCCGACGACGACGTCTCCGCTGTCCCTGACCCATCGTCCCTGGACTGCCGCGCTGGGGCGCCCGGCGATGGCGAACCAGGATGATCGCCACACGCGGATCGGGCTGACCACCCGCTACCTGGAACGCGACGGCGCTCCTTACATCCCGGTGTCGGGTGAGTTCCACTTCAGCCGTGTTCCTCGCCGGGACTGGGCGCGGCGGCTGCGGGCGATGCGGGCGGGTGGTATCACCACCGTGGCCACCTACGTGTTCTGGATCCACCACCAACCGCAGCGTGAGGTGCCGCCGGACTTCGTCGGCCACCTCGACCTCGCAGCGTTTGTCGACCTCTGCGCCGCGCACAATCTGGATGTGGTGCTCCGGATCGGCCCGTGGTGCCACGGCGAGGTCCGCAACGGGGGGTTCCCCGACTGGGTCCAGGATGCCCCGGTCCAGCATCGGACGGATGACCCGGCGTACCTGGCGCTGGTCCGCGGGTGGTTCACGGCCATCGCTGCGCAGCTTCCCGGGCGGTTCGGCGATACCTCGTGCATCATCGGGATCCAGCTGGAAAACGAGATCTACGACCAGCCCCAGCACATCGTCACCCTGAAGCAGATGGCCCGCGACTGCGGGATGACGGCCCCGCTGTGGATGTCCACCGGCTGGGGCAGTGCTGAGCTGCCACCGGATGAGGTGCTGCCCATGTACGGAGGATATGCGGACGGTTTCTGGGTGGACGCCGACGCCGACTGGGACCCGACGTTCCGAGAGCACTTCTTCTTCTCCCATGTGTGGGACGACCCCGGAATCGGCGCCGACATCCTCAAGATGAACGGTGGACAGCGGTCGGACAGCCGCGGGACAGTTTCGGCCCGGTTCCCACCGGTGACCTGTGAGCTCGGCGGCGGAATGGCCACCGCCTATCATCGCCGCCCCCTGCTCTCCGGTGCCGATATCGCTGCCGTCGCCAACGCAAAGATCGGCAACGGGTCGGCCTGGCAGGGGTATTACATGTACGTCGGGGGGACCAACCCCGGTCCGGGGCTCCAGGAATCACAAGCCACCGGCTACCCCAACGACATGCCGGAGTTCGACTACGACTTCCACGCTCCGATCGGCGCCTCGGGCCGGCTCAGCGACACCCACGCCATGCTGCGACGGCAGCACGCCTTCCTTGCGGCTGTCGGAGACCGGCTGGCGACGATGCCCTCCTCACTGCCGGACCTCATGCCCCGGGGAGTGCAAGACACGGAGGTGCTCCGCTGGGCGGTTCGCAGCGACGGCACCAGCGGGTTCGTCTTCATCAACTGGCACCAGCCGCACGAACCACTCCACCCGCTGACCGGGGTCACGTTTGACCTGCAGCTCGGTGGGGAATCGCTGCGCTTCCCCGACCAGCCGATCACCATCCTCCCCGGAACGCTCGCCCGGTGGCCGTTCAGACTTGCGGTGGGCAACCTGACCCTCCAGTGGGCCACCGCCAGCCTCCTGACGCTCCTCGACCGTCCGGGCGGCGGCACCGTGGCAGTACTGACTGCAGAACCGGGGACTGCCGTGGCTATCGCTCTGGAGGATGGAACAGTGCTCCCGTCACCGGATGACCGGGTGTTCGTGCACGCGGTCGGTGACGACGCCGTCGTCGTCCTTCCCGCCGCAACCGCAGATCTCGCCTGGGTTATGGACGGCACCCTCTACCTGTCAGCGGACGAGCTGGATGCCCACGACGACGGCGTCACCACCTGGGTGCGGACGCCCGGACCGCCGCCGGAGGTCTTCGA
The DNA here is from genome assembly GCF_013116745.1 of Arthrobacter sp. 260. Lineage (GTDB taxonomy): Bacteria > Actinomycetota > Actinomycetes > Actinomycetales > Micrococcaceae > Arthrobacter_D. The sequence goes on from NZ_JABFOE010000013.1 coordinate 30,731, forward strand.
CACCGGCGCGCTCCACTTCGTCTCCCTCACGCCGTCTGACCCCTTAGGTCGGGCTCACTCCGGCCGGCGACCCGTAGCTGCCGAGCAACTTCAGACAGCCACACCACCGCCGTCCGGATATGGTGCTCACCAGGGGAGGGCTAGCGCGCCGGGCCACGACATCCTGGTGAAAAAGGGTGCCGCCTATCGGCTCCATCTTCCCGAGGAGGCCGCCGGCGGGTCCTCACTGGAACTGGAGATCGATTGGGTGGGTGATGTGGCGGCCCTGGAAGTGAACGGGGAAGTGGTCGCTGACCAGTTCTGGGATGGCACTTTGTGGACGGTCGATCTGGGGCCGGCCGAGGACGCGCCCCGTGAGGTGATCCTCCGTGTCCTGCCGCTGCATCACGAAGCCCAGGTCTGGCTCGACCCCTCGGTCCGAAGGAAGCTCCCGGCCGATCCTCAGGAGCAGGGCCTACGCAGCGCAGCTGTATATTCAGCTGTGGCAATGCGCCACGGCGTCGCAGTTGTGAGCGCGCGATGAACCTGCAAACCGTGATGAAGCCGCGCACCATGTCAACGCAACGAAAGTGCTGAACGAACAATGGAACCGAACAACGAAGTCGAACATATCCTGGCACTTCACTGTCCGGAACGCCCGGGAATTGTCCACGCGGTGTCCGGCTTCCTCCTGGAGCAGGAGCGGGACATTGTTGAACTCAAGCAGTTCGGGGACCGGCAATCGGGACACTTTTTCATGCGCGTCCACGTCGCCGGTCCCGACGTCGACGGGCTGACCGAATCGATGCAGGCCGCGTTCGGCCCTATCGCAGCGGAGCTCGACCTGACGTGGCGTTTGGAGCCGCTCGGCACCAAGCGCCGGGTCCTGATCATGGTCTCGAAGTTTGGGCATTGCCTCAACGACCTGCTGTACCGGTCGCGGATGGGTGAACTCCCGATTGACATCGTCGCAGTGGTGTCCAACCATCCGGACCATCAGGACCTGGTCGAATGGCACAACATTCCCTTCTTCCACGTACCCGTCACCGCCGACACCAAACCCGCCGCGGAGGAGCGCCTGATGGAGCTCGTGGATCAGCTCGACGTCGAGCTGGTGGTGCTGGCGCGGTATATGCAGGTACTCAGCGATGACCTCACCCGCCGACTGAACGGCCGTGCCATTAACATTCACCACTCTTTCCTGCCTAGCTTCAAGGGGGCGAAGCCCTACCACCAGGCTCATGCGCGAGGCGTGAAAACTGTCGGTGCCACAGCCCACTACGTCAACGCAGAGCTGGACGAGGGCCCGATCATCTCCCAGCAGGTGGTCGAAGTGGATCACACCTACAGCGCCAACGACCTGGTGACCGCGGGAAGGGATACGGAGCGAAAGGCCCTGTCCAACGCCGTCCGCTGGCACTGCGAGGGACGTGTCTTCTTGCACGGGAACCGGACAGTGGTCCTGAAGTAACTGGCTGTCCAGACGACCTATCGTCCGGGGATCGTCCTACGAGTTGCGGGTTTGCTCAACGGGAATCCAAAGTTGTCCCTTCCCTTCGGTGCCGCCTGGTGCCGGCTGGACACTGAGCATCTCCGGACCCGGCGCCCAGCGGTATGGGTTGGCGGGGAACCACTCAGTCGCAGCGTTGGCCCAGAGGTACTGCAACGCCTCCGGAAATTTGCCCTCGGTCTCGAAGACCACCCATAGGCTGGCCGGTACCTCAAGCGAGTCAAACTCCTCAGGGGCTGGCCGCGAGGTGACGACGGCATGCCAGTAATCCAGTTCGCTGCCTTCGGTGCGCTGCGCATCGATGCTCCCAGTCACGGAGACGGTACCGGCCGGGTCGGTATCCGAAAGCTCGGCCAACCTGATCTTGGCCTCCTGATCGAGCCCCCGTTCGAAGTCCTGGATAGCGGTGTTCGGTCCCTCATGGACCAGCGGCACCCGGGTCTTGAATCCGACCAGGCGGAACGCGTCCTTCTCGACAATGCGGTGTTTCATGTCGATGCTCCCTTCAATGCGTAGATGAAATCTCAGTTGCGGTTGGGAATGGAGGACCGCTCCTGGGCGTCGGGCCTGGGAGGGCGTGAGTTCATGCATGGTCTTGAACGCACGGGTGAACGCTTCGGCTGAGCCGTACCCGTACCGAAAGGCAACCTCCAGAACGGCTTCACCGGCTACGATCTCGGCGGTTGCTGCGGTAAGTCGTCTGCGCCTGATGTATTCAGATACCGGCATGCCCGCCAAGGTCGCGAACATGCGCCGGAAGTGATACTCAGATGTCATGGCGACCTGCGCCAACGCGGTCATGTCCACTATTGCGGTGAGATCCGCCTCGATGAGCTCTATCGCCCGGTTCCATTCCTGCACTACTGCCTCCGTTTCCACCTGCAACGCTACGGGAGCCATCTCGTCGCTGCCCCGACAATCCCTGCCCGAAGAGGTCGGGTGGCCAGGGGGCGTCCGGGAGAGGGGCAACGGCGGGAAGGGCGGGAGCGAGGGCTGGTACGTCCGCGAGGTGGTCGTTGGGCGGAACATCGGCCGGGGGTTACTCACCCGGTGTCGTCACTGCCCCAGGGACACGGGGAAGGCAGTGCGGGGGCGGCTTCGGCCCCCGCCAAAGGCTCCGCGCAGGGCAGAGCCGACTGGCTTCCCGCTGCGGCTCATCGTTGAGTCGACGCAGCGGGAAGAAGAGGAAGAACTGTCTAGGCGGCCTCTGCGATGCAGCAGTCTTCGCAGAACACTGCCTCAACGAGTTCTCCGCAGCACTGGCACCTATGATCCATGTTTGTCATGGACCGAGAGTAGGCGGACTCCGGTGCTGCGTCACGAGTAGGACGTACTCGACTTATATAACCGACGATGCAAGTAACTACCTGCTTGTGGCCCGGTCAGGATGCCGCAGGAACCGACTCCGGCGCGGTGTTGCTGCGACCTTCGCCCGCGTCGGCAACACCAGCTGCTGCGGAGTCCGTTTCCGTTTCCTCTGGCTTCGGCGACTGGCCGGATTCATCCTCGTCCTCGCATCCCGGGGCGGGGTCAGCGGGCTCTTCCCCGTCGACGTCACCGTCTTCTGGGGCTGCTTGCACCACCGGTTCGGGTTCTGGGGTTGGCTGTGGTGACGGGCTTGCCACAGGGGCAGGCGCCAGATCGGACTTGCCACCCGTTTCGACTCCCTCTGCGCCCTCGGGATCAGGTTCCGGTGCCGGCTCTACGTCACAGGTCGGCTCGGGCTCGGGCTCGGGTTCCGGGGTCGGCGAAGGCTCGGGGTCTGGCGACGGCGTCGGGGCTGGCGTGGGCGATGGCGACGGCGTCGGGGTTGGAGTGGGCTTCGATGTCGGGTCAGGCTTGCCAGTCTCGACGGGATCCGGGGTGGTGGGCGAGGGCGTTGGTGTGGGCTCAGAGGGCGAAGCCGACGGACCTGGCTGAACCGGTCCTGGTTTCGCTGATCCGGGTTTAGGCGATGGGTCAACGCTCGGGGCGGAGGACGGCCGGGCCGGCTTGGGAGTGGCGGCGGGTGGGGGTGGATCCGTTCGGGGAGCAGGCGTGCTTGCCGATGGTGTGCCCACGGCCGGCGCGGCGCCGAGCACCAGCCCTGCCCCGAAGTTGTCGGCTCCCTGGTCGGCAGCGTGGTCGTGGGACACCTCGTGCGGCATGGCGATCACCCACGGGACGGGGCCGCTGTCCCCGGAACCGCCGGGCTCGTAGGAGGTCATCGCGGGTGTCTCGATGCTTGTTGCCGGGCTCAGGGGGTTGAGGGTCCAGCCCTTCGGGTCCACGTGGGACCCGTCGCGGATGGTCTCGAAGTGCAGGTGGCAGCCGGTCGACGAGCCGGTTGATCCGATGGCCGCAACAATCTGGCTGACGGCGACGGTGTCGCCAGCCTTCACGGAGATGCCTTCCAGGTGGTTGTAGGTTGTGATCAGGCCGTTGCCGTGGTCGATCTCCACCCGGTTGCCACCACCCCAGGGGTGCCAGCCCACGGCACGGACAGTGCCGGCGTCGGCGGCGTGGACGGGGGTCCCGCACGGGGCCGCGAAATCCAGCCCGTAGTGGAATTCGCCCACCTCGCCGGTGATGGGGTTGATGCGCTCGCCGAAGGGGGAGCTCGGGCTGAGCAGGGCCAGGGGAGACATCAAGGTTCCGGGTGCGGGCCGGGCAGGGTCATCGGACTGGACGCTGGTGACTTTGAAGTCGTCCGGCTCGTCGGCCGCGTTCCCGGCCGCTGACGGGAATCCCTTGAGGGGGTCCGCCGGAGCAAGGAAGTTCTGCGAGGCGGGAACAGGGAGGGCCAGAAGATCCCGGCCGACCCAGCCGGTGGGGAGTGTCGAAGAGACCGAAGTGCGGTCTTCCGCTGCGGCGACCAATTGCCCTGGGGCGCCGACGGTGGAGTTCTGGTAGCCGGAGCCGCATACCGCCGCGACAGCGATGCAAACTGCGAGTGTTGTCCGCGTTGCAGACTTTCTCAATCCCGGCATCTTCGGGTCGGCGATTGGTCGGGCAAGTGTCACGTTCAGCTCCAGGCATATCCCCGCTGGGCAAGCTGATCGACGGGTTAAACCCCGTCAACGGGAAAGCGAACTGGCCCCCACCGACTCACCCCGGTCACGGGGAATTTCATATGTACTCACTCAGAGTGACGCAAGCAGCACCGATGCGCAACGGGTTGAGGCAACGGACTTGCTAAGTTTTTGCGCAGGAGTTCTGCAGGGACTCAACCGAGTCCCGTGGCACGTCGTCACCGGCCGCTGCGATCTCCCTCAGGGGATCCGTAAACTCGGCTGGTAAACCGGCTGTTTCGGCCGATCCGACCAGGTCCGAAAGGAACTGTTGATCCGCCAGACTGACCGAACCATCCTCGACGAGGCGGCAGGCCTGGGTGCGGAGTTCGTCGGCGGTGGCCTCAGCGAACCGGGAGGCGGCGTCACTGGCTATCCCAGAAGCGCTTTCCTCGAGTTGGGCGCAACTCGATAGCGCGAAGGCGGCGGGGATAAGGGCCAGGAGGGCGAGGCGGGTTTTCACTCACCGATTCTATCCTTCGGGTCGCCGCCTCCCAACGCTAGCTTTCTTCAGGAAAGCTCGCTACGGTATCGACCATGCCACTGCGTTCGGACTGGTCAGGAAAAAGCTGTCCCATTGCCCGGGGCCTCGAGGTCCTCGGCGACCCCTGGAGCATGATGGTGCTGCGGGAGGTGTTCTTCGGCAACACCCGGTTCGGCGACATCCAGGCTCGGATCGGTATCGCCGACAGCGTCCTGAGCAAACGGCTTCTTTGGCTCTCCGACACGGGTCTGCTGGAAAAGGCACCGTACGACGACGGCGGCAGGACCCGCAACGCGTATCGCCTCACCACCAAGGGGGAAGGCGTGCTGCCGGTACTCAACGCCGTCGCCCAGTGGGCCGACAAGCATCTTGAACCTCCCCACGACGAAGCCCACATGCGGGTCATCCACACCGGGTGCGGCGAGGAAACCACCAGCGCCGACACCTGTACCCACTGCGGGGCCTCCCTGGACGCATCGGTGACCAGTTGGCACAGCCTGACACGATCCGAGGCACCAATTCGCCTCGCCACCGCCCTCGGTCAGCACCGATGAGTAACCAGTCGTCCCGGCGGAGCAACATCGGTCCAGCAGCAGCACGACGGCGGTTCCATCCGGCCTGGGCGGTCGCCGCTGTGGCGTTCCTTGCCCTGGTCGGATCAGCCGGGTTCCGCGCGGCACCGGGTGTCCTCATGCTGCCCCTGGAGGAGGAGTTCGGCTGGTCCCGCAGTATCCTCTCGCTGGCCGTCAGCATCAACCTGGTGCTTTTCGGCCTGACAGCGCCCTTCGCCGCGGCCCTGATGGAACGGTTCGGGATCCGCAGGGTCACAGCCATTGCCCTTCTGGTCATCGGGGCAGGGAGTGGACTGACGGTTTTCGTCACCGAACCGTGGCAGATCGTCCTCACCTGGGGTGTGCTGATCGGCCTCGGCACCGGTTCCATCGCGCTCGTATTCGCAGCCACGATTGCCAACACCTGGTTCGTCAAGCACCGTGGTCTGGTGGTCGGGATCCTGACGGCCGGCAGCGCCGCCGGTCAGCTGGTGTTCCTGCCGGTCATTGCGGTGATGGTCGAATCGTCGAACTGGCGGAACGCGTCACTACTCATCGCAGCCGGCGCCATCGCCGTCGTGCCGATGGTGCTGCGCTGGGTCCGCAACTCTCCCCGCGACCTCGGGGTCGCCCCGTACGGAGCGGAACCGGGGGATGACCCGCCCGCCGTTGACATCGGCACCCGGGTCAATGCCGCGGTCCGCGCATTGCAGGTTCTGAAGAGGGCCAGCAGGAGCCGCACCTTCTGGGCACTGGTAGCCGGATTCGCCATCTGTGGTGCCACCACCAACGGCCTGATCGGCACCCACTTCATCCCCTCGGCCCACGACCACGGGATGCCGACAACGACGGCGGCCGGGCTGCTCGCCGTTGTCGGTCTCTTCGACATTGTCGGAACCATCCTGTCGGGGTGGCTGACTGACCGGTACAACCCGAAGATCCTGCTGGCCGTCTACTACCAGTTCCGCGGGATCAGCCTGATCGCCCTGCCTGCGCTGCTGTCAGCCACCGTAGAGCCCAGCATCGTCATTTTCGTGGTGATTTACGGACTCGACTGGGTGGCAACAGTCCCTCCCACCGTCGCGATCTGCCGTGAAGCGTTCGGCGCGGACGGCGGAATTGTGTTCGGCTGGGTGTTCGCCTCACACCAGCTCGGCGCGGCTGCCGCAGCTTTCGCCGCCGGCGCCATCCGCGACGCGACCGGCCGGTACACCATCGCCTGGCTGGGGGCCGCCGCGCTGTGCACGGTGGCGGCGGTGATCAGTCTCAGCATCCGCACCGACAGGAACGAGCGCACCATCAACCCGGACGATGCGCTCGTGGACCGCTAGCGCGGCCCTTCCCTCGGCAGGTTAGGAGGCGGAGGCAGCCGCTTCCGGGTCCTGATAGAACGGGTAGTCGATGTAGCCTTCGGCGCCGTGGGAGTAGTAGGTCAGCGGGTCCGGCTCGTTCAGGGGCAGGCCTTCCTGCCAGCGGCGCGCCAGGTCCGGGTTCGCGATGGCCTGACGGCCGACGACGACGGCGTCGCCCAGGTTCGACGCCAGGATGTCCTCGGCTTCGTCCAGGTCGGTGATGACGCCGAAGCCGCTGTTCACCAGGAAGGGCCCCTTGAAGCGTGAGCGGATTTCCTGGATCAAGGCACCGGCGGGGTCTTCGTGCAGCACACTCAGGTAGGCGAGGTTCAACGGGGCGATGGCGTCGGCCACAGCGCCGTAGGTGGCGAGGATATCCTCCGGGTCGGCGGGCAGCACATCCCTGCCGCTTGGTGCGGGGGAGATGCGCAGGCCCACCCGCTCGGCGCCGATGGCCGCAGCGACAGCCTGCACCACCTCGATCATGAACCGGGCGCGGTTCTCCGGGCTTCCGCCGTAGGCGTCCTCGCGCTGGTTGGTCTCGGTGAACATGAACTGGTGCAGCAGGTAGCCGTTGGCCCCGTGCAGCTCCACCCCGTCCATGCCAGCCTCAATCGCGTTCCTCGAGGCCTGCACGAACTCCTCGATGACGCCGGGCAGCTCCTCGGTGGTCAACGCGTGGGGGACCGGGTAGGGCTGCTTCCCATCGTAGGTCCGAGTCTCCCCGTCAATGGCGACGGCGCTCGGCGCGACGACGGTGTGCCCACCGGTCGTGGCTTCGTGGGTGACCCGGCCCGCGTGCATGACCTGGGCGTAGATCAGGCCGCCGTCGTCGTGCACCGCATCGGTCACCTGGCGCCACGCAGCCACCTGTTCCGCCGTGACCAGTCCCGGCTGGCCGGGGAAGCCTCGGCCTGCGTCGCAGGGGTAGGTGCCTTCAGTGACAATCAGGCCCAGCGAGGCGCGCTGCCGGTAGTGTTCCACCACCATGGGCCCGGGAATACCTTCCCTGCTCGACCGGACCCGGGTGAGGGGTGCCATCACGAGGCGGTTGGACAGTTCAATGTCACCAATGGTGAGCGGGGTGAAGAGAGTCACAGGCTGCACTTTCCGTTGGAAGTAGATTCTGCAGTGGGCAACCACACCCACGGGTGACCTATTCCGTGGTGCCTCCGGAGGGGTCCGGAAGCGGTGCTGCGGGGGAATATTTGGGCTCCGGTTTCCCTTACACAGGTGTCACCGGGTGGAGCACTCCGGAAGGCCCGAAACAGGGCGTCTTAGTCGCGCAATCGTGCGAGAATATCCCCGGCACAGTGGCCGGGATAAACGGGTTAGACTCGGTGGCTGCATCACCCAGAGGGCTTTAACGAATTCAGGAGAACGGCACCGGCATGGCAACGGATTACGACGCACCGCGCAACAACGATGAGGACAAGGAAGCAGAGTCCCTCGAAGCCCTTCAGGCTAACCGTGGCAGCAAGTCGCAGTCGGCTTCGGTTGATGTCGAGGACGCTGACACAGCCGAGGGCATCGACCTTCCCGGCGCCGATCTGTCCGGTGAAGAACTGCTGATCCGGGTGATCCCACCGCAGGAGGACGAGTTCACCTGTTCCTCTTGCTTCCTGGTACGCCACCGCAGCCAGGTCGCCCGTCAAAAGGGCGACCTCCTGTTTTGCCGGGAGTGCGAAGGCTAACGATGATGGCGGGGGAGCGCGGTGTCTGAAACTGCAGCGTCTGCAACTCACGACGACGGTGGGCAGCCCATCCGTTTCTCCTCCACTGCGGGCCGCTGGGTCCTGCTGGCAGCAATCCTCGGCTCAGGCCTCGCAGGCATCGACGCCACCGTAGTCAACGTGGCCCTGCCTGCCATTGGCGCTGACCTGCAAACCGACTTCTCCACCCTGCAGTGGACAATCACTGCCTACACCCTCACCCTCGCGGCCCTGATTCTGCTCGGCGGGTCCCTCAGCGACCGGTACGGCAGGCGCAGGATCTTCGTGATCGGCGTCATCTGGTTTGCCGTCGCGTCCCTGTGCTGCGGCTTGGCACCCAACGCTGAAATCCTAATCTTTGCCCGGGCGCTCCAGGGAGTCGGTGCGGCCCTGCTCACGCCGGGCAGTCTCGCCATGATCCAGGCCACGTTCCATCCGGATGATCGGGCGCGGGCTATCGGCGCCTGGTCCGGCCTTGGCGGGGTGGCCACGGCGATCGGCCCGTTCCTCGGCGGGTGGCTGGTCCAGACGGTGTCCTGGCGGTGGGTCTTCCTGATTAACGTCCCGCTGGCAATCGCCGTCGTCATCGTCGCCCAGCGCCACGTTCCGGAGACCAGGGACCAGACCAGCAGCGGACGACTGGACCTGTGGGGTGCCGGGCTGGGTGCGGCGGCGCTCGCCGGCGTCACCTATGCCCTGATCGAGGCTCCGGCGAGGGGGCTTTGGTCGCCCGCAGTGCTCGGCGCGGCAGCAGTCGGCGTCGTCGCGGCCGTCGCCTTCCTCCTGGTGGAGGCACGTGGCCGGAACCCGATGCTGCCGTTGTCGATTTTTTCCTCCACCCAGTTCAGTGCCACCAATGCTGTGACCTTCCTGGTCTATGGAGCGTTCGGCGGGGTCTTTTTCCTCCTGGTGGTGCACCTGCAGGTTGTTGCCGGGTTCACCCCGCTGGCGGCCGGTACCGCGATGCTGCCGATCACCGTACTGATGCTGCTGCTGTCGTCACGGTCCGGACAGTTGGCCACACGAATTGGACCGCGGCTGCCAATGGCCCTGGGTCCGCTGGTGTGCGCGGTCGCACTGCTGCTGATGCTGCGGATCGGACCGGGCGCCTCGTACCTCTCGGACGTTCTGCCGGGCGTCGTCGTCCTGGGCCTGGGTCTGTCAATCTTGGTGGCTCCCCTGACCGCCACCGCGCTTGCCACAGTCGATAGCCGCCACGCAGGACTGGCGTCAGGAGTGAACAATGCCGTCGCCCGAGCAGCGGCCCTGATCGCGGTCGCGTTGTTGCCGTCGCTGGCCGGTCTTTCGGGGAGCAGCTACACGGACCCGGTGGCCTTCAATGAGGGTTTCCGGATTTCCGTCCTGATTGGCGTCGGCATCCTGGTTGTCGGGGCTGCCCTGGCAGCCTTGACCATCCGCAACAATGTCCTGGTGGAGGAGGGCGGCCAGCAGCGGCCGGATCAGCCCGACGCCTCTACCGCCCCGGAGCGGGAGCCCCAGGGGATGAGCCACTGCGCCGTCGATGGTCCCCCGATTGGGGTGTCGACGACGCAGCGGCATCAGGCTCAGCCCTAGGAGGGCGGGCACGTCCTATCGGTCGAGCAGATCCTGCGCGTCCTGGCCGAGCGGCGAACCGCCCAGGTGGGCGCTGTCGTCGCTGGCATCAACCTCCGACTCGTCGGCCGGATCCTCGAAATCCACGTCCGCTACTGCTTCACCCAACGTCGGCACATCAGGTGCCAAAGCTCCGTCAGCGCCGTCGCGGAGTGCCTGCTCGCTCATGACGTCCTCTTCGGTCGCCGTCGCGGCCGGTTCCTCCTGCAGCAGTGGGTCGTTCTGCCACTGGTCGGGGTTGTCTTCGGCCGCGCCAGGGTAGCTGTCGGGCTGCCCTTCGGTCATCGGATCCAGTTCTTCAGGACCCGCCGGGTCGATTCCCTCGGTGATGCTCAGGTCCTCTTCAGGACGATTCGTTTCCTCAGTCATGACATGCCCTTTCGAGTAAACACGTGAACTACCCAGCCTACTGATCAGTTGATCAAAGAGATAGTTTCCTCGTCGCGGCTCGGGTTGAATGGAGACATGACTTCCCACCTGTCGCCCAGGACAACCACCGGCTCCGATCTGTACCGCCAACTGGCGGTCACAATGAGCATGATCGTCTGCGTGGTGGGCTCCATGATTGGCGTCGGCGTCTTTGGCGGTACGCCCATCGCGGAGGCGGCGGGTGGCGCCCTCGGCTCGGATGCCACGCTGCTCGCTCCGGCCGGTGCCGCCTTCTCCATCTGGAGCGTCGTGTACCTCGGCCTGGTCGCCTATACCGTGTGGCAGTGGCTGCCGGCCCAGAAGGCCAGCCCGCGTCAGCGGGCGTTCGGCTGGCTGGTAGCAGCTTCCATGCTGTTGAACGCCGCGTGGATCCTGAGCATTCAGGCGGGCTGGCTCAACGCCAGCGTGCTCGTGATCCTGGTGCTGCTAGCCGTCCTGACCGTTGTGTTCCTCCGCTACAGTTCACGCCCCGCCGCGTCGTGGCTGGAGGCAGCGATTGTCGACGGCACGCTCGGCCTCTACCTGGGCTGGGTGTCGGTCGCAGTGTGCGCCAACATTGCTGCGGCGCTGTCGGCAGCGGGGTTCGACGGTTTCGGCCTCAGCCCCGAGCTGTGGGCAGTCGGGGTGCTGCTCGTCGTGGCGCTGGTCGGCGTCGGCCTGGCGGTCAAGGGCAACGGCCGGCTCGCGGTGGCTGCGGCGATCGGCTGGGGGCTGACCTGGATCGCCGTCGGGCGTACCGGCGGCCAGATGGAGTCGGCGACGACGTCGATCACGGCCGCCGTCGTCGCCGCGGTCATCGTGCTCGCCACGATCGCCATCAGGGTGCGTTCGGAACGCCGCTTAGAAGCTGTACCGCGCACGGCCTGAGCCAGTACACACCGCGAGGGGAGAGGCTGGGCGGGTCTGGGATTCCCGAACCCGCCCTATCTCACCCCTCGGCGGCTGCGGTGTCGCTGAAAGTGCCAGCTACACGTGATCGACCCACTTACACGTAGTCGCGCCAGCTGTACTGGGGGTCGAAGCCCAGCACGCGGCGAGCGTGATCGATGGAGAGCAGGGTCTCGTGCTCGCCCACTTCCTTCACCACGTCGACGTCAGGAAACACCTCGGCCGCCAAGGATGTGCTGGAACGGCTCATCACCGTGTCAGCCGCGGCAATGATGAACCGGTCGAAACCCGGCCCGGCGTTCTCCAGCGCCCGTTGCACCGCCTGCGCGCCGTCGCGGCCGTCGATGTATCCCCACAGGTTCCACTTCCGGGCCATCGGGTCCTCGTCGAACGAGGGGAACTTCGCGTAGTCCTCCGGGTCCATGACGTTTGAGAACCTCAGGGCCGTGATGCTCAGCTCGGGGTCCCAGCGGGTCAGCTGGATCGCCATCTGCTCTTCGAGGTGCTTCACCAGGGAGTAGGTGCTTTCCGGGCGGGCCGCATACTCCTCGTCGACGGGGATGTACGGCGGGTCCTGATCGAACGGCAACCCCAGCACCGTCTCGCTGGAGGCATAGACGATCTTCTTGATCCCCAGTCGCCGGCACGCCTGGAACACGTTGTAGGTGGACGGCATGTTGTTGTGGAAGGTGGCGGCATCCGAGTAGATCCCCGGCGCCGGAATGGCTGCCAGATGAACGATTGCGTCGAAGCCCTGGTGCCTGTCGTCAACTCCCGAGAACGCGTCGATGACATGCCCGTAATTGGTCAGGTCAACCTTCACGAAGCCGGGGCCGCGTTCGCCGAGTACATCCATTCCGGTGACGTCGTGCCCGGCGGCCCGCAGGACCGACACCACTGTCTTGCCCAGTTTCCCGCTGGCACCGGTTACGGCGAGCCTCATGCTGGGCGCTGCTCGGGGGAGACGGTCTTGGCGGGGTCGGTTTCGGCCATTGAGCCAACGGCGTCGTCGATCTTCGTCATCACCTCGGCGTCAAGGGTTACGCCCGAGGCGACGGCGTTGGACTTCACCTGCTCCGGCTTGGACGCACCGATGATCGCGGCTGCCACGTTCTTGTTCTGCAGGACCCACGCGACGGCCAGCTGCGCCATGGTCAGGCCCACCTCGTCGGCGATGGGCTGGAGCTTCTGCACACCGGTGAGTGTCTCATCCGACATCCACCGCTTGATCATGTTCGAGCCGCCCTTGTCGTCAGCCGCCCGGGACCCCTGCTCCGGGGTGCCACCCGGCTGATACTTCCCGGTCAGCACACCCTGGGCCACGGGGGACCAGACAATCTGGGACAGACCCAGTTCCTCGGACACCGGCACCACCTCGCCCTCGATGACTCGCCACAGCATCGAGTACTGCGGCTGGTTGGAGATGAGCTGGAAGCCGAGTTCCTTCGCCAGTTCATGGCCTGCCCGGATCTGTCGCGCGTCCCATTCGCTGACCCCGATGTACAGGGCCTTGCCCTGGCGGACGACGTCGGCAAACGCCTGCATGGTCTCCTCCAGCGGAGTCTCGTGGTCGTAGCGGTGCGCCTGGTAGAGGTCCACGTAGTCGGTCTGCAAGCGTTCCAGGGATCCGTTGATCGACTCCATGATGTGCTTGCGGGAGAGCCCGCAGTCGTTGGGCCCCTTGGGTCCGGTGGGCCCCCAAACCTTGGTGAAGATCTCCAGCGACTGCCGCCGCTCGCCCTTGAGTGCTTCACCGAGCACGGTTTCAGCCGCCGTGTTCGCGTACACGTCGGCGGTGTCAAAGCTGGTGATGCCCACATCCAGGGCCGCCCGCACGCACTGGGTGGCGACGTCGTTCTCCACCTGCGATCCGTGGGTCAGCCAGTTGCCGTAGGTGATTTCTGAAATCTTGAGTCCACTGTTTCCGAGGTATCGATAGTCCATGCTTCCGATGCTAGGGCACCATCAGCTGAATGAGGAGGATCACATCGCGGTGTCGGTTGCCTAAGGTGACCAGTTTCCCCACAGGGATCGTTGGCCGGACACCGGCGCTCCCGGCGCAGCCTGCTGGCTGACCAACGCCAAGCGGGCCAGCCGTTACACTGAATTGTCTTTGTGTCACCACCACTGATTGAGGGATTTTGGTTAAGTTCACCGCGCGTCTAGCCACGGCCGAGGAGCGGGACAACTGGGACGCGCTGGTGACGGCAAACCCCAACGGCGGAAACATACTCCAGTCGGCATCCTTCGCCGAAGTGAAGTCGCACCACGGGTGGACTCCCCGTTTCCTGGTCTTCGAATGCGCCGACTACACCACCTACAATCTGGTGATCGAAAAGCGGCTCCCCCTGCTGGGTGCCTTCTGGTACCTCATCAAGGGCCCCGACGTCGCCGACCCGTCGCATGTCCCCGCCGTCCTCGACGCCTGCCGGGAACTGGTCCGCACCGGACGCCACAATGTGTTCGCCATCAAGGTGGAGCCGGACATCCCCGCCGACGACGACGTCGACCGTCAGTTCCGGGCCGCGGGCCTGATCAAGACCTTCGACCTGCAGCCGAACGACCACACGGCCCTCCTGGACACCACACCGGAGCCCAACCAGCTGTTGCGCAACCTGCATTCACGAGGGCGCAACGCGGTGCGGCGCGCCATCCGGGAGGGTGTTGAGGTGCGCCGGATGGATCCCACCGACGAGAACTTCCGCACCATGTACGCGCTGATGGCCCACATTGAGGACCGGTCCGCGGCGAAGCTGCGCTCCTACGAGTACTACAGCCGGTTCTGGAAGAACTTCGCCGACGCCGGTCAGGGACGCCTGTACTTCGTTTATGAGGACGGCGAACCGTCGGTTGGCGCGTTTGTGATCAACTACGGGCTGAAGGGCACGTACAAGGACGGCGGCTCCAAACCCAGGCGGTCCCAGTACGGCGACTCCCACCTGGTGCAATGGCAGGCGATCACCGACCTCAAGGAAGAGTTCGGCATCGTCGAATACGATTTTTGCGGCACACCGCCCAGCGACCGGCTCAAGGACACCTCCCATCCGCACCATGGACTGGGGCTGTTCAAGACCAGCTTCACCAAGACTGTGACGGACTTTGTCGGCTGTTATGACCTTCCGCTCAGCGCGTGGAAGTATCGACTGTGGAATGCCATCGGGGAACGAGTCGCCCGGCAAATCTACTGGCGCCGACACCATCAGCCGTTCTACTAACCACCACTCCCGCCACGGGCGGGCACACCGGATGAAGGGGTGAATCCCATGGGTGAAAAGACCGAGTCAGACGATGGGCGCAACCCCGACACCAATCCGGCGCCGGTAGCCCAGCAACTTCCCATCATCCCCACCGCCGGGACCCCCGCCAGCGTGGCGGCACCCGCGTCCCGGCCGGTCCACGCGCTGCCGGGAACTCCTGACGCTCCGGGATCCGTGGGCCGCCCGGGCAAGCCAGCCAGGGGCCCGTCGGCCAAAGGAAAGGCCAGGCCGCGCCCGGCAGCCGCCAAGCCGGACCGCCGGACCTATTCGACGCCCACTGACGCGCTGCCCACCACTCCGCGTTCGGTCCGTCCCGACCGGTCCAACGCCGCTGCCCGCAAGGTCCTCCGGCGGCTGGTCCAGGGGGAGGCCCCGCCCACGCAGGCCATGAGTATCGTGGAGCGGCTCGCGGGAAGCCCCTACGCGAATCCCACCATCCAGGCGTCCGGGCCGGACATCAACGCCCGACGGACCCTTGACTTCGCACTGAGCCTCGCCGAGACAATGTTCAGGTACGGCGCGGGCGCACTCGAGGTCGAAACCAGCATCATCGCGGTCACCGCCGCCTTCGGGCTGGACAACATCGAAGTGGATATCACCAACCAGTCAGTCATCCTCAACTACTCGGCCAAGGACCAGACACCGGTCACCGTCCTGCGTGTCGTCCGATCGTGGACCAACAACTACGCCGGACTCCTGAAGGTGCACCAGCTGGTGACCGACATTGTCGACGGCGGCACCACCCGGATCGAGGCCGTGACGCGGCTCGAGGAGATCACCCACAAACCCAAACCGTTCCCGCGGTGGATGGTGACCGCTGCCTTCGGCATCTTCGGTGCCGCCATCGTGGGGTTCATCGGTGGTACCCCGCTCGAGTCATTGATCAGCTTTGCCAGCTGCATCGGCGTCGACCTTCTCCTGCGGCAACTGGGCAAGTGGCGCGTCCCGGAGTTTTTCGCGGTGGCCACCTCCTCCGGCATGGTGACGATTGTCGCCATGTTCTTCTGGTGGCTCGATATTGGGGTGGCGCCGTCGTTCGTGGTGGTCGGTGGCATCCTGCTCCTGCTGCCGACCGGGCGGCTTGTCTCTGCGACCCAGGACGCGATCAACGGGTTCCCCGTGACCGCCGCGGGCCGGTATCTGTCAGCCTTCCTGGTGTTCGCTGCGATCGTCTCGGGCCTCGCCGTGGCGTTGGTCGCGGGCGCCCTGATCGGCATCCCGGAGCTGGAACTATCCACCTCCGTGGGCTCCCTGTACCCCCTCCCGGTGGTCGCCGTGCTGGTGTTCATTGCGGTCGGCATGATCTGCATCGCCGAGCAAACGGATATGAAGCTGGTGATCCCCACCTCGCTGATCGGGGTGACGGGGTTCCTGCTCTACTCGCTGGTGATCTTCCTGGGGGTGGGCTACCGCCTTGCCCCAGCGGTTGCCGCAGTGCTGATTGGCATGCTGGCGAGGGTGGTGGCGCTGCGCATGGGGGCGCCCCAGTTGGTGGTGGCGGTCCCCGCAGTCATGTTCCTCTATCCGGGGCTGATGGTGTTCCGGTCGATGTACGGGCTGACCATCGAGACGGAACTCATCGGGGACGGCACCAACACCCTGTTCAACGCGCTGACCATCATCCTGGCGGTGGCTGGCGGCGTGGTGCTCGGGGACAACCTGGCGCGCCCGCTCACCAAGGGAGCCAGCAGCAACGAACGCCGCAACCGGCGGCGGTAGGTCCTAGCGCAACTGCCAGTCCACGCCGCTGGCGCCCTGCTCGGCGAGGAGGTCGTTGGTCCGGCTGAAGGGACGGCTGCCGAAGAACCCGCGCGACGCCGACAGCGGGCTGGGGTGGACCGACTCGACAGTGGGGGTGTCCCCAAGCAGCGGCTTCACCTGTTGGGCGTCGCGACCCCACAACACGGCGACCAGGGGAGTGTTCCTCGCCACCAGCGCCTGGACGGCCGCGCTGGTCACCGCTTCCCAGCCCAGTCGCCGGTGCGAGGCGGCGTCGCCGGCGCGGACCGTCAGCACCCGATTCAGCAGCATCACACCCTGCTCGGCCCAGCCGGTCAGGTCTCCGTGAGCGGGAACCGCCACCGACGTGTCAGTGGCGAGCTCCCGGTAAATGTTCGCCAGGCTTCTCGGCAGCGGTCGGGTCCGCTCGGACACCGAGAACGACAGTCCGACGGCGTGACCCGGCGTCGGATACGGGTCCTGGCCGATGAGGAGCACCTTGACCTCCTCCAGGGGGTAGCTGAAGGCGCGCAGAATGTCCGCGGGTTGGGGCAGGATCTGGTGACCGGCGTCGACCTCGGTCTGCAGGTCACTAGCCAGGCGGTGCAGGTCGGGTTCCACGGACGCCAGCGCTGCTGCCCAGCTGGGATGGACGACGTCGGCCACCGTGCTGGGCGCAGCGAAGGGAAATGGTTCGCTGTGCTGCTTCGCCGAGGATGATGCACGCGGGGGTGCGGCGGGGGCAGCCACGGGTTCCGGGAAGAGGGCAGCCTGATGATCCGACATCTTCCCATCCTGCGGCCCACCTGCACTAAATGACAACCTTGTTATTCCCAATTACCATGGGGAGCAATCAGGCAGCGTGAAAGCGGGCTGCATTTTGCTAAGGGGCGGTGGACAGTGACGGAAGCAGCGGGTGCGGATAACGCCGTGCAGCCACCCCCGGACCAGCGCCCGGGGGTAGGGGACCTGGGCGATCGGGAGCAGCAGATGCTTGCCCTGGAACGTCAATGGTGGAAATACTCGGGCGCCAAGGAGCAGGCGATCCGGGAATTGTTCGACCTGTCGGCCACCCACTACTACCAAATCCTCAACGCCCTGATCGATACCGAGGCGGCTCTCGCCCACGATCCCATGCTGGTGAAGCGACTGCGTAGACTACGTACATCCCGTCAGCGTGCTCGCTCAGCCCGCCGCCTCGGCGCTGACATTTAACGTCTCTTCTCGAGACGTAACAGGCGCCCAAACCAAGGACAACGCAGCAGATGAGCCAATACCCCCGGGACGAGTTCGACAAAATCCCTGAATCCGCCTCGCGGCAGGGAGTCCACCGGGAAAGGCTGGTGCCGCCGAGCTCCAGCGGGCTCGCGTTGAAAATCCTGGTCGGAGTACTGGCGCTCGCCGTCGGGCTCGCCGCCTTCTTCATCCTTCCCCGATTGGGCTTTGGCAGCGGTGCGGAACCGACATCCGGCCAGTCCGCGGCGACGGCAACCTCCACCGGCGACGCATCGTCCAGTCCTACGGCCGGTACCGACCCGTCCGAACCGGCTCCGTCCGACCCCGTCTCCGATGAGCCGACCGAGGAGGAGACTGCCGAGCCGACTCCCACCGCGGACCCGGACGGCATTGACCGCTCCGAGCCGGTGAATGTCTACAACGCCACCGGGATCGGGGGACAGGCCACTCTGGCCGCCGATCGGGTCACAGCTGACGGGTGGACCGTGGGAGAGATCGCCGACTGGGGTGGAGTGCCCCTGCAGAACTCGGTCATCTTCTACAACGACGCCTCCCAGCTTGAAGCGGCGCAGGAGTTGGGCGGTGTGCTCGGGATTCCGACCCTGATCGAGACTACTGAGGTCTCACCGGACGTCACAGTAGTGGTCGGCCCCGGTTTCCAGTAGGCGCGGGCGGCGGACCCCATGCTGATACTCGAGGGCAAGAAGGTCCGGCTACGCGACTGGTCCTCCGCTGATCTTTCCGCTTACCGCGAATGGCTTCGCCCTCACCAGGAGTGGCACCAGTGGGATGGGCCGTACTTTCCGCCTCCCACTCCGCAGGAAGCCGACGACGCTGTGGGGCGCCTCGCGGGGCAGCTTGCGGCCGGTCAATGGCCGGCAGTCCGACGCCGGATGGTGATCGCTGACACTCGGACAGACCACCTCATTGGGACCGTTTCCTGGCACTGGGAATCAGAGGAAACCGAATGGCCACGGGCCGGGATCACCGTCCATGACCCGTCGCAGCGCGGACGCGGGGTCGGAAGCGAGGCACTCACCCTCTGGGCGGACTACCTCTTCGCCGCAACGAAGTTCCGACGCCTCGACTTTTCCACCTGGTACGGGAACCACGCGATGTGCAGCGTAGGGCTCAAAATCGGGTGGACCGAGGAAGCCAGATTCCGTGACGCCCGGGTGGTGCGCGGCACTGTGTACGACTCGGTTGTCTACGGTGTGACGCGTGCTCAATGGGCCGGGCTCCGCTTGCACTCAAGCAGCCAGAGTGCTAATTATTGAGTTAGCACTCTATGCCGCTGACTGCTAACCGTCGGCGGCTGGCGAGTGAATCGCACACCTCTGTGGTGAGGGCCGCGTCAGGACGTAAAGAGATCGTCAGGATGTTGCCCGTCCGTCGCGGGCACCACAGCGGGTGAGCATAAGTTTGCTGATAAGCAGGACTGTCCCCGAAAGGACCTAAGCCACTATGGCCAAGATCATTTCTTTTGATGAAGAGGCACGCCGCGGCCTTGAGCGAGGACTTAACATCCTCGCCGACGCCGTCAAGGTAACGCTGGGCCCACGCGGCCGCAACGTAGTCCTTGAAAAGAAGTGGGGCGCCCCCACGATCACCAACGATGGTGTTTCCATCGCCAAGGAGATCGAACTGGACGACCCGTTCGAAAAGATCGGCGCTGAGCTGGTCAAGGAGGTCGCCAAGAAGACTGACGACGTCGCCGGCGACGGCACCACCACCGCTACCGTGCTGGCACAGGCACTGGTCAAGGAAGGCCTGCGGAACGTTGCCGCCGGCGCCGACCCGCTGAGCCTGAAGCGCGGCATCGAGAAGGCTGTCGAAGCCGTCACTCGCGAGCTCCTCGCCTCCGCCAAGGAAATCGAAACCAAGGAAGAGATCGCCGCAACCGCGTCCATCTCTGCCGGTGACCAGCAGATCGGCGATCTCATCGCCGAAGCGCTGGACAAGGTTGGCAAAGAAGGCGTCATCACCGTCGAGGAATCCAACACCTTCGGCCTGGAGCTTGAGCTCACCGAGGGCATGCGGTTCGACAAGGGCTACATCTCCGGCTACTTCGTCACCGACGCCGAGCGCCAGGAAACGGTCCTCGAAGACCCATACATCCTGATCGTCAACTCGAAGATCTCCAACGTCAAGGACCTGGTTGCTGTCCTCGAGAAGGTCATGCAGTCCGGCAAGCCGCTGCTGATCATCGCCGAAGACATTGAAGGCGAAGCGCTGGCCACCCTGGTGGTCAACAAGATCCGTGGCACCTTCAAGTCAGTTGCCGTCAAGGCTCCAGGCTTCGGCGACCGCCGCAAGGCCCAGCTGGCCGATATCGCCATCCTCACCGGTGGCCAGGTCATCGCTGAAGAAGTTGGCCTCAAGCTGGAGAACGCCACCCTTGACCTCCTGGGCAGCGCACGCAAGGTTGTTGTTACCAAGGACGAGACCACCATCGTCGAGGGTGCAGGCAACGCCGACGAGATCGCCGGTCGCGTCAGCCAGATCCGCGCCGAGATCGAGAACTCCGATTCCGACTACGACCGCGAGAAGCTGCAGGAACGCCTGGCCAAGCTGGCTGGCGGCGTTGCAGTCATCAAGGCCGGAGCCGCAACTGAGGTTGAGCTCAAGGAACGCAAGCACCGCATTGAGGACGCAGTCCGCAACGCCAAGGCTGCAGTCGAAGAAGGAATCGTCGCCGGTGGCGGCGTAGCCCTGATTCAGGCTGGCGCCAAGGCTTTTGCATCGCTGCAGCTCGAAGGCGACGAGGCAACCGGCGCGAATATTGTCCGCGTTGCCATCGACGCACCTCTGAAGCAGATCGCCTTCAACGCTGGTCTTGAGCCAGGCGTTGTTGTCGACAAGGTCCGTGGACTGCCTGCAGGCCACGGCCTGAACGCAGCGACCGGCGAATACGAAGACCTGCTGGCAGCCGGAGTGAACGACCCCGTAAAGGTCACCCGCTCCGCACTGCAGAACGCAGCTTCCATCGCTGGCCTGTTCCTCACCACCGAAGCCGTAGTAGCTGACAAGCCTGAGAAGGCTCCAGCTGGCGGCGGCGGCGGCGACGAAATGGGCGGCATGGGCGGTATGGGCGGCTTCTAGTCCCCACCCCCTGAGGTTTCGCACCTCACCTGGCTGTAACCGGTTGGACGGTATCCCTGAAGGGGGTGCCGTCCTTCCGGCGTTAACCGGCTAGTACTGGAACATGCGTGCGTTGCTCAGTTCGGCGTCCACGTATTGCTGGGTGGCGACCGAGAGGGAGTGGTTGATCTCGGCCAGTGACTCCTCGACCCTCGCCTGGGTGGCCCGCCACTGGATGACCAGTTGCTGGAAGTTGGCCGCGGCCTGTCCACGCCACAGCTGCTCCAGCTCCTGCAACCCCATCTGCATGGCGTTCACCTCGGACTGCAGGCGGGTGATCGTTCCCTGCACCTCGCTGTTCTTGGCCACGAGGGCGTCAGTATCGACCTGGAAGTTTGCCATTGTTGTCCTCCTTTCCCCCTTGACCCTAGGCCGGGGAGCGCCGCCGTGAACGGGCAGGCGGCGAAGTGTGGGCAAACCCCACCAAACTCAGGACGCTGTGGAGGACGAGTCTGCCTCGACGGCCGTGTAGGGCAACCTGATGGACAGGGTGGCGCCGCCACCTTCCGTCTCCTCCAGACGCACCGAACCATCATGCTGGGCCACCAGCGCCGCCACGATGGCCAGTCCAAGGCCGGTACCGCCCGTCTCCCGATACCGGGACGAGTCGGCGCGGTAGAACCGTTCGAAGACCCGGGCCGCGTCCTCCTCGGAAATTCCGGGGCCGTGGTCACGCACCTCAATGACCGAGTCCATCCGGCCATGGATTACCGGAGCCACACCGACGGCGATTTCAATGGGTGTCCCGTCGGGAGTGTAGCGGAGGGCGTTGGTCATCAGGTTGGCTACCACCTGCCGAAGCCGCGCCTCGTCCCCGACGGTCGGTGCAGGCCGGGCCGGGCCTCCGTCGAGGCCGATCACTGTGATCTCGCGGTCCGGGGCGATGGCACGGGCGTCCAGCGCGGCGTCGTTACCCAAAATGACCAGGTCAAGCGGCTCGGATTCCAGCGGCCGCTGTTCGTCGATCCGGGCGAGGGTCAGCAGATCCTCCACCAGTTCGCCCATCCGTTTCGCTTCGCTTTCGATCCTGCCCATGGCGGCGCGGACGTCGTCGTCGTTCTGTAGGGCGCCGTGGCGGTACAGCTCTGAGAACCCTCGGATGGTCACCAGGGGGGTGCGCAGCTCATGCGAGGCGTCGGCCACGAACCGTCGCATCTTGCGCTCGGATTCGGTGCGGGCAGAGAACGCCGCCTCAATATGCGCGAGCATAGCGTTCAGTGAGCGTGACAGCCGCCCCACCTCGGTGGCGGGCCGTTCCACTTCGACGCGTCGTGACAGGTCTCCGGCAGCGATCGCGGCGGCGGTGCGCTCCACCCTGCCCAGCGGCCGGAACTGCCGGGTGACCGCAATGAATGCAATGCCGCTGGCGACCATGGTGGCACCGAGCCCGACGGCGAAGATGATCTGGCCTGCCTCCTCCAGCGACCGGTTGACCGTCGAGAGGCTGGAGGCCACAGCCACGCTGCCCTGCCCGTTTCTCAGCGCAAAGAGCACCACCCGCCACCCCGGACTGCCGCTGACGCTTCCCGGGACGGTGAACCCGTTCTGTCCCCGCGCCTGGACCTGTTCGACGGTGAGCTCCGGAATGTCGGGAATATCGGTCGATTCCTGGGAGACGGTCGCGCGGAGCGGTTGCCCGTCCTCGTTCCTCAGTTCGCCGTAGAACCTCAGCAAGGATCCGTCAGCTGTGCCGTCGGGGACGATGTTCTGCGCCACATTGGGTGCATTGGCGAGAATGTCCGAGTCCATCTGCTCGATGAGATTGGTGCGTAGCAGGGACACGGTGACAATGCCGGTGATCGCAACAGTGACCACCATGAGCAGAGTCATGGTGGCCACCAGTTGGGTGCGCAGTGATGCGGCTTTCCACCGATCGATCACGTCGAGGGCTACCGCTTGTCGGCGGTGCGCAGCAGATATCCGACGCCCCGCTTGGTCTGGATCAGCGCCGTGGCGTCGGGGTTCTTGTCGATCTTGCGCCGCAGGTAGGAGATGTAGGACTCGACGATCGAGGCGTCACCGTTGAAGTCGTATTCCCACACGTGGTCGAGGATCTGCGCCTTGGAGAGCACCCGGTTGGGGTTCATCATCAGGTAGCGCAGCAGCTTGAATTCGGTGGGGGAGAGGTCGATGATCTCGCCGGCGCGGCGCACCTCATGGGCGTCGTCGTCGAGCTCGAGGTCGTCAACGCGGATCACGGCGTCGTCGTCGTCCATCGGCTGGGTACGGCGCAGGACGGCGCGGATCCTGGCCACCACCTCGTCGAGGCTGAAGGGTTTCGTGACGTAGTCGTCGCCGCCAACGGTGAGGCCGGTGACCTTGTCGTCGGTATCGTCACGGGCGGTAAGGAACACCACCGGGAAGTGGCGGCCGGCGGCGCGGAGCCTGCGGGTCACAGTGAAACCGTCCATGTCCGGCAGCATGACATCCAGGACCGCCAGATCCGGGTTGTGGGTCTCCGCGGCAGCGAGCGCCTCCCGGCCGTTGGCGGCCGCGACCACGTCGAAACCGGCGAACCGGAGCGAGGTGGAAAGGAGCTCGCGGATGTTCGGCTCGTCATCGACAACGAGAAGTTTTGCCTCTGGTCCAGTCTTTTTCACAGTTCCCAGTATCCTCCCAGACTCTGGGAGTTCTCTGGATGGCCAGTGTGAGCTTCCCGTATGTCAGCCCTGAGGAATGTCTGCAGCATCCATGATCCGGTAGGCGTAGCCCTGCTCGGCGAGGAAACGCTGCCGCTTGGCCGCGAAGTCCTGGTCGATCGTGTCGCGGGCCACCACTGTGTAGAACCGGGCAGCCCGGCCGTCGGCCTTGGGACGCAGCAGGCGTCCCAGCCGCTGGGCCTCCTCCTGGCGGGATCCGAAGGACCCCGAAACCTGGATAGCAACTGATGCTTCCGGTAGGTCGATGGAGAAGTTGGCCACCTTGGAGACCACCAGCGTGTGGATCTCCCCGTTCCGGAACTCCCCGAACAGCCGCTGCCGTTCCTTTACCGAGGTGTCGCCCTTGATGACCGGCGCGTTCAAGCGTTCGCCGAGCTCATCCAGCTGGTCAATGTACTGCCCGATCACCAACAGCTGCTCGCCCTGATGGGCTGCGACGAGCTTCTCGACGACGCCGGTCTTGGTTTCCGATGTCGCACACAGGCGATACTTGTCGCCGTCCTCGGCCATCGCGTAGGCCACCCGTTCGTCGCGGGGCAGGTCCACGCGCACCTCAACACAGTCCGCGGGCGCAATGTACCCTTGCGCCTCGATGTCTTTCCACGGTGCGTCATAGCGCTTGGGCCCGATCAGCGAGAATACCTCGCCTTCCCGGCCGTCCTCGCGCACCAGGGTGGCGGTCAGGCCGAGCCGGCGTCGTGCCTGCAGGTCGGCGGTCATCCGGAAGATCGGGGCGGGCAGCAGGTGCACCTCGTCATACACGATCAGACCCCAGTCGTTCGCGTCCAACAGTTCCAGGTGCGGGTACAGGCCGCCGCGGCGGAGGGTGAGCACCTGGTAGGTGGCGATGGTGACTGGCCGGATCTCCTTGACGGCACCCGAATACTCGCCAATCTCATCCTCGGTGAGTGAGGTGCGCTTCAGGAGCTCCTCTTTCCACTGCCGGGCGGAGACCGTGTTGGTCACCAGGATCAGGGTGGTGGTCTGGGAGATGGCCATGGCCGCCGCGCCGACCAAGGTTTTCCCCGCACCGCAGGGCAGGACGACGACGCCGGACCCGCCAGCCCAGAAGTTCTCCATCGCCAGTTTCTGGTACGGGCGGAGTGTCCAGCCGTCTTCCAGCAGGGCAATGGGGTGAGGGGTTCCGTCCACGTAGCCGGCGAAGTCCTCGGCAGGCCAGCCCAGTTTCAGGAGCAGCTGTTTGAGCTGACCGCGCTGTGAGGAGTGCACCACCACTGTCTCGCCATCGATCCGTGGGCCCAGCAGGGGCTGGATCTTTTTGGCGTGCAGCACCTCCTCGAGCACCGGGTAGTCGTTCGTGCGCAGGACCAGACCGTGCTGGTCGTCCTTCTCCAGGCGCAGCCGGCCATACCGCGACATGGTCTCCTCGATGTCGACGAGGAGGGCATGCGGCACCGGGAACCGGGAATACTTCAGGAGGGTGTCGAGGACATGTTCGGCATCGAGGCCGGCGGCCCGGGCGTTCCATAGGCCCAGCGGCGTCAGCCGGTAGCTGTGGACGTGTTCCGGGGCGCGCTCAAGCTCGGCGAAGGCGGCAATCGCGTGCCGCGCCTCGGTGGACTGTTCGTGGTCCACCTCGAGCAGGATGGTCTTGTCGCTCTGGACGATCAGTGGGCCGTCAGGCATCGGTTGCTGCCCCTTCATCGAGTGTCAGTAGTTCAACGTCCATGATCCGGTGGATCGAGACAACTTTTTCCACCTCGTTGGCAGGGTCGATGACCCGCACCCTGCCGCCGGACACTGATAGTGGAACAAGGACCTGGCGGGTGGAATTCCCCTGGCTGTCGGCAAAGCCGAGCCGGACCGGGCTGCGGAGCCGGATGGCCTTGCGGAGGGTTTCCAGCCCCAGCAGGGTATCGCTCTCCGCAGTGGTCATCCCGTTGGCCGGTGAGGTGCCGGCGCCGCGCAGCACTTCGACCTGGTGCGTGATGTCCTCCGCCGACAGCGTCCACGGGTTCACGGTCACCCGCGACGACGACGGCGACCCCGCGCCACCCGCCGAGGCGGACCGCCCGGCTGTCGGCTGCAGGGGTGCCCCTTCAAGGGCGGGAGCATAGCCGAGGTCGCGCAGGACCGCCGCGAGTTCGGGGCCGGACGCCTGCGACACGACCACGGTGGGCGCGAGCTGCACCAGGCCCAGGGCGGCGGCCCGGGGGTCGGTGAGGAGCGCTGACAGTGCGGCGTCGTCGTCGCTGCGGACGTAGCTATTGGCCCGTCCGACGCGAAGCCTGCCGTACCTGGATGCGGTGTCATCCACCAGGTACTTCAGGGGCTGCGGAACGTCGGTAGCGGAGTGTCGCCCCAGGAACGCCAGGATGGATGGGGCGTCCTGCCCGGCGTCGAAGGCGCGCCGCAGCGAGTCAGCCGAGAACCGGTAGATGCTGGCCGGTCCCTGCCCCTCGGGGGTCGACAGGAGTGCCAGCTCGGCTGCAACTTCGGGTTCCAGGTAACCGGGGGCGACGGCGGTCAGATCGGCCTGGAGCATGAAGTGCCGCAACGGTGCGGGAAGGGCGGAGCGCAGGACGGCGGCGGCGTCGTCGAGCTTCCCCTCGGCGGTCAGCGCACCCAGCTCGGTGAGCGCGCCGGATCCGAGCAGACCCAGTCGTGTGGCCTCGGCCATCATGCCCGGAACCAGGCGCACAAAGCGCCTCTGTAGCCGGGGCTGGCTCCACGTCAGCCGTTCGACCACCGCGTTTTCCGTGAGGACCGGAGCCCGCCCGTCGTCGCCGGGTCCCCCCTCGGCGGCGGTGCTCAGCGCCGTCAGCGCCGCGAGCATCCGGGACCTGATGTGCGGCGCGTCCGGCCTGGCGGCCTCCGCGGCCAGCGCGTTGATGGTGGTGCCTGCGGTCAGCTGGGATCCGACGAGGGCTGGTGCGCGCTGTGCGTCCTGCCAGGCTGTCACCAGCCGCCGCCATTGCTCCACCCGGTCCTGGGTGAGCCAGGGCATGCCCGGTTCGACCCGCCAGCGGGAGGTATCCACGTCGAGGGCCAGGAGGCCGGCAATGGCGCCAAGCTCCACCAGCCAGGACGCCTGATCGGTGTCCACCCGCAGGGCCTCAGCGAGGCGGCGGATCTCCCTGACGCCCACCCCTCCGGACCGCAGGGTGGCGATCGGGTGCTCGCCGACCACTGCCACCAGTTCGGTGATCAGGCGGAGGGTCTCGGCGACGGCGCCGTGCGCCGCGTTGTCCCGCAGGCTGGTGCGAATGGCGCCCAGGTCCGGGGTCGGAGGGGCAGCCCGCAAGCGTCCGATGATCACGTGCCCCCGGGAGGCACGGCCCACCTCACGCGGCAGTTCCACGTGGTTGGCGTCGAGCCGGGCCAGCAGCCCGTGCCGGATCAACCACTGGATGGGAGAGGAATCGTCGCCGGCGGCGGCCGGTGAGGTGCCCACCGCCGAGACGCTGAGCCTGCCGAGGAGGTCGCCGGTCCGCTCGGGAGCCTTCGCCAGAAGCGTTTCCCAGCTGGCGGGGGAGGACACCGCCCGCTGGACAACCGCCGCGGCGTCGTCGGTGGTGGCTGCAGTGCCGGCCACGGGAACGTCGAGGCCCAGCCCGCGGAGCAGTTCCACAGCGGCCGGGAGCCGCTGGGCGTAGCTGGGCAGCAACCGGGCCAGCTGCGGCAGTTCGCGGCCGAGCCCGGCGGGGTAGGGGCCCAGCGCCTCGCCAAGCGATTGCACTGGCAGGTAGAACCGGCGGTTCCGGTCGGCGTCGGGGGCGTCCCCGGGGGGCGGGGCGCGGCGGACCAGGGCGAGGGAATGCAGGTGGGCGAGGATGCCGTCGAGGACCTTCACGGTGGCGCCAGCGATTTCCGTGCGGAGCCAGCCCGCGGTGGTGCTTTGGCCGGTGTCTGAGTGAGCGGTCAGCTGTACGGCCGTCAGGACGTCGAGTTCGGGTTCGGTGAGGTTTTCCAGGGCCCGCTGGACGCTGATCCGGGTGGATGCCCTGGCGGCAAGCGCGGCGAAGTCGGGCACTGGAGGAAGAATCAGATCCGGGCGCGCCGTGAGAAGGTCACGGAGCCGGGCGTCGCTCCGTGCAGCCAAATCGGAGGCCAGATCGCGGATAGCGGACATTATGACAACGTTACCCCGTCTACCTGTGACGGCACCTCCCTCGAAGGGCCGTCAGTAGACGGGACCGAGCTGAAAGGACTAGACCCGTCGTCGGGAGCGGACCCCAGAAAGCACCAGCGCAATCATGAGGACGAAAGCGATCGGGAGGCAGAAGTAGGCTCCAGCCATGAAGCCCGGCCAGACGTCGCCCTGCAGGAAGGCGGTGATGAGCACTGCCGTCAGACAGAGCAGGCCGACGGCGGCCAGCACCACTGCTGTCACCATCAGCACCAGTCGGGGCATACCCGGTGCAGGTTCGCGGGAGCCATGGTCAGGGGCGGGGCTATGGGAGGTATTTGACATAACGCTAACAGCGTACACAGAGTGTCCCCTTCACAGAGCACCCCGGTATAGGGGATATTCTGGAGGATAGAGACTTCCCCGACGAGACGCTGACCCGCCGCAAGAACCTTGGGCACCGGATCCTTACCATGGGATCGGCACGGTAATCGCAGCGTCCGACGCAGAACCTAAAGAACGAGGTAACGACGTGCCTATTGGCAAGGTCAAGTGGTTTGACGCTGAAAAGGGTTTTGGTTTCCTGGCTACCGACGACGGTCAGGAGGTCTTCCTCCATGCCTCGGCGCTGCCGGCGGGTGTGACCGAGGTGAAGGTGGGCACCAAGCTGGAGTTCGGCGTCGCCGACGGTCGCAAAGGGCTGCAGGCCTTGTCCGCGCGCATCCTCGAGGCGCCGCCATCAGTGGCGAAGGCGTCCCGCAAGAGCGCCGATGACATGGCGGTTATCACCGAGGACCTCATCAAGTTGCTCGACGACGTCTCCAACGGGCTGCGCCGCGGCCGGTACCCGGACAAGTCGCACGCCGGCAAGGTGGCAGCGGTGCTCCGCGCCGTCGCCGACGACCTGGACGCGTAGACCCCGATGGACTCCGACCTCGAGATTGTCGCCCACCCGGACACCACCGCGGGCTCCGACGCTGGACCCGGTGACGCCGGGACCGCCGTCGTCCCGCCGAAGCGCAGGGCGCCGCGGAAACCGTCGAAACCCGACTCAGTGCTGGCCGCCGCGGTGGAGTTCGCGCGGAACGGTGTGCTGCAGGTAGCCGAACCGGGGCAGGTCGGCGACCATGTGGGCGCCTACCCCGACGCCGAACGGGTGGTCACTCACCGTTTCGTGGCCCACCTGCCTGGGTACGGCGGCTGGCACTGGTTTGCCACCCTGGCCCGGGTCCCGCGCGGCAAGGAACCGACACTTTCCGAGGTGGGACTCCTGCCGTCGGAGATCTCGCTCCTCTCTCCGCCCTGGGTTCCCTGGGCTGAGCGGGTGCGCCCCGAGGACTCCGCTACCGACGACGATGCCGGCGTTGAGTCCGGCGAGGGCTCGTCCACTGCGACCGGCTCCCGGCACGACTCCGCCGGGGAAGAATCTGCCACCGGCGACACACGCTCCTCCGACGCTGCGCCCGGAGGCGAATAACCAGTTGACTCACGGTAGACGTGGAGTGCACCGAGCGGAATCCACCTAATGGGGATGTTCCGTTCGCTGCATATCCACAACTACCGGGTCTGGTTCTTTGGCGCACTGGTCTCCAACATTGGGACCTGGATGCAGCGCACCGCCCAGGACTGGCTGGTGTACGACATTCTCACCGACCAGGACGCCGCGGCGATGGGCATTGTGATGGCGCTCCAGCTGGGTCCCCAGCTGCTCGTCGCCCCCTGGGCCGGACTGATCGCCGACTCCGTCGACCGGCGCAAACTGCTGATCCTCACCCAGCTCTCAATGGCCGCACTCGGCGTCGGGCTGGGCCTGATGGTGGTCCTCGGAGTCGCCGAGCTGTGGCACGTCTACGCGTTTGCCCTGGCGCTCGGCTTCGTCTCCGCCGTCGACGCTCCAGCGCGCCAGACCTTCGTCTCCGAACTGGTCCGGGATGATTACCTGCCCAACGCGGTGGCCCTGAACAGCGCGTCGTTTAACGGCGCGCGGATGGTGGGCCCGGCGGTGGCGGGGCTGCTGACGGTGGCGGTCGGCGCCGGGTGGGTTTTCATGATCAACGCGCTGACCTTCGGTGCGATGATCTTCGTCCTGATGACCATCAGGCGCTCCGAGTTGCGGGTCCTGGAGAAATCACCGCCCGGCAAGGGCCGGATCCGTGAGGGCTTCCGCTATGTGCGCAACCGCCCGGATCTGATGATGGTGATGCTTGCTATTTTCATTGTCGGGACCTTTGGGCTGAATTTCGCTGTCTACATCGCGGCGATGGCCCGCACCGAGTTCAACAGTGGAGCGGGCGTTTTTGGTGTGCTGTCGTCGGTGATGGCCGTCGGCTCGGTGGCGGGCGCACTGCTTTCCGCCCGGCGCAGCAAGCCGCGCCTGAGGTACATCTACGGGGCAGCGGCCGCCTTCGGCGTCGCGTGCGGGGCCGCCGCGCTGGCCCCCACCGTCTGGCTCTTCGGGATCACGCTGGTCCCGGTGGGCCTGTTCGCCCTCACCCTGATGACCAGTGCCAACGCCTACGTCCAGACCACCACCGAGCAGGTGATGCGCGGTCGGGTGATGGCGCTGTACTTCGCCATCTTCCTGGGCGGCACTCCGATCGGCGCCCCGATCGTCGGCCTGGTCTCCAACGCCTTCGGTCCACGGTGGAGCCTCGCCGTCGCCGCGGCAGCCGGGATCATCGCGGCACTGGCCGGGATGATCTGGGCCTGGCGCGCTCATCACCTCAGGCTGCGGTACGACCCCGCCCCACGGCGACGGTTCCGGATTGAGACCGACTTCGGGAAACCGGCTACGGACCCCTGACGGGCCGGTTCCCCCCGCTTACCAAGCGAACCCGATCACTACTTCCCGATGACGAAGTCGATGCACGCGAGCAGGGCCGACACGTCGTCCGGGTCAATCGAGACGAACGTCGCGATCCGCAGTTGGTTGCGACCCAGCTTCCGGTAGGGCTCGACGTCGACAATCCCGTTGGCGCGCAGCACCTTCGCGACCAGTGCGGCGTCGATGGATTCGTCAAAGTCGATGGTCGTGATGACGTTGGAGCGGTCCTCCGGGCGAGCCACGAAGGGGGTGGCGACGTCGGACGCCTCCGCCCACCGGTAGATCCTGCCCGCCGAGTCGGCCGTGCGGGCGGCAGCGAACCCCAGCCCGCCGCTCTGGTTCAGCCATTCGACCTGGGCGTTCAGCGTGACCAGGGTGGCCAACGACGGAGTGTTGTAGGTCTGGTTCAGCAGCGAATTGTCGATGGCAGTCTTGAGGCTCAGGAAATCGGGGATCCACCGGTCCGTGGCGGCGATCCGCTCAGCGCGTTCCAGTGCGGCCGGGGAGAACAGGCCCAGCCAGAGGCCGCCGTCGGACGCGAAGTTTTTCTGCGGGGCGAAGTAGTAGACGTCGGAGGCGCTGACATCGACGTCGAGGCCACCGGCCGCCGAGGTGGCGTCGATCAGGACCAGCGCATCGGGTGCGGCGCCGTCGACCCGGTGTACGGGTGCGGCGACGCCGGTGGAGGTTTCGTTCTGCGGCCAGGCGTAGACGTCGACGCCAGCCTCGGCCTCCGGGCTGGGCCGCGTCCCGGGAGTGGAGGTGATCACCGACGACGCCTGCAGGAAGGGTGCCCGGTTGGTCGCCGACGCGAACTTGGACCCGAACTCCCCGAACGACAGGTGCTGTGCCTTGTCCTGCACCAGCCCGAAGGACGCGACATCCCAGAATGCTGTCGACCCGCCGACGCCGAGCACCACTTCATAGCCGGCGGGCGCAGAAAACAGCTGGTTGAGCCCCTCCCGGACCGAACCGACCAGGTTGCGCACCGGTGCCTGGCGGTGGGAAGTTCCCAGCAGCGTCCGGCCAGCCTGCGTCAACGCCTCCAACTGGGCGTCGCGAACCTTCGACGGGCCAGCACCGAAGCGCCCGTCGGCGGGGAGGAGCCCCGCGGGGATCTGTTGGTCCGGGGAAATGCTCATGGTCTCTCCAAGCGGTTGGTGCGGGACGTCGTCGGGATACATTCTGCCGCACGGCTGCCCAGCCCCCGCATTTATGAACAGCCCTCCGCCGCACCCCTGCTTGGGCGGCCAATTGCCGTGGCCAGCCCGAAATGGGTTAACCTTGGGAGGCGTAGAACTTGTGTTCGGCGCTGGCATCCGGCGCCGCGTTTGTACCGCGAAAGCTGCCGCTGTTCCATCCCGCACCAGTGCCTAGGAGCTGAACCGCATGACGGACCTCATCGATACCACTGAGATGTATCTGCGGACCATCCTGGAACTGGAGGAGGAGAACATTGTTGCCCTCCGCGCCCGGATCGCCGAACGGCTCCGCCACTCAGGCCCCACCGTCTCCCAGACCATCGGACGGATGGAACGCGACGGACTGGTGGTGGTGTCCGGCGACCGGCACCTCGAATTCACTGACCTGGGACGACGCCGCGCCATTGGTGTGATGCGGAAGCACCGCCTCGCTGAACGGCTGTTGTCGGATGTGATCGGCCTCGACTGGGCCTACGTCCACGAGGAAGCCTGCCGCTGGGAGCACGTGATGAGCGAACGGGTTGAACAGCGCCTGTACGAGCTGCTCGGCAAGCCGACCGAGTCGCCCTACGGCAACCCCATCCCCGGATTGGAAGCGCTTGGAGGCCCGCCCGCTGAAGACTTCTCCGTCGGGGTGCGCAGCCTGTCATCGGTGATCGGCACGTCCCCGGCTGGATCAGTGATCACCCTGGTCCGGCTTGCCGAGCCCATCCAGGTGGACCCGGAGCTGCTTTCCCAGCTGGATGAGGGCGGATTGCGCCCCGGAACCGCCATCTCCGTGCAGTCGGTGGGGGACTACGTCTCGGTTCGCGTGGACGGGATCGAGGGTGCGCTGGAGCTTCCACCCGAGGTGGCCGCGCACGTGTTCGTGTCAGTCTCACCAGCCGCCATCTAGCGCCCAAGGGCAGCCGCGTAGCGCCGATCCACGGATAGTCCAGATAAGTTATCCACATGAGGATAACGAACGCATCTCTTTTGCATCTGTCTTCGTAAAATGGAAAACTACCGTTGATACGTAAGCGTTATCTAATCAGCAGGATCTAAATCTTTGCGCTTTATCCTGCATCGTGCCAATCCCGTTGAGGGGTCCATGGCCGGGGCGCGAGTTGCCCGGGGGCAGTAAGTCACTTCGCCCTGAAACTGCAGTTCGATTTCGGTGCCGCACCGCGGCGTGGATCAGAGCCGAGTTCTCCGAATTCGCATCATTGACCCATTTCACCCGGCCTTTTGGAAAGGGAGCCTTTGTCGGAGGACAACGTTGTGGACGGCCAACGCCTGGCCATCCCGGATCAGACCCAGCGGCCCCGGGATGCCAGGCGGGACGAACGGCGACGCCGGGCCTCGCGCAGCGCCGATGGTGGGACCCTCGCGCGGATCGGCCAGAAACTGGCGATCTCCGCCGCGGTGTCCGGTCTGGCCCTGACGGTCACTCTGCCCACTACGGCAGCGACCCAGCCCATTGCGGTTCCGGCGCCCACGAGTGTCAGCGTCCTTCCCTCAGGCGAGGTGCATGCCGACTCCGGCGGGATCAGGGCGCCATCAACGGCGCCGGTCGACTTCAGCCGCACAGCCCTGCGGAGTACCTTCGACCCCGAGGCCAAGTTGAGTGAGATCCTGACCGCCGGCGACGGCGGGGTTCCCACCGCAGCCAAGGGATCCCTTTCTTTACCGGTCAAGGACGTAGAGATCTCCTCCCCGTTTGGGAATCGCATCAGCCCCATCACCGGCATCGGCGGCGAGCATCACTCCGGGCAGGACTTCAGCAGCCCGTGCGGCTCCGCTGTTCTGGCCGCGGCCTCAGGCACGGTCACCTTTGTGGGGTGGCACGGCTTCGGTGGAGGCAACCGGGTGGTGATCGATCACGGCAACGGACTGGAATCCAGTTACAACCACCTCGCCGTCAGTAGCGTCGAGGAGGGTGAGTCAGTTGACCGCGGCCAGACAGTGGCACAGACCGGCAGTACTGGTGCATCGACCGGCTGTCACCTGCATTTCGAAGTACTAGTCGACGGTGACCCGGTCGACCCGATGGGGTGGCTGTAACCATCTCCATACCGTTCCGTGACCGGAATGTGACATTAGGTCTGATCTGTTGTACCGTCGATCTCGTGCCCAATTCTTATAGGTTGGGCACTCTCGAGTGGATCGCCTAGCTCTGCCACTGCTCGAGATCCGTTCGCACAATTCGCATGGCAGAGGCGGGGGAACCACATTATTTGGATTTCGCAAGAAGTCCTTGGGGTTAAGTCGTGCCATTCCGAAGAGGAATTGCGCGGCCGGGTGACTCCCATCCGAATCCGACAGCTCACCTCGCAGGCAATTGGGAGAGGCAATCGAACGTGTCAAATAACTCTGCTCTGGGCCGCCACCGGGCCGCCCGCACCCACACCAGCGGTTTGACCGCCATTTCAGGCGCTGTCTCCTCCAACGCTGGATCGGTTGGCCGCCAAGCCGCGGTCATCGTTGCAGCAACCGGCCTGGTCCTGGCCGCCGGACTTCCCGCACACGGCATCGGCGAGTCGGAGCGCGTAGTACTCTCCACCCCCCTGAACGCGGCCGCCGTGACCGTTGACGAAGTCAGCGCCCCCGCCACCGCCAAGATCACCTTCGAGCGTGCGGCAGTCAAGGCGACGCCGGCCCCCGCCAAGACCGCCCCCGTGGTCGAAGCCAAGGCTGAAGCAGTCGAGCCGGTCGAGGTTGTCGAAGCAGCTGCCCCCGCAGCTCCCGTCGTCGAGCCCGTGCAGGCAGTCCCAGCCGTAGCGGTCCAGCCCGCCGTCGAGGAGTCCGCCCCCGTCGAGGCTCCGGTTGAAGCCCCCGCACCGGCCCCCGCCGCAGCACCAGCCCCAGCCCCGGCGGCTCCCAAGGCAGAAGCCCCGAAGGCAGAAGCCCCGGCAGCTCCCTCCAGCAACATTGCGGCCGGTCTGGTCGGATCCGCCTACTCCCAGATCGGCGTCGCGCAGGATTGCACCGCCATGGTCGAAAAGGCACTCCGTTCGGTCGGCAAGTCAGTGGGCGACATCGCTCCCAGCGGCTTCTTCGCCTTCGGTTCAGTGGTGGGCTCCCCAGCTCCCGGCGACCTGGTAATCACCGGTGGCCATGTCGCGATCTACGTCGGCAACGGCCAGGTCATCAGCGGCGGCCTCAACGGCATGAACACCGGTCTGCATTCCCTCTCAGATCTCCCCGGCGCCAGCTTCGTGCGCGTCAGCTAAGACATTTTCCCTAATCTCTGGAGTACGCAAGAATGACATCACGCGCAGCTAATGCACGTCACCGTGCCGCTAAGAGCAATACCGCCAGCCTCTCGGCACTTTCCAAGGCAGTTTCCGACAACGCCGGCGGGGTGGGCCGTCAGGCAGCAGTCCTCGCTGCAGCAACCGGCCTGGTACTGACCGGCGGAGTGTCAGCCAACGCAGCTGATCTGTCCCCCCAGGCTGCCGAGCGCGCCACGATCGCCTCCACCCTGGAAATCCAGGCTGCACCGGCAGTTGTCGAAGCTCCAGCAGACGCCAAGATCGCCTTCAACCGCACACCGGTCAAGGCTGTCGCCGCCCCCGAGGTAGTCGAAGCCCCTGCCGTCACGGTTCAGTCCGAGACGGTGGCCGAGATTGAGGAAGCCCCCGCAGCGGCACCGGCAGCAGCGCCTGTGGCTGCGGAGCCCGCAGTCTCCGAGCCTGTGACGGCACCAGCTGTCGTAGCTGAGCCCGCCGCGCCCGCTACCCAGGCAGCCCCCGCCGCACAGGCTTCACCGGCTGCCCCGGCACCGAAGGCCCCCGCCGCCAAGAAGACCCCGGCCGTATCCTCAGGCGTTGCAGCCACCATTGCTGCCGCAGCCCAGGGTCAGCTCGGCGTCACCCAGGACTGCACCCGCCTCGCGAGCAACGCCCTGGCAGCCGCAGGCATCAACTTCCACGGCTGGCCAGCCGGATACCTTTCCCTTGGCCGCACGGTCAGCGCTGGCGAGGCCATCCCCGGCGACCTCATCTACTACGCTGATGGCGGCGCGGGCGTTGCCCACATCGCCGTCTACATCGGCGGCGGCAAGGCCGTCCACGGGGGGTTCAACGGCAACCAGACGGTAGTCGCCCCCGCCGATCTCGGTTCCGGCCCGGTGTACATCCGCGTCGGCGGCTGACACACCACGAACCACCAGAAAGGACCCGGAGGATTTCGATCCCCGGGTCCTTTCTGCGTCCTGGACCGCCACCCCATTGGACGACACGCACGGCCACCATTGGGGAGAATTAGCAAACCAGGTGCCAGCCGAACTACCCTTACATAAAATAAGTCAGTTGTAGTCCTGTTTCCCCGGACCACAGGGACGCGGGCAATGGTCGGCAAAGAGGAATGTGCATGCGCACTCTCGTTCTGAATGCTGGATATGAGCCACTGGCGGTAGTGACCTTCCGCCGGGCGCTGGTCCTTGTGCTCGCGGGCAAGGCAAGCGTCGTAGCGGAGGGTGAGGAACCGGTGATCGGACCCAACGAGATCCTCGGGCGGCCCTCCGTCATCCTGCTGAACCGGTACGTGAAAATTCCCTACCGCCACACCCTCGTCGCCACCCGGCGCGGCGTCCTGCGGCGCGACAACCACCTGTGCGCCTACTGCGGCAAGGCTGCCGCCACCATTGACCACGTTTTCCCCCGGTCCCGCGGCGGGGACTCCAGCTGGGAGAACCTGGTGGCCTGCTGCCTGCGCTGCAACAACGACAAGGGCGACAAAACCCTCGCCTCGCTCGGGTGGCAGCTCCGGGTGACCCCGCAGCCTCCCCACGGCAACCCCTGGCAGCTTCGCGAAATTGAGAAGCCTGCCCCACAGTGGAGCGCCTTCCTTCGCTCGGAGACCGCCGCTTGAATCTTTCCCCACCCGCGATCTTCAATGCTGTAGTGCTGTCCGGGGGGCGCTCCTCCCGGCTGGGAGGCACACCGAAAGCCCGCCTGGAACTCGACGGGCGGAGCCTGCTCGACCTCACCTGCCTCGCCGTGGCAGACGCACGCCGTGTGGTGGTGGCCGGACCCGAGGAACAGCCGCTGGCCGCTGGAGTGGGTGAGCACAGCGAGAACACCCGTGAATTCGTTCGCGAGTCGCCGCCCTTCGGCGGGCCTGCCGCAGCACTGGCCGCCGCCGTCGACCATCTGGGCGACGACGACGCCCCATGGCTCCTGGTCCTGGCCTGCGACATGCCCCGGGTCCACCAGGCCATTCCTGCCCTGCTGGCAGCAGCGGCCGACGACGCCGACTCCTCGTTCATGGCCCACGACGGCGGGCGGGACCAGCCGCTGGCAGCGCTCTACCGAATGGATTCCCTCCGCGACGCGGTGGCAGCGGTCCACCGGAGCGGCGGTGCCCAGAATCTATCGATGAAGGCACTCCTTGCTAGGGTGCAATGGAGAGCAATCGACGTTCCGCCGGGTAGCACCGCCGACGTCGACACCTGGGCTGACGCCCAATCCCTCGGTGTCTCAGCCACACCGACCTAGACCTCAGGAGCAGCGATGAAAAAACAGGATCAGATCCTCCAGGAGTGGAGCGCCCAACTTATCAAGGCCTTCGAACTGGAAGGGACAACCATCGACATCGATGCCATCCTCTCCCTCGCAGGGGATGCAGCCCATTCGATCGTGCGTCCGGCAGCACCCCTGACCACCTTCATCGCCGGTTACGCTGCAGGCCTTGCGGTGGCCAGCCAGCAGGCCACCGAAGAAGTGGCCATGGAATCGGCCATCGAGGCGGCGCGGCGTCAATGCCCGCCCCTGGAGGAAAGCCCCACAGCGACGGACGCCCCGTGAGCGAATCCCCGACGGCGGCACCAGCAGCAGACGGGGCCGAAGCGCCGGCGACCGCACCGCCGAACCGCCAGAACCTCAGCTGGGAGCAGGCCCGACGGGCCGCTTTCCACGCCGGCAGCCCGCTGGCACACCAGACGGTCCCCCTGTCCGAGGCGCTCGGGCAGACACTGGCGGAACCAGTCACCGCGCTGCAGGCGATCCCGCACTACGCCTCCTCCGCAATGGATGGCTGGGCAGTCAACGGTGCCCCACCCTGGAAACTGGTCAGCCACGCGCCCAAGGAAGAACACCCGTGGCAGCGTCCTTCCCCGCACCGGGACTCCGGGGCGGGCCCATTGGCGCCCGGGGAAGCGACCTTCATCCTTACCGGTGGTGTGGTCCCCGGCGGCGCAACCGGGATCCTGCGCACCGAGCACGGGATGGTGCGCGGCGATGTCCTCGACCGCAACGACTCCGCCCGCCCCGACGAGCCCAGGCCCCAGGAACACATCCGGCCGGCAGGTGAGGAAGCGCCCGAAGGCAGCGTGACCATCCCCGCGAACGTGACGCTGAACCCCGCCCAGATCGCCCTGGCAGCAGTGTGCGGGTACGACACCCTGCCTGTGCTCCGCGCGCCCCGTGTGTCCCTGCTGCTCACCGGCGACGAAGTCATCGAAGCGGGCCTCCCCGAACCGGGACAGGTTCGCGACACCTTCGGCCCGCAACTTCCCGGGCTCGTCCAGCTGATGGGTGGCCACGTGGACACCTCCGGCCGGGCCAGGGACGATCTTGACGACGTCGTCGCTGCCATCAGTGCGGAAGCCCTTGACGAGCTCTCCCTCGCCCGGGCCTCCGGCGACGTGTTGATCACCACCGGCGGGACCGGCAGCTCCTCGGCGGACCACATCCGGCGAGCCCTGGAGACCCTTGAGGCGGAGTTCATCATTGATGGCATAGCAATGCGACCGGGTCACCCGACCCTGCTAGCGCGGCTGCAGGACGGCCGGTTCCTCGTGGGTCTTCCGGGCAACCCCCTGGCCGCGATGATGGCCATGTTCACGGTCGTGGGTCCGCTCCTCGCCGGACTGCGGGGCGCACCGTTCCCCGAAACCGAAGAAACCACCGTGGGGGAGGACTTCGACGAACTCCCCGGCCGCAGCCGACTCGTTCCTTACAAACTGGAGGAGGGCCGGGCGGTGGCTGCCACACATCAGCGTTCGGGCATGCTCCGCGGACTGGCCTCAGCAAGCGGCGTGATGGTGGTACCAGCCGAAGGCTGCGTCGCCGGGGACCGCCTCAAAGCTCTGCGCCTGCCCTGGATCAGCTGACGCACCCGCTCCTGAACACAAGACGCCCCCGTTCCGAGGAACAGGGGCGTCTTTTTATTGAGGTCGTCGAGAAGGTTACGCGATCTTTTCCAGTCGGATGATCACAGACTTGGACGTCGGGGTTCCGCTGACATCGGCGGTCGAATCCAGTGGCACCAGGACGTTGGTCTCCGGGTAATAGGCAGCTGCACAACCCCGGGGCGTCTGATAGGTGACCGCACGGAAGTTCTCCGCCCGGCGCTCCACCCCGTCGGAGAACTGTGACACCAGGTTCACGATCTCGCCGTCGGCAATACCTGCCGCGGCCAGATCATCAGCGTGAACCATGACCACACGTCGTCCGCCATGGATGCCGCGGTAGCGGTCGTCCTTGCCGTAGATGGTGGTGTTGTACTGGTCGTGCGACCGCAGTGTCTGCAGCAACAACCGTCCCTCAGGGATCTTCGGGTACTCCAGCGCGTTGCCCGTGAAGACCGCCTTGCCGGAGGGGGTAGTGAACTTCCGGCCGTCGCGGGGGCCGTTCGGCAGCACAAACCCACCGGTGTCAATCCGGGTGTTGTAGTTCTCGAAGCCCGGAATCACTGCCTCAATGTGGTTGCGGACCACCGAGTAGTCGGCCTGCGCCGCAACCCAGTCGATCTGCGGCGCGTTGTCGCGGAACGGGCTTTGCGGCCGGGCGAACAACCGGTCGCCGAGCTCGCAGACGATCGCGATTTCCGAACGCACGTCCGGTCCCGGGGGACGCAGCCGTCCACGGGAGGCATGCACAGCGCTCATTGAGTCCTCGACTGTCACGCGCTGGTCACCGCTGGCCTGGGTGTCCTTGTCCGTCCGGCCCAGGGCCGGCAGGATCAGGGCGCGGCGGCCGGTGATCAGGTGCGAGCGGTTCATTTTGGTGGACACCTGCACCGTGAGGCGCGTGTTGCGCAGCGCCTTGTCGGTGACGTCGGAGTCCGGGGTGGCGCGCACAAAGTTGCCGCCCATCGCCATGAAGACCTTCGCCTTGCCATCGCGCATCGCCCGGATGGCGGCAACGGTGTCGAAGCCGTGCTTCCTCGGTGAGGCGAAGCTGAAGTGGGAGTCAAGGGCGTCGTGGAAGCCGTCAGGCATCCGCTCGAAGATCCCCATTGTCCGGTCACCCTGAACGTTGGAGTGCCCGCGGACAGGGCAGACGCCCGCGCCCGGCTTGCCGATGTTTCCCTGCAGCAGCAGCACGTTGACGACGTCGCGCAGGGTCTTCACCGAGTGCTTGTGCTGGGTCAGGCCCATCGCCCAGCAGACGACTGTCCCGGGGGAAGCGATCATCCGGTCGCCCACCGAAGTGATCTGCGACTTCGGGATCCCACTTGCTTCGACGATCTCATCCCAGGAGACGTCTCGCAGTTCCTGCAGGTACTCCTCCAGGCCGGTGGTGTGGGCCTTGATGAACTCGTGGTCGAAGACCGTGCCGGTCTTCTCCTCCTGCTCCAGCAGGTACTTGCCGAGGCCCTGGAAGAGGGCCTGGTCCCCGCCGAGGCGGATCTGCAGGAAGTCGTCGGCCAGCTGGGTGCCGCCGCCGAACTTGGTGCCGAGGATGCCGGAGATCTTTTGCGGGTTTTCGAACCGCAGCAGCCCTGCCTCGGGCAGCGGGTTGATCGCGACGATCTGGCCGCCGTTCTTCTTCGCCTTCTCCAGCGACGTCAGCATCCGGGGGTGGTTGGTACCCGGGTTCTGGCCGGCCACCAGAATCAGCGGCGCCTTGTCAACGTCCTCCAGGGATACCGTTCCCTTGCCGATCCCGATGGTCTGGGTCAGCGCCGAGCCGGAGGACTCGTGGCACATGTTGGAGCAGTCCGGGAGGTTGTTGGTGCCGATCCCGCGGACCATCAGCTGGTACAGGAACGCCGCCTCATTGGAGGTTCGCCCCGAGGTGTAAAACACCGCCTCGTCCGGGCTGTCGAGTGCTGCCAGTTCCTCGACGATGATGTCGTACGCCATGTCCCAGGTGACCGGGCGGTAATGGGTGCCGCCCTCGTCCAGAAGCATTGGGTGGGTGATGCGGCCCTGCTGACCCAGCCAGTACTCGTCGCGCTCGTTGAGTTCGGCGACCGAGTGCTTCTCGAAGAACGACGGCGTCACGATCCGGCGGGTCGCCTCTTCAGCAACGGCCTTCGCGCCGTTTTCGCAGAATTCGGCCGTGTGTCGTTTGTCACCTTCGGGCCAGGCGCAGCCCATGCAGTCGAAACCCTTGACCTGGTTGACTGCCAGCAGCGTCTGCGCGCTACGCACTGGACCCATCTGATCCAGCGAAATTTTCAGGGAGTTCAGGACAGCAGGAAGACCTACTGCTTGCCTCTTGGGCTTACCGACCTTAATCTCGGCTTCGTTGATTCCATCTTTCGGCGCTCGAGTCGCCATAGCCATCACATCCTCGTGTCAGAAGTCCACTAGTCTCATCCTAGGACAATGGCAGGAGTAGAAATTGAAAAAGCGCGTCAGTCAGCGCCGCCAGATCACCCGATTCCGTCTCGGCGCTACAGAAAATGGCACCAGCAGGCGCGAGGACGTGCTCGCCGGTGAGGAACCCCTGGAGATCAGATTGGGGTCAAAGTCCTTCTCTGTGACCATGCGCACACCCGGTGACGACTTTGACCTGGTAGCCGGGTTCCTGGTGTCCGAAGGCATCGTTTGGGAGAGCGGTCAGTTGATCAGCCTGCGGTATTGCGCGGGGGTCGACGACGCCGGACAGCAGACGTTCAACGTGGTCGAATCCCAGCTCCGGCCCGACGTGGTCCTCCCGGACACCACGATGGAACGCCACGTTTACACCTCCAGTTCCTGCGGGATCTGCGGGACCGCGTCGATCGATGCAGTGCGTAAGTCATCGCGCTTCGACGTCCACGACGACGACGCCCAGGTCGCCCTGCCGGCCCTCGCCGCCCTGCCCGACCGGCTGCGCGAATCGCAGAAACTCTTTGACAGCACCGGTGGCGTGCACGCTGCGGGTCTGTTCACCCGTGAGGGCGAATTGTTATGCCTTCGTGAGGACGTAGGACGACACAACGCCGTCGACAAGGTGGTGGGCTGGGCACTGCGGGAAGGAATGCTGCCGCTGAAGGGCACCATCCTGCAGGTGTCCGGCCGCGCGTCGTTCGAGCTGGTGCAGAAAGCACAGCTCGCGGGGATCCCTGTCCTCTCGGCTGTCAGCGCGCCGTCGTCGTTGGCTGCCGATCTGGCTGAGGAAACCGGGATCACGCTGGTCGGCTTCAGCCGCGGCACCTCGCTGAACTGCTACACCCACCCGCAGCGGATCGCCGCCTAGGGTCCACCGACCTACCCGCCACAGGAGCTGCTCATGGAACTTGGTATCTACAGCTTCGGGGACATCCACCCCAACCCGGTGACGGGGGAGCGGGTCTCGCCGCAGCAGCGCATGACCGATCTGTTGGAGCGGGCGCGGCTCGCGGACCAGGTGGGCCTGGACTACTTTGGCATCGGTGAGCATCACCGGCCGGACTACGCCGTGTCATCGGTGGTGCCCGTGCTCGCCGCCGCCGCAGCGCAGACGTCCACCATCCGGGTCGGGTCTGCCGTCACCGTGTTGAGCACCGAGGACCCAGTCCGGGTCTACCAGCAGTTCGCCACCCTCGACCTGCTCTCCGGGGGCAGGGCGGAGCTCACCGCCGGCCGGGGGTCCTTCATCGAGTCGTACCCATTGTTCGGTGCGGCCCTCGGGGACTACGAGGAGTTGTACGAGGAAAAGATCCGGCTACTGCTGCAGCTCGACGATGCTGAACGCATCACCTGGCGGGGCAAGTTCAGGCCAGCGCTGGACGACGCCCTGATCCTCCCGCGTCCAGTATCCGGCCACCTGGACATCTGGATCGCGACCGGCGGTACCCCGGCGTCGTCGGTGCGGGCAGCACGGCTGGGCACACCGGTCATCTACGCGCTGCTGGGCGGGGCGGTCGGGAACTTCGCCCAGCACGCCCAGCTGTACCGTGAGACGGCTGCCCAGGCCGGGCATGACCCGTCGACGCTGAAGGTGGGGCTGAGCGGCGTCGGGCTAGTGCTGCGGAAGGACGCCCGAGCCACCTTCAAGCCGTATTGGCTGGACACGATGAAACGGATCTCCTCGGAGCGGGGCTTCCCAATGCCGAGTGACGTCACCTACAACATGCAGGCCGCGCGCTCCGGCGCGATCTTCGTGGGGAACGCCGAGGAAGTGGCGGAAAAGATCGTCCTCGCCCACTCCCAGATGGGCCATGACCGGCACATCCTGCAGCTCGACTGGTCCTCAGTGCCGCAGGCACAGGTCCTGGAGTCGATCGAGCTGCTCGGCACCGAGGTGCTGCCCCTGGTCCGCCGCGAACTGGGCTAGGCGGGGATGCGCTCGCCGGCCTCCACCGGGACACTCACCCGGTTTCCTTCCACCGGCATAGGGCAGGTGCCAAAGGGCGTGAAGGCGCTCGGGTAGTTCAGCGAACGGTTGAAGTCGAGGGTGACCTGACCCTCGGGCGCCACCCGGCCGGTGACGAGGAACCGCCACCCAGCGGTTGAGCGGCCGTTCGTCTCGTCGTGGAACGCCACTTTCAGGGACCCATCTGGCTGCTGCTCGGCTCGCAGCGTATGCGTGGTGCCGCCGAGGGTGAACGACACGGTTCCGGTCGCGTGAACCACATCGTCGACGTCGGGGTGCGCCGTCCGGATCGGGACGGCATCCGGCGTCGGGTAGGCGGTGTAGGAACCTTCGACCACGGCGGACGGGTCATAGGCGTAAGCGGGAACGCCGTCGAACCCGGTCAGGGTGGGCGCCGAGTTGTCACGGGTGCGCACCACGTACCGGTTGCCGCGGACGGCGAGCTCGACGACCGTGTCGCGGAAGCGCACCCAGTTCTCAGAGCCGCCGTCGGACAGGGACAGCGTGATCGTCCCGACGACAGGGTCGCCGGTGCTCACCAGCGTCAGGGAGTCCGACGCGCGGGCAGTGAGCGTGGCGGCCCCCGGCCCGGCGTCGGGGATGCTGGCACTCCACAGGCCGGGCACCAGTTCCAGCGCCGTAGGCTCAGCCGGCAACCACTGCAGGGAGGTCAGTGTCAGCCAGCCGTGCCCGACGGCGAGGGAGGCGTCCCGGCGCTCGCGGAAGCGGCGCCACTGCCCAACCTCGGAGAGCTGGGCGTCGTTGGGCTGGGTCATGGTTGGTCTCCTTGGATCAGAACGCTGGTTCCCGTGGATCAGAGCGAGGTGAGGTGGATCAGGAAAAGTGCCACGGGCTCCCTGGGCGCCCGGGTCAGAACGGGTGAAGGAGGCGTTGGACGAACCGTTGGGTGCGCTCCTGCCGGGGATTGCGCAGCACTGTGTCGGGGTGGCCGCATTCCACCACCACGCCGCCGTCCATAAATACCACCTCGTCAGCGACCTCGCGAGCGAAGGCGAGCTCATGGGTGACGATCATCATGGTCCATTGTTCATCGGCGAGTTCCTTGATCACGCCCAGAACCTCGCCGACCAGTTCGGGGTCGAGCGCGGAGGTGGGCTCATCAAAGAGCAGCAGCGCGGGCTTCAGGGCGAGCGCTCGCACGATTCCTACCCGCTGCTGCTGGCCGCCGGACAGCTCGAACGGGTACTGGTCCTTCTTGTCCGCCAGGCCCACCCGGGCGAGCAGTGACTCGGCGTCCCTGATGGCATCAGCGCGGCGCATCTTCTTCACCTGGATGGGGCCCTCGATGACATTCTCGAGGACTGTCATATGCGGGAAGAGGTTGTAGTGCTGAAAGACCATCGCGCTCTGGTCGCGCAGGTCCGAGAGGTCCTTTGCCCTGACTTTGCCGCCGAAATCCACTG
This sequence comes from Arthrobacter sp. 260, assembly GCF_013116745.1. Classification (GTDB taxonomy): domain Bacteria; phylum Actinomycetota; class Actinomycetes; order Actinomycetales; family Micrococcaceae; genus Arthrobacter_D. The sequence goes on from NZ_JABFOE010000013.1 coordinate 75,348, forward strand.
TGGGTCCGCCGGCGACCGACACGATTCCGCCGTCGGGGGTTTCGAGCCCGTTGAGGCATCGCAACACGGTGGTCTTACCCGAGCCCGAGGGGCCGATCAGGGCCGTCACCTGACCGGGCCGGATGGAAAGGTCAATCGATTTCAGCACGACGTTCTCGCCGAAGGCCTTGCTGAGGCCGGTCACGGTCAGCAGGTTGCCGTCTTGACCGGCGGCTGCCGGGGTGGGCTCAATGTGCGACATAGCGATCCAACCTTTTCTCCAGATAGGACTGCCCGCTGGAAAGCACGAAACAGAACACCCAGTAGACCAGGGCGGCCTCCAGGTACAACATCATGAACTGCTGGCTGAACGCCGCGATTTCCTGGGCCTGCCGGAACATCTCGGTCACCAGGATCAGGGACGCGAGCGAGGTGTCCTTGACCAGGCTGATGAACGTGTTGGAAAGCGGCGGGACGGACACCCGGGCAGCCTGCGGCAGGATAATGCGGCGCAAAGTCCGGGTGCGGGACATCCCGATGGTGTGCCCTGCCTCCCACTGGCCCTTGGGAACCGACAGGATGGCTGCCCGAATGATCTCCGCCGCATAGCCCGCCACGTTCAGGGAGAAGGCAATGATGGCGCTCGGCCACGGGTCGATCACCAGTCCGATCGAGGGCAGGCCGTAGAAGATCACGAACAGCTGCACCAGCAGGGGGGTACCCCTGATGATTGACACGTACACCCGTGCCGCTCCCGACGCCAGCCGGTTCCGGCTCAACCTCATCAGCGCAATCAGGAGCGCCAGGAGCAGACCGAGAACAAACGACGCCAGGGACAGCGGGATGGTTCCGGTCAGGCCGCCCAGGGCCAGGGGCCACAGTGATTCCCAGAACAGTGTCCAGTCGATGGTGTTCCTCCGTGTACCTAGCGGGTGCTATTCGGTGACGTCGGAGCCGAAGTACTTCTCCGAGATCTCGGCAAGCGTACCGTCTGCACGCAGGCTGGCGAGCGCCTCGTTGACCGCGGCGATCAGGTCGTCGCTGCCCTTGACGAAGGTGAAGGCGCTGAGCGACTCTTCATCGGTCTCCGCGGCAATCTTGATCGCATCGGTGGGGTTGGTCTGCTGGTAGTCCAGGTAGGTCAGCGTGTCGTTGATCGTGGCGTCGACCCGTCCCTGCTCCAGCAGGGTCACTGACTGCGCCCAGCCTTCGACAGCCTCGATCTCCGCGCCGCTTTCCTGGGCCAGCGCATGCCAGTTGCTGGTCAGCGACTGGGCGGTGGTCTTGCCCTGAAGGTCCTCGAAGGAGGTGATATCGGTGTTGTCTGCGGTGGTCACAATGACACCGGTGCTGACCGTGTAGGGATCGGAGAAGTCGTAGTTCTCGAGACGCTCATCGGTGATGGACACTTGGTTCGCGATGACATCGAACCGCCCTGCGTCAAGTCCGGCGAAGATCGCGTCCCACTGGGTTTCCTCGAACTCGGCTTCCACACCGAGTTCCTCGGCGACGGCGGTGATGACCTCGACGTCGAACCCGGTCAGGTCGCCAGCGCCTCCCTCGTGGAAGCTGAAGGGGCGGTAGGTCCCCTCGGTGCCGACGGTGATGACCCCTGCATCCTGGATTTCCTGCAGGCTGGTGGGTCCCGCGGAGGCGCTGCTGTCAGCTGGCTCTCCGGTCGACGCGCCGCCGCCGCAGGCCGCCAGGCCCAGGGTGAGAGCGGTGGCTGCGCCAAGGATTGAAAGACGACGGGTCAACATTTTGCGGGTCCTTAATAACTGGGGATGGTTCAGGGGTCTCCTGCCGTTGTACAGGGCAGGGTTATGTGGCACAACGTGCGGAGCCACATAGTGCAACAAAGCCGACAGCGAAAATAGTTCCGGGCGCCCGTGTGATCCGCCCAACTCGCCCATTGGCGGGGGCTGGGCGGGCATAAGCTGAGGACCTGAGCAATGGAGGCAGTACATGAGTATGGAAGGCGCGGCCTGGAACTCCCTTTACCGGATTTCCACCGCCAAGGACAGCAACAACAAGTTCTCCAAGGAGACGCTGAAGCGGATCCTGAGGTTTGCTGTGCCGTACCGGACCAAACTGATCTTCTTCATCGCGCTATCGGTGGTGTCCGCGTTCCTCGCGGTCGCGACGCCGGTCCTCGCCGGCCAGGTGGTCAACGAGATCATCGCCGGTACGGGGCTTGAGACAGTCATCTGGCTCGCCGTCGTCATCGCGCTCGTAGCGGTTGCCGACGCCGGGGTGTCCATGGCGACCCGCTGGTTCTCCTCGAAGATCGGCGAGGGAGTCATCCTGGACCTGCGCACCACCGTCTTCGACCACGTGCAGAAAATGCCGATCGCCTTCTTCACCCGCACCCGGACAGGCGCGCTGGTGAGCAGGCTCAACAACGATGTGATCGGCGCGCAGCAGGCCTTCAGCGGGACCCTCTCCGGGGTGGTCAGCAACATCGTGGCGCTCGCTCTGACCCTCGTGGTCATGCTGACGACATCGGTTCTGGTCACCGTGCTGGCCGTCATCATGCTGCCGATCTTCCTGCTGCCCGCCCGCCGGATGGGCAACCGCCTCGCCGCCCTGCGCCGCGAGGCAGCCGACCACAACTCGGCGATGAGTACGCAGATGACCGAACGCTTCTCTGCTCCCGGCGCCACGCTGGTCAAACTGTTCGGCCGCCCGGACGAGGAATCGCGGGAATTTGCTGTCCGCGCCGCCCGGGTCCGCGACATTGGCGTCCGAATGGCGATGCTCCAGTGGGTCTTCGTCACCGCGCTGATGCTGGTCTCCGCGCTCGCCCTCGCCCTGGTGTACGGTCTCGGCGGTGCACTGGCCCTGGGCGGTGCACTGAACACGGGCGAGGTGGTCACGCTCGCGTTGCTCCTCACCCGCCTTTACGCGCCCCTGACCAACCTGGCGAACGCCCGGGTGGAAATCATGAGCGCACTGGTCAGCTTCGAGCGTGTCTTCGAGGTTCTCGACCTGGATCCTCTGATCAAGGAGAAGCCCAACGCAGGCAGCATCCCCGACGGTCCGGTGTCAGTTGAATTCGACGATGTCCGGTTCGCCTACCCCTCGGCGGACAAGGTTTCCCTCGCCTCGCTGGAGGAGGTCGCCATCCTGGATACCCGGGGCGGCGAGGAGGTGCTGCACGGGGTGTCCTTCCGGGTGGAACCGGGGCAGACCATCGCCCTGGTGGGAACGTCAGGCGCCGGAAAATCGACCATCGCCCAGCTGCTGGCTCGGTTGTACGACGTCGACAGCGGTGCGGTCCGGCTCGCCGGGACCGATGTGCGGGACGTGACCTTCGAATCCCTCCGGCACACCATGGGCATGGTCACGCAGGACGGCCACCTTTTCCACGAAACCATCAAATCGAACCTGTTACTGGCGCGGCCCGAGGCGACCACCGAGGAGCTGTGGGACGCCGTCCGGAGGGCGCGGCTCGAACCGCTGCTGCGGTCACTGCCCGACCAACTGGACACCATGGTGGGGGAGCGCGGCTACCGGCTCTCCGGTGGCGAGCGTCAGCGGATGACCATTGCCCGCCTGCTGCTCGCCCAGCCGCGGGTGGTCATCCTGGACGAGGCGACGGCGGCCCTGGACTCCACCTCGGAGGCCGCGGTCCAGGCGGCACTGACGGAGGCCCTGGAGGGGAGGACCGCCATCGTGATCGCCCACCGGCTGTCCACCATCCGCACAGCCGACCAGATCCTGGTCATCGAGGACGGTCAGATCGCCGAGCGGGGCACCCACGACGAACTACTGGAACTCAGTGGCAGGTACGCCGAGCTGCACCGCACCCAGTTCGCCGTCAGCAAGAACGTCGCCACCGGCCTTTAGAGCCAGTTCACGGTGAGGCAACTTCCGAAGGGGGTCGGGGCACCTAGAGGGTTTTGGCGACCCGGGCGCGCGGTTCCGGGATATGCAGCAGCGGCAGGGCGGCGTTGACCATCGGGCCGATGAGGAGGGCGAAGGCTACCGTGCCCGCGCCGACTGTCCCGCCGAGCAGCCACCCGATGGTCAGGACTGTCAGTTCAATCACCGTCCGGACCTTCCAGATCTTCCAGCCCCACTTCCGGTGAATGCCGGTCATCAGCCCGTCGCGCGGGCCAGGACCCATCCGCGCCCCGATGTACAGGCCCGTCGCCACGGCCAGGAGAGTCAGGCCCCCGGCGAAGAGGAGGATCTGTGCCCACAGCTCGGTGGGCATGGGCAGGACCGCCAACCCCACCTCGGCGCTGGGTCCCACGAGCAAGACGTTGAGCACAGTCCCGATCCCGGGCTTCTGCCGGATCGGGATCCACAGCAGCAGGACCATAAGGCCAATCATGTTGGTGGCGACCCCGAACGGCAGACCGGTTTGCAGGGCCGTGCCTTGGCCCAGGACGTCCCACGGCGACACACCGATCCCAGCCTGGATCATCATGGCGATGGCGAAGCCATAGCAGAACAGGCCAATCAGCAGTTGGGGCACGCGTCGGACGAAGAGATGGGTCATAGTGCAAGTCAATACCGATATTGGCCTTCTCACAAGGCGCCAATTTGCCTAAACTGGTCTGATGCAGGTGATCTCGGCTACTAAATTGGACTCTCTCCTGACGGGGTGGCGGAATGGGTCATCGGCCTACACGGCGTTGGCTGACCGCATTCGGTTGCTGATCCTCGACGGCCGCGTCCCCGTGGGCGCACGGCTCCCCGCTGAACGGGACCTCGCGGTCCGGCTCATGGTCAGCAGGACCACCGTGTCATCGACCTACGCACGGTTGCGGGAGTCCGGTTACCTGAGCAGCATCAGGGGATCGGGCAGCGTCGCCCAATTGCCCGGGTCGCAGGGTGCTCCCGCCGAGTCCAGCGCCGGTGGGCTGCTCGACTTCAGCAAGGCAGCGATGCCAGCCTCGCCTCTGCTCGCCGGGGCCGCCATGCAGGCCGCGGTGGAACTGCAGCAGTACCTGGGCGGCGCTGGATACGATCCGGTCGGCCTTCCCCAGCTGCGTGCTGCGGTCGCCGCCCGCTACCGAAGTCGCGGCCTGCCGACCGGTCCCGAACAGATCCTGGTCACGCTGGGCGCCCAGCACGCGATAGCCCTGCTGACCCGCCACCTGATGGACCGCAGTGACAGCGCCATTGTGGAATCGCCGAGCTACCCTCATGCCTATGAGGCAATCCGGGCAGCGGGTCGACGGCTGGTGCCGGTCAACGTCACCACGGAGGAGGGCTGGGACGACGACGCCCTGCAGCAGGCGTTCCGGCGAACCAGTCCCGCCATCGCCTACCTGATGCCGGATTTCCACAACCCGACGGGACGGGTCATGGGGGAGGACCAGCGTCGGCGGGTGCTCGCCGCGGCGGAGCGCCAGGGGACTGTGGTAATTGCCGATGAGACCATGGCGGAACTCGCGATCGACTCCCTTGACCTCCCGCTTCCCCTCGCTGCCTATGGGCCCGCGGTGCTGATCGGATCGCTGGGCAAGACCATCTGGGGTGGGCTGCGGATCGGCTGGATCAGAGCCGAGACGCCGCTGATCGACCAGCTCGTTCGTGCGCGCGCAGCCTCCGACCTGGGCACTCCCATCCTTGAACAGCTCATCGCCGCGGAGCTGCTGGGCAGCTACGACCAGATTCTCGCGGAGCGGCGGAACCAGCTCCGGGCCGGCCGGGACCACCTGGTCGCCGCTCTCCGTGACAGGATCCCCGCCTGGTCGGTGCCGTCCGCCGCCGGCGGCCTCTCGCTGTGGGCGAATCTGGGGCGCAGCGTCAGTTCGCAGCTCACCCTGGCGGCCCGGCAGGAGGGGCTGCTGATTGCGGCGGGTCCACGGTTCGGGATTGACGGTGCGTTCGAGCGCTTCCTGCGCCTGCCCTTCAGCTACTCGATCGAGGACACCGACCGTGCGGTGGGGATGCTCCAGCGTGCCTGGGACCTGGTGGGGCAGGGGCGCCTGGCTCCTGACCCGGGTCTACTGGCCGACGTCGTATAGCCGGAACCGTCGAAGGGTGGACTAGCTGTCCTGGGTCACCAGGGGTACCGGGGGCGGCTGGGTCACCCGGGTCAGGTGGGTGTCCAGCGTCAGATCCTTGGCCGGTCCGCTGACCCGCCAGGTATACCGCCAGCGATCGTGATCCAGCAGGACGAATGACCCCAGGTAGTGGTCGGGCGCGCACGGGTGCGCTGGTGTGTCCCGGCCATCGGTCAGGTCAAGGACGTGGAAGAAGCGGCCGTCGGCGAAGAACACCTCAGCCGCCGCAGCGGACCTGGTTGCCCGCCAGAGCAACTCGCGGGTGGCTTTCGTGGGAAGTGCACCGGCCCAGGCGAGCGAGCCGCACTCGCGGTGTCGGAGGGCGTCGTCGTCGTCCGCGAAGGTGGCGATGCCGGTGAAAACGCCTGTCAGTCCTGAGGTGTGGTCCTGCAGCGTCCGTTCCACCGACCAGGTCCCGCGGAGGTGATCGAGGAGGGTAGTGGCGGCGCCGAGCCGGAACGGCTCACATTCATTCATCTGGAACCCGTCGTGCGATGGTGCCCCTGGCCGGAATCGAACCGACGACCTTCCCTTTAGGAGAGGGACGCTCTATCCTACTGAGCTACAGAGGCGGGTACAGCGGTACCAGCTTACCTGCTTTCGGCAGTCAACCCAGCCGGTCCGACCGGTCGCACGGGAACCTTGCCGCGGACCGTGGCCGGGAGCAGCACGGCCAGCAGGCCACCGACGCAGGAGAGTCCCAGCAGGACCCAACGGGCCACCGTGAGCGCGGAGGCCAGCGCCACCTGGCCGTCGTCGGGAGCCGAGCCGGCGAGAAGAGCGTCGACCGCGACGTTCTCCCAGAGGTCCACCGCCGCGAACAGGAGTGGCGGCAGCCAGAGCAGCCACCTGAGCCAGCGACGGTCCACGTTCAGCTGGATCAGCAACAGCCAGGCGATACCGAAGATCAACGGGAAAAGGGTGCCCGCGGTCTTGTGCAGGTAGCTGAGCTGGCCGAGAGCGTCCTCATCCATGGCAGCCCGCAGATCAGCGATGTGCGCGGCGCCGTAGCCGCCGAACATCATGTCGGGCATGGTCAACCCGTTGGCGAGCTGGCTCATCTGGCCCAGCGCAAGCAGGTGATAGTACCCAAACAGGAGCACCGCCGTGGCAGCCGCGGCAATGAGCAGCATGTTTCCATTGCTGCGGGGCGCGGTGGACGGGGCGGGTGCCGATGCCGCGTCGGGAATCCCGGCAGCGGCTGCTCCATGTTTCCGGGCGATCTGGGCGCGGGTTTTTGACATGTCTCGATTATCCCTCGCATAGGACGTGCGCGATGTCACACGGAGAACTGGGGATCATCTGTGAAGCACGTTACGTTTTGATGTCATTTTGGCATATATGCCCTCTGTGATTGCAAACACACTACCGTTTGCGGTTGTTTTATGAGATGGCAATTAACCAAGCACTACCTATGACCAGCGTCTCGGATGAAATCGGCTGGCTCGCTGCTGTCGAGGATGCGATCGATTCGGTCTTCGCGCCCGTGACCCAAGTGTTCTCCAGCATCGTGTTCTTCCCCATCACGATTGGGGACGTCAGCTTTCCCGTAGTTGTCGCGTGGCTGATCGCTGCCGGCATCATCTTCACGATCTACTTCGGATTCGTCCAGTTTCGGCACATCAAGGTGTCGTACGAAGTGGTCAGGGGTCGGTACTCCTCCAAGGATGACCCCGGGGAAGTGCCCCACTTCCAGGCACTGACCTCGGCCCTGTCCGGAACGGTAGGGCTTGGCAATATTGCCGGTGTGGGTGCAGCGATGGCGCTCGGCGGGCCGGGCGCCACCTTCTGGATGATCCTTGCCGGCCTGTTGGGTATGGCCACCAAATTCGCCGAATGTACCCTCGGGGTGAAATATCGCGAGGTGCATGCCGATGGCACCGTCAGCGGCGGGCCGTTCAAGTATCTGCCGATCGCCTTCGAGAAGTTCGGCCGGCTGCCAGCGAAGGTCCTGACCGGGATCTTCGCCGTCGCAATCCTCATCTTTGGTGTGGCTGGCGGCAACATGTTTCAGGCCAACCAGACTTTCGCCCAGGTGCAGAATGTCACCGGCGGAGACGACGGCTTCCTCGGAAGCGCCGGCGCTGCCCTGATTTTCGGCCTCGTTCTGGCCGCCCTCGTCGGCGCCGTCATCCTCGGCGGCATCAAGTCGATCGGTGCCACCACCAGCCGCCTGGTCCCTGCCATGGCGGCCGTCTACATCACTGCCTGCCTCTTCGTGATCATTGTCAACATCGGCAACGTTCCTGCCGCGTTCGGTTCAATCATTGAGGGTGCTTTCGCTCCCGCCGGGATGGCCGGTGGCTTCATCGGCGTCATGATCGTCGGGTTCCAGCGTGCAGCATTCTCCAACGAGGCAGGACTTGGCTCCGCAGCAATTGCCCATTCGGCTGTCAAGACCCGGCGTCCCGTCAGTGAAGGCTTCGTGGCGATGTTCGAGCCGTTCATCGACACCGTGGTCATCTGCACAATGACAGCCCTCACGATTGTCATTGCCAGCGCTCCGAGCCTGCAGGCAGGAATCGATCAGGTCCAGGGCGGCGGCGACGCGCCCGACGGCGTCATCCTCACCTCCGATGCGTTCGCAACTGTCATCTCCTGGTTCCCGATCGTGCTGGCCATCGCTGTGGCGCTCTTCGCGTTCTCCACCCTGATCACCTGGTCGTACTACGGGCTGAAGGCCTGGGAGTACCTCTTCGGCCGCAGCAAGGTGTCCGAGATCATCTACAAGTGCGTATTCCTCTTCTTCACCGTTGTGGGTACCGTCCTGACCTTCGGCCAGGTGCTGAACTTCGCCGACGCGGCACTGTTCGTTTGCGCATTCGTGAACCTGCTCGGCGTCTACATGCTGCTGCCGGTCATCAAGCGCGAGATGAAGGCCTACCTGGCCGATCGCAAGAGCGGAACGCTGCTGCAGCTCGGTATCGACGCTGACGATATTGAAGATGCCAAGCCCTAGGTAGCGCTTCAAGCCAGCCCCACCACCAAGCGGACAGCGCCCGCCGGTTCACCCGAACCGGCGGGCGCTGTGCGTTGCGGGCACCCGGCCACACCTGTTTCGTCAGAGGCAGCAACTAGACTTGATGGCACCATGGATATGCTTTTCGACCCACACCTCGGTTCATCACCCGCAAGCTCAGGGAAGCGGTCGACGTCGTCGGCCCGGCCCGGCCCTGCCGGACCCGAGTCTGCGGATACGCCGCGCCCCGCGGGCGGACGCCGGGACGACGCCCGGGCGCAGGAACTGCTGGTAGGCCTGAACCCGCAGCAGGAAGAGGCAGTCCGGCACAGTGGGTCCCCCCTGCTGATCGTGGCGGGCGCCGGCTCCGGCAAGACCCGCGTCCTCAGCCACCGGATCGCTTACCTGATGGCAATGGGACGTGCGCACCACGGTGCAATCCTGGCCATCACCTTCACCAACAAGGCCGCAGCCGAGATGCGTGAACGCATCGAAGCTCTGGTGGGGGATGTCGCGAAGCGGATGTGGATCTCCACCTTCCACTCCTCCTGTGTGCGGATCCTGCGACGCGAGGCCGCATCGGTGGGGCTGAACTCCAACTTCTCCATCTACGACTCGGCTGACACGCTCCGGTTGATCACCCTGGTGGCGAAGGGGCTGGACCTGGACCCCAAGCGGTTCACCCCCAAGTCCATCCAGCACAAGATCTCAGCGCTGAAGAATGAACTGATCGACGAGGAAAGCTACGCCAGCTCCGCCAACTACTCGGACCCGTTCGAGCAGGCGGTCGCCGAGGTCTACAAGGGCTACGCCCAGCGGATGCGCCAGGCCAACGCGATGGACTTCGATGACCTGATTGCCCAGACCGTCTACATGTTCAGGGCCTTCCCCGGGGTGGCCGACTACTACCGCCGCCGGTTCCGGCACGTGCTGGTGGACGAATACCAGGACACCAACCACGCCCAGTACGCCCTGGTCCGCGAGATCGTCGGGATCACCCAGGACCCCGCTGACGGTGCCGAGCTGATCCCGAACGCCGAACTGACCGTGGTCGGCGACTCCGACCAGTCCATCTACGCGTTCCGCGGCGCCGATGTCCGGAACATCGTCGAGTTTGAAAACGACTACCCCAACGCGCGCACCATCCTGCTGGAGCAGAACTACCGGTCCACGCAGACCATCCTCAGCGCCGCCAACGCTGTCATCTCCCGCAACCCTGACCGGCCGGACAAGAAGCTGTGGACTGCCGAGGGTGACGGCGAGCCGATCGTCGGGTACGTCGGGGAGAACGAGCACGAGGAAGCCCGCTTCATCGCCGAGGAGATCGACCGCCTCCAGGACGAGGAGGATTTGCGTCCCGGCGACGTCGCGATCTTCTACCGGACCAACGCGCAGTCCCGATCCATCGAGGAAATCCTGATGCGGGTCGGCCTGCCCTACAAGGTGGTGGGCGGCACCCGGTTCTACGAGCGCAAGGAAATCAAGGACGCCCTCGCCTACCTGAGGGTGCTGGTAAACCAGGACGACGTCGTCAACCTCCGCCGGATCCTCAACGAACCCAAGCGGGGGATCGGAGACCGCGCCGAGTACGCCGTCGCGGCGCTCGCCGAACGGGAGCGGATGTCCTTTATGGCGGCCCTCCGCCGGGCGGACGACGCCCCCGGGCTGGCCACCCGGTCGCTGAACGCCGTCAATGGTTTCGTGAAGTTGATCGACGACCTCGCCGAAGTGGCCGACGGGTCGGGCGCGTCGGCGGCGCTCGAGGCGGTGCTGGAGCAGACCGGTTACCTGGCGCAGCTCAGGTTGAGCAACGACCCGCAGGACGAGTCACGGGTGGAGAACCTCGCCGAGCTGGTCGCAGTGGTGCGTGAATACGAGCAGGAGAACCCCGAGGGGACGCTCGGTGACTTCCTCGAACAGGTCTCTTTGGTAGCGGACGCCGACCAGATCCCCGATGCCCCGGAGGGTTCGGCAGCCGAAGTGGAGCAGGCCGTGGCGGAGGCGAAGCGCCTGGGCGTGGTCACCCTGATGACCCTGCACACCGCCAAGGGGCTCGAATTCCCTGTGGTGTTCCTGACCGGCATGGAGCAGGGAATATTCCCGCACCAGCGCTCTGCCACCGATCCGAAGGAGCTCGCCGAGGAACGCCGGCTCGCCTACGTCGGGTTGACCCGGGCTCGGAAGCGGCTGTACATCACCCGCTCCGAGGTGCGCAGCATGTGGGGTCAGAGCCAGTACAACCCGGCGTCGCAGTTCGTCGGCGAGGTGCCCAGCGAGCTCATCACCTGGAAGCGTGAGGGCGCCTCGGGGCCGATGTGGGCTGGCGGAGGCGCGATCGGTGGGGGCAACAAGTTCAGCGGGTCCTACTGGGGCGCCGGTGCCGGCGGCGACGACAGCGGTCGGGGCCTGCCCACCCGCTCGGCGACCGTCGTCGGGCGCGTCCAGCCACAGAAGGAGGTCCTCGCCGTCGCGGTGGGGGACAAGGTCAACCACACCAGCTTCGGCAACGGGACCATCCTGGCCGTCGAGGGAGCGGGGGACAAGACGGTGGCGAAGGTGTCGTTCGACGTCGGTGAGAAACGCCTGCTGCTGAGGTACGCACCGCTCACGAAGACCGGGTAGTTCCTTAGCTCATCGCCTTACTTTTCTACAAACCATAGAAGTGTGCCCTTGGTCACTAAACCGGTAGTCTGTGAAAGGCGCCGAACGCCAAGGGACTAAAGTTCCCTGTGTAAACCTACTTCGACGTAGAAGGACACTGGCCTGTGGATCTGTTCGAATATCAGGCGCGCGATCTTTTTGAGGCACACGGAGTACCCGTGCTCGCCGGCATCGTGGCGCACACCCCCGAGGAAGCAAAGGCGGCAGCCGAGAAGATTGGCGGCGTTGTCGTCGTCAAGGCTCAAGTCAAAGTTGGAGGCCGCGGGAAGGCGGGCGGCGTCAAAGTCGCCAAGACCCCCGACGAGGCATTCAAGTACGCCTCGGACATCCTGGGCATGGACATCAAGGGTCACACCGTCCACAAGGTGATGATCGCGCAGGGCGCTGACATCGCTGAGGAGTACTACTTCTCGGTACTGCTGGACCGGTCCAACCGCAACTACCTGGCTATGTGCTCGGTGGAAGGCGGCGTGGAGATCGAGCAGCTGGCCGTGGAGCGCCCCGAGGCGCTGGCACGCATTGCCGTTGACCCCGCTGTGGGTATCGACCAGGCGAAGGCCAAGGAAATCGTCGAGACGGCGGGGTTTGCCCCCGAGCTGCACGACGGCGTCGTCAACGCGATCATCAAGCTGTGGGACGTCTTCGTCTCCGAAGACGCCACCCTCGTTGAGGTCAACCCGCTGGTGAAGACCGGAGCCGGTGACATCATCGCCCTCGACGGCAAGGTCACCATCGACGAGAACGCAGCGTTCCGTCAGCCCGGCCACGCCGAGCTTGAGGATCAGGACTCCACCGATCCCCTCGAAGCCAAGGCCAAGGAAAACGACCTCAACTACGTCAAGCTCGACGGTGAAGTCGGAATCATCGGCAACGGCGCAGGCCTGGTCATGTCGACGCTCGACGTCGTCGCCTATGCAGGCGAAGCCCACGGCAACGTGCGTCCCGCCAACTTCCTTGACATCGGCGGTGGAGCATCAGCGGCCGTCATGGCTGCAGGGCTCGACGTCATCCTCAACGACCCTCAGGTCAAGAGCGTGTTCGTCAACGTCTTCGGCGGCATCACCGCGTGCGACGCGGTTGCCAACGGCATCGTTGAAGCCCTGAAGATCCTGGGCGACAAGGAAAACAAGCCACTGGTAGTGCGTCTCGACGGCAACAACGTCGAAGAAGGCCGCCGCATCCTCGCCGAGGCGAACCACCCAATGGTCACCCTCGCCGACACCATGGATGAAGGCGCCGACAAGGCCGCCGAACTGGCTTACGCCGCCCGCTGATCGAGCCTGCACTTCCCGGCTCACGTGCTGCCGGGTCCAAAGGATTAAGGAATAACGTATGTCAATTTTTCTCAACAAAGACTCCAAGGTCATTGTGCAGGGCATCACCGGCGGCGAAGGCACCAAGCACACCGCTTTGATGCTCGCCGCTGGCACCCAGGTGGTCGGTGGGGTTAACGCCCGCAAGGCCGGTACCACGGTCACCCACGGCGACGTCACCCTGCCGGTATTCGGCAAGGTCAGCGAAGCCATGACAGAAACCGGCGCCGACGTGTCGATCGTCTTCGTTCCACCGGCCTTCACCAAGGACGCGGTCATCGAGGCCATCGAGGCCGGCATCGGCCTCGTCGTCATCATCACCGAGGGCGTCCCCGTGCAGGACTCGGCCGAGTTCTGGGCGCTTGCCCAGTCCAAACTCGACGCCGATGGCAACCAGGTCACGCGGATCATCGGCCCCAACTGCCCCGGCATCATCACGCCGGGCGAGTCGCTGGTCGGGATCACCCCTGCCAACATCACCGGCAAGGGCGGCGTGGGCCTCGTGTCCAAGTCCGGCACCCTGACCTACCAGATGATGTTCGAGCTGCGCGACCTGGGCTTCTCGACCGCCATTGGCATCGGTGGCGACCCCATCGTCGGAACCACCCACATCGACGCACTTGCTGCGTTCGAGGCGGACCCCGAAACCAAGGCCATCGTGATGATCGGCGAAATCGGCGGCGACGCCGAAGAGCGTGCCGCCGAGTTCATCAAGGCCAACGTCACCAAGCCGGTTGTCGGCTACGTGGCAGGCTTCACCGCACCCGAGGGCAAGACCATGGGCCACGCCGGCGCCATTGTGTCGGGCTCAGCGGGTACGGCACAGGCCAAGAAGGAAGCCCTCGAGGCTGCAGGCGTCAAGGTCGGCAAGACGCCGTCCGAGACCGCCAAACTCCTCCGTGAGGTCTACGCAGGACTGTAGCTCTCCTTGGGAGGCCCCGGCAGCTGGATTCGTCCAGCGGTCGGGGCCTTTTCTGTCAGGCGACCGCGCTAGGCTAACTAGTTCACCCACCACACCAGTTTGAGGAGTACGCATGCGCGCCACCATCATCCACGGCCCCGGCGACATCAAGGTTGAGGACCGCGACTACCCCACGATCAAACTTCCCACCGACGCCGTTGTGAAGGTCACTGCCTCCTGTGTCTGCGGATCGGACCTCTGGCCCTACCGGGGTATCAGCAAGAACCGTGGCACCCGGGCGATCGGGCACGAGTTTGTCGGCGTCGTCGAGGACATCGGCTCCGAGGTGACGGAGCTGGCCGTCGGCGACTTCGTCATCGCCCCCTTCGTCGACAGCTGCGGCAAGTGCCCGCAGTGCCTCAACGGAGTGACAGTGGCCTGCGACCACCTCACCTCCTGGGGCGGTGACGACGAAAACGGTCATTATGTCGAGGGCGCGCAGGGCGAAGCCGTCCGCGTACCCCAGGCGGAGGGCACTCTCCGTAGGGTCGACGGGGTTACCGACCCGGACAAGGAGCTGACCGCCAGCCTCCTCACTCTCTCCGACGTCATGTCCACCGGGCACCACGCGGCCGTCAGCGCCCAGGTGGGGCCGGGCCGCACCGTGGTGGTGGTGGGCGACGGAGCCGTCGGGCTATGCGGTGTCCTCGCGGCGAAGCGCCTCGGCGCGGAACGCATCATCGCTATGTCCCGGCACGAGGACCGGCAGGCACTGGCCCGCGAGTTCGGTGCCACCGATATCGTCGCCGAGCGCGGTGACGCCGGCGTCGAGAAGGTCCGCGAACTGCTCGGGGGAGTGCTCGCCGATTCGGTGCTGGAGTGCGTCGGTACCAAGGAGTCGATGGAGCAGGCCCTCGCCAGCACCCGGCCCGGCGGCAACCTCGGGTTTGTAGGTGTTCCCGCGGGCGGTGCCGAGCTCCCGATCGGGCTGCTGTTCTCCAAGAACATCACGGTCGGCGGCGGCATGGCCCCGGCCCACACCTACATTCCGGAACTGCTGGCTGACGTCCTCGCCGGAAACATCAACCCCGGCAAGGTGTTCGATGTCGAGATGCCCCTCGAGGACGCCGCCGAGGCGTACAGGGCCATGGACGAGCGGCGCGCCATCAAGGTGCTTCTCAAGCCGTAGGGCTCTCGACCGCCACAAACCCGCGACGCCCACTGATGCGCCGGTAGCTGTGTTCACACGGCTACCGGCGCGTTTTGCGTTTAACCGTCAGGCTCGCCGCGATGCTCTCAAGAAAAATAATGCAGCGCCGCAATTTTGCAGTTGTGTAAAACGTTGCTGGGTGTCACAATAGTTCGGTGAGTCAACTACTTTCCCTCCGGGACCGAAAACGCACCGAGACCTGGGCTGCCCTGCACAACGCCGCCGCCCGGCTCACCCTCGAGAACGGGCCGGACCGCGTCACCACCGAAGCCATCGCAGCCCAGGCCAACGTCTCGGCCCGGACCTTCTTCAACTACTTCAGCACCAAGGAGGACGCGATCCTTGGCCTCCAGGACCCCTCGATCGACGACACCTGGCTGGAAGCCTTCGACGTCGATGCGAACCTCCTCGACCAGGTGTCCCGGCTGCTCGTGAACGTGGTGCACTCCACCGAGGGCGGCGCCGACGGCGACAGCCTCCGCATGGAGGTGGTGCAGCGCTTCCCCCAACTCCGCCAGCGCCGTTTCGGCTACTTCCTGAAGGTGGAGCAACTGGTCCGCGATGTCGTCACCGAGGGCATTACTGCCTCCGCCAAATGGGTCGACGTCGCCCAGCACCACCGCGCCGAGGACATCTCCCGCATGATCGTGCTGATCGCAGGAGCACCCATGCGCTACGCGATGCAGGAATCCGCTCACGCACCAACACTCGACAACCAGTTCGCGGCTCTCAGTACCGCCAACGCACTCCTCAGAGAGGTCCTCCCGGAAATCCAATGAGTACCGATACCAGAACCACCCCCGAAGCCGTTGTCGAGAAACCCACTGGCATGCTGCTGCTCTTCATCGGGCTGATGCTCTCAATGCTCCTGGCTGCCCTCAGCCAGATGATCCTTAGTACGGCGCTTCCCACCATCGTGGGCGAGCTGCACGGCGTCGACCAGATGCTCTGGGTCATCACCGCCTACATTCTGACCGCCACTATCGTGATGCCGATCTACGGCAAGCTCGGTGACCTGATGGGCCGCAAGAACCTGCTGCTCATCGCCATCAGCATCTTCATGGCCGGCTCCATTGTTGGCGGGCTCGCCCCGGACATGCCCTGGCTGATCACCGGCCGCGCGATCCAGGGGCTCGGCGGTGGTGGGCTGATGATCCTCGCCCAGGCAATCATTGCCGACGTCGTCCCCGCCCGGGAGCGCGGCAAGTACATGGGCGTTATGGGCGGCGTGTTCGCTTTCGCCTCGGTGGCCGGCCCATTGTTGGGCGGCTTCTTCACCGAGGGCCCTGGCTGGCGCTGGATGTTCTGGATCAACATGCCGCTGGGCGTGCTCGCACTCCTGGTCGTCGTTTTCTTCCTGCACTTGCCGAGCAAGGAACGCCAGCGGACCAAGCCCGACGTCGCCGGCATGGCCCTTCTCGCGATCGCCACCACCTCGATTGTGCTGGTCGGCACCTGGGGTGGCACCCAGTACGACTGGACCTCAGTAACCATCCTCGGACTGGCCGCGGTAGCCGTCATGACCAGTGTCGCCTTCGTGATGGTCGAACGGCGGGCCGACGAGCCCATCCTCCCGATGCATCTGTTCCGGGAACGCAACTTCAACCTCACCACCTCCGGCGGCCTCCTGATCGGCGTCACCATGTTCGGTGCCGTCGGGTACATGCCGACCTACCTGCAGATGGTCACCGGCGCGAGTGCCACCAATGCTGGCCTGCTGATGATCCCGATGATGGGCGCGCTGCTGCTGTTCTCCACCGGATCCGGGGTATTAGTCAGCCGCACCGGTCGGTACAAGTGGATGCCGATCGCCGGTTCGTTGATGATCGCCGTTGCGCTGTTCCTGCTCTCGACCATCAAGCCGGACACCGCACTGTGGATCATCTGTACCTACATTGGTCTGCTCGGCGCGGGGCTGGGTCTCAGCATGCAGATCCTGGTGCTGATCGTCCAGAACACGTTCCCCAACCGGATGGTGGGCACCGCGACCGCCTCCAACAACTACTTCCGCCAGATCGGTGCCACCCTGGGCTCAGCGATCGTCGGGAGCCTCTTCACCGCGCGGGTCGCCGACCTGCTCACCGAACGGCTTCCCGGCGGAGCGGTCACCACCGAGGGCGGCGCCAACTCGCTGACCCCGGAGCTGGTCTACACGCTGCCCGACGCGGCAAGGAACGCGGTGATCGAGTCCTACAACGACGCGCTCACCCCGCTGTTCCTCTACATGGCTCCGCTGGGCATCATCGCGGCGATCCTGCTGTACTTCGTCAAGGAAGCACCCCTGGCGACGTCGATCGCTGCGGAGCCTGAAGTGGCTGCCGGGGCCAGCAAGGCAGAATAGGATCATGAGCCCCTACCTGATCACCCGTGAACGATTCATCAACGCGCCGGCCAGCGACATCTTCGAGGTCCTGGCCACCCCGGCGCTCCACAGTGTGATCGACGGCTCGGACACCGTCCAGGGCGAGCAGCCCGGCGGGCCGCAACGCCTGTACCAGGGCGCCAAATTCGGAATGGACATGCGCATCGGGGCGAAGTACAAGATCCTCAACAAGGTGGTCGAGTTCGAGGAAGGGCGCCGGATCACCTGGCGTCACTTCACGAAGGCCACCTGGAGTTACGTGCTGGAGCCGCGCGACGGAGGCACCCTGGTCACCGAGCAATGGGATGCCCGCTCGGTGACCGGGAAGATTGTCCTCCGGCCGATGGGGTTCCTGCGCAAGAACCCCATCGCCATGGAGAAGACGCTGGCCAAGCTCGAAAACTACGTCACCCAGAACTAACCGGTTAGTGGGTCGGACCGGCTAGAGCAGCCCGACCCCGAACAGCAGGCCCAGCAGGTAGGTGGCGGCGGCCGCACCCAGGCCGATCGCCACCTGCCGCAGCGCCAGTTTCAGCGGTGAGGCTCCGGAAAGCAGCCCGACGACGGCGCCCGTTCCCAGCAGCGCCAGACCCACCAGGATGCAGGCGACGATGATCGCCGTCGTTCCGCTGAGACCAAACAGATACGGCAGGATCGGGATCAGAGCGCCCGACGCGAAGAAACAAAAGCTCGCCCCCGCGGCGCCGAGGCCGGTGCCGATCTGCTCGTGATGGTCCCGGTCCCCCTCCGTCTCCGGCTGAAGGGACAGGCTGGGGTCGCAGTCGCAGTCCCGGAGCCCCAACCGCTCCTCCGCGCGGTGCTGGGCCGCTTCCGGGGACATGCCCCGTGCCCGATACACGAGCACCAGTTCATTGGCGTCGATGTCCAGTTCCTTCGCGGCGGTGAGAGTGATCTGGGTGGGGCGGGATGCGGCCAGCAGTTCCCGCTGCGACCGCACCGACACATACTCCCCGGCGCCCATCGACAAGGCTCCGGCGAGGAGACCGGCGATCCCGCTGAACAACACGAATCCGGTGGAGACGCCGGTGGCGCCCACCCCGAGCACCAGCGCGAGGTTGCTGACCAGCCCATCGTTGGCGCCGAACACGGCAGCCCTGAAGTTGCCAGACAACCTGTTGCGCCCACGGGTGGCGAGGCCGCGGATAACTTCTTCATGGATCTGCTCGTCGGCTGCCATGGCGTGGGTAGCCATTGGGTCGGACGAGTACGGCGACCTGCTTTCGGCGCGCTGCGCGAGGGCCAGCACAAAGACGCTTCCGAACCGCCGGGCCAGGAACCCGAGCACCACATTCCTGAAGGACGGACGGGCGGGCTTGCCCTGATGGTCGCCGAGCAGGGACAACCAGTGGGCTTCGTGACGGCCCTCGGCCTTCGCCAGGGCGAGCAGGATTTCGCGTTCCTCGCCCTCGCGGCGGCTTGCGAGATACCGGTAGGTGGCGGCTTCGGCGCGTTCATCGGCCAGGTACTGGCGCCACCGGCGAATATCTGCCGGGGATGGTTTGTTCTGGGTTGCTGTCACTACGGTCTCCTGGAATATAGCGACCAGGACCGTGACGGGGCTCCGGCCGTCGTTAACGCGGCCGAAGGTCTCGCTCGCCGGAAACTCTCTCCGGTGGACTGCCGGGCATCATCATCGATAGCCAGTGTGTCGACAGGCCTCCGCTCAGGATTCGCTAAACCGGATCCGAACAGGAGCTACTCCCCTTCTCGGTATCAATCGTAGCGTGACTTCGCCCCGTCCTCGACCCCGCACCATGCCGGGACGGGGGAGGGCAGTGGAACGGGGTCGCTAAGATGAAGCGATGGCCGCCCCACCCGAAAAGCCGCCCCGCCGCGGCTCACTGTCCCGGTGGCTGCTGGGCGGCGGGACCGATCCGGATCCCCGGTTCACCCTGGCCAACGAACGGACCTTCCTGGCCTGGATCCGCACGTCCCTGGCCCTTCTTGCCGGTGGCATTGCAGTTGAGGCGTTCACCGTGGATCTTTTCGATCCCTTACTCCGCAAGACCATCGCGATCCTCCTGCTCCTGTTAGCCATGCTGATCGCTGCTGCCGCCAGCGGACGGTGGCTCACGGTGGAGCGGGCGATGCGGCACGGATTACCGTTGCCGCTGCCCCTCCTGGCTCCGGTGCTGGCGCTCGGCGCGACGCTGGTGGCAGTCGTCGTCGTAGTGGTTGTCATCCTCCGTCCGGCCTGATGATGCGCCATGACTGAATCGAACCCCACGAGCTCAGTTGATCCGGGCCTGCAACCGGAGCGCACGTCGCTGGCCTGGGGGCGGACACTGCTCGCCCTGGTGATCTGCGGCGTGTTGTTCATTCGCTGGGTACCCCAGCACGGAGATTTTTCGCTCACACTGGTGGCGGCGTGCTTCGCGGCTGCTCTCGGGATCTATCTGAGCCAGGAGCTTCGCTACCGCCGCAGTCTCAAAGGGATCAGTAGCGGGGTGTTGAAGGCCGACGTGGCGGCGGTGCTCTGGACCGCGGGGGTGGTGGTCGCCGTCGGTGCCGCGGGGATCTACGCCGTGCTGTTCCGCCCGCTACACGAGTGACATCGGGGGGCCTACGGGCCCCGGGGACCGGCCCGCCGGCCAGGCAGGATAGAGTTCAACAGGCCAAGACAGGAAGTAGACTGATGACTTTTGATTCCACCGCCCCGTGGGTGCGGAACTACAGCGCCGGGGTACCGGCTGCCGTCGACCTCCCTGAGGGGTCCCTCGTCAATCTCGTCGAGGACGCGGCGAAACAGTACGGTAGGAATGTTGCGCTCGAATTCTTCGGTGCGGAGACCAGCTACCGTCAGCTCGGCGAATCGATCCAGCGGGCAGCCGAGGGGCTGCGCCGGCTGGGGGTTGTCGCCGGCGACCGGGTGGCCCTGGTCTTGCCGAACTGCCAACAGCATGTGGTGGCGTTCTACGCGGTGCTGCGCCTTGGCGCCATCGTGGTGGAACACAACCCGCTCTACACGGACCGCGAACTGAGGCACCAGTTCGAAGACCATGGTGCCACGGTGGCGATCGTCTGGGACAAGGCCGCCCAGCGGGTACAGGACCTGCCAGCCGACGTTCCGGTCTCCCGGATCGTGACGGTGGACCTGACGCGGGCCATGCCCTGGACCAAGCGGACGGCGCTGCGGCTTCCCGTCAAAAAGGCCCGGCAGGCGCGGGCAGCCCTGACTACTACCGCCAAACTGTCCGGAAACCGGAGCGTCACCAGCTGGGACCACCTGGTCAGCAACCGGCCCCTCGCCGCAACGCACCCCGGGCCGGTGGCCACCGACGTCGCCGCCCTGCAATACACCAGCGGCACCACCGGCCACCCGAAGGGCGCGGTCCTCACCCACCGCAACCTCCTCGTCAACGCAGCGCAGGGGCGCGCCTGGGTTCCCGGGCTGCAGGACGGCAAAGAGGTCATTTACGCTGTCCTGCCGATGTTCCATGCATACGGACTGACGCTGTGCCTGACCTTCGCGATGAGCATCGGGGCGAAGCTCGTCCTGTTCCCGAAGTTCGATGAGGATCTGGTCCTGGACGCGGTGAGGTCAAGCCCGCCAACCTTCCTGCCTGCCGTTCCCCCAATCTATGAGCGGCTGGCCAAACGGGCCGTGGAACGGGGCATCAGCCTGAAGAGTGTGCGCTTTGCGTTCTCGGGTGCGATGAACCTTCCTCCCGCAACCATCGAACTGTGGGAATCCGTGACCGGCGGCTACCTGGTGGAAGGGTACGGGCTCACCGAGACCTCGCCCATATCCCTGGGCAACCCCATTGGCCCCACCCGCAAGCCCGGCACCGTGGGGGTGCCCTTCCCCAACACGGAGATCCGGGTGGTCGACCCGGACGACCCTGCCCGCGACCGGGCACCCGGCGAAACGGGGGAACTCCTCATCCGCGGCCCCCAGGTGTTCCAGGGCTACTGGCGGAACATTGAGGACACCCGCGCCGTCCTGACCGCCGACGGGTGGTTCAAGACCGGCGATATCGTGCGGGTTGATGAGGACTCGTTCGTCACGATAGTGGACCGGATCAAGGAGATCATCGTCACTGGCGGCTTCAACGTCACCCCCACCGAGGTGGAGGAGGCGCTACTCGCCCACGACAGTGTCGCCGACGCGGCTGTGGTCGGGATGCCCCTGCCCGGAGGCGGCGAAGAGGTGGTGGCCGCCGTCGTCGTCCGCGATGGTCAGCCGTTCAGCGTCGACGTGTTGAAGGCCTTCTGCCGGGGTTCCCTCGCCGCCTACAAAATACCGCGTCGTATTGTTGAGGTAGACGAACTGCCAAGGTCACTGATTGGCAAGGTGCTGCGACGCCAGGTTCGTGACCAACTTATTGCCGGGGACAGCTGAACTGCGCCTCCGGAGGAAGCAAGGAGAACCAGAAGTGCTTAACATTTTCAGGCGCACCAAGGGTGCCCCCCGCGGCGAGGAGTACCGCGAGGTAGCAGTCCGCGCCGATCCGCCGGAGGGACCTGGCAGTCCGTGGAAGGACTCCCTCGGACGCGCGAGCACCCGTGCGGCGCAGGTGCTGTTGATCCTCGTCCTGGGTTCCATAGTGATCTTTGGCCTCCTGCAGGTCACGCTCGTCGTCATCCCGCTGATCATTGCGCTGATCCTGGCGGCGGCTATCGGGCCGCTGGTGAACTGGCTCCGGCGGAAGGGCTGGCCGAGCGCGC
This sequence comes from Arthrobacter sp. 260, assembly GCF_013116745.1. Taxonomy (GTDB): domain Bacteria; phylum Actinomycetota; class Actinomycetes; order Actinomycetales; family Micrococcaceae; genus Arthrobacter_D. Next base: position 97,445 of record NZ_JABFOE010000013.1, read on the forward strand.
TCGCGACGGCGTTCTCCTTCCTCCTGCTGCTGGGCGTCCTGGGCGGAGTCATTACCGGCATCGTCTTTGCTGTTCAGAGTCAGGCTGATGAGCTGGTCGACAGCGCGACACAGGGCTTCGACAAGATCTACGACTTCATCATCAGCGGCCCGATTCCCGTCGATGAGCAACAGATCGCCGATGCTCAGGAGTGGTTGATCGACTTTGCGACCAGCGCAACGGTGGGTGCCGGTGCGGTGACCGGAATTACTGCTGCCGGCGAGTTCCTCACCGGGGCGGTGCTGATGGTGGTCATCCTCTTCTTTTTCCTCAAGGACGGCGACAAGATCTTCGCCTTCATCCTGCGCCCCTTCAAAGGTGAGCGACTGGTCAAGGCCCGTCGCGTCGGAATCCACGGACTGGAGACCCTCGGCGGCTACGTCCGCGGAACCGCCATCATCGCCCTCGTGGACTCGGTGTTCATCGGAGTCGCACTCTTCTGGCTGGGCATCCCGCTTGCACTGCCGCTGGCGGTCATCGTCTTTGTCGGCGCGTTCATCCCCATCGTCGGCGCGACGTTCGCTGGGGCACTGGCTGCCCTCGTGGCTCTGGTCTCCGACGGGCCCACCACCGCGCTGATTGTCATTGTGGTAGTCATCGCCGTGAACCAGATCGAAGGCAACTTCCTCCAGCCGGTGGTCATGGGCCGCTCCCTGAGCGTCCATGCTCTGGTCATCCTGGTGGCGTTGACCGCCGGCACGATCCTTGCAGGCATCGTCGGAGCGATCCTGTCCGTGCCCCTCGCGGCAGTGACCTGGAGTGCCATCAAGTCCTGGAACGGTGAAGAGGACGGTCCGATCACTCCTGCTGAGATCAAGCGAGCCGAAATCGATACGAAGGCCGACGCCGTCGGGCGCGGCCGCAGCAGCAGGCCCGGCCGCAGAATCGGATCCTCGATCGCCAAGCCGTAACCGGTGACATAACAAAAGGCCGGCGTCCACTGACATCTTGTGGACGCCGGCCTTTGTTGTGCCGGGTGCAGGTTCGGCTTCTAAGCTAGAGCCAGCCAGGAACAAGAACTGTGAGCCAGGCGAGTCCGGGCCCGACGGCGACGACGATTCCCGCGTAAACGAGCATGTGGCGGTAGAACTTGTCCCGGTCCGCCTCATCCACATTGGCAAGGACCAGCGCGCCATTGGTGGAGAACGGGCTGACATCCACGATGGTGGCGGCAATGGCCAGGGCCACAACGAAACCAATCGGGTCAATGGCCCCGGACTGCAGGAATGGCACAGCCAAGGCAATGGCGACTCCGATGATGCCAACCGAGGATGCCATAGCGGATGTGATCCCTGCGAGATAGCACAGCAGCAAGGCCGCGACGAGGGGAATGCCGATTGCCGAGATGCCGGAGCTGACGTAGGCGATGGTGCCCGCGGTTTCCAGGACGTTGACATATGTCAGCACGCCGGCGACGAGGATGACGGTTGGCCAGCTGATCTTCGTCATTGCCTCCTTTGAGGCTTTTGGCGAGGCGATGGCAAGGACTGAAGCGATGCTCAGGGACAGAACGCCGACGTCAAAGCCGAAGACAGCTGTACCGAGCGCCAATACGGCAAGACCCAGCAGTGTCAGCTTCTGGTAGGGGGTTGCCCGGGAGGTGCCTGCGACTGCACTGGGACTGGTGAGCACTGATGCGGACACGCCTTTGGAGCCTGGTGTGCCGGATAGTCCAGGTCCGCCTGATGCGGAGGTGGGAGCGGAGAGTGCGCCGGTGCCCTGACCCTCAGCATTATCATCGATCTTCAACCCGCGGAGCTGGCGCCCACCCATTGTCAGGTACACGATCGACGCAACCACCAGGTTGAAGACCAGGGGTACGAGGAACAGCGCCAGGGGGTCGGTGGGGAGCCCTTCCTGCTGCAGATAGCCATTGATAAAGGCTCCATAGACGCTGATAGGCGAGAACGCTCCCGCCAATGCACCGTGAACCACCATCATGCCCATCATGAGCTGATTCATGCCGTATCTGCGGGCAAAGGGAATGGCCAGGGGAGCAACCACCGCGACAGCGAAGAGGGCTCCGACCGAGATAAGCATGGCGGACAGGGCGAAGAAGATCCAGGGCGCTGCAGCGACCCTGCCGCGAACAGCCTTGAGACTCCACTGCACCAGCAGATCGATGCTTCCGTTTTGCTGGGCGAAGCCGAACAGGAAGGTAAGGCCCATCAGCACCAGAAAGAGATCTCCGGGGAAGCCAGCGACAACGTCTTCGGTGGTCATGCCCGCGACCGGAACGCCGACAGCAAACGCCGCGACGAATGCCAGGATGCCCATATTGACCGACCGGATCGTGGCCACGAGAAAGAGCAGGGCCAGGACGATGATCGAGATAATTTCAGGAGTCATGAGGTCTTTTCCCTAGGAATTATTCGGGACGTGATATTGCATACATTGCATACAATCTGGCCACCGTAGCATAGGATGTGACGTGGGGCACAGTCCCGGTTGCAGGCGACCTGCGGCAGCGTCGGCGTTTATGAGGAGAAATTCAGTGGGCAGTCAACCCGGCGAGGGTCCAGTCGAATTCATCCGTTCGGCCATCCTGAGTGGGAGCTATGCCCCGGGCGAGAGGCTCAAGGAGGCCGAAGTGGCGGTCCGCCTGGGCGTCAGTCGGACCCCTGTCCGAGAGGCCTTCCGGGTATTGGAAACCGAGGGCCTAATTGAGGTGCTGGCTGGCAGGGGTGCCAGAGTGCGGCTGTTTACGGCCGAAGATGTTCAATTGATCCATGAAATTCGCAGCGTCCTTGAGGGGATGGTGGCGAGACAGGCCACACTGCACGTCTCCAAGAGTCATCTGGCAGCTTTGGAATCGAGCTGCGACCGGCTGGAAAATCTCCCCGATGGCTCTGTCTTGGAATGCGACCAGGAGAACCAGTATTTTCATGGACTGATTTTCGACATTGTGGGAAACGATCGGCTCACCCATATTGCCCGCCGGCTGTTGGAGGTGCCGTTGCCTTACAAAGAGGACTATTGGAGTACCGAGGAGGTCAAGGCATCCTCCGTCGCCGCTCACCGCAGGGTGTGTGAAGCACTGCGGACCAACGACGCCGTTGCAGCCGAAGAAGCAATGCGCCAGCACGTCAGGGATGCCGGCGCCGGCGTCGCCAGGAACGCCAAACTACACCCGGCGGGCACCAGTCCCGCTGGCTGAACCTCGCTGTGGCACAAGAAAGGCCGGCGGCCACTGATATCCAGTGGCCGCCGGCCTTTTGTTATGCCGGGCGCCTTTTACTAGCGGCGCGCGGCCCTGCGGGATTCGGCGACGGGAACCTCATCCTCGGCAGCACCTGCTACGCGGCGCTCCCAGGCGGCCATGACCGCCGGATCGGTGCGCTTGGTCGCGAGCGACACGATAACGAACACAATGGCCGACGCGCCGAGACCCCAGTAGATCGGGTCATTGGCGTAGATACCGTCGTACTGGTTCTCGGCGTTGACCTCAAGGTAGATCATCGTGCCGAGCGTGAAGACCGTACCCGCTGCCATTGAGGCCGCGGCCGCGACGCCGGTGGCCCGCTTCCAGACCAGCCCGCCGAGGATCGCGACCAGCAGGCCGCCCACCAGGATGGCGTAGGCAATGGTCAGGGCGGCAACGACGTCCTGGACGATGACGGCCAGCGAAATGGTGACTAGGCCCAGGCCGAGTACCCACCAGCGGTTGGCGGTCACGTCGTGCTCCGGGTTCTCGGCCTCGGCTTCGGTGGTGGTGTCGATGCTTGTCTGTCCGCCCCGGCCGAACCAGCTGCTGACAAACGGGACGACGTCTGCACGTGCCACGGTCGCTGCGGCGATCAGTGAACCGGAAGCGGTGGACATCATGGCTGCGACGGCTGCAGCGAGCACCAGCCCACCGATGCCGATCGGCAGGACGTTGATGGCAATGTCCGCGTACACGTCGTCCTGCGACTCAATGTTGGGCAGGATGACGCTGGCCGACATGCCGATCACGGCTCCGGCGACACCGTAGAGGATGCAGTACACGCCAGCGGTGACGCCGCCCCAGCGGGCGACGGTGGGTGTCTTGGCGGTGAAGACGCGCTGCCAGATGTCCTGACCGATGAGCAGGCCCAGGGTGTAGACCACGAAGTAGGTGATGATGGTCTGGGCGCCGATGCCGGTGATATTGAAGAACTGGTCCCCGGCACGCTCGGAGATGCCGCTGAAGCCGCCGGCGTTGATGAGGGCGAACGGGAGCATCAGGGCGAACACGCCGACGGTTTTGATGATGAACTGCGCCATATCGGCGAGAGTGATGGACCACATGCCACCGATCGTCGAGTAGATCAGCACGATCGCGCCGCCGACAGCGATGGACACGGCTCGGTCCCAGCCGAACAACACCACGAAGATAGTGGCGTATGCGCCGGTCGAGGTGGCGCACAGCATCAGTGTGTAGGCCAGCATCACGATGCCTGAAGCCTTGGTGGCCTCGGCGCCGTAGCGCAGGGTGAGCATCTGCGAGACCGTGTAGATCTTCAGCTTCTGCAGGGTCGGGGCAAACAGGAGGCTGAGCAGCAGCACCCCGAGGCCGATCGCGACGACGAGCCACATGCCGGAGATGCCGTAGGTGTAGCCGAGGCCAACGCCACCGACGGTGCTGGCGCCACCGAGAACAACTGCCGCCATGGTGCCGGTGTAGAGGAGGGGGCCGAGGCGGCGGCCAGCGACCAGATAGTCGCTGGTGTTCTTGGTGCGTGACTTGCCCCACCAGCCGAACGCCAGCATGCCCACGAGGTAGACCACCACGATCGCTATGTTGATGAATTCCATGGTGCTCCTGAATAAGTGGTTGCGGTTAGAAAGTAACCTATAGAAAACTTATGTTTCGCTATAGGCTAGTTGTGACCTTGCTAACAGGTCAAGTGTGGACCAACCAGGTTACAAACAGATTCCTCGGTATGCTCATAGTCGTGTGTCAGCCCGGGGAGGCGACCTAGAGCGGAGAGATGGTACGTAGTGAAGGCTCTGCCTGTAGAACCCAGTAACGCCCCCGTCGCCATTGGATCAAGGATCCGTGCCGCGCGGCAGTCCCAGCGCATGACCATAGAGCAGGTGGCCGCCGCGACCGGCCTCACCAAGGGTTTTCTAAGCCGGGTGGAGCGTGACCTGACGTCGCCGTCGGTCGCCTCCCTCGTCACTTTGTGCCAGGTACTGTCAGTGTCGATTGGCGACCTGTTCCTGGTGCCCGAAACGCACCTCACCCGGCTCGGTGAGGCGCCGCACATCAGTCTCGGCGGCGAGGGTATCAATGAGCGGCTGATTACTGCGCGGTCGGAGCGCCGGCTGCAGATGATCCGCGCGGTGATCGCCCCGCACGGTCGCGGCGAGACCGAGCTGTACTCGGTGGACTGCGAGGTGGAAACCCTCCACGTCATCGCCGGCAGCTTTGTGCTGATTTTCTCCAATGACCGCTACGAGCTGGAGGCAGGGGACACCGTGACGTTCCCCGGCCGTGAACCCCACACCTGGTTCAACCCCACCGGCGTCGAGGCGATAGTGCTCTGGACCCTGGTCCCGGCGGCATCCGGCGGGTAGTACCCTAGCCGACGTGCACCCAGGGCCTGCGGCTTACGTCGGGCTCCGCCTCGCGCAGCACCTCACGGGTCACCGGCGCAATCTCCCCCTCACCGGTGATGAGGAACTTGAACAGGTTGGTGAGCGGGTGCCCCTCGGTCCACCGAAAGTACACGTGCGGCATCAGCCCGGTGATATCCCGGATGTGCAGCATCACCGCGGCAATCGTGGTGGGAACATTCGACCCGTGCACTTCGAGGATCCGGTACCCGTGCCGGGTGATACCCCGCACCTGGAGGGCGGTGGCGAACTCGGACGAGTCGTCGACGATCACCTCGATGAACAGCGGGTTGTCGGCAGGGGTCAGATGGCTGACCGTGCACGCGTGTTCCAGTTTTCTGCGGTAAGCCCCGGCTGTGAGCCGCTGCGGCTCGTGGGCGATCAGGAGGATTTCGCCGTCGTCGGTGGACGCCACGAACCGCAGCGCCTCGTCATCCAGCCTGATCCCGGTGCTACGCAGCTCGAACGCACGGCGGAAACGGGAAGCGAATGACACCACCACGATCCCGAGGATGAACAGCCCGGCGATCCGGACGCCGTCGGGCCGTTCCACCATGTTGATCAGGGTGGTCAGGGACAGGACAACCGTGACCACGCCGAAGCCCACCGTCGCCAGGCGCTGCCGACGGCGTCGGGCGGACAGGGTGACCGCCACGGAGGCTGAGGTGATCAGCACCAGGACACCGGTGGCGTACGCGCCGCCCTGCGCCTCGACGTCGGCCCGGAAGGCGATGGTGACCAGGAATGCGACGGCCGTGAATACGATCACCAGCGGCCGCACGGCCCGGGACCAGTCGGGAGCCATTCCGTAGCGTGGCAGGTAGCGGGGGACCAGGTTCAGCAGGCCGGTCATCGCCGACGCGCCAGCGAACCAGAGGATGGCGATGGTGCTGATGTCGTAGGCGGTGCCGAACCCGTCACCGAGGTACTTGTGCGCCAGGTAGGCGAGGGCTCGGCCGTTCGCTTCGCCGCCCTCCTGGAACTCGGCGGCGGGGATCAGGATGGTGGTGGCGAGGCTTGAGGTGATGAGGAAGCCGCTCATGATCAGGGCGGCGGAGGTGAGCAGCTTCTTGGCCCCGGCGATGCGCCCCGCGAGGTCCTCGTGCTCGCCACCCGGGTGTCCCTTGATGAGCGGCATGACGACGACGCCGGTTTCGAATCCCGAGAGGCCCAGGGCCAGCCGGGGGAAGATCAGCAGGGCCACGACCACCATCAGCATCGGGTTGCCGTGCTGGGTGTTCAGTGCGGTCCACCAGTCCTGCACCAAGGGAGGATCAAGGACCACCTGGCCTAGGGCCACGACGATGACCACCAGGTTCAGTGTCAGGAACACGGCGACCAGCGCGACGGCGATTCCCACGGCTTCCCGGAATCCCCTCAGGAACACCACCGAAAGCAGTCCCAGGAAGACCAGCGTGATGATGACCTCCTGGCCGTGCATCCAGCCGGGCGCGAACGGGTTTTCAATCAGGTGGGCGCTGGCATCGGCTGCGGACAGCGTCATGGTGATCAGGAAGCTGGTCGCAGCGAACCCGAGGAGGACCAGGACAAACAACTTGCCGCCCCAGCGGGGGAGGAGCCGTTCCAGCATGGCGATTGAGCCCTCGCCGTGGGGGCTCTCCTCGGCGACCCGTTTGTAAACCGGGAGGGCGCCGAGCAGGGTGACCAGGACCAGGACGATCGTCGCGATGGGGGAGAGCACGCCAGCGGCGACGGCGGCGATGGCCGGCTGGTAGCCGAGGGTGGAGAAGTAGTCGACGCCCGTCAGGCACATGACCTTCCACCAGGAATGGGTGGCGGTGTGGTGGGGTCGTTTGGGCTTGCGCTGGTTCTCGTCATCCAGCAGCCAGTGGCCCAGCCGCCGGGCGCGGCGGGATTCCCTGATGCTCTGGAGGGTGCTGGTCAATGTTGTAGTCACGGCTTGACTGTAGGCCCGTGGGTGGTGCGGAAGGACGGGTTTTTATGGATCCTTTACGGGGCAGTTTTTAGCCTGTTTCCGGGGGTAATGTTGACCGAGACGGACATCACAATTAGCCTTATGAAAAACAGTTGATGCTTATATGGCAACTTCTGACCCATTCGAAAGACTTGTGCGGGCAGCTCCTGCCCCAACCCGGAGGTACCCATGGACCAGCCGCGCGTCACGGCCAACGGAAATATTGGCCCCATCGACTCTTCACGGATTCCCCGGTACGCCGGCGCCGCGACCTATGCCCGGCTGCCACGGCTCGATGAGGTGGAACGCGCCGACATCGCCGTCGTCGGCGTGCCTTTCGACTCGGGGGTTTCCTACCGCCCCGGGGCGCGGTTCGGCTCGAACCACATCCGCGAGTCCTCCCGTCTGCTCCGGCCGTACAACCCGGCCCTGGATATCTCCCCGTTCGAGCGGGTGCAGGTCGCCGATGCCGGCGACATGGCGGTCAACCCGTTCAACATCAACGAGGCGATCGAGACCATCCAGCAGAATGCGCTGGACCTGACGCGCGACGGCGCACGGCTGGTCACGCTTGGTGGCGACCACACCATCGCGCTGCCGCTGCTGCGTGCCGCCGCCGAACGGGCTGGCCAGCCCGTGGCAATGCTGCACTTCGACGCGCACCTGGACACCTGGGACACCTACTTCGGCGCCGAGTACACGCACGGCACACCGTTCCGCCGTGCCGTTGAAGAAGGAATCCTCGACACCGAGGCCATCTCCCACGTGGGTACCCGAGGACCGCTCTACGGGGTAAAGGATCTGGAGGATGACCGCCGGTTTGGCTTCGGCATTGTCACCTCCTCCGACGTGTTCCGGCAGGGTGTGGACGAGGTGGTCGCCAAGCTGCGCGACCGGATCGGCAACCGTCCGCTCTATATCTCAGTGGATATCGACGTGCTGGATCCCGCTCACGCGCCCGGTACGGGAACCCCCGAGGCTGGCGGCATCACCAGCCGGGAACTGCTGGAAATCCTCCGCGGGATGCGCGGGATGAACCTGGTCGGCGCCGACGTCGTTGAGGTGGCCCCGGCCTACGACCACGCGGAAATCACCGGCGTCGCTGCCTCCCACGTCGCCTATGATCTGGTCAGCCTGATGGCCGACCAGGCAACCTCCACCCGCGCCACCCCGAACAGTACGACAGAGGAACGCTAAATGGTCACCACCGACAGTGTCGCAGCAGCACCCCCGCAGCCCCTCACCGGAGGAGAACGCAACGGTGGGGACCTCGTCGTCGAGACCCTCAGTGCGCTGGGCGCCACTACGGTATTCGGCATCCCCGGCCAGCATGCACTGGGTTTGTTCGACGCGCTGTCGCGCTCGGATCTGCGGTTCGTGTCCTCGCGGGTGGAGAACAACTCGGCGTTCGCCGCTGACGGCTTCTCCCGTGCCACCGGACAGGTCGGAGTGCTTTTCCTGTCCACCGGTCCCGGCGCCCTGACGGCGCTCGCCGGGCTGCAGGAGGCCTACGCCACCGGTGTGCCGATGGTGGTCATCGCCAGCCAGATCCCGCTGGAGGGCCTCGGCGCCCGGCGCAAGGGTATGCTCCACCAGCTCGATGACCAGAAGGCCTCCGCCGCCAACGTCACCAAAAGCCAACGCCTGATCCAGCACGCCTCGGGCATTCCCTCCGCCATCCAGGATGCCTGGACCGAGGCCGTGTCGTCGCCGCAGGGTCCGGTCTGGATCGAGGTGCCACAGAATGTCCTGCTGGACCCGGTGATGGTCCCGCAGGTGGAGGACGCGCTCGCCGAGCCGTTCGACAACCCGCCCCGGGTGGAGCTGGTCCGCGAGGCAGTGAAGTGGTTGACCGAGTCGAAGCGTCCGGCCATCGTTGCCGGCGGAGGCACGCGCCGCGGCAACGCCGAGCACTGGTTACTGTCCATCGCCGAGAAGCTCGGCGCCCCCGTCCTGTGCTCGCCCGGCGGAAACGGTGCGTTCCCCTGGGAGCACGAGCTGTCCCTGCAGGCCTGGGTCGAGGACCGCTACGTCACCGAGGTCCTGGAAGACGCCGACGTGCTCCTCGTGGTCGGGTCCTCCCTCGGTGAGGTCACCAGCAACTACTTCACCCTCGAGCCCCGCGGGCGCATCATCCAGATCGACGCCGAACCCCGCGTCCTGGAATCCAATCGCCCGGCACTGGGAATCCGTGCCGACGCCGGCCAGGCGCTCGCCGCGCTTGACGAGGCGCTGCCCACGCTCGACCGTGACCGCACCGACGGGTACGACGCCGTCACTCTGGTCGCGGAGACCCTCGCCAAGGTGCAGGGCCGGTTGGACTCGCAGGATCTTGCGATGGAGCGCAAGTTCATGGCTGACATCCGTGCCGCAGCACCTGCCGGGCTCCAGACCTACTGGGACATGACCATCGCTGCCTACTGGGCCTGGAGCTGCTGGGATGCCAAGGACGGCCAGTTCCACTCGGCGCAGGGTGCCGGTGGGCTGGGCTACGGATTCCCCGGTGCCATTGGTGGCGCCGTCGGGCTGGGGGAGCGCGTCCTCGCGGTGTCCGGTGATGGCTCGTCGATGTACTCGATCGCCGAGCTGGCGACCGCCAAGCAGCACAACCTGCCGGTCACCTGGCTGATTGTCGATGACGGCGGGTACGGGATTCTCCGCGAATACATGGAGGGTGCGTTCGGGAAAGCCACCGCCACGGAGCTGACACGCCCCGACTTCGTGAAGCTCGCCGAGGCGTTCGGCGTACCGGCGGTCAAGGTGGCGCCGGGCGATGTGCGGCAGGCGCTGGAGGACAGCTTCGCCGCCGAGGGGCCCAACGTCGTCGTCGTCGAAACCCTGCTGCGGCTCTTCGCTCCGACCCACCTCTAGGGTCCGGCGCCTCCCCGGGGTAGGTGAAGGGGCGGAAATATTTCCGCCCCTCCACTGGTTACCAGTACTACATGCAAACGCATCTAGAAGAGGTAGTCAGAATGACCAAGATCGTGGTGGTGTCGGCAGGGCTCTCAGTTCCCTCCTCCAGCAGGATGCTCGCCGACCAGTTGAGTGGATCCGCAGCACAAGCGCTCGCGGAATTCGGTGACCAGCCCGATGTTCAGACCATCGAGTTACGCGACTGGGCGGTCGAGATTGCGAACAACTTCGTCACCGGTTTCGCGTCACCCCGGCTCGCCGAAACCATCGACGCGGTGGTGAACGCCGACGCCCTGGTGGTGGTCAGCCCCGTATTCTCCGCCTCGTACAGCGGCCTGCTGAAGTCCTTCTTCGACGTGATTGAGCCCAAGGTGCTCGACGGCATGCCCGTGCTGATCGGTGCCACCGGCGGCAGCGCCCGCCACTCGCTGATGCTCGATCATGCGATGCGCCCGCTGTTCAGCTACCTGCGCGCCCGGGTGATCCCTACAGCCGTCTACGCGGCGACCGAGGACTGGGGAGCCGGCGACGGCGGCTCGCAGCTTGAAGCCCGGATCGCCCAGGCCGGCAAGGAGCTGGCCGCACTGGTGGTTGCAACTCCGCGACGGACCGGCCAGGCCGCCGAGGAATCGTTGCCGTTCGAGCAACTGCTGGCCAACCTCCAGTCCCGGTAAGCCCCGCGACGCCCCAGATAAAAGGGGCTACTGCATGGTGAAGGTGCGGGCGATCGTGTCATGCACTGCGGGCACCCGGTTGAACCGGCCGAAGAGCGCGTTCCGGAGGGTCAGAACCGGCGCCGGAAGCGGACGTCCCAGCGCCATGTTCAGGTGGGCCTGCCGCGCTGCGGTCACGGCAGCTCGACGACGGCCCGTAGCGAAGGCGGCCAGCGCCTGTCCTACGTCCTCGCCGCCGATCAATGAGGCGGTGATGATCGGCACCAGAGCAGTGACGTCGAGCCAGCCGAGGTTCATGCCCTGCCCGCCGATGGGGCTGACCTGGTGCGCGGCATCGCCGATCAGCACGGTCCGGCCCGTCACAAAGCGCCGGGCGAGCCGCCGGTGCACGTCGAACGCGCTGAGCATCGAGTTGCTGTCGACGTCCACCCAGACCCCGGTCCGGTCGAGGATCAACTGACCCAGCATCCCGGCGGTGGGGGAGTCGACTAACGACGGCGTCCGCACCACCCACCGCCGCACCCCGTCCGGGAGCGGGAAGGACTCGACGATCCCGCCCGATTCCAGGTACAGCACGGCCGTCGACCGGTCGTCGGAGGTGTCCGCGAAGTCGCCCATCAGGTAGGTGTCTGGGTAGCGCTGCAGTGACGAGGTCACGCCGGCGCTGTCCCGGACGGTGCTCTTGCCGCCGTCCGCCCCGATCACCAGCCGCGCCTGCAACACGTCCCCCGACGCAGTGGCCACCAGCATCGAGGGGCCGGTATCAAACACGCCGGTCACTTCGACGCCGCGGCGGAACGCCCCGGGCGCGACGGCGGCGAGCCGGTCCTCGAGGACCTGCTCCGTCTGGACCTGCGGGACGGTGAGGACAAACGGGTAGTCGCCGGGCAGCCCGGTGAAGGATAGCCGGGTGACCTCGTGGCCAGCGCTGCGCGCCACCCCCTCGCGGATGGTTATCCCGCGAAGGATCAGCTCGTCGGCGACCCCCGCCTTCGCCAGCGCCTGCAGCGCGGGAGGGTGAATGCCGATGGCCCGCGAATGGCTGCTCCGCGTGGGCCGCTGCTCCAGGACCACCACGTCGAGGCCAGCCTGGCGGAGCAGGATCGCGGCGTACAGGCCCACCGGACCTCCCCCGACCAGGATCACGTCATGCATTGGACGCCCGATGGATCAGCAGGTTGTGCGACGGGAATCGTCCCCTGACCGTCCAGTGGGCAGGGACGACCGCCGTCAGCTCGGCGGCCGTGTAGCTGCGGCGGATCGAGGTGAGCCCGTCCCGCCGGATCAGTGACCGGCGTAGCGGCAGGGTGCCCATGGAGAAGAGCAGGTAACCGAGGCGGCTGCGTTCAATATCGTTGTGCACCGCGATGCCGCGGGTCAGCCGCTCCGAATCGGCCAGCAGCCCGGCCAGCTGCTCAGGGGTTAGATGATGCAGGAGGTGGTTGGAGGTGACGACATCGAACCGCTCGCCCTCCGCCACCAGCTCGGCGCTGAACGCCCGCCGGAAGCGAAGCCCCGGAAGTGGGGGCTGCGCGATGGCGAAGGCGTGGGCCCGTTCATCGGGGTCGATGGCCAGGATAGACAGCTGCAGCCCGTCCCGTGCCGCCCAGCGGGCGAACGCCCGCGGCATGTCCCCGCCGCCTGATCCGATGTCCAGCAGCGTCGAGGGGCGCGACGTCGACAGCTGCGGCCGGATCTGCTGCGCCCAGGTGCGGCGCCAGCCAGCAACGGTGGCGTTGATCAGCCCGAACTGGGCGTAGGTCCGATCCAGCAAGACCGGGTCGCAGTCCGGTTTGTCCATCTCCTCCACCGCGTGAGGGTCGCGGTGAGTGAGGAACTGCACTCAGGGACCCACCTTGGTGAACAGGGCGGTCTCCACGGTGAGGCCAGGGCCAAACGCCATGGAGCAGATCCGCTCGTCCTGGCCGTCGAAGGGCTGCTCAAGGATGTGCTTGAGCACGAACATCACTGTCGCGCTGGACATGTTGCCGTAGTCGCGCAGCGTTTCCCGCGCCGGGACCAGTTGGTCTTCCTTGAGGTCCAGCTTGGCCTCGACCTTGTCCAGGATGCTGCGCCCGCCCGGGTGGATCGCCCAGTGCTCGATGTCTTTGTACTGCAGGTTCGCGAGGGTTTCGTCGCGGGCGAGGAGCGGTTCCAGCGCACCCACGATGTGTTCGTCGATGATGTGCGGGACGTAGGTGCCGAGCACCATTTCGAATCCCTCGTCACCGATGTTCCAGGCCATCGATTCTTCGCCCACCGGGGTCAGCACGGTCTCGAAGAAGTCCAGGCTCAGTGCGGGTGCCGTCGGCGTGTACTCGCGGGCGCTGATCACGGCAGCGGCGGCGCCGTCGGCGAACAGGGAGGAACCCACGATGGTGTCCGGGTTGTTCGAGGACCGGACATGCAGTGAGCAGAGTTCGGCGGCCACCACCAGGACGACGGCGTCGGGCTCGGCCTCGCAGAAGGATTTGGCGGCGCGCAGGGCTGGGAACGCAGCGTAGCAGCCCATGAAACCCAGGTGGTAGCGCTGGGCGGCCGGGCTCAATCCCAGGGCCCGGACCACCTTGTAGTCCGGCCCCGGGTTGAAGAACCCGGTGCAGGACACGGTGATGACGTGGGTGATGTCGGCCGCTTCGATCCCGTCGGCGGCGGCAAGTGCCTTGCTGGCCGCCTCGATGAAGAGCTTGGTGCCCTCCTCCGCGTACACCTCATTGCGGACCTTCGTGCTGGGGGAGAGAATACGCCGGTCTGCCGCGTCGAAGAACACCGGGTCTTCGGAGGAGGCTTCCAGCGTCATTTCCTTTACCGCCGTGTACCGGCGTTCGATCCCTGAGGAATCGAACGCCGCACCGACCAGGCGGGTCCCGAGCCGGCTCAGGCCGGGCTGGGCGGCGAAGACGTCCCGTACATCCGCTTGCACCATGACGGTCTCTGGAACTGCGGTTTCAAGGGACCTCATGATTACTGTCATAGTTCATTCTTAGGGGTGGGCGCCCGTTAAGACAACGTGGACAGGCTTTCGGCTAGCTGTTGCCGGGGGCGGGGTACTGGGCGTTGTCGTTCTCCAGCAGCGCCTGCAGGTTCGTCAGCACCGGCGACCATTCAGCGCTTACCCTCTCAACGTCCGACGGCGAGGCCAACCGGTCGTGCGTGAGGCGGAACCGCATCCCGCCGCCGTCGATCTGCTCCAGGTCAACGCTCACCCGGGTGGCCGCGTCCTCCTGCGGATCGGCGAGGCCATCTTCGCCCTCGGGTACCTCGCGGAACGAGTAGGACAGGTGGCGCGGCTCGTCGGCTTCCAACACCACACCGTGATGCGTGATGGTCTCGGAGCTTCCGTCGTAGAAGCGGATGGGGGACCCGGGAACCCAGCTGGATTCCAGGCGGCGTCCGAACCAGTAGCGCCGGGTCACATCGCCTTCGGTCAGTGCTTCCCACAGTCGGATCGGGGAGGTGGCAATTTCGGTTTCATGCACGAACTCTGGCTCTGTCATGGCTAAAGCGTAGCCCAGCACCTGTAGCGTTAAACCCGCGTTTGATCCACCGACACTCTCGCCGAGGAATGACATGCGACACACCAGCCAGCCACGCCAGTCCCTCCGCCGCTCCGCGGTGCCGTTCGCGGCTGCTCTGTGCCTCCTGCTCATGGGGTGCGTTCCCAGTGAACCGGCAGCGGATGGGGCCAGGGGCCAGGCCGTCGACAGTACGACGACGGCGTCGCCCTCGCCCGCCGCGGGTGCCACCCCCAGCGGCGGTCCGAGCGTGTCTCCGACTCCGAGCCCGTCACCTACGCCGACCGCTGAACCCCTTGAACTGCCTCGCGGCGGCACGGACCTGTTCCCCGACTACCGGCTGGTCGGATTCAGCGGCCACCCGACATCCGAGGGTATGGGCAGGCTAGGTATCGGTGACATCGACGAGCGGGTAGACGAGATGGAGTTGCTCGGCGAACAGTACGCTGACGGGCGGAAAGTGATGCCGGTGCTGGAACTGATCACCGTCGTCGTGCAGGCTTCCCCGGGGGCCGATGGCCTGTATCGGGCGGCAGCGAACGATGACTTCATCAGCTCCTACCTGGAAGCGGCGCGCCGGCACGACGCACTGTTGTTGCTCAACGTTCAGCCGGGGCGGTCAACGATGACCGCCGAGGTGGAACTGCTCGAGAAGTGGCTGCTGGAACCCGATGTCGGGCTGGCACTGGATCCCGAATGGGACATCACCGGCGACCAGCTCCCCGGGGTCTCCTACGGGCAGACCTCCGGCGAGGAGATCGACCAGATCGCTACCTACCTTGATGATCTGGTCACCGAGCATGAGCTGCCCCAGAAGGCGCTGGTCTTCCACCAGGTGGCGCCCTCAGTGGTAACCAACGAGGCAGCGGTGCGCGAGTACGACGGCGTCGAAGTGATCAAGAGCGTCGACGGGATCGGCGCCCCCGGGTCGAAGATCGAGACCTATAACCAGCTGATGCTGCAGCTCCCCCCAACAGTGAACCCGGGATTCAAACTCTTCTTCGAGGAAGACGCAGTGCTGGGCCCGCTGATGCTCCCACCGGAGGTACTGGGGCTGGACCCGAAACCGGACTACGTGCTGTACGAATAGGGTGCGTCACGGGTGGGACGGGTCTGGAGTCAGGGGGAACCACCAAACCATTGGGGCGTCAGGTACGAATGACTGCTAAGCGCGGACCGGAGTTCGGCCGTGGACGGATACACCCGAGAGAGCATGAGGAACCATGGTCAACAGAACCGCAGCAATGCTAGGCGTTTCAGTGATCACCGCAGCCCTGATCTCCGGGTGCGGTGGGATGGAAGAGAACCCGCTTAACGTCAACAGTGCCCCACAGCCCGTCCAGAGCGCCGCCGTCGCCGGGGAACCCGATACGGGAGTGCTCGCGGGAGCCCTGGGCGAGGATCCGCTGCAGCTCGGCGCCAATGGCGCCAAACTGTGCTCGGTACAGCCTGCCCTGGGGTACCAGGAGTACACGGTCCTGATCCACAACGAGACCCTCGAATCGTTCACTGTCGACGACGTCAGCCTGGGCTCACCCTCGGGTGTCACCCTGAACGCGGCCGAGGTCACCCCCGCCAACCGCGGTGGTCATGGCACCCACGGGATGGACGACGGAACAGTGATGGGCGGCGACGAGCACACCGGGGCCCACGGCGCCGGAGAGATGGCCGACATGGAGGACATGCCGGAGAATGTGTTCTTCACCGAGCCGGTGCCAGCTGTCGGCTACGAAATTTCCACCCTTGAGTATCTCAACGTGGTGGTTTCGGTTTCCCTCGACGAGGGGGTGGACCGCGGCACATCAGAGTTCATCGAGATCGACTACTCGACCGCCGACGGCTCCTTCACCGGCCAGCACCCCCTCGCCATCACCATGGACCGTGACTCCTGCGCCTAGGCCGTTGCCCTACGCCCTCTGACTGACTTCGGCTGCCCGACCGCTCACCCCCGACGGGTGATGCGGCCACTCTTTCCATGGCGGAGACTCTCGGCGTAGGAATATCCGCATCCGTTGCCTCAGGGAGCCCACGTGAGCACAGCACCGGCAGATGTACTTGGCCCAGTCGACTATGTCCTTCTTGAGTTCCCGCATGACCGGTTCACCGGCGAGACGAGTGACGCACTCAGGAACCTTGTGGACAGCGGGGTGATCCGTCTCTATGACCTAACAGTCATCAGCAAAGACCCAGACGGTGAAGTCACCGTGCTGGACCTCACCGAGGCGACTCCCGACACTGGCGGGTTCGACTTCTTCGCGGGCGCCCGATCCAACCTGCTCGACGAGGATGATCTGCGCCAGGCCGCCGACGCACTCCAACCCAACACGGTGGCCGCACTGATCGTCTACGAGAACACCTGGGCCATCCCCTTCGTCGCCGCTGCCCGCAACAGCGGCGGCGAGCTCATCGCCAGCGCCCGGATCCCGGCGGCCGACCTGATGTCCGCCCTGGACGCCACCACCACCTGAGGAGCACCACCATGGGTTTACTCCGTGGAATCGCCAGAACTGCTGTCATCTCGGGAACCGCCACGGCCGTCAGCGGCCGGGTACAACGGCGTCAGGCCGAGCGGTTCGCTGAGCGTGACGCAGCGATCATCTCGGAACGCCAGCGGGCCTACGATCAACAATTTGCTGCACCGCCAGCCCCACCAGCCCCACCGCAGCCCCCGGCGGCCGCCGATCCGATCCAGCAGCTCAAGGAACTCGCGGCGCTCAAGGCCCAGGGAATCCTGACCGAGGAGGAGTTCGCCGCCCAGAAAGCGCGGGTCCTCGCCGGTTAGGACGCAGTCCACCCGGAGGCGCAGGCCCGGGTGGAACCTCCCACCCGCGGTAGGCGAGAATAGCCTACGTGTTATCTCTGACTTCCGACGCTGCCATCTTTGACCAACTCGCCGCCGAACTCGGTGTCCAACCGTGGCAGGTGAAGGCCGCGGTGGACCTGCTCGACGGCGGCTCGACAGTGCCGTTCGTCGCCCGGTACCGCAAGGAGGCCACCGGATCCCTCGACGACGCCCAGCTCAGGACCCTCGACGAACGGCTCGGGTACCTCCGCGAGCTGCGCGACCGCCGTCGGGCTGTGACCGAGTCGATCGAGGCCCAGGGGAAGCTCACCGACGAACTGCGGGCGGCCATCGCCGGGGCCGACACCAAATCGCGGCTGGAGGACATCTACCTGCCGTTCAAAACGAAACGGCGTACCAAGGCGCATATCGCCCGCGAAGCCGGATTGGAACCGCTGGCCGATGCGCTGGTGGCGGATCCGTCGCTGGATCCGACTACCGAGGCGGCCCGTTACGTGGGCGAGGCGGTGCCCGATGCCGAGGAGGCGCTCGCGGGGGCGCGCTCAATCCTGATCGAACGCGCTGGCCAGGACGCTGACCTCCTGACCTCGGCACGGGAGAAACTGTGGAAGCAGGGTCAGTTGCGGTCGAAGGTGCGCGCGGGCAAGGAGGTGGACGGACAGAAGTTCGCCGACTACTTCCAGTTCGCCCAGGTGCCCGCCACCATGCCCTCCCACCGTGTCCTGGCGCTGTTCCGCGGCGAGAAGGAAGGTGTATTGGAACTGGCCATCGCGGAAGCCGACCCCGCAGATGCCACCGAATTCGGCAAGGTCCGTGCGACGTATGAGAACTCAGTGGCAGCGGTCCTGGGTATTGCGGCCTCCGGCCGGGCCGCCGACCCGTGGCTGACCCAGACCGTCGGGCAGGCCTGGCGGCGCATCCTGGCCAAGCTCTCCCTCGATCTCCGGGTCCGGCTATTTGCTGCCGCCGAGGCGGAGGCGGTGCGGGTCTTTGCCGCCAACCTCCGGGACGTCCTCCTCGCCGCCCCGGCGGGCGGCAGAACCACCCTCGGACTGGACCCCGGACTGCGCACCGGCGTCAAGGTGGCAGTGGTCGACGGCACTGGCCAGGCAGTCGCCACGGAGACCGTTTACCCGCATGCGCCCGCCAGGAAATGGGACGCCGCCCTGGCAACCCTTGTCGCCCTCATCACCACGCATGACGTGGAACTGATCGCGATCGGGAACGGAACCGCGTCGCGGGAGACCGACAAGCTCGCCACCGAACTGATCAAGCGGCTTCCGGAGCGCGCATTGCAGAAGCTGGTGGTCTCGGAGGCAGGAGCCTCGGTATATTCTGCGTCCGCGCTTGCCTCGGCTGAACTCCCTGATCTGGACGTGTCCCTCCGCGGGGCCGTCTCCATCGCCCGCCGCTTGCAGGATCCACTGGCCGAGCTGGTGAAGATTGACCCCAAATCGATCGGGGTGGGCCAGTACCAGCACGACGTCACGGCGGCCAACCTGGAACGGTCGCTGAACGCGGTGATCGAAGACTGCGTGAACGCCGTCGGCGTCGACGTGAACACGGCGTCACCCTCGCTCCTCAGCCGGGTGGCCGGAGTGGGCCCGTTGCTGAGCGAGAACATCGTGGCACACCGGAACGCGAACGGACGCTTCGCCCGCCGGGCCGATCTGTTGAAGGTGCCACGGCTGGGAGCCAAGGCGTTCGAGCAGTGCGCTGGCTTCCTGCGGATCTCCGGCGGCTCCGAGCCGCTGGACGCCTCAAGCGTCCACCCGGAGGCCTATGGGGTGGCCCGCCGCATCCTGAGCGCGGGCGGTGCGTCACTGCGCGACGTGGACCTGCAGGAATTCGTTGACGACAGCTTCGGGCTGCCGACCCTTAAGGACATTGTGGCGGAACTGGAAAAGCCCGGCAGGGATCCCCGGCCCGAGTTTGTCACCGCTTCCTTCTCGGAGGGTATCGAGAAGATCTCCGACCTGCGTCCGGGGATGACCCTGGACGGTGTGGTGACCAACGTGGCCGCGTTTGGGGCGTTTGTGGACGTGGGAGTCCACCAGGACGGTCTGGTCCATATCTCGGCCATGTCGAACCGTTTCATCAGCGACCCACACGAGGTGGTTAAGTCCGGACAGGTGGTCAAGGTGAAGGTGCTCGAGGCAGATCCCGAACGCAAACGGATCGCGCTGACTTTGCGGCTCGACGACGACCCCACCCCAGCCTCCGGTGGTGGGCAACGCCAACCCCGCAAGGACCAGTCCCGGTCCGGTCAGCGCAACGACCAACCCCGCAAGGACCAGACCCGGTCTGGCGGGAAGCCGGCAGCTGGGAAGGCTCCGGCAGCCCGGACCCCTGCTCCGCCCGCGAACTCCGCCATGGCCGAGGCCTTGCGACGTGCAGGGCTTGCCTGACCCTTTCCAGCACGACTACAGCACAACGACGACGGCGACCGTCCGGGAAATCCCGGACGGTCGCCGTCGTCGTTTATCAGTCCGGCTGGTGAAAGCCGGTTACAGCCTGGGGCTACTTGGCCGGGAGCTGCAGGACGTCACCGGTGAAGATGAGGTCAGCGTGGATGATGGTGCTGGAGTTGGCTTCGTACAGTGCCTGCCAGCCGCCAACGACGCCAAGCTTCTCGGCGATGGTGCTGAGGGTGTCGCCGGACTGGATCGTGTAGGTGTCGCCGCTGAGTGCGGGAGCTGCTACGGGAGCCTGGGCTACGGGAGCCTGGGCTACGGGAGCCTGCGCTGCGGGAGCCTGGGCTACTGGCGCCTGAACGACAGGTGCCTGGACAACCTGAGGCTGGATCTGCTGTGCCTGCGCCTGAACCGGTGCCTGGACAACAGGTGCCTGCTGCATTGGCTGGGCTGATGGGTTGGCGCCACCGCTCAGGCCGAGCTTGGCCGAGCATGCTGGCCATGCGCCCCAGCCCTGACCCTGCAGCACGTTCTCTGCTACAGCGATCTGCTGCTCCCGGCTGGCGTTCTGGGGAGCGCCCTGTCCGCCGAAAGCGGCCCAGGTGGAAGGGGTGAACTGCAGGCCGCCGGAGAAGCCGTTTCCGGTGTTGATGCCCCAGTTGCCGCCACTCTCGCACTGAGCGAGGGCGTCCCAGGTGCTGGCGGGGGCTGCGTTGGCAACTCCGGCCGATGCTCCGAGGCCGAGGCCTGCAAGGGCGATGACTGCGACGCCGCGGCGCGCGGTTGTACTGATCTTCTGGTTCTTCATGGGTCAGATGCTCCGAAAGGCCACCAACGCTAGTTCCGTCCCCGGACATTTTTGCGCCGCTGCTCGCCTCGACTGGTTTAGTGGTCAGGTCTTTGGTGTCTGCCGGACGAGCAACGTCGGGTGGAGTGGCAGCACCGGGCATTTACCGCAGAGGTCTCGCAAGACCTAACAACGGAGGGTTTCCCTGAGCGGGTTATTGTCTACGGTAGAACAGAAATCAATCGTTGCCAAATCGAGACGTGTCGGCGCTTGACGAACGAGGGGAAATCGGATGGTTTTGGCTGGTCAAATACTGACCTGCAGGGTGCCGATGCGGTGGTCCGATATGGACGCCTATGGGCACATAAACAATGTACAGGTTTTGCGCCTGCTGGAGGAAGCGAGAATCCACGCTTTTGGTCCGCCCGGCGGGACCGGAGCGGAGGGGGAGCAACCGCCCGTTGCAGTGTTCTCCTCGGTGAAACCAGGCACCCAGGCCCTCGTCGTCGAGCATCGAGTGAAGTTTGTTGACACCCTCGATTACCGGAATGTTCCAGTGCGCATCGATGTGTGGGTGAGCGCAGTGAAGCCCGCCAGTTTCACCCTCGCCTACCGGATCCACGACCCCGCGACGGCAGCGATCTGTGTGAAGGCCGAAACAATCCTCGCCTTCGTCGACACAAACGGGGGCAGCCTACTCCGGCTCAGCGAGGAGCAGAAGCAAGCGCTGAGTCCATACCGGGGCAGCCCGCTGTTCGCCTGAGGCCCTCCGGCGGGCCGCGCCAGCGAACCGCACTGGCAGACCGCGGGCACCCTGGTGGCGCCCGCGGTCCGCACAGTGTCAGCTACGTGGCGACGTAGCCGTGCGGGTCGAGCACGTACTTCGTGGCTGCCCCGGCGTCGAATTCCTGGTAGCCGCGGGGTGCGTCGGTCAGGCTGATCGCCTTGGCGTTGACGGCCTTGGCGATCTGCACCTTGTCGTGCAGGATCGCCATCATCAGGCCCCGGTTGTATTTCATCACCGGGCACTGGCCGGTGGTGAAGGACAACGACTTGGCCCAGCCGGTACCGAGGCTGAGGGACAGGGAACCAACCTTCGCGGCGTCGTCGACAGCACCCGGGTCACCCGTCACGTACAAGCCTGGAATGCCCAGCGCGCCGCCGGCGGCGGTGATGCTCATCAGTGAGTTCAGCACCGTGGCCGGTGCTTCTTGCGCGGCTCCGTCACCATGGCCGCGGGCCTCGAAGCCCACGGCGTCAACACCGCAGTCCACTTCCGGAACGCCGAGCAGCTGCTCGATCTGGTCCTTCGGATCACCCTTCGACACGTCGACCGTCTCGCAGCCGAAGCTGCGGGCCTGGGCCAGCCGCTCCTCGTTCAGGTCGCCGACGATGACGACGGCCGCGCCGAGCAGCTGAGCCGACACGGCGGCCGCCAGGCCGACCGGGCCAGCACCCGCAACGTACACGGTGGATCCGACACCTACGCCGGAGGTGACCGCACCATGGAAGCCGGTGGGGAAGATGTCCGAGAGCATGGTCAGGTCCAGGATCTTCTCCAGGGCCTGATCCCGGTCCGGGAACTTCAGCAGGTTCCAGTCGGCGTAGGGAACCAGGACGTACTCGGCCTGTCCGCCGACCCAGCCACCCATATCCACGTACCCGTAGGCACTTCCTGGACGGTCAGGGTTCACGTTCAGGCAGATACCGGTCTTGCGTTCCTTACAGTTCCGGCAGCGCCCACAGGCGATGTTGAAGGGCACCGAACAGATGTCGCCCTTCTTAATGAATTCGACGTCGCGGCCTACCTCGACCACCTCGCCGGTGATCTCGTGGCCGAGCACCAGATCGGAGGGGGCAGTGGTGCGGCCCCGCACCATGTGTTGGTCGGAGCCACAGATATTCGTCGTAACAGTCTTGAGGATGACGCCGTGGTGCACCTGACGGCCCACATTGGCCGGATTCACCCCAGGCCCATCCTTGAGCTCGAAGGTGGGATAGTCGATGTCGATGACCTCCACTTTCCCGGGTCCTTTGTAAGCAACGGCTTTGTTTCCAGGCATGAGCTTCCCTTCCGTTTCCGAACAGCCCTGTCGTCGGTGACGGGGCCCATGGCGAACGTATCGCGATCCGGGTTGCACCAACGTTGCATGCACGTTGCATCCGGATTTGAGGTAGTTGCACACACAAGGTGCCTTGAACCGACGAGAGTCGGCTCAAGGCACCTTTTATGATCTGGGCCGTAAGCCGCTGATTAGGTGTGGGTTGATTGGCTACCTCCACGAGTCCGCGCCATGTGCGTGAGGGCGATGCCCCCAGCGACCAGCGCGAGGATCAGATGAAGCCAGTTGCCTGCCGCGTTGAACGACAGGAAGTTGGCCGTCGACCCGAGGTCGATGACCACACCGTAGATCCACATGATCAGGAACAATGCGCCGCTTCCCAGCAGGAAATTGCGGGAGCCACGGCTGTCCCTGCTCATGATGATCCCGGCTGCTCCGACAATCAGATAGACGATGTTGA
Source organism: Arthrobacter sp. 260 (assembly GCF_013116745.1). GTDB lineage: Bacteria > Actinomycetota > Actinomycetes > Actinomycetales > Micrococcaceae > Arthrobacter_D. The sequence continues at coordinate 120,629 of NZ_JABFOE010000013.1, forward strand.
GCAGGATGGACACCTGAAAGACGCCGAAGAGCAGCGCCTCGGACCCGCCGGCGAAGGCCAGCGAACCGTATTGTGTCGTCAGTCCCGGCACGAAGGCCAGGACGCCCAAAAGCAGAAAGACTACGCCCAATCCCATCGAGCCCGTTCGAACCAGCTCGCGGGTTACGTGAAAGTCACGTGCATCATGGTGCGATGCGGTAGTCATCTCCCCTCCCTCAAAACGAGAAAACAACCTCAAACAATTTGGAACCATTCGCCGAGCTTTTACAGGGCCGTTGGCGCGGGATCGTTGCCCGTGCCAGCCCTCTTATTTTACCGCCGGTAGAGCAGCCAGCATAGGACGAAAGACCCTGAACTGGGGCGGGAAAATGCGCGTGAACCATATCCACCCGGGGCGGGGGCTCCTAATATGAAGGTACCCGTAAAGACATTCCTTACAAGGAGGTAAGAAAGTGTCAGGCTACTTCAAAATAGTGGATGCGCACGACGGTGGATACCGGATCAAACTGATGGCTGGCGACGGAGCACTGGTCGCCGTTTCCACTTACTATGCAACCAAACCGCAGGCCATCGCTGGCATCGAACAGATCCGCGAAATCGCTGGGACCGGTCCCGTGGTGGACCAAAGCCGCGGGAACCACATCGGTGCGACAGCCAGCGCCGCCGGGAAAAAGAGTTACAGCGGCCAGCGCCGCTAACCCGTCGGGCCGGCGTCGCCAACGGCACTACCTTGCGGTCGCCAACCGCCGGGCGAGGTAGGGTGCGGTCCGGCTTTCAGGAGTGTCCGCAACCGTCGACGGCGTCCCGGCCGCAACGATCCGGCCGCCCTCGTCGCCGCCCGAGGGCCCCAGATCGATCACCCAGTCGGCCGCGGCGATCACCGCCATATCGTGTTCGACGACGACCACCGTGTTGCCAGCGTCCACCAGGTTGTTCAGCTGGGCCAACAGCAGCTGCACATCGGAGGGGTGAAGCCCCGTGGTGGGCTCGTCGAGCACGTACAGGGTGTGCCCGCGGCGGGCACGCTGCAGTTCGGTGGCGAGCTTGATCCGTTGTGCCTCGCCGCCGGACAGTTCGGTGGCTGGCTGGCCGAGCCGTAAATAGCCGAGCCCCACCTGCCGGAGGGTGGTCAGGCTGCGCGCCGCGGTGGGGACGTCGGCGAGGAACTCGGCGGCAGCATCGACGGTGAGCCCGAGGACCTCGGCGATGGTCCGGTCCCGGTACGTGATTTCGAGGGTCTCGGGGTTGTAGCGTGACCCGTCGCAGGTAGGGCAGGGCCCGTAACTGCCGGGCAGGAACAGGAGCTCAACGGAGACGAACCCCTCGCCCAGGCACGTCTCGCAGCGGCCGCCGGTCACGTTGAACGAGAACCGTCCTGCGCCGTAGCCGCGTGCCCTGGCCTCATCCGTCCCTGCGTACAGCTTCCGGACGGCGTCGAACAGGCCCGTGTAGGTGGCCAGGTTGGAGCGGGGGGTCCGGCCGATCGGACGCTGATCCACGCGGACCAACCGGTCGATCAGGTCGAGGCCCTCCACATGGCCCACCGTCATGTGGTCACCCGGTGCGCAGTCGCGGTCGCTGCCGTCGTCGTCGGTGTCCTCCGCCGGAACGCCGGCGCGCAGGTAATCACCGACGACGTCGGCGAGCACCTGGGAGACGAGCGTCGACTTGCCGGAGCCGGAGACACCCGTGACGGCGGTCAGCACATTCAGGGGGATCGTGGCGTCGAGGCCGCGCAGGTTGTGGCGGCTGATGTTGTTCATTGTCAGCCAGCGCTCCGGTTCCCGCAGCGCGGCGTCCGCTGACGGGGGAGCCTGCTCGGGGAAGAGGAACGGCCGGGTGACCGACTCCTCAACGTCAGCGAGGCCTGGCACGGCGCCGCTGTAGAGGACCGACCCGCCGGCCTCGCCGGCCTTGGGACCAACATCGACCACCCAGTCGGCGCTGCGGACCACGTCCATGTCATGTTCCACCACGAACACCGAATTACCGGAGGACTTCAGTTGCTGCAGGACCTCAAGCAGCGGTTCGGCGTCGGCGGGATGCAGGCCTGCCGACGGCTCATCGAGGACGTAGATGACGCCGAAGAGGCCTGACCGCAGCTGGGTGGCAATACGCAGACGCTGCATCTCCCCCGGGGACAGGGTGGGAGTGGGACGGCGCAGGCTCAGGTAGCCCAACCCCAGATCCAGCAGCACGCCGACGCGCTGGTAGAGGTCCTTGGTCAGGGTGACCGCCACCTCGGTGGTTTCCCCGGAACTTAGGGCGCGGGAGCTGGATCCTGCGTGCTGCAGGGTGGCGGTGGGCTCGACGATGGTTGCCAGCTCGGCGAGCGGCACATTCGTCAGTTCAGCGATGGTGTAGCCGGCGAAGGTGACAGCCAGGGCTGCCTGCTTCAGTCCGCTGCCCCCGCACAAGGGGCACGGGCCGCTGTGCATGAACTGCAGGACGCGCTCGCGCATCGACTGGCTGGAGGAGTCGGCGAGGGTGTGGAGCACATAACTCTTCGCGCTCCAGAACCGGCCCTTGTAGGGTTTTGCGACCCGGTCCCGCTGCGGGGTGACCTCCACCACCGGTTGTTCCTCGGTGAACAGGATCCAGTCGCGGGATTCCTTCGGAAGCTGGTTCCAGGGGGTGTCGAGGTCGTGGCCGAGTTCACTAACGACGTCGCGCAGATTCTTGCCCTGCCAGGCTCCGGGCCACGCGGCGATGGCGCCCTCGCGGATCGTCAGTGACGGATCCGGGACCAGGGATTCCTCGCTGACAGTGTGGGCGATCCCCAGCCCATGGCACTGCGGGCATGCTCCGGCGGCGGTGTTGGGGGAGAAGGAGTCAGAGTCCAGGGACTCGGCGCCCTCAGGATAGGTGCCGGCTCGGGAGAACAGCATCCGCACGGAGTTGGAGAGGGTGGTGACGGTGCCCACCGTTGACCGGGAACTGGGGGTGCCGCGGCGCTGCTGCAGCGCGACGGCGGGCGGCAGTCCGGTAATTTCGTCGACCCGTGGGTTGGACCCCTGCTGGATCAGTCGCCGCGCGTAGGGGGCTACCGACTCGAAGTAGCGGCGTTGGGCTTCGGCGTAGATGGTGCCGAAGGCAAGCGAGGATTTTCCTGAGCCGGAAACGCCGGTGAACGCGACGATGGCGTCGCGGGGGACGTCCACGCTTACGTTGCGAAGGTTGTTCTCCCGGGCACCACGCACCTGGACGAAACCGGTCAGCGGGGAGGTTGCGGGCAGGTCGTTCACTAATTGTTGACTCACCCCCTTGACTCTAGCCCTCCAGCAGCCCCCTGATGTCGTCGGCGGTCAGCGCAGAGCTGAAGACGGCGTCGTCGTCCATCACTGAACTGAAGAGTTTGGCTTTCTGTTCCTTGAGCTTCATCACCTTCTCCTCGATGGTCCCCGACGCCACCATCCGGTAGACCATGACGTTGCGGGTCTGGCCGATCCGGTGGGTGCGGTCGACGGCCTGCGCCTCCGTGGCCGGGTTCCACCAGGGATCCAACAGGAACACGTAGTCAGCCTCGGTGAGGTTCAGGCCAAACCCGCCAGCCTTGAGGCTGATCAGGAAGACGGGTGCCTCACCGTCCTTGAACTTGTTGATCACGTCGCCGCGGCGCAGGGTGGACCCGTCAAGGTAGCTGTAGGGGATCCCCTGCGCGTCCAGCCGCTCCGCAGCCTTCTTCAGAAAGGAAGTGAACTGGCTGAAGACCAGCGCCCGGTGGCCCTCCGCCACCACGTCCTCGAGCTGTTCGAACAGGACATCGAGCTTCGCTGAGGGGACACCGTCGTACGCCTGGTCCACCAGGGACGCGTCGAGGCTGAGCATCCGCAGCAGGGTCAGCGACCTGAAGACGATCATCCGGTTGCGGTCCAGATCCTCGATCAGGCCCAGCAGTTTCTGCCGTTCGCGCTGCAGATGGGTCTGGTAGATCTTCCGATGCTTCGCATGCAGTTCCACCTCCAGGACCTGCTCCTGCTTTGGGGGCAGGTCGGAGGCGACCGCCTCCTTGGTGCGCCGCATCAGCAGCGGCCGGATCCTGCGCCGCAGGCGCGCGAGCCGCTCGGTGTTGCCCGACTTCTCGATCGGGTTCCGATAGTCCTCGGTGAAGCGGCGGGCCGAAGGGAACAGGCCCGGGGCTGTGATCGAGAACAGCGACCACAGTTCCATCAGGTTGTTCTCCATCGGGGTGCCGGTGATCGCCAGTTTGAACGGGGCGGAGAACTCCTTGGCGCACAGGTGCACCTTAGCGGTCCGGTTCTTCACAAACTGGGCCTCGTCAAGGATCAACCCCGCCCATTCCAGCGCCTGGTATTTGTCGAAGTCCAGCCGGAACAGCGTGTAGGAGGTGACGACGACGTCGGCCCCGGCCGTCACCGTCGCCAGGTCGATGCCGCTTTTCGCGTGGGTGTCCGCAACTGAGGTGACCGCGAGGCCGGGGGTGAAGCGGTGCGCCTCCGAAACCCAGTTCGGGACCACCGAGGTGGGTGCGACGACGAGGAAGGGCTTCGACTCGCCCTGCTCTTTCGCGTGGGTGAGCAGCGCAAGGGTCTGCAGGGTCTTGCCGAGCCCCATGTCATCCCCGAGCACCCCGCCGAGCCCGTGCTGGTAGAGGAACGCGAGCCAGTTGAAGCCGTCCTGTTGATACGGGCGGAGGGTGGCGAACAGGGTGGGCGGCAC
>NZ_JABFOE010000138.1 GCF_013116745.1 Arthrobacter sp. 260
GTATTCCTTCATACCTTCAATGTCTTCAAGAGTTGAATCATAACGTTGAGCTTGAGTCTTCTTGTTAGCCAAGATTTCGTATGGATATTCAAGGTCCTTCGCATTTACTTGCTTACCATCTGACCACTTAACACCCTTTTTAACAGTAATGGTTACTGTCTTAGCCTTACGGTCAAGCTTCATTGTGGCAGCACCTTTATTGTTGATCTTATATTGGTCATCGG
>NZ_JABFOE010000139.1 GCF_013116745.1 Arthrobacter sp. 260
TCCCTGGGGATCGAAATCTATCAGTAGTACTTTTTTCCCCTCTTGACCCAATAAATAGGTTTCCATTACAGTCAAGGTGGTCTTACCAACGCCACCTTTAAAGTTGAAGTTTAATAGTGTTTTCCCATTCATAGTAGCACCTACCTTTACATAAATATTTTACCATGATTTATGATTAATCACAAATTTTATATGATTTATGATTAATCATAAATCATATACAT
>NZ_JABFOE010000140.1 GCF_013116745.1 Arthrobacter sp. 260
GCTGTATGACTACGCAATGCTGCTCGAATCACAATCAAAGTATGCAGAAATGGAACAGGTTTTACGGCGTGTGATCAGCATTGAGCCAAAGAGCCAGCATGCTTACAATGCGCTCGGATACTCGTTTGCCGACAGAAATATCCGCCTTGATGAAGCGCTGACACTGATCACAAAGGCAAATGAATTGTCGCCGGATGATCCATTCATTCTGGATAGTTTAGGCT
>NZ_JABFOE010000141.1 GCF_013116745.1 Arthrobacter sp. 260
TCAGCGCACCGGCAAAGACAAAGGTCATAATGCCCAGAATCAATGACCAAAACAGCAGCCACCGATAGCGCTTGAGATCAGGCCGGACCCAATGTTCATTTTTCAACCAATGCATTGAATTCACCTCGCATTTCATGGACCAACGCCTGATACGGCTTAGAGTGGGCGGCTAATTCAGTCGGGGTTCCTTCCGCAACAATCTTGCCCCCGTCAACCACGATAAC
>NZ_JABFOE010000142.1 GCF_013116745.1 Arthrobacter sp. 260
CTTTGATACTATGAAGAAGGAAAACATGAAGGAAGTTGACATCGTCTTAAAGGCAGATGTTCAAGGTTCCGTTGAAGCTTTGCGACAATCTCTTGAAAAGATTGAAGTTGAAGGTGTTCGTGTAAACATTATTCACTCTGGCGTAGGTGCTATTAATGAATCAGATGTAACTTTGGCTGGTGCTTCTAACGCATTTATCATTGGATTTAATGTTCGTCCAACTG
>NZ_JABFOE010000143.1 GCF_013116745.1 Arthrobacter sp. 260
GCCTATAATCAAGCAATGTAAGTTGGTACAATCTCGCCCTTACTGCTATCTGGATTTTATTTTTGATTTTGTGTCGATCCCTCCCAAGATAGTAATGGACGTATGTCACGTCTATTAATTTTATTGACAATGTATAAGGCTGACTTTGATGTAGGAAAATATATCAGTATTGAAAAATCTATTGAAGATACTAAAGCTGATTATTATTGAGCATTACAGGAG
>NZ_JABFOE010000144.1 GCF_013116745.1 Arthrobacter sp. 260
GTCGAAGAACGAATATAAATTACTTCAAATTCTGATGCGGCAACATGGCCAAATTGTCAGCCGGTCAAGACTTTTGCGCGACCTCTGGCAAGATGAACGCTTTGTGGACGATAACACGCTCACGGTCAACGTTAACCGCTTGCGTAAAAAAATCGAAGAAGCAGGATTGAAAGATTATATTCAGACTAAAGTCGGGCAAGGCTATATCGTTCCCTAGGAGGC
>NZ_JABFOE010000145.1 GCF_013116745.1 Arthrobacter sp. 260
GTCATTTCCGGTGCTGGTAATGTTGCCATTTATGCCGCTCAAAAGGCAAAAGCACTGGGGGTTAAAGTGCTCACGGTTTCCGATTCAAATGGCTACGTGGTGGATGAAAATGGGATCGATCTTGCCACCGTCAAGCAAATTAAAGAAGTAGAGCGTGGTCGAATCAAAACTTATGCCGAGCGGGTTGACGGCGCTAAATATTATGAAGGTTCGGTTTGGGAT
>NZ_JABFOE010000146.1 GCF_013116745.1 Arthrobacter sp. 260
GTCCAGTTGCACGCAACTTAGTCTCTTGAATCGCAATAATGTCTGGATTTAGAGCATGAATTTTATCTAAAACTCCACGCGTTTCTTCTGCTCTAGCTGAAGTTCCAGTTAATGCCGCATTCAATGAATCGATATTCCATGAAATTAAAATCATTATTTTTCCCCTTTTAAAATATTTCAAGACTAATTATAGCCAAAAAAAGAAAAAGGATTAGCTTAGAT
>NZ_JABFOE010000147.1 GCF_013116745.1 Arthrobacter sp. 260
TCCGGGCACGGATCTGCAGCAATTGCGTGCGCTGGTGCGCAACGCCCGCAAGGACGCCGCTGCGGCGCCTGAGCAACGCAACGGGCGCGCCTACCGCGAGCTGTTCCAGTTCATCAAGAAGGTGCTCGAGGCAAATGATCCCGCCGGCGGCCCGCCTGTGGCAGATGCCGTCGATGACGACGGCGAGGACGGTGATCGATGAGCAGCGTGCCGCCCGAGCAA
>NZ_JABFOE010000014.1 GCF_013116745.1 Arthrobacter sp. 260
TCTTCTCAGCATCAGTCAGCTTCCGCTTAGGACCCTTCGGCCCCCGCTTCATCTGAGAAAGTTCACCTAACGCAGACATAACCCGTCCTAACTGTGGATGCGGAGACCTGTTGCGGGTTTCAGATCCCAGGTTTGGAGCCGCCCACACATTCCGTAGAGCGGCTCAGTCGACACCGGGGCCGCCCCGCGGACGGTCGCTGACGCCAGCGGGGAAGCGTCCCCGGAGGCGAGCTGGTTGATGGTTGCCAGGGTCTGGTTGGCTTGCGCCAGCGGGCCGGCTTCCACCAGAGACCGCCAGTGGCCGGTCTTGTCCGCCACCAGGGAGGCGGCGTGCTCATGCAGTTCGCGTAGCGCTCCCTGGTCCCCCCGGTTCAGGCGGTCCACCAAGCCGGTGTACCCCTCCAGGGCAAGATCACGCCGTGCCCGCACGGCCGCTTCCATCTCGGCAGAACCGGCGCCGGACGGCAGCGTCGCGGCGGCACGGTACTTTTCCGGATCAGCAAGGACCTCATCTGGAAAAGTGAACACTGCATCCCCGTGCTCGGGCAGCCCAGCATTCCCCATCACAACGACGATGTCGAGCGCGCCGTCGTCGTTCACCAACCGGTGCACGGTGCCGGGCGTGAACCACAACACCGTCCCCGGCACGAGTGGATGCTCGGCGTAACCCTCAGCGCCTAGTGTCTGGACCCTGCCCTGCCCCGCCACCACAATGTAGCCCTCACTGGAAGCGGTGTGCAGGTGCGGGCTGCCGCCGCACAGGCCGTCCGGAGAATCCCACGAGTACACGTTCAGGCGGGTCACACCGGTTCCGCCGGGAAAGTTCGGGGCTGTGGCAGGGTCGACGCGGTGGCTCATGATATTCCGGCTCCGACGGCTTCTCCGAGCAGTTGTCGTCCCGCCTGAGCGAGTTCCTGCGCTCCGTCAAGCCCCCGGTCCCCATCGGCGACCAGAAGGCCGTACTGGTAGGCGAGGGTCTGGTTCGGCTCGAAATCCGTTTCTTGGGAGAAGAACGGCGAGGCGCTGATCACCGCGAAGATCCCGGTCCGCACAAACCATTCGGTGTTCTCGTGGCCCCCGGCGTACGTGTTCCCCGGTGAGTCAACGAACACGAGCGTGGAGGCACCGCCGTCGCCGTCGTGCTTGCCGCTGAACGCCATCCAGGGCGCCCGGATGCCCATCAGTTCGTCTCCCCCGGTGACGCCCGGCGCGTACACCTGCCCGCCGCTGAAGGATCGTGGTCCGCGCCAGAAAAGGCCGCCATACCCGGCGTTCTCGCGGCCCTGGGTGGTGGGGCTGCCGATTGCAATGACTGTGCCCGACACGTTCACGAAGCTGGTGCTGTAGGTAAGCGACCAGGCCTGATGCTCGGCGGCCGACAGTTCTACGGTGAACGAACGCTGCTCCTCAACCCACAACTCTCCGGCCTGCGTGCGCCACTGAAGGTTTTCGACGACGGAGATGCGCTCCCCGGTCACGGTGATGGATTCAAAGCCGGTGTGCACCATGGTGCCGTTGTTCTCCAGCTGCTCGTAACCGCGTCCGCGGTTGTAGGTGGGGCCGCCCCAGAAGTTTTCGGTGCCCATGTTCGGCAGCGACCAGGCCAGGCCCTTGTGCCATACGTGGTCGTGCGGCCGGTACTCGCTAACTGTTCGGCCGCCGAGGGTCCGGATCGGGTGGAAGTAGGGCCGCGGGGATTCGAAGGCCGGGTCCCAGGGTGCATACACGTACCGGAGGATCTCCTGCGTTCCCGCGCGGATCAGAAGGCTGCGGCCGTGCTCATGGACCAGGGTCAGGCCAGTGGGCTCGGGTTCGGTCAGGATCGTCACGTCAGGCATCAGTGGCTCGCTTTCACATCGGACCATGGAGCGGCGGACCCGTCCATGGCGGAGTAGAACGGTGATTCGGGGGTGATCTCGCCGCTGGCGACTGGCTTCCCGGTGAACGCCGAGGCGTAGATCGCGGCAATCAGTTCCATGGTCGACCTCGACGCGCTGCTGGTAGCGGGCAGGGGTTCGCCAGCTTCGATGGCGTCGAAAACCGCAGCGAACTGGGAGGCGTGGCCGGACGGTTGACCCGTCAGGCCTTCTTTCCACAGCCGTACCAGATCGTCGTGGCCCGGCGCCGCTGTCAGCGACCAGCTGTCATCGGTGTAGCCGTACAGGTGCTCCAGTTCAACGGTGGCATGATCAAAATCGAACCGCAGGTAGCTGGTTTCCTTCGGCGACAGGAAACTGTTGATGATGGTGGCAATCGCACCGTTCTCGAACCGGACGATCGCGGCAGAGAAGTCCTCGGTGTTCGTGGGTCTGGCCTGCCGGGCCGCCACAGCGGTCACGTCGGTCCACCCGCCGAAGATCGACAGCAGAAGGTCGAACTGGTGGATGCCGTGCCCCATGGTGGGACCACCGCCCTCCACCAGCCACTGCCCGCGCCAGGGCAAATCAAAGTACTCATCCGGGCGGTACCAGAGCGTGTTGCAGATCGCGGTCATCGGGGCGCCTAGGGCCGACTGGCGTATCAGCCGCTGGAGATTCTGCGCACCGGACCCGAACCGGTGCTGGAACACGGTGGCGAAGGACGCATCCGAGACCTTCTCCGCGGCGGTGATCTCGTCAATCTCCACCAGGGTCAATGCCGGGGGTTTCTCGCAGAGCACGTTTACATTGCTGCGGAGCGCCTCGACCGCCTGATCTCTGTGGAAGCCTGGGGGCGTACAGAGGTGAACCAGGTCCAGCTCCTCCGCCGCCAACAGGTCGGTCATCGAGGTGTACCGGTTCGGGATGTCCCATTTGTCGCAGAATTCCGCCAACCGCTCGGGGTCCACGTCGACGGCGGCGACAATGGAACCCCTGTCGGCAAGTTTCTGCATCCCCTCGGCGTGCACCCTGGCGATGTTGCCGGTACCGATCAGCGCGGTGCGGATCGGTTTCGGCTGAGACTGCGGGTTCATAATGCTCCATATCATCGTTGTGCTCTGGCACGCCCAGGGGCGTGAAGTTGGTTCCCCGGGCCAGTGTCGGCCTGGCGTCAGCTCGGGTCGTCGATTACCGCAGCCCCTTGGGAACTGCCGTTCTTGATCGCTGCAGTTAGGCCACTGCAGTTAGGATCACTGCAGGTTTTCGATCACTGCGAGGGTCGACTCGGCGGCCTGCTGGGGCGACTGCCGGCCGAAGAGCACTTCGCTGCCGATCAGGGACAGTTCGCTACCGAATTCGGAGGCGTTCGACGGCGTCACCTGTGGGGGTTCGACCACTTCTGCCTGCAGGTCGGCGGCGAAGTCCAGGGCCATCACCCCGGTGTCCCCGAGCTCCGGACGGATTGCTTCCTGGATGGCAGGGATGGCTGGGACACCGCGTTCCACCTGGAGGATCTTCGCGGCGTCTTCGTCGTTGACAAGGAAGTCCACGAAACGTGCGGCTTCCTCCGGATGCTCGGTCCGCGAGGAGATCGACCAGTACATGGATGCCTTGTTCACCATTTCTGCTGACTCGCCCTCGGACTGCGCGGGCAGGCGCAGCAACACGAGCTCGGATCCGCTGGCATCAACGAACGCCTGGATCTGGGTGTGGAACTGCAGGTGGAACGCCGTCGTATTGGTGCCGAACGGCTGCTGCTCCAGTGATGCTGTGACATTTTCGGTCTGCGTCGAAGGAGCGGGGGTTGCTCCCGAATCGACCAGTTCCAGCGCAAAGGCGAAGTACTTCTCGAGCGTTTCCGCGCTGACGGGTGTTTCGCCCTCACGAGGGAAGAGCTCTTCGCCGTGCTGCCGCACGTAGGCGCCCAGCTCCATGGTCTGAGTGCCGAAGAAGTCGAATCCGGTAATGCCCTCGTCGCCGAGTTCCTCACTCACCTGGACCGCCATGTCGGTGAAGTCGTCCCACGTCCAGGTGGTATCGTCGGGCATCTCCAGACCGGCCCGTTCAAGAATGTCAGGGTTCACGCCAACGGAGAAGATTCCGACGCCGACGGGTGCCCCCACGATCGAGTCCTGCACCCTGCCAGTATCGAGAACCTCCGGGGTCATGCTCGAGAGGTCAAGTGTGTCTTCGACGGTGCCCAGATCCAGCAGGGATTCCCGCTCTCCGTAGGCAGCGATCCGTGACTCATCCATCTGCATCACGTCCGGAGCGTCTCCGCCCGCAGTGGTGGTTGCCAGCCGGTCCCAGTATCCGTCCCAGGCACTCCAGTTGGCGTTAATCGTGATGTCCGGGTTCTGGTCCTCGAACTCAGCGATGACCTCTTCGGTCAGCTGGGCGCGGGCGTCGGCGCCCCACCAGGTGAAGTCCAGTTCGACCGTTCCATCGTCGGCGCTGTCCCCGCCGCAGCCGCTCAGCGTCAGAGCAAGAACTGTTGCGGTTGCGGCGACGGCGAGACCCCGGCGGTTGGCGTTTGATTTCTTGAAGTGAAGCATCGTGATCCTCTCTGATCCGTTTGCAATGCGCTGGCGTCGGCTTCAGGCGGCTGCCCCCGCGGGCGGGGTCGCTCATCGCCGAAGCTCGAAGGTAAGCGCTTTCCATAACCTTACCGAGAGAGAAAGGTGACGTCAATCACTTTGCGAAAGGATTATCGATAGCTTTCGGACTCGACGGTTCCTGCTATCTTCAGATTCTTCGGCGCGCCGGTGAAACGCTAGCGAAGTGGAGCGGGCATCACGCCCGGTCCGGTCCATTGGCTGGGCACGCAGATGTCCTGCGTGTTCCCGGGACGCGGGCTTTGCTCTGCTACCCGACGGCGATAGCTGATGCCCCAATTGTCAGGGCTTTTCCCCAAAAGTTCTCTGCGCGTCGACCAGCGGTGGTGTCCACGGCCGCGCCGGAAGAGCTGGTCCCCTTGCCGCATCAAAGGAACCAGCTCTGACGACTACAGTCCGGAGGTTCCACCCGGATGGAGGCGGCACCTCCCCTAGACCACGGGTTGTGGGACCCCCGTCAGGGGCACCGCCGAGGGACGCCTCACCGTGGTTCCGACCGTGACCGAAGTCCCGGATCCAGCCGATTCCAGCAGTGACTCGAGGACGTCGAGCACGTGGAAGGCGAGGTCACCGTTGGCACGGTGCTCCTGGCCCTCGGGTGTCTGAGCCATGTCGGCGACACCGTACCCCCGGCCGGCGTCGTGGTACCCGGCGCTGACAGGGAGTATTGCCCAACCGGCCTCCTGGTCGGTCAGTGTGCAGACCTGCACCTCGCCGTCGAACCTATTGGGATCCGGCACGATCAGGCTTGCCGTTTCGCCGTGGATCTCGATGTTCGGCGACCGCGTCTGGACGGCATCGAAGCTCATCACCAAGGTGGAAAGCGCTCCTGACTCGTGCACCAGGACTCCTGTGACGTGGGTGTCTGTCGTGACCGGGATCGTTTCGCCTGTCCGGGGGCCGGAGCCGATCCGCCGCGAGGTGCGGGTGTGGCTCGCCGCCCCGATCACCGATTTCACGGGACCTAGAAGAGTGACCAACGCCGTTACGTAGTACGGGCCCATGTCCAGGAGCGGTCCGCCGCCGGGTACGTAGTAGAAGTCCGGGTTCGGATGCCAGCGCTCATGCCCTGGGGTCATCATGGTTGCTGTCGCGGAGATCGGGGCTCCAATCAGGCCGTCGTCGATCGCCTTCCGCGCAGTCTGGATGCCGGTGCCCAACACCGTGTCAGGTGCGCAGCCAACCCGGACACCCGCTGCCCGGGCGGCGTCGATGACCTCCTTCGCCTCAGCAGTCGTCGCTGCCAGAGGCTTCTCCCCATAGACGTCCTTCCCTGCGGCGATTGCCCGCAACGCCACCTCAGCATGCGCCACAGGAATCGTGAGGTTGAGGACCAGGTCCACCTCGTCATCGGTCAGCAGCTCGTCGACACCCAGAGCACGTACACCGGGCTGGGCGGCTGCCACGGCCTGCGCCCGGGATGGATCCAGGTCGGCTACCGCGACCAGATTCACCGAGTCCAGCCGTTGGAAAGTGTCAAGGTACTGGGCAATGATGGCTCCACAGCCGACGATTCCCAGATTCAACGGCTTGCCCACAGCATGCCCCTTTCGATGATGGTACGTACGTTCGGATCGTCGAGGATTTCCACCCGGTGCCCCGGAGTGCTGACGAAGATGCGGCCCTTGCCCCACTGGCGGGTCCACAGAGCCGGAGAGGTGACCGGGCGGTTCCACGGGTCCCACTCACGGACGGCCTGCGTGGTGGTGGCGAGGACGTCGATGTAGTCGTCGGTAAGCACCCAGTACTGCTCGGTGACGAGGTCGAAGTCCCCGATCCCCCGCGTGATGGGATGGTCGGCCGCGGCGGGCAGCATATTCACCCGGTAGGGGACGTAGTTGTCGGACTGTTCGCCGACGCACTCGTCCGGGTGTTTTCCCGGGTGGCACGCGAACTGGCCGCCGATCAGGTGCAGGTAGTCGGACTGGTTCCGGTAGGAGTCCGCGATACCGCCGTGCCAGCCGGCCATGCCAGTCCCTGCCTCGATGGCTGCGCGGAGCCCCTGGAATTCATCCTTCTCGATGGTGTTCATCGTGTTGCACTGCACGATGAGGTCCACGGTGGCCATATAGTCGGGGTCGGCGTAGATCTTCGGGGAGTCCTCGATCCGGACGTCGTACCCGTTGCCCTTCAGGAACGGGATAAACCGGTCGGTGGCTTCGACGGGCTGGTGGCCGTCCCAACCGCCGCGGACTACCAGGGCGAACTTCTTCGTCATCTCAGAATCTTTCTATGGGTTGGTAACTGGCACTTCGCTGGCCAGTCGGGAGGCGTCAATGGCCGGTGGAGAACTCGGCGTCGGCAGGGTTCCAGGACGCATTCGGTCCTCCTTCTTTGGGGTTCAAACCCGCTGCCAGCGGGATTCGTTAGTGGCGCTGTGCTCCACAGCAGCCAGCACCCGCTGTACCTGCAGCGCGTCGGCGAACGACGGCGACGGTTGCCGCCCGTCCGCGAGTGCTCCCACCAAATCCACCACCTGGTGGGTAAACCCGTGTTCATAGCCCAGACCATGACCCACCGGCCACCAGTTTCCTGTGTACGGATGATCGGGTTCTCCCACCTGGATGCGCTGGAACCCCGAGGTGCGGCTGTCGTTGCTGCCGTCGTAGTACTCCAGGACATTCATGTCCTCGAAGTCGAAGGCGATCGATCCCTTCGAGCCATTGACCTCCAGGCGGATCGCGTTCTTGCGGCCCAGTGCGAACCGCGTCGCCTCAAACACGCCGATGGCTCCGGAGTCGAACCGCGCAGTGAAGGCAGTGGCGTCGTCGACCGTCACCGGGCCGCGCTCCCCCGAGGAATCCCCCCGGCCGCCCAGTCCGACCAGGTCGCCGCCCAGGGGACGCTCGGTTACGAAGGTCTCCATCAGCGCCGAGACGCCGGAGATCGGTGAACCCGTCACCCACTGCGCAGCGTCGATGATGTGCGCGCCGATGTCGCCGAGGGATCCGGAACCGGCCTTCGCCTTATCCATTCGCCAGGTCAGCGGGGTCAGTTCGTCGGAGAGCCAGTCCTGCAGGTACTGGGCGCGGACGTGCCGGATGGTCCCGAGCCTTCCTTCCTGGACCAGTTCCCGGGCGAGGGTGAGCGCCGGCGTGCGCCGGTAGCTGTACCCACACATAGCGAGGACACCGTTTTGGGCTGCTGCGTCGGCGGCAGCGACCATCCGTTCGGCTTCTGCCACCGAGTTAGCCAGTGGTTTCTCACACAGGACGTGCTTTCCCGCTCTGAGAGCGGCGATCGCTATCTCGGCGTGTGTGTCGCCGGGGGTGCAGATATCGATGAGGTCGACGTCGTCACGATCCAGGAGGTCCCGCCAGTCAGTGGCGCTCTCGGCCCAGCCCATGCGGTGGGCGGCATCCCTGGCGGCGTCGGCATTCCGTCCGACCAGAACGGCCAGCTCCGGCTTCAGGGGTAGGTCAAAGAACCGCGGGGCGGTGCGCCAGGCGTGGGAATGGGCAGCGCCCATGAACGCGTAGCCCACCATTCCTACCCGGAGTGGAGGTGGTGAAGGTGTCACAGGGTTCCTTTCGATTAGTGCCGGGACCGGCGGTGAGCCCGCTGACGAACTGTCGCCGCGACCACGACAAGTCACCGCTCATCCACCAGTTTGTTCATCCATCTTCGAAACTATTTCGAAAGATGTTTCGATATTGGTAAAGTTAGCTTCGACACACCAACAAGGTCAACACCCTCGGCAGTATCAGGCCGTGCCCGTTCATTAGGAAGAGGAAGTGATGGCAGCAGTCAATGCCACAACTCCGAAGGCGACGCTCGCCTCCGTTGCCGAGATTGCGGGGGTTTCCATCCCCACAGTCTCGAAGGTTCTCAACGGTAGGGATGATGTGGCCGCGTCCACCCGTGACCGCGTGCTGGAGGTCATGCGCAGCCTCAACTACCGTTCGCCCACCACCCGCCGGCGGACCGAACTGGTGATGATCGACGTCGTCGTGGAAAACGTGACCACTGCTTACTATTCCGAGGTCATGGACGGGATCCTTGAATGCACCGCAGAGAACGGTGCCGAGGTGGTGCTGTCGGCCATGTCGCTGCAGGCGTCCAGCGCGGCCCAGCGGGCGCAGCGCATGCTCGACGCCGGGCGGCGGGGCCTGCTGCTGGTCACGTCGAAATGGGGCCGCAGCGACCTGGTCACATTCCAGGAGCGCGGTTTGCCAGTGGTCCTCGTGGATCCGATCAACCCTCCTGGGGCCGACGTCGTCAGTGTGGGTGCGACCAACTGGGCGGGTGGCAAGACCGCAACAGAACATCTGCTGGATCTGGGACACCGGCGCATCGCGCACCTGGGTGGACCGCCCCTAGCCGAATGCAGCCAGGACCGCCAGCACGGGTACGTGGCGGCACTGTTGGGCCGGGGCATCGAGGTCCGGCCGGAATACGTCATCTCCCGGGATTTCACCCGGTCCTTCGGCATCGAGGGACTGTCCCAGCTCCTGGAGCTCCCGGAACCACCCACGGCCATTTTCGCCGCAAACGACACGATAGCGATCGGAGTGTGGGAGGAGGCGCGCCGGCGCGGTCTGCAGCTGCCCGCGGACCTGAGCATCGTCGGATTCGACGGCACCTCCTTCGCCGAGGCGACCATGCCCCAGCTCACCACTGTGGAACAACCGCTGAGGGAGATCGGCCGCTCGGCCGCACGAGCACTGCTGCGCCAGATCGACGGGCAGGAGCCTGATTCCACCCGGGTTGAGCTGGCCACGCGACTGTTGGTCCGGGAGTCGACTGCACCGCCGCGCTGAGGCTCTTCCGGGCCATCAGGCTGGTGACAGGGTGGGGTGCAGGAGCGCCGCAGCCCTCCGATACCGGGCCAGCACCTCGCTGCTGCCCTGCGATGCAGGGACCGGCGGAAGGGTCACCGCGTCGATGTGCCACTCCGGGAACTCTCCGGTAAGGGTGGCAGCGGCCTGCCGGGCGGCGCCGTCGGCCACGTATTCGCCGGCTGCCGGAACCACCACCGGCAGCCCGAAGATTCCCGCGGCGATCTGCTGCACGGCGGTGGACTGCGCACCCCCACCGACCAGGATAATGCGGTCGGCGGTGACACCCTGCGCCTGGATGGCAGCGAGACCGTCTGCGAGAGAACAGACGACCCCCTCGAAGGCGGCCCTGGCCAGGTTTGCCCGGGTGTAGTTGGCGAGGGTGATCCCCTGCATCAGGCCGGTGGCGTGGGGCAGGTTGGGGGTCCGCTCGCCTTCGAAGTACGGCACCAGGCTCAGACCCTCCGAGCCCGACGGAGCCGTGAGGGCAAGATCGGCCAGCTCAGCCAGGTCAAGGCCAAGCACAGCCGCTGTGGCGTCGAAGATGCGGGTCGCGTTCAGGGTGCAGGCCAGGGGCAGGAAATTACCAGTAGCGTCAGCGAAGCCAGCCACGAGACCGCTGGGGTCGTGCGTTGGAGTGTCGGAGACGGCGAACACCGTGCCGGAGGTACCGAGGGACACCACAATGTCCCCGACCATCGCGCCGACCCCCAGCGCCGCTGCCGCATTGTCTCCAGCTCCCGGGCCGATGAGTGCTCCAGCCGGGGTGCGGCCGGACGATTCCGCCGGGCCCAGCACGGTCGGTAGTACCGGAATGCTGCCAAGGGCATCTTGCACGACCTCGGGGAGGTACTTCCCCTGCGCCGGCGAGTAGTAGCCGGTCCCTGACGCGTCGGACCGGTCCGTGTGCAGTGCCGCCAGTCCCTCGCGTCCGGTACCAGGTCCGTAACCGGCCAGACGCCAGCTGAGCCAGTCATGGGGCAGGCAGACGGCTGCTACGCGTGCAGCGTTCGACGGCTCGTGCTCTGCCAGCCACCGCAATTTGGTGACGGTCAGCGACGCCACGGGAACCGTGCCCGTGGTCTCCGCCCAGTAGCGGGCGCCGTCGTCGGCGTTTCCGTCCCCGGACTCCAACACCAGGGAGGTCGCAGCGGCGGCAGACCTGACATCGTTCCACAACAGGGCCGGCCTGATGACGTTCCCGTCCTCATCCAGGCAGACCATCCCATGTTGCTGGCCCGCAACTGAGATCGCTTCAACATCATCGATGCCTCCGGCGTCGGCGATGGCCTCCTGAAGCGCCGTCCACCACTCCTCCGGATCGACTTCAGTACCGTCGGGGTGGCGGGCCTTGCCCTGCCGTATCAGCTTTCCGGTGGCTGCATCCCGGATAACTACCTTGCAGGACTGGGTTGAACTGTCGACGCCTGCGACACGTGGCATGGGAGGACTTCCGTGTTGGGGTGATGAGGAGGGAACAGGCTTCCGTCGCCGGACTGCTGGCGTCCGGCGACGGAAGGCCCCAGTGAAAGGAGCGGCTAGACTAGCGGGCGCCGAGCAGGTGCTCGATGAACAGCTGCTGGAGCTTGACGAAGCCGAAGCCCTTGCCGTTGAAGTAGGACTCGGTATCGAAGTCCTCGTAGGCGGAGCGGTCGGCGCGCAGTGCCTCATAACCCTCACCGGCGTCGAGAGTTGGTTCGTTGATTTCCGAGACCTTCGACGCGGCGAGGGCCGCCTGGACGTCGGGGTCCGCCCGGAAGGCTGCGGCACGTTCCTTCAGCAGAAGGTAGGTCTGCATATTGGCCGCTGCGGAATCCCAGACCCCGTTCATGTCTTCGGTGCGGCTCGGCTTGTAGTCGAAGTGCCGCGGGCCATCGTAGGAAGGCCCGCCAGCGGGACCACCGAATTCGAGCAGGTCCACTAGGGAGAAGGCGTTCTGCAGGTCGCCGTGGCCGAATACGAGGTCCTGGTCGAACTTGATGCTTCGCTGGCCGTTGAGGTCAATGTGGAACAGCTTGCCCTGGTAGAGCGCCTGCGCGATGCCGTGGGTGAAGTTCAGTCCCGCCATCTGCTCGTGACCAGTTTCGGGGTTGATGCCGACCAGTTCAGGGCGCTCGAGGGTTTCGATGAAGGCCATGGCGTGGCCGAGAGTGGGCAGCAGGATGTCGCCACGGGGTTCGTTTGGTTTCGGCTCGATCGCGAAACGGATGTCGTAACCCTTGTCGGTCACATAGTCCCCGAGCAGGTTGACGGCTTCCCGGTACCGTTCGAGGGCGCCACGGATGTCCTTGGCGGAGTCGTATTCGCTGCCCTCGCGACCTCCCCACATCACGAAGGTCTTGGCGCCCAGTTCAGCAGCGAGGTCGATGTTGTCCAGGACTTTCCGCAGCGCGAAACGGCGGACCCCGCGGTCGTTGCTAGTGAATCCCCCGTCCTTGAAGACGGGGTGACTGAACAGGTTGGTGGTGACCATTGGGACGACCATTCCTGTCGACTTCAGCACGCCGGTCAACCGGTCGATTTCGCGCTGACGGTCCGCTGCCGAGCAACCGAAGGGAAACAGGTCATTGTCGTGGAAGGTGATGCCGTAGGCCCCCAGGTCGCTGAGGCGGTTGACGGCTTCGACTACGTCAAGCGGGGCGCGGGTTGCCGATCCGAACTGGTCCTGGGCTTCCCAGCCCACCGTCCAGAGTCCGAAGGAGAATTTGTCGTCTCGGGTGGGCTGCAGTGCCATGTGAAGTCTCCGGGTTTTGTAGGGGTAGCGCAGGTAGTGACAGAACGTGTTCCTGGGACAAACGCCAGGTGAATTGTTTTGCTAACAAACATATTCCAATTTTGCCCGATGTCAACCGTTGCCGGGGCCGTGAACCCTTGGTAGAGTCAGCCGCCACATCTCCAGCAGCAACACGAACATGTTATGTTGCCAAGAACATCAAACGTAGCTCGAGCCCCACAAAGAGGGATACTTCATACATGGAACAGCTTGTCGAGGAACGTAACTGGGCCGGAAACGTCACCTACCGGGCACCGCGGATGGCACGCCCGCGGTCGGTCGAGGAGCTCCAGGACCTGGTGGCCTCCGCAGCGAGGATCCGCGCCTTGGGTTCTCGGCACTCCTTCAACGACATCGCAGACACCAGTGGAACCCTCGCGACGCTTGACGGCCTTGATCCCCAGATCAGTGTTGATGCCGCACGCCTGACCGTGACGGTCAGTGGGGGAACCCGTTACGCGACGCTGGCCGCTGAGCTGCAACGGCAGGGCTTTGCCCTTCACAACCTGGCGTCGTTGCCCCATATATCGGTGGCCGGAGCAGTATCAACAGGCACCCATGGCTCCGGAGACTCCAACGGCAATCTCGCCACCGCCGTCGCGGGCATCGAGCTGGTCACCGCCGATGGCAGCATTCACACCATCCGCCGTGGCGAGTCTCCCGACTTCGACGGCTCGGTGGTCGCTCTGGGTGCGCTCGGGATCGTTTCCCGGCTCACGCTGGACATCGAACCCGCGTTCGACGTTACCCAGACGGTCTTCGAGAACCTCGCTTGGGATCAGGTACTGGACAACTTCGACGGCGTGATGTCCTCGGCCTACAGTGTGAGCCTGTTTACCTCCTGGAGTGGTACGACTGTCGACCAGGCATGGCTAAAGCACCGCACGGACTCGTTCACCGGCGGAGGAAGCGACACGACCACCGAGGGGGGCTCCATCCCGACGTTCTACGGCGGAACCGCCGCCACCGGGGCGCGCCATCCACTACCTGGGGTATCCGGGCGCAACTGCACCCAGCAACTTGGCGTTTCCGGACCCTGGTCAGACCGGCTCGCGCACTTTCGGGCCGAGTTCACCCCGAGCAAGGGCGAAGAGCTGCAAAGCGAATATCTGATCCCGCGCGAACACGCCGTCGACGCGATCCGTACCCTGCGCGGACTCTCCGACGTCGTAACACCCTTGCTGATGATCGGTGAGATCCGGAGCATCGCGGAGGACAATCTATGGCTGAGCCCGAATTACGGCCGCGATGGCATCGGCTTGCACTTCACCTGGCACCCCGACCAGCCAGCGGTCGAGGCAGCGCTGAGGCTGATTGATTCGGAACTTGCTCCTTTTGCGGCAAGACCACACTGGGGCAAGGTATTTACCAGCGAGCCGTCCACCCTGGCCACGCTGTATCCCCGGTTTGATGATTTCATTGCTCTCGCTGCCCGGTTCGATCCGACCGGAAAGTTCCGAAATACGTTCCTTGAGCGCACCCTCTATGGCAACTGGTAGCGTCGCCACAGTGTCATCGCACCGACAGTTCCCCCAATGACTCAACCACCGTTGCCGCACCTGTCCCCGCCATTGCCGGCCATCGATCCGGATCCGTCGCGACGGAACAACCTCGCCCTCATTACCGCTCTAGTCCACCATCATGGCTCCCTGAGCCGCGCGCAGCTGACCAAACGGACCGGCCTGAACCGTTCGACGGTAGGGGCGCTGATCGGCCAACTGGTGACCCTCGGGCTGATGTACGAGGCGGCACCGACCGGCAAAGCCCAGGTCGGCAGACCGAGCCCCGAGGTGCATCCCAGCCCGTCAATCGCTGCCCTGGCGGTCAATCCTGAAATCGATGCGGTCACCATCGGGTTGATGAGCCTCGGCGGGAAAGTACAGAAGAAGATCCGCTACGCCACCGAACGGATTCCCACCGCCCGGGAAGCGGTCAACATCGCAGTGGCAGTGATCGAGGGTATGCAGTCCGAGCTGGCTGCCTCGTACCGGATTACGGGCATCGGGATGGCGGTGCCGGGACTGGTCAACCGCGACGACGGAGTGGTTCGGTATGCACCGCATCTGGGGTGGCGTGATGAACCCGTCGCCAGAATGATGAGTGAGGCGTCCGGCTACGTGTGCCACGCCGCCAATGACGCTTCCCTGGCGGCGGAGGCCGAACTCATCTTCGGAGCCGGCGCAGGCCAGCGGAACATTGTCTACCTCAACGGCGGGGCGAGCGGTATCGGTGGCGGCCTGGTCTCCGACGGGACTCTCCTACGGGGATCCTCCGGGTACGCAGGCGAAATGGGCCACACGTTGGTCCGCACCTCCGGCACGGTTTGCCACTGCGGGGCGTCTGGATGCCTGGAGACGGAGGTCTCGCAGGCCCCTCTGTTCGAACTCGCGGGGTTGGACGGTGGCGATACCTCCCAGCTCGAAGATGCGCTCCGCACCCGCCGAAGCGACAAGCTCGACAAGGAGGTGGCACGCCAGCTGGGGTACCTGGGCATAGCCCTCCGCAACGCGGTCAACACCCTCAACCCGGACGCCATCGTCCTGGACGGATTCCTGGGCGTTCTTCACGCCCTGTCCCCCCAGACGCTGGGCGATCACTTGCAGTCGCAGGCGCTGGGCGGACCGGCGAGCGAGGTGACGATCCACCGCGCTGAGTTGGGTTCCGATCTGATGATGATCGGAGCCGCGGAGCTGGCCTTCTCGCAGTTCCTCGCCAACCCGGCTGGCATGGGCGCGGTTCCGACGGCGAGGCGTTAGGTAGGGAAAGGAGTCCGTTGCCTATGGATGGTGCAACGGACGGATTGCGCTCGTTGTGCGGGCGTGGTTCCTACAGCCTGTCGCGGGATGTACTCAATGGCTGTTCCTGAAGCCGAGGTAGAGGATCACCCTTCCTGGCCGTTCTGTCTCCTATTGAGCGCTATGGCAATCCCTTTGTGCAACAGTCGAAGCATGCAGTGGTCAATCTGACTACACTTCAATCGTGGTGGCCTGTAAATATGGTCATCCTGACCGCGAAAATGAGGAGCACCCATGGCCGTCAATAAAGGTCACCGTCCCATCCGGGACGCAATTGATCGGGCTGTCCTCGAAGCATTGGATGCCGACTCCCGCATGACAGTGCTCGCCATCGCACACCGCACTGGCCTGGCGCGTGGCACTGTCCAGGCCCGGCTGGAGCGGTACGAGCGCGAAGGGGCACTCAGGGATCACAGCGTACGCATAGCACCCGAGGCGCTTGGCCTGAGAATTTCAGCCCATGTGGCGGCGGAGCTCGACCAGCACAGGATCGATGTTGCAGTAGAGGGCCTGCGGGCCATCCCGGAAATCATCGAATGCCTCGCTCCCGCCGGTGAAACGGACCTTCTCTGCCGGGTGGTCGCCCGCGACCCGGACGACCTGTATCGGGTCTCTGAAGAAATCCGCCTCTGTCCAGGAATCCTGCGCACCCGAACGAGTATGTTCCTGCGCCAACCTATCCCCTACCGCATGAGTCCGCTGCTCGCGACGCTTGGCAGCTAAATAGTTAGCTTTGTCGTCTTCCTACTCGGATCTGCAGGTGTCCACCCCGGGCGGAGGACACAACGACGTCGGCACAGTCACGCTCCAGACCTGTCCAGGGGTGGGCGTCAATATCTGCGCCGCCAAGCCAGCAGGCGGCCTGGGCAAGTGGCGTCAGGACTGCTGCGAATCCAGTTGGCTTCTGCATGTCGACGATGCACAAGGAGGCTTCTGGTGTCGTGAGCCGGACCATCGCGGCCCAGGCGGTCTCCCAGTGCACCATCAGGGACAGGGAATAGGTGGCAAGTGCTGCATCAGAGCGTGCCCGGCCTCCCCTCGCTGCGATGCGGGATCCGATGTCGGCGGGAGACAGGGTGGTTGCATCGGCTTGGATAAGGATCACGTTGGTCCAACCGTTGCGCGTCGCCCGCCGTCTGGCCTGCTCAAGCATTTCTGGGCTGCTGTCGATGCCGACAATGGTGCCACCTGGCGAAACCCGATGCTGGAGGAGACTGAAGTTCAACCCGGTGCCGCATCCGACGTCGAGCACCTGCCCTCCAGCCTGCAGCGGCAGTCGCTTGATGCCAAGTTCCCGGCCCGCACGGTATACGGGATACTCGCCGGAGAGCGCGTCGTAGAACCGTGCGAAGGTCCTGTACCTTCTGGACATCGCGATGCTCCTGGAGTTGTGGTGCGATTCCCTGCGGGCGGGGACCTGATCCAGCTTAGGCTGGGGAGAACCGGAACAACGTTAATGAGGGCGAAGTAATGGCACGTGATACCGAGGTAGTGGATCTTTTGGTCATCGGTGGCGGGACCGCTGGGATCGTCGGGTCGATGACGGCCGCGAGCCTCGGTGCCCGCACCGTACTGGTGGAAAGATCCCGGACCGGTGGGGACTGCCTCTGGACCGGTTGCGTCCCGTCGAAAACGATCCTGTCCGCGGCCGCCGCCGCTGCCGGGGAAAGTGCTCTCACCGGTAATCGCACTGATTTCGCCCTGGTTCGCACACGCGTCGCCGGGGCAATCGCCGCAATCGAACCGGAGGATTCACCGGAATCCCTCACCGCGGCGGGCGTCACTGTTATCTCCGGCAGCGCACGCTTCACCGGTCCTGGTGAAGCCGACGTCGACGGCAGGACCATCCGCTTTCGGCAGGCGCTCATCGCCACCGGCGCAGCGCCAGCTCTGCCCTCCATACCCGGTCTCGACCAGTCGCCACGGGTTGTCACCTCGGAAACCATCTGGGACCTGGAAATCCTTCCAGGACGCCTGGTGATTATTGGTGGCGGCCCGGTTGCGTGTGAGTTGGGCCAGGCGTTCGCCCGGTTGGGCTCACGGGTGGTGATCCTTGCCCGCACCGCCATCCTGCCCAAGGAGAACCGGGACGCAGCTGCCCTCGTGTGTGACGCTCTCCGGTCCGACGGCGTCCAGGTGATCGAGAACACCGATGTCAAGCAGGTCACGAACGACGACGGAACCGTCCTCCATACCGGAGACGGGCAACGGTTCGATGCGGACGTCATCCTCGCGGCCACCGGCCGGGAAGCCAGGACACGGGGCCTGGGCCTAGATCTGGTGGGCGTATCCTGTAACCCGTCCGGCCGGGTGCTCGTTGACACGTCGATGCGCTCGTCCGCCCCAAACATCTGGGCGGCCGGGGACGTCACCGCCTACCCCGAGTTCACCCATCTCGCCGGAGTGCACGCGAGCACTGCAGCGTCCAACGCGGTCCTGGGTCTTCGCAGGAAAATCAGCCCGGTCATGCCGCGGGTCACCTTCACCTCCCCGGAGGTCGCCGCCGTCGGCCTCACCGACGCCACGGCAAGGAACCACACCGCAGTGACCATCCCGCACGCGCACACCGATCGTGCGATCACCGAGGAGCAAACTTCCGGGTTCACGAGGATCATCATCGGCAAGGGCGGCCGCATCCTCGGCGGGACGATCGTCGGACCGCGAGCTGGTGAATCGCTGGCTGAGCTCACTCTTGCCGTAGATCAGGGGCTCAGCACCCGCGCCCTCGCGGGGGTGACACATCCTTATCCGACCTATAACGATGCCCTGTGGAATGCTGCGATCGCCCATACCCGGTCACAGCTGCAATCTCCGGCTGCGCGGACCGTAGTCGGAGCCCTCAGTGGTGTGAATCGATGGCGGACCGACCGGCTGCAGCGCCGAGGTGCCATGGGTTAGTTGAAGAAGGCTGTTACCCTCGGGGTGGTTAGGCCTCAATCTGCGATCCGGAGGAGTTCCCCCATGCTGCAGGACACCGATTACGATGCGTTCGCCGACTCCTACTCGGCCGAAAATGAGTCGAGTTTGCTCAACGAATACTACGAACGCCCGGCAATGATTGGACTAGCCGGAGACGTTCGGGATCGTCGTATTCTCGACGCCGGCTGCGGCGCTGGCCCGCTCACGACGGCGCTCCTTGATCGTGGCGCGAACGTGACAGGGTTTGACTCCAGCAAGGCGATGCTTGAGTTGGCGAAGAAGAGAAATGGCGACAGGGCGGAACTGGTTGCCGCCGACCTGGGCCAACGGCTCCCCTTTGCCGACGACGCCTTCGATGATGTTGTTGCGTCATTGGTCTTCCACTACCTGGAGGACTGGGCTGGTCCGCTCTCCGAGATCCGGCGCGTCCTCCGTCCGGAGGGCAGACTCCTTGTGTCGGTGAATCATCCGATCCTGTTCCCCTGGAACAACCCCGGCAAGGACTATTTCCAGGTGACGAAGTACTCGGATGAGCTCACCTTCAATGGCGAACCCGCCACCCTGACCTACTGGCATCGGCCGCTTCACGCGATGACTGACGCGTTCACCAGGGCCGGGTTCCAGATCGAGGTGATCAGCGAGCCTCCCTACTCGTCCGATACCCCGGCGGACCTCATTCCACCGGGTTTGAAGGAGCGCGATTCATTTCTGAGCTTCATTTTTTTCGTGTTGCGCGCGCCCTGATCTGATCCTCAGTGACACCGGACGGAAAGTACGACGGTGTCACCAGAAGTACTCTCCAGGTGCCCGCCCAGTCGCGAGATAGCCCGGGGATGCCTCCCCGGGCTATCTCCTCACCGTATCCGCCGTTTGTCAGGAGGTCGGCGTGCTGTTCTGTGCCACGAGATCGGCGTGGTGCACAGCGGCGACATTGGGGTGGGCGCGGAGCCGGTACCGGAGCGCGTTATCCCCGTAAGTTTCCAGGATCGGGCTGTCGGTCGGATCAACAGAGAGTCCAGTGGCTTTGGCGTGATACTGCGGGCTCATGGTCAGCGCGGGCATCGTGGCGTCCAGCGCAGGGTTGTAGAAGAAGGGCAGGGAAATCCGCTCCGCGCCGTCCGCCTGTGAGATCACCCGGTGCAACGTCGCCTTCAGGAAACCGTTGGTAGCGAGCTCCAGCATCTCGCCGATGTTGACCACGAAGGTACCAGGAACCTCGGGCACGTCGATCCACTTTCCCTGGTGTTCAACCTGGAGTCCGCCCTTTCCAGGTTCGACGAGGAGCAGTGTCAGCACGCCGCCGTCGCGGTGTGACCCAACGCCCTGTTTGGGCTTATCGCCGGACTCCCCCGGATAGCGCACAATCTTCAGCATCGGAAACGCCCGGTCGCCAAACGCTTCGTCGAAGCTATCTTCCGGTGCACCGAGGGACACCGCTATTGCCCTCAGCAGATCGAGGGAAATGGTGCTCAGGCGCTGTGTCCAGTCGGAGACAATCTCCTGCATCTCAGGAAGATCTGTGGGCCACAGATTGGGACCTTCCAGGCGCCAATAGTCGGCCACGCCTGGGCCAGGCTCGACGGCGTCGCGATCGACACCGATGTCGATCTGTTCACGCCAGTCCACAGCCCGGTCGGTGAGTTCGGCACCCATCCTGGTATAGCCACGGAACTGTGGGCTATTGACATTTTCCAGCGCAAGTTTCTGTTCCTCGGACAGATCGAAGAAGCGACGGGAGATCGCGAGCATCTGATCGGTGAGGTCCTGGGGGATGCCATGGCCGCCCAGGTAGAGGAAGCCGACGTCGTGCATCGCGTCGCGTAGATCGGCTCTGAATTGTGCGGCCTCTTCCTGGCCGGCGCTCAGCAGTGAGTAGTCCAGGACGGGCAATGATTCGAGTGACAAGTTCGTAGAGTCCTTTGAAGCGAAGTGTGGAAAATAAGATCCGTATGCGCTTAAACGTTACGGCTGCGGCCGCTCAGACCGTCGTTCGCGTTGCGAAGTGTGTCCTTTTGCGGTGTGGGCCGGGTCCGCTGCCGAAAGCGACCTAGGTGTTTCGGGGGACTCCGCTGATTGGGTCGGCTATCTGCACCGTCTGTCCCATGGGGTCTTTGACCACGTAACTCCAGTAGCCGACCAAGAACTTCTCAAGCCCCTACCAGGTCCGGTAGAACCGGCGGGAGGCTGCAATATCGTTACTGCGGGTATAGAGAAAGAACGCGGGGTTTGGCATTCGGCGAGCCTACCCGTCCCGCCGACGGCAGTCCTACGAGATACCGAGATGGTCGATAATCGTCTCGATTACATTGAGACCGGTATCTGCAGAAGTACGCCAGCCCATCGATGCGGTTTCCAGCCTGTGGTTGGCCGAGTCGATCGAGATGACCCGGGCATCAGTGCTCCCCATAAGGTCTGGATGCCACGATGGATCCGCCGTTCCACCGATCACGAGATGCTGACCTGGATGCATCCCGGAGAATGCGTCAGCGATAGCTGGATCGCTAAGGATCGGGGTCAACCAGGCTGCCTTCACCTGCCGCGTCGCGAAATGGGGCAGCGCGTACGTCCCTAGCGACTTCGCGATCACTAGCTCAGGCTGGGCGGGCATCAACTCTTCGGCACGCGCCAACGCAGATTTCATAAAACCAGCGATGTCCTGTCGGTCCACCGTTTCGATCCCTGAATGCCAGTCGATGCACCACACATCCCATCCGCTCTCGATCAGGGCGAGGATCGGCCAATAGAGCAACGGAGCATGAACCGTATAGCGCGCCCCGGGGAGCACCAGGGCAGCAGGAGCACCGTCTACAACAGCCATATTTGCTCGCTGGACAATCACCATTGAGTGAGATTAGCAGGCCCGTTACGTCGCCCAGCGCCCGGGCACAGACGAAGTACCGTCGTCGTTCACGCCGGGCGTCCACGTGCTCGTCCCGGGCTCCACCGCGGCCCTTAAGCGCAGCACAGCAATGCTGGAGAAACTAGG
Organism: Arthrobacter sp. 260; assembly: GCF_013116745.1. GTDB lineage: Bacteria > Actinomycetota > Actinomycetes > Actinomycetales > Micrococcaceae > Arthrobacter_D. The sequence continues at coordinate 20,726 of NZ_JABFOE010000014.1, forward strand.
AAGCAGTTTTCACCACGAGTACGTCGCAGGGAGCGTTGTGCACAACGCTCCACGCCACGCTTCCCAGAACCCGCAATAGGCCTGTCATGCCCACGTTGCCCACCACCAGCAACTGGGCACCGGTGCGTTCGGCTTCCTCGATGAGGACATCTTGCGGTTTCCCCCGGCCCGCAGCCGAACGGACCTTCACCGAAGGGTGCTCTTCGCGCAGCTTCACAGCTACCCGTTCAGCCAGCTTCAGGGCCTGCTCGGCGTCGTCGAGTATCCAGGTGTCATTTCCGATCCGAACCACCTCGGTGTTGCCCTTGATGTGGGCGCTGAGCACCACAAGTTCTACTCCCAGCCCCTCAGCAAGGACCGCAGCCCGTGACGCAGCCATATACGCGGTGTCGCTACCATCGACCCCAACAACCACATTTCCCGCCATGCTGGTTTCCTCCTCGATCATCAAACCGCTTGTAGCGGTATCCGGAGCCTACCGAAGTCGACCGACAAAGCTCATTAGGCTACGTAGGCTTTTCGTTACGACGACTCGCAACTGGGGCTTTCGTTCACGGGTGGGAATGCCGGCGTGGTTTGATTTAGGCACTCAGGCAGCGGTCATGCCTCAATCATTCAGGGGCAGCACGCATGGCAAAAGGAAAGTACCGCAGAACGTCGTCGACGGAATGGGCGGGCGATTCAGGCGACCACCAGCCTTTAGACGATCAAGGCAGACGAACCACCGGTCCTGTCGCAATCACCCGACGGATCGTTGCCGTCGTGGGCAATCTTGTTGGGGCAGGTGCCTTGCTCGTTGCGGCCGGCGCCGTGTTCTGGCTTCTGTCCCTCACGGCCGGAGACAACTCGATTAGCAGTGTCTTTGAGGATGACGTCGCCGGCACCTCAACCATTGCGTTTCCAACCCTGATGGGGCTGCTGTCCATGATTGGGTTTTTCTTTGGCCAGTTCGCGCTGCGTGGACGCTGGGGAGAGAGTAGGGTATCCGGTTCCTCGGGCGGCAGCTTCGCCGTCGATCTGCGGCCTATCAGCGTCTGGCTCCATGCCCTCCTGCTGGGCCTTGCCATCATTGCCTGGATTCTCGTGATGGTGATGCCCCTCGTGCTCGACCTTCGCGGCGAGATAGCCGCCTCGGACGGTTCCTCCGCACGGGAGCAGTTCTGGTTCATCGTGACGGTGTACGGCACGATCACCGGTGCACTAGCCGCCATGGTCGGTATGTCGTTGGTGAAAAAGCTGACCTATAACCGAGCTTTAAAGCGACATGGATGGAGTGTTGAGCAGGGGTCCGCCACCCAGCTGTGGTGGCGGAATGTCTCCCACATCTGGCGGACCGAACTCGGTATTGCGGCGCTGGGAGGAGCGGCCCTTGGGCTTGCACCGCTCGGCCTCCACCTGAACAGCGCACTTTATGGTCTCTCCTTCACTGCTGCGGGAATCATACTGTTGGTCCTTTCGCTTCGCTTCGCACTCAACGCGTGGCGTTCCGGTCTTCCTATTGAACGGGTCGAGTCCTACACCTGAGCTCTGCCAGGAACGCTCTGCGCATGCCCTAGGCTCTAGCGGCGCGGTTCAGCGGGTCCTATCCTTGGTGCCGGACGCACATTGTCGGGAGTCAGGATCCGCTGACGGCGTGCCAGTTACGCGGCAACAACCGGTGTTGGAGCGGCCAACATTCGGGCAAGGTGGAAGCGGTGAGCTGATGGAAGATCCAATCGAAATGCTGACGAAATCCCTACCGTCATGGGGCGCGAAGATGGCTTTCGGTGAGAGCATCACGGTGGGCGGCCGGGAAGTAGTCCCTGCGGCGTTGGTCATCTTTGGTTTTGGCGGCGGCGGAGGGGCTGGCAAGTGGGTCCAGCGCGAGTCGACCCCCGGAAATGAAAGTGAAGGAAGCGGTGGTGGCGGGGGTGGCTATACCCTCCCGATCGGCGCTTATGTGGATGGTCCCGACGGGCCGAAGTTTCAGGCAAACCCTGTTGCGCTGATCATCGTCAGCGTGCCATTGGTGACTGCAGCTGGGTGGGCGCTGGCACGAATCATCTCCGCCGGTTCCCGCGCTCGCACGGCGGGCGTGGACTACCGGTAACTCTGGGCGATAGGGAAGTGCCGCGGGCGCTCCACCCGTCGCACCCTGACGCCCGGCACGGCGCGAACCAAGAAGGGCCCCCGCACGTGTAATAGGTACCTGCGTCGGTTTGACCCGTTGTGAAGGAGTTTTCTTGGTGCGTCGCTCAATACCTAGGATTCCGGCCCTCATCGCTCTGGTGGCCATGGCGGTGATCGCCGTCGTCGTGGTGGTCAGCCTGACTGGCAACCGCCAGCCTGGTGCGGCGCCCACCGTCACCCCCGCGACGACCGATGCTCAGGAATCTCCAGCGACGCCGTCGCCGATCCCCGTCACCACCTCGCCGGAACCGGAGCCAAGCCCCGATCTGGTGGAAGCGGTGGTCTCTTCGCATAGCCTGGCCACCGATGCGGGCGCTGCAATTCTCGACGCCGGCGGCACCGCCGCTGATGCTTCGGTTGCCATGGCCGCCGTCCTGAGCGTGGTGGAGCCCTTCTACTCAAGTGCGCTCGGCGGAGACACCTGGGGACTCTATTACGACGCCGACGCTGAAGCGGTAACCAGTGTGAACGGTGTGGGCCCAGCTGGCAGTGGAGCTACCCTCGCTGACTACGGTCCCCGGGCTGGCACCCCTGGCATGCACCAGGCAATCGTCCCCGGAGCGTGGGACGGCTGGATGGTTTGGCTCGGCGAGTATGGCACCATGGACCTCGACGAAGTGCTCGCCCCCGCCATCAGTCTCGCCCGTAATGGCTACCCCGTCAGCACCGAGATGTCCTATTGGCTCGGCGTCCACGAAAATGAAATCCGGGCCAGCCCGGTGATGAGCAACATCTATATCCGCGAGGGCTCGCTGTCGGCGCCGGGTCAGACCATCTACCAGAACGATTTGGCGGACACCTTCGAAGCCCTGGCATCCGCGTACGACGAAGCGCTGCCGTCCGGAAGATCAGAGGCAGTCACCGCCGCACGTGACTACTTCTACCGCGGTCCCATTGCCGATTCAATCGTCGCGTTCTCCGAGCAATCCGACGGCTATCTCACCGCTGAGGACCTCAGCTCTTTCGAAGCGGAAATCGTCGATCCAATCGAGCTTGAATACACCGACGACATCACCATCTACCAGAATCCTCCCAATAGCCAAGGCATCGCGATGCTCGAGGCCCTCAGCATCTTGAGGGAGGACAACTTCAGCAGTCTCTCTCCCGATGATCCCGCCGTCGTTCACACCCAGATCGAGGCCATCAAGCTCGCCTACGCCGACCGGTACGCCCTCGTCGGAGACCCGGATCGCGCCCCGGTGCCAGTCGCCGAACTGCTGTCCGAGGACTACGCCGCCGCACAACGATCCCGGATCGATCCCGACACGGCGGCAGAGTGGCCCATCGACAGCGGGATCGAGCGGAGCGCCTCCGACACGACTACCTTCCATGTCGCCGACAGTTTCGGCAACGCAGCTGCGGTGACCACCAGCATTGGAGGCCATTTCCTGGTGGTCGGCGATACCGGAATCCACATCAACGAGCGGATGCGTTTCATGTCCCTGGAGGAGGGCAACGTGAATGTGGTTGCCCCCGGGGCCACGGTGCGCCACACCTCCAACCCCTACCTGGCGCTTCGGGACGGCAAGCCGTACCTTCTCGGCGGGAACACCGGGATAGACACTCAGCCGCAGGGCCAGTTGCAGCAGTTCATGAGTGTGGTGGACTTCGGGCTCTCCCCCACGCAAGCGATCGCCAGGCCACGCTTCGTGAGCACCGCGTTCCCCGCCTCAACCTTCCCTTACGCAGCAAACAACGTGCTCGACGTCGAATCCTCCCTCCCCCAAACGACGATCGACGGGCTCCGGGCACGCGGGCACGACGTCGTCGTCGGGCAGGGAATCTTCGGTACAGCGAGCATGCTGGAGATCTCTCCCGACGGATTGTCCGCCGAGGCAGCCTCGGAGCCACGCAACGACACCGCCAGTAGCAGTGTCACCGTTCCGGACTAGCTTGGCTGCCCAGGTGGGGCAGACTTGAACCATGCATGACAGATCACTACAGCAGCTGGCGGCTGCACCGGACGGTACCCATCTCTCATGGCGGGAAGCTGGCTCCGGGGAACCGCTGCTCCTCATTAGTGGGCAGGCTGTCGATTCCAGCTCGTGGGATGCGCTGCTTCCATCGCTTGGTAGGCACTTCCGGGTCATAACGTTTGACCATCGCGGGACGGGGCAGAGCTCGATCGGGCCCGACGAGGCCTACTCGACCGCCGGGTTCGCCCGCGATGCGGTCGCGGTGCTCGACGCCGCTGGCGTCGGGCGGGCCCACGTGTATGGCCATTCCATGGGTGGCCGGGTTGCACAGTGGATGGCGATCGATCACCCCGATCGCTTGGGATCGTTGGTCCTCGGGGCTACGACCGCCGGCGACAGGCGTGGCGTGCCCCGGTCCCAGCAGGCCACCGCGGATCTGGCCAGCGGTGACCCCGACCTGATTGCGAAGCTGTTCTTTCGCAGCGGCACCCGCAGAGAAGACGCCGAAGCGTTCTTCAACCAATCGGCATCACGCCATGCACGGCGTCTCCATCTTGCGGCCAGCCGCAACCATGACGCCTGGGATAGCCTGCACCTGATTGCTGCACCTACCCTGGTGATTCACGGCACTGACGATGAAATGACTCCTCCTGGCAATGCCGAGCGTATTGCCGCGGCCATCCCCAATGCCGAACTGATGCTCCTCCAGGCAGCCCGGCACGGATACTATCTTGAGGAATCCGAAGCAACCGCGCACGTCATCGGGTTCCTACAGCGCAACCCGCTCCAGTAACAGCCGGGATTAACTCCAGCCGATACTGTCCGGCCCTATCGCCTTTCAGCCATTCGCCAGCGGGTAACGCCTAAGTAACGCCTCCCGGTGTACACCTGACTCCATGGCGCGGATCAACTCAACTCTGGAATGAGTGGCCAGGCTAGAAGCTGATCGCGTCAACCGTGGATCGGAATTTCCCGATCTTCCGGGCGCAGCACTGCGGCCCGCTTTTCGAAACTAACACCACTTCAGAGATATATAGGCGAAGGAGCCTACGATGTCCGAAATGCTTAACCCTGGGATCGTCATTCTTCGTGCGCCCGCGCGGGCAACGCGTGACCCCTTCGACGGACCAGGCGCCCGCGGGCTTGAAACCGCTGCCCAGGACCTGGCGGAACGTGCCACAGGATTGACTGTAGAGAAGGACGATAACCCCTCGCATGCAACCCTCAGAGCCTTGCGGAATGACTCGACGGTCCTGAGCGTCGCCCCCGCGATGCCCATGAAACTTGTTGAACCCCTCGAAGCGGAACCAGCTGCCGCTTCGACTGTGACCTGGGGAGTCAAAGCCGTTGGAGCAGATACCTCGCCGTTCACTGGCGCCGGCGTCACCGTCTCGGTCCTCGATACGGGTATCGACGCCGATCACCCAGCCTTTGCGGGGGTCGACCTAATTACCAAGGACTTCACGGGTGCCGGTAGCGCCGAGGATGACAACGGCCATGGAACGCATTGCGCAGGAACCATCTTTGGCCGGGACATTGCGGGCCAGCGGATAGGTGTTGCTCCCGGTGTTCAGAAAGCGTTGATTGGGAAGGTGCTCGGCGGCCCGAACGGTGGCAGCAGCGACATCCTTGCCTCAGCGATGTTGTGGGCTGCCGACAACGGTGCCCACGTCATATCCATGTCGCTTGGGATAGATTTCCCGGGCTGGGTGGACGAGCTTGTCACGGTCCATGGCCTGTCTATCCCGGCAGCCACTTCGATCGCCCTGGAAGGTTATCGCGCGAATGTCCGGCTATTCGAGCAGCTGGCTAACCTCCTGAATGCCCGTGCCTCCGTCGCGCAGACCACCCTCGTCGTTGCCGCCGCTGGCAATGAAAGCAAACGGTCCAGTACGCCCGCCTACGAGGTCAACGTGGCGCCGCCAGCCGCCGCGTTTGGAATCACTTCGGTCGCAGCATTGGCCAATGGAAACGGCACTGGCCGCCTCACCGTAGCACCGTTCTCCAACACGTTGGCAACGGTTGCTGGCCCCGGAGTCGGCGTCTTCAGCGCCTGGCTCAACGGGGGCACCAAGACCATCAGCGGAACGAGCATGGCAACCCCGCACGTGGCTGGCGTAACCGCTTTGTGGGCTGAACGCCTTCTGGCACAAGGACCGCTGAGCCCGGTACTTCTTCAATCCAAAGTCATCGGTTCCGGGACGTTCAAACCTCTCGACCCCGCCACGGATCCACTGGATATTGGTGCCGGGTTGGTCCAGGCCCCCGGTATTGCAGCCTAATAGCGGAGACTCTGCCATACCGGTCAGTCACGGGTCATCGACGCAGATGGGGTGGACTGGCCGGCAGCGGCTTCACGGTTCTCCAAGGAGGCGGTACACCGAGACGTGACTGCTGGATTCAGGTAGCGGGCACTTCTACATCGACGATGCCGACGAACCTGCTCCCAATACCCTCGTACTCGCTCCGAACAAGTCTCGGCAGTACTAGCGGGATTTCATCGTGTGCGTGGTGGGAGCAAGCGACATATGTGAACGGCGGCCACCACTTCTTGGGGCGAGCGGCTTCCGAGAAGCCGCAGACAACGCAGGTCAGCTGGACCCAGACTGGCCGTTTGCCCGTGCGGTTTTCTCTGGACTGGACGAGCCACGCGGGCGGATTGTTCACAAGCTCGGACAGCTCGGCGTCGGTCAGCCTGCTTGGGATACCGTGGCGGTGTGCCATCTCCAGGGGGATATCAAGGGTCTGAGCTGCAACACGTCGGGTAACCACCAGTTAAAGATACGGGATGCCGAACCCTCCCGGCTCATCGATGACGACTCGCTGACGCTTCCTTCACCCTTTATTGCGTCATTGCTTTCAACTACTATGCGACGGTGGACGCTTCGCTGAAGTATGGCCCCTACCAACCCAAGAAGCCTCCGATGGCAGGGACAGACCCGGTCGTGGAGTGGTTGCTGGAAGGTGATCCCGCCATCCGGTGGCAGGTACTGAGCGATCTCCTCGACGCCCCGCAGGATGAGGTCGTAGCCGAGCGAGCACGGGTAGAGCACGAAGGGTGGGGCGCTGGGCTCCTCGCTCTACGAGCACCTGATGGACAGTGGGCTAACGGGGCATGCTTCCCGAACACCGCGGCGTTCACCAAGAACACCGCTCAAGCCCTTGCGAACGGGGAGCCACCCCCACCATTCCCATCACCCGACGCCGAACCGACCGATATACCTGGTGAACAGGCGGGGCAACCATGGACCCCTACCTACCCGGTGCTGCTCGACCTCTGTCACTTGGGTGTACCGCCGAACAGCGCAGTCATGCGTGAGACCGCACAGCTGGTCGCGCATAACTGCCGGTGGGAGTACGACGGGTTGCCATTTTTCGCAGGGGAAGTCGACTGCTGCATCAATGCTGGCACTATTCTGATCGGCACTTACCTAGACATCGACGTCGACCAGGTGGTGCAGCGACTCATGGCCGACCAACTGCCTGACGGTGGTTGGAACTGCTGGGCTGAATCGCCCTCGGCGCCCGGCTCTTTCGCGAGCACACTTGACGTCGTCGACGCCTTACTGAGGTGGGAGGGACTCACCGGCGGATCGGACGAGGTCCGGCGAGCTCGCCAGAAGGGCGAGGAATACTTGCTTCAGCGAGGTCTGTTTCGGTCCCTGCGCACTAGGGAAGTGGTGAACCCGCGATGGCTTCAGTTCTCCTACCCTCCCCGCTGGCACTATGACCTGCTGAAGGCGACGAGCTACTTCGCTCTGCGTAGTGGTCCGGCCGATCCGCGGCTGGCCGAGGCGATCGACCTGGTTCGAGCCAAGCGTCGGCCAGATGGACGGTGGCCGCTGGAGAACACTCATCCCGGTGCGGTCCACTTCCGTTTCGAAGAACCCGATGGAACACCGAGCAGGTGGAACACCCTGAGGGCACTTCGGCTTCTGCGCTGGTACGACGCAGCAAGCATTTCCGCCGAAGCAGGCACGACCCCTGAGAACAGCAGCGGCATCTGATGCAGCAGTTGACAACAAGACAAAGTGGCAGGTGCCCTCCGTCCAGGACACCTGCCACTTATGTTCAGTTCGCGGAACTAGTCCGAGAGCTTGAGATGTTAGCCGTTGACTCGCACGAAATATGATCCGGCGAGATCCGACAGCGGGTGCTCCATGGTGAGGTTGGCACCGTTCATGCCGCTGCTGATGACCTTGCCACCACCAACGTAGATCGCGACGTGTCCGGCGTTGATCACGAGGTCACCCGGTGCTGGTGACGATACGACCGAGCCGTACTGAGCGAACTGCGAGGGGCCGAGGTCTCCGACGTTCAGGCCGATGGAGCGCAGAGCGCGTTCGACGAGCACGGTGCAGTCCTGGATGGACCCGATCTGGCTGTAGGCCGAAGCGACCAGCGCTGCGCCGACTCCGCTGGCCGGAACCGACGGTGCCGCCTTAGCTGCAGATGCAATGGGGGTGATCGAGCCGGAAGCCAAGGTCATGATTGCCGGTGCGGCGGGTGCTGCTTCCTGTACGGCAGGTGCAGCTGCCGGAGCGGCTGGTGCCGCGTAGAAGGCCTGGCTTGCAGTAGCTGCTGGAACGGCGGCTGCGCTGACTGCTGCGCCACCGGTGAGCTGGATCTGCTGTCCGGGGTAGATGACTGAGGCGTAGGACAGGCCGTTCTGCGCGAGGAGGGTATCGAGGTTGATACCGTGCTGTGCAGCGATTGCGCCCAGGGTGTCCCCGGCGGCAACGGTGTAGACACCGGAAGCGGCGGGCGCTGACACTGCGGGGGCGGTTGTTGCTACGTCCTGGGTATAGCTGCTTGCGTGGGCAGTTGCTCCGACGGAGAAGACAAGGCTACCGGTCGCGACGGCGATGATGGCTGGCTTGCCCAGTGCTACTGCATTGTTCTTGGCGGACTGGGTCAGGCCTTCAAGAGCGATGGAATGGGTGGTGGCTGCGCGGTGGCGTGCCGAAATGGTCTTACGTGACATGGTAATTGCCTCTCCCATGCCTGCGGGGTGAGCTGTCGGGTTCGGATGGGAGTCACCCGGCCGTCCGCCATCCTGAGCTTCCCGGCAATCGCGAACGATGCTGCAGGTCTTGCACTGGATAGTCAGATCGACTTAACCCCGAGGGTCACCGCGTGCGGTGGCCCGGTGGAAACGTGGTTCCCCCGTCCCTGCCATCTGGATTGTGCGAACGGGTCCCGGTGCAGCGGCAGGGCTCGGCATTCTGCACGGGATTATGATCTCGGCGGGGTGCCGGGATCACTCGAATGAGAGTACCCCACACTGGTTGGGAAGTCACGTTACGGTTACGAACCCTTCTCGGCGTCGCCCGCACTCCGTTGAGTGCCGTCGAATCCGCAGCTCACTTGTAGTTGGTCTGGTCCTGTCCGTCTGGATCGAGTTCATCGGAATCCATTGCTTCTAGATGTCTCGTAATTGCTGCTATCACCTGCGCCATGTGTGGGTACGGGAACGGGTGCCCTGCGTCGTCCAACCAAAGGCCGCGGGCCGATGGAATGGCTGCAGCGAGTCGGTGTCCGTGTTCGATCGGCAAGATCACGTCGGCTTTTCCGTGAATCACGAAGGTAGGCGCAGTGATTGTTCCCAGAAGCGGGTACCGAGAGCGTGTCACAGCGACCGCGGCCTGGTGCTGGAAGAGTGCACGAAAGTTAAGTCCGTTTCGTTCTCTCAGGTCGTAAAGAACAATTTTGGTCCACTCTTCGACGTCGATAGGTTCGTCGCCGCCCTGCGCAACTAACCCCGCGATGAGTTCTTTGACAAGATTCGTCTCCCCTCCCAGCAACCGATAGCGGAACTGTGGAAGGCCCTTGATCGCGGATTCGATCAGCTGCCAGGTTCGGGGTCCCGGCATCGACGGGTCCGTCGGGTCCGCGGAGGTCGACATGAGACTCAGCGAGTGAACACGCCCCGGGTGGGCGATCGCGATTTCCTGGGCGACGAAACCCCCGAGTGAGAGCCCGACCACGTGGGCGCGGGCGATGCGCAGCTCGTCGAGGACGGCTATCGCATCGCCCGCCATGTCTATCAGCGAGTACGGGTTCTTCCGACTCCAGTCAGTCATCCAACTTGAGCCCCCAGTGCCCCGATGGTCGTACCTGACGACGCGGTACCCTGCTGTCGCCAGGCCGCGCAGGAACTCCGGAGGCCAGAACAGTGAGCTCACACCGAGAGAGGCGTTCAGCAGGACCACACCGTGCTCGACGCCGGCGGGAGGGATGGACTCGTACCAAATGTCCACCCCGCCCGACCTGGCATTCCCTGTTTCACCACGAATCACTCCGCTTATGGGTCCGCCGCGGACCCGGGCGATCGTCTGCCTGGTACCGGACGGCAGGCGGGGTCCGCGCCATGTCAGGACCGCCATAAGTCCGGTGAGACCCAGCACCGCTGACGCAAGAACCGTCCCCTTCCTCATCGGCTCAGCATAGAGCAGACAGTGTCTGGGCGGTCCACGTCCCAAACGGGATTTGCCGCCCTGCAATCACGGCCACTACATCGACGATCGGGATCGGCTGCCAGCGGATTGTGAACTCAGTAGGTCATTTGCGAATCCGCCAGCTCAGGATGCCCGGGTAGTGGTGATGCCACCGTCGACGGCCAACGTAGCGCCGTGGATATAGGCTGCCTGCGGCGACGCCAGCCACGCAACAGCTGCGGCAATTTCATCGGGAGTACCCGGGCGGCCCGCGGGGGTCCCAGCAGTCATTTGCGCGATGATGTCCCCGGCCCCTGCATTGATTGGGGTACGGGTGGCTCCCGGCGAGACGGTATTGACGCGAACGCCTCGGGGCCCGAACTCCGCAGCCCAGCTGCGCGCGAGCTGTTCCTCCGCGGCCTTTGATGCCGAGTACAGTCCGACAATCGCGTGGCCCACTGTCGACATCCAGGATCCGATCACCACGATAGTGCCGGCCCCCTGCTCAAGCATGCCCGGTACCAACGCAGCCGTGAGCACGTGCGGAGCGCGAATGTTGACCGCAAGGGTAGCTTCAAGATGCTCGTCGGTGAGGGACAACGTATCCACGGCCGGGCACACGGCAGCGTTATGCACCAGAAGATCGACTGCACCGCCAAGAGCGGATTCCCAGGACCGCGCGGCGGAGCGCAGTTCGTCAGCAGGAGCCGAGAGGTCAGACGGGACAAAAGTGGCCGCACCGCCGTCGCGGTGGATGCCCGCCACAACGTCTTCGCCGCGCCCGCGGTCCCGCCCGGTGATGAGTACGTGGGCGCCGCGGGCGGCGAGGAGACGGGCGGTAGCGGCACCGATGCCGCTGGTGGAACCGGTAACAACCGCACGGCGGCCGGAGAGGGAAAGGGAATCTGACTGGGACTGATTAATTGTGGTCATGTTCTTCATTCCAACCGACTTGCCGGGGACGCACCAGTGCAAGCGGTGCCTAGGCATGGGATGACCACCCTCGTTCGGACGTCGCTTCCTATACTGGGAGGGTGCCTGCAGACCGTACCGCCCTCGCCGCTTTCCTCCGCACGCGCCGAGACCGTTTGACACCGGCACAGGCTGGCATCGATCCCCTGCCTGGCCGCCGCCGTGTATTAGGGCTCCGTAAAGAAGAGGTAGCGCACCTTGCGGGCCTCAGCACCGATCATTACAGCCGGATCGAGCAGGGTCGTCAACAACACCTCAGCAGCGACATCGTGCTCTCCCTCTCACGGGCACTCCGGTTGGACGAGATTGAAACGACGCACCTGTTTGACCTGGCCGTTTCGCCCGCTAAGTCCCGTGATTCCGGGTGGGAGGCACCCCAGCGAGCTGACCCCGGTCTACTTCGCCTGCTGACGACGCTTGACCATGTTCCCGCGTTGCTCCTGGGCAGGCGCGGCGACGTTCTCGCACGCAATGGGCTCCTGTGCACCGTGCTGGGTACCGAACTCGATCCGGGATCGTCCTTCATGAGATGGCTGTTTCAGGCCCCGGAGGCACGGGAGCGGATCCTCAACTGGTCTGACTTCGCTGCCGCAGCCGTCGGTGGCTTGCGCTACGAGACCGGACGGCGTCCCTATGACCGCAAGCTCAAAACGCTTGTCGGCAAGTTACGCACCGAGGACCCGGACGTCGCGCGGTGGTGGAATGATCACGGAGTCACGGACCAGACGTCGGTCACCAAGCGCATCGAGCACCCCCACTTCGGGATCCTCGTGTTCGGCATCGAGGCCGTCAACACGCCGCATGACCCCGATCAGCGACTGATCGTCTACACCGTAGAACCGGACTCCGCGACCGCTGCATTACTTCCACTCCTACAGTCCTGGGCAGCTCAGGCCCGGAGCGATCCATCTCTGAGCACACCGCGCCCTGAATGAAGCAGGACTTGAACCATCCGGCGGTCCTTGAGCTACTTCGAAAGCGCCCCCTCCAACCATGACCTCAGCACCGGTGCGGGGGCTGCCCCGGCCTGCCTCGCGACAATCTTTCCGTCGACGATGATCATTAATGTGGGCACTGCCTGAATGGTGAATCTGGCGGAGAGCTGCGGCGAGCGGTCGACGTCGACCTTCACAAGTTTGATCTGCCCAGGGCGTTCGTGAGCCAGCTGGTCCAGGACAGGGCTCACCATCCGGCACGGGCCACACCACACCGCCCAGAAGTCCACCAGCGCCGGGACGCCGGACCGTTCAGCGATCTCTCCGAAGTCGTCGTCACCTGCTTCAACCACCCAGGGAAGATCCTCATGGCAATTGCCGCAGCGTGGCCGGCCGTCGGCGGCCGCCGGAACGCGGTTGGATTTGCCGCAGTGGGGACACTTGATGATGGCCTTGTTCATGAGGTTCCAGCCCCTTCCAGTTCCATGGTGCTGTAGTCGACAACCAGTTCCCCTCCGGCTGCTGTCACTGTCACCATTCCGCCTTCCGCGATGCTGCCACGCAGCAGCGCCCTGCCCACCTGTGTCTCCACCACATGGGAAATGTAGCGGCGCAAGGGGCGGGCTCCGTAGATCGGATCGAAGCCGCGTTCGGCGATCAACAGGCGGGCCTCCTCGGTGAGTTGCAGCTCAATCTGCTGCTCGGCCAGGCGCTCCCGCAGCTGGTGGAACTGCAGGTCAACGATCCGCTCAATTTGCGGTAATCCCAAGGGTGCGAACAGCACCGTATCGTCGACGCGGTTGAGGAATTCGGGACGGAAATGCGCCCGGAGCTCTCCCATGACCATGCTGCGCGCCTCGTCTGTGATCGCCCCGCCTTCCGTCGAGCCCTCCAGGAGATAAGGGGAGCCGATATTGGAGGTCATGATGATGACGGTGTTGCGGAAATCGATGGTCCGGCCTTGGGAGTCCGTAATCCGTCCATCATCGAGCACCTGCAGCAGCGTGTTGAAAATATCCGGATGGGCCTTTTCCACTTCGTCGAACAACACCACCGAGTAGGGTTTCCGGCGTACTGCCTCGGTGAGCTGTCCTCCTTCGTCGTATCCGATGTAACCGGGAGGGGCCCCCAGAAGCCGGCTCACGCTGTGGCGCTCCTGGTACTCACTCATGTCCAGCCGAATCATCGCGTTTTCGCTGTCGAAGAGTGCCGCGGCCAGAGCCTTCGCAAGCTCGGTTTTCCCGACGCCGGTCGGTCCGAGGAAGATGAAGGAGCCGATGGGACGGCGGGGGTCTCGGATACCGGAGCGGGCGCGGATGATCGCGTCCGACACCGCGCTAATCGCTTCCTCTTGTCCCACGACACGGTCGCGCAGGATTTCATCCAGGTGCAGGACCTTCTCGCGTTCGCCCTGCTTCAGCCTTGCGACCGGGATGCCCGTCCATGCCGCAACGATGTCGGCGATCTCGTCTTCAGTCACGACCTCCCGGAGCAGGCGTTTTTCTCCCTGTTTCGCGGTGAGCCGTTCCTCCTCAGCAGCCAGCCGCCGTTCAAGGTCGGCGAGTTGGCCGTAGCGTAGCTCCGCCGCCCGGTTGAGATCGTAGTTCCGTTCGGCTTCTTCAGCCTCCAGCCGCAGCCGCTCCAGTTCACTGCGGATTTCCTGGAGTTTGTGAATCGCCTGACGCTCGGCTTCCCACTGGGCACGCTTCGCGTCCGCCTCGGCGCGCAGGTCTGCCAGTTCCCGCCTCAGCTCTTCCAGGCGGGTCTTGCTGGCTGGATCGCTCTCTTTGGAGAGTGCAGCCTCTTCGATCTCCAGCCGTGTGACCTTCCGCGTAAGTTCATCCAGTTCCGCGGGCATCGAATCAATTTCCGTCCGCAGTCGGGCGCATGCTTCATCCACAAGGTCGATGGCCTTGTCCGGAAGAAACCGGTCAGTGATGTACCTGTGGGAAAGGGTAGCCGCAGCCACCAGCGAACTATCCTGGATCCGCACCCCGTGGAATACCTCCAGCCGTTCCCGCAGGCCGCGAAGAATGGAAATAGCGTCTTCGACGTTCGGTTCCTCAACCACGACCGGCTGGAAGCGGCGTTCCAGAGCCGCATCCGACTCGATGTGTTTGCGGTACTCGTCGAGGGTGGTGGCGCCGATCATGTGGAGCTCCCCACGGGCCAGCATGGGCTTGAGCATGTTCCCAGCGTCCATCGAACCGTCGGACGCGCCTGCCCCCACAACAGTGTGCAGCTCATCGACGAACAGCAGGATCCTTCCTTCCGCCGCCAGCACCTCGGCCAGCACCGCTTTCAGCCGCTCCTCGAACTCTCCGCGGTATTTCGCACCTGCCACCAGCGAGCTCAGATCGAGGGAGAAGATGGTCTTGTTCTTCAGTCCTTCCGGTACGTCCTGCCGAACGATCCGCTGGGCGAGTCCCTCCACAATGGCGGTCTTGCCAACGCCAGGCTCACCGATCAGCACCGGGTTGTTTTTGGTCTTGCGAGATAGTATCTGGACGACCCGACGGATTTCCGCGTCGCGGCCGATCACCGGATCCAGCTTCCCAGTCCGGGCATCCGCAACCAGATCGCGGCCGTACTTCTCCAAAGCCTCGTAGGTCTGTTCCGGTGTTGCGGAGGTGACCCGCTGATTTCCGCGCACCTGGGTCAGGGCCGAAAGGAATGCCTCACGCGTGACCCGGTGGTCAGCCAGCACCCTGCCGGCTGCTGTGGACCGCCCTTCCTCCGCCAGGGCCACCAGCAGGTGCTCCACCGAGACATACTCGTCCTTGAGCCGTTTTGCTTCACGTTCAGCGGTGTCCAGAAGCGCGGACAACCGGCGGCTCACGTAGACCTGGCCCGGTGCAGCTCCCGGACCCGTAACCTTCGGCTTGCGCTTCAGCTCGGTCTCGACGGCGGTCCTCAGTTCATCAAGCTCCACCTGCATTCCCACGAGCAGACGTGGAACAAGGCCATTCTCCTGTTCCAGCAGGGCAAGCAGCAGATGTTCCCCGTCGGTCTCGGTGTGCCCATTGCGTTGAGCCAACCGTTGAGCCTCAGCCAACGCCTCCTGCGACTTTTGCGTCAAACTCTCCATGTTCATTGTGAAGCTGTCCCTTCCACCTGCGTGATTTCAACCAACCGTCGTTCAAGCGAGTCGACCCTCACCAACAGATCGAGTACCAACGGGATTGCCGCATAATTCAGCGACAGCTCCGAATGGAGTCTCAGAACGCGTGCTATGAGGTCCGGGACCCGCGGGCTGAACCAGGGTCCGCCCGGTGCGTCCCCCAGGGGCCGAATCAGATCAAGATCCACGAACCGCATGACGACGTCGGGGTGGACTCCGCTGCTGTGCGCCACCGCCTCCAGATTCAGGCGCCATGGATAGACGAGTGGATATTCTCGGCTCACGGAAGTCCCTCCCTGGGGTCGAACTCGGACGCGGCGGCAAGCTGTTCGTACAGCTTGCGTTCCTTACTGGTCAGCCGCGGCGGCACCATGACGCGGATCTCCGCATAGAGATTTCCCGGTTGGCCCTTCGGATCGGGCAGGCCCTGGCCGCGGAGTCGAAGCCGTCGCCCACTGGAAGACCCTTCGGGAACGGTGATGGTGACCGGTCCGGCTGGTGCGCTGACCTTGATCCTTGCCCCGAGAGCGGCTTCCGACGGTGTGATGGGAAGGTCAAAGTGAATATCCCGGCCGTTGAGCCGGTATCGGGGGTTCGGCTGGATACGGACGGTCAGGAACAGGTCCCCTGTCGGCCCCCCGTCGCGGCCCTGGGCGCCCTCCCCCGCAAGGCGGATGCGTTGACCGTCCTGCACACCGGCGGGCACGTCGACGTCATAGCTGCGGGTCTCGCCGCCCTGCTGAGCCAGACGGACGGTGCGCCGCCCGCCACGGATCGCTTCTTCAAGGGTCAACCGCAGCTCTGCTTCATGGTCCGCACCCTGGGTCGGGCCTGCTCCCTGCTGTCGAAACCAGCCGCCGAGTAGGTCTTCCCAATCCACGTCGTCGCCCCTGTTGACGTCGTCGTCATACCCGCCCCACCCGGGCCGTGGACCTGGACGAGGCCCACCGGACCCCCACCGCTGAGATCCTCCTGCCGAACCGGCGCCGCTGCCGGCGTACTGACGGAAATCAGAGCCGAAGCGGTCATAGCGCGCCTTCGTGTCAGCATCCGACAGGGTGCTGTAGGCCTCGCCGATCTCCTTGAACCGGTCCGCGGAGTCTGGATCGCGGTTAACGTCCGGATGATGTTTGCGCGCCAACTTGCGGTAGGCGCGCTGGATCTCGTCGGCGTCCGCCGTCCTGGAGACTCCGAGAATCGAATAGGGGTCCTTAGCCACGGTCAGCACTCACCGCCCGGCTCACAACGACGGCGGCCGGCCTGAGAACGGCGTCCGTTCGGCCGTAGCCCGGGCGCAAAACGGACAGCACAGTCGCTGGTGGAGCCTCGTCAGTTTCCGACACACTGACTACCTCGTGGATCCGCGGGTCGAAGGGGACGTTCTCGCCGTCTATCCGCGGATATCCCAGACCAACCAGGGTATCGACGGCTTGGGATCGGATAGCGGCTATGCCGGCGACGAACGGATCCTCCGCTGACGGGGCGTGGGCCAACGCCAGTTCCAGGTTGTCGAGGACGGGTAGCCATGCCAAAGAGACCGCTGCGCGTTCCTGGGCCCTGAGCTGGGCCCCCTCCCGGGCAGCCCGCTTTCGGACGTTGTCCGTATCGGCCAGGGCACGGCGCCACAGATCCTCCATTTTGGCCAGCGCCTCGGCCTGGGACGCCGCCTCGGATTCCCCGTCGTCGGGTGTGTTCTCAGCCTCGTCACTTTGGAGATGGGCCTGTCCAGTCGGCCCTACCGGGTCGCTCATGGCCGTCCCTAGCTCCGATCGAATTCTGCGTCGACGATGTCATCGTCATCTGCATCCTCGGACGTTCCGGGCTGAGGGGCAGATCCCTCGGCTGCTTCCGAAGTGGCCCGGCTGGCAGCCGAGGCGCTCAGCACCGAATGCAATTGCTGAAGCTCCGAAATCAGTTCCCTCGCTGCAGCAACGTCCGCCTGGTTGCTGACGGCGTCGCGCGCCTGGCCAATCAGGAGTTCGGCTCGTGCCTTGTCGTGCACGGCAACTGCGCCGTCGAGGTCGTTGACGGCCCGCTCAACGCGGTAGGCCACCGCATCGAGCTCGTTCAGCGTGTCAATCCGCTCCCGATTCTGCAGATCCTCACTTCTGTGAGAGTCAGCCTCGGCAATCATGCGCTCGACTTCCTTGGCGTCCAGGTTGGATCCCTCGCTGATCGTGATGCCCTGTTCCTTGCCCGTGTCCTTATCGCGGGCGGTGACGTTCAGAATGCCGTTTGCGTCGATGTCGAAGATGACCTCGACCTGTGCTTCTCCGCGAGGCGCTGGCCGGATATCACCCAGCTGAAACCGCCCCAGCACCCGATTGTCCGCCGCCAGTTCCCGCTCCCCCTGCAGGACCACCACGTCAACGGCAGGCTGGTTGTCATCAGCGGTGGAGAACACTTCGCTGCGTCTCGCCGGGATAGTCGTGTTGCGCTCGATAATTTTTGTCATCACGCCGCCGCGGGTTTCGACGCCGAGTGAAAGGGGCACCACATCCAGCAGCAGGACGTCCGAGACCTCTCCTTTGAGGACGCCGGCCTGGATGGCCGCGCCAAGAGCCACGACTTCGTCTGGGTTAACGCTCATGTTGGGGTCTTTGCCGCCGGTAAGACGCCGAACGACGTTCTGCACCGCTGGAATGCGCGTGGAGCCGCCCACCAGAATCACTTCATCGATGTCGTTCGCGGTCACCTTGGCGTCCGTCATTGCCTGCTGCACCGGACCCATGGTGCGTTCCACCAGGTCATGGGTGATGTCTTCGAAAACGGAGCGCCGAACCGTCGTCGTCAGATGCTTGGGTCCTGCAGCGTCGGCAGTGATGAAGGGAAGGTTCACTTGGGTCTGGGTGACGGAACTCAGCTCGACCTTCGCTTTCTCAGCGGCCTCAAACAGGCGTTGCAACGCCTGCGGGTCCGAGCGGAGGTCGATCCCCGCCTCCTTCTGGAAGTCGTCAGCCAGGTAATCAACAAGCCGACGGTCAAAATCGTCTCCGCCGAGGTGCGTGTCACCCGCCGTGGAGCGGACCTCCACCACCCCGTCCCCCACGTCCAGCAGACTCACATCAAAAGTTCCGCCGCCAAGATCGAAAACCAACACCGTTTCATGCTCACGTTTGTCGATGCCGTAGGCCAGGGCCGCTGCGGTAGGTTCGTTGATAATCCGCAGCACTTCCAACCCGGCAATCCTGCCTGCATCCTTGGTCGCGGTTCGCTGTGCGTCGTTGAAGTACGCGGGAACCGTAATGACAGCCTCGGTCACCTTCTCGCCGAGTTGCTTGGCGGCATCGTCCACCAGCTTGCGGAGGACCAGAGCGCTCACCTCTTCGGGCGCGACCTTCTTGTCCTGAACCTGAAAACGGGCCACGCCGTTGTCATCCGCTACGACGTCAAAACTTACGGCCCGGGCTTCATCGGTGGTCTCGTCGTAGTGTCGGCCGATAAACCGCTTGGCAGAGGTGACAGTTCCCTTGGGGTTGAGAATTGCCTGCCGGCGGGCCAATTGCCCGACCAGCCTTTCTCCGGAGTCCGTGTATGCCACGACTGACGGGGTGGTCCTGGCTCCTTCCGCGTTGGGTATGACGCGAGCCTCCCCACCCTCCCACACAGCGATCACCGAATTGGTTGTTCCCAGATCAATTCCTACTGCCTTGGCCATGACTTACTCCGGTCCTAGTGGGCGAGACCGGTCCTTTGGCGACGTCCGCCCAATGCTGCACCGCATGACTCCGCCCGGGATGAGCCACGAAGCTCAACGGCGTTGTCATGAGGCCTTACAGGGTTAAGTCTGGCCCCGGCCGGATGCGGCGGCTTGGCCCTGCCAGGTCAGGAAAGTTTCCTGTAATCGACCTCTGGGGGCGCGGCCACCGGTAAATCTTTCGGCCGTCGGGTTGGAGCACGACGACGACGGTACTGGGTGAGCCGGATACGGCTTCCCCACTGGACCCGGATCCCCGCGAACCGGTTGACAGGCCACGTGGCCGGGTGTAGAACTGCCCTAACCGGCTCACCCTTTGCCGGACCGATCCAATCCCATGGCTGCAGATTATCGCGGCGGGGCTGACTCCATGGACTGACCGACCTAGGAGCCAGCATGATCCCCCGAATTCCTGATCCCCATCTCGCCCTGGTTCGTCCGGTTCGGGCGCGCACACCGCAGGGCTGTGAGGAGTGTCTGTCGTTGGGCACTCCGTGGGTTCATTTGCGTTTGTGCCTGTCCTGCGGCCACGTCGGATGTTGCGACTCTTCACCGATGCGGCACGCCCGGGCCCACGCCACCGAGTTGCATCCAATCGTCCGTTCCATGGAGCTCGGCGAGGACTGGCGCTGGTGCTATCCCCATGAAACGTTCGTCTAGGCACCGACAGGGGCAACCAGCTGATGGAACCTGACGCATCATCGACGCAGATCGAAACGCCGGATCTCACCGGAGCCTATCCACGCCTAAGCCCGGCCCAGATCGACCTGTTGGGCCGTACCGGGACAAGGCGGACTACGTCCCCCGGAGAGACACTCATTCGGGAGGGAGACCTCGACACGGACTTCTTCGTCATCCTGCAGGGCACAGTGCTGGTCGTGGAGGGACTCTCCGATGCTGATGGCAAACCGCCTGCCGAGGTGGGCTCTGACACGCGGATCCTCGGGGTTCACGGTCCGGGACGGTTCCTCGGAGAGTTGGGTCTAGTCGACGGGCAACCTGCCTTTGTCAGCGCGGTATCCGCCGAGGCGTGTGAAGTGCTCCAGATCAGCGGCGACGATCTGCGCCGTATGGTTCTGACGGACGCCTCGGTGGGCGAAACGATCCTGCGGGCTTATCTACAGCGCCGGATTCTGCTGATCGGCGCGGGCGCCGGCATCCGCATCGTTGGATCCCGCTTTAGCCGTGACACCCTTCGACTCCTTGAATTCGCGGCCGCCAACCGCCTGCCTCATCGACTGGTCGATCTGGAGAACGACCAGCAAGCGCAGGCCATCCTGGACCGGTCAGGGATACTTGAGAGCGACCTGCCCGCAGTGGTCCTAAGCGCTTCGCGCGTCCTCAGAAACCCGTCCAACGCCGAACTGGCCCTCGCCATGGGCCTGCGGGCGTCGAAAGAACATACTGCCCCATACGACCTCATGGTGATCGGTGCGGGTCCCGCTGGCCTTGCGGCCGCCGTCTACGCAGCATCCGACGGACTGTCCGTCATCCTTAAAGAAGGATTTGGGATAGGCGGGCAGGCCAGCACGTCGTCGCGAATAGAAAACTTTCTCGGCTTTCCTGCTGGAATCTCCGGCGGCGAACTCACTGAACGAGCGATCCTGCAGGCCCGCAAGTTCAGGGTTCACGTCAATGCTGCCTGCCTGGCCCGCACCATCGAGTTCAGGGACGGTGAGTTCCGTGCCGAGTTCAACGAGAGTGGCCCTGCCTCTTCCCGCGCCGCGCTGCTGGCAACCGGGGTGCGCTACCGCCGGCTGCCGGTCCCAGGGCTGGAGGAGTTCGAAGGAATCAGCGTCTTCTATGCCGCCACCGTCCATGAAGCCAGGCTCTGTGGATTACAGCCCGTGACCGTCGTCGGCGGCGGAAATTCCGCGGGTCAGGCCGCACTGTTCCTGGCAGGCACGGGGACGCCGGTGCACCTGGTGGTTCGCGGGACCGACCTGCGCGCGGACATGTCAAAATATCTTGCGGAACGCATCGAAGAGCACTCAGGCATAGAAGTCCTGCTGGGAGCCACCATAGTGGGTGTCGAGGGGTCGGGCACCCTTGAACGGATCGTCGTCGAGCTGTCAGCCACAGGCGACCAGCGCACTTTCGACTCCCAATACCTCTTCATTTTCATTGGCGCCGCGCCGCGCACCGAATGGCTGGAGGGCACTCTCGCCCTGGATGACCGCGGCTTCGTTCTCACCGGGGCTGATCTCTTGGACTTCCCACCGGAGCTCAGCCAGCTGGGGCGCAAACGATTACCCCTGGAAACCAGTGTTCCCGGAATGTTCGCGGCCGGCGATGTTCGGCATGGATCGGTGAAGCGTGTGACGGCTGCAGCCGGTGAAGGCTCGACCGCCGTGGCGATGATCCACGAGCACCTGCGCCTTCTCCGGGATGGATTCGCCGGTGCTCGATGGAGCGCGGGCAGATGAAGATCCAGCCCCACTGCTATCCCGTGGGAGGATACCGACGCCCTGGACACGGTCGAGGATCACCATGATCAATCGACGGGTCGCAGAGGAAATCTTCAGCACAGCAGGACTAGCGGTTTCGGCAATGTCGTTCTGCGAGGTCAAGGACCGTGACGTCGCTGGGCCCCCGGATCTCGCGCAACCAATCCAGCTCCGGACAGCTGCAGGAACAACCATTACGAGACGCTCCAGCGAATCCCATGGAGAACGTCAGAACGGCGCACGTGGTCAGGCACACGGCAGCAGCGTGACGGAACAGCGACTCCTGTCACTCTCCGAGAGAGTACTGGAACTTGAAGAACACGACAGGATCCGGGAGGAGTTGGACCGGGGCGCAACACCTGACCTCCAGATCGCTGACTTCAATGAGAGACTCCTGGCGGAGGCCCTCTCACGGCTATCGGGGCAGCCCATCTGTATTGAGGACGCGTTTGGGCACATTAGCGCGGCGATTGGGTTCGGAGCCAAATGCCCCTACCCCCGGCTCGGCGCGGCGGCCAGGTCGCGGACTGCGCAACTCTGGCTGTCCTCCGGCACTCCAGTTCGCGAACCGGGACGGCTCGTCGCCCTTGCCCTGTCGAACGGCGAGGTGTTGGGGGCTATTTGCATGTTGGAAACCGATACGCCCGTCACGGCCAACAGCGTCTTCGCATTGTCGTACGCAACACGGCTCCTGGAAGCGGAGCTGTCGCATCGCCGCGCCCTTGCCCTGCTGGAAGTGAAGTTGGGGCGCGACCTCGTGGACGAACTCGTGTCCGGGATGGAGGCGCCAACCGCGGCCCTTCGCACCGAGGCATTGGGATACGACATCAGTGGTGCGCAGCACGTCATTGTGGCGGAATGGCAGCCCCAGCGAACTGACGACACTGTGGTGGAAGCATTGCGGAAAACGTTCCTGGAACTCCGTTCACCCGCGCTCGTTTCACGGCGCGCAAACATGGCTATTGCCGTGGTGAGTGGCGATCCGCTGGGCGCCGACGTGTTTGCCGCTGTCGCCAGAAACGTGCGAAATGGCAACGGTGCGGTGGGGATCGGAGGTCCCTGTCTGGATACTGCGCAGATTCCGCGGTCTTTCTCAGAAGCCAAGCACGCGTTGCGTATTCGCGCCGGTTCAAGTGATCACTACGGAGTCACCCGCTTTGACCAACTAGGGATCTACCGCATTCTGGACACGCCCGGGGGTGAACCGGAGCTGGCCTGCTATGTCGACGAGTGGCTCGGCACCCTTCAACGTACCGATGACGACCGGGGGTCTGACCTGGTGCAAACCCTCGCCCAGTACCTGGACCATGGCGGCAACTATGACAGTGCTGCCAAAACCCTGACCATCCATCGAAGCACCCTGCGCTACCGCTTGAACTGCATTCGCCAAATCACTGGCTTCGACCTCACCGATCCGGAGACCCGGCTTAATTTGCACGTCGCAACTCGCGCATGGCGCATTCGTCCCCACGGTTCCCCGTTTCACGTCCCGTAGCCCCAAAGGGGTCCTATCGCGAAGGAATTGTCCAGTTTGCTCAATAACAATGCTGAACTATGAACCACAGGAGGCCGGGTGTGCTGGAAAGCTTGGGTGACATCAACCGCATTAGTGCCCGCACGCTAGGCGTGCTCGCCGAACCAGAAGTCACCGGTGAGTTTGCCGAGCGTAGCGGTCGCGAAGTGGTTCAGCTGCTGAACCTTGCCGACGAACATCACGATTGGTCTGTGGTGATCGAGTATCAGGATTTTTCGGCTGGCAGTGGACTGGCGCCCATGCTGGACTCGATGGTGAGGCATCGAAACCTTCGTGCCTGGGATGTCATGGTCTGCCTG
Organism: Arthrobacter sp. 260; assembly: GCF_013116745.1. Lineage (GTDB taxonomy): Bacteria > Actinomycetota > Actinomycetes > Actinomycetales > Micrococcaceae > Arthrobacter_D. Next base: position 44,253 of record NZ_JABFOE010000014.1, read on the forward strand.
ACCGATCTTCCGATTCGTGTCGGCGGCAAGACCGTCGTCGCGGAGGTTGCGCTTGGGGAGCCGATCTCCCTGGTTTCCTTGCCCGCGCTCGGCGCCGTCAACATCCACCGGCGGGTCCGCTCTGCCGTCGCCGACCTCGGCTGGGCGATGCACCGGCGTTTCGACCCTGAGGATGACACCGTGGAATTCGGTCCGCCCTCCTTGCACCAGTCGCGGCACATCGAGACTACTGTTCCTAACGACGACGACGGGCCAATCGAGTTCCGGTACGTCTCAGCGTCCCGCCTCGGTCGCGGACGTCTACTGGCGGGCATGCTGCAGGCGAACCGTCCCTGGCGGCTGGTTTTCGGACTGCGAAGCGCATTGGCCGCTGCGATCGCCACAGGCGCGTTCGCGCTTGTCACGGACACGATCTGGCAACTCGCAGACCTGCTGGGAACGCTGCGGCTGACGCTGCTCATGGTCCTGGCGATCGGGTCAATGGTGTTCTGGATCATCACGCAGCACGATCTTTGGGAAAGCCCGCGCCGTGACAATACCCTCGAACGGTTCAAGGCTTCCTTGTACAACACTTCGACGGTGTGGTCGTTGATGATCGGCGTCGTGATCAGCTACGTCCTGCTCTTCGTCGCCGTGCTGTTGGCCGCGGTATTCACCATCGACAGTTCTTTATTGGCACAGACCCTCCAGCATCCGGTGACTGTGTGGGACTTTATGGTGGTTGCCTGGATGACGACATCGGCGGCGCTCATCGGCGGCGCGCTGGGCTCAGGATTCGAGTCCAAAGACGACATCCTTCGGGCAGCGTACGGTCAACGCGAACGTCATCGTCGCCAGGCGGCCGATGAAGGCGAGGCGACCGTGGAGACAGGATAACGCTGGCTGATTGCAGTTGTCGTTGCAACTCGGGCAAAGTCCGCGATTTCCACCTGGTACGTCTAGGTAACGTCCGAGTAACGAGCCAGCTGCTCTACTAGGTGCTGGTATCGGGGTCCGGTCGCGTGGTCTGTCGAAACTGCGGATGCCGGGGGCGGTGATACGTCCCTGTAGTCCACCGGTACATGCTCGTCCAGGTGAAGGCGTTCGCGGCACTGTGGACATCTGCCGGGAATCCGATACCGGAACGATTGGGAAGCGGGCGGAGAGGGCCCGCCCGTGGTGATGAGGAATATTATGAGATCGAAGAAGACGGCCATATCCGCCGCAGTTTTCGTAGCGGTCGGCACCTTGGCGACAAGCAGTGTTGCTACCGCGACGCCCGGTTCTGGCTCCAGCCCATCGACGCCGCTCGTTATCGGCACGCTGGACGGACCGCAGAAGACCAAGGGGGACGGCATCGAGTTTAAAACCAAAAAGGATGTAGCCGTTCTCGATTTCGAACTGACTTACCTACCCTTGGGCTACTCGGGATGGCACGAGCACCCCGGAATTGTGATTGCCACAGTCAAATCTGGTCAGGTGGAGCGTCAACTCGGTTGCGGGCCCGCCCAGACCTTCACGGTGGGCGAAACGTTCACCGAGGTTGGCCCCCACTTTGTGAGCAACGCCAGCACCACGACCCCCGCGGTGCTTTCGATCACCCAGATTGTGCCTGCCGCGGACGTCAACGCTAGGAGGATCGACCTTCCAGCGCCCACCTGCTAGGACCTTATCGTCCGCAGAGCCCACGGAGACGCATGAAGGTGGCTATCCTGTCGCGCTGCTAGATGCAAGTTTCATTTAGCGATCGCTGCTCCCCCCGCGAATTCTGTGGGGCCGGATTGAGTGCGCGGGCTATTGGTTCGGCACAGTCACTTCGTTCAGCTTTCCGGTGGCGACGTCGAAAACGAACCCACGGATCGAGTCCTTGATCGGAATGAACTGGCTGGCCTGGATACGTCGGACGGATTGGACGACGTCGGCTGCCGGATCGGTGAACGCTTCCGCCGCCCAGGGTGGCCTGATGCCCGTCTCGTCCTCGATCGTCTGTTTGAAACCGTCATCGGTGAAGGTGAGCATGCCGCAGTCCGTATGGTGGATAAGGATAATTTCGCGCGTTCCCAACAGGCGCTGGCTGATCGAGAGCGAGCGTATTTCGTCTTCAGTAATCACCCCGCCAGCGTTCCGGATGACATGGGATTCGCCCTCCTTCAATCCCAGAGCTGCGTATACGTTCAATCGTGCGTCCATGCACGCGACCACGGCGACGTGCTTGGACGGCGGCAATGGCAACGGGCCGGTGAATCCTTGCGCATACGCCTCGTTGTTCTTGAGAAGCTCATCTGTAACGGTCACCAGTTCCTCCAGAGTCGAGTACCTCGCGCACACGTGTGCGTTGAATCACCCTAAGGTCCTGGGCATCTGACTTCCAGCAATTCGACTTGGCGGGTCACACAACTCAACAAAAGGTCATGCTCCTCCTCGAAGCGCGGCCCGGCCCTCGTGCCCAGCAGCAGGCGGCCCGGCCCTCGTGCCCAGCAGCAGTACGAGCTAATCCATTCGACGGCCATAGACTACTGCGGTGCGACCCCGTTACCTCTGTCGTAGCCCGTCCCTGAGAGGGCAATAGGTGCCATTACAGACGCGGAGCCAGGAACACTCTTTGCCGAATACATGGCGGCATCGGCGTCAGCAAGCAAAGCCGAAGGCTCGGTTGTAAATGAAGCTGTCACGGCGAAACCAAGACTCGCGCGAACTGTCCGTAGCTCGCCGTGTACATCCCAAGGCTCGGCCATGGCGGCTATCACGCGGGCCGCCAACTGCTCGGCATCGCTGACGCCAGACAGTTCCTCACAAAGGAGCACGAACTCATCGCCACCAAAGCGGGCCACCGTGTCAGCGGAGCGCAACACGCTCGCCAGCCTCCTTCCCGTCTCGAGAAGAACCTCGTCCCCGACACCATGCCCGAAGGTATCGTTGATGATCTTGAAGTCATCGATGTCAAGGTACATCACGGAGATCATTCCGCCGGTTCGCTCTAGTCGTGCCAGCGCGCCGAGGAGGCGGTCCCCGTAGAGGGCACGGTTGGGTAATCCCGTCAGCGAATCCATTCGGGCAGATCGTCGCAGCGCGAGCACAGACCCGGCCAGCTTCCCCTGGTGTTGGAGGATGTCCAAAACTTCGGCCGAGAACTCGCGTGCCTGATAGTCGAAGATCGCCACACTGCCCAGGACCACGCCGTTATCAATGAGCGGGACACCGGCGTATGAACCGATGGCGCCACTGAGCACCATCGGGTTCTGGCTGTAGACGGGATGTGCAGCGGCATCAGGCACCGTCATGGGCTGGCCCGTGTCCACTACCTCCGCGCAAAATGACAGTGAGTCCGATACTAGGGTGCACTCAGCCCCGACACCGATCTCTGCCGCGTAAGTCTGCCGGTCTTCACTGACGATATTCACCACGACAATTGGCGACGCGCAGGCCAGGCGCAAGGTAGCCACTACCGCTTCAAGGTCAGGATCGGCCATGCCACCGCGTAGGTCTGCGTCCGCAACAGCCTTAAGGCGGCGCGAGTCACGGACCCCTGTAATCACACTCTCGCCCGAGGAAGCCGGGGACGAATTTACTGCCAATTCCGTCATCGCCAATTCCTTCTATTCACGAAGGATCACCCGGACGGTCCGAGTGATCTCTTTTAGGCCGCCCATAAGACACTACTCATTGCGACCGCTACATACTCGCCTGGCGATTTCAGGCGGACCATATCGACCAGCCAATCCGAGTGAGCTGCCCATGAAGTTCAGACGGCGGACCTGGCGGATCCTTCTCCACCGCCAATGCCGACTTTTGATAACCATAATGGACTTCGATGGGCCGTCAGTAATTGAACGCTGAATCCCGCCAGAGGCCCGTAAAGACTTCGACATACCGGTTCATACTGGTGCGCGGCCTGCGACTGATTCGCGTCAATTGCCAGGTAAGTACACTCGTACTTGAACGACTTGGGAACACATTTCGGCATGTTTCGTCCCAGAACAGCCCCACTGAGGATTTGTGATCACCCACAGGCGCCCTACAGAACGACCGACATCAATACTGCAAGCTAGGGGTTCCGTGACAGCCTGATTGAAAACGAAGGACCCCTGACTGGGCATAGTACCCAGTCAAGGGTCCTTCTCTTGTTGCGGGGACAGGATTTGAACCTGTGACCTCTGGGTTATGAGCCCAGCGAGCTACCGAACTGCTCCACCCCGCGGCGCATGAACGACCCTACGCACCCCAGCGTCAATATGCCAATCAGGGCGACCAAGGGCGTGGGAGATTCGAGTTGTCCACCGTGGAACCGGCCCAGTACGGTCACGGAAACGTAGACCCTGTCACCGTCGTTGAATGGATTAGAGGCTCTCTACCGCCCGCAGGATGTCGGGCACTTCGGAACGCGTCGTATAGTCGGTGTGGATATCCACAAACCGCACCGTCCCTCCCGCATCGACAATGAGGACAGTCGGGAACGGAATGGCAGGCGTGCCGTCAGTGTTGCTGTCCGCAACATTGAACCCCAGCTTGGTGTGGGCGCTGCGGGCGTCGGAGCTTGGTTCCGTGACGATGCCGAGCTTGAAAGCGAGTCCGTTGGCGGGATCTGAAAGGACCTCGAAATCTAGGTCGCCGGCCTGGACCGCGGCCTCGCTGCCGGTGGGATGTTGCGGACTAATCGCTATCAACTTGATGTCCTGCTCGACCAGGCTAGGCAGGAGTTCACTCTGGTAGGTCTTGAGCGTTATGTTGCAGTAAGGGCACCAAGCACCGCGGTAGAACACCAGCACTGCAGGCGCGGATGACAGTACCTCCGATAGCTTCACCTCATTGCCGTCCCGCCGGAGCAACAGAGCATCCGGCATCTGTTCACCGACAGTGACTGCCTCGACCGGTACTCCAGCGGATCGAAGGTCCGCCTGTTCCGCGGCGAAGGTACCAGCCAGATCCTTCCCAATCTGGGAATCGAATCCCTGGTTAAATTCTGCCACCTGCTCCTTGATGCTTGTGCTGCTATGCGACATGACAATCTCCTGTATCTCCGGCCCAACCGGACTTGGGCTGCACCTCAGACACTAGATGGCCCAATGAACTTCAGGGTGATAGCCGTCACACAAATTCATATAACTGCCCCATGCCAGTCACGGACAGACCCAACTGGCCATTGATCTCCTACCGCGCAGGCGACGGCCCTGGTCCGTGTTTCCGTGTTGATCGCGGCGGCCCCGCCTAGGCTCTGGCGTAGGCGTCGTAACCCGCAGGCGATTCAGTTCGTTCGAAAGCATCATCAGCATGGCCCAAAAGCACTGCTTCAGGTTCTTCCTCGACAGCCATTTCACCGGCACACAGGGGTCGGAGCAAGAGGGCTTCCTGCTGCTTGGTGAGAAAGAGCGGGAAGCTGATGGCCAAGTGCGCATGACACAGGGCCGAGGTGATCCAGTAGGTGCCATCGATGCCGCCCATGACGTCGGCGACCATTGCACTGATACGACGCCGGTCGATCGAGATGCCGTGCTTGGCCAGGGCGAGCCGGGCTGGGTGGTGCTCAATGTGAGTCTGGGCAACCATGTTGGCGGTGTGGATCGCGCGCAGCTGACTCGGTGTCCAGACGCGGTCGAAGATGCGGGCTGAGGGAAAAGCTGGGACTGTGCTCATTGTGTTCCTGAGATGTGAGAGTGAAGTGCTTTGTTTAACCCATATGTGAGGCAAGTCATTCACGGGTGAGGCGTGCAGTCGTCACCAGGTGCCGCCAGCGATCACCGCCGAACGCTCGGCATGACCTGTCTTCTACATTTTTCTAGGGTACGTTCGAAATTCTTCTGGTTGGGGGCGGATCCCAGACCCTGCGCGAAAGCTTCGTCATTCCTACAGATAGTGCGCATTCGCTGCAGTCTCGGGCAGCTCAACTCCTGTGTGATACATCTCTACGTGTCCAACATCATGACCCACCACAGCTAGGTGAGACTGATGGCTGACCATGACACGGGTGGAAGCGTCACTGTAATCGTCCCGTCGTCGACAGAGGCACCGTCGAGTGCTTTGAGGCCGACCCGGTGCTGGTTATCGAACGTGTTCTTCGCGTAGACGTCGTCGTCGTGCAGAGTGAGCGCCTCGGTGATCGTGGTGGCATGAAGATCGGTGACGTCGATCGAGACTTCGATCGATTCGGTTTGGCTGCGATTCACGAGGAACACCGCCGACGCGCCGGCCTCAACATCCATGGTCGCCACCGCGTCGACGAGGGGCGCACGGCCGTAGACGGAGGTCTCGTAGGTGTCTACCTCGATGGTTGGGCGAAGGATTTCACCGCGGGCTAGGCGTGCGGTGACCGAAAAGGGGAAAAAGGTGGTTTGACGCCATGCAGCACCACCTGGTTCGGTCATGATCGGCGCGATGACGTTGACGAGTTGCGCCAGGGACGCAGACGCGACTCTGTCGTGGTTCTTGAGCAGGGTGATCATGAGGTTGCCGAGCACGACGGCGTCGGCGACGGAATAGACGTCCTCGAGTTGGCGGGGCGCATAAGTCCACTGGTCGTTGACCTCGCCGGAGGCTTGGTGCTCGTCGAGGTACCAGATGTTCCACTCGTCGAAGGACAGGTTGATGGTCTTGTCGCTACGCAATTTGTGTTTGACGTGATCGGCGGCGGCGACAACGGCTTGGATGAAGTACTCCATGTTCAACGACGAGGCCAGGTAAGAATCGAGGTCGCCGCCGCGCTCTTGGTAGTAGGCATGGCAGGAGATGTAGTCCACGTGTTCGTAGGCGTGTTCAAGCACGATGCGCTCCCAGTCGCCAAAGGTGGGCATCGAGGAACCGGAGGATCCACAGGCTACGAGTTCGAGGGTTTTATCCGCCGCTTTCATAGCCTGTCCGGTGCGGGCAGCGAGCTGCCCGTATGCGTCGGCGCTCATGTATCCAGTCTGCCAGGGTCCGTCCATCTCGTTTCCCAGACACCACATGCGGATGTCGTAGGGCTCCACAGCGCCGTTGGCGACCCGTTGGTCGCTTAATGCAGTTCCCGATGGGTGGTTGGCGTACTCCAGGAGGTCGAGGGCACTCTCGATCCCGCGGGTCCCGAGGTTCACTGCCATCATCAACTCGGCTCCGGTGAGTTTGCACCAGCGAACAAACTCGTCGATGCCCATCTGGTTCGACTCCAGGGCATGCCAAGCGAGGTCACGGCGGACCGGGCGCTGATCGCGTGGGCCCACACCGTCTTCCCACCGGTAGCCGGAGACGAAGTTGCCGCCCGGGTAGCGGATCGTTGTCGAGCCGAGCTCTTTGACCAACTCGACCACGTCGAGCCGAAACCCGTCCTCGTTGGCGGTGGGGTGATCCGGCTCGTAGATCCCGCCGTATACACACCGGCCAAGGTGCTCTACAAACGAACCGAAGATCCTACGATTCAGGGGCGCGACGACCGCCGAACGCTCAATGACAATATGGGCCTTGGTCACAACATCATCCTGTTCATAGTTACGTATGAGGGCAGCCCGATTCCGGACCATCTGTCGGGTGGGCGTGGGTATGGTAGTTGGCGGGATCACGCCAGAGTCAGCTGAATCGGACGGTGTCCGTTTCACGCCCCCGGGAGAGCGAGACGGGCGCAGTCTGCCCGTCTCGCTTGATCACGTAATCACCGAAGAAGCCCGTGATCGACAAGCGACCGTCATCATCCGTGCGCATCGACGTTTGTGGCAGCCACCATTCGTCCTTAACCAGCGACTGGAGTGCGTGATACGACGGTTTCGGCGTGCCGTCGGCGCGAACCAACCCGCCCGGCGCGCCGAGCCACGCCCCGTCGTCGGTGAATCCCCAGTAGGTGATGGCCTGCACTGCTGGGTGGCCCACGAGTGAGCGATAGTGGCGGACAATTTCGTCCGCTTGCCTCGCCTCTCCCTCGGGCGTTGATGGCCAGGATGGGATCTGATAGTCGTTGAGGTCGACGATCTCCGGCGGCATGAGCTCCCCCGACAGCAGAGTCGTCTCGGTCAGATGGAGGGGCAACCCGAAGCGGGCGAATCGGTCGACCATCGCGAGCATGGTCTCTTCACCCCAATATCCCTGATGCATGTGCGTCTGCAGGCCGATCGCGTCCACGGCGATCCCCGCTTCAACCACGCGCTCGATCAGAGCTTCGTAGTCGCTCGACAAGTCGAAGTCGTTCAGAACGAGCGTCGCCGAAGGGTTCGAGGCCCGAGCTTCCTCGAACGCAAGCTGAATCATGGGCACGCGCCCAATGCTCTGCGCAAGCCGGGTGATACCGTTTTCCTCTGCAGTGAACACGGGCATGATGACGGCTTCGTTGATGGCGTCCCACGTGTCGATGACCCCGGCAAAGTCGGTCACCTCACGTCGGATCCTCTCGCGTTGCAGCCGCTCGATCTCGGCCACCGGTAGACCGGTGAGCCACTCGGGCGCGAGCGTGTGCCAGGTAAGCGGATGCCCCTTCACCGTCACCCCGTGCTCAGCGAACCACGAGGCGGTCCGCTGAAGTCTTCGGGTGTCAGGCTTGCCGCGGGTCGGCTCGAATCCTCGGCAGTAGAACGGAAGGGTCGCAGTGTTAAAGAGGTCGAACCACATCGTCTCGAGCTCCGGCAGGCTGGCGAGCCCGGCCCCTCCGAAAACGGGATCCGCCGCAGCATCCTGCTCGGTCTCCCCATTGGCGATCGGAATGAAATCGAAACCGATGTTGCCGAAGGCGAAGTCATGACGCAGCTGTTCAACAGTGACATCCGCGTCGCGCACCGGGTTGCCGACGGAGTCCAGCACGGTGACCTGCGCGGTCACCCCGCGGTGATCGACACTCATGAGGCAGTCCGTGCGACCTCGATGAACCTCGGGTGGAAGGCCCGGTCGAACCCCACGACGCGGGCTTCACCGGAGAGCTGCACCGAGTGCGTGACCCGCAGGTCGGTGCTCGACGCTCCGAGAGCAACGACGATCTCTCCCGGTTCGACTACCCGTTCGCCGTTTCGGCCGGTGAAGCAGGTGACATCTGCAGGGACGTGTATCGAGAGCTCGACGGACTCCCCCGGCAACAGATCAACGCGCTGAAACCCGATCAGACGCTGCACCGGGCGTACCACTGACGCGACCGGATCGTGGACGTAAACCTGGACGATTTCTGACCCAGATCGGTCTCCCGTATTGCGGAGGCGGAGGCCGAGGGTCGCCGTGCCGTCGACTCCGACCGTATCCGGCCCGTGCTGGCCGGCGCTCCAGTCAAAGGTCGTGTACCCGATCCCGTGCCCGAACGCGAAGGCCGCGGTCGGGTCGATGCTCGACACGCCGTTGGAGCGCGCCAGGGGGGCGGCCAGGTATGTGGACGGCTGCGTTCCCTCAGAGGCAGGGATACTGACAGGCAGGCGCCCACTCGGATTAACCCGGCCGGAGAGGATGCCGGCGAGTGCGGCAGTGCCTTCTTCTCCTGAGAAGAACGCTTGCACGATCGCGGCGGCGCCCGTGACAGCCGATCCCAATGCGTACGGACGCCCAGCAAGCAGGGTGACGACGGCAGGAGTGGATGTTGCCAGGACGGCGTCGAGAAGGTTCTGCTGGGCGCCGGGCAGGCGGAGCGACTCGACATCGCAGCCCTCACCGCTTGTACCGCGGCCAAAAAGCCCGGCACGGTCGCCGAGGGCGACGATGACGACGTCCGCCCGCATTGCAGCATCCACCGCTGCGGAAATCCCGGCGGTTTCTCCTCCGTCGATAGTCGTGCCTGGCACGTATTCGATGTCGGCTTCGGGAAATTCGATGCGGAGGCTATCCAGCAGGGTTGGCAGTTTGATACCGAGGGGTGTGTCAGGATGCTGCACGCCGACATGCGCGGGGAACGAGTAGCAGCCGAGCACGGCGAAGGGGTCGTCGGTCGTCGGTCCGACGACAGCAATCCGGCGCGGCCCTGCGAGTGGAAGAGTCCCGTCGTTGCTCACCAGCACGATAGATTGTTCGGCGATCTCTCGGGCGACCGCCCGATTGCCGGCATTGTCCAGGTCGATGGTCCCGCGGATGCCTTCAGCGTTGTCCACGGCGACGTCCCGCAACGCTGTGGGCGTGGCATCCCAGTCAGGGTCAAGCAGTCCGAGTTCGGCTTTCTGGCGCAGCACACGCCGGAGGGCACGATCTATGACCGCCTCGGGCAGGTCGCCCGACCGGACCGCTTCAACCAGCGGCGCGCCGAAGGTCTTCACCGTCGGCAGTTCGACGTCCACGCCCGCGGTAAGCGCGAGGGCGGCGGCCTCGCCCCACGAACCCGCGACGCCGTGCAGCAGTTTTAGAAAGGCGATCCCGAAGTAGTCGGCCACAACGGTGCCGTCGAAACCCCAGGTGTCGCGCAGGACTCCGGTGAGCAGCGACTCGTCGGCCGCGGATGGGACGCCGTCGATGTCGGTATAGGAGTGCATGACCGAACGCGGTTTGCCTTCCCGCATAACCATTTCGAACGGGACGAGCAGCACGTCAGCAAGTTCACGAGGACCCACCGATACCGGCGCGAGGTTACGGCCGGCTTTAGACGCCGAGTATCCGACGAAGTGCTTGAGAGTTGCAACGATTCCTGCGGACTCAAGGCCACGGACGTACGACGTTCCGATGGTGCCGATGAGATACGGGTCTTCACCAATAGTCTCTTCGACGCGACCCCAGCGGGCATCCCGGACCACGTCGAGCACCGGAGCAAGGCCCTGGTGGATGCCGACCGAGCGCATGTCGGACCCTATGCGGTGTGACATCCGCTCAATGAGCCCCGGATTGAACGAGGCCCCCCAGGCGAGGGGTACCGGATAGGCGGTCGCCCCCCAGGTGGCGAAGCCGGCAAGGCACTCTTCATGCGCAACAGCCGGGATGCCAAACCGGTTGGATGCCGCGATCCGGCGCTGGCTGCGGAGGAGCGACAGCGCTCCGAGCGCCGGGTCTACCGGAGCGGAGCCGAACGGCCGAGTCAACTGGCCGAGCCCGTTCGGCAGGAGCGCATCGAGGTCGACGACGTCGTCCATGTCGTTTTGATGCGGAGCAACGTCCCCGCCTTCATTGGACGCGCCGACCCAGACGCCAAACAACTGGGCGATCTTCTCCTCGAGCGTGAGCTCAGCAAGGAGCGCTTCGGCTCGGTCGGAAGCGGATGAGGTGACGTCGTGCCATGCCAGCGTGGTCGTCGTGGATGTCGTGGTGCTCAAGGGAAGTCCTAACCTTTGACGGCGCCGGTGAGTCCGCCGACGATGCGACGCTCGAACAGCGTGAAGAATATCAGTGCAGGAATCATGGACAGTGAGGTGAAGGCGAGTACCTTTGCCGTGTCCACCGAATACTGCGAAGCGAACGCCTGAACGCCGAGCGGCAGGGTGTAGGTCGCCTGGTCGCTGAGGATGAACAGTGGCAGAAGATAGCTGTTCCAGCTCGCCACGAAAGCGAGGATACCCGTCGTCACCACGCCCGGCAGTGACAGAGGAACGACCATCCGGAAGAAGAAACCCAGCCGGCTGGTGCCGTCGATCGACGCAGCCTCTTCGATTTCATCGGGGATTGCCTTGAGGAACGGCACCAGGATGATGATCGTGACCGGCAAGCCGAAGGCGATCTGCGGGAGAATCACGCCAGCCAAACTGTTCATCAGGCCCAGATCCCTGACGAGGATGTAGAGGGGCGTAATGGCCACGGTCATCGGGAACATGAGCCCGGCGGCGAACAGCGAATACATCGCTCCGCGACCGGCAAACCTGTAGCGTGCGAGTATGAAGCTTGCCATCAGGCCGAGCGTCACCACACCGATGGTCGTCGCGAGCCCGGCAATCATTGAGTTGCCGACCTGCTGCCAGAAGGTCGAGCTCGCGAGCACCTCCGCATAGTTGTCGAAGTTCCACGGGTTCGGGAATCCTGCGGGCGAATTGGTGATCTGGGAGTTGTCGCGGAACCCACCGAGGATGATGTAGATGACTGGTCCGAGACAGAGCGCGATGAAAACAAAGGCGATGAAGTAGGTCGCTGGGCTGCCCCACTCCTGGCGGTCACTCGATAGACGCTTTTTGTGCGGGCGCGTGGGAGCTTCGAGAACTGCCATCACTTCTTTCCTTCTGTTAGAGCACCGGCGGTGTCCCGCGAAAGAACGAACCGTTGGTAGATCAATGCGATGACCAGGGAGATCAGGAACATGACGACGGCGACAGCACTGCCGTAGCCGAAGTTGCCGGACGTGCGCCCGTTGGCGACCATGTAGGTGGCCATGGTTGAGGTTCCGGCAGTCGAAGCGACGTACTGGCCCCAGATGATGAAGACCAGGTCGAACAACTGCAGCGAGCCGATGATGGACAGAAACGCCCAGATCCGCACGGTCGGCCCGAGCAGTGGCAAGGTGATAGAGCGTTGAGTCTGCCAGTAGCTGGCGCCGTCGATCGCGGCCGCCTCGTACAGTTCGTCCGGGATGCTCTGCAACCCGGCGAGGAAAAGAATGACGGCGAAGCCGATGTACTTCCACGAAATGATCACCATGAGGGACCAGATGGCGATGCTCGGGTCAGAGAGCCAGTCCCTTTGGAAGGCTCCCAATCCGATGTTTTCGAGCAGCCCATTGACGGAACCGGATGTCTGCAGCATGAGACCCCAGCCAATCCCGACAATGACCTCGGAGATGATGTAGGGAACGAAGATGAGCACGCGGATGAGCGACCGGCCACGGATCTTCCGGTTGAGCAAGAGCGCGAGGACGATCGCAATAGGTCCCTGGAGGACCAGGGAGAGCACCAGGATGAACCCGTTGTGGCGCAGCACGTCGTGGAACGCGCTGTCCGCGAAGATGATCATGTAATTTTGGAAACCGACAAAATCGGTAGCTGGCCCAAAGCCCTTCCAGCGAAAGAAACCGTAGTATCCGGCGAGGACGACCGGGAGGATCACGAAGCCGACAAAAACGACAATCGCTGGCCCGGCCAGAAGCATGATCTCGAGGCGCTTGCGCCAATCCGTTGGACGCCGTCTGGGCCGCGGTGCGGCAGGGGACGTCGCGCGAGCGCCATCCCCTGCCGTTACCGTGCCCCGCGGCGGCTGCTGGTCCGTCAACAACGGAGCACCCCCTGCAGGTTCAGTCATTATCTGCTGCTATCCCTGTGCTGCTGCGGTGTTCAGAGCGGAGACGATGTCTTCAGCTGTGCCCTGACCAGCGAACAGGTCGACGGCACCCTTGTTCAGCGCGTTTCCGACGTTCTGTCCGAACAGCGTGTCGAGCCACACCGTGACGTACGGTGCCTCGTTGTAAGACTCGATGATCGAAAGCAGTGCTGGATCCTCCACGACCTCCTGAGCATCCTGGTTGGCAGGGATCGTCTGGAACGCGTCCGCGTAGCCTTCCTGATGCTCCTGCTGCATGAAGAAGTTCAAGAACGCGGTGCACTCTTCTTGCGGGGCCTGAGCCGAGCAGGTGAATCCGTCCACGCCGCCCATCATTGCGCCGGGCTCACCCTCGCCGCCCTCAACCTCAGGGAACGGGAACCAGCCCAGGTCCGGGAGTGGCTCCTCGTCAGGTGTCAGCGAAGCGATGACACCTGGGTTCCACGCCCCCATGAGCTCCATGGATGCCTTCTTGTTGGCGAGGAGTCCAGCCGAGCTACCTGCACCCTGCTGCGCGGAGGTGGTGAGGAATCCGTTGTTGAACGGCTCTGTGTCGACGAACTCCTGCAGGTTGTTACCGGCCTCCAGCCAGCATGGGTCGTTGAACTCCATGGTTTCAGCAGCAGTGTTGAGAGCATCCTGTGAGCAGGCTCGAACCGCGAAGAAGTAGTACCAGTGCGCGGCAGGCCAGGCATCCTTCGCGCCGACGGCGATGGGGTCGACTCCTGCACCCTTGAGCTGCTCAACAGCGGAACCGAGTTCGTCAATCGTCGTCGGTGTCCCCTCAACGCCCGCTTCGGCGAAGAGGTCTCCGCTGTAGTAGATGCCACCAGGCAGCACGGCGGTCGGCATTCCGTAGATCTTCCCCTCGACCGCGAAGGCGCTCAACACCCCTTCGGGCACAGCGGCCCTGGTGGCATCGTCGATAGAATCCGTAATGTCCATGGCCTGTCCGGCCGCAACGACATCCGCAAGCTTGCCGCCGCCGCGCGCCATGAAGATGTCGGGTGCATCGCCGGAGTTCAGCGCGGTTTGGAGCTTTCCGTCCATCTCCTCGTTTTGGATGGACTGGATCTCGATGGTCACGCCAGGGTTTTCCTCCTCGAACGCTGCGACCGTGTTCTCCCAGTAGGCCTTACCATCACCCGTCGTTGAGTTGTGCCAGAACGTCATGGTGACGTCGCCGTCTTCTGTTGCTCCACTGTCGGAGCCACACGCTGACAGGCCGCCGAGGGCGATTGCTGTCGCCGCCCCCATGGTCAGCAATTTCCTGGTGCTGTGCTTGTTCATCTTTGAACACCTCTCGAAAGTTTCGACATTTTTGTCGAAATCAATTAGTATGTGATGAGCGTAACAGTGGCCCGGTGAAACGCAAGTGTTTCCCGCGAAAAAAGATGAAGATTGGTTCCCCATGATCGACTCAGGTCGTAAGGTCAAGCTCAATGAATTAGCCGATGAGGCCGGAGTTTCGCTCTCCACGGTCTCCAAAGTCCTCAACGGACGGTCAGACGTGTCCGCGCAGACCCGGGCAAAAGTCGAAGAGCTCCTCTACAAGCACGGATACCAGCGACGCCCAGGCCTGCCCAACAGGGACTCCTTGATCGAGCTCGTTTTCCCTGAACTCGAGACAGCCTGGGCCATGGAGATTATCCGGGGGGTCGAAAATGTCGCTCGCGCCAACGATATGAGCATTGTCCTGACCGAGTCAGGGGACCGCCACTCCCCCTCCCCGGCCTGGATCACCGGGGTTCTCCGTCGACGCCCGGTCGGGGTAGTGCTCCTCTTCGCCGATCTCGCCGCGGAGGCGAAGGCAACCCTCCAATCCCGCGCCATCCCGTTCGTGATCATCGACCCGGCCGGAGATCCGGCCCCGGATGTCCCCGCGATTGGGTCAGCCAACTGGTCCGGCGGCCTCGACGCCACCCGCCACCTCATCGAATTGGGACACACCCGGATTGCTGCGATCACCGGTCGCGACGACATGATGTGCTCCTTCGCCCGCGTCGATGGATACCGGTCCGCCATGAACACGGCCGGCATTGAAATCGATGAACGCTTCGTGCGGTTCGGCAACTTCCGGGTCGACGGTGGCTGCAGCATCGCTCTCGAACTCCTGACGCTGCCGGACCGCCCCACAGCGATCTTCGCAGGGAGCGACCTCCAGGCGCTCGGCGTCATCGAGGCTGCCAGGACGCTTGGGCTCCGGGTGCCCGCTGACCTGTCCATCGTCGGTTATGACGATCTGCAGCTCGCTCAGTGGTCCAGTCCTGCCCTCACGACTGTGCACCAGCCGCTTACGGCGATGGCCGAGGAAGCGGCGCGGCTCGTGATCCGCATGAGTGAGAGTACCCTCACAACCATCCCCCGGATGGACCTCGCAACGCGGCTCGTCGTCCGTGATAGCACGGCCCCGCCGGCTGCGGGCTGACGGGCCGGCGCGAACGCGGTGCGAACTTTCAATAGGCGGGCTCAAATGAATCACCAGGAGAAAACCATGCAGGGCTTGAAAGTACTCTTCATCGGCGGCAGCGGAATCATCAGCGCCCACTGCACGAAACAGGCAGTAGATGCAGGCATGGACGTCTATCTACTCAACCGCGGCATCAGGAACTTGCGTCAGGTACCCGAGGGCGTGACCACCTTCGTCGCTGATTCTCGGGACAAGCAGGCAGTCCTTGATGCCATAGGCGGTCACCATTTCGACTGCGTCGTCAGCTGGGTCAACTTCACTCCGGAGCAAGTGAAGCAGGACGTCGAAATTTTCGCCGGACGAACCGGACAATACGTCTTCATCAGTTCAGCATCGGCATATCAGACACCACCGACACACATGCCCGTACTGGAATCCACTCCGTTGAAGAATCCCTTCTGGGAGTACTCGCGCAACAAGATCGCATGCGAGGACCTCCTTACTGCGGCCTACCGCGAGGAAGGATTCCCCATCACAATCGTCCGGCCCTCTCATACCTACGACGAAACGATGATCCCATTCGACGGAGGGTGGACGATTGTGGAACGCATGCGCGCCGGGCGACCCATCATTGTGCCCGGAGACGGAACCTCGTTATGGACGATCACCCACAGCCGTGACTTCGCAAGAGGGTTCACCGGTTTGCTGGGAAATACATCAGCGATTGGTGAAGCTGTGCACATCACCGGCCAAGAGACACCTTCGTGGAACCAGATCTATACCCAGGTCGCAGCGGCCGCCGGCGTCCCTGACCCCGTCCTGCTCCATGTCGCCTCGGAATCTATCGCCGAAGCCGACCCTGAGTGGGGCGCGGGCCTCTTGGGCGACAAATCCCACACAATGATTTTCGACAACACGAAAATCCGCTCACTGGTCCCCGGATTCACCGCCAGCATCCCCTTTAGTCAGGGCGCGCGGGAAATGATCGCCTGGCATGACTCGGACCCGACACGCCGAACAGTGGACGCACACATGGACGCCATTATGGACCGGCTCGCCGAAGCATACGCACCACGACGACTTCGTCTTTAGGTACGGCAACTGCCCTTCGGTTCGTACTAAAATCGGGTCAGATGGCTAGGAGCATGCATATCGTGGACCAGGAACATGTAAGCGCATCCTTGAGGATCTCCGCGTCCGCCCCGCACGTGTTCGCGGTACTGGCGGATCCGATGATGCACTCTGCCATCGATGGCAGAAGCTCCGTTGCCGACGGTACGGGCCGGATTCAGCAAGCTGTCGACCAGGCGCGGCTGACCGAGGTGGGACAGATGTTCCGGATGGGAATGAATCATCCGAACCACCCAGAGGGTAACTACCAGACGGTCAATAAGGTTCATGTGTTCGACCCACCACGCGCCATCGGCTGGCGGACTGGGCACGACCCTAAAGGTGATGGACAACTGGAGTTTGGCGGTTGGTTCTGGCGCTACGACCTGATGTTCGTCGACCAGTCGGAGACCGAGGTGACGCTCACCTACGATTGGGCGGCGGTGCCGCAATCTATTCGCGAGTACCTGCGATTCCCACCGTTCGCTCCGGAGCGTCTCACAAACTCACTGCAGCATTTGGCCGAACTAGCCGCTCCCAAGCTGAACACGTAAGCCTCCGCGGGTCGTCGTGGATCCAAGCCGATACCAGTCCGCAACGCCTCGACCACCTTGGACGCACCCGGTTAGGCGATCCTTCCAAGCAGGCGGGTCAAGGTACCGACTCTTGCTCCTGCTATATTGGCGCCGTCTACGATCGGATGGGCCCAAGATAATCGGCGTGTTCCCCAGATGAGTCGGGCGCGGCTTCCTTGAGTTCAACAAAGAATGTATGCGTATCCGTGTCGCCAGTATTTTCACCATAGTGGTCTTGCTCCGGTAACCACCGTGCCACACCAGCTGGCAACTCCACATCGATGCTTCTACCATTTGATGAAAGTCGGCGGCGGAACGAGCTGGCCGTGATCATCACGCTGTCGGGATGATGATGCTCGGTCGATGTGTCCCCAGGGCTATCCGTGTACTCAAGCACGCGCACTCGATTGTTTTCGAACACCAGCCGGTAGTTCTCAGGATTCGTCTCAACAGGGTCCTTTGACATAGCCGGACTCTACTCCTGCAAGAAAAACACCACTAGCGCAAACTGCTCCACCTACAGACCTGCAAGAGTAGGCCGCATGGCGCCAATCGCTCCCCGGCGGTGGGTAAGAACATTTCCTACGCAATACCTATTGAAGTGCCGAGCGCGACGCCGGCAGGCTTATTAGGTAGGCCGGTGAGTTCCCGCCCAGTCAGTCCCTCGTCGTCAAGCACACCCACTATCCACGCAAAACTTCGGAGGAACGTTTGAAACTCTTGCTTACGTCAGGCGGTGTGACGAACCCGAGCATTCACTCGGCGCTCGTGCAACTTCTCAATAAGCCGATCAGCCAGTGCCGCGCTTTGGTCGTCCCGACGGCGCAGTGGGGGCACCCACTGTGCGGACCGGCCTCGGTGTGGGGCCTACTGGCCGCCCAGCCAGATTTCCGTCACCTGTCCGGTCTGGGCTGGGCTTCGCTCGGAGTTCTCGAGCTCACCGCACTGCCCACCATCGGCAAGGAGCGATGGGTACCGTGGCTTCAGGAAGCGGACGTGTTACTGGTCGACGGCGGCGACGCGACCTACCTCTCCCATTGGATGCGGGAGTCCGGGCTAGCCGACCTGCTGCCGTCACTTCCCGACACGGTCTGGGTGGGAGTGAGTGCCGGAAGCATGGTGATGGCGCCCCGCGTCGGAAACTCTTTCGTCGAGTGGCCCTCTGCGCCGGACGATCGCACGCTAGGAGTGGTCGACTTTTCGATCTTCCCGCACTTAAACGCTTTCCCTACCAACACTCCTACCCACGCAGAGCGGTGGGCCGCCGACCTCGGAGGCCCGGCCTATGCGATCGACGAACAAACCGCCATCAAGGTCGTCAACGGCTCCGTCGAGGTGGTTTCCGAAGGGCAATGGAAGAAGTTTGAGTGATCAATACCGAACACTTGTGCGTTGGATTCACGGCGGCATTGCTCAGCCCGGGGCAGGTTGAATCGTCTTGCGCATTACGGTTTTGCGCTTGCCGATGTGGCGCTCGAACGTGAACCCAGCCTTCTCGAACATGGCGCGAGTGCCGTTGTGAAGGAACGAGGACGACGTCCTTTTGCCGGGGACAAGTTCGTTGGGGAACGAGATCACCTCGCCCCCGCCTGCATGGGCGATCAGCTGGAGCGCGCCGTCTAGCGCTTCCCGCGCTACGCCCGATCGTCGGTGGTCGCGGTCGACGAAAAAGCACGTAATGCGCCACGGTGCTGGCTTAGTCTCGCCAGCGTCGTATTCCTTACGGTGGTAGATCCCCGGCAGCTCAGCCGGACTGCCGTACTCGCACCAGGCGATCGCGTCCTCGCCGTCGAAAACGAGCGCAGCATGTGCGACGCCCTCCTCCACGAGTCGTTGTTTGAACGTTGGCCCGTCGTACTTGGCTTTGACTGTGTCCGCAGTGTCACCATGAAAATACGAGCAATAGCACCCGCCCCAGACTCCGTTGTGTTTCTGCGCAAGCGCTAGCCAGGCGGGGAAAGTCACCGGAGTGAGCGCCTTGATCGTATGCGAAGTCTTCACACTCACCTCCGCAATCGGGCCGGAAACGAAGTGGGGAAGGTCAGGAAGCCGGCTTGGTCGCAAGAGAATCGGGAACACACAAGGTGACTAAGTTTTTCGTCGTTCCACCCCGACATTAGTGAACGCCTCCAATACGCGACCCGACAGCCCTTCCAGTGCAACAGTAAATCCGGTGCCGAACCAACTTCAAGGAGTTCGATCACCCCAAAACCGGCCACTGTTACGATCAGGCGATGGAAGCGCTACAGCTGATCGAGACGATCCGTCCGATGGTGGACGACGGTGAAGTTCCCGGGGCTGTCGTGGGGGTCGTGGATCACGGCCGTACCTCGGTGGCCGCTGTGGGGACCACTGAACCTGGCGGGGCTACCGCGATGACCCGTGATGCGGTCATGCGTATCAGCTCCAACACGAAGCCCCTGGTTGCCGCTGTCGCACTGCTCCTGGTTCAAGACGGTGTGTTGAACCTCGACGATGCGGTCGAGAGATTCGTCCCTGAATTGGCCGACCGCCGCGTGCTGCGCCGGATTGATGGCCACCCGATGGATACCGTCCCAGCTCAACGATCAATCACGATCGAGGATCTCTTGACGATGCGGATGGGCTTCGGATTCGTCCCTGAGAGTGCCTGTCCCGCAATGAAAGACGCTGAGAAAGCTGGCCTGGGGTTTGGCCCCCCTGACCCCTCGGCGATGCCCTCACCCGATGAATGGCTGGCCCGCTTCGCCAGACTGCCCTTGCTGGAGCAGCCGGGCACAACCTGGAGATACGACTTAGCTTTCGGGGTACTGGGAATCGTGCTTGCACGCGCGACAGGACAGTCGCTTGACGTCCTCATGCGTGAGCGACTGTTCACACCCCTTGCCATGTCTCAGACTGGGTTCGTCGCTCCGCCCCAGCACCTTGTGCCTGCCTTCGCGCAAAGCGAGGACGGTTTGATGCTCTTTGACAACATCCTCGAGATGTAGATGGTCGACGCCACCGGCGATCCCCGACGCGCGCGGTGGCCTGGTATCCACGGCAAGTGATTTGCTGCGATTCGCCGGCATGCTGTTCGATGACAGCGGCGGACTGCTGTCCGCCGAATCAGTTGTGGCGACGACGTCCGACCAGCTCACCGCGGAACAAAGATCCGGCCCCTCAGCGCAACCCTTCCTGGATGGAGGCGGATGGGGGTATGGAATGGGAGTGAGCGACGGAAATTGTGGACGTCGCTACGGATGGGGCGGGGGGCTAGGCACGCTCTGGTACAGCTGGCCCGAGCACCGAGCGGCAGTCGTCCTGATGACCCAAGTGTTACCCCCGTCAACGAAGCTCTTCGATGCATTCACCAGCGCCGCCGAAGCAATACTCAACCCTTCTCCGCCTATTTCCGGGCTATGAGGAAAATTTGAACGTCTCGGGTCTCCAAGTCACCCCGCATGTAACGATGACAAGTTGGCGCTCACTAGCAGTCCTGAATATCTCGTAAGGAGGAGAATCCTTGAGCGAGTACGGGGCGTGGTGAGATCCCTGGTGCGTGTGTGGGTCACCGACGCGCGCATGCCTAAGCCTTGTCTGTTTTGGGCTCCGTGGCGGGTTCGAGGTAGAGCGGTTCCCCACGACGCCAGGTCTGGAAGGCCATCACGATGGCAATCACAATGGTGATGACCCCGGGAATCATGAGAAGTGCTGCACCCGCATAGTCGCGGGACCCGGCGAATAGAGCGAGAAACAGCAGCGCACCACCGATGAAAGCCACTGAGAGGTCGAGCCCTTGACCTCGCCGGTCGTTGCGGTAGAAGTAGGGTTTTGGCTTGGTTTGAACGAAATTGGGGTGTCGCCTCATCTGCCCGGGATAGGACAGTTTCTTGATCACCGACACGAGTGTCGCGGTCGCCGCGCCGACCGCGGCGATGGCCGGGACGATCAGCAGCAGGTACAGGTGCTGTTCGTTCAGGACACGGTTACGAGGGGAAAGAACGCCGTACTCCTGCTGCACCGGAAGCAGGAAAACGTACAGTCCCAACAGGAGAGCCACCCAGGCACAGTGTAATGGGAGTCCGATTGGCAGGACGGGTCGGTTGACGCTGTGCAGCAGACGCGGGAAAGACTGATACTGCACGACGGCGTCGGGCTGCCGCGAACTGATGCTGTGGATCAGCAGCAGCCAGGAGCCGATCAGGAATCCGGCAACGGCCGCAGCGGCAAAATAGAAAGTCCGCGGTAACTGGGGGTCGAAACCAATACCGCTCAGGTCCCAGGATGCCGCGAGGAAACCGGCGGAGGACCCACCGGCCGCGGTCAATAGTATGAGTGATGCGTAGCCGGCCACGGACACCACAACAAGGACCAGGC
Organism: Arthrobacter sp. 260; assembly: GCF_013116745.1. Lineage (GTDB taxonomy): Bacteria > Actinomycetota > Actinomycetes > Actinomycetales > Micrococcaceae > Arthrobacter_D. The sequence goes on from NZ_JABFOE010000014.1 coordinate 65,748, forward strand.
CAACCGCCAGGACGCTCGAGCGCAGGCGGGCGGAGACCGCCATCTCCTGCGCCGTGGGCAATGCGTCCGGGACTGGCCTGAACTCGGGCGGTCCCCAGAGAATCCGGCGAAAGATTTTATCCATGTGGGTGATTCTCCAAAAAAGGTCGACGGCGACGTGCAACCCGGGGGTATTGTGCTCGGACACGATCCCCGCAAGAGGCACTGGCGCAGATGGTGCGTCCGCCACGGTACAGTCTGAACTCCTGGACGGAGCCAGCATCTTCCCCTTTTCGGGGGCGATGGCAGTGATCGTCAACCAAACCCTACGTGAGGCGGTGAACGGATGCGTTCCAAAAGACGGCTGGGCCTTGGCGTGGTGGTCCTGGCTTTGATGCTTGCGGTTGTCGTGCTGTTCGTCAGTTGCAGCTCCACCGGTGACCTGAAGCGGACCGAGGCCCGGCTTGATGAGCTGCCCGGTGTCAACGGGTCGTACCTGTGGACCTCATCGGACGGATTTCCGACCAACCGCCGGCTGAGCGCCCGGATTTACGTGGACTCCGACCCCGGGGAAGAACTGGCGGCGCTGCTTGACGCGGCCCTGGAAACGACGTGGTCGTTCACCGGATTCGAGCCGACCGCCGGGATCAGCTTCCAGATTGTGGTCGGGCAACGCCCCGAGGAACCCGTGGCCTCAAACTGGGACAACCGTGTTGTGCTTGAGGACGTCCTGCCGGAGATCGGGCTCGACATCGACGGTGTGGGAGTACCGTCCTTCGGCGACGAAGTCCAGGTGACTCCCGAGGTGATGACCGACCGTTACGGTCCCTGGCCAGGCGACGACTAACGACTGCCGACCGCGGACGATCGAGATACCTACCGTGTCCCCGACACTGCCGCCGCCGCTCCGCCGCGGGTACTTCCGTCCGACAGGAGACTGCTCCTGATTTCTGCTTCCCAGCAGAAAGGTACCGCATCACGAAGCAGACACCGCCCCAGCATGGTCAAAAGGGGGTCGCAAACGACGCAGGGTTAGAGGGCGAGGGAACCTTCGACGATCTTCCCTGAGGGCTCCCGTAGATTCAGGTGGTCTGGTCGCGCGTACCGGGCGAGCCGGGCGAAGGCTTCGTTCATGTCGACGCCGTTCATCTGAGCAATTACAGCCTTCGCTTGTTCGATCAAGACTCGACTGTTCAAGGCGCGCTGCAACTGGTCGTTGACCAGGGTGCTTTCGCGGAGGGCTTGCTCGTGCAGCAGGCTAATCGTCGCCACATCGACGAGGGCCAGCCCGATGGCTGAGTCCTCATCGCTCAGCGCCCCCGTATTGCTGCCACACAATCCCATCGCTCCGATCATTCACTCTTGAACTCTCAAAGGAACTGTGTGCGCTGAAAGGAACCCTTGCCTAAGCGCTGCTGAATAACGGGCACAATTCCAACTCCCGGGGCCAGCTGCCACAGACGATCTTGGAGACCTCAATCTATTCCCTGGGTTCCGATTCACCGAGCGGCTTTCGCCGGTTCGGAGATGCGGGCGGAACTGCTGGATCAACTGCGCCATCTACGGGCGCGACCGACGGGATGGTTTGAGAATCCCGCCTTCCGCCCCGCCACGCCATATTTCCCTCTTCTGGACATTGCCCTCACTATGCGATGACTCGCCCCAAGCCAGATCACCTCATTCGGGTGATGTTGCGCCGAAGTTGATCAGGCGAGGCTTGACGTGTTGCCGTATTGGGTCTGGTGATCGATCGGAGGCGAATCGCGCCTAATGAACCGTCTATTGCGGGTCCGCCCTAGGCACTTTTGTTGACCGCCCTCGGGCTGCTGATTCCCATCGCAGTAGCAGTCGCGATCAGCACAGTCCCAATCCTCGTCGGGATCGGATTGCTGCTCTCTGAAACCGGCAGCAGCTCACCAATCGCCTACCTGATTGGGTGGGTTACCGGTCTTTTTGCGGTTGCGGCGTTGTTCAGCCTCGGGCTCTCCGCCGCTTCCCCGGCGAATGCGCAGAGTTCCCTTCCATTCCTCGGCACCGCCGAAATCCTGATCGGGGTAGCACTGGGGACTTTTGGCATGACTATGATCTTTCGTAAGTCCACCCCCGGTACCACACCTTGGATTGACAGAATGTCCCGCATCGGACCGCTGCCTGCGGCAGGTGTGGGCATGGTTCTGAACCTTCGGCCAAAAGCATTGCTTCTAGCGGCGGCCGCAGGTTTAGCAATTGGAACTGCGCGTTTGACAGTCGCTGAAGCTGCCATCGCTTTGGCAACTTATACAGCCATCGGTTGTGTCACCGTGGCAATACCCATCGTTCTGACTCTCGCTAGACCAGACGCTATGAAAGTGCGTCTCCGAGTGCTCCTCGGGTGGCTCCAACGCAACCAGAGAATAGTTACCGGAATCGTCCTGATAATGATCGGTGCAGTCGTACTTGGAAATGGATTGACCCACCTGGCGACCTGAGTGCGCCAAGAATGTTTCACCCAACTGGCTTCAAACGAGACTTTGATTGCTCCTAAGCGATGCGCAAGCGACACCTGTCTCCGATCTGTACTCCCCCGAAACCAACGACAAATACAGTCTAAGCATGTTATTGTGCAGTCACTGCATTTTTTATCCGGGGACCGGACTGAGAGTTCACAACAATGACATCCACGCCGATCATCGATGCCAGGAATATCAGTAAAGCCTACGGATCCGGGACAGGGCGGTTCGAGGCGCTCCGAGATGTCTCTCTCCGAGTGGACCAGGGTGAGAGTGTTGCCATCGTGGGTAAGAGTGGATCTGGAAAATCCACGCTGATGCACATCATCGCGCTGCTTGATGTCCCTGACACAGGAACGGTTTTTTTCGCCGGTCAAGATGCGCTGTCGCTTCCCGCGAAGCAAATCAGCGAGGTTCGCAATAAGGAGTTCGGCTTCGTCTTCCAGCAGTTCTTCCTCACACCTGGTGCCTCGGTACTCGACAACGTCACCTTGCCTCTGAAAATAGCCGGTGTTTCGAGCAAGCTGCGGAAAGAACGCGGGCTGGCAGTCCTGAAACAGTTCGAACTCGCAGATAAAGCTTCGAATAGGGCCACGGACCTCTCAGGCGGTCAGAAGCAGCGCGTGGTGATCAGTCGGGCGGTGGTCAACAAACCGAGCGTCATCTTCGCCGATGAACCAACCGGCAACCTCGACAGTGCCACGGGAAAAGTGGTCGAGGACACGCTCTTTGATTTGAACCAAGACCTCGGAATCACGCTCGTCATTGTGACCCATGACGAGGACCTCGCGGCACGATGTGACCGCCAAGTCTTTGTGCACGACGGCGTCATAGTCTCCGAATCCCGCAAACCTGAGCACGCAGCATGAAAGCCACTGACCTGATCGGTTCCGCCGTTCGCAACACGTTCCGCAGCAAGCTCCGGACAACCCTCACCGTGCTTGCACTGTTCATCGGTGCGTTCACCTTGACCCTAACGACAGCAGCAGGCGCGGGAGTCACCGACTACGTCACGAAGCAAGTGGCGAGCCTAGGCACAGATGATGTTTTCATCATCTCCCGCACCGCACCAACGTCAACTGACGGCCCCGTCCCGTACGACCCCGCCACCTCAAGCGCATCCTCCGGCGCCGAAGGGACCAGCCTCCCGGGCGCAGGAGGAAGCGATCCCCTAACGGACGCCGACCTCGCCGAACTGGCAGGTATTGACGGGATCCTCAGCGTGGACCCGGTCCAGGGCATCGCCATCGACTTCATCGAACTCGACGGCGGACCACAGTATGAGTTCAGCATCAACCCCACCTCCTCCATCACGCAGGCTGATCTCCTAGCAGGAAAGCAGCTCACCCAAGACTCATCGACCAATGAAATAGTGATTCCCTCCAATTATGTGGAATCGCTTGGCTTCGCCGACGTTGAGGACGCCGTCGGCTCCACTGTCCAACTTGGTCTGACCGATTTACTCGGGGAGCACCACACGGTCGACGCCGTCGTCGTCGGCGTATCTCAGGACAGCCTCCTCGCCGCCGGCGCGGGCGCGAATCCTGCACTGGTTGCCGAAGCCGCGGACCTACAATCGGCACGGATCGACACCGGCCCGGCCCGTTACCCCCTCGCCGTCGCCTACTTCGACCCGTCCCAATCTGTTGCGGGGATCGACGCGTTGCAGGCCGAGATCTCTGATGCAGGTTTCAGTGCTCAAACCGTTCAGGACCAACTCGGGGTCATCAAGACCGTCATCGATGGGATTGTCGGCGTCTTGAACGCCTTCGCTATCGTCGCGCTCATTGCTGCCGCGTTCGGGATCGTGAACACGTTGCTGATGAGCGTGCAGGAACGCACCCGCGAGATCGGCCTGATGAAAGCAATGGGAATGCGTGGCGGCAAAGTGTTCTCCCTCTTCAGCCTCGAAGCAGCGTTCATCGGGTTCCTCGGCAGTGCCATTGGAGTCATCACCGCCGTCGCGATCGGCACAGCGCTCAACTCAATCCTCAGCGCAGGTCCCCTCTCCGCCCTCCCCGGGTTGGAGATCCTGCTTTTCGAACCTTCAGCCATCATCGGGGTCATAACCCTAATCATGGCGATTGCCTTTGTGTCAGGCACGCTTCCTGCGAGCAGGGCCGCGCGAAAGAATCCCATCGACTCGCTACGCTACGAGTAATCGCATGATCCAATCGACCAGACCCGCCAATGCGCGAAGGGCGAACTCGTAGCAGGAGGAACCGCGCATGATAGTCCCCAAAGAACCGGGACCGCGCCAACGTAAACAAGCAGCGACAGCGCTCACTATCGAACGGAGCGCCGTCGCTCTCGTGCTCGAACACGGTCTCGAAGCGGTCACCGTTGACATGATCTGCGCTGCCAGCCACGTATCCCAGCGCACCTTCTTCAACTATTACGGGACAAAGGACGCGGCGATCCTCGGCACGGTCCCGGTCAGTCTCAACGAACAGAAGGTACGGGAATTCCTCGCTTCAGACTCCCCCGACCTCCTCGGGGATCTGTTGGACCTTCTCGCCGCGCTCCTTCCCGGAGAAGGAACTGACCTGGAACTCGTCGCCTCGCGGATGAAGATCATCGCCCAGACATCGTCACTGATGCATAAGGAAATGGAGCGGTTGTCAGCTATCCACGATGACGTCTGCAGCATCCTGTATCTTCGTTTGCGCCGACACGCTCAACCGGGGGAAACAGAAGACGCGATCCGGCAGCAGTGCACGCTAATTGCCCACCTCATCCCCGGCCTGGTGCGTTTCACGTTCGAACAACCACACAACGGCGCCACTCCCAGCGAGGCCGGCCCCACATCGCTCCTGACCGCGGCGTTGAAGAAGCTCATCCCACCGGACCAGCGAGCCGATTAAGCCTGAGCAGTACGGCTAGGGAATGTCGCTTCTCGCCGCGTCTTGCCGCAGGTCACGTGCGTCGTAATCCGTCAAGAACCCCTGGCGCTCAAGCGTCCGTGCACTGTTCTTCACAGCCTTCACATATGAACCGTGGTTCTTGTACAGGCTGTCGATTGTGTTCTGCGGCAGGGGCCTTTCATACCCGGCGATGAAGCAGAACGATGCCCCGGTTGCCGTGCCGTACCAGGTGCTGGTGGGCGCGTCGAGGAACGGGGAACGCAGTCCGCCCTGGACGTTGCCGAACTCATCGAGCACTGGCGCTCCGTCGCGCACGAGGATTGGCTCGGCGCGTGGCGGGGCTATGCCCTCGCGAACCCAGAGGTCGAGGTTTCGCAGCGCTGCGTTGAAGAAGATGGAGCTCGGGAACCTGCTGCGCGGCCCTTCGTTGCAGGACGCGGGTGGAACGGCGCGGTCCGCCGCGATGATGTCCTCTGACGATGCAGAGAAGACCAGCTCGTCGGGTGTCGCGTGTCCGGCTCCGGCCATCTCGTAGTGACGGTACTGATCCCCCGGGGCGTCGCTGTCGGCCCGGCGGGATCCGATACCCGGGAGATAGTCGGACTGAGACATCATCCGCATGATAGGGACGCCGACGTCCTTGAACTGGCGACGGACATCGGCGGCAGGCGGAGCGGGTTCGCACTGGTTCATAGGGTAGGCGCCAGCGAAAGCGCCTCCGGCGACGGCAACGATATATGCGTCATAAATTGGGGCGCCGTCGGCCGCGACCACGAGTGGATTCACACCGTTGATGTAGTTGACAAGGAATCCGCCTGTCTGTGAGTACCCGAAGCCATATGCGTGCTCGACTCGTGTGGTTGGGGAACCATAGCGGAGCGGATTATCGGCGGTGTCGCTCTTCAGCCAGGCGCCGACCTGCGAATAAATGTCCCAGATGAGGCCGTTTTCAGTGGTCCTCGAGGAATCCGCGGCGACAGTGGCGCAGTTCCTGGGGTCGGTCAAGGGCAGTGGGTTTGCGAAGGACAGCGATGCATATCGCTCGGGGTCAAAGTTCTGCAGTGCCTGCACCGCGATGGGCTTCGCGGTGATACCTACCCAGGCGTCACCGTTCGCTACGACCTGCTCCTGCGTCATCGCCCAGCCGATGTTAAGGTCGAACAGGTTGCTCGGGTTGAGCATTTCGACGACGACGTTGCCGCTGAACTTCTGGCCCTTGGCGGGCTTTCGGACGAGCACACGGGTGGTGTAGGGAGCATCGGCGGTCCGGATCTGGGCCGGGCCCGCCGCGGGCCAGGTGTAGACGTTGGATGTGCCGCTGACCAGGTATTCCTCTTCCAAGTAGCCGAGCTTCGCCAAATCCTGGGGTACTTCCTGATGATCGGCAGCTCCGAATGGATAGGACTCAGCGGTGGATTTCAGAGGTCCCTCGACAGCACGGATCGCGGTCGAGGTGCCGAAAGAAGCGGCTGCGACAGGAGCAGGAACGAGTGCTGCGTCCTTCGCGAGTGCCGGACTGGTGGACAAACCGGCGCTGATAACGGCAAGACACACGGACAACAGGACTGATTTGCGAAAGAGGGTAGTCATGGACACTCCTTATCAAGACCAGGCAACACTGCCCAGTCGGCCTCGCAGGGCACCGGCTTCGGCACCGGGCGCTCGTGCCCAAGCCGCTGAGCGAAGGCCGCGAGACCCCACACAGTATTAGGCGTGACGATCGCGGTCAAGGGTGACGTCGAGCATCTGCAATACCCTGTAGAAGCGCTCTCGATTCGCCAACGTAGTGTGCGCCAGCCCATTCCTCGACACCGGCGTGACTACAGGCTCACTGCCACCGAAGACGCATCTGGAGGGCTACACGCAAGCCCGGACCGGACCCTGACGTCAATCACCGCACACCTTCGTGATCCAACCGCCACACAACAGCTTTGGGACTGCCTGAATTTTCGTCGACTCAGGCGCCCCGCCCGTGGCGGGCGGGTTCGGCTGACTGTTTCGCTCACCCTGGCAAGGCGCTGGGTGCCGGAGCTACCCCGAGACAACTCCAGGCTGCGTCCCCTTGAGGAATCTGAGCATCTTCCGGAGCTGCCGGATGCCGCATCACCACTGTTTGTCGTTCTGGTCCCCCTTCATCGCTGAGCAGGGCCTCCGCGCAATCAGTGCGCGATGCGCCGGGAGCTGGGTCTTCAAGGCCCGCATCGTTGGCGACTACGCCGTCAACGGCACCACTCACCCGCGCGTCTGGTCCATCGGCGCCGGCCCCAAGGGGGACACCGGCAAATAACCCGCCGTTCCCCACCGAGCAACCTTGAAACCGCTGTGCCCGGGGAGCGTCTGCGGTCCGGAACCGCCGAACATCAGTAAGTCGAAGTCCGACGGTGATCACCCCGTCGAGGCGTTTGCGCAGGAGACGGGCCCGCCAGCGAACCGCGCCCGTAGCGGGGCACGACCGCCAAGCGGAATAGTCAGTCCCCGCCGCAGGTTGTCGTGATGGACAGACCGATTCCCCGCCCTACAGGAAAGCATCCAGTCACCACCATGAGCTCTTCACCCACGAACACCTTGTCCGAACTGCTAGCCGGCGCCGACGCCGCTGGACACGACCACGCAGCCACGGAGAAGAACAGCGGCCTGCAGCACATCCACAACCACGCCACTGGGGCGGTCGTATGGTTTCCCACCTGGCAGAAGTTCCGCCTGACCAGCGACTGGGCGGGTGCCGTCGGCGAGCAGGAGGCCCGTCTCAACGCCGCCACGGCTGACGGAACGCCGCTCCAGGACGAAGCCTCCGCGTTGCTGGCGGATCGGCTTGAGAGCCTACTGGAACGGGCTGCCCAGTCCCCCGACGCCAATATTTTTGTCCAGGAGAACCTCACGGCCCACCTGACCGAGACCTGGGCCATCGCCGACGCCGCAGCGCGGACATCCGGCACCGGGCTCCCCGCGGGGACACCGCCAGCCGTCTTTTCGGACTACCCCTATCACGTGTACGCCCAGGACGGACGGGCATTCGCCACGGCGCTCTGGAATGATGTGATCGACGCCCGACGCCACCGTGCCCTCGCCGAAGAGGCCGCCCGAAAGGCCCTAAAGCCGGTGTCCCGCAAGGCACTGAAGAACGCCGCAAGGAAGGCTGCGCGGCGCTAGCACGGCGAATGCGGGCCTGACACCGGAACCGGAACGTCACCGTCGAGCGCCCCTCGGCGCTTTCAGCAAGCGTTGCGCCTCGAACGGCACGGCCTTCTGGAACTGGGCGTCCTCGGAGGTGGATACGCTTGCCCGACGTGCGTGCACTCCTGCAGGCCCTAGTAATGGGGCAGGTCCCAGGTCCAAGGCCATCTGGATAGCTGCCGTCTCGCGCGCGGCGTTGCCGGGGTACTCACCCATTCCCCACGTTCCGATCCCGAGCACCGGGACAGCATCGCCGGACGGAAGAATATCTCGCGCATCGCAACTCCCGTCAGAAAATGCCCGCTCCCTTAGTGGGATGCACCGCGTCCCGTATTTCACGGCGGAACACAGCGGACCGCGCCGCCCCGGTTGTTCCGGATAAGGCGAAGCAGTGCACCGGCCGCCCGGCCACGAATCGCTTCGGCCGTATCCGCCGGGGGCGACGTTCTTCGCGGGCTCCAGGAGGTTGTGGTGGATGACAGTGATGTTTTCAGCAACCACCGCGGCGAGCAGCAGTCCGAGAATGAGTGCCAGCTGCTGCATGCGCCCACTTTCCCCGAATGGGCTAGGCCACCGCCTCCAAGGCTGCAGCGATGGGCTGGCTGCCGTCACGGAATCCGATAGTCCGACCGATTGCGGCGGGCAGCTCCAGGACGGCCGCAGCGACGAGGGCGACGTTGGCGCGGGCGGTTTCGGCAGCCTGCCAGGGCTCGTTGACGTGGACGTCTATCAGGCCGCTGCCCGGCTTTTCCGTGAGCGCGCCGGGGCCGAGGATGGTCCAGTCCAGGCTGGTGCCGCGCAGATAGGAGTCAGCGGCGGCCTTGGCCTCCGCGTAGTGGAAGAAAGGGTTGTCCGGGGGCACTCCGTGGTCCGGTCCGGCTCCAAGATAGGACACCATAACGTAGCGGCCGACGCCGGACTGGGCAGCAGCGTCCATCGAGCGGATCGCGGCGTCACGGTCCACGGCGTAGGTTCTCCCGGGGTTTCCGCCGCCGGCACCGGCCGACCATACGACGGCGTCGTGACCCGAGAGCGCCTCGGCGATTTCCGCCGTCGTCGCATTCGCCACGTCCAGGACGACTGGGGTGGCGCCGGTTGCCGCGACGTCGGACACGTGTTCGGGGTTGCGGAAGATGGCGGTGACCTCCCGCCCGTCCGCGGCCAGGACTTTGGAGAGTTCCCTGGCCACTTTTCCGTGGCCGCCGATGATTGCGATTCGGGTCATAGACCCATTCTGTCCCACGTCCGGGCATTCCGGCACCCTTTGCGCTATCAGATTCGGCGGCGTTGCCGGCGGTCTGGTGGCCAAAGTGATAGCGCAACCGGAGACAGCTGTGGCCCCCTGCCGAGGGTGCTCCAGTCGCGTGCAGGTCAGGGCCGCGAACGCGGTCCCGACCTGGCGGCCGGAGTAGCTCTAACACGCTGCCTTGGTGCGGGACAATGGCTTGTCCAGTGTCATGCATTACCCCTAAGGTCCGGCCTCAAAACGGAAGCAATCCCCCGACTGGGTCTCCCCAAAAAGGGCACGGCCAATTGAAAACCACCGTAATGCGAGCGAACAACCCGATCGACGACCGAATTATCCCGAATGCCGTCAAAACGTCCGGCAGCTTTCGGGGCAACACCAGACAGCGACGCCGGCGACACCTCCCTGCGCGGTGGCGCCGAGCAGTAACTCGTCCACCGCCCTATTACAGCACCGGGCCGGGCCGGAATGGCTGCTCGGGCTAGGATGGCGCTAGGTGGCGTCAAGCCGGGTGGGCGTCGATGGGATGGCGCGAATCCCCGGGCGGTCGTCCAGGCTGCGGCGCTCGTCTTGGGGGAAAGATTCTGGCCAGGAGCCGATCGGATTCCGCCTGTGCCGGGACGTCGAAGGCTCCGCCCGTGATCAGCAACTCGTCGGCTCCGGAGGGCGCGAGCAGGTGCTGGATTTGGGTCCAAACCTCTGAGGCCGTGCCGTAGATCGATGTGGACAGGCTCTTTTCGACCGCTTCCTTTTCCCGGAGAGTCAGCTCGGCCCACTCAGTCGGACTCACGGGCGCCAAAGCAGCGAATTCGCCGGTGGTCCTGGAGCGGGCCAGCGCGAAGGCTTCGGGCAGAAGCAGTTCTCTCGCCGCCTGTCGGGTGGCGGCCACTGCTACGTTGGCGGAAACCATAATGTAGGGCCGCTCGAACCAGCGTGATGGACGGAACTGTGTGCGATACCTATCCAGCGCCGGGATTGTGCCGTTCTGATCCGTCCGGAACACGGCTGGCCCACCCAGCACCACACCCAGGCCGGCACGGGCTGCAATATCGATTCCCGAACCGGTGGCCAACACGAATACCGGTGTAGCCGAATCGTTCCGTGGCCGGGCAGTGATGTCCGCGGCTCCGGACAGGTAAGCAAGCAGTTGGGCCAGATGGTCTTCAAATTCCTCCGCCTCCTGTTTCCCGGCGCGCAGCGCATCCCGGACGGCCGGGGTGAAACCGACAGATCGGCCCACGCCTAAGTCGATCCGCCCAGGATGCAGAGCCTCCAGTGTGGCCGCCTGTTCGGCCACCACGAGTGGTCGGTGGTTGGGAAGCATGATGCCGCCTGAGCCCACCCGGATGGAGTGCGTCCGTGCGGCAACGGCGGCCATCAGCACGGCCGGAACGGAACCGGCAATGCCTGGCACCGCGTGATGCTCTGCGACCCAGAAACGGTGGTAACCCCACTCCTCGGCCCGCTGGGCCCGTTCCAGCACGCGGTTCAGGGCATCCGAAGCAGAAAACCCGTCCCGGGCATTGGCGCGGTCGAGAATGGAAATCCGAAGAAGGGGAAGGGCCATACTCCTGGAACCACTCCGGGCAGAGAAGAATTCCGCTCGGGAACGCGGGCACGGAGTCCGGGTCCCCAAAGTCCTGGCACCGGGAGCACGTAGCGCACTGACGATAAATCGAGTCATCTGGAAGCACGCACCAGTGTGCTTCATTGATCGATAGTCGTCAATCCGAAAACCGTTCCAAGCGGGTGCTTGTCCACTCCGATAACGGATAGCTGATCCGGGACCCGGAGGCCAAGATCACGAGCTGCAAGGATTACACCGATAGCCATCTCATCTGAAGCGCAGCATATTGCGGTGGGACGGTTCTGCGGGTCAGCCAGCAAGGACCTCGCTACGGCATATGCGCTGTTCACGGTGTAGTCGCTGATCAATGACCACTCCGGCCTTTATTTGAGGTCTGCGAGTTCCATTGCCGATCGGTAGCCTGGCATTCGGGACTCGCGTGACCGTCAAACCTGCCCGCCGGACAACAGCACGATCTACCGGTAACTTCGCGTGGAGAGTCAGCGTCTGGGTCGTGTGGCCTCGTGCGCTCAAGACACCTTCGCCGGGTCCCTACTAATCGCGGAAATGAGCCTTCTTGGCCCTTGGCCCCTTCGCGGTTTGACGACTTTAGGAGCTTCGTCCTAGGCAAGACAGGGCCCGGGCGGGCCGGAGCCCTGCGACGGACGGCACTAGATCCAACAGCCGGCCGCGCCAGCGGACGCCCGTGCTGGTCCTCGCACTAGGCTGGGCGGATGAATAACACCAAAAGGGCAACCCTCATTTGGTCGCTGGGGGCAGTTATTTTCTCTCTCATCGGCGTGTACACCGCACTGACTTCCGACGGCGTTTGGTACCTGATCGGGTCCGCCGTCCTTCTCATTCTCGCCGGTGTTGTCTTTGCCTCAAAGGCAATTCTGACCCTCCGGGCAGCTTAGAATCCCGGCCCCCCCTAGTCGGGTGTTCCTGCGAGAGACGCCTCTGATCGTTGTCATGTTCTTCTCCTACGCGTTTCGGCCGGTGACCGTGCACGATCCGGAAAGTTGGTAGTTGTGACATATACCCGTCGGCGTCCTTGGAAGGGCGCACTTATCTTCAGCGGCGTGGTTCTGCTGGCGACGATCTCGGTGATGGTGTTCGTGCCAACGGAACGGCCTTGGCTGCGCGGCCGGCACGTCGACGGTTGCTGCTGGTGTGGGAAGTCGTTTTCCCGTCGCTGCCCCGGGCGCGCTCATGCTGGTCGCCGTGGACCTGTCTATCGGCCGGCGGATGGCCGGCGATCTGGGGGTGTCAGATTGTTTGTATAGGAGGGATGTAGCTGTCGGGGTGATTGGAGAATCATTGTGGCTATGACTGAACCCCGTGAAGTGCGTCCGGAGGAGTTGGAACGCAAGGCCGCGGCGGTGACGGAGCGAAATTCCGCGCCGGGGTCTGCGCGGAACTGGCCAACCGCTGTGTCAGGGATGTGCTGAAGAGAAACATTCCGAGGGACGACAGGGCCGAATCCTCATCATTGAAAAGCTCAAAGCAAGCGGCTTCGCCGACGAAATGCTGCCGAAAAATGCAGCTGCCGCGATCGCGGAGCAGACCAGGTTTAGGTTCTCAGTCAACGACTTTACGAAGATGCGCCATCGGGACGGTGTCGGACCAAAGAAGGGCCACGGTCCATCGGCAGGGTACGCCGACGGTGCACGATGAATGTACAGCAAGGCACATAACAGCCACGTCTACACGCAGGCCTACATTGCCGCAATGATCCAGGAACTCCGCGACCCTGCCCGGCACGAAGCCGCCTTGGGAAAGGCTCCCGAGGTACCAGGTTCCACGCCTAGTCCGAAGCAACATCCTTTAGCCAAGCAGAAAAGTAGCTGCGACAAGGTTCGCCGGCGCACTTCCCTGCACTAACCCTGCTTCTGCTCGACGCTCTTCTGCCGTTGCTGAATGAAGGCGTGTTGGCCGCTCTGTCCCGCTATGGTTTCCCCAGTCATCAAGGATCCGGAGCGCCGCTCGATCGCTCGGAGGGCTGATCCCGATGGTGTTGACGTCGTGGAGTCTTCCTTTCAACTGGAAGACCCGACTGTCAACAACCTCCGTCAGTTCTATACCTGGCGCCGGTGCATCCGGAGTGCGAGGTGGATGCCGATGAAGGCCGCAACTCCCATGGTGCCGGCGAGTATCAGGAGGGTCTCCCCCGTGAAGAACCCAACGGCGGCGACAATGACGCTCGCGACCGCGGCGAGGGGCTGACGGTACGTCTCGAGATGGCCGAGAGGCAGCCTCTCGCTGATCACGCCCATCAGGAAGAATCCGGCGCTGCTCAGCGCGAGGGCGATGATGCCCGCCATAATCAACGTCCGATCGGCGTTGACGTCGCCGAAGACGATTCTTAAACGCGAACAGTGGGCAGAATGGGGATCTGCCCACTGTTCGTGGCTGCGACTGGACATGTCCAGCCGTTAGGTTGCTGCTGCCTGGCGCTAGTTCTGGTAGGCCGGGTAGTCCGTGTAGCCCTTGGCGCCGTCGCTGTAGAAGGTAGCGGCGTCCGGCTCATTGACCGGCAGCCCTTCGCTCCAGCGGCGGACCAGGTCCGGGTTGGCGATCGCCGGGCGTCCGACGACGACGGCGTCAGCGTGGCCGTCCGCAACAATCGCCACGGCCTGCTCGCGAGTCGTAACCACTCCGAAGCCGGTATTCAGCAGGAAGGTTCCGTCGAATCGGGCGCGCAGGTCCTGGACCAGTTCGCTCGTGGGCTCCTTGTGGAGGACGCTCAGGTACGCCAAATTCAGCGGTGTCAATGCGTCCACCAAGTGGCCGTAGGTCTCGCGGACATCGGCCGCGTCCAGTTCGAGCGCATCTTGAATGTTGTGCTCCGGGGAGATACGGATGCCCACGCGGTCGGCGCCGACGGCGGCCACTACGGCTTTGACAAGCTTGATGACAAAACGAACGCGGTTCGCGGGCGAGCCGCCGTAGATGTCGTCGCGCTGGTTGGAAGCCGGCGAAAGAAATTCGTGGAGCAGATAGCCGTTGGCGGAGTGCATCTCAACGCCGTCGAACCCTGCACCGATGGCGTTCAGGGATGCCTGGACGAACTCCTGGACGATGCCCGGCAGTTCTTCGGTGGTCAGGGCGTGCGGCACCGGCAGGGGTTTTTTGCCCTCGTGGGTATGGGTTGCACCATCGATTGCGATGGCACTGGGCGCAACGACCTCATAACCGCCGGTGGTGTCCTCGTGGGTAACCCGGCCTGCGTGCATCACCTGGGCGAAGATCCTGCCGCCCTCGGCGTGGACGGCGGAGGTGACCTTGGCCCAGCCCTTGAGCTGCTCCTCGGTCACGAGGCCCGGCTGGCCCGGGAAGCCCTGGCCGGCGTGGCTGGGGTAGGTTCCCTCACTGACGATGAGGCCGAGCGAAGCGCGCTGACGGTAGTACTCGACGACCAGCGGGCCCGGGATTCCGTCTTTGCCGGAGCGTACTCGGGTCAGCGGGGCCATCACAAGGCGGTTGGGCAGTTCGAGCTCGCCCAGAGTCATAGGGGAAAACAGCATGCGCAGTTCCTTTCAAGGGATAGGTTTCATCACCTGCAACTGCAAGGCGGCTGCCACTATTCCATCTGCGCTGCGGATCACTAGGGATGCCTTCTCGAGCCACTACTCCCACAAAGGATTAGGGCGTACAGAACCCTCGCATGCGCGAGAGCTTGGAGGTACTCGACGGACTCCTGACCGCCCAGAAAAACCCGACGGCGCAACGCGACGGCATCCACTTCCAAGGCCAGCCCTACCTCGCACCGGCGTCACCGTGGCAGATTCCGATGGTCTGTTCTTTCCTTACTGCGTGCCGTCCCCGATCAGGTCTTCCGCTTGACTCACGGGTTCCGCGCGGCCAAGCCACAGTCGTCTGCGGCCACTGCTGGCTCGCAGACCAAACCCTCGCTGCAGCCGCTACCACATCATGATGATCGATCGTCTGATCGGAGCATTGCAACGTGCTTGGCCTGAGGTGGCTCCTCCGAATCGTAGTAGTCGACGAAAATATTCTCACCAAAGTCATGTACCTTCACCACCACTCCCCCATGAAGTAGTAAGAAAGCCCACCAAGGGCTTCAGAAGAAAAAGGAGGCCGACCGCCACAGGAAAACTGCAACCCACCCACCGAAACCGGCACACCGGGTGCACACGACGCGCCGGTTTGTGCACAGTCAGAGAGCGAAACAGCCTCTGACAAGGGGTAACGTGTGCCCGAAGTGGGACTTGAACCCACACATCTTTCGATACTGCATTTTGAGTGCAGCGCGTCTGCCAATTCCGCCATTCGGGCTAACGTGCGCTCCGACCAAAAACCGACTCAAGACCCAGGCTCAGGATCCGGGACAGACCCGATCAAAGCTAGATGAAGTACTCAAGTCATCGTCAGTGCGCGAAACTACTCTACATGCCGATAGGCTGTTTCAGTGAACCGGCAACGGGTGCTGCCCGGCCGGGCAAATGATGGAATTGAACAAGGAGCCTGCTGTGTCTGAATCCAACGAGCCAACCGTCTCGGGTGTTGCGCGGCGCGTGATTGTTGCCGAGGATGAGACCCTCATCCGCCTGGACATTGTGGAGATTCTCCGCGGCGAAGGGTACGACGTCGTCGCCGAAGCTGACAACGGCGAGAAGGCCGTCCAGCTCGCCAAGGAGCACAAGCCCGATCTGGTCCTGATGGACGTCAAGATGCCCGTCATGGACGGCATCACCGCGGCAGAACAGATCGTTAAGGCACGTATCGCCCCCGTCGTCCTGCTGACCGCTTTCAGCCAGAAAGAGCTGGTGGAACGAGCCCGCGACGCCGGCGCCATGGCGTACGTCGTCAAACCGTTCACCCCCGCTGACCTGATCCCGGCCATCGAGATTGCCCTCTCCCGCCACGAGGAGATCAAGGCCCTGGAACACGAGGTCTCGGATCTGCAGGAACAGTTCGCCACCCGCAAGCTCGTGGAACGCGCGAAGAGCCTGCTCACCACCAAGATGGGCCTCACTGAGCCCGAGGCCTTCCGCTGGATCCAGAAGACCTCGATGGACCGCCGCCTCAGCATGCGCGAGGTTGCCGAGACCATCATCAACCAGGTCAACTAGCTGCCACTTCGAACAACACACGCTGAACAGAGAGAAGGTCCCCGCCGGTGAAAACCGGCGGGGACCTTCTCGCGTCTAAAGGGTTACTTGTGCTTGTTCTTGACCGGCCACGGGCCGACCTTCTCCTTGTTGGGGGTGTAGCCGTCAGGCAGCTGACCCGCGTCGGCGATGTCGCCGACTTTGTGCACCTTGATTGAGTTCGTGGACCCGGCCTGTCCGGGAGGCGAACCGGCAGCAATGACCACCAGGTCATCGGGCTCCACGAGACCCTGCTCGAACAGCACCCGGTCCACCTGTGCGGTCATTTGGTCGGTGTGCTCAACGAACGGCACCAACATGGGCTGCACGCCCCAGATCATCGCCATCGTGTTCAGCGTCGACTGCACAGGGGTGAAGGCAAAGACCGGCTTGCTCGGGCGCAGACGTGACAGACGCCGCGCCGAGTCACCCGACTGAGTGAAGGTACAGATGTAACGGGCATCCAGCTGGTCCGCAATCTCCACCGCAGCGCGGGTGATCGCGCCACCGCGGGTCCGTGGCTTGCTGCCCAGCGGCGGCACCCGGTCCAGTCCGTGCTTCTCGGTGGACTCGATGATATTCGCCATCGTCTGCACGGTTTCCATGGGGTACTTGCCCACACTGGTTTCGCCGGAGAGCATGACGGCGTCAGCACCATCCAGCACTGCGTTGGCACAGTCAGAGGCCTCAGCGCGGGTGGGGCGGGGGTTGTCGATCATCGACTCCAGCACCTGGGTGGCGACGATGACCGGCTTGGCCCAGCGACGGGCCAATTCGATGGCACGCTTCTGCACAATGGGAACCTCTTCGAGCGGCAACTCCACGCCCAGGTCACCACGGGCCACCATGATGGCGTCGAACGCGTCGATGATCTCCTCGATCGCGTCCACAGCCTGGGGCTTCTCGATCTTCGCGATGACCGGTACCCGGCGTCCCTCCTCGTCCATGATCTCGTGGACGCGGACGACGTCGGACGCGTTCCGCACGAAGGACAGCGCCACCATGTCGACGCCGCGCTGGATGGCCCACCGCAGGTCGGCCTCGTCCTTGTCGCTCATCGCTGGCACACTCACGGCGACGCCGGGCAGGTTGATGCCCTTGTTGTTCGACACCGCTCCCCCCACGGTCACCACAGCGACAACCTTCGTGTCGTCAACGGCGGTGGCCCGGAGGGCGACCTTGCCGTCGTCGATCAGCAGGGAATCGCCCACGTTGACGTCCTGGGGCAGTCCCAGGTGGGTGGTGGAGCAGATCTCCTGGGTGCCTTCGACATCCTCGGTGGTGATGGTGAAGGTGTCGCCGGGGGCCAGCACATGCGGGCCGTCCACGAATCGACCAAGGCGGATTTTGGGACCCTGCAGGTCCGCGAAGATCGCGACCGGGCGGCCCAGTTCTTCCGATGCCTGCCGTACGTACTCGTAGGTCTGGTTGTGCACCGTGTGATCGCCGTGGCTCATGTTCATCCGGGCAACGTCCACACCGGCCTCCAACACCGCCACGGTGTTCTCATAGCTTGCGATTGCAGGGCCGAATGTTGCAACGATTTTTGCGCGTCTCATGAAACCTAGCCTAGTCGTGTTGTTGGAGGTGTTGTGGGGTGCGCGGTGACCTTTCCGCGACGTGGTGCACTCAGAGCACTGCCATAGCGCGGTCGGTGGGAGCCACCGGTGCCGGCAGTTTGGTCTCCCCCATCAGCCACTTGTCCACTGCTGCGGCGCACGCGCGCCCCTCCGCGATGGCCCAGACGATGAGTGACTGTCCACGACCGGCGTCGCCAGCCGCAAAAATCCCGGGCGTGTTGGTCATGTAGTAGCCGTCCCGACCAATGTTGCCGTGCTCATCGAAGTCGGCCTGAACCTGTTCGGTGAGGCCGGCGGGCTCCGGACCGGTGAACCCCAGCGACAGGAACACCAGGTCCGCCGGGATGTCCTTCTCGGTGCCGGCCTTCGGCACCCGGCGGCCGTCCACAAACTCGGTCTCCGCCACCCGGACCGCGGTGAGCTTGCCGTTCTCGCCCACAAACTCGACGGTCGAGGCGAGGTAGGTCCGCTCACCGCCTTCCTCATGGGCGCTGGCCACCTCGAACAGGGTGGGGAACGTCGGCCACGGCTGGTGCGCCGCACGGTCCGCCGGCGGCTGCTGTCCGATGGCCAGCGTCGTCACGGAGGCCGCGTGCTGCCGGTGGGCGGTGCCCAGGCAATCAGCGCCCGTGTCGCCGCCACCAAGGATCACCACGTGCTTGCCCTCCGCGTGGATCTGGTCCTCAACAACACCGCCCGCACTCACCCGGTTGGCCTGGACCAGGTAATCCATGGCGAAATGAACGCCTTCCAGTTCCCGTCCCGGGATTGGCAGGTCACGGGGAATGGTGGCGCCGGTAGCAACCACGACGGCGTCGTAACGACGCCGGAGCTGGTCCCAGCTGATGTCGCGTCCCGCCTCGACGCCGGTCCTGAACCGGGTACCCTCGGCACGCATCTGCTCAAGGCGACGCTCCAGGTGACTCTTTTCCATCTTGAAGTCGGGAATCCCGTAACGCAGGAGCCCGCCAATCTTGTCGTCACGCTCATACACGGCCACCGTGTGACCGGTGCGGGTGAGCTGCTGCGCTGCGGCAAGGCCTGCAGGGCCGGAGCCGACGACGGCGATGGTCTTGTCGGTCAGTCGTTCCGGCGGGTGCGCCTCAACCCAACCCTCGGCGAAGGCCTCATCAATGATCGAGACTTCCACCTGCTTGATGGTGACCGGCGGCTGGTTGATCCCCAGCACGCAGGATGCCTCGCAGGGTGCCGGGCACAGCCGGCCGGTGAACTCGGGGAAGTTGTTGGTGGCGTGCAGCCGCTCGATCGCTTCCCTGCCCTTGTCCCGGTAGGTGAGGTCGTTCCACTCCGGGATCAGGTTGCCCAGCGGGCAGCCCTGGTGACAGAACGGGATGCCGCAGTCCATGCAGCGTCCGGCCTGGGCCTTGAGGACGCCCTTCTCCTGCGCCTCGTAGACTTCCTTCCAGTCCATGATCCGCACCGGCACGGGCCGGCGGGGCTGGGTCTGGCGTTCGCGTACCTTCATGAATCCGCGTGGGTCACCCACCGGTTACCTCCAAGATTCGGGTCCAAGCTTCTTCGCCGTCGGGGTCAAGGCCATCTTCAACCGCAGCGGCCCGGGCATCCAGAACAGCTGCGTAGTCGCGGGGCAGCACCTTGGTGAGCCGCGCGATGGTGTCCTCGAAGTTCTCCAGCAGGTGCGCTGCGAGGTTCGATTCGGTCTCTTCAACATGCTTGATCATCAGCTGACGGACAATTTCGATGTCCTCGGCATCCAACTCGACGAGCTTCAGCTCCCCGTTCTCGATGCTCTGGGTGTTCATCCGGCGCCGGTTGAGGTCCAGCACGTAGGCGGTGCCGCCGGACATGCCGGCACCGAAGTTCCTGCCGGTCCGGCCCAGGATCAGGGTCTGGCCGCCGGTCATGTATTCGCACCCGTGGTCGCCGATGCCCTCGACCACCGCCGTCGCACCGGAGTTGCGCACCAGGAACCGCTCCCCCACCTGCCCGCGGAGGAAGATCTCCCCGCTGGTGGCGCCGTAGCCGATCACGTTGCCAGCAATGACATTGCGGTCGGCGGCGAAGACGTTGGACCGGTCCGGCCGGACGATGATCCGCCCGCCGGACAGTCCCTTGCCCACGTAGTCGTTTGAGTCGCCAAACAGCCGCAGGGTGATGCCCGCGGGCAGGAACGCGCCAAGGGACTGGCCCGCCTGACCGGTGAGGGTGACGTCGATGGTGTCGGTGGCGAGGGTGTCAATGCCGAACCGCCGGGTCACCTCGTGGCCCAGCATGGTGCCCACCGAACGGTCAGTGTTCACGACGTCGACCGAGATGCGCACCGGGGCCCGGTGGTCCAGCGCGTCGGCGCTCATCTCGATGAGCTTCTTGTCGAAGTGCTGGTCCAGCTCGTGGTTCTGCGTGGTCATGTTGCGCATCGGCGCGTCGTCGCCGAACTCGTTGCCGCGCAGGATCGGGTCGAGGTCGAGACCGTCGGCCTTCCAGTGGTCGATTGCCTTGCGTGCGTCGAGCGACTCGCTGTGGCCGATGGCTTCCTCGATGGACCGGAAGCCCAGGCTGGCCAGGATCTCCCTGACCTCCTCGGCGAGAAACTCGAAGAAGTTGACCACGAACTCGGGCTTGCCGGTGAACCGGCTGCGCAGCTCGGGGTTCTGCGTGGCGACGCCCACCGGACAGGTGTCCAGGTGGCAGACGCGCATCATGACGCAGCCCGAGACCACCAGCGGCGCCGTCGCGAAACCGAACTCCTCGCCGCCGAGCAGCGCGGCGATGACGACGTCGCGCCCGGTCTTGAGCTGCCCGTCGACCTGCACCACCACGCGGTCGCGGAGCCCGTTGAGCATGAGGGTCTGCTGGGTTTCCGCCAGGCCCAGCTCCCAGGGAACGCCCGCGTGCTTGAGCGAGTTCAGGGGGCTGGCACCGGTGCCGCCGTCGTGCCCGGAAATCAGGACGACGTCGGCCTTGGCCTTGGTGACGCCGGCCGCGACCGTGCCGATCCCCACTTCGGAGACCAGCTTGACGTGCACGCGTGCCGACGGGTTGGACCGCTTCAGGTCGTAGATCAGCTGGGCGAGGTCCTCAATGGAGTAGATGTCGTGGTGCGGCGGCGGCGAGATCAAGGCCACGCCGGGAGTGGAGTGCCGGGTCCGGGCCACCCACGGGTAGACCTTCTGGCTCATCAGCTGGCCGCCCTCGCCGGGCTTGGCACCCTGCGCCATCTTGATCTGGATGTCAGTGGCGTTGGTCAGGTACAGGCTGGTCACGCCGAACCGGCCGGAGGCAACCTGCTTGATCGCTGACCGGCGCTCGGGGTCGAGCAGCCGGTCAATATCTTCCCCGCCCTCGCCGGTGTTGGACTTGCCGCCGAGGCGGTTCATGGCGATAGCCAGCGTCTCGTGGGCCTCCTGGGAGATGGAGCCGTAGCTCATCGCGCCGGTGGAGAACCGCTTGACGATGCTGGAGACCGGTTCAACCTCGTCGATCGGCACCGGTTCGCGCACGCCCTCCTTGAACTGGAGCAACCCGCGCAGGGTCATCAGTTCCTTGGCCTGGTCGTCGACGCCACTGGTGTACTTCTTGAAGATGTCGTAGCGCCGCTCGCGGGTGGCGTGCTGCAGCCGGAACACGGTCTCCGGGTTGAACAGGTGCGGTGGGCCCTCGCGGCGCCACTGGTACTCCCCACCGTTGTCCAGGTCCCGGTGCGGATCGTCGATCCCGTCCTGCGGGTAGGCGCTGGCGTGGCGCGCTGCCGTCTCGGCAGCGATCACCTCCAGCCCGACGCCGCCGAGCTGGGTCTGCGTGCCGTGGAAGTATTCGTCCACGAGTTCCTGGCCCAGACCGAGTGCCTCGAAGGTCTGCGCGCCACAGTAGGAGCCGACCGTTGAGATGCCCATCTTGGACATGATCTTCAGGACGCCCTTGCCGAGCCCCTTGATGAGGTTGGCGACGGCCTGCTCGGCGGTCACTCCGGTGATGTCGCCGTTGCGGACCAGTTCCTCGCAGCTTTCCATGGCCAGGTAAGGGTTGATCGCCGAGGAACCGTAGCCGATCAGCGCTGCCACATGGTGGACCTCGCGCACGTCCCCGGCTTCGACCACCAGTGAGGTCTTGGTCCGGTTGGCGCTCTTGAGCAGGTGGTGGTGAACGGCACTGGTCAGCAGCAGGGACGGGATGGGCGCCCACTGAGCGTTCGAGTCACGGTCTGACAGGACAATGTACTGGATGCCCCGATTGATGGCGCTGGAGACCTGCTCGCAGATCTCGGTGAGCCGTGCCCGGAGGGACGCCTCACCGCCCTCGGGCCGGTACAGCCCGCGGACCTTCATGGCGATGCGTTCGCCGTCGCTGTTGGACATGTTGGCGATCTTCGCCAGTTCGTCGTTGTTGATCACCGGGAAGCTCAGACCCACCTGCTTGGCGTGCACCTGCTTGGTGGTCAGGAGGTTGCCGTTGGGGCCCAGGGACGCCCGCAGCGAGGTGACGAGTTCCTCGCGGATGGAGTCCAGTGGCGGGTTGGTGACCTGCGCGAAGGACTGCACGAAGTAGTCAAACAGGAGCCGTGGTCGCTTGGACAGCACGGCGACCGGAGTGTCGGAGCCCATCGCGCCGAGCGGTTCGGCTCCGGCCTTCGCCATCGGTCCGAGAAGGATCCGCAGCTCTTCCTGCGTGTAGCCGAAGGTGCGCTGGCGCCGGTTGATGGAGGCCTTGGTGTGCAGGACGTGCTCGCGTTCGGGGAGGTCCTTCAGGAGCAGCAGGTTGTCCTTGACCCATTCGCCCCACGGGTTGGCGGAGGCAACCTGCGCCTTGATTTCCTGGTCCTCGATCACCCGTCCGGCCTCGGTGTCCACGAGGAACATCTTGCCCGGGGACACGCGGCCCTTGTGCACCACCTTGGAGGGTTCGATGTCGATGACTCCCACCTCGGAGGCGAGGACCACCAGACCGTCCTCCATCACCCAGTAGCGGGCGGGGCGGAGGCCATTGCGGTCCAGGACAGCCCCCACCAGGGTCCCGTCGGTGAAGGACACGGCCGCGGGGCCGTCCCACGGTTCCATGAGCATCGAGTGGTACTGGTAGAACGCACGGCGGGCAGGATCCATCGTGGCGTGGTTCTCCCACGCCTCAGGGATCATCATCATGATCGCGTGGGTGATGGGCCGGCCGGAGAGCATCAGCAGTTCGGCGACCTCGTCGAACGACGCCGAGTCGGAGGCTCCGGGGGTGCAGATGGGGAACAGTTCCTCGGGGTCGTCGCCGAGGAGGCTGTTGGACAGCTGCGACTGGCGTGCGCGCATCCAGTTCCGGTTGCCCTTGACCGTGTTGATTTCGCCGTTGTGGGCGATGGTCCTGAACGGTTGGGCGAGAGGCCAAGAGGGGAAGGTGTTGGTGGAGAACCGGGAGTGCACGATGCCCAGCTTGGTCTTGAACCGGGGGTCGGACAGGTCCGGGTAGAACGGTTCCAGCTGCGCGGTGGTCAGCATGCCCTTGTAGACCATGGTCTTGGAGGACAGGGACGGGAAGTAGACGCCGAGCTTGTTCTGGGCGCGCTTCCGCACCCTGAAGGCCAGCGCGTCCAGGTCGACCGGCGCAGCTTTACTTCCCGACGGGGCGCTGTCCGGAGACGCATTGTCCGAGGAGGACGCTCCGCCGGTGGGTGCCAGGAAGAGCTGCACGAAGTGCGGCATGCAGGCACGAGCCATGGCGCCCACGAGGTCGGCCTGGATGGGCACTTCGCGCCAGCCGAGGACGGTGAGTCCCTCGGATTCGGCGATCGCTTCCAGTCCGGCGCGTGCGGTCTGTTCCTCGCGTCCCTCAGCGGGAAGGAACGCGGTCCCGACTGCGTACTGGCCAGCCGGGGGAAGGTCGAAGTCGACTACCGCGCGGAAGAACTCGTCGGGAACCTGGGTGAGCAGGCCGGCGCCGTCGCCGGTGCCCTCATCGGCGCCCACTGCACCGCGGTGCTCAAGGTTGCGCAGCGCGGTCAGCGCATGATCGACGATGTCGTGGCCCGGTTCCCCGCGAAGGGTCGCGATGACGGCCAGGCCGCATGCATCCTTCTCGTTCTCCGGGTTATACAGTCCGGTGGCCTCGGGAATGTTGGAGAACCGCTCGAAGGGAGAGACGACGGTGGACTTCTCAGCACCGGGGGTGACCTCGGGGGTGACGTCGTCAACGATCGAGGCATCCTCGCCGTAACGGGTCGCTGACCCGTTGTCCGAGGTGTTGGTGGAAACGCCGGCGGTGGGGTTGCCGGAAGTGGGAGCATTCATAGGTAGTGTCCTTCCCCCAGAATGGAGCGTCGGGAGGGGACGGCCTTGGCCCCAGGTCTGCAGCCCGAGTGGGCTGCTCACTAAACGAACTTGTTAGCAGAATTCTATGGCGTGACTGATGCTTCCCGGGAGGTTCCCGGAACAACGATTGCAGAACAACTGGGCACCTGAGGTGCCCGCCATATCCGGTGCGCCTGGAGAGGGGTGTTCCGCCGGGGCGCCGGGGCCACGTCACTGTGGCGGTGTGTCCAGTGTGGGCGGTGGCCCTGGACGCTAGGGTCGGGAGTCGTTCTCCCGCTTTGTCGGATCGGTGCTGTCCCGCTCGGAGAGAGGTTCATCACTACCGTTTGTTTCGACGAGATTACCACGGGTGGTGGATTTCGTTTCGTCTGTGTCGGCAATGTGGGTGTCGGTGGTGTCTTCCAGCGAATCCACTGCCGACGGTTCACGGCCTGGCAGGTACAGCGACGGCGTGTCGGCCCCCTTGCGTTTCGTACCGAGGTAGATGAGGACGGCGATGGCACCGACCAGGACCAGGATGCTGGTCCAGACGTTGAGCCGCTGGGTGACACCGAACAGGGTGACCAGTTCGGCGTCGTCGATGCGGAGGGCTTCGATCCAGACGCGGCCCGCCGTGTAGAAGGCAGCGTACGCCCAGAACATCATTCCCCCGCGGAGGCGGAACCGCTTGTCGATGAGCAGGAGCAGGGCGACGCCGGCGAGGTTCCACAGCATCTCGTACAGGAAGGTCGGGTGGAACAGGGTGTCCACGGGGACGCCGTCTGGGAAGTTGGCGTTCTCCGGGTCGATTTCCAGGCCCCACGGCAGGGTGGTGGGGGCGCCAAAAAGCTCCTGGTTGAACCAGTTTCCGAGCCGGCCCACCGCCTGCGCAAGCAGGATGCCCGGGGCGGCGGCGTCGGCGAAGGCGCTCAGCCGCACCCCGGACCGGCGGCAGCCGATCCAGGCGCCCACGGCACCCAAGGCGATGGCGCCCCAGATGCCCAGGCCGCCCTCCCAGATCCGCGGGATCCGCGACAGGTCGCCGTCGGGTCCGAAGTAGGCGTCGGGTGAGGAGATCACGTGGTAGAGCCGTCCGCCGAGGATGCCGAACGGGATGGCCCAGATGGCGACGTCCCAGATGACGTCCGGGTTGCCGCCGTAGCGCTTCCACCGGGATACGGTCAGCAGCAGGGCCAGGATGATCCCGGCAAGGATGCACAGGGCGTACGTGTACAGCGTGAGCGGTCCAAGGCTGAAGGACGCCCACTCCGCCGGTGGGCTCGGGATACTGGCGGGAAGCGTCCCGATGGTGCTCACGATTCGCATGGGTTAGCTCTTTCCCGTTCCGCTGCTGAGGTCCTTGGTCAGTTCGGCGAGGGCGGGTACTCCGCCGTCGCGCAGGGCCGCCACCAGGGCGGTGCCCACGATCACGCCGTCCGCGTACGCGGCGATCTCCCGGACCTGGTCTGCGGAGGAAACGCCGAGCCCGACGCAGGCGCGTTCAGCGCCAGCACCGTGGGCGGCGTCGACGACGGCGCGGGCCGCGGAACTGACAGCGGTCCGGGCGCCGGTGACGCCCATGATGGAGACGGCGTAGACAAACCCGCGGCTGGCCGCGACCGTCCGTTCCATCCGCTCGTCGCTCGTGGACGGGGCCACGAGGAAGACCCGGTCCAGGCCAAACTCCTCGGAGGCGGCCAGCCATTCGGCGGCTTCGTCGGGGATCAGGTCGGGGGTGATCAGTCCTGCTCCCCCAGCCTCGTGCAGCCGACGGGCGAACTCGCGGACGCCGAGCTGCATGACCGGGTTCCAGTAGGTCATCACGAGCACGGCCGCGTCGGTGCGCTCCGTGATGCCCTTGACGATGTCGAAGACCTTCTCGACGGTGAACCCGTTCTGCAGGGCCTGCACCGTTGCTTCCTGGATTACCGCACCGTCCATCACCGGATCCGAGTAGGGGATGCCGATCTCGATCAGGTCCATCCCGTTCTCCGCCATGGCAACCGCCGCGTCGATGGTGGTCTGGACGTCGGGGAAACCGGCGGGCAGGTACCCGATCAGCGCGGCACGGCCGGCGTCGCGCGCACGGTCGATCGCGGCGGCCGACTTGCTGGTGGTCTGGGTGTTCACAGTTGTTCCCCGTCTTTTCCGATTTCGGATTCGGCGCTGTTGTCGGGCAGCAGGTCGAAGAATTCGGCGGCTGTCGCCACGTCCTTGTCGCCACGGCCGGAGAGGTTGATCAGGACGATCTTTTCCGACGGGTCGCCGCCCTCGGCGGCGAGGCGTTGCCCCACCTTGATGGCTCCGGCCAGGGCGTGGGCGGTTTCGATGGCCGGGATGATTCCCTCGCTGCGGCACAGCAGCTTGAATGCGTCCATGGCTTCGGCATCGGTGATCGGCTCGTAGCTGACCCGGCCGATGTCGGCCAGGTAGGCGTGCTCCGGGCCGACGCCGGGGTAGTCCAGTCCGGCGGAGATGGAGTGGGACTCGATGGTCTGGCCGTCGTCGTCCTGCATCAGGTAGGAGCGGGCGCCGTGCAGCACGCCGGGACGGCCCAGGGTAATGGTCGCGGCATGGCGTCCGGTTTCGACGCCGTCGCCGCCTGCCTCGAAGCCGTACAGTGCCACCTCGGGGTCGTCGAGGAACCCGTGGAACATACCGATCGCGTTGGACCCGCCGCCGATGCAGGCGCACACCGCGTCGGGCAGGCGGCCGGTTTCGGCCAGCATCTGCTCGCGGGCTTCCTCGCCGATGACCTCGTGGAAGTACCTGACCATTGACGGGAACGGGTGCGCTCCGGCGGCCGTGCCGAGGAGGTAATGGGTGGTGTCCACGTTGGCCACCCAGTCGCGCAGGGCGTCGTTGATGGCGTCCTTGAGGGTCTGCGACCCGTTGGTGACCGGGACGACTGTGGCTCCGAGCAGTTCCATCCGGGCCACGTTCAGCGCCTGCCGGCGGCAGTCTTCGGCACCCATGTAGACGACGCACTCCAGGCCCATCAGGGCTGCGGCGGTGGCACTGGCGACTCCGTGCTGGCCCGCACCGGTTTCGGCGATGACGCGGGTCTTGCCCATCCGCTTGGCGAGGAGGGCCTGGCCCAGCACGTTGTTGATCTTGTGGGATCCGGTGTGGTTGAGGTCTTCGCGCTTGAGGAAGATCCGCACACCGCCTGCATGCTCAGAGAACCGCTTGGCCTCGGTCAGCAGCGAGGGGCGCCCGGCGTAGGTGCGGTTCAGTTCCGCCACCTGGGCGGTGAACTCGGGATCCGCCTTGGCCTTCTCGAAGGTATCGGTGAGCTCGTCGAGAGCAGCAATCAGCGACTCGGGCATCCAGCGGCCGCCGTACTCACCGAAGTAGGGGCCGGGCGCGTGGCGCAGGCTCCCCGTGGGGTTGAGGAAGGCTTCTGCAGTACCTTCGGTGACCTCGGTGGGTCCGTTGGCTGCCTGGGGCGAATCGGTCATGAGCTTGCCTGTCCTGTCGTGGTGGTGTGCTGCGTGCCGGTGGCTAAGCGGTTGGCTGGTCCTGGAGGGCCAGTCGCGCGCTGCGGCCGGCGTCGAGGAACGCGGCGATCGTGTCCTGGGGATTGTCGTGCCGGACCAACGCCTCGCCGACCAGAATGGCGTCGGCTCCATCGGAGGCGAACCGTCCGACGTCGGCTGCGTCCCGCACTCCCGACTCGGCGATGATGAGCGTGCCCGCCGGGATACCGGCGGCCAGGGGGGCGAAGACCGACCGGTCAATGTCGAGCGTCTTCAGGTTCCGTACGTTGATGCCGACGATCTTGGCACCGGCCGCAACTGCCCGTTCCACCTCGTCAGCGGTGTGGGTTTCCACCAGTGCGTTCATGCCGAGCTGGTGGGTCAGTGCGAGGAAGCTGCGGAGCTCCTCGTCGGTCAGGGCTGCGACGATCAGCAGGACCAGGTCGGCGCCGTGGGCGCGGGCCTCCCAGATCTGGTATTCGTCGACGGTGAAGTCCTTGCGCAGCAACGGCAGGTCGACGGCGGCGCGCACAGCATCGAGGTCGGCCAGTGACCCGCCGAAGCGTCGCTGTTCGGTGAGGACGCTGACGACGGCGGCGCCTCCGGTTTCGTAGCGCACCGCCAGAGCCGCGGGGTCGGTGATGTCGGCCAGCGCTCCCTTGGAGGGGCTGCGGCGTTTCACCTCGGCGATCAGGGTGATCCCGGTGCCGTTACCGCGCAGGGCGGCGTAGGCGTCGCGGGGCGCGGGAGCCGAGGTGGCGTCGTCGCGCAGTTGCTCCAGCGGGAGCGCCGCAACACGGGGTGCGAGGTCCTCACGGACTCCCGCGATGATGTCGTCGAGAACGCTCACCTAGTCGTCTTTGCCCTTCAGCTTTGATCCGCCGACACCGTAGCCGGCGCGCTTCATGACGAGGCCCGCTCCGAGACCCACCACCATGACGGCGATGCCGATCCAGAACAGAACGGTTCCGGCGCCCATGTTCCCCTCGGTGCTGGCGAAGACATAGGCGAAGGACGACACTGCTGCGCCGACGAGCATGATCAGCACGCAGGTCCACGCCGCGGGGCTGTTGCCGTGGCCGATGGTCTCGTCATGCATTGATGCGTGGTTTTCCCGTGAATTTTCCGGGTGCTCCACGGAGGCGGTCCGGGTCGTTGCGTTGGCTGTGGCGTCTTTGGCCATGGTGACTCTCCTTGAAACTCGTCTGGTCTTCATTCTGCCATTAGTTAGGGGCGGCCGTGGTCTGCCGTGCTGGCTCAGGTGGTGGGATCTTTCCCCTTGGTGAGCTGGTCCCAGCTGTCGATCTCGTCCGAGTGGGCGGTCGACTTGCGCGCGGACGGGTTCTCGTCGGCGACCTTCTCGTACCGCTTGGACCGGTTCCAGCCGCGGCTGGCGAGGAGCATCCAGACCGCAGTCACTGTCAACAGGACGCCAGCAGCGGCGGCCAGCCAGGGGAACACGGTGAGCGCCAGGGTGGCACCGCTGCCGGTGCTGACACCGATTGCCTCGCCGATCGCCGGGGCAGCGGCCCCGGTGGGGTCTGCCACCACCAGCAGGCTGTTCCAGACGATCCCGACGCCGGCGATGAGCAGGATCGCCACCACCAGGATCCGGGCGATCCGGCCAGCGATGGAAACGGCCAGCGCCGCGGCCAGGGACACTAGCGCGAAGGCGGTGACGGCGGTGGCGGCGTCGCTGCCGGGGATGGTGAGGTTGGGGGTCTGGACGGCGTCCTGTGGCAGGATCACCGTCAGCCAGGTCTGGGTGGTGCTTGCGAACGCGAGCAGGGAGAACAGCACCGTGGCCAGAATCACAGTGCCTTTGCGCTGCCACGCACTTGGC
Organism: Arthrobacter sp. 260; assembly: GCF_013116745.1. Lineage (GTDB taxonomy): Bacteria > Actinomycetota > Actinomycetes > Actinomycetales > Micrococcaceae > Arthrobacter_D. The sequence goes on from NZ_JABFOE010000014.1 coordinate 95,334, forward strand.
GCCTTGGGTGTTGCGGAGGCCTTCGAGTGCCCGGAGGAGCTTGCCTGGCCGTCTGTGGTGCCCGGGTCGGTGCTCATGGGACCTCTACTTCCTCTAGCGCCTCGGCAGCGGTGACGGTCCTGAGGCTGGAGGCGATCAGTGCCGCACGCAGCGGCGCTGCCGCCTTGTTGACGGTTTCCTGCGCCTCGTCTTCCAGGACGGAGTCGGCCACAATCCCGCCGCCGGCCTGCACGTAGGCCCGGCCGTCGCGGAGCAGTGCTGACCGGATGGCGATGGCCAGGTCCATGTCGCCGGCGAAATCGAGGTAGCCGACCACCCCGCCGTAGATTCCGCGGCGGTGGGGTTCCACCTCGTCGATCAGGCGCAGCGCGCGGGGCTTGGGAGCCCCGGACAGGGTACCGGCGGGGAAGGTGGCGGCGAGCACGTCATACGCCGTCTTCGTGGGGGCCAGCGAACCGACCACCGTCGAGACGAGGTGCATGATGTGGCTGAACCGCTCCACTTCCATGAACTGGGTGACGTCGACCGAGCCGGGCACACAGACCTTGGAAATGTCGTTGCGGGCCAGGTCGACCAGCATCAGGTGTTCGGCGCGTTCCTTCTCGTCGGCCAGCAGCTCGTCGGCGAGGGCCCGGTCCTGGTCCAGGGTGTGCCCGCGGGGGCGGGAGCCGGCAATCGGGTGGGTGATGACGTCCTTGCCGGTGACCGTGACGAGGGCCTCCGGGGAAGATCCGACGATCGAGTACTCCCGCCCGTCGGCGTCGGCCAGGCTGAACAGGTACATGTAGGGGCTCGGGTTGGTGTTCCGGAGCACCCGGTAGACGTCCAACGGGGACGCGTCGCAGTCGAGTTCGAACCGCCGGGAGATGACCACCTGGAACACGTCGCCGTCCACGATGGCCCGCTTCCCGCGCTCGATGGCGGCCAGGTACTTGGGCTTGTCCCAGCGTTCGTCGACGCGGGAAAGGAGTTCGGCGGTGTCCACCGACCCGTCCCGCAGCACGGAGACGGGCTGTTCGGCGGCTTCCCCCAGCTTGGTGAGCATGGCGCGGATCCGCTGGACGGCGTCGTGCCAGGCTTCATCCACCCGGTCGCTGGAGCCGTCGAAGTTGATCGCGTTCGCGACGAGGGTGAGGGTGCCCTCGGAGTTGTCATGCACGGCCATGTCGGTGACCAGGCACATGGCCAGCTCGGGCAGCAGCAGATCGTCTTCGGGTGGGCTGGTCAGCCGCTCCCAGTGGCGGACCGACTCCCAGCCGATGAAGCCCACCAGACCTGAGGTGAACGGCGGCAGGTTATCGAACCGGGGGGTGCGCAGCGCCTCGATGGTCTGGCGGAGCGCCTCGACCGGGCTGCCGGTGGTGGGGACACCTGCCGGCGGCTCCCCCAGCCAGTGCGCCTCGCCGTCGAGGCTGGTCAGGGTGGCGCGCGAGTGGGCGCCGATGAACGAGTACCTCGACCACACGCCGCCGACCGCCGCGGATTCCATCAGGAAGGTACCGGGCTGGCCGTCAGCGAGCTTGCGGTAGATGGCGATGGGGGTGTGGGCGTCCGCGAGCACCTTCAGATGGACGGGCACCACGCGGCGGTCCCTGGCGAGTTCGCGGAACTCCTCAAGGCTGGGGCTGATGACTCCAAGTTCCTGCATAACGGTGTGTGCTCTTTCAGCTGGCGGTGGGAAACGTCACGGTGGGCGGCGCGTGGGCCGCTAGTGGGAGGTGTCGGGACCGGTAACCACGGCGAGGTCCCTGCCGTCGAAGCAGGTCCGGGTGCCAGTGTGGCAGGCGGCACCCACCTGGTCGACGCGGATGAGGAGGGCGTCGCCGTCGCAATCGATGGCCGCCGACTTGACCCACTGGATGTGGCCCGAGGTGTCGCCCTTGCGCCAGTAGGCGTTCCGGGACCGGGAGAAAAAGGTGACCCGACCGGTGGTGAGGGTGCGGTGGACAGCCTCGTCATCCATCCAGCCAAGCATCAGGACTTCCCCCGAATCGTGCTGCTGGATCACCGCTGCGACCAGCCCAGCGGGGTCCCGTTTGAGGGCAGCAGCGATCTGCGGATCAAGGGCTGACCCGGTAGAAGAATCGGGCGTTGACGGGGTATCGGTCTGTGATGGCATCACCGTCAATTCTATCGCGACACCGGGTGGCCAGCTGACGGACGGTTGAGTGCTTCAGGGTGGTGCGGCGCGGCGGTTCCCCGTGCCAAGAAGCACCGGATCTGCTAGTTTCAGCAGTGATGCAATATGTAGAACCATCCCGCGAAGTCCTGGCCGAAACGCTTCTCGCAGCAGGGCCCCATTCGCCGACGCTGTGCGATGGCTGGCAGGCCAAAGAGCTGGCCGCCCACCTTTACCTGCGGGAACACCGACCGGCCGTTGGCCTTGCCATGGTCATCAAGCCCCTGGCCGCCGTGTCCGACAAGTCGGTCCGCAAACTCGCCGCCAAGGCGGAGTCAGTTGAGGGTTTCAAGAAGCTGGTCGACGATTTCCTCGCCGGGCATCCCTTCTACTCCCCGCTGAAGCGGTCCAAGTCGCTGGATGCCAGCGCCAACCTGATTGAATACTTCGTCCACACCGAGGACGTCCGTCGTGCACGTAGCCGGTGGGCGCCTCGTGCGCTGGACGAGGATTACTCGAACGCGCTCTGGGACGAACTGATCAAACGCGCCGCGATTCTCTACCGTGGGGTGGACCTGGGGATTGTGCTGGTGCGCTCCGACGGGCTGCGTCATGTCGCGAAACGAGCGCCCGTGTCCGTCGCCATCAAGGGCGATCCCGGCGAGCTCCTGATGCACGCCCACGGCCGGACCCGCCACGCCCTCGTCACGTTCGAGGGCCAGCCCGACGCCGTCGCGCTGCTGGACAGCGCCGAGGTCGGCCTGTAGCCACCCGCCTGGCTAACCGCTTCCTCCGAACGTAACCCTCCGCCGTCGGGCACATTTGTGCACATATGGCGGGTGCGAAGGCTCGTGAGGGTGCCGCCGTCGGACACCTTGTACATGTGTGGCGGGTACCTACGCCCACGAGACGCCGCCGTCGGACAGGTTGTGCACGTATGGCGGGTTGCGCGGGGTCTTACCCGCCACAGCTGCACGAACGGCAGGGGGAACCCGCCACAGCTGCACAGAAGATGGCAGCGTCGGGAAGCCCGCCGACCCGCCCGTTGAGGTGGGAGGGCTGACTTGCCCACCCAAGCAACAAATCCCAGCTATCGGACGGGGAAGCCCGCGTCGCTGATGGCTTTCTTGACCTGGGCGATGGCGTCCAGCGGCCCGAAGTGGAACACCGACGCCGCCAGCACCGCATCGGCACCGGCCTGGACGGCAGGCGGGAAGTGCTCCGGCAAGCCGGCCCCGCCGGAGGCGATCAGTGGAACCTTCACTGCCGCCCGCACCGCGCGGATCATCTCCAGGTCGAACCCGGCCTTGGTGCCGTCGGCATCGATCGAGTTGAGCAGGATCTCGCCCACCCCACGGTCGGCCGCCTCGCGGGCCCACTGCACTGCGTCGATCCCGGTGCCCTGCCGGCCGCCATGCGTCGTGACTTCATAGCCCGACGGCGTCCCGCCGCCCGGCACGCGCCGGGCATCGAGGGACAGCACCAGCACCTGTGATCCGAAGTGGCTGGTGATTTCGTCGATCACGTCGGGCCGGCTGACAGCTGCCGTGTTGATCGAGGCCTTGTCCGCGCCGAAGCGCAGCAGCTTGTCGACGTCGGCGATCCCGCGCACTCCCCCGCCGACGGTCAACGGGATGAAGACCTCCTCGGCGGTGCGCGCGACGACGTCGAACGTGGTGTCCCGGTTGCCGGAGGACGCGGTCACGTCGAGGAAGGTCAGTTCGTCGGCGCCGGCCCGGTCGTACCGGTGCGCGAGCTCCACCGGGTCACCGGCGTCGCGCAGGTCGGCGAAGTTGACGCCCTTCACCACGCGGCCGGCGTCGACATCGAGGCACGGGATGACGCGAATGGCTACACCCATGGCTGCCGTCCTAGACCCTGCAGGCGTGGATGGTGCTGACGAGGATGGCGCGGGCGCCGAGCTCGTACAGCTCGTCCATGATCCGGTTCGTGTGGGTGCGCAGCACCATCGAGCGGACGGCCACCCAGTCGGAGTCGCGGAGCGGCGAGACCGTCGGGGATTCCAGGCCGGGGGTCAGCGCGGCTGCGGCGTCGACGAGGTCCTTGCGGATGTCGTAGTCCATCAGCACGTACTGGCGTGCCACGAGGACTCCCTGCAGCCGACGGATCAGCACATCGAGGCCGGCCGGCGTGTCTCCGCTGCGGCCGATCAGGACGGCCTCGCTGCGCAGGATCGGGTCGCCGAAGATTTCCATTCCGGCGGCCTTGAGCGTGTTGCCGGTCTCGACGACGTCGGCGATCGCGTCGGCGACGCCGAGACGCACCGAGGATTCCACCGCACCGTCGAGGCGCACCACTGTGGCGTCCACTCCGTGGTCGGCGAGGAAACGGCGCAGCAGCCCGTCATAGCTGGTGGCCAACCGCTTGCCGTCGAGCTGGGCGACGTTGCTGAAGTGTCCTACCGGTCCGGCGAACCGGAAGGTCGAGGCGCCAAACCCGAGGGTCAGGCGCTCCTCGGCGTCGACGTCGGCGTCAAGGAACAGGTCGCGGCCGGTGATGCCGACGTCGAGGGTTCCGGCGCCCACGTACACGGCGATGTCGCGGGGGCGGAGGAAGAAGAACTCGACCCCGTTGTCGGGGTCTTCGAGGACCAGTTCGCGGGTGTCGCGGCGCTGGCGGTAGCCGGCCTCGGCGAGCATGGCGGAGGCTGATTCGGACAGGGCGCCCTTGTTGGGGACTGCTACACGAAGCATGGAGGTTTTCTTTCGCTGAAGGTTCGAAGGGAGGTCTGCTGCTGGGGCACCTGGATCCTGGCGGAATGGTGCCTAGAGATGCTTGTACACGTCGTTCAGCGTCAGACCCTTGGCGATCATCAGGACCTGCAGGTGATAGAGCAGCTGGGAGATTTCCTCGGCGGCTGCCTCATCGGATTCGTACTCGGCGGCCATCCACACCTCGGCGGCCTCCTCGACCACCTTCTTGCCGATGCCGTGGACGCCGGAGTCGAGTTCGGCGATGGTCCGCGACCCGTCCGGGCGGTCGATGGCTTTGGCGCTGAGTTCAGCGAAGAGGGATTCGAAGCTTTTCACACTGCCAACGTTACTGGGTTGGCGGCATTGAGCCTCATTCGGTGGGTTGGGTGTGACAAAGCTCTATCCCTGCCAGCTGTCCAGGACGGCGGCGGTGGTCAGCGCGGCAGCCACCGACTCGTAGCCCTTGTCCTCGCTGGACCCGGGCAGACCCGCACGGTCCAGGCCCTGCTGTTCCGTGTCGCAGGTCAGGACGCCGAACCCCACCGGGATGCCGGTACGGACACTGACGTCGGTCAGGCCGGAGGTGGCCGCCTGGCACACGTAGTCGAAGTGCGGGGTGCCGCCGCGGATGACGACGCCGAGGGCCACCACCGCGTCGAAGTGCGGTGCCAGCCGGGCGGCGGCGACGGGTAGTTCAAAACTCCCTGGAACCCTGACCACTGTGGGTTCGATGCCTGCATCTTTCGCGGCGCGGAGGGCGCCGTCGAGCAGCCCGTCCATGATCTCGGTGTGCCAACTGGCGGCGACGACGGCGAGCCGCAGATGGCTCGCCCCGGACAGGTGGCTGAGGTTCAGGGTGGGTGCGCCGTGGCCGCTCATGGTGTGTCTCTTTCCTGCAGTAATTAGTCGGTGATGCGTTGTCAGTAATGGTTGATTGCTCGTGACCGCCGGGTCAGCTTTGCTGGAGCCCGTGGTCTTCGAGGAGGGTCAGCCGGTGGTTGAGCCGGTCGCGCTTCGTTTGGAGGTACCGCTGGTTCTCGGCCCGCGCCGGCACTTCGGAGGGCACCATGGCGGTGACCTCGATGCCGTGGAGCTGGAGCTTGTCCCGCTTCTCCGGGTTGTTGCTGAGCAGCCGTATCGACTGCAAACCGAGCTGGTGAAGGATCGCTGCTGCCGCCTGGTAATCCCGCGAGTCCACGGGGAGTCCGAGCTGCTCGTTGGCTTCGATGGTGTCTGCGCCGGTGTCCTGCAGCGCGTAGGCGCGGATCTTGTTGGCGAGGCCGATGCCCCTGCCTTCCTGACCGCGCAGGTACAGCACGGTGCCGCCCTGCTCGGTGATGAGCTGCAGGGCCTGCTCCAGCTGCTCGCCGCAGTCGCAGCGGAAGGAGGAAAAGACGTCACCGGTCAGGCACTCGGAATGCAGCCGGACCAGGGGTGCGGTGCCGTTCTCTGCCGCCTGGCCGTTCCCGCTCACCTGGCCGTTATGGTTCGCCTGGCCGTTCCCGCTCACCTGGCCGTTCTGGTTCGCCTGGCCGTTCCCGCTCGCCTGGCCGTTCTGGTTCGCCTGGCCGTTCCCGCTCGCCGGCCCGTTCTCTGCCGCCTGGCCGTTCCCGACCGCGGAGAGGCTGAGATGCTCCACCCCAGTTACCTCGTCCGTCCAGGCCTGGGTGGTGAAGGGTCCGAAGGCGGTCGGGAGGGTTACCACCGGCCCGCCTGTGACGTTGGAGGGGGGCACGTTGGAGCCGGTCAGGTTGGAGGTCGTCACATCGGAAGTGGTCATCGCAGGTCCTTTTCTGCAGCGGGTGTAGTGGGTGCGGTGTGTTCAGCCTGCCCGGCGGCTGTGTAGCTGAGCAGGTCCTTGATGGAGATCAGGGGCAGGCCGTGCACATCGGCGAAGTCACGCAGTGCGGGCAGTCGCATCATGTGACCTTCGTCGTGGACCACCTCGGCGATGACCGCCGCGGGTTCCAGACCGGCGAGGGCACACAGTTGCAGGCCCGCCTCGGTGTGTCCGGGGCGTTCACTGACCCCGCCGGGTGCCCCGCGCAACGGGAACAGATGCCCCGGCCGCGTGAGGTCGGCCGCCGTCGTCGTCGGATCGGCGAGCAGGCGAGCAGTTCGGGCCCTGTCGGCGGCGCTGATGCCGGTGGAGACCCCCACCGCCGCGTCGCAGGACACCGTGTACGCGGTGCCCTTGGCGTCCTCGTTGACGGCGGTCATCGGCGGCAGCAGCAACCGGTCAGCCACCTCTCCGGAGATGGGGACGCAGAGGACGCCCGAGGTGTAGCGGACAGTCCAGCCAACCAGCCGTTCGGTGGCGAACTGGGCGGCGAAGATGATGTCGCCCTCGTTTTCGCGGCGCTCGTCGTCGACGACGACGACGGCCCGGCCAGCGGCCATCGCCGCCACCGCAGCGGGGACGGTGTCGAGCCGGATGGGCTGGGCCGCAGGTTCGGTGTCGTGGGTGGTCATGACAGGGGCTCGACGATCGCTGGCGGGACCGTGGGCTTGCTGACCGCGGGTTTCTGAATGGGCAGAGACTGGGTGTTCGGCGACTGCCAGGCGGGCAGCATGAAGCTCATCAGCCGCTCCGCGTACTTGGCCAGCACATCCATTTCCAGGTTCACCGAGTCGCCCGGCTGTTTCACACCGAGGTTCGTCTCCCGCAGGGTGGTCGGAATCAGTCCCACCTCGAACCATGGGTCAGGGGCGGAGGCTGCACTGACGGCGCTGATGGTGAGGGAAACGCCGTCGACGGTGACTGACCCCTTCTCTGCCGCGTACCGGGCCAGCCGGGTGGGAAGGCCGAACCGCAGCCGGTGCCAGGCGCCCTGGTTCTCACGCTCCAGCAGGGTTCCGATGCCGTCGACGTGGCCCTGGACAACGTGTCCGTCCAGCCGTCCGGTCGCCGGGACGCATCGTTCCAGGTTCACTGCGCTGCCGGGAGCGAGCAGACCGGTGGTGGTCCGGAGCAGGGTCTCCCCCATCACGTCGACCACGATCCTGCCCTCGTCGACGCTGGTCGCGGTGAGGCAGACGCCGTTGACGGCAATAGACCCGCCGAAGCCCAGATCCTGTCCAGTGGTGGGCGCGTCGAACACGAGGACGGCGCTTGTCTGGTCTGCCGCGACCTCAAGTGAGACAACACTGCCCTTTTCGGCGACTATTCCTGTGAACATGTGCTGGTTCCTTTGCTGCTGGTGATCGTTCGGTGAGAAGACTTCGGTGGTGCCGGCGTGCTGGGCCCGTCGTCGGCCGGGACCGGACTGAGGTGGAGACGGACGTCGCTGCCGCACTGGCTGATCGCCGCTCCGCCATGGGGATCGAGCTCCCACCTGCTGGCGTCCTGCAGGGACCCGATCCCGAGGCCCTGGATGGCCGGGGTGCCGGTTCCGAGGAGCAGGGGCGCCTGGTAGATAAACAGTTCGTCTACCAGTCCCGCGGCGAGGAAGGCGGTGGCGATGGTGGGGCCGCCCTCAATCATCAGGTGGCCGACGCCGTCGTCGTACAGTCGCTTCACCACTTCCCACGGATCGCGGGTAGCGAGCTGGACGAAGTTTCCGGCGCGGATCGCGGCGTCGTCGGGGACGGCGCGCAGGCCCATCGCCACCCGCAGGGGCTGCCGCACGGCGTTTGTGCCGTCGGCGTGCCGTGCCGACAGCCGGGGGTCATCGGCAAGCACGGTGCCGGTGCCGACGAGCACAGCGTCGGCACGGCGTCGGATCGCGTGCCCGTCGCTGCGTGACTCGGGGCCGGTGATCCACTGGCTGGTGCCGTCGGTGGCTGCGACGCGGCCGTCGAGGGTCTGGGCGGTCTTGAGCGTAATGAATGGCCGGCGTGAACTGGTGGCAGCACGCCAGCGATGGTTCAGGAGCTGTGCCTCATCGGCGAGCAGCCCGCCCACAGTATCGACGCCGTGGGTGCGGAGCCAGCTCCCGCCACCGGAGGCGGGTCCGTGGTCGTCGTGGGCGGCGAAGACCACGCGGGCGATACCCGCGGCCACGATGGCCTGGGTGCAGGGTCCGGTCCGGCCCGCATGGCTGCAGGGTTCGAGCGTGCAGACGAGGGTGCACCCGGTCAGGTCAGCGCGCTGTGTCCGGGCGTCGGCAAGGGCTGCGATTTCCGCGTGCGGTGTGCCGGCGCCCTGATGGTAACCGGTTCCAATAACCCGCTGCTGTTCGTCAAGGATGACCGACCCCACCAGGGGGTTGGCGCCGCGGACACCGCGGCCCGCGAGGTCGAGTGCACGCTGCATCGCTGTCGTTTCGGCGTCCGGTGCCGCGGCCGGGTCGATGTGGGTCATGGCGGTCACCGGAGTGTGGGGTCTGGTAGCAGGACGTCGACGCGGGGTTTGGTCTCCCGGGCGCGCATCCAGACGAAGAAACCGATCAGGGTGAAGATCCCGTAGAACAGGTACATGAAGGCGGTGGCGTAGTAGCCGGCGCTGAACAGCAGGGGCACCCCGACGACGTCGACGGCCACCCAGATGAGCCAGAACTCGACCCACCCCTTGGCCATGCCGATGGTGGCGAGGAGCGATCCGACGAACGTCCAGGCGTCTGCCCACACCGGTTCGTAGGAGCCGAGCATCCGGAAAAGGGGTGTGATCGCGACGGTGCCGAGGAACATGCCAGCGACCAGGCCGATCCGTGCGCGGGTGGGAGCCCACCGCGGCGTGATGGCGTGGCCGTCGGGCTGGGCGCTGGCCCGCCACTGTCGCCAGCCGTAGACGGCGACGGCGATGAACATGATCTGGCGGCCGGCCTGTCCCAGGAGGTTGGCGGCGTCGGCCCCGCCAAAAAAGGAACCGAGGAAGACGGTGAGGAGGAGCAGGTTTCCGACGATGCCGACGGGCCAGGCCCACAGTTTCCTGCGCATCCCGCCGAGTGCGCTGAGCAGCCCGAAGACGTTGCCGATCACCTCGCGGAGCAACAGCGAGCTACCGGCAACAGGGATCTGAGCGTCGAACAACCACCTCAGAAAATCCATGTCGTCCCCTTGTCTCGAGCGGTATGCTCCGGGGTACGACAGGAACGGCCAGTGCCGGTGACGGCGCAATAAGGCGCCAGCAAACCAGCACAGCCGAGGCTGCACATGCTTCTCCCATCCAGACTTTAACTGTCGGTGCCGGAATTTCACCGGCTCAACCGGCCACGCCAGCGCGGTAGCACTGACAGCGGACGGGTCGCGGACTATAACCGCCGGTTCGGAATTACACCGACCCCGGAGCATGTTTGTGTGTATCAGTATTTCATAACCGGATTAAGCGTGTGTCCATTCCCGTCACATTCCATAACGCGCACAATCCGTCCCGGTTCGCCAATCCCGCCGTTCGGGTTCACGCCGGTTCGTGCATTCGGGTTCGTGTCACCGGGGTTCGCGCCGGTTCACTCCAATGGCGTTGACGAGCGCGCTGCGTTGACGTGCGCGCCCGCTTCGGTGATGGAAGGTACTTGATTCTTTAGAAAGGTGGTGGGGTTTCAGGGAGAGGCGCCGGTGGTGGGTCCGGTCGGGTGAGGTAGGTTTCGCCGGCCGGTGAGATGGCGATGATCAGTCCGGGTTCGGGTTGTCGGTAGTGCCAGTAGCCTTCGGATTTGAGCTTGTGATGCCGTTTACACAGGGCCGCCAAATTGCCGTAGCCGGTTTTCCCGCCCTGTGACCAGGGTTTCGTGTGGTCGAGTTCGCAGAACACCGCCAACCGGTTACACCCCGGATGCCTGCACGTCCGATCCCGCACCCTGACCGCGTCCTGCAGGTCCTTCGGAACCCGATACGTGGTGGCGTCGGCCCCAAGCCTCGCCCCGGTGAACGGGTGAGTGAGAATCCTTGTGAATGATGGCGCGTGCCCGGCGAGTCTCCGGGCGGTCTCGGGGTCAATCGGCCCGTACCCTTCCAACTCTCCCGGAGCGTCCCCTCCGAGGAGGGTCATCACCGGGACGGTGACGAACACCTTCGCCTGCACACCCCAGTACGAGGCGCTGCTGCCGTTAGGTTCCGTGGGGTTACTGTCGCCGTCAGCGATGTGCCCGGTGGCACCGGCGCTGGTGAGGACGTCGGCGAGGACGTCGGCTCGTAGCTGGGTGAGCGTCCGTGGTTCGTCGGGGCCTTGCAACGCACGGGCTGCGGTGTCGACGCGGTGGAAGATCCCGGCAGCCTGATCCACGGGTAGGTAGGCTTCCAGCCAGGCCATCCCATCCCGCTGCGGGGTCAACTGCACCAGCCTCCCCTGCACCGCCTTCGCATGCCGGACACTGATCGACTCCGGATGCAATCGCTCCCGCAACCGCCGCGCCTGATAACAGAACCGGGTCACCGTCGTCTTGCCCGCCATCCCCACCAGACGCTGCTCGAACGCCGCCGTCACCGCGGGCACCAGGTCAGGGATGCCGGTGGCCTCCTCCACCACCGCCCACGCATGCCGCTTCGAGAGCTTCCCGCCCTCCAACGCGGCCAACGCCAACCGGTAATGCCGGGTCAACAACTCACTGTGCTCAATCAGTGACCCCGCAGACCGCTCCGGAACACGCAACGCAGCACCAATCTCGGACTCCGTCACCATCCGGGCATACCCCAACCGCCCCGCCGGACCCGCCGACTCGGCCGTCAAATCCGCAATCCGGGTGACAACCTTGACCTCTTGGGCATCCGCCCACGACCGCAACTCGGCCAGATCCTTCAACGCATCAACGGCTTCGGAATGATCCAACTCCCCCACCGGGGTCAACCCCAGCCATCCCGTCAACGCCGGCGGCCCCTCACTGGACCGCTCCCGCCCAGACGATCCGCCAGCACCCGCACCGGGACCACCAGTGGAAAGGCCCGTATTACCCACGGGAGCCACCCAGAACGCCTCGCCACCCAACGGCCCATCAGCCCCATACCTGGCCGAGCCAGGACCAGCTTCACCCGGCGCCCCCGCAGAAGCATCCCCGGCCACGCCATCCGCGGCCGGATCAGACCCGAATCCGGGAAGAAATCCCGTCCCAGTAGAAGAAGCGTTGGGGCTTTTCATATCTCAAGTCCATCACCCGCCACCCCCAAAATAAGGGTCACAAAAGAGGATCTCGAGAAAGTTTCTCCAAGTTTTTCCGGCGTAATCGAGGGCCCCGAAAGCTCCTTAAACACACCCGCCGAGGAGTGGGATCGGGTGGACCCAGGAGCGCTGGGCCCGCCAGGTCTAACTCCTCGGCGGGGGGTTTGAGGGAAACAGACCCTCAGTGAGTTTGCAAAGCTAGTTCTTCTTTTCCGGCTTGAAGTCCACTCCGGCTTCCTTGCGCTGCTGCGCGGTGATCGGGGCCGGCGCCGCGGTCAGCGGATCGAACCCGCCACCGGACTTCGGGAACGCGATGACGTCGCGGATTGACTCGGTGCCGGCCATCAGTGCAACGACGCGGTCCCAGCCGAACGCGATGCCGCCGTGAGGGGGCGCGCCGTATTTGAATCCCTCGAGCAGGAAGCCGAACTTCTCCTGCGCGTCCTCCTGGCTGATACCCATCACGGAGAAGACTCGTTCCTGAACGTCACGCTGGTGGATACGGATCGAGCCGCCGCCGATTTCGTTGCCGTTGCAGACAATGTCGTAGGCGTAGGCCAGAGCGGTCTCGGGATCCTTGTCGAAGGTGTCCATGTACTCGGGCTTCGGGGACGTGAAGGCGTGGTGCACGGCCGTCCAGGCTCCCCCGCCGACGGCGACGTCGCCCGCCGCGACAGCTGCCGACGCCGGTTCGAACATGGGTGCGTCAACCACCCAGACGAAAGCCCACGCGTTCGGGTCGATCAGGCCGGTACGGTGGCCGATCTCCACGCGCGCTGCACCGAGCAGTGCCCGGGACGGGGTCTTCTCCCCGGCCGCGAAGAAGATGCAGTCGCCCGGGTTGGCGCCGACGGCGGAGGGCAGGCCCTCGCGCTCGGCGTCGGTGAGGTTTTTCGCGACGGGACCGCGGAGGCTGCCGTCGTCGTCGACCAGGACATACGCGAGACCCTTGGCACCGCGCTGCTTGGCCCATTCCTGCCACGCGTCGAGCTGGCGGCGCGGCTGGGAAGCACCGCCGGGCATGACGACGGCGCCGACGTAGGGTGCCTTGAAGACACCGAACTCAGTGTCCTTGAAGAACTCGGTGAGCTCGGTCAGCTCAAGCCCGAACCGCAGGTCGGGTTTGTCGGAACCGAACCGTGCCATCGCGTCGGCGTAGGTCATCCGCTGGATGGGGGTGGGGATCTCGACGTCGATCAGCTGCCAGAGTGCCTTCACCAGGTTTTCGCCCAGGGCAATGATGTCGTCCTGCTCCACGAAGCTGGCTTCGATGTCGAGCTGGGTGAACTCAGGCTGGCGGTCCGCGCGGAAGTCCTCATCGCGGTAGCAGCGGGCAATCTGGTAGTACTTTTCAAAGCCGCCCACCTGGAGCAGCTGCTTGAACAGCTGCGGGGACTGGGGCAGGGCGTACCAGGACCCGGGTGACAGGCGGGCCGGGACCACGAAGTCGCGGGCACCCTCGGGGGTGGACCGGGTCAGGGTGGGGGTCTCGATTTCGACGTACCCGTCCTGGTGCATCAGTTCGCGGGCCACCCGGTTCGCCTCGGAGCGGAGGCGGAGGTTGGCGTTCGGCGCGGGCCGGCGCAGGTCGAGGTAGCGGTGCTTGAGGCGGGCTTCCTCGCCGACCTCCACGTGCTCATCGATCTGGAACGGCAGCGGGTCGGAGGTGTTGAGGATGGTCACTGTCTCGGCGATCACTTCAATGCCGCCGGTGGCCAGTGCGGGGTTCTCGTTGCCCTCGGGCCGCTTCTCGACGGAGCCGGTGATCTGCAGGACGTACTCGTTGCGCAGCCCGTGGAACACTTCCTCCTCACGGACCACCACCTGGGCGAAACCTGAGGCGTCGCGCAGGTCGAGGAATGCGACACCGCCGTGATCTCGGCGGCGGGCTACCCAGCCTGCCAGGGTGACGGTGTGTCCAATGTGCTCGGTCCGCAGTGAACCGAGGTCATGTGTGCGCAGCACAGCATTCCTTCCGGGTGGGGGCACGGGGCAGAAAAGCGCTACCCGCGTATGAAAAGATCGTCTCGTTCGAGTTTACCGGTGATACCGGGACCCACCCGCCACGGCAGGGGAACCACATGGCCATGAGTAACCCACCAGGGCTTCGGCGGCAGCTGGGCGGCTTCGACGCCACCACCGTGGGTATCGGTTCGATGATCGGCGCCGGCGTGTTTGTGGTGTTCGCGCCTGCGGCCGCGTCGGCGGGCACCTGGCTGCCGGTGGCGGTCGCGATCGCCGGTTTCGTCGCCTACTGCAATGCCGCAGCGTCGGCGCAGCTCGCCGCGGTCCACCCGCACAGCGGTGGAACCTACGTCTACGGGCGCCGCCAGCTCGGCCCATGGCCAGGGTTTGTCGCCGGCTGGAGTTTCGTGACGGGCAAGATCGCCTCCTGCGCGGCGATGGCCCTGACGTTTGGGCTCTACGCGGCGCCCGGATTCGAGACCGCTGCTGCGGTTGCGGCGGTGGTGGGCCTGACAGTCGTGAACCTGCTCGGGGTTACCCGCACCGCGCTGATGACCCGGATCATCGTGTCCCTGGTGGTCCCGGTACTGGCCTTCGTGGTGGTCGCAGCCTTCGCCGCACCCCCACCGCCCGACGCCGTCGGGTTGCCCACCACCTGGCTCGGCGTCCTGCAGGCCGCCGGGTTGCTGTTTTTCGCCTTCGCCGGGTACGCGCGGATCGCCACCATGGGCGAGGAGGTCCGCGATCCGCGCCGCAACATCCCGGCCGCGATCTTCGGGTCGCTTGGGTTCACCCTGGTGCTGTACCTGCTGCTGTCTATCGGCCTGCTCCGCGCACTCGGCCCGACGACGCTCGCCACCTCCGCTGCACCCCTTCGGGAGGTCTTCGCCGCCTCCACCTCGGGGATCCCGACGACGGCGGTCACGGTAGCTGCTGCCCTCGCCAGCCTGGGGGCCCTGCTAGCTCTCATCGCAGGAGTCGGCAGGACCACGCTGGCCATGGCGCGCGAGGGGGACCTCCCCCGGGCGCTGGCCGGAATCTGGGAGCGCTTCGGCGTCCCCTATGCCGCTGACGTGGCGACCGCCGTCGTCGTCATCGTCCTGCTCCTGACCACCGACGTGCTGACGGTGGTGGGCTTCTCCAGCTTCGGGGTGCTGATCTACTACGCGATCGCTAACCTGTCGGCGTTCACCCTCACCGAGCGGCCGTGGCATTCCCCGCGGGCGCTGAACGCGGTGGGTTTCTGTGGGTGCGTGCTGTTGGCGCTCACCCTGCCAGTGACCTCGGTCGTCACGATGGTCGCCGTGCTGGCGGCCGGAGTCCTGGGCCGCGCCGTCGTCCTCGGGATACGACGACGGCGAGCCTAGTCACTGCGCGGGAGGACCCGGGCCTGCCGCCTAGCCGTCAGCGCGAAGCACGGTCGGCACCAGGTCAGCCGCTGGCGGTGACCAGGTGTCCGGGTCCGCGGGTTCCTGGGCGCCGGTGCGGATGTCCTTGACCTCGTGGGTGCCGTCCGCTGCGGTGAACCAGACGAACGGGATCCCGCGCCGGTCAGCGAACTTGATCTGCTTGCCGAACTTATCGGCTGAGGCTGCCACCTCGGCCGAGATGCCGCGGCCCCGCAGGGAGGCGGCAATGTCTTGAGCGGCAGACCACGAGCTATCGTCAGTCAACGAGATCAGGACAGCGGTGGGAACCTGTCGGGACACAGCAGTGAAATCCTGGCTGAGGATCCGCGACACCAGCCGGGTGACGCCGATCGAGAGACCCACCCCGGGGAAGGTCCTGTTGCCCTTGGCTGCCAGGCTGTCGTAGCGGCCGCCTGAGCAGATGGACCCCAGGGACTCATGTCCATTGAGGACAGTTTCGTAGACGGTGCCGGTGTAGTAGTCCAGACCGCGGGCGATGCTCAGGTCGGCAACCACCCGGCCTGGCGCCCGCTTCGACGCCTCAGCGATGACCTGCTCCAGCTCGTTCAGTCCCTCCTCAAGCAGCGGGTGGGTGACGCCGAGCTCGCGCACCTGGTCGACGAAGGAGACATCGCCGGTCCTGATCGAGGCGAGACGAAGCGCGAGAGCCGCCTGATCGTCGGTGGCGCCGAGTTCGGTCTGCAGCAGGGCGGTGACCTTTTCCGCGCCGATCTTCTCCAGCTTGTCGATGCTGCGCAGTACACCGGCGGTGTCTTCGAGGCCGATGCCCCGGTAGAAGCCTTCGGCCAGCTTCCGGTTGTTCACACGCACGGTGAAGTCGGGAATCGGCAGCGCCGAAAGGGCGTCGACCACCACGAGGGCCAACTCAACGTCGTACCGGAACGGAAGGACGCCGTCGCCGACGACGTCGATGTCGGCCTGGGTGAACTCACGGAACCGCCCGTCCTGGGGACGCTCGCCGCGCCAGCACTTCTGGATCTGGTAGCGGCGGAAGGGGAAGGCCAGGTGGCCTGAATTCTCGACGACGTAGCGCGCGAAGGGCACGGTCAGGTCGTAGTGCAGGGCGAGGCCGTCGTCGGCGCTGGATGTCTTGGAGGAGTCGTCGTCGGCCTGGAGACGGGAGACGGCGTACACCTCCTTGTCGATCTCGCCCTTGCGGAGCAGGTGGGAAACGGTCTCCACGGCACGGGTTTCAATGTTGGAGAAGCCATGCAGCTCGAAAGTTTTGCGCAGCGTGTCCAGCACATGGAGTTCGACCAGGCGCTCCTCCGGCAGCCATTCGGGAAAACCGGACAGTGAGGCCTTACGTGCCATGCGGCTGAGCTCCTTGCGGTACATCGCTTTCGGGTGACTGGTGCGGCACTCATTTTAGGGGTTGCGGCGAACCCACGCGAAACGGCGCGGTCCCACGGGTGTGGACATCCGCGCCCGGTGGCTGCGAGATTCCGCTGTCGAACCCTTGTGCGTAAAGTAACCCCTGGGGATGTACGGCACTGCAGGCATCAAGCTCGCCGGAGGAAAGACAGGGAACGGTCCGCCGGTAGGTGCTGTGACGATAGACTCAGTAGCCCTGAACTAATTGCCGCGAGGTAGCGGGCAAACCAACGAGCGAAAGACTTCTAGCGGTGACACACAGTCAGCAATCCGACGAAACACCCCGTACCGACGAAACGTCAGGCGACGAGGAAACAACTACACCCGAGCAGGCGGCCCCCGAGGCTGCCGCGCCTGAGGAAGCAGCAGCTGAGGACGTAACCCCCGAGCCGACACCCGAGGAAGCACCGGCTCCGGCCGCGACGCCCCGGCCGGTCCCCCACCCCAGTGCCACCC
>NZ_JABFOE010000148.1 GCF_013116745.1 Arthrobacter sp. 260
GTGCTGGGTGACAGAGTGCTGCCCGTTGACGACTATGAGGTTCTTGGTGATGTGCAGCGTCATGAGGAGACGGTGCTTCTTCGGTTGCGTTTGGCTGATGGGTTGCCGATGGCGGATCTGTCCGAGGTCGAATGTATGCGGGCTACTGAGGTTGTCGAGCAGGAGCTCGGGACAATGGAGGAGGGGCGGCTGGTACTCAACTTGTAAGGTCGAATGGTGGC
>NZ_JABFOE010000149.1 GCF_013116745.1 Arthrobacter sp. 260
ATGCACCAAATGGAGTGGAATCAGGATTAAATGCAGGAATTGATGTGGTACTTGTTCCAGACCAAGTGATGCCGTCAGAAGAAATAACCAAAAAGGTGACTGTAGTCAAAACACTTGCCGATGCAAATTCCATTATTTGAGTAAAAAATAAGAGCTTGAGATGATTCTCAAGCTCTTATTGCTTTTTATATTTGAATTATTAGTCGAGCAAGTCGTACTT
>NZ_JABFOE010000150.1 GCF_013116745.1 Arthrobacter sp. 260
GAACAAAAAGCAATCCTTAACTTTAAATAAGTGTAATAACTAAATCGATTATTCTTTAACGCCTGTAATTGAGAAAAAGGCAAATCAAAAATTCCTATTTTAAAAAGAATGGCACAATCGAATAACTTGTATGCAAATCCTAAATTGCAAGATTAAGTGAGCCACCCGGCCACGGGAGTGGCCGAGGTTTATACTGCTAATGTTTCAGGGTCAATTATCT
>NZ_JABFOE010000151.1 GCF_013116745.1 Arthrobacter sp. 260
TCATCTCTCTTATTCATACCTAGCTATTCTAGATAGCTTTTTCCTCTTTCCGTTCAATACCTTTCAATTACTATCCAAGCACCGAGAGGCGGTTTAAAGCCCTCGCTTGCACAACGACTTTGGTAGACCTACTACCATCTCATATATGACATTGGTTTATTTAGGGGGCTTGCCCCCATTCACCATTCACGGCACAATGCGTATAGATTTGCGTGGATTC
>NZ_JABFOE010000152.1 GCF_013116745.1 Arthrobacter sp. 260
GATATCGACTTCATCCAGCAAGTCCTGAACCTGGCGCCCATTGACCCCGTAACCGGTGACATCGACTAAGACCATGTGATTGTCAGACCCGCCGGAAATCAAGCGTAAGTGTTCATCTTCCTTGAAACCTGTCACCATCGCATGCATGTTGTCAATAATCTGCTGCGCGTAAGTCTTAAACGCCGGCTGCAACGCTTCGCCTAATGCCACCGCCTTAGCT
>NZ_JABFOE010000153.1 GCF_013116745.1 Arthrobacter sp. 260
TGTTAGCTTTCTGGCCTGCTTTTGTCGCTGGTGTGCTCGTAGCAGGCTTAACATAAGTTTTACCACTACCTGTTGTCGTGCTACCGTTGTAGCCTGAATCAGTGATGCCGGTTAGATCAACGTTGCCATCAAGGCCGCCAGCGCGATAGGTGGAAGTGAACTGGAAGATACCTACATTGTCAAAACTCGGGAAGTAGCCATAATTCGGCACGGTAGTGAC
>NZ_JABFOE010000154.1 GCF_013116745.1 Arthrobacter sp. 260
AACTTCTTCGGCCATGGTATTCCCCTCCTGAGCGCGAGCCAGCGCGGGTAGAAGTCGGAGTGTAAGTGGCCTCAGACGTGATGGCCGGGCTTTGGCCATTGCGGCTGAGGTCCTTACACGCAGACTTCTGCGCTGGGGAGCGCGTTATCGTGAGCGTGAACCGGCGCGCTTAGAAGTCGGAGTGTAAGTGGCCTCGAACGTGATGGCCCGCTCTTGGCCG
>NZ_JABFOE010000155.1 GCF_013116745.1 Arthrobacter sp. 260
GGGCTAGTGACTGCATTTCCTTGGCTAGAACTCGGAACGACTCTGGAATACCAGGAGCCTGGATGTTCTCGCCCTTAACGATTGCCTCATAGGTCTTAACGCGACCGGTGATGTCGTCAGACTTGATGGTGAGGAGTTCCTGAAGAGTGTGCGCTGCACCATAAGCCTGCAGTGCCCAAACTTCCATTTCACCGAATCGCTGACCACCGAACTGAGCC
>NZ_JABFOE010000156.1 GCF_013116745.1 Arthrobacter sp. 260
TACTTATTCAGATCTTAATTTTATCCCGTTATACGTTGAAAATACTTTTTTTACTGCTTCAAAACTAGCCTCCAAATTAGATCTGCCACAAAGTACAAGAACAATTTATCTAGTCTATAGTACTAAACATGAATTATCTCAGCCTGCTCAAAAATTAATTGATTTTATCACAAATTAAAATATCAGCCGCAATGACTGATATTTTTTATTAACAGTAG
>NZ_JABFOE010000157.1 GCF_013116745.1 Arthrobacter sp. 260
GATGATTCCTAGCAAAATGATACCTACACGATCCCATTGACGGTATTGCAAAGCAATGATCAGTGGATAACCGATACCACCGGCACCTACCAAACCAAGAATAGATGCGGAACGGATGGAAACATCAAAACGATACAAAGTATTGGAAATAAGTGCTGGCATTAAGTTAGGCATGGTTGAAAACATGATTACGTGGAACTTAGAACCACCAGCAGCT
>NZ_JABFOE010000015.1 GCF_013116745.1 Arthrobacter sp. 260
TCCGGGGCGCCTTTGCCCACTTCGAGGGCGCGGGCGCCGTCGTTATCCGGCGGCCCCGCCCCTTCGCTGGGCGGCAACGACCTGCGGTCGTCGGCCGCCCAGCTCCGGTAGGCCCGATGCCACTCCCGGGCCGCCGGATAACGACGACGGCCGGTTGCTCGGCTGGGTTGCTCTACGGGGTCACAATAGCGGCGACCATGCTGGTCCCTCGGCGGTACATGAAGTCCCAGCTTTCTGGGTAAGTTTAGTTTTTAGGCAAGAGGAGTTAGTTATGGCAGATCCGGCACGGGCTTCACGGCTCGCCCAACGGATTAAGGTAATTGTCGCTGAGGCTCTACGCCGCCGGGTCAAGGATCCACGGCTCGAGGCCGTGACCATCACCGACGCGCGGGTGACCAACGACCTCCAGCACGCCACCCTGTACTACACGGTCTTTGGCGACGCTGAGGAGCAGGCAGCCACCCGCACCGCTTTGGAATCTGCCCGCGGAGTGCTGCGCTCCGAGGTGGGCAAGAACATTACCGCCCGGTTGACGCCCACCCTCGAATTCGTTCCCGACGAAATCCCGGTCAACGCCAGCCACCTCGAAGAACTGCTGCGCACCGCTCGGGAGCGCGACGCCGAGGTTGCGGCAATCGCCCAGGGTGCAAAGTTCGCTGGCGACGCGGACCCGTACCGCAAGCCTGACGAGGACGACGACGCTGAGTCGGGAAGCCCCGACACAGCCAAGTAGGCCAGTACAGATCAGGCCAGTACACCCCAGGCCAGTACAGACCAGGAGGGCGGGTCCGCAGCTGCGGACCCGCCCTCCCGGCGTTAACACTGGTGATGTTCCTGCTGATCAGTCCTGGTTGACGTCGGCCGTGTCACCGGTCGGTTCCTGCCCTGACTTGTACCAGCCGTGTCCGCCCTTAAGCTTGACCTTGATGACCTTCCCGTCGGGAGGTGTCCCTTCCCCGGGCAGCACATCGGTGGTCGCGTACAGGGTTGACCCCCGCAGCTCCACCTCTCCCGGCAGGGTTGCCTCCAGCAGGGGCTGCGCCGTCGACGATCCGCGGGGGATCACAGAAATCCGGTTGGCGAACAGTTCAGCCACGTAGAGGTTCCCGCGCCTGTCCACTGCCACCCCGGTGGGGGAGACCAGCCCGGCGGCCACCTGGGTGGTGGTGCCCTTCCACAGGTTGACGGCGAACACGGACCCGAGGGCACCGAGCGATGGATCCTCAGGCCCGCCGGGGAGGGAGGTCACGTAAAGCTTTCCGTTCCACCCAAACTCGAGGTCGGTAGGTACCGGCTCCAGATAGTAGGTGGATCCGATCGCGCACGGATCGAGTCCGAGCGCCGTGGCGCGTTCCTCGGTGATCTCCAGGGGGATCGCCGGAAGGACCGCGACGGTGGATACCTTGCCCTTCCGGTCGACCTTGAAGATGGCGTTGGCTCCCGCGTCGGCTACGAGCACATGACCGCGGAAGGCTACCGTGGCATAGGGATTGGAGTCCTGGGCTCCCGGGTACCGGGCAAACGGACCGAGGTTGACCTGAGCGGCCAGGCACTCCTCGTCCAGGTCCCGGAACCCGTAGATGGTGTCACCATCCGGATTCGCCGACCGCTCATACGCGGCGATGTCAGTGATGGTCCTGATCTTGCCCTTCTTGTCGATCGACTTAAGAAGGGACTCGTTGGCTTCCGGGACTCCCTCACCCGCACCGACAGTCATCGTGTAGTAGGTAGTCCCCCCGAAGCGCGATACCGAACCCGCGAAGTAGCCGGGCATGGCGTCGAGTTGCTGGATCGACCCATCCGACTTGATGCGGTCGACGGTCCCGCCGAAGGACTGGGCGACGTCAACCGATTTCCCAGACCCGAGGGCCAGCCTCAGGGGCGACAGGAGTCCATCGGCCAAGGTGGTGGTCTTGCCCGGCGTGGGTAGGGGTTTGCTGTACCCCCAGGAATGCGCTGGGCCGGCTCCAAGGCCCAAGGTCGCCGCAAGCGCAATTGATGCGAGCGCGGCGGAGGTTGCTTTTTTCACGGTGTATCTCCTCGACATTGACGAAATTAACAACGTGAGACCCTTGTTCCGGCGAGAACGCCGCGCGCCCCATGCCCCCCATCTCGTCCGCGTTAGCGTCGTCCTAGGACGGTAAATTGCCGAAAACATTCACAGGATAGACCCAGCCAAAATTGATGTAAATATCAGCCAGCTTCGGATCCGGGCTCAGTCGGGCTTGCCTACTGCGCGGCCCGGGAGGCGCGACAGACCCTCAACCAGCTCGTCGGAATCGCCGCACAACGAGATGCGAATCCACCCCTCACCAATCGAACCGAACGCGGTGCCCGGAGCTACCGCAACACCCTTCTGGCGCAGCATCCGGTGCACCCAGTCCCTGACGTTTCCCTCGGTGGCGTGGGAGAGGTCTGCCCACAGGTAGAAGGCGCCCTGCGCGTCAAGGAATTCGATTCCCAGCGCAGCCAGGACCGCCGACGCGGCATCCCGATTGCGCCGGTAATGAGCCAGAGCTGTGGCGACGTAGTCCTGGGGCCCGGTCAGGGCGGCCAGGGCTGAATACTGCGACGACGCCGCCACACACGAGACGATGGATTCCATCACATTGTCCAGGGGCTGCTGCATCCCCGGCGGGGTGATCAGCGCACCTACCCGGATCCCGGTCAGCCCGTACGTCTTGGACAGGGTCACCGAGGTGAACACCCGTTCCGATCCGGGCCCTTCAAAGCGAGCGGGACTGACGTGCGGCACATCGTAGGTGAATGACTCGTAGCACTCATCGGAGATGATCCACAGGTCGTGGGCCTGAGCGAACTCCATCAGCGCACGGGTCAGGTCCTCGCTGAACACCGCACCCAGCGGGTTCGACGGCGAGTTGAGGACCAGCACCCGGGTGCGCGGCCCGAGCAGCCGCTCCAAATCCTCAACCCGCGGCTGGAACCCGTGCTGGGCGTGCAGCGGGTACTCCACCGGAACGGCATGCAGCAGGCGGGCCGTCATGCCGAACGTGGGGTAGCCGGGGTTCGGGATCAGGACCTCATCCCCGACGTCGAGTAGCAGGCTCATCGCCAGGTGCAGGCCCTGTTGCGCGCCAGCTGTCACATACACCCGCCCGGGATCCACCTCGAGAAAGTTCTGGTCGCCAAACCGCTTGGCGAAGGCTTCACGCAGGGGCGCGATGCCGGCGTTGGGTGTGTAATTCGTCTCATCCCGGTCCAGCGCAGCCATCCCGGCCTCCAGCACGTGTCGTGCTACCGGAAATCCTGGTTCGCCGATACTGAGCACTATCGCGCCCGGGGTGGCCCAGGCAGCCTGCGTGATTTCACGGATCTGGTTCGGTGGCAGCGCAGCGGTGTGGGTCGAGATGTTCGGCATGGGCCAAGCGTATCGCCGCCCGGGCTCACTGGCCGCCGTCGACCCGGCGGTGTGGCAGCTCCCTGCCTGCCAGGGTGTGGTCCGGTGCCGGACGGCGGGCCGCTGCATCGCGCCTATACTGAGAGGCGTGAATTCCGGGCAAGTCCACTCAGGACTGATTATCGTGGACAAGCCTCAGGGCTGGACCAGCCATGACGTCGTGAGCAAGATGAGGCGGATCGCGGGAACCCGGAAGGTGGGCCACGCGGGCACCCTCGACCCCATGGCGACAGGGGTGCTGGTGGTCGGCATCAACCGTGCCACCCGGCTCCTGACCTTCGTGGTGGGCACCTCCAAGACCTATACCGCCACCATCAGGCTCGGCCAGTCAACAGTGACGGACGACGCCGAGGGCGACGTGGTCACCACCACCTCGGCCGCCGGTATCACTCCCGAGGCCATTAGCGCAGGGATTGCGGACCTCACCGGCGACATCGAACAGGTTCCCAGCAGCGTCAGCGCCATCAAGGTCAAGGGCCAGCGCGCCTACACCCGGGTCCGCTCCGGCGAGGATGTTGTCCTGGCAGCCCGTCCCGTGACCATCCACCGGTTCGAGCTCCACGACATCCGGACCGCGACAGGCCCGGACGCTGACGGGACACTGCTGGACCTCGATGTCACTGTCGAATGCAGCTCCGGCACCTACATCCGCGCCCTCGCCCGTGATCTGGGCGGGGCCCTCGGGGTCGGCGGCCACCTGACCGCGCTTCGGCGCACCCAGGTGGGACCCTACTCCCTGGACCAGGCTTCCACTCTTGAGGAGCTCGCCGCCGACCTGCGCCTGCTGCCCATCAACGACGCGGCGCGGGTCCTTTTCACCCCCCGGGAACTCTCAGCTGGTGAGGCGCTCGACCTGTCCCACGGACGGTTCATCCCAGCCGGGGACGACGTCGGTCCGGTGGCCGCGTTCGCTCCCGATGGCACCCTGGTCGCCCTGCTGAAAAACTCGGCCGACCGGGCGCGTCCCCTGTTGGTCTTCGCGCCCGGCAACGGCACCGCCGTCGACGAGAACACCTCTACCGTTGGCGAGAACGGCACCGCACCATGATCGTTGACGGGTTTTTCATTGCCGGGGTAATTGTCTGTCTGGCCTCTGCGGTCATCTGCTTCGGCGCGGCAGCGATCCGTCAGCCGCCCAACGACGTCACCATCCTCTCGATCGCTGCAGTTGAACTGTTCCTGCTGGTCTACGGTGTGGCAGCCATCATCAGGCAGGCCGGTGGTGAAGCGATCGCCGGGGAAGCCTGGGAGTTCTGGGGCTACCTCCTCACCGCGCTGTGCATCCCGCTGGCCGGCTTCTGGTGGGCCATCCTCGAGCGGAGCCGGTGGAGCAACGTGGTGCTCGGCGCCGTCGGGATCACCGTCTTCGTTATGCTGTTCCGGATGGAACAGATCTGGGACCGGGTGCCCCTGTGAGAACGCACCGCACCGAAAAGAACTCCGCTGGGCCCACGCGCCACCGCAACAGCGGTCCGGGCCGGCTGCTCATTGCCGTCTATGGTGTCTTCGCCCTGGCGGCAACCGCCCGGGCAGTCTTCCAGATCAGCACCAAGTTCGCTGAAGCTCCGCTGGCGTACCTGCTGACAGCTCTTGCAGCCGGCGTGTATGTCCTGGCAACCGTGTCCCTCGCGATGCCCGGCCAACGCTGGTACTGGATCTCGGTGGGAGCGGTCGGGCTGGAACTGGTCGGGGTGCTGACCGTTGGACTGTTCAGCCTCCTCGACCCCGAGGCGTTCCCCAATGACACCGTCTGGTCGCTGTTCGGACGCGGGTACGGTTTCGTTCCCCTGCTGCTGCCGGTGCTGGGGCTCTGGTGGCTCTATCTCAACCGGCGCGGGCGTGCAGTTGAACCAGCTACCGAGCGGGCCAGCCCCACTGCGTGAGAGTATGACAGCAGCACACAGATTCCACCGTCGACCAGTAGCGGCACATCCATAAGGGAGCCTCATGTCCAGCCCAGAGAATCACCCCGCCGGCAATCCACAGGACAGCACCCGTCCAGGCTCCGGCAGCAAGCCCTCCAGCCCGGAGGCAGGTCAGTCACGCCCCGCCGGTAGCCCCGCCCCCGGCCAGTCACGTCCAGCGGGCAGTCAGCCGAGCGCCACCCCCGGAGCCTCGTCCCGGACCGCTACGCCGTCGTCGGATCCGAAAACGGCAGCAAAGAGCTCAAAGAAGGCGAGCAAACCCAAATCGGCCAAGGGGGAGTGGGGCGTCTTCCGGACCGTCGTCGTCCTGGTCGGACTGATCCTTGCCGGTTTCGGTGCGTACTACCTGATCACCGGGACCTCGGGCCTGCCTGACACCGACATCGGCAACCCCAGCCCCACCCTCGAAAGCCAGTTCCGGTTCTTCGCCGCGATGATGGTGGGCGTGGGCGCAGCGTTCATCACCATCGGCGTGAAGTTCGAGTGGGCCAACATGCTCTGGATGGTCTGCCTGATGGTCTTCATCGGCGGGATCGGCCGTGTTCTGTCATGGGCGTTCTCCGGCACCCCCCACTTCATGATGATCATCCTGATGGTCATCGAACTCGCCTTCCCGGCCGCCCTGCTGGTGTGGCACCGATACATTGCGAAGACCACCGAAATCCGCAACGAATACGCCGCCCGCGGCTAACCGGATTCACGGGGCACGCTGTCCCGGCGGTTTGCCGGCAGCACTGAACGAGGAAACGAAAGAGGAGATGCGTGTACTACTGGAATGACCTGACCAGTGTTCCGAATGGTTTTGGTCCATCTGTGGTCACCATCGGCAACTTCGACGGCGTCCACATCGGGCACCAGCGGGTGTTGCAGCAGCTGGTGGCTGCCGCCGAGTCCCACCACGCCGCGGCGGTGGTGGTGTCCTTCGAACCGCACCCGGCAAAGGTGCACCGGCCGGACCAGGCGCCAGAGCTCATCATGGGCCTCGAGGACCGGATCGAAACCCTCGCCACCATGGGCATCCAAGCGCTCCTCATGATGCACTACACCCTCGAACTGGCCGCGAACACGCCGGAAGAGTTCGTCACCAAGGTCTTCGTCAACGCCCTGAATGCCCGGGCGGTGGTGGTGGGCCACGACGTCCGCTTCGGGCGCGACAACAGCGGGGACCTGGGCACCATGCGGGACCTCGGCGCGAAGCTCGGCTTCGAGGTGATCGTCATTGACGACTTCGGTGCCAGCCCCACCGAACCGACCGAGGCCGACGGCGACCGGCGCTGCTCTTCCACCTGGGTGCGCGAAGCACTGGAGGACGGCGACGTCGCCACGGCGGCTCGGATCCTGGGACGCCCGCACCGGATGCGGGGCGAAGTGGTGCACGGTGCCGCGCGGGGCAGGGAGCTGGGCTACCCGACCGCCAACCTGTCCCCGGCCTCCGGGGGCTACATCCCCGCCGACGGAATCTACGCCGGATGGCTGGTGGATGAAGCGGGCACCCGGTGGCCGGCAGCCATCTCAGTGGGGTCGAACCCCACGTTCGAGGGCGTCAGCCGGCACGTTGAAGCCCATGTCATTGACCGGCCCCAGGAAGAGGTCTCCGACTTTGACCTGTACGGGCAGACCATCATCGTTGAGTTCACGGCGCGGCTGCGGGGCATGGTGGCCTACACCGGGCCCGAAGCACTGATCGCACAGATGCATCTCGACGTCGAACGCACCCGCGAGGTCCTTTCGACAGAACAACACCTCAGCAGGTAAACTGGACGGTGGATCCGGCTGCAGTCCGTGGTGGCTGGATCTTTCTGTGTCTTTGACTCAACAGTCAAAATTGACTGGAGTGAAGACCAGGAAACTTGTTCACGGTACAACTCTAGGAGTTAATTGTGGCCCTTGACGCCGCTATCAAGCAGGAAATCATCAAGGAATATGCAACCGGGGAAGCCGATACCGGCTCACCTGAGGTGCAGATTGCTATGCTGTCCCGCCGTATTCTCGACCTGACCGAACACCTCAAGATGCACAAGCACGACCACCACACGCGTCGTGGCCTGCTTCTGATGGTTGGACGCCGTCGTCGTCTGCTGGACTACCTGCGCAAGACTGACATCACGCGCTACCGTACGCTCATCGAGCGTCTCGGCCTGCGCCGCTAGTAAGACACGTGGGGCGGCGCCTTCCTTGACGGAAGGAGCCGCCTTCCACATGTGGCCACCGGCCACACGAACAACTCAACACATTGGAGCCAGGCAGGCACCGCGCATTCGCGGTCCTCGGTAGTGGTCTCCGGGAGCAGACGGCGTGTCCAGCACACTTTTCAGTGCCGACGACACGTGAGCCCCCGTGGATCTCGATCGAAGACCGGATGCGACATCCACCGCGAAGACGGTGGACAGGTTCCGGCAAGGCTCGCTAAACAGAAACGGAGGTGACTCTCTATGGAGGGTCCCGAAATCCAATTCGCCGAAGCCGTTATTGACAACGGCCGGTTCGGCAAGCGCACCGTACGGTTCGAGACTGGCCGCCTTGCACAGCAGGCAGCTGGCGCCGCAATGGTGTACATCGACGAAGACACTGCACTCCTGTCAGCAACGACCGCTGGCAAGCACCCCCGCGAAGGCTTCGACTTCTTCCCCCTGACCGTCGACGTTGAAGAGCGCATGTACGCCGCAGGGCGTATCCCAGGCTCCTTCTTCCGCCGCGAAGGCCGCCCCTCCACCGAGGCGATCCTCGCCTGCCGGCTGATGGACCGCCCGTTGCGCCCGGCGTTCGTGAAGGGCCTCCGCAACGAGGTCCAGATCGTCGTCACCGTCCTGGCAATCAACCCCGACGTGCGGTACGACGTCGTCGCCATCAACGCCGCGTCGATGTCGACGCAGCTCTCCGGCCTTCCCTTCTCCGGTCCCATCGGCGGTGTCCGCGTGGCACTCGTGTCCGACGGCAGCGGCGAGGACCAGTGGATCGCCTTCCCCAAGCACTCCGAGCTCGAGAACTCGGTCTTCGACATGGTCGTCGCCGGCCGTGTTGTCAGCGGACCCGAGGGTGACGACGTCGCCATCATGATGGTCGAAGCTGAAGCGACCGACAACTCGTGGAAGCTCATCAAGGAAGACGGCGCCACCGCGCCGACTGAAGAGATCGTGGCCGACGGCCTGGAAGCGGCAAAGCCGTACATCCGCGCCCTCTGCGACGCCCAGGCCGACCTTGCCGGCCGCGCCGCCAAGCCAACCGTCGAGTTCCCGGTCTTCCTTGACTACCAGGACGACGTCTTCGCAGCAGTCGAGTCGGCAGCAGCAGCCAAGCTGACCGAGGTCTTCCAGATCGCTGACAAGAAGGAGCGCGACCTCGCCTCCGACGCCCTCAAGGACAGCGTCATCGCTGACCTCGCCGGGCAGTTCGAAGGCCGCGAAAAGGAGCTCTCAGCTGCTTTCCGTTCGGTCACCAAGAGCGTTGTCCGGCAGCGTATCCTCAAGGACCAGATCCGTATCGACGGCCGTGGCCTGAGCGACATCCGTCAGCTCACCGCCGAGGTCGAGGTGCTGCCCCGCGTCCACGGTTCGGCAATCTTCGAGCGCGGCGAAACCCAGATCATGGGCATCACCACGCTGAACATGCTCAAGATGGAACAGCAGATCGACTCGTTGTCGCCGGTAACGCGCAAGCGCTACATGCACAACTACAACTTCCCTCCCTACTCCACCGGTGAAACCGGCCGCGTCGGTTCCCCGAAGCGCCGCGAAATCGGTCACGGTGCCCTCGCAGAGCGCGCCCTCATGCCGGTCCTGCCGAGCCGTGAGGAATTCCCGTACGCCATCCGCCAGGTCTCCGAGGCGCTGAGCTCCAACGGCTCGACGTCGATGGGCTCGGTCTGTGCCTCAACCCTGTCGCTGCTCAACGCCGGTGTGCCTCTGAAGGCACCCGTCGCTGGTATCGCCATGGGCCTGGTGTCCGATGTCGTTGACGGTCAGACCCGCTACGCGGCACTGACCGACATTCTCGGCGCCGAAGATGCTTTCGGTGACATGGACTTCAAGGTTGCCGGTACCTCCGAGTTCGTGACAGCGATTCAGCTGGACACCAAGCTCGACGGAATCCCCGCCTCGGTGCTGGCAGCAGCACTGAAGCAGGCCCGCGAAGCCCGCCTGCACATCCTGGGTGTCCTTGAGGCAGCCATCGACGTGCCGGACGAGCTCTCCGAGTTCGCGCCACGCATCATCTCGGTGAAGATCCCGGTTGACAAGATCGGCGAGGTCATTGGCCCCAAGGGCAAGATGATCAATCAGATCCAGGAAGACACCGGCGCTGACATCTCCATCGAAGATGACGGCACCGTCCTGATCGGCGCCACCAACGGTGGTGCGGCCGAGGCTGCACGCGCCGCGGTGAACGCCATCGCCAACCCTCAGGTCCCTGAGATTGGCGAGCGGTACCTGGGAACGGTCGTCAAGACCACCACCTTCGGTGCCTTCGTCTCCCTGACCCCTGGCAAGGATGGGCTGCTGCACATCTCCGAGCTGCGGAAGCTGGCCAACGGCAAGCGCGTCGACAACGTCGACGACATTGTCTCGGTGGGCCAGAAGGTCCAGGTTGAAATCACCAAGATCGACGACCGCGGAAAGCTTTCGCTCTCCCCAGTGGTTGCCGACGACGCCGCCACCGACGACGCTTCGGCAGTCTCGGTTGGCTCAGCAGAGGGCGACGACAACTAACGAATGGCTGTCTTAGCTAACAACGCCTCCGGCTCCGTTCCCGACACTTCGTCGGGAACGGGGCCGGTGGCCGTTTCACACGAGAATCGCACTGGCCCTTCCTCGATCCTCCTGCCGTTGGTGCCCACCCCGGCGCCTACGGCCGACGGCTCTCCTGCGGCGCAGGATCCTACCCTGGTCGCCGGAACCCTGGGCGGCGCCGTTGTGCGCCGGTCGGTGCTTCCCGGCGGGGTGCGTGTCCTCACCGAGGCGATGCCCGGCCAGCGGTCGGCGACCATCGGATTCTGGGTGGGCGTCGGATCCCGGGACGAGGCCGAGGGCCAGCACGGCTCAACCCACTTCCTGGAGCATCTGCTCTTCAAGGGCACCACCCGGCGCACCGCGCTCGAGATTGCCGAGGCGTTCGACGAGGTGGGCGGCGAGTCGAACGCTGCCACAGCGAAGGAGCACACCTGCTACTTCGCCCGGGTACTGGACGCGGACCTGCCCATGGCGATCGACGTGATCGCAGACATGGTGACCAGCGCGGTGATTGACGCCGACGAACTGGAGCAGGAACGCGACGTCATCCTCGAGGAAATCGCGATGGACAGCGACGACCCCGCCGACGTCGCGCACGAAGAGTTCGTCGAGGCCGTCCTGGGCTCACACCCGCTGGGCCGGCCCATCGGCGGTACGCCCGAGGCGATCAAAGCCGTTCCCCGCGAGTCTGTCCTGGACCACTACCGCAGGTACTACCGGCCCTCCGAGCTCGTGGTCACCGCAGCAGGCGGGCTGGACCACGAGGTGGTCTGCTCTCTGGTGCTCGACGCGCTGCGCACCGCCGGCTGGACCCTCGAGGAGGACGCATTGCCCGTCGCCCGGCGGTCTGATACGCCGGTCGCGATTGAAAGCACCGGCGGGATCCGCGTGATCCGCCGTGCGGTGGAGCAGGCGAACATCCTGGTCGGCTGCCCGTCGATCACCGCCACCGACGAGCGACGGTTCGTTATGAGCGTCCTGAACGCCGTGCTGGGCGGGGGCATGTCATCAAGGCTGTTCCAGGAAATCCGGGAGAAGCGCGGACTGGTCTACTCGACCTACTCCTTCTCGGCCTCCTACGCCGATGCCGGGTACTTCGCCATGTACGCAGGCTGCTCCCCAGCGAAGACCGGACAGGTGATCGACCTGCTCGGTGCCGAACTGGACCGGCTCGCAGCCGACGGCATCTCGGCCGACGAGCTGCGCCGCGCCGTCGGGCAGCTCTCCGGCGGCATGGTGATGGCTCTGGAGGACAGCGGCTCGCGGATGTCGCGGCTCGGCAGGGCAGAACTGGTCTCGGGGGAGTTCCTCGGACTGGACGAGGTGCTCGCCCGGGTCAACGCCGTCACCAAGGAGCAGGTGCGGGAACTCGCGGCTGAGCTGGCCGCCGCGCCGCGCACCATTACCGTCGTCGGACCGTTCGACACACCAGCTGACTTCGGTCACTAGCTAAGGTTCGATTCACGCAAAACCGACGAGCGACGCGTCCCCGGCAGGGGCGCGTCGCTCATCGGTTTTAGTTGCGGCTGGCTTGGGCCGGGTGGTTAACCGCCAGCGAAGGGCGGGAGGATGTCGAGGGTGTCGTCGTCTCCGAGCTCACGGCTGCGGTCCCGCAACGACACCTCGTTCAGGAGGAAACTGCTGCGCCCGATCACCTGGATCATCGACGGAGCACCGGGTTTCACCGGTGACGCGTAGCGGGACGTAATGTGATCGAGGACGTCCGCGAGGGGAGCTGATCCCAGGTCGAGGCGCTCTTCTGCAACACCGGCTGCGGCTTGCGCGGCGCCGAAATATCGAACCAGCATCTAGCCGCCTATCGCGCTCATGCTGCGGTCCGGCTGGACGAAGTCCTCCGAGCCCAGACCCACGTGGCCCATTCCATGGGCTTTGGGCTTGGCCCACATGGCGTCCTGCCAGCGGGCGGCGATGGTGTCGTCGTCGGCGTCTGAACGCAGCAGGTCCCGCAGGTCGGTTTCCTCGCGGGAGAACAGGCAACTCATGATCTTGCCCTCCGCGGTGACCCGGGTCCGGCGGCAATCGGCGCAGAACGGCTCGGTGACTGAGGCGATGATGCCGACGGTCCCGACAACGATGTCCGGTGCGCCGATGCGCCGCACCTCCCAACGTTCGGCGGGGGCGCCGTCCCGGTTCCGCGGGTCGGACGTGAGCACGAACTTCTGCTCCAGAAGGGTGCGCATCTCCAGGGCGGTGATCATGCCGTCCCGGGTCCAGCCATGGTCCGCGTCCAGGGGCATCTGCTCGATGAACCGCAACTCGAAGCCCTTGGAGACCGCCCACTCGAGCAGGTCGGGTGCCTCGTGGTCGTTGATGCCCCGCATCAGCACGGCGTTGATCTTGACCAGGCCCAGCCCTACCTCGGCTGCCGCCTCGATACCGCGCAGCACGCGGTCGAGGAACGGGCGCCGGGTCAGCTGGGCGAATGTGTCGGGGTGGAGCGAATCCATCGACACATTGATCCTGCTCAGCCCCGCGTCCTTGAGGGCCTGCGCCTTCTTATCCAGTCCCAGGCCGTTGGTGGTCATGGAGATAGGCAGGTCCGCATGGTTGGCGCGGATGTCACTGATGATCTGCAGCAGGTCGGCGCGGACCAGCGGTTCACCGCCGGTCAGGCGCAACTCGCGGACGCCGAGGTTGTCGACGCCGATCCGGACCAGCCGGACGATCTCCTCCCGGGAGAGCACCGCCGATTTCTGCAGCCAGTCCAGGCCCTCAGCGGGCATGCAATAGGTGCAGCGAAGATTGCATTTGTCCGTCAACGACAGGCGCATGTCAGTGGCCTTGCGGCCAAAACTGTCCATGAGTCCCGGTCCGGCATCCGTGGGACGCTGGACCCCGATGTGCGGCATACCCAGTTCAATTCCCATCCTTCGAGATTACGCCCTTTCAGCTGGGCCCACTATTCGGTGGGGTCTTATTCTCGCCCGGCGAACTGTTGAGCGGCCACAGACGTTGGGCTAGTGACGACGAAGAGACGGGACGGTTCGCCGGTATGGGACGGATCAACGGGTGGGCTGCACTTTCCGGGCTGATTGCTGTGGCAATCGCCGTGATTGCCGCCGAACTGACGGCTGCATTCGTCAGTCCCTCGGTTTCCCCGGTGAC
Organism: Arthrobacter sp. 260; assembly: GCF_013116745.1. Classification (GTDB taxonomy): domain Bacteria; phylum Actinomycetota; class Actinomycetes; order Actinomycetales; family Micrococcaceae; genus Arthrobacter_D. Next base: position 13,194 of record NZ_JABFOE010000015.1, read on the forward strand.
AGCGGTCGGCTCCACAGTGATCGATGCCCTTCCTCCCGGTGTCAAAGACTGGGCGATTGAGACGTTCGGCACAGCGGACAAACTGGTGTTCCTTGTCTCAATGTTTCTGGTCATTGGGGGCGTTGCGGCCGGGGCGGGAATCCTTGAGTACCGCTGGCGTCGCGCCGGGGCGGGTCTGGTGCTGGTCTTCGGGTTGGCGGGCATCGCCGCCGTCGCCGCGCGCCCCCAGTCCTCGACTGCCGCGTTCGCGGCCCCGGTGGTGGCACTGGTGCTAGGTGTCATGCTGCTCTCCGTCCTGACCGACCGGCTCGCCGCCTGGCAGCCCCGCAGGGCGGCCGACGTCGGGACCCCCGGACCGGTGGCGCGCCGGAAGTTCCTGCTGGGGGTGGGGGTAGGCGGCGCGGTCGCGGCACTCGCGGGGACCGCCGCGTCCCTGGTCCGGAACAGCCAGTCGCTTGTGACGCAGGCCCGGGAACAGATCCGGCTCCCGGTACCCGACACCGCACCGGGGAGGGCGGCGGCGGTGATCCCCGCGGGTGCGGACCTCGGCGTTGATGGCCTCCAACCGCTCGTAACCCCCAACGACGAGTACTACCGGATCGATACGGCGCTGGTGGTGCCCGTGGTGGACCCCGGCACCTGGCGGCTACGGGTCACCGGGATGGTGGACCGCGAGGTGGAGCTGACGTTCGACGAACTCCTGGCGATGCCGCTGGTGGAAAGCTACATCACCCTCGCCTGCGTCTCGAACGTGGTGGGCGGTGACCTGATCGGCAACGCCAAATGGCTCGGCTGGCCGGTCCGCGAGCTGCTGGCCATGGCGGGCGTGCAGGAGGGGGCCGACATGGTCCTTTCGCGCAGCGTCGACGGATTCACCGCCAGCACCCCGCTGGACGCCATGACCGATGACCGGGACTCGCTGATCGCCGTCGGAATGAACGGTGAAACCCTCCCCGTCGAGCACGGCTTTCCGGTGCGCCTGGTGGTTCCCGGACTCTACGGCTTCGTCTCGGCGACCAAATGGGTAACCGAGCTGAAGGTCACCAGGTACGACGACGACGTCGCCTACTGGTCCACCCGTGGCTGGTCCGAGCGGGGCCCGGTGAAGACGTCGTCACGAATCGACGTGCCGCGGGAACGGTCGACAGTGCCCGCGGGAACGGTCCAGATCGCCGGGTACGCGTGGGCCCAGCACCGCGGGATCGAATCGGTCCAGGTGAGGGTGGACGAGGGAGCCTGGCAGCCCGCCAGGCTGGCCACCGAAATCTCCCGGGACACCTGGCGCCAGTTCAGCGCTGCGGTGGACCTGGCCCCCGGATCCCATACGGTGCAGGTCCGCGCCGTCGACAGCACCGGAGCCGTGCAGGTGGACCGTGCCGCGCCGGTCACGCCCGACGGCGCCACAGGTCTGCACTCAGTGACTTTCACCGTTTCCTGAGGCGCCCGGATCTTCCAGCTTTTCCCTCCCGCTCATCCCCGCCAACGCCCTCGGCAGGGCCTAGGGTGGAGAACCAGAGGCAACCGTCACGGCAGGTAGGGATCCCATGATCAGAAGCGTCGAGGAACACCAGCAGGCAGTGCTGGGACTGCTCCGCTACAGCAGCAGCTACCCGGCCGATAGCCGGACTGACCAGGACGGGGGCGGAACCGAGCTCCCGCTGGCGGCCGCCCGCGGCCGGGTGCTCGCCGTCGACCTGCAGGCCCCGGTCAGCCTGCCACCGTTTGATAACTCGCAGATGGACGGATACGCCATCCATGTCGACGATCTCGGTCCAGCCAGCGGCACGTCAGGACGAACCCTGAGGGTGGGCGCCCCCATCCCGGCGGGCATCGAACCTCCAGACCTGGTGCAGGGGAGTGCGGCGCCCATCATGACCGGGGCGATGATTCCAGGCAACACCGGCGCCATCGTCCCGATCGAACGGGTCACCCCTGCCCAGTTCTACTCGGCCGCCGACTACGAGGCGGACGCCGAACTCACCGTCGACCTGCCCGAAACCGTGGAATTCGGTGCCTACATCCGTCGTGCCGGCAGCGACATTCCCGCCGGCACCACTGCCCTGGCCGCGGGGACGCTCCTCGGCCCCGCCCAGCTGGGCCTGCTCGCCGCCTGCGGGATCGCCGCGGTTCCGGTGCGCCGCCAGTTCACCGTCCTGCTGCTCACCACCGGGGACGAGGTCCAGGAACCCGGCAGTACCCCGCAGCCGGGGAAGATCTTCGACGCCAACACCACCCTGCTGGAAACCGCGCTCCTGGATGCCGGAGCGGCGGTGATCAGGCACCGGCTGATGGATGACAACCCGACACTCCTCCGCGAGGCTCTGGCGGCGGTCGCGGACAGCGGCATCCACCTGATCCTCACCACTGGCGGTATCAGCCAGGGCGCCTACGAGGTGGTGAAACAGGCGCTGGCCAACAGCAGCGTCGAGTTCCTCTCCGTCTCCATGCAGCCCGGCGGGCCGCAGGCGTTGGGCACCATCGGCGGGGTGCCGTTCCTCGGGTTCCCGGGCAACCCGGTCAGTGCCCTCGTATCCTTCGAGATGTTCCTCCGTCCGGCCCTCACCGCCGTCGTCGGCGTCCCCCACCCCCGGGTGGTCCTCACCGCCGCCCTTGAGGAGGAGGTGAGCTCTCCGGAAGCCAAACACCAGGTCCGCCGTGGCTGGTACACCCCCCGTGCGGCAGCCGGTGAGCCAGTGGGTACGGTTAGGCTGGTAGGTGGCCCCGGCTCACACCTGATCCATGCGTTGGCCGAATCGAATGTCCTGGTCCATCTGCCTGCCGGCACCGGAAGCCTGGCGGCCGGGGACCTGGTCTCCGTGTGGCTGGTCGACGGGACGCACGGCTCGCCGTCGTTCGGGATTCCTGCAGCGCATCCCCTCGCGGTGGCCGGGCCCGAGCACCCCTGAGCACTGAGAACCAGTAAGGACAGCATGACCGAGAACTCCAGCCCGGCGTCACTGAGCCACGTCCGGGAGGATGGCAGCGCGCACATGGTCGACGTCTCGGCGAAGACCGAAACGACCCGCGAAGCCACCGCCCAGGCCGTCCTGCACACCACAGCGGAGGTAGTGGGACTGATTACCGCCGGCGGCCTGCCCAAGGGCGACGCCCTGGCCGTGGCACGGGTGGCGGGCATCCTGGCGGCCAAACAGACCTCCTCCCTGATCCCGCTCTGCCACCCCTTGCCGCTGAGCAAAATCACAGTGGACTTCGACGCCCGGGACACTACAGTGACCATCAGCTGCGCGGTCAAGACCACCGCCGTCACCGGTGTCGAGATGGAAGCCCTGACCGGGGCATCGCTGGCAGCTCTCGCCCTCTACGACATGATCAAGGCGGTAGACAAGCGCGCGGTCATCACCGACACCAAAGTCCTGGCGAAGTCCGGTGGGAAGAGCGGAGACTGGACGGCATGAGCGGCCAGCGCACCGCAGCGGTCATCATCGCGTCCACCCGGGCCGCCGCCGGGATCTACCAGGACGAGTGCGGTCCACTCATCCAGGACTGGCTCGCCGATCACGGCTTCGCACCCCACCAAACCCTGGTGGTGCCCGACGGCGACCCGGTGGGCCAAGCGATCGGCTCCGTCCTCAGCGACTCGCCCTCAGTGGTGATCACTAGCGGCGGGACCGGGCTAAGCCCTGACGACGCCACCCCCGAACAGACCGAGCCCTACCTCGAGCGCCAGCTGCCCGGGATTATGGAAGCCGTTCGCCGCCGGGGGGCCGAGAAGGTTCCGACAGCGGCGCTCAGCCGAGGCTTCGCCGGGACCGTCGGGCGCACCTTCGTGATCAACCTGCCGGGGTCACCGGGCGGGGTGCGTGACGGGCTGGCCGTGCTTGAACCAATGCTGGGGCACATCTGCTCCCAGCTGGAAGGAAAAAATGAACACTAGCCACGTGGTACACGTTTCGTTGGCCGCCGAGTCCATCAGCCTCGACATTGCCCTGGCGGAGGTCGACTCCCCGGACTGTGGTGCCGTGGTGGGTTTCGGCGGGGTGGTCCGGAACCATGACGGTGGCCGGGATGTCACCTCCCTGAGCTACTCGGCCCACCCGAGTGCCGAGCGGATCATCGCGGAAATTGCCGACGCCATTGCCGCCAAATACGAGGGCGTCCGGATCTGGGTAGCCCACCGAATCGGACCGCTCGCGATCGGGGACCCAGCACTGGTGGCCGCGGTCGCGTCCGCGCACCGCGGCGAGGCCTTCGCCGCCTGCTCGGAGCTGGTGGACACCGTCAAGGAAAAGGTCCCCATCTGGAAGGAACAGTTCTTCACCGACGGCAGCGTCGAATGGGTCGGTGCCGGCAGCGCGGACACTGCCGGGGGGACCGGAGCCGCGTGACCCAAATGGGCAGGGGAGTACCCGTTCAGTAGGCTGGGTGTATGACTGAACAACTTGCCGTGGCCGTGCTCGGTGCCACCGGGCGGATGGGGTCGGAGGCCGTCAAGGCCATCGACTCCGCACCGGACCTGGACCTCGTCGCATCACTCGGCCGTGAGGATTCGCTGGACACCCTAGTCGCCGCGGGAGCGCAGTACATCGTCGACCTGTCCGTCCCCGATGCCACTTTCGACAACGTGGCGTTCGCCGTCGAGCGTGGCATCCACGCGGTGGTGGGAACCACCGGGTGGGACGACGCGCGTCTTGAGCGGCTCACCTCCCTCCTCGCCGACCACCCAGCGACCGGCGTGCTGATTGCCCCGAACTTCGCCCTCGGCTCAGTGCTGGCCAGCGCGTTCGCTGCCCGGGCGGCACGCTATTTCGAGTCGGTCGAGATTGTCGAGCTCCACCACCCCGACAAGGTCGACGCACCCTCGGGGACCGCAGTCCGGACCGCAGCCCTGATCGCCCAGGCGCGCCGGGAAGCCGGCGTCCCCGCCAGCCCCGACGCGACTACCAGCGAGCGCGCCGGTGCCCGCGGTGCCGATGTCGACGGCGTCCGGGTGCACTCGGTGCGCCTGCGCGGGCTGGTAGCGCACCAGGAGGTGCTACTTGGCGGCGTCGGGGAACAGCTCACCATCCGCCACGACTCATACCACCGTGAGTCCTTCATGCCCGGCGTGCTGCTGGGCGTCCGCACCGTCTCATCCCGCCCTGGCCTGACGGTCGGGCTGGACGGCTACCTCGATCTGGAAGCGTGAAACCCCGCATGGCTGAACCCGTAGGATTCCTGGGCACGGTGAAGCGCCACCGCGCCAAAGTGGGGGTGGCCCTGGTGAGCCTGCTGCTCATCTTCTGGCTGGTCATCGCCCTGCAACGCAGCGTCATCCTGCTCACCGACCCTGACCTGGTGGCGAAAGCCCTCGGCCTGGCGTACCTGCTGCTGCCCCTGATCGGCGGCTGGGCCATGATCCGCGAGCTGTTGTTCGGCATGCAGACCTCGAAAATGGCCACCGAGCTCGACGCCGAGGGAGGTCTTCCGGTCGACGACCTGCCGCGCACCCCGGCCGGGCGGATTGTTCGTTCCGCCGCCGACGAACGGTTCCCCGCCTACCAGGCGGAGGTGGAAGCAGCCCCCGAGGACTGGCGCAGCTGGTTCAGGCTGTCCTGCGCCTACGACGCCGCCGGCGACCGGACCCGCGCACGCCGGTCCATGAGGACTGCCGGAAAGCTGTACAAGACAGCCCACTAGCGACGGACCAGTCCGTCGGGTTAGCTGTTCAGGCCTGACCGCGCCGCCCGGGACGCACCCGAGGTCAGCAGTTCCAGCGGTCCGCGGGCGTTGATCCGCAGGAAAAGAATGCCCAGTACGACGAACACCAGCACCTGTCCCCAGTAGACCAGCGACGGGTCGGGGGGAGGCTCCTGGGCATCAACCACGCTCATGGTCCAGATATGGATGGTGTACAGGGTCAGGGTCATCGCACCCGGCCCGGACAGGGGCAACAGCGCCGGTTCGTACCGGCGGGTCGCGAGCAGGCACAGCCCGATCACGAGTGCCGAAGTGCCTCCCGTGTGGAGCAGGTCCAGCGGAGAACCCGAGTGGGGAGCGCTGACAGCCAGCCACCACCAGGAGCCGGACTGGTCCACCCCGGTCAGGCTGACATTCATCATCGCCTCCAGGGGGTACCGGCTGCCATCGGGGGTCTGCAGCAGGGCGGCCAGGCCGCCCAGGGGCCCGAGCAGGTAGCCGCTGACCAGTTTCGCCGCGACTGCCACCGCCAAGCCTCCGGCCAACAACCCCAGCTGCACCCGCAAGTCCTGCAGCCGCAGACGCCCGATGACCATACCGATCAGGAGGTAGCTCAACCACTGCAGCGCCGGGTAGTACCCGGTCACCGTGATGTCTGCCAGCAGGGTGAGGGGTTCGAACAACGTCTCGAAAAGGGGATTACCGCCCACCGAAGAGGGGCTGACCGTTTCGGCGATCCACGGGCGGAGCAAATAAGCGGCCACCGGGGACAACAGGGTCCAGCCGATCGCCCACCCGAGGAGCTGCCGCAACGGCAGAGACACAAACGGCAGCGCGATCAGGAACAGGACCCCGTAATGGAACAGGATGATGGCAATGTTGGTTTCCAGCCCGCCCAGCATCAAGCCGATCACCATGATCACCGCCGCGCGGGCCGCGATGCCCCGCCGGTCCATCGACAGCACCTCGCGGTTGTGGACCCGGTGGCCCCCAGTCAGCAGGGCCAGGCCGAGACCGGCGACAACGGCAAACAGGGCCGACGCCTTCCCGGAAAAGAGCAGGGCCACCCAAGAGGCATCAGCGGTGCCAGCGATGTAGAGGGGAAAAATGTGGGTACTCATCATCCCGAAGAGGGCGATACCGCGGGCGGCGTCGACCCCGCTCACACGCCGGGAGACCTTGGGGGATGCCATGATCTGATCGTCTCACAGCGGCCCTGCCTGCCGTGGCGGAAGGACGCAGCGGCGACTTAACAGTTGCGAACCGGGTAACGTTTTACCCATGGCCCTCACCAATTCCCACACCCTTCCCTTCGGCACCCTCAGCATCGCGATGGTCACCTTGTTCCACGCTGACGGCAGCGTGGACTTCGACGCGACCGCCGAGCTCGCCAACCAGTTGGTCGACGACGGCTGCGACAGCCTGGTGATCTCCGGCACGACCGGTGAGACATCCACCCTTGAGGACCAGGAAAAGGAAGACCTCTTCCGGGTGGTCGTGGAAGCCGTGGGAGGACGAGCGAAAGTCATCGCGGGCACGGGCACCAACCACACCTCGCACTCAATCGAAATGGCCCAGCGGGCCGCACGCGCCGGTGTCGACGGACAATTGGTGGTCACCCCCTACTACAACAAGCCCACCCAGGCGGGGGTCCTGGCCCACTTCGAGGCTGTCGCCGATGCCACCGACCTGCCGATCATGATCTACGACATCCCGGGCCGGTCAGGCATCCCCATCCACACCGAGACGATGATCCGGTTGGCCGACAACCCCAAAATCGTCGCGCTCAAGGACGCCAAGGCTGACTTCGCCGAGATCACCCGCGTGCTCGCCAACACCACACTCGACGTGTACTCCGGCGACGACGGACTCACCCTGCCGTGGATGATCGCCGGCGGTGTCGGTGTGGTCAGTGTGAGCGCCCACGTCGCCACCGCGCAGTTCCGGGCTCTGGTCGACGCCGCTGCAGCCGGGGACGTCACCACCGCCCGCCGCATCCACTTCGAGCTGGACCCGGTGGTCCGGGCCGTCATGACCCACATCCCCGGAGCCGTATCGGCTAAGCAAATCCTCAAGATGCAGGGGCTCATCCCCAACGCCGTTGTGCGGCTGCCACTGGTCGGACCCTCCGCCGTCGAGATGGAAACTGTGCTCGCTGACCTCGCAGAAGCGGGGATGAACTTCGACACCCCCCGCACCCGGCGCACCCACGGAACCCCGGCATGACAGTATCCGCTGCCACGGCGCTCCTCACCCCGCCCGACCTCGCGGCGGGTGTGCTGCGTATCGTTCCCCTCGGCGGTCTCGGTGAAATCGGCCGGAACATGGCAGTGTTCGAGCTGGACGGCAAGCTGCTCATCGTCGACTGTGGTGTGCTGTTCCCCGAGGAGACCCAGCCCGGGGTGGACCTGATCCTCCCGGACTTCTCCTACATCGAGGACCGGCTCGACGACGTCGTCGGTCTGGTCCTGACCCACGGCCATGAAGACCACATCGGGGCTGTGCCGTACCTGCTGCGGCTCAAGAAAGACATTCCCCTGATCGGCTCCCAGCTCACCCTGGCCCTGATCGAGGCGAAACTCCAGGAACACCGGATCACCCCCTACACCCTCACGGTCACCGAGGGGCAGATCGAACAGTTCGGACCGTTCGAGTGTGAGTTCGTGGCAGTCAACCATTCAATCCCCGACGCGCTGGCGGTCTTCATCCGCACCAAGGCGGGAAACGTCCTGCACACCGGCGACTTCAAGATGGACCAGCTACCGCTCGACGGGCGCATCACCGACCTGCGGGCGTTCGCGCGGCTGGGCGAGGAGGGGGTCGACCTGTTCATGGTCGATTCCACCAACGCCGACGTGCCCGGGTTCACCACCGCTGAACGCGAGATCGGGCCCGTGCTGAACCGCTTGTTCGGCCAGGTCAGCAAACGCATCATCGTCGCCTCGTTCTCCTCCCACATCCACCGGGTGCAGCAGGTCCTGGACGCGGCCGAGGCGCACGACAGGAAGGTTTGCTTCGCCGGACGCTCGATGGTGAGGAACATGACCATCGCGGCGAAACTGGGCTACCTCAGGGTCCCCGAAGGGATCCTCGTGGACATCAAGAACGTCGACGCACTGCCGGACCACAAGGTGGTGCTCATGTCCACCGGATCGCAGGGCGAACCGATGGCCGCCCTCTCCCGGATGGCCAACGGCGACCACCGGATCACCGTGGGCAAGGGGGACACCGTGATCCTCGCATCTTCACTGATCCCCGGCAACGAGAACGCTGTCTTCCGGGTCATCAACGGGCTACTGAAACTCGGCGCCGACGTCGTCCACAAGGGCAACGAGAAGGTGCACGTGTCCGGTCACGCAGCGGCCGGGGAACTGCTGTACTGCTACAACATTCTCAAGCCCCGCAACGTGATGCCGGTGCACGGGGAGACGCGGCACCTGATCGCCAATGCCCGGCTGGCCGAGCAGACCGGTGTCCCCACCGAGAACGTTCTACTCACTGACGACGGGTCGGTCATCGACCTGGTGGATGGTGTCGCACGCATCGTCGGGGCGGTGGAGTGTGGGTTCGTCTACGTGGATGGATCGAGTATCGGGGAAATCACCGACGCTGATCTGAAGGACCGCCGTATCCTCGGCGAGGAAGGCTTCATCTCCATCGTTACGGTGGTGAACCGCAGTACCGGCAAGATCGTCTCCGGCCCCGACATCCATGCCCGCGGCTTCGCCGAGGACGATTCGGTGTTCGACGAGATCAAGCCCAAGCTGAACGCGGCCCTCGAGGAAGCGGTGATGAGCAACAAGGACCACTCGGTCTACCAACTGCAGCAGGTGGTCCGCCGGGTGATCGGCACCTGGGTCAACCGCCGTTACCGCCGTCGGCCGATGATCATCCCGGTGGTCCTGGAGGCGTAGCGCCCAGCGGTTCTGCCGCGTTTGTCCCGGGATTCCAGGGCCGAGTCCGGTACCGTTGGCACTATGGCGACTCGTACTTCCCCGGGCCCCAGAGGTTCACAACAGTCGCGCGGTAAGAACACCTCGGCTGCTGCGCGTTCAACTTCGGGCCGAAGCGGTGCTAACAAAAGCGGTGGCAACACCCGGCAACCGACCAAGAAGCAGCCTGTGCTGCCCAACGACACCGGGGCCAGTGACTCCCTGCCGCTGCCCTTGCGTGCCCTCCGCGGACTGTGGATGGGCACCGCCCACATGGTCGCCTCCGGCATCCGCAAGTTCGGCCACGACGTCCGCCCCGAGAAGGAGTTGCGCCGTGACGGTACCGGCCTGTTCCTGATGATCCTCAGTGTGGCGGTAGCCGCCGTCGAGTGGTGGGCCCTCACCGGGCCCGGTGCCGACGTCGTGCACGCGGTGGCAGCCGGAACCTTCGGCTGGATGGCCCTGCTGGTTCCCTTCATGCTGCTGATCGGTGCGGTGCGCCTGTTCAGGTACCCCGAGAATCACCGGGCTAATAACCGGGTGGGAATCGGCATGACCATCGCCCTGTTCGCAGGCTCCGGAATTGCGCACTTCTCCGGCGGGGCCCCGGCCCTCGCCGACGGTTTCGAACGGCTCTGGCAGGCCGGGGGAGTGGTCGGGTTCCTCGTGGCCGGTCCGCTGAGCGGCCTCCTCACCATGTGGCCGGTGATTATCCTGCTGAGCGTGCTGATCTTCCTGAGCGTGCTGATCGTCACCGCCACCCCGTTCCGTCACATTCCGTCCCGGCTCCGTGCCCTCTATGAGCACCTGATGGGTCAGGACCTGATCGAGCGGGACCTGCAGCACGCGAACGATGCGGCAGCTGGGAATGCCACCGAGCAACACGACCAGAGCTACCTCGACCAGCGCCATTCCGCGCCAGCCAAGAAGCCCAAGCGGAAAATGCGGCTCTTCGGCCGGGACAAGCCAGCCGGACCGACCCAGGCCGAACTGGACGGCTACGTCGGCGACGAGGCCTTTGAACGCGCGGTCCTCGACGACGACCAGGACGACCCGGACGAGGCGCAGCGCAGCCTCCAGTCCCGCCAGGCGGCCGCCCGCGACGCTGCAGCCGTTCCGGCCGAGCCACGGGTGCCGCCCGGGGTCCGCCGTCCCACCCAGCAGGAACGCGCCACCGAGAAGATCAAGCAGGAACACGGCCTGATCCCCGATGGCGGCACCGACGCTCACCCGGCCACGGAGGCAATGGCCGCCCTTCCCACGGCCGCGCCGCACGTCCCCTCGACACCGGTCCAGCCGCAGGTCCCTCCCACCCCCATGCCGCAGCGCACCGAGCAGCTCCAACTGGCGGGGGACGTCACCTACACCCTGCCCCCCTCCGATTACCTGCCGGCCGGAACGCCGCCCAAGGAACGTTCCGAGGCCAACGACTCGGTGGTCGCAGCCCTGACCCACACCCTCGACCAGTTCCACGTCGACGCGAAAGTGACCGGGTTCTCCCGTGGCCCCACGGTGACCCGCTATGAGATCGAGCTGGCTCCGGGGACCAAGGTGGAACGGGTCACCGCGCTGTCCAAGAACATCTCCTACGCGGTGGCAAGCTCGGACGTCCGGATCCTGTCTCCGATCCCGGGCAAATCGGCAATCGGCATCGAAATACCCAACACCGACCGTGAGACCGTGTCGCTGGGCGATGTGCTGCGTTCCGGCAACGCCCGCAAGACCGACCACCCGATGGTGATGGGCGTGGGCAAGGATGTTGAAGGCGGCTTCGTCGTCGCGAACCTCGCGAAGATGCCGCACCTCCTGGTCGCGGGCGCCACCGGTGCAGGCAAGTCGTCGTTCGTGAACTCGATGATCACCTCGATCCTGATGCGCTCCACCCCCGACGAGGTGCGCATGGTCATGGTTGACCCCAAGCGGGTGGAACTGACCGCCTACGAGGGCGTCCCGCACCTGATCACCCCCATCATCACCAGCCCCAAGAAGGCCGCAGAGGCGCTGCAGTGGGTGGTCCGCGAGATGGACACCCGCTACGACGACCTCGCGAACTACGGCTACAAGCACATCGACGACTTCAATAAGGCGGTCCGCAACGGGAAGGTGGTCCCGCCCGAGGGCTCCAAGCGTGTGGTGCGGCCGTACCCGTATCTGCTGGTCATCGTCGACGAGCTCGCCGACCTGATGATGGTGGCGCCACGCGACGTCGAGGACTCGATCGTGCGCATCACCCAGCTGGCCCGCGCCGCAGGCATCCATCTGGTGCTCGCCACCCAGCGGCCGTCAGTCGACGTTGTCACCGGATTGATCAAGGCCAACGTGCCCTCACGGATGGCGTTCGCGACGTCGTCGGTCACCGACTCCCGGGTGGTCTTGGACCAGCCCGGCGCCGAGAAGCTCATCGGCCAGGGCGACGCGCTCTTCCTTCCCATGGGAGCCTCCAAACCGATGCGTGTCCAGGGAGCCTGGGTCACCGAATCGGAGATCCACCGGGTGGTGGAACACGTCAAGGGTCAGCTCAAGGCCAACTACCGCGAGGACGTTGCGGTGGAGGCACCCAAGAAGCAGATCGACGACGACATCGGCGACGATCTCGACGTCCTCCTGCAGGCGACCGAACTGGTGGTCACCACCCAGTTCGGATCCACCTCGATGCTGCAGCGCAAGCTCCGGGTCGGGTTCGCGAAGGCGGGCCGGCTGATGGACCTGCTGGAGTCCCGCGGGGTGGTCGGCCCCTCTGAGGGTTCGAAGGCCCGCGATGTGCTCGTCAAACCTGACGACCTCGCCGAGGTGCTCGGCGCCATGCGTGGCGACGGGCCGATCTCGGTACCCGACGAACCGGTGTCGGCAGCGGGCGCCGGTGCGTCCTCAGGGCCGATCGACCTGGTGGCGGACGACCTCGAGTCACGCCGCCAGGCGGGTCAGTACCATGACGGATCGGACGACGATGATGACGGTTCCACTGACGCCTGGAGCCTCACGGGAAGGTAGCCTAGTGCCGTGAGTATTCCTCCGGCCCAACAGGTCCCCACGCTGAACATCGCCAACGTCCTCACGGTGGTGCGCATCCTGCTGGTCCCGTTCTTCATCTGGTTCCTGCTCCTTGACGAGAGCGCCGACGACGGGTCCGGCGGACTGTTCCGCTGGCTCGCGGTGGCAGTGTTCGCGGTTGCCATCTACACCGACAAGCTCGACGGCGACCTGGCCCGGAGCCGGGGACTGATCACCGATTTCGGGAAGATCGCCGACCCCATCGCCGACAAACTGCTGATCGGCGCCGCCCTGATCCTGCTGTCCATCCTCGGGGAACTCTGGTGGTGGGTCACCATCGTGATCCTCGTGCGCGAACTCGGGATCACAGTGCTGCGGTTCGCCGTCATCAGGTACGGCGTGATGCCCGCATCCCGGGGCGGGAAACTCAAGACAGTGATCCAGACGTTCGCCATCTTCCTGTACCTTCTCCCGCTGGCTGGGCTGGTCGGCGGGTGGTACACCTGGCTCGCCGTCGCGGTGATGCTCGCGGCAGTCGCCGTCACCGTCGTGACTGGTCTGGACTACATTCTCCAGGCCATCAGGTTGCGGCGGGGTGCGCGCGCGTCCGGGCAACCCGGCGCTCCGGCGTCGTAACCTCGACGCCGATGCACAGTTCCCTACTCACCGGATCGGCTGCCGAGGTGGTCCGTCTGGCGACCAGCCTGCGCCTCAGCCTCGCAACCGCCGAATCCCTGACGGCCGGGATGGTGTGCGCCGCGCTGGGTGCGGTGCCCGGTGCTTCGGCCGTACTGCAGGGCGGGGCGGTGACCTACCAGAACGAGATCAAGGTGGGGGTGCTCGGCGTCGACCCGGTGGGGCTTGCCGCCACCGGTGCCGTGCACGCCGACGTCGCCCGACAGATGGCCGACGGTGCCCGCCGGGTCTTCGGGGCCGACCTTGCCGTCTCCACCACCGGCGCCGCAGGCCCGGAGCCGCACGGCGGGAAGCCTGTAGGGACAGTATTTGTGGCACTGGCGTCGGCGGCCGGAACCACCGTCGAGGAGTACCTGTTCGACGGCGACCGGGAGACGGTGCGCGCCCTTGCGTGCGGTGCTGCGCTCGATCAGGTGGCCGCTGTGTTACGGGCGCAGGACCCGGGGAACAAAATCTAGGACCGAACAGTTATCATTACTGTCAGCCATTGAACAGGTTGACAGCTTAGGCTTGAAACTACCAAGCCGGTCCAGCTCCCTAAGGAGACACCGGATCAATTGCAACGAGGGAGCATGGCGATTCAGATGGTAAAGCAACCCGTATCCATTAACGGCGTAGTCCGTTGGCGGGATGTGGGGTTGGTGGAAGATGCACAGCGCAAGCCGAAGGAGCGCAAAATGGTAGTGCTACGCCATGAGATTGGCGATGTCCTGCGGGATGTCCGCCAGCGGCAGGGCCGCACTCTGCGCGAGGTTTCGCACAGTGCCCGCGTCTCACTCGGTTACCTCAGTGAGGTGGAGCGGGGCCAGAAGGAAGCATCTTCGGAGCTCCTGTCCTCCATTTGCACGGCGCTCGATGTTCCGTTGTCCCTCATGCTCCGCGAAGTCAGCGATCGTCTTGCCGAAGCCGAGGGGGTCTCAGTACCCGACACGGTGCCGCAGGAGTTCGCCCGTGCATTTGTTGGCGACCTTCCGGATGATCTGTCCGACGATTTCAGCCGCGGTCTGGCAACGACCAACCGCTAGGCCCGAAGCAAGTACTTAAACACAGCCCGCCGGGGTCATCCCGGCGGGCTGTGTCGTGTGCGGCTGGGTTGTGTGCGCCGTCTTACCAGTTGTCCTTGGTGTAGGTCTCGTTGAGCTGGGCGATCAGGGTTCCCAGGGTGGTCAGATCCTTGACATCCCAGTCCTCCATCAGATTGTGGAACGCCTCCTTGCGGGCGGTCTGGGCTGTCACCAGCTGCTTCGACCCGGCAGGGGTCAGGGTGATCGACTGCGCCCTGCCATCCAGGGGGTCAGCCTCTTTCTGCACCAGGCCCAGCTGCTCGAGCATGGCGATCTGTCGGCTGACCGATGGCTTCCCGACGCCGATGCTCGCGGCGATGTCCGTCAGGCGCATCGCACCCTCGCGTTGCAGGATCACCAGCAGCCCGTAGGCAGCAGGTTCCATGTCCGGGTGAACGCGCCGGGCAACCTTGTAGGAGTTCGACCGTGCCCTCCGCCAGAGCATGCTCAGTTGTTGTTCCAGCGCCTGAATGGCAGTGTCTACGGCGGGGTCGGCTTCACGGTGCTCGGCTGTCATGTGGTTCATTCTATGGTTTCCGACACAATCGCCCACCAACGGGGGTTGAAAGTGCTACTGAATGCCATGGAAGGACAGCCCACCGAAGGAGAAAATGAGAGGATTACCAGATGCGTACCAGTGCCTTTTGGCGGCTTATGGATGACGAGTTCGGCGGCGGATACTCCCGCACCCTGGCCCGCACCATCGTCCTCGCCGATCTGGGCGGCCGCACGCCCGAGGAAGCCCTCGCGGCAGGGATCAGCCCCCGCGAGGTCTGGATGGCGGTCTGCGACCTGCAGGACGTCCCCCAGGAGCGGCGTCTGGGCAGGGACATCACCCCGAAGTAGGGCGCCGGAACCCTGACACGCCGCATCACGTTATTCGAATATTTGTTCGGGTAGGACTATCATTTGATACAGACGGCGGTCGTGGTTATCCACATACGTCGTGAAGTTTCTTAATTTGTCAGTGCCCCCGGCTACCGTCGAATTGAACACGAAAACGGCCGCTACGGCCACAATCAACTGAGGTGAAGAATGGCCGCACCAGCAGACCGCGAGAAAGCTCTCGAAGCAGCACTCGCGCAGATCGACAAGCAGTATGGCAAGGGTTCGGTGATGCGTCTGGGTGACGAGGTACGCGCCCCCATCGAAACCATCTCCACCAGCTCCATTGCACTGGATGCCGCGCTCGGCATAGGCGGACTTCCCCGGGGCAGGGTCGTCGAAATCTACGGACCTGAGTCTTCGGGTAAGACCACCCTGGCGCTCCACGCTGTCGCCAATGCACAGCGCAACGGCGGCATCGCGGCATTCATCGACGCCGAGCATGCCCTCGATCCCGAGTACGCCAAGCGGCTCGGCGTCGACACTGACGCCCTCCTGGTCTCCCAGCCGGACACCGGCGAGCAGGCTCTGGAGATCATGGACATGCTGATTGGTTCCGGTTCGATCGATGTGGTGGTCATTGACTCGGTAGCCGCGCTGGTGCCCCGTGCCGAGATTGAGGGCGACATGGGCGACAGCCACGTGGGTCTTCAGGCACGACTGATGAGCCAGGCGCTCCGGAAGATCACCGGCCGTCTCGCCCAGAGCAAGACCACGGCAATCTTCATCAACCAGCTGCGCGAGAAGATCGGTGTGTTCTTCGGTAGCCCGGAAACCACCACCGGTGGCAAGGCCCTGAAGTTCTACGCCTCCATCCGCATTGACGTCCGCCGGATCGAAACCCTCAAGGAAGGCGCGGTGCCGGTAGGTAATCGGACCAGGGCCAAGGTAGTCAAAAACAAGATGGCGCCGCCCTTCAAGCAGGCCGAGTTCGACATCCTGTACGGCTACGGAATCTCCCGCGAGGGCGGGTTGATCGATGTCGGTGTGGAGAACGGGCTCGTAAAGAAGTCCGGTGCCTGGTTCACCTACGACGGTGACCAGCTGGGCCAGGGCAAGGAGAACGCCCGGAAGTTCCTCCTGGATAACCCGGACCTGACCGACGAGCTGGAACGCCGCATCAGGGAGAAACTGGGTGTTGGCGCTGCCGCCGAGGACGCAACCGTCGAAACCAAGGCAAAGGCGGAGCCCAAGCTGAAGGCGGTCAGCGGAGAGAACCGCTAGGCAGCCGTGCCTTTCGGACAGAACACTGGCAAAGGCACGTTCGGGCAGGGCTCCGGCAAGGGATCCTTCGGGAAGGGCCCCGGTAAGGGCTCGTTCGGGCAGGGCTCCGGCAAGGGATCCTTCGGACAGAGCAGCGGGCTGGGTGCCAAGCGCACGTCAGGGGGTGCCCGAAAGTCCTCTGCAGGACCAAAATCCGCTGCGCGGAAGTCTGCAGGCTGGCAGTCGGCAGGCTCGGCGCCTGGTGGCCTGGTAGACGAAGCGGAGACCACCGGCCCGTACGCCGTCAGCGATCCTGACGGGTCGGAGCCCGGTAGTACCTCTGGACGGACGCGGCGGGGCCGGCAGGGCGCCGCTGAAGGCAAGCGGGGGGATGACGGGGGAGCCGAGGACACGGACCCGTACGCCACGGCGCGGTCGATCGTCCTGCGCCAGCTCACCCTGGCACCGAAAAGCCGGCACCAACTCGCCTCCAAACTAGCGGAGCGGGATGTGCCGGACGAGGTGGCAACCGCGGTGCTTGACCGGTTCGAAGAGGTCGAGCTGATTGACGACGCCGAGTTCGCCATGATGTGGGTCCGGAGCCGCGCAGCGACACGTTCGCTGGCCCGCAGCGCCCTGAAAAGGGAGCTGGCCGAGAAAGGGATCCACGGAGACCTCGCCGAGGACGCGCTGGCCCAGGTCAGCGACGATGAGGAGCGCTACGCCGCCGAGCAGCTGGTACGCCGGAAGCACCGACCCCTCGCCAGCGCCGGTGACCGCGCCACGCGTGACAAGGAAACCCGGCGGCTGGTGAGCATGCTCGCCCGGAAGGGCTACAGCCCGTCCCTCGCCTTCGGCGTGGTCAAGACCGTGATCGACGATGTGGCCGACCATGAGCACGAGGCCATCGACCCGATGGCCGACAACGACATCTCGGAACTCGACTACCGCTAGGCGAGGCATGGCTAGGGAGGGGCCAAGCCGGAGCTGTCGGGACCAGGTCTCCTCGCACGAATACCTTCCCTGACACGTCGAGCTGTTACCCATTCGTGCCCTAGATCCGTCGGGTGCCCTATGGCGGACCCGGATCGCTGAACTGTAGGCTGAGCATCCTTATGATCGGGCGGGGGAGCGGGTTAGCTGCTGCACGGACGGGCGCTGGTGCAGCGTTGGCCGTGCTGGCTCTTGGTGCCTCGCTGCTGACAGCCATCGCTCCCGCCGCAGCGCAGGACTTTCCCACCTGGGAGGAGATCCGCGCAGCGAAGGACAGCACTTCTGCCAAGCAGGCCCAGGTCGAGGAGATTGAATCACTGCTTGATGGACTGCGATCCACCTCAGCCGAACTCGGCGACGCGGCGGTCCGCTCGGCCGCCGAACACGCACAGGCCGCCCAGGAGCTACGCGCGAGTGAGCGACTCTCAGATACCCTCGCCGTCCAGCTCGCCAGCGCAGAAGCCGAATCCGAGGAGCTCCATCGTGCCGCGGGCGCCGCGGCCGCTCTCTCCTACAAGACCGGAAGCGCCAACACCGGGATGCTGGTCCTGCTGGATCCCGAGGGGGCCATGGACCTGCTCGACCGCATGATGGTCCTCGAAAGAGTGACCGACCGCGCGGCCGGTTCCTACAGTGACGCCGTAGCGGCCGAACGGGAGGTCGAGTCCCTGAGGGACCAGTACGATGCCGCTACCGACCGGCACCGCGAACTCGCCACCGAAGCCGCAGAGCGACTCTCCAACGCCCAGGAAGACGACACTGCGGCGCGGGCATCGGTGCAGGACGAGGAATTGCGGTCCGCTGAACTGTTCGAACAGCTTGCTGAGCTCAAGGACACTACCGCCAGCCTGGAAGCAGAGCGGGTAGCCGGATTGGCGGAACAGGCAGCCTTCAGGGAACAGCAGGCAGCGGCCGAGGCAGCAGCGAAGGCACGGGAGGCAGCAGCTGCTCGACCGGTCGCCACCGCCCCGCCGCGTGCTCCGGCACCCCCCACTGTGGCAGCCCCTGCGCCTGCCCCCCAGCCAGCACCGGCTCCCCGTCCCACCACGCCGGCTCCAGCTCCGACAACGCCCGCTCCAGCTCCGACAACTCCGGCGCCCGCACCGGCACCGGTTCCTGCACCTGCGCCTGCCCCGGCTCCAGCCCCCGCTCCTGCGCCCGGACCGATCGTTGACGATCCCGCCGGAGCGCAGGCCTATGCGTCCTCGCGCCTGCCGTCGTTCGGCTGGGACGCCGGCCAGTTCCAGTGCCTGGTGAGCCTGTGGAACAAGGAATCCCGCTGGTTGACCAGTGCCAACAACCCCTACAGCGGGGCGTACGGAATCCCGCAGTCGCTGCCGGGCAGCAAGATGGCCAGCTCCGGAGCGGACTGGCGCACCAACTACCGCACACAGATCGAGTGGGGGCTGGGGTACATCGACGGGCGGTACGGATCGCCGTGTGCCGCCTGGCAGCACTCCCAGCGCGTCAACTGGTACTAGGCCGTCATCGATCCGCCCTAGGCCGATTGTGGGGGCCAGCCGGGCGCACGTACCCTTAACGGGTGAGTCTCATTACCCCCACCCTTCCCCCCGGTCCCGCCGCAGCGACGGCGGGCGCCACCGGAACGCCGCCCTCGGGTGCCGAGCGCACCTACGAGGTGCGCACCTACGGTTGCCAGATGAACGTCCACGACTCCGAGCGGATCGCGGGCCTTCTGGAAGACGCCGGCTATACCGCTGCCACCGACGCGCAGGCCGACGTCGTCGTTTTCAACACCTGCGCGGTGCGGGAGAACGCCGACAACAAGCTGTACGGCAACCTGGGGATGCTCGCCTCAGTGAAGGAAACGCACCCCGGCATGCAGATCGCCGTCGGGGGATGCCTGGCCCAGAAGGACCGGGACACCATCCTGGCGAAGGCACCCTGGGTGGACGCGGTCTTCGGCACCCACAACGTCGGTGCCCTCCCCGCCCTCCTGGAACGGGCGCGGCACAATAACGAGGCGCAGCTGGAGATCCTCGAATCCCTCGACGTCTTCCCATCCACCCTTCCCACCAAGCGGGACGCCGTGTACTCCGGCTGGGTGTCCATTTCCGTCGGCTGCAACAACACCTGCACCTTCTGCATCGTGCCGGCACTACGCGGCAAGGAGCGCGACCGGAGGCCGGGGGAGATCCTCGCCGAGATCGAAGCGCTGGTCGCCGATGGGGCCATCGAGGTAACGCTGCTCGGCCAGAACGTGAACTCCTACGGCGTCGAGTTCGGCGACCGGGGCGCCTTCGCGAAACTGCTCCGCGCCTGCGGCACCATCGAGGGACTCGAACGGGTCAGGTTCACCAGCCCCCACCCGGCGGCCTTCACCGACGACGTCATCGATGCGATGGCTGAGACACCCAACGTGATGCCCCAGCTGCACATGCCCCTGCAGTCGGGCTCCGACAGCGTCCTGAAGGCCATGCGCCGTTCCTACCGGTCCACCAAGTTCCTGGGCATCCTGGACCGGGTGCGGGAGAAGATTCCGCACGCGTCAATCTCCACCGACATCATTGTGGGATTCCCCGGCGAGACCGAGGAGGACTTCCAGGCCACGCTCGACGTCGTCGAGAAGTCCCGTTTCGCCACCGCCTTCACCTTCCAGTACTCCAAGCGTCCCGGCACCCCCGCCGCTGACCTGCCCGGACAGATTCCCAAGGCCGTGGTGCAGGAACGCTTCGAGCGGCTCACCGCGTTACAGGACCGCATCGCCGCCGAGGAGAACGCGATGCAGCTGGGGCACAGCGTCGAGCTGATGGTGACCGCCCAGCAGGGCCGCAAAGCCGGCGAGACCCACCGCCTGTCCGGTCGGGCCCGCGACCAGCGCCTGGTTCACTTCTCGGTCCCCGACGGCGTCGAACCTCCCCGGCCGGGGGACCTTGTCACAGTCACCGTTACCGAGGCGGCAGCCTTCCACCTGGTCGCCGACCCGGCGACAGCTGCGGACATCCAGATCAGGCGGTCACGGGCCGGCGACGCGTGGGACCGCTCGCAGGCCGACTCCTGTGGTGCGCCGGCTCCAGGTGCGACCACGCAGGGGGCGGCCGTCTCCTTGGGCATGCCAAGCCTCCCTGTCCGCGGCGCCTAGCGTTGCCCATCACCGACCCCCCTGGTCCGCCCCTGATCGCTGTCGTCGGTCCAACCGGGTCCGGCAAGTCCTCGATCGGCATCGAGCTGGCCCGCAGGTTCGACGGCGAGATCATCAACGCGGACTCCATGCAGTTTTACCGCGGGATGGACATTGGCACCGCCAAGGTCACCCTTGAGGAACGGCAAGGGGTCCCGCACCACCTGCTCGATACGCTCGACGTGCGGGATGAGGCGAGCGTCGCCGCGTACCAGGAGCAGGCACGGGCGGCGGTCGCCGACATCCGCGGGCGCGGCCGGATGCCGATCCTGGTCGGCGGATCCGGACTCTACCTCCGGGCTGCTCTGGATGTCCTGGAGTTCCCGGGCACCGACGCCGCCATCCGCAGCCGGCTGGAGGACGAGCTAGCGAGCAGCGGAGCCGACCCCCTGCGCGAGCGGCTGGCCGGTGTGGATCCGGTGTCCGCTGGACGGGACCTCGACCCGCGGCGTCTGATCCGCGCACTTGAGGTCCACGAGGTCACCGGCCGGCCGTTCAGCTCCTTCATGCCGCAGCGCCTCTATCACCAGCCAGCGTTGCAGCTCGGCCTGCAGGTTGACCGGGCTGCGCTGAGGGAACGGCTTGCCACCAGGGTCCACACCATGGTGGACAACGGGTTGCTCGACGAAGTTGCCACCCTTGACAGCCAGGGCCTGCGCACCGGCCGCACCGCGTCACGGGCCCTTGGCTACGCCCAGTTCCTGCGCGTCCTCGACGGCGAATGGACCGCCGACGAGGCAGCCGCCGACACGATCGACGCCACCCGGCGCTTCGCCCGCCGACAACTCACCTGGTTCCGCGCCGACCCGCGCATCACCTGGCTCGACTGGGAGGACCCGCTCCTTGCCACCCGGGCCGCAGACCACATCCGGCACACGTTCGGCCTATCCTAGACAGGTGACTACACAACCCGACGCCCTCCTGTCCCCAGCTTTCGGCGCCCTCGCGGGGGTGGCCTTCACGAAGGGTCACGGCACCGGGAACGACTTCATCCTGGTCACGGATCCCGACGGCGAACTGGACATCGTTCCCGACGACGTGGCCGCCGTCTGTGACCGGCACCGCGGAATCGGTGCCGACGGGCTGATCCGGGCCATCAGGTCCCACCATCTGCCCGAGGGGCGTGCGCTGCTGCAGAGCGACCCGTCCGCCGAATGGTTCATGGACTACCGCAACGCGGACGGCTCGCTGTCCGAGATGTGCGGCAACGGCGTCCGGGTGTTCGTCCACCTGCTGGTCTCCACCGGACTGCTCGCCCTCGCCGAGGGTGCCACAGCTGCTATTGCCACCCGCGGTGGCATCAAACTGGTGGAGCTCTCCGCCGACGGCTACTCGGTGGACATGGGCCCCTGGGAGTTCATCTTCCCGGAGGAGGCGGCTTCGCGGGCCACCGATTCGCTGGTAGAGACTGAGGGGCTTGAGGTGCCCCGGCCGGCCCTGTCCATCAGCATGGGCAACCCTCACACGGTGGTCGCACTCGCCGAACCTGCCGAACTTGACGCCGCGCAACTGTTCACGCCCCCATTGGTCGAGCCGACCCCCGCCCAGGGGACCAACGTCGAGTACGTGGTGCCCCACGATCCGCTCGTGCACGACGGCGTCGGACGCCTCCGCATGCGGGTCCACGAGCGGGGAGTGGGGGAGACCCTTTCCTGCGGGACGGGGGCATGCGCCGCAGCGGCTGCCACCCGTTTCTGGGCTGGCGCCGGGGCACCCCTCGCCTGGAGTGTCGAGGTGCCCGGCGGCGTCGTCGGCGTCCGCTTCCATGCGGGGCCGGAGGGGCGCGAACATGTGAGCCTCAGCGGGCCGGCCGTTCTGGTGGCAACCGGAACGCTGCTCTGACGGGCCTGTTCTGACTGGACGAGACCCGGCCTTCTGCCCTAGGAACCGATGCGCTCCACCTGGATGATCCTGAAGGACTTCGAGGTGGCGGTCCTCGACACCTCGTACCCGGTTCCGAGCTGATCGGCGAGCCACTTCTGCAGCGAATCCGCACCAAGGTTCTTCTGCACTACCAGGAATGCTGACCCTCCCGGGGACAGCCGGGGGAGCCACTTCAGCAGGAGGGCATGCAGTTCGTCCTTGCCCACCCGGATCGGCGGGTTCGACCAGATCGTGTCGAAGGTAGCCTCGGCGTCGACCTCTTCGGGACGCTGGGCGACGACGTTGCGTAGCCCCAGCAGTTTCGCGTTCTCGGCGGTGAGCGCCAGGGCACGTTCATTCACATCAACGGCAACCACCGCGGCGTCGGGCGCTTTCAGCGCCATGGTCAGCGCCAACGGCCCCCAACCACAGCCGATGTCCAGCATGCGACTGCCCTCGGGATCGGGCGCCTCCGCCAGCAGGATGCGGGTGCCCTTATCGAGGCCGTCCGCGCTGAAAATGCCCGAGGAGGTCACGAGGGTGCGCTCCACTCCGGCCAGCATCGTGCGGAGCGGCTTTCGGGTCTCCGGGCCGGACGGCTGGGCGCTGAAGTAATGGGAATCCATAACAAACCAGCGTAGTCGAGCACCCGGCCCTTTCAGGTACGCAGAAACAGACCTCAGGGGTGCTGAACTCGGACCCGGGGGCAGGACTAAAGAGCGATTGCGCGCTCAGTGAATTGCCTCACCCAATGCGCGCGTAGGCGACTACCATTGAAGGACACCACTTTAGGGAGCGTATGACCACGAGTAACGGGGAACCGGCCACGCCGGAACCGGAGATTGGCCCGGCCGAGATCCAGGCAGTCATCGACAGGATCCTGGCGAAAGACGAAGCAGCGTCCGCTAAGGCAGCGGGCAACCGCTTCGCCAGTGCCGCGACAGGCCAGGACGATGAACGGTCGTCCTACGACGGCGATCAACAGGACCTCGACGAGCGTCGCGCACTGCGTCGCGTCGCGGGGCTGTCGACCGAGCTGGAAGACGTCACCGAGGTCGAATACCGGCAGCTCCGTCTGGAGCGTGTCGTGTTGGCTGGGCTGTGGAGTGAAGGCACCGCCGAGGACGCCGAGAATTCGTTGCGGGAGCTGTCCGCCCTTGCCGCCACTGCCGGCTCCGAGGTGCTCGACGGGATCGTCCAGCGCCGCCTCAAGCCCGACCCCGGCACCTTCCTTGGCTCGGGCAAGGCCCAGGAGCTCAAGGACATCGTGGTGGCCACCGGGGCCGATACGGTGATCGTTGACAGTGAGCTTTCCCCCTCCCAGCGCCGCGGCCTGGAAGACATCGTCAAGGTCAAGGTCATCGACCGGACCGCCCTGATCCTGGATATCTTCGCTCAGCACGCCAAGTCCCGCGAGGGCAAGGCCCAGGTGGAACTCGCCCAGCTCGAGTACCTGTTGCCACGGCTGCGAGGCTGGGGCGATTCGATGTCCCGCCAGGCCGGTGGCCAGGTGGGCGGCGCCGGTGCGGGTATGGGTTCCCGTGGCCCCGGTGAAACGAAGATCGAACTGGACCGCAGGAAGATCCGCACCCGGATGGCGAAGCTGCGCCGGGAAATCAGCGGCATGAAGCCTGCCCGGGAAACCAAGCGTGCCAACCGCCGTCGGAATGAGATTCCCTCGGTAGCGATCGCCGGCTACACGAACGCGGGCAAGTCATCCCTGCTGAACCGCCTGACCGACGCCGGGGTGCTGGTGGAGAACGCACTGTTCGCCACCCTCGATCCCACGGTCCGGAAGGCCGAGACCGCCGACGGCCTCGGCTATACCCTGGCCGACACGGTCGGGTTCGTCAGGTCGCTGCCCACGCAGCTGGTCGAAGCGTTCCGGTCGACGTTGGAGGAGATCGCCGACTCGGACCTGATTCTTCACGTGGTGGATGTTTCCCACCCTGACCCGGAGGGCCAGATCGCTGCCGTCCGTGAGGTCCTCGCCGAGGTCGACGCCCGCAAGGTCCCCGAGATCATCGTCCTGAACAAGGCCGACGCCGCGGATCCTTTCGTCGTCGAGCGTTTGCGGCAGCGCGAACCGCGGCACGTGGTGGTCTCCGCCCGCACCGGACAGGGCATCGCCGAGCTGCTGGAAGCCGTCAGCGCTGCCATTCCCCGCCCCAGCGTGAAGCTCACCCTCCTGGTGCCCTACGAGCGCGGCGACGTCGTCAGCCGACTGCACCAGTCCGATGCCGAGATCCTCAACCTCGAGCATGTCGAGTCGGGGACCCGGCTCGACGTGATGGTGCGCGAGGGCCTCGCCGCTGACCTGGAGGAATTCCGCCAGCATGCCTGAGAGCGGTACCACTGGGCCGCTGGAACTCCTTGATGCAGCAGTCGAAGCCATGGGTGGCGAAAACCGCACCGGCCAACATGAGATGACCCAGCGGGTCGCCGAAGCGTTGAGCTCCGGCGACCATCTGCTGGTCCAGGCCGGAACAGGTACCGGCAAATCCCTCGCCTATCTCATCCCGCTGATCTCCCACGCCCTGACCCACGACAAACCGGCGATCGTGTCGACGGCGACCCTCGCCCTTCAGGCCCAGATTGTGGGCCGGGATGTGCCGCGGCTCCTGAAGGCATTGAAGGGCAAACTGCCGCGCCCGGTGGATGTCGTCCTGCTCAAGGGCCGCGGAAACTACGTGTGCAAACACAAGACCGGCGGCGGCTTCCCCGAGGAAGGCGCTCCCGACGCGCTCTTCAGCCTCGGCGAGGACACCTCTGCACCCCACCCGGCGGCGGGACCGGCCACACCGCTGGGCCGCGAGGTGGTCCGGCTCCGGGAATGGGCCGAGGAAACCGAGACGGGCGACCGCGACGAACTTACCCCCGGCGTCAGCGAGCAGGCCTGGCGGCAGGTGTCGGTCAGCAGCATGGAGTGTCTCGGCGCCCAGAAATGCCCGGTCGCCGCCGAGTGCTTCAGCGAGCGGGCCCGGGCCAAGGCAGGGGACGCGGACATCGTCATCACCAACCACGCCATGCTGGCCATCAGCGCGTTCGAAGGGCTGGCCGTCCTGCCCGAGTACGACGTCGTGGTCATCGATGAGGCCCATGAACTGCACGACAGGGTCACGGGTGCCGTCTCCGGTCAGCTTTCGACCGGGATGATCTCCGCCGCTGCCTCAGCGGCGCGCCGGCACCTGTCAGTGAGCGCGGAACCCCTGGACTCAGCGAACCGCTTCTTCGAATCGACTGTCGAGGGCATCCCCTCGGGCCTGATGGCTGCGGGCCTCACCGAGGACCAGGAATCCGCCATCACGCAGGTCCGCGAGGCCTGCCGTGCGGTGCTCTCCGATGCCAAGGGTGATGGACCGACCCCGGCAGACGGCGGCCGGCAGATGGCCAAATCCCATGTGATGGCCGTTTTTGAACTGTGTGAGCGACTGCTCACTGCGACTCCCGCCGGGGAAGTGCTGTGGGCGTCACGGCCCAGCACCTTTTCACCGGGTACCGGATACTCACAACCCGACGACGCCGCGCCCGCCACGATCAACATCGCGCCACTATCGGTGGCAGGGAAACTGCGGGAGGGCCTGTTCGCTGATCACACCGTGGTGTTGACCTCGGCGACCCTCGCCATCGGTGCCGAATTCGGACCGGTCGCCGGATCGCTCGGGCTGGTCGGGGCCTCTGCCCCCTCTTGGACGGGTGTCGACGTCGGCAGCCCGTTCGACTACCCGAAGCAGGGCGTCCTGTACGTGGCCAAGGACCTGCCCAAGCCCGAGCGCGGCACCTCGCCAGCCCAACTCGATGAGTTGGAAGTGCTTCTCAAAGCCTCCCGCGGTGGGGCGCTCGGGTTGTTCTCCTCCCGCCGCGCCGCCGAGGAGGCCGCCGAGGCATTGCGGCCGCGGGTCGACTTCGACATTCTGTGCCAGGGTGACTCGTCGATGTCCGCCCTGGTCAAGCAGTTCTCTGATGAGCCGGACACCTGCCTGTTCGGCACGATGTCGTTGTGGCAGGGGGTGGATGTGCCCGGCAGGTCCTGCCGGCTTGTCACCATCGACCGGATTCCATTTCCGCGGCCCGACGATCCCCTGATGACCGCCCGGACGAGGGCAGTGGCGAAGGCTGGCGGCAACGGCTTCATGAGTGTCTCCGCGACGCATGCGGCGGTGCGTCTGGCACAGGGTGCCGGACGCCTGATCCGTGCCACCGAGGACAAGGGTGTGGTGGCGATCCTGGACTCCAGGCTGGCCAACGCGCGGTACGGCTCGTTCCTGCGTGCCGCCCTACCGCCGTTCTGGTCCACCACCGACCGCGCGACGGCGGTAGGGGTCCTGGAGCGGCTGGCGGGGGAGCCCCGCTAGAGAGCGCGCATCACCGAGACGACCTTGCCCATGATGGTGGCCTGGTCGCCGAGAATCGGCTCGTACTGGGTGTTCTGTGGCAGCAGCCAGGTGTGGCCGTCGCGCTGGCGGAAGGTCTTCACCGTCGCCTCGTCATCGAGGAGCGCCGCCACGATGTCACCGTTCTGGGCCTCCTGCTGCCGACGGACCACCACCCAGTCTCCGTCGCAGATCGCAGCGTCGATCATCGAGTCCCCGTAGACGCGAAGCATGAACAGATCGCCGTGACCTACGAGCTGGCGCGGCAGCGGCATGACGTCCTCGACCATCTGGTCCGCGAGGACGGGTCCGCCAGCGGCAATCCGGCCGACCATTGGAACCATCGCAGCGTCGATGGCACCACGGATCTCGGTCGGTGCTCCCGCTGCGGTTCCCTCGGCCGCACCCGACTGGTCGTGGTCAAGGGTAAGGGGCAGCAGGATCTCCATCGCGCGAGGTCGCTTCGGATCACGCCGCAGGTACCCCATCCGCTCCAGCTGCGAGAGCTGGTGGGTGACGCTCGACAGGCTCGCGAGCCCCACCGTGTCTCCAATCTCGCGCATGGACGGGGGATAGCCGTTGGTGCCGATTGCCCGCTGGATGGTCTCCAGGATTTTCTTCTGGCGGGCGGTCATCCCCTTGGGCACCTGGCGCCCGCGAGGGCGGCCACGGGTGGGGAGGGCCGTGGGAACCCGGTCGGAAGTCTGTTCATCCAGTGGTCCGTCGGACTCTTTCACGGTCGCTGTCCCTTCGATAAGAATCCAGGTGACCCGGCGGATCCTGAGGTTTTCAGGGGCCGAGCTTATTTTGTCAGTGGCGGATGATGTGCTGATTTCTGCTGGAACCTAACCATCTTCCTTGCCCTAACGCTATGGGAGTTAGGACACGTTTTCAAACATTTGTTCGATCGTGTCTCGACAAAGTTCGTCAATGAGTGCTAAAAATAAACAAGCAGTAATTCGAAGATAAGTTCGAACAAAACGGTTCACCCGGTTTTACAGTCGAACAAGATCCCCGGCCCCAGTGGCCGGGCCCGGCCCAGCGCCGGAATCGAATGGACTGATTCGAGTACAGAGAGGTGTATCCATGTCTGTCATCACCACACACCAAGATTCCCCCGCCCGAGACACCAGCTCCACCAAACTGCGGCTCACGCGCCGCGGCAGGCTTCTGCTGGTCGGTCTGCCAATCGTGCTGCTGGCATCAGCCGCCCTCATGTTGTCTGGCTTCTTCAACTCCCCGGCAAAGGCCTCCAGCGAGCACGGTGATCTCACCCAGACCGTCAGCGTGAGCGTAGCCTCGGGCGAAACCATCTGGCACCTGGCCACCGAGTTTGCTCCGGAGCGTGACCCGCGCGATGTCGTGGCGGAGATTGTCGAATTGAACAGCCTCAGCACCTCGGTGCTGCAGGCGGGACAGCAGCTGGACATCCCGTCCGGACGGTAGCCGGCACCGCCTCCCGCGGGAGGCAACTTCAAGGGCAGCTCAAAGGGCAATTCACTGCCGGCACTTCAACGTGGCCAACCCGGTCCGCCAGCTTTCGGCCGCCGGTCCGGTGCGCGAGCGATTGTCCCGCCGGCCGGCCAGCGTGAAGTTGCTGGTCGGCCGATTCTGTACTGGAGGGGTCCGCGCTTAACCTTGAGAGGTGAGCGAACAGTTTGAGCGGTTGAGCCGATTGCCCCTACGCGACGATCTCCGGGGGAAGCACCCGTATGGTGCCCCCCAGTTGGACGTCCCAATCCTTCTGAACGTCAACGAAAACACCTACGGTGTCCCGGACGAGGTGCGTCAGGCAATCATCGCTGCTATCAGCGACGAAGTCGGCGGCCTGAACCGGTACCCGGACCGAGAGTTCACCGAGCTCCGCACCAACCTTGCCCAGTACCTTGGTCACGGACTGACTCCGGAGAACCTCTGGGCGGCGAACGGGTCCAACGAGGTGCTGCAGCACCTCCTGCAGGCGTTCGGTGGACCGGGCCGGTCCGCTATCGGCTTCCCGCCGACCTACTCCATGTATCCCCTCCTTGCCAGCAGCACCGGCACCCGTTATATCGCCGGGGACGGAAACGGTCAGTTCGATCTCAGTGCCGGGGACGCCGCCCGCCAGGTACGGGAGTCCAGGGCAAACATCGTCTTCCTTTGTTCCCCGAACAATCCCACTGGTTCCGCCCTCGGGCTGGACGTGGTCGAAGCCGTCTATGAGGCCAGCCAGGACGCCCAGGCGATCGTGATCGTTGATGAAGCCTACGCAGAGTTTGCCCACACCGGCACGGCCAGCGCCCTTACCCTGCTCGAGGGCCGCGAGCGGCTGGTGGTGTCCCGGACCATGAGCAAGGCCTTCGCAATGGCCGGAACCCGTCTCGGCTATCTGGCGTCCGCACCCGAGGTGGCCGATGCGCTGCGGCTGGTTCGCCTGCCGTATCACCTCTCGGCAGTGACCCAGGCGACCGCCAACGCCGCCCTCACCCACTCCGGGAAGCTGCTTGCCAATGTGGAGAACATCAAGGCGCAGCGGGACCGGATTGTCGACAGTCTGCGGGGGATGGGGCTGACACCGGTCGCCTCTGACGCCAACTTTGTGCTCTTCGGGGGACTCGAGGATCCACAACGTATCTGGCAGGGGCTGCTTGAGGCTGGCGTCCTGATCCGTGATGTCGGTATCCCTGGGCACCTGCGGGTTACGGCCGGTACCGAGACGGAAACCACAGTGTTCCTTGACGCCCTGGAGGCACTGCTGGGCGAGACCGTCTCCTAGACTGGTAGGTAGAACCGTGCCCAGCGACGCCGTGCGCTGTCGGCACGAACAACCGCACTGCCCGTTACCCATCCGCTATGACTAAGCGGACCCAACCAAGCGAACCCAACCAACCGAAGGACAGCCATGAGCGTGGAAACCACCGTCGGACGCACTGCGAGCCGGGAGCGGGCCACCAGTGAATCATCGGTCTTCGTCGAAGTGGATCTGGACGGAACCGGCCGCGCGGAGATCAGCACCTCGGTGCCGTTCTACGACCACATGCTGACCGCGCTGGCGAAGCACTCACTGATTGACCTCACAGTCCGCGCCACTGGGGACACCCACATTGACGTGCACCACACCGTCGAGGACGTAGCCATCACCCTCGGCGAAGTCCTCCGGGAGGCTCTGGGCACCAAGGCCGGGATCCGCAGGTTCGGCGAAGCCACGGTACCCCTTGATGAGGCGTTGGCAAACGCGGTCGTCGACATTTCAGGCAGGCCCTACCTGGTGCACACCGGCGAACCCGCAGGCCAGGAGTACCACCTGATCGGCGGACACTTCACCGGCTCGCTGACCCGCCACGTCTTCGAGGCCATCACCCTGCACGCCCAAATCTGCCTGCACATGACAGTCCTCGGCGGTCGGGATCCGCACCACATCGTGGAGGCCCAGTTCAAAGCCTTTGCCCGTGCCCTCAGGGCTGCTGTGGAGCCTGATCCACGGGTGGAGGGCATCCCGTCCACCAAGGGGGCGCTATGAGTGCCCCACGGGTCACGGTCCTTGACTACGGGTCCGGTAACATCCGGTCGGCGGTCCGCGCTCTGGAGCACGTCGGGGCCGAGGTTACCCTAAGTGCCAAGTCTGACGATGTCCTCAACGCCGACGGGCTGGTCGTCCCCGGTGTCGGTGCCTTCGCCACGGTGATGAAGGGGCTTAAGGACGTCGACGCCCTCCGCATGATCGGCCGACGCGTCGCTGGCGGCCGCCCGGTCCTGGGCATCTGCGTCGGACTGCAGATCCTCTTTGATGAGGGCGTTGAACACGGTGTCCGCTCCGCAGGAATGGGTGAATGGCCCGGAACTGTCGAACGGCTCCAGGCCGACGTTGTCCCCCACATGGGCTGGAACACCGTCAAGGCGCCCGCAGGGTCCCGGCTCTTTGACGGGATCGACGACGAACGGTTCTACTTCGTGCACTCCTACGGGGTGCAGCAGTGGAACTTCGACGTCACCCAGCCTGCCATGAAGCCGCCGCTGGTGACCTGGGCGGACCATGGCGGCCCGTTCATCGCGGCCGTCGAAAACGGTCCGCTGAGCGCCACCCAGTTCCACCCCGAAAAATCCGGCGACGCCGGGGCTGCCCTGCTGTCGAACTGGACCGCGGGGCTGCGCTAGCCATGTGGAGCATAGTGCTGATGGGACTGGCCGGCCTGCTGATCGGTGGGGCCATCTCCTTCCGGCGGCAGGAACTGCCCAAGTTTTTGATCATCAGCTTTTGGGTCCTCGCAGGGATGGCCCTGCTCGGCGCCTACCTGCTGACCTTGACCGACACCTGATCTTCCAGACATCCGACAGCTACGAAAGAGTCTAAACACCTGATGAGCCCCTTTACCGAATCACCCATCCTTGAGCTCCTCCCGGCCGTCGACGTGGTCGATGGTCAAGCCGTCCGTCTGGTGCAGGGCGAGGCAGGCAGCGAAACCGGCTACGGCGACGCCCTCGAAGCAGCGCTCGCCTGGCAGAACGATGGCGCGGAGTGGGTCCACCTGGTGGACCTGGATGCCGCGTTTGGCCGGGGATCCAACAGGGACCTGCTGAGCCGCGTGGTCAACCAGCTCGATATCAAGGTGGAGCTCTCCGGTGGTATCAGGGATGACGCCAGCCTCGATGCGGCACTTGAGCTCGGTGCACACCGGGTGAACCTCGGCACCGCAGCGCTTGAAGACCCGGCATGGACCGCCTCCGCCATCGCCCGCTACGGCGACAAGATCGCCGTCGGCCTGGACGTGCGCGGCACCACCCTCGCAGCCCGCGGCTGGACCCAGGAGGGCGGGGACCTGTGGGAGGTGTTGCAGCGCCTCGAAGACGCCGGCTGCTCCAGGTATGTCGTCACCGATGTCACCAAGGATGGAACACTCCGCGGACCGAACCTTGAACTCCTTCAGCAGGTGCTGGAACGCACCTCGCAGCCGGTCGTGGCCTCCGGCGGCATCTCCAGCCTGGAAGACCTCGCCGCGCTGCGCCAACTGGTCCCGCAGGGACTGGAAGGAGCGATTGTCGGCAAGGCACTCTACGCGGGGGCATTCACCCTGCCGCAGGCGCTCGACATTGCCGGCCACCCGGCGCCGCGCGTGTGAGCGAACGGCACCTCCCAGCGCACATTGCCGCGGCCCTCGCCGGCAATACCGTCGACTCTGCCGGGCAGGCCTGGGAAGGCCGTGATCTGAGCGGTGACGGGAACCCGCTGCACAACTTCGACGACGACGACGGCGCCGCCCCACCCGCCTACGCTGCAGCACTCAACCGGCTGTTGACCGGAGACGGTGACGAGGCGGCGGTGCTCGCAGCGCTGGCC
The DNA here is from genome assembly GCF_013116745.1 of Arthrobacter sp. 260. GTDB lineage: Bacteria > Actinomycetota > Actinomycetes > Actinomycetales > Micrococcaceae > Arthrobacter_D. The sequence continues at coordinate 45,287 of NZ_JABFOE010000015.1, forward strand.
GGAGTCCGTGTCTTCGTCCCCGTGGTCGCCCAACTGGCGGACGAGGGAGGCCACGCACATGCTGGGGACAAGGAAGCCGACATGGCCCTCGTGACCCTCAAGGCACCCGATGGCCGAACTGCACTGCCTGTGTTCAGCTCCACCGCTGCGCTCACCGCATGGCACCCGGAGGCGAGGCCCGTGGCGGTCTATGCACCCCGTGCAGCCCTCTCGGCGGTGGCTGACAACTCGGAGTTGCTGGTCATTGATCCCGGGTCGCATTTTACTTTCGTGGTCCGTCGGCCCGCCGTCTGGGCTCTGGCCCAACAGGTCCCCTGGATACCCGCCTACAGTGACCCGCGGATCGCCGAACTGGTCGCCCTGGCCACCGGCGAGGAACCTGCCGTCCTGCGGGTGGCCGTCGGACCCGGCAGCGGGGTCCCAGCCCGCGCGGCAGACGGTACACTGGCATCCGGCGGCGGCCCCGGGCCCGAGGTGCGACTACAGATCACCCTCCGTGACGGACTGGCCGAAGACGCCGTCCGCACAGTGGTCCAGCGGCTTCAGGACAACCTGCGCGGCAATACAGAATTTGTGGAACGGGTCGACTCCCTTGAGGTGATGCTGACCCGCTGAGAACGTGCGGGCGGACCCGCAGAAGAGTGAACACAGTGAACTTTGCCCTCTACCGGGAACTCCTTCGCATCGTCCCGGTGCGGCGTCTGCTCATCGTGGGGATGATCGCCCGCTTCCCGCATTCAGCGGCGGGCGTTCTACTGACCCTGCACGTGGTGCAGACCCTCGACCGCGGCTATGCAGAGGCTGGCGCCGTCGCCGCCCTACTGACAATTGGCATCGCTGTCGGTGCGCCCTGGCGTGGCCGCCGGGTCGACAGTGCTGGACTCCGGAAAGCCCTCATCCCTTCGGTCATCGCCGAGGCGGTGATCTGGTCGGTTGCGCCCCAGCTGCCCTACGAATGGCTGCTCCTCGCAGCGCTGGTCGGCGGCCTGTTTACCCTGCCTGCCTTTTCGGTGGTCAGGCAATCCCTCGGCGTCATGGTCACCGGCGAGAAGCGCCGGACCGCGTTCACCCTCGACGCCATCGGCACCGAAATGATCTTCATGGTCGGCCCCGCGCTGGGGGTGATCCTGGCAACCCAGGTCTCCACGGTGCTGGGACTCACCCTCGTTGGTCTGGCCACCGCCGGGGCAGGCCTATTCCTGATGTGGTTCAACCCGCCCACCCGCACCGATCAGCTTGGCGCCTCCACGTCGGCGCCCTCCGAGGCGGAAGACGAGGCCGCCGCCGTTGGAGCGCTGGTCGCTGCGGCCCCTGCCCACGTCACCGAGGCATCAGCTGAGCTTTACCCGGGTGGACGGACCGCCGCCGGGCGGACGGCCCTGAAGGATCGGATGGCCGGGAGCTTTGCATGGCTTTCAATTGCTGTGGCGGTAGTCCTGGTGGTTGCCGCAGGGGCGGGACTGGTGCTGGCCGGGACCGAGGTTGGCATCGTGGCAGCGCTCGAGGAGACGGGACGGGAGGGCGAACTCGGGCTTGTCTTCGCCGCCTGGTGTGCAGCGTCAGTAGTTGGTGGTCTGGTCTACGGAGCACTCCGCCGGCCGGTGTCACCCCTGGTGCTGTTGCTGCTGATGGGTCTGTTCACCATTCCGATGGGGTTCGCAGAGAACACGCTTGCACTGTGCCTGCTGTCAATCCTGCCCGGTCTGTTGTGCGCACCGGTGCTGTCCGCCGCATCGGAACGGGTGGCGGATCTGGTGGTCGAGGAACGCCGGGGTGAAGCAATGGGCTGGTACGGCTCGGCCCTGACCTCGGGTGTGGCGCTCGGCGCACCGTTGGCAGGCATCACCATTGACACGGTCGGACCTTCCGCTGCGTTCACCACCGTCGGGGCCGTCGCAGTCACTATTTGCGTGCTTGGCCTTGCCGCCCAGCAGGTTCGACGCCGACGGGCGAACTCACCGCTCGGACGCGGGTAGCCCACCGGATCATTCGGCGGGCAGATGACCTGCCCGCCGATGGATCCGACGGATAACCGAAGGCTAGTTGACGGCGCCGGTGAACTTCTCGCCGGGACCCTTCCCGGGGGCATCCTGAATGACCGATGCCTCACGAAACGCCAGCTGGAGCGAGCGCAGGCCGTCGCGCAGGGGACCGGCGTGCTGACCGCCGATCTCCGGCGCGGCGGCGGTGACAAACCCGGCGAGGGCGGTAATGATCTTCCGTGCCTCGTCCAGATCCTTGAGCTCCTCGGCGTCGTCGCCTTCGGCCAGACCGCACTTCACCGCAGCGGCACTCATCAGGTGCAGCGCGCTCGTCATGATGAGTTCGACGGCGCTCACCTCGGCGATGTCGCGCCGAACCTGGCGGCCGTCGTCGTCAGTTGGCTGCCCGGCGGCACTGGGCTGGGCTGATTCGCCGTCAGTGCTGGCGGAATCGCCGTTGTCGGTGGGGGACGGGAAAACGTTGCGGGCGCTGTCTGGATTACTGGCGGGGGTGCTCATGCTGGTAAGCTTGTCACAGACCGACTGGAGGTCGCTATTTTCTGCGCCCGCACGGGACATGAAAAAGATCACTTCCAGTTTGCAAGCGGAGTCCTCTCCCACCCGCGATTGCCAGGTGTTTCGTTTCGAAGCATGGTGGCAGCCGGGTAAAAGGTCGGTGCGTACGGCGCAGGAATATCTTCCTGGCAGTACAGCCCCACTGTAGTGGGCTCACCGATCATTGAGGCCTCTGATTGCACTGCAATCGGGGGCCTTCTTCTTTTGCAGCTGGTAACACTTCATAAGATTTCAGGAGCAACACATTAGCGAGCCAAGAATCAATGATCGTATCCGCGTCCCTGAGGTGCGGTTGGTAGGACCTGCGGGCGAACAGGTAGGCATCGTCCGTATTGAGGATGCTCTCCGTCTTGCCTCCGAGTCAGACCTTGATCTTGTTGAGGTTGCACCGCAGGCCAAGCCTCCGGTTGCCAAGCTGATGGATTTTGGCAAGTACAAGTACGAAGCCGCTGTTAAGGCACGTGAGGCGCGCAAGAACCAGACGAATACCGTTCTCAAGGAGATCCGGTTCCGGCTGAAGATTGACACCCACGACTACGAGACCAAGCGCGGACACGCGATGCGTTTCCTGGGCGCCGGTGACAAGGTCAAGGCCATGATCCAGTTCCGTGGACGTGAGCAGCAGCGCCCGGAGATGGGTATCCGCCTGCTCCAGAAGTTCGCTGAAGACGTTGCCGAGGTCGGCATCGTGGAGTCGACCCCACGGATCGACGGCCGCAACATGGTGATGGTCATCGGGCCAGTCAAGAACAAGGCTGAGGCGAAGGCCGAAGCTCGACGCGCCACCCAGCGGGCTGACGCCAAGGCGGCGAACGAGGCTGTGAAGGCTGGCACGGAGAAGGTTGACACCACTCCGGACAAGGCGCCGATGACCCAGAGCCTTGCCGACCTGCTTCCTGACGGCTACTCGACGACGGCCTCGCAGGAGGCTGCCGAAGAAGCGGCTGCGCAGAAAGTGATCGACGCCGAGGTTGCCGCCAAGGAGGCTGCTGCCCAGGAGATCGTCGACCGCGAGAAGGCAGTTCAGGACAAGGCGGACAAGGAAGCTGCGGCTGCCAAGGCGGCGAAGGCTGCTGAGAAGGCCGCCGCCGAGGCTCCCAAAGCCCCGGCCAAGCCTAAAACGGCAGAGAAGCCAGCGGCGGCTGCCAAGCCTGCCGCAGCGCCGAAGCCCATGGCAACCCCGAAGCCAATGGCGATGCCCAAGTTATCAACACCAAAGCCTGCCAGCAAGGCTGCTCCCCGGAGCACGCCGAGCCGGCCTAAGCCAGGAACCTCCGACTAGGGATCACGATCCCCGGAGCCACCAGGCGCCCTAATAAACCCGCAGGCACCCCCGCGGGTGCCGTACGAACCGTCCGCAGTTGCGGGCGGAAACCAAAGGAGATCGGTTCTCATGCCGAAGATGAAGACCCACAGCGGTGTCAAGAAGCGTTTCAAGCTGACCGGAAGCGGCAAGCTCAAGCGCCAGCAGGCCAACCGCCGTCACTACCTGGAGCACAAGCCCTCCACCCTGACGCGCCGTCTCGGCAGCGACAAGATCGTCTCGAAGGCCGACACCAAGGTCATCAAAAAGATGCTGGGCATCTAACTCACCAACCAACTTAACCGGGACTTGCCCAGTGCACTGCGGATTGCAGGACAGGGCAACACCTACGAAGTTCCGGTAGATCTACTGAAGGAGTACGCACGTGGCACGTGTGAAGCGGGCGGTAAACGCCCATAAGAAGCGTCGGGTCATTCTCGAGCGGGCGAAGGGTTACCGGGGGCAGCGCTCACGCCTGTACCGCAAGGCCAAAGAGCAGCTCCTGCACTCGTTTGTCTACAGCTACGGCGACCGCCGCAAGCGCAAAGGTGACTTCCGTCGCCTCTGGATCCAGCGCATCAACGCTGCATCCCGCGCCAACGGCCTCACCTACAACCGTCTGATCCAGGGTCTGAAGGCCGCTGAGATCCAGGTTGACCGCCGTATGCTGGCCGAGCTTGCAGTCTCCGACGCCAATGCGTTCTCCGCACTGGTACAGATTGCCAAGGATTCGCTGCCTGCCGACACGTCGGCACCAGCCGGTGCCGAGGCCTCATCGGCCAAGGCACCGAAAAAGGCACCCGCCAAGGCATAGCCTGACGGCTCTGGCGTAACGCCCTCGGGGTCCGGGCTGACCGGATTACTGGGAAAACTGAATAACTGAGAACATCAGTACATGACTAACACCGGACGCCCCGCGGCACCGCCCATGACCAATCCCCGAGCTGATCGGGTGAAGGAAGTGGCACGGCTCGCGGGGCGTCCGGCCCGTTTAAGGCAGGGCAGGTTTCTCGCCGAAGGGCCGCAGTCCGTCCGTGAGGCACTGAGCCTGCACTCCACTCGGCATGCTGCGGGGGAGCCCGCAGTGATCGAGGAACTGTTCATCACCGAGGAGTGCCTCGATCGGCATGCTGAGCTGGGCCTTTTTGAGGGCCAACCCGTACCCCGGCTGGTTACCGAGGAGGTCCTCGCGGCGATGTCCTCGACAGTGACCCCCCAGGGTGTCATCGCCGTCTGCGCCTTTGTTGACGTGGCGCTGGATACCGTGCTCGCGGGTAAGCCCCAGCTGGTTGCGGTAATGGTTGAGGTCCGCGATCCCGGCAACGCGGGTACGATCCTACGGGCGGCCGATTCGGCCGGGGCCGACGCGGTGGTGCTGACGTCGTCGTCAGTTGACCTGTACAACCCGAAAGCGGTCCGGTCTACTGTGGGGTCGCTGTTCCACCTCCCTGTGGTGATTGGGGCCGACCTGGAGTTGGTGCTTTCCTCCCTGCGGGAAAGCGGGATCACTGTGCTGGCGGCCGATGGGTACGGCGACGTGGACCTCGATGTCCTGCAGGAGGGGAGCGCCCGACGACGGCTGGCACCCGGCAGCGACGACCAGGGTGCCGGCGGGGCGCGCCTGGAGGCTCCGACAGCATGGCTGTTCGGCAATGAGGCGCAGGGCCTTCCCGACGACGTCCTGCGCGGGGCCGATCACCGGGTGTCAGTGCCAATCTACGGTCGGGCAGAGAGCCTCAACGTCGGCACCGCTGCCACCGTGTGCCTCTACGCGTCTGCCAGGGCGCAGCGCCTCAGCTGACCGATACCCGTTCGGCGGGCTCGGTCGCCGCAGCCCGGGTGCGCCGGTCAATGCGGCCGCTGGCCAGTGCGACACCGAGGCCGATTGCTGCGAGCACCGCACCGACCAGTGCTGGGGCGGTGTACCCCCAGCCAAGTTCGATGACGACGCCTCCGAGGAACGCCCCCAGTGCATTGGCGGTGTTGAGGGCGGCGTGATTCAGGGAGGACGCGAGCGACGGCGCGTCGGGGGAGACGTCGAGCAACCGGATCTGGAGCGATGGGATGAGCATCGCGCCGATCGCACCGACCAGGAAGACGAACAGCAGCGCCGTCGGCGCCCACTGGACGGCGAAGGAGAAGGCCACCAGCGTGAGGGCGATGACGCCCATCACCCAGTAGATAGTGCCCATGACCGAGATGTCCGCGAGGCGTCCACCAATAATGTTTCCGGTCACCATGCCGAGTCCGTAGAGCGCGACGACGATCGGGAGGGTCGTCGACGGAAGTCCCGTCACCTCGGTCATGGTGGGGGAGATGTAGGAGTAGACGGCGAAGAAGCCGCCAAAGCCGACTATGCCGATGAGCAGTGTCATCCAGACCTGGAGATGCTTCAGTGCGCCCAGTTCGCCCCGGATCGAGGCACCCTTCTTGACCTGCAGGTGGGGGACGCTGCGCATGATCATGATGATGGTGAGCACTCCGATTGCTCCGACCAGCAGGAACATGGTGCGCCAGCCGAAGATCTGGCCCAGCCAGGTCGCGATCGGCACACCGATCACGTTGGCGATGCTCAGCCCCAGCATCACCATGGCGACGGCGTGTGCCCGCCGGGTCGGTGCTGAGAGCGAGGCGGCGATCACCGCTGCCAGACCAAAGTAGGCGCCGTGCGGCAGACCTGACAGGAAACGGGACAGCAGGAGCCAGCCGTACTCGCTGGCAAAGTAGGACGACAGGTTGCCGACGGTGAATACGACCATCAGCCCGATGACCATTCCCTTGCGGGGTAGCCGTGCGCCCAGGGCGGCGAGCAGGGGTGCGCCGACGACGACGCCGATCGCGTAGGCGGAGATGACGTGTCCGCCCTCGCTGTCGCTGATATTGAGGGCCCCGGTCATCTCGCCCAGGAGCCCCATGATGGCGAACTCGGTGGTTCCGATTCCGAAACCGCCCATCGCCAGGGCGAGGATGGCAAGGTTCAACTGCCGTGGGGACAAGGGGGAAGAGCGTCGGACATCAGACATGGAACTCGATTCGGCGGCATGGTGTGTAAAAGGAGGCGAAGTCCTGTAGGCGCAACGCGTCGACGCCGTTGTCTATTTCAACTCTAGCCCCGCCCGGGCCACCGACAGCGGTGCTGCTTCCCACTGTCCGGGCAACGGCCTAGGCTGGGCAGCAAACCACGTCCCCTCGACGTAAGGAAGATCATGGCTGCCGGCACGAAGGACGACCCCTGGGTGCTCACCACCGCTCCCGGTTCATCGCAGTACACGATGTACCGTGATGGCGAAGCCGAGCCTCCGGCTCTGGTGTGCCAGGTGGGGTCCACCACCCTGAAATATCAGTTGCGGGCCATCGAGGACCTTGCTGAGTGGTTGAAGGCTCAGGGCGGCTGGGTGCCTTTGGGCGCCGCCGACGAGAACAAGCCTGCCCCCGACGGCTCGGTCGAGGCGTGGGGGCGGTCCCCGGAGAACCCGGTGGCTGGCTGGTACGGACTGCGGAAGGGCTACCGGGGGCGGTTCGGGATGTACCTACCACCGCTACTCGAGGAGTTGGGGCTCGTGGAGCTGACCCACGAGAAGCGGAACAACCAGGTCCGGGCACTCTGACACGGGTTTCGCCCGACCAACAACGGGTCCGCTGTGGGGTGCCAGCTACACTCGGTTCGTGCCTGCTGAGAACTTGCCGCGCCAGATTGTCGGCGCCGCGATCGTTGATTCCCTTGCCCATCCCACCCGGCTGCTCGCTGCCCGTCGCACGGCTCCCGAACAGTTTGCCGGCATGTGGGAGTTCCCTGGTGGGAAGGTGGAGGTGGGGGAGTCGGATACCGAGGCCCTCCACCGGGAGTTGATCGAAGAGCTCGGGGTGACAGTGCTGCTGGGGGCAGAGGTGGTGGGGCCCGTAACCGGGGGCTGGCCGCTGAACGAGCGCGCCGTTATGCGGGTCTGGCTTGCCGAGGTTGCCACCGGCGAGCCAGAGCCGCTGGAGGACCACGATCTACTGTCCTGGGTGCCGCTTACCGGCTCCGACGAACTGGAGAATCTGGCCTGGATCCCGGCGGACCGCCCCATCGTCGACGCTCTGCTGAATCAAATTGGTGTCCCACACTAAATTTCCGCCCTACTGGAACTCCGCCAGCACGCTAGAACAATGTCGGCTCTGAGCCTGCGGTATGTGGCCGTGAAACCGGCGCCGTCAAGGGGCTGGCCCCGTCGTCGTCGGGCGTTCCGGGCTGGAGCTCACGAAAGAACTGCGCGCCCGAGGTGAACCCGTGCCGTGCCCGGTGGTAACGGATTCTTCCCGACAGCCAGGTTCGGTATTCCTTCGACGCGTAGCTGCCACCGCGGTACAGCCGCTGGTAGCGGCCTACGAGCTGGGGATGGTTGGCTGCCAGCCAGTCCATGTACCACTCGCGGGCACCGGGGCGCAGATGGAGCGCACCGGCCGAAACACCGCTGGCACCCGCCGCCGCCAGCGCGCCAAACAGTGCGTCAAGAGCCTCATCGCTATCTGTCAGCCACGGCAGGATCGGCATGGCCAGGACACCGCAGGGCAGGCCAGCATCACGGAGCCGGCTGACCAGCTCCAGCCTTGCTTTCGGGGTAGGAGTTCCGGGCTCTACCGCGTGAGCCAGGGCCGGGTCAATGATCGCCAGCGAGATGCCCATCCCGATCTCCACCGAGGAGGCCGCCTGCTTCAACAACGGAATGTCACGGGCCAGCAGGGTTCCCTTCGTCAGAATGGAGAAGGGGGTTCCCGAATCGGCTAGCGCGGTGATGATGTCGGGCATCAACCGGTAGCGGCCCTCCGCCCGCTGGTAGGGATCGGTGTTGGTGCCCATCGCCACATGCTCCCGTCGCCACGAGCGTCGAGACACCTCGCGCCGCACCACCTCCGCGGCGTTGGTCTTCACCACCAGCTGGGAATCGAAGTCCAGTCCGGTATCCAGGTTCAGGTAGCTGTGGGTCTTTCGGGCGAAGCAATAGACGCAGGCATGCGAGCAGCCGCGGTAGGGGTTGATGGTCCAGTGAAAGGGCATGCTGGAGGTGGCCGGAACCTTGTTGAGGACCGACTTCGCCAGCACCTCGTGGAAGGTGATCCCGGCGAACTCGGGTGTCCTGACTGTTCGGACCAGTCCGCTCAGGGGCAGGAGCGCCTCCTGGGGAACCGGCACCGTCGTCGTCGTACTCTGACCAACCCATCGCATGATTACATTAGAACATATCTTCTAATGTAATCGATGGAAGCCTGCTTGTATGCTGTGGGTCCAGGGGAAGAAGGGGGCCTGTGCCATGAGCCAGGTGATCGAAGTCGATGGTCTCCGAAAGTCGTTCGGGCGCCGCGAGGTACTGCACGGCATCGGCTTCGGGGTGGAACGAGGCGAGGTATTCGGCGTCATCGGCCCCAACGGTGCCGGCAAGACCACCACTATGCGGTGTCTACTGGACATCATTCGCCCAACCTCTGGAAGCATCAGGATCCTGGGACAGGACCCTGGCGTGGCGGGACCCAAGCTCCGCCGCCGGATCGGGTACCTGCCGGGTGAACTGTTCCTTGAGCAACGGATCACCGGGCGCCGGCTTCTGGCACACTATGCGGCGATCAGCGGCACGGTTCGACCGGGTCGCGCCGATGAACTCGCGGAACGGTTCAACCTTGACCTGGACCGCCATACCCGGAAGCTTTCCAAGGGCAATAAGCAGAAGCTCGGGTTGGTTCAAGCCTTCATGCATGATCCCGAAGTGTTGATTCTGGACGAGCCCACCAGTGGCCTTGATCCGCTGATCCAGCAGGAGTTCCGGTCGCTGTTGAGCGAGGTCCAGCGCAACGGGCAGACGGTTTTTCTGAGTTCGCACGTGCTGAGCGAGGTTCAGCAGGCGGCGGACAGGGTCGCCATCCTGCGCGACGGCGACATTGTGCGCATCGCCTCGGTTGCCAACCTGCGGGAGGGCGCCCACCGGCAGATCCGGATTTCGGTGACCGGCGTATCCCCGGCGGAGTTGGAGGTGCTGCTCCGGGACGTGCCGGGACTCCAGACAAACCACGTCCACGCCACCGGGACCCTCACTGACGTTTCGGCGACCCACGAGGGAGCTATTCAGCCGCTGATCCGGGCCCTCGCCCCGCTGCAACTCGCCGATCTGGTGATCGAGGAACCTGACCTCGAGGAATCGGTCCTCACCCTGTACGGCAGCGCCACCAAACACCTGGCCGTGGATTCCGGCGCTGGCGGACGGACCCAGCGATGACGCATTCGGCACCAGCAGCCCTGGAGCTGTCCAAAACGCTGCCTCTGTTCCGGCGGGCACTCCTCGATCACTGGCGATCGACAGCGGCCTGGGCCGTGGGACTCTCCGCAGCCATCCTGCTGTACCTGCCGCTGTTCCCTTCCCTCGGGAACAGCGCCGAGATGCAAAACATGATCAACGCCCTCCCTCCGGAGATGACCCGGGCACTGAACTATGACCAGATCGCCTCCGGCCCCGGGTACACCCAGGCCACGATTTTCGGTCTGATCGGGTTCCTGCTGATGACCATTGCCTCAGTGTCCTGGGGGGCCTCGGCGGTGGCTGGCGACGAGGAATCGGGCCAACTCGAACTCACCCTCGCCCACGCCGTGAACCGGGCACAGGTGGTACTCGAGCGGGCGCTCGCGATCGGGGTGCGGATCGTCCTGCTCTCGGCTGTGGTCTTTGGCCTGGTCTGGCTGCTGATCGGACCGGCGCAGCTGGGGATAGACACCGGCAACCTGTTCGGCGCCTCGGTCCTGTTTGCGGGCCTGGCATTGCTCAGCGGCATGACGGCGCTCTTTGCCGGTGCGGTGAGCGGCAGGAAGATCTACGGGACCGCGGCAGGCGCAGCGGTGGCGGTCCTGGGCTACGTGTTGAACGCTATCGGACGCCAAAGCCCTGACCTGGAGTGGTTGCTTAATCTTTCGCCCTATCACTGGGCCTACGGCAACTCGCCGGTGACCAACGGCGCCGACTGGGGGGTGGCTTTCTGGTTGTGGGCAATCTCGGCTGCGCTCGCCGGTCTCAGCGCGGTGGCGCTCCACCGGCGCGACGTCGGTATCTGACGTCCGCGGCCAACGTCCCGATCCAGGGGGATTCTGACCCCGGACTACGCAGTGCCTGCTAGGTTGTGAGGTCCCGGCGCTGGATGAGGTAGGCGGCGATACCCACGCCCGCCAGGGCGATCAGGGTCATGCTGAGCGCGGGCATCGGGTCAAAGGCCTCTACTGGCATGGCCGGTGAGTGGTGAAAGGGGCTGACGGCCTGGAGCCACTCGGGGAGTCCCAGGAGCTCACCGAATTGTCCCAGGATCAGCCCGGCAGCCAGCAACCCCCACCCCACCGGGACACTCCACCGCGGGACTGTCGCAAAGGCAAGCGCCGGTGCCGCAACAAAGACCGCAGCGGCAGGGACGTGTGCCAGGCTGGCGGCCAGCAGCTCAGTCCCCGGTGTGCCAGTCATCCCGGTCAGCCACAGCCCCAGAGCAGCCGCACTGCCGGCAACCGCTGCCACCACTACCGCCGAGGCGAGCGCCAACGCCAGATTGGCGGTCAGCCAGCTGGTCCTGGACCGGGGGACGGCGAGTAAGAGTTCGGCCCTTCCCTCGGCCTCCTCCGCCCGCATCCGCAACACGCACTGGATTCCGGCGGCAGCCGCAAGAACACCAGCGATGCCGATCAGCGCAGCCGTGAACACGTCGACGATCTGCGCTTCGACCCCAGGCACCAGGCGGCCGATCAATTCGGCGAGTGAATTGTTGCCCTCCACAGCGTCCGTGACCACCGGCCCGAGCCCACCCGCGATGCCACCCATGACCGCCGCGCCGACACACCACCCGATCAACGTGGGACGTTGAAGATTCCACGCCAGGCCAACCAGCGACTGCCCACCGGTACCGCTTCGCGCCCGGCCGGCCCGTTCCGGCAGCAGGCTGGCACCCAGATCCCTGCGTCCCCGGATCAGCAGGACAGCCACCGTCAACACCACAGCGGCCGCTACCACCACGACCAACGGCACGAGATCGGGTGCCGTAAAGGGCCGGGAACGCTGCCCCCATCCGATGGGCGACAGAACCGAGATCCAGCCGCTCGTGACCCGCGTGAGCTCCAGGTTCGGCGTCCCGACGGCGTCGCCGATGCCTCTGAGCAGATACGCCGCTCCCACCAGGGCAGCCGCCGCCCCATTTGCGCTCCGCCCCGACGGCATCACCTGCGCCATCAACGCGGCGACGGGCACGAAGAACAGACCGACGGCGCCGACGGCGGCCCCAGCCGTCAGGGAGCCGTCACCCGGCAGTCCCGCAGCGGCAAAGCCCACAGCGACGCACCCGGCGAGGATCAGGTTCGCCGCGCATCCCACCAGCAGCGTCGCACCCAGCGGTGTTGAGCGGGGGAGCGGCGTGGAGCCGATCAGTTCGGCCCTCCCCAGCTCTTCGTCGGTCCGGGTGTGCCGAACCACCAGGAAGGTGCTCATCAGTCCGGCGAGCAACGCGGTGAAGGCATAACCCTGGAAGAACACCACCGGCCCGATGCCGGAGCCGTCAGGGAGACCGCGAAGGAACAGCAGGGACGGATTCACAGCGGCCACGGCCATAATGGCCCGCCGGTCGCCCTCCTCGCTGAACTCTGAAGAGACAGCGCTAGCGGTGGCGAACCCAAGCAAAGCAATTCCGAGGATCCAGATCGGCAGCAGAATCCGGTCCCGCCGGACCTGCGCAACGGCGAGGCGGAGCAGGCCAGGCATGCGTCAATCCCGTCCGGTCTGATTCACGTCTGGATGCCTGCGAAGGGTGCCAGTGGCAGCTGTTGGCTCGGCATAGTGGCGGAGGAACAGCGACTCCAGCGATGGCGGTGACACCGACAGGCCACTCGGTCGTGCGGCAGCGACTGCCTCCAGGACGGCCGGGAGGTAGGGAGCCTCGACCTCGAATTCCAGGGCGCCGCCGTCGTCGTCGTGAATGCCCTGGACGCCCGGCAGCGCGGCGAGGAGATCCGCCCTGACCCCGTCCACCCGAAAGTGGGTCAGCTTCAGGTGTCGCAGATCGGCGAGGGTGCCCGATTCGACCACCCGGCCCGCGCGGATGATGGTGACCCGGTCGCAGAGCTGTTCCACTTCGCCCAGGATGTGGCTTGAGAGCAGCACCGTCGCGCCCTCCGCATGAACCCGGCGCACCTCGCGGCGGAAGACATTCTCCATGATCGGGTCCAGGCCGGCGCTCGGCTCGTCCAGGACATACAGTCTGGCGGGCCGGGCGAAGGCGGCAATCAACGCCACCTTCTGCCGGTTGCCCTTGGAATAGGTGCGGGTCTTCCGTCGGGGGTCAAACTCGAACTCATCAATCAACCGGCTGCGCTGGGTCTCATCCGCGCCCCCACGCAATCCGGTCAGCAGGTCGATGACCTCACCGCCGGAGAGGTTGGGCCACAGGCTGACATCCCCGGGGACATAGGCAAGGTCCCGGTGGCAGTGGACCGGGTCCTCCCACGGGTCCATGCCAAACACGCTCGCGGTTCCCGCCGTCGGGCGTATCAGCCCAAGAAGAATTCGGAGCGTCGTCGACTTTCCCGCGCCATTGGGGCCGAGGAACCCGTGCACCTCACCGGCAGAGACCGAGAGGTCCAGGCCGTCCAGCGCCCGGGTTCGGCCGAAGTCTTTCTCCAGCCGACGTACCTCGATGATCGGATCTGTTGCTTCAGCCATAGCGCGTCCGTTCACCCACCCGTCGACAATGACGCGGCCGTTTCCGCGGCGTTCCTGGGGCTCTTGCTGCCCTCGGGCCAACCTGGCATCGGCGGATACTGGACACAGCATACAAGCGCCACGCTGCAGCGGATAGGGACCTCCGGCATTCGCCAGGTTTGCCGGTTCCACCCTAGGCTGGACCCCACGCCTGCCAGCTAGCCGAAAGGGTCCCATGCCGCTCGACGTCGAAAGTCTGCGCTCCCATTTCCCCGCACTGTCCTCGGGGATTGCCCATTTTGACGGACCCGGCGGCACCCAGACGCCCAGCGTCGTCGGGCAGGCGATCGCCGACACCCTGACGAGCCCGCTCTCCATCCGGGGAAGTTCAGTCGCCTCGGAACGCAACGCGGATGCGGCGGTGCTCGGCTTCAGGCAGGCCATGGCGGATCTCCTGAACGCGGATCCACTGGGGATCGTGTACGGACGCAGTGCCACCCAGTTGACCTACGACTTTGCCAAGCACCTGAGCGCCGGATGGGGACCCGGCGACGAGGTGATCGTGACCCGCCTCGACCATGACTGCAACGTCCGCCCCTGGATCCAGGCTGCCGAACGGCAGGGGGCAGCGGTCCGCTGGGTGGGCTTCGACCCCCAGACGTCCGAGCTGGACCTCGACGAACTGAGGGCGGCGCTGGGGCCTGCCACCAGGTTAATCGCGGTCACCGCCGCCTCCAACCTGCTGGGCACCATGCCCGATATTTCAGCTATCGCGGAGTTGGTCCACGACGCCGGGGCGCTGCTCTACGTGGACGGGGTGCACTACGCCGCCCATGCCAGCGTCGATGTGCAGGCGTTGGGAGCTGACTTCTTTGTCTGCTCGCCATACAAATTTCTCGGCCCCCACTGCGGTGTCCTTGCTGCAGCCCCGGCCCTGCTGGAGACCCTTGTCCCGGAGAAGCTGCTGCCCTCCACCAACGCGGTACCCGAGCGCTTCGAGTTGGGTACCCTGCCGTACGAGATCATGGCCGGGACGACGGCGGCCGTGGACTTCACTGCCACCCTCGGCGAGGGTGCGTCCCGGCGGGAGCAACTCCTGGCTGCCCACCACGACATCGGAGCGCACGAAGCGTCACTGCTGAAGATCCTCGAGGCGGCGCTCGCCGAACTGCCCGCGGTGACGGTCCACTCCCGGGCCGCAGTCCGGACTTCCACCCTGCTGCTCACCTTCGCCGACCGGAGCGCCGCCGATGCCAGCCGGTTCCTCGCTGAGCGGGACATCCTGGTGCCAGCGAGTAACTTCTACGCAATTGAGGCTTCGAACGTGTTGGGGCTCGGAGACACCGGTGGGCTGAGGGTTGGGCTGGCGCCCTACACGAACCTCGACGACGTGCAGCGGCTGATCGAGGGTCTGACCGCGTTCCTCGGCAGCGCCTAGGCTTGACCCATGATTCTCTTCACAGGATTCGAGCCCTTCGGTGGCGAAGCTCTCAACCCGTCCTGGCTCGCGGCCCAGCAAGCCGCTGCGGGCTTGAGGGCGTCGGGCAGCGATGCTGTCGCCGTTGAGTTGCCCTGCACCTTTCGGGAAAGTCTCGCCGGGCTGCGGGATGCGGTCAGTGAACACCGCCCCAAGCTGGTGATCTGCGTTGGGCAGGCAGGTGGCCGCGCCAGGATCTCACTGGAACGGGTGGCGATCAACGTCGACGACGCCCGTATTCCCGACAACGCCGGGAACCAGCCCGTCGACACTCCCATCCGTCCCGACGGCCCCGCAGCGTACTTTTCCACCTTGCCGATCAAACAGGCGCTGCAGGATCTCACCGTCGCCGGTTTTGCCGCCGAGGTGTCCCAAACGGCTGGGACGTACGTCTGCAATCACGTGTTCTACGGTCTGATGGATCTGCTGTCCACCAGCGACGACGGCGCGCGAGGCGGGTTCATCCACGTGCCGTACACGCCGGACCAGGCCGCCGTCCACGGCGCGCCGGGAATGCCCGTGGCCGAGATGGCAGACGCGCTGCGGCTCATCGCCCTCACCAGCCAGACGACGACGTCGGACCTCCGCCTGGCGGCCGGAGCGGAACACTAGCGCCACACCGCGGCAGACCCTCGCCTGACTATTCAACGATGGGTTCGCAGCGAGCGGTCACCGTAGCGGTACCCACCAATCCCTCGGCCTGCGCCGTAATCACCGCTACTCCGTCCGCGTTGGCCGTAGGAGAAACCAGGCCGGAAGCGTCAACGGGGAACTCCTCACGGTCCGAGGTCCACGCGATGGCACCCACGTTGACCCGGTCGCCGGCCGCGGTGACGGCGACGGCGCTCAACTGCTGGGTCGTCGGGGGACAGACCTCGGTGGCGGGTGGCGCTACCAGCAGGCTGACCGGCGGATCCGGTGGAGCCAGGACCGTGAGCGGTGCCGAGCCCTGCAATCCGTTCCAATCCGCGGTCATCAGGACCTCACCCGGTGCAATCGCCGTGGCGAGGCCAGACTCAGTCACCGAGGCTATTGATGGATCAGTCGACCCCCACTGCACAGCCCCGGTGATTTCCTGGGCGCTGCCGTCACTGAACTGCGCCACCGCCACATACTGCACCGACACCCCGGGATCCACCGTCTGGCTGGTGGGGTTGACGATCATTGACACGACGGCCACATCTGCAGGCAGCACGGTCAGCGTGGCCTGGGCTTGCTGCCCGGCGGCCGAACCGGAGATTGAGGCAGTTCCGGGACTGACGGCGGTGGCCAGGCCCGTCCCGTCGATGGTGGCGATCCCGGGATCAAGCGACTCCCATGTCAGGCCCTCGATGCTCCGGGAGGCACCATCTGCGAGCATGGCCGACGCCGTGAAGAGGACTGTCCCGCCCAACGCCACCCTCGCCTCCGTGGGCTCAATGATCAGGCTTGCGGGCTCCTCGGGCACTGCCTGCGCGCCGATCCATCCCGGGACGGAAGCGATGACCGCAATCGCCACGATCACTGCCGACACGGCCGCCGTGAACACCAGTATGATTCGTCGCCAATAGGCCCGCATCCCGTCACTGAGGGCGCGGTCGATGAATGCAGGGAAGGCGTGCGCCCGGTCGCCGGCACCCGCTGCGAGATATTCGCGGAGTTGTCTGTTCATCGCATGCCGTGCAGCTCTTCGGCCCTGGCGGTACCGCTGCGCAGGTCCGCGCGGACCTGGTCGATGGACCGGTCGGTAAGGGTTGCAATCTGGCCCGAGGACAGACCGGCGAAGTCGTGCAGTACGACGGCGATTCGCTCTGCCAGGTCCAGGCTGGACAGGAGGGATCCACCGTCGTCGTTCGAATGGATCTCACGACGATTCCATCGACGGTCAGCCGAGACAAGCTTCACGAGCAGGCAGATCACATAGGTGCGCAGGTCGCCGGTCACGGGGCCCCTCCACACAGCGGTGGCCTTGGACCAGGACGCCTCCAGCAGGCGCTGGGCCACGGCGGGGTCGTCACAGAGAAGGTGGGCACAGAGTTCGAGGTCGCTCCGCTGCCGATCGAACTCCTGCCGCAACGAGTCCTCACGGCTGGAGACTGCGGTGGTCACCTTGATCCCCAGGGGGAATCCGAACTCCACTTCCTTCACGACGGGGAGCACCACCGCCGCCAGGATCAGGGCGGTGCCGAGGACGATCAGCCCCAGGCCATAGAGTCCCAGTTCGAGGATCCCCAATCCGGGGAGACCGTTCCCCGGTGAATCGAGGGGCCAGAGAACTCCGGCGAGGATCAGGGCAACCCCTGAGACCCCGAGCGCCAGACGTTTGGGAGTGAAGGATGGCCGCCACGACCGGCGAGGAACTTCACACACGACTCACCCGATTCAGCCCGACCCCGCTCACTTGGTAGCACGAGGGGCGTTATCCCACCGTTATTGCCGCGCCAAATCCTTGATGTGGGACGTGCGCGCAGGTTCTTTGGGCCAGGGCTTGAGCGGGCGCTGATTGCCCGGGACAAGGGCTGCAGCTTTCCGGACTGCACCATTCCGGCAGTGTGGTGGGAAGCCCACCACAGCGACCCCTGGTCTGTATCTGGGCGAACCCGGATCAGCAAGGGGGTGCTGCTATGCGGTCATCACCACGACCTGGTGGAGCAGGGCAACTGGACGATCGACATGCGGCGGGGAGTCCCATGGTTCATTCCGTCACCGTATGTGGATCCCGAGCGGAAACCGCGGCGCAACCGCTACCGCCATGTCGCAGTCACTACCGAACACCCCAGTCCGGCTACTCCGGCGGAACAATCCGCCAACGAACCGTGACAGTGCTGACCACCTCGGCTTCGCCAGGTTCGATCGGCATCGACTGGTCGGCGGCCAGCACTGCGTGGCGCGCCACAGGGGCAGGGGCCGTCCCGCCGCCCTCGGTCACTTCTTCGACCTCGCCGAGGGTGCACCCGGCCAACTGTGCCCACTGGAGGGCGCGCTCGCGGGCGTCCTGCCATGCAGCCTCCTGCGCGAGACGCGCACGGGCCGCCGGGTCGGAAAACCCGAACGCGAGCGAGTTGATCCTGACGTCATCACCGCCCGCATGCACCACGGCGTCCAGCACCGCCGACGCCGAGGAAGGGTCATCGACGGTGACGGCAAGCTCCTGCGAGGCAACGTAGCCGCTGACCCGCTGCTCCTGATTGTCAGCCCAGACAATCTCCGCCCGCAGCCCGATCTGCCGGGTTGAACGCTTCAGCGGCGGCATCGGATCCGCGTCGAGAGCGTCAAGGACCCGGGACGCGGCGTCCGCGGCACGCAGGTAGGCATGGGGTGCGGTGGGCCGGCGTACCTCCACCTCGATCCGCAGGTGGAGGCGGTCGGGTGGGGCGCTCACCGTGCCGGTACCGGTCACCGTGACACTGGGACCCGGAGCGGCGCTGGGACCGACAGCGACACTGGGACCCGGAATGCTGGTGTTCATGAGGCACCCCATCGGTTGATGGCCGCCGCCCGGCGGCGAAGCGGTTGGAGCGCTGTCGATAGCGGCCGGGCCGGACGCTCGACATATCCACCGGCGGCCAACCCGGCGTGGCGTTCGAAAATGTTCAGTGATGCCGGATCGCCGGTGCGCAGCAGGGAAATGCCTGCGGCAGCGAAGTACAGGGGAAGGAAGGGAAGGCCGAGGCAAAATGCGTACTGGGTGCTGTGCCGTGCTTCATGGGACAGCAGCCCAGGGCGGGGCAGTCCCGCGGTTACAGGCGCACGAAACAATATCGTGTTGCCCACGGTGAAGGCACTCGCCACCGGGAGGGTGCCCGTATAGCTGAAGGCCAGGAAGAGTCCCTCCGGACCGCGGCGGATATCACAGCCTTTGGCCCTCGCAAGGAGAAGCCCGGCCCCAGTGGACAAGTTCATCCAGTTGAGCAGCCATCGCATCCGGTGGGCAGGCGTCATGTCAGCCATCCTAGTACCGGCGTTGCGGGTCCCAGCCGTGTGCCCATTAAGGAGTCTGCGCCGGTGTTAGCTAGACTTGCACCGTCTGCCAACGGTCACCGGATCCGCGGTGAAACACCTGTTGCCCACCACCACTGAAGGTATGAACATCTCGATGTCTGACTCCACACAGCCGGGCGGACCCGCCCACGCGACGTCCGCCGTCGTCGACGTTCCTTCGCCGCTGGATGCCGAAGCTATCGGTGCCACGGTGGACCGCGCGCTCGGCGACATTGCCGCCGCCGGCGATCTCGACGCCCTCAAGCAGGTTCGCATCGCCCACACCGGCGACAAATCACCGCTCAGCCTCGCAAACCGGGGCATCGGCGCCCTTGCCAAGGAGGAGAAGGCTGCGGCAGGCAAGAACATCGGCCCGGCCCGCGGCCGGATCAACGCTGCGCTCGCCACCCGCACCACCGAACTTGAAGCGGAACGGGACGCTCGCATTCTCGTCGAAGAGGCAGTGGACGTCACAGCTGCCCCGCACCGCCGTCGTGCCGGCGCCCGCCACCCGCTGTCCACCCTGCAGGAACGCGTCAGCGACATCTTCGTGGGCATGGGCTGGGAAATCGCCGAAGGCCCCGAACTGGAATCGGAGTGGTTCAATTTCGACGCTCTCAACTTCAAGCCGGACCACCCGGCACGCGACATGCAGGACACGTTCTTCGTTGAGCCACCCGAAGCTCACCTGCTCCTGCGCACCCACACCTCACCGGTCCAGGTGCGCTCCATGCTTGAGCGTCCGCTACCGCTGTACGTGCTGTGCCCGGGCAAGGTCTTCAGGACCGACGAACTCGATGCGACCCACACCCCCGTGTTCCACCAGTTCGAAGGTCTGGCCATCGACCGGAACCTCAGCATGGCCGACCTGCGCGGCACACTCGAGCACTTCGCACGCCTGATGTTCGGCGACGACGCCCAGATCCGGCTGCGCCCGAACTTCTTCCCCTTCACCGAGCCTTCGGCCGAACTCGACATCTGGCACCCCGGTGCCAAGGGCGGGCCGCAATGGATCGAATGGGGCGGGTGCGGAATGGTCCATCCCAATGTGCTGCGAGCGGCAGGCATCGACCCAGAGGAGTTCTCCGGGTTCGCCTTCGGCATGGGCATTGAACGCACCCTGATGTTCCGCAACGAGGTTGGGGACATGCGGGACATGATTGAGGGCGATGTACGGTTCAGCGAGCACTTCGGGATGGAGATCTAAGCATGCGTATTCCACTTTCCTGGTTGCGTGAATTCGCACAGGTCCCAGCCGATGCCACCGCCGAAGACGTGATGGCAGAACTGGTCAAGGTTGGTCTCGAAGAGGAAGCCGTCCACCGTCCCACCGACACCCTGTCCGGGCCCATCGTCGTCGGCCAGGTGCTCTCGATCGTCAAGGAACCCCAGACCAACGGCAAAACCATCAATTGGTGCCAGGTCCGGGTGGTCCCCGAGGGACAGCCTCAGACCCTGACCAACGAGGGCATTGACCCCTCGGGCGTGCAGGGCATTGTCTGCGGCGCGCACAACTTCGTCGAGGGCGACAAGGTGGTGGTAACCCTTCCGGGTGCCGTGCTGCCCGGCGACTTCCGTATCGCCGCCCGCAAAACCTACGGCCACGTCTCGGCAGGAATGATCGCCTCGGTGCGCGAGCTCGGCATCGGCGACGACCACGACGGCATCCTCGTGCTCTCCACCCTGGGTCTCGACCCCGAGGTTGGCTCCGACGCGATGGAACTGCTCGGCCTCTACGACCAGGCCGCCGAAATCAACGTCACCCCGGACCGCAGCTACTGCTTCTCGATCCGTGGCGTCGCCCGCGAGTACGCCCACGCCACCGGGACCACCTTCACCGACCCGGCAACCCAGGTCACCGCGCCTGCGACGCTGTCTGGTGGCTACCCCGTCACGCTGAGCGATGAGTCGCCGATCTACGGCAACCCCGGCTGCGACAGGTTCGTCGCCCGCACGGTGACGGGCGTTGACGCCACCCGTCCCACGCCGCCGTGGATGGCCTCCCGGCTGCGGCTGGCCGGGATCCGGTCCATCTCGCTGCCGGTGGACATTTCCAACTACGTGATGCTCGAACTCGGGCAGCCCACCCACTGCTACGACCAGGACAAGCTGCAGGGCGGCATTGTGGTCCGCCGGGCAATGCCGGGGGAGACCCTGAAAACCCTCGACGACAAGGTCCGCAAGCTCGACGTCGAAGACCTCCTGATCGCCGACGCCTCCGGTGGCATCGGTATCGCAGGCGTCATGGGCGGCGCCGACACCGAGGTCTCCGACGCCACCAGCACGGTCCTCGTGGAGGCCGCACACTTCGATGAGGTGTCGATCGCCCGGTCGCGTCGCCGCCACAAGCTGCCGTCCGAGGCATCGAAGCGCTTCGAGCGGGGAGTGGACTGGCAGGTCGCCGGTGTTGCGGCCCAGCGCGTGGTCGACCTCCTGGTCGAGCTCGCAGGCGGCACCGCCGACGACGCCGGAACTGACGTCGGCACCGAGCCCAGCGCCGTCGTCATCGACCTGCCTTCCGGCTACCCCGCCCGCCGGATCGGGATGGACTTCACCGACGAGCAGATCACCGGAGCGCTCACCGATCTGGGAGCCGAGGTGGAAGCGCACGACGGCGGCCACACCGTCACCGCTCCAAGCTGGCGCCAGGACCTTCAGATCAAGGACGACCTCACCGAGGAAATTGCCCGCCTGGTGGGCTACGACAAGATCCCCTCCCGGCTTCCCGTCGCTCCTCCCGGCAGCGGCCTGTCCCGGGTGCAGGTGCAGCGCCGCCGCGTCCTGCAGGCACTGGCCGACGCCGGACTCACCGAGGTGCTGTCCTACCCGTTCGTGTCGCTGGACAGCAACACCACCTTCGGTTCGCCCGATGGGTCGGAGCAGCCATCGGTCAAACTGGCCAACCCGTTGAGCGCCGAACTGGGCTACCTCCGCCGCTCGGTGCTCCCCGGTCTGATTGAGGTGGCCAAACGGAACCATTCCCGCGGTTTCCGCGACCTGGCACTCTACGAGGCCGGGCTGGTGTTCCTGCCACAGGACGCCATCGGCAGCAGCGAGATCCCGCCACTGGGCGTCCGGCCCTCCGAGGACGTCCTCGACGGACTCTATGACGGACTTCCCGACCAGCCGCTGACCATCGCTGCGGTCTTCACCGGCAATGACTCGCCGGCCGGAGCCAACCACCAGCCGCGTCCGTGGGACTGGGCCGACGCCCTGGACACGGTCCGTCTGATGGCCGACGTCGTCGGCGTCGACCTTGAGGTTTCGCAGGGCGAGCACCAGGCGTTCCACCCCGGCCGGACCGCCCGGATCTCGCTGCGGACCGGTGAACTGCTGGGCTACGCTGGCGAGCTTCACCCGAAGCTGCTCGCTGCGCAGGATCTGCCCGCCCGGACGGTGGCGCTGGAGATCAACGCCGACCTGTTGTTCGAGGCGGCACCTGACGTGATTGTGGCGAAGCACCTCTCCACGTTCCCTGCCACCACCCAGGATGTGGCGCTCGTCGTCGACGGCTCCCTGCCGGCCGACGACGTCCTGTCCACCCTGCGCGAGGGTGCGGGGGAGCTCCTCGAGGATGTGCACCTGTTCGACGTGTACGACGGCGCGGGCATCGAGGCTGGGCACAAGTCGCTGGCGTTCGCGCTGCGGTTCAGGGCACCTGACCGCACCCTGACCGCCGATGAGGCAAGTGCTTCCCGCGACGCGGCAGTCCACCTGGCCGCCGAACGGCACGGAGCCGTCCAGCGCTAGCTGTTCAGCGTCAATCGTTCAGCGCTGGCTGGTCAGGAGCCGGCCCGCGACCCGGGTTTACGGTCGGGTGGGCAGGTTTCCCCAGGTAGTGCTGCACAAAGCGCACACCCGCGGCGTGTTTGCCTCAACACGCCGCGGGCTGGCCTACAAGGTGGGGAAACCTGCGCAGGGTCAATCCCATCCACGCCGTCCTAGGGGATGAGCAGCAGTTTCCCGGTGGTCTTGCGTGCCTCAAGGTCCTCGTGTGCGTGCGCGGCGGCCTCCAGCGGGTAGGTTGCGCCGATCCTGACCCTCAGGGATCCGTCCACCACTGCGGCGAAGACCTCGGAGAAGCGCCACCGCCGTTCCTCGACGCTCAGCAGGTGGTCGAGCAGCTTCGGACGGGTGAGGTAGACAGACCCGGTGGCCGCCAGCCGCTGCGGGTCAAACGGCGGAACCGCGCCGGACGCCGCGCCAAACAGGACCAGCGTGCCGCGCTTCCGCAGGGACGCGAGCGACCCGTCGAAGGTCGCCTTGCCGACGCCGTCGTACACCACATCCACGCCCACACCGTTGGTCAGTTCACGTACGGCGGTGTCGAACCCGTCATACCGGAGCACCTCATCGGCTCCGGCCTCACGGGCCAGTGCCTCCTTGTCGTCGGTGGAGACGGTGGTGATGACCCGTGCACCCTTGGCCTTGAGGAGCTGGATCAGCAGCAGCCCCACCCCGCCTGCGCCGGCGTGCGTGAGCACCGTCTGCCCCAACTGCACCTTGAACGTGGTGTTGATCAGATAGTGGGCGGTCGCGCCCTGCAGGGGGAGCGCCGCCGCGGTTTCCAGGCTGACACCCTCGGGGACGGGTACCGCCTTATCGGCCTCGACGAGGGTGTACTGGGCGTAGGTGCCCACTCCTTCGGCGAAGGCGACGCGGTCGCCGACGGCGAATCCCGTCGCTTCAGGACCCATCGCCACGACCTCCCCGGCGGCCTCGGCACCAGGGGTGAAGGGGTACTTCACTGGGTAGTAGCCGCTGCGCTGGTAGGTCTCGATGTAGTTGATGCCTGCCGCGGCCACGCGGACCAGCAGTTCGGAGCGGGTCGGGGTGGGCCGGTCCACCTCGGCGAGGGTCAGT
Source organism: Arthrobacter sp. 260 (assembly GCF_013116745.1). Taxonomy (GTDB): domain Bacteria; phylum Actinomycetota; class Actinomycetes; order Actinomycetales; family Micrococcaceae; genus Arthrobacter_D. The sequence goes on from NZ_JABFOE010000015.1 coordinate 69,137, forward strand.
ACTTCTGGACCGCCGGCCTGCTGGGCAACAATGGCTGTGGGCATCGGGACTCTCCTTGAGCTGGGTGACTGATTGAGATGGGTGATGGCTGAAGCTGTAACCCCATGCTAGATCGACCGGAACCGAACTCGTGGCACCGGTGCATAGTTATGTGGCACTGTGTATATTCCTGTTGTAGGGTTAGGTCATGACTATTTCGGTGGCAGTTTCCGGGGCAAGCGGCTACGCCGGCGGCGAGGTGCTGCGGCTGCTCGCGTCCCACCCCTCGGTGACGATCGGCGCGATCACCGCCCACAGCAGCGCCGGCTCCCGGCTTGGTGAGCTGCAGCCCCATCTGCATTCCCTCGGCGATCGACTGCTCGAGGAAACCACCGTGGAGAACCTCGCCGGACACGACGTCGTCTTCCTCGCGCTGCCTCACGGCGCCAGCGCCGAGATCGCTGCCCAGCTTCCTTCCACCACCCTGGTGATCGACGCGGGCGCCGACCACCGGCTCACCGACCCCGCCGCGTGGGAAAAGTTCTACGGATCCGCCCACGCCGGTACCTGGCCATACGGGCTTCCCGAACTGCCCGGCCACCGCGAACTGCTGCGGGGTGCCCGCCGGGTCGCCGTCCCGGGCTGCTATCCCACCAGCTCGCTGCTCGCGCTGGCCCCCGGCTTCGCCGCCGGTTTGCTGCAGCCCGACGACGTCGTCATTGTCGCTGCCTCGGGCACCTCGGGTGCTGGCAAAGCGGTCAAGGCGCACCTGCTCGGCTCCGAAGTGATGGGCGGCATGAGCCCCTACGGCGTCGGCGGAGCACACCGCCACACCCCCGAAATCGAGCAGGGTCTGTCCCTTGCCGCGGGCGAGCAGGTGCAGGTGTCGTTTACCCCCACGCTCGCGCCGATGGCCCGCGGCATCCTCACTACCGCCACTGCCAAAGTGGTCCCCGGGACCACTGCCGAGCAGCTCCGGGACGCCTGGACCGCTGCCTACGACGACGAACCCTTCGTCACAGTGCTCCCCGAGGGGCAGTGGCCGGCCACCAAAGCCGTCCTCGGCTCCAACTACGCGAACCTCCAGCTGGCCTTCGACGCCCACGCCGGCCGCGTGATCGTCACCTGCGTGATCGACAACCTCACCAAGGGCACCGCTGGCGGAGCCATCCAGTCCATGAATATCGCCCTGGGTCTTCCCGAGACCGCCGGGCTCACACTGCAGGGAGTTGCACCATGATCACCGCACCCGCCGGATTCCGGGCCGCAGGCACCGCAGCCGGCCTCAAAGCGTCAGGCAAATCCGATGTGGCGGTGGTGGTCAATGACGGACCCCTGCAGCACGCCGCAGCGGTCTTCACCTCAAACCGGGTCGCCGCGGCGCCCGTGCACTGGTCGCGCCAGGTGGTCTCCGACGGCAGGGTGGACGCCGTGGTGCTCAACTCCGGTGGAGCCAACGCCTGCACCGGGGCCGAGGGCTTCCAGAACACCCACGCCACCGCCGAGTACGCGGCCGACGCCCTGCAGATCTCCTCGGGCGACGTCTTCGTCTGCTCCACCGGACTGATCGGCGAGCAGCTACCCATGGACAAGCTCCTTCCCGGGGTGAAAGAGGCCATCGCGCAACTCTCCACCGGCGGCGGACTGGCAGCCGCGGAAGCCATCATGACCACTGATTCGGTGCCGAAGCAGGCCCGGCACCCCGCCACTGCCGACGCGCCCAGTGAGGGCTACTCGATCGGCGGCATGGCCAAGGGAGCCGGAATGCTTGCCCCGGGACTGGCGACGATGCTGGTGGTCCTGACTACCGACGCCGTACTGGACCCCAGCCAGCTGGACGCAGCGCTCCGCGAGGCAACCCGGGTGACGTTCGACCGCACCGACTCTGACGGCTGCATGTCCACCAACGACACGGTGGTGTTGCTCGCCTCCGGCGCGTCAGGGGTCACCCCCGACGCCGCCGAGTTCACCAACTCCCTCACCCAGGTCTGCCACTCGCTGGCGCAGCAGCTCATCAAGGACGCCGAGGGGGCCAGCCACGACATTGCGATCACTGCCGTCAACGCGGCCACTGTGCGCGACGCCGAAACGGTCTGCCGCTCGGTGGCCCGCTCCAACCTGTTCAAGACGGCGATCTTCGGCAACGACCCCAACTGGGGCCGGGTGCTGGCCGCCGTTGGCACCACCGATGCCGCCTTCGAACCCGACCAGCTGAACGTCTCGATGAACGGGGTGCAGATCTGCCGCGACGGCGGTATCGGCGACTCACGGGACCTGGTGGACCTCACCGGCCGGGACGTCACGGTGGAGATCGATCTCCGGGCTGGCTCGGAGACCGCCACCATCTGGACCAACGACCTCACGCACGAGTACGTGCACGAAAACTCGGCGTACTCGTCGTAGCGAGTACCCACCCCGCAGCTGTCACCAGAAGGACATCATGAACACAGTCATCGCCGCCCAGGACAAGGCAGAGACCCTCATTGAGGCACTGCCGTGGATCCAACGGTTCGCGGGCACCACGATGGTCATCAAATACGGCGGAAACGCCATGGTCAACGACGACCTGCGCCGCGCCTTCGCCGAGGACATCGTCTTTCTGCACCATGTGGGCATCCGGCCCGTCGTCGTGCACGGTGGTGGACCACAGATCAACTCGATGCTGCAGCGCCTTGGAATCAAGTCCGAGTTCAAGGGCGGCCTCCGCGTGACCACCCCCGAAACCATGGACGTGGTCAGGATGGTGCTCACCGGTCAGGTGGGACGCGAACTGGTGGGATTGATCAACTCCCACGGGCCCTACGCGGTCGGTCTCTCGGGTGAGGACGGTGGGCTGCTGCAGGCCACCCGCACCGGCACCGTCGTCGACGGCGTCGAGGTGGACCTGGGACTGGTCGGCGAGGTGGTGGGGGTCAACCCGGCCGCGATCCTCGACATCCTTGAGGCCGGCCGGATCCCGGTCATCTCAACGGTTGCCCCGGAAATCGACGACGACGGCGACGGCACCAACCAGGTGCTCAACGTCAACGCCGACACAGCCGCCGCCGCGCTGGCCCAGGCACTGCACGCCTCCAAACTGGTGATCCTCACCGACGTCGAGGGGCTGTACGCCAACTGGCCGGACAAATCCTCGCTGATCAGCTCCGTCACCGCCAGCCAGTTGCGCGCCATGCTGCCGCAGCTGGAATTCGGCATGATCCCCAAGATGAGCGCCTGCCTCGCAGCGGTCGACGGCGGGGTAGCCCGGGCCCATATCGTCGACGGCCGGCTGGCCCACTCCATGCTGCTGGAAACCTTCACCACCGCCGGGATCGGCACCCAGGTAATACCCGACGAGGACGGCTCATGACAGATCTCACCCAGAATCAGCCCGGCCACACCGCTCAGAACCCCGGGGACCAGCTGCTGGACCTGACCCTCCACGACGGATCCGGCGCCGACTGGCTCACCCGCTACGGTTCGTCACTGCTGGGGGTCTTTGGCACCCCGCAGCGGGTCCTCGTCCGTGGCAACGGCTGCACTGTCTGGGACGCCGACGGGAAGGAATACCTCGACCTGCTGGGCGGGATCGCTGTCAACGCGCTCGGCCACGCCCACCCGTTCGTCACGTCGGTGATCACCAGCCAGCTCGCCACCCTGGGCCACGTCTCGAACTTCTTCACGAGCCCCACCCAGATTGCCCTGGCCGAAAAGCTGCTGGAGCTCGCCGCAGCACCCGCCGGGTCAAAAGTCTTCTTCGCCAACTCCGGCACCGAAGCCGTCGAGGCAGCCTTCAAGCTTGCCCGCCGCAACAGCGCCCCGGCGGCGGACGGCAAACCCGCGCGGACCCGGATCCTCGCCCTCGACGGAGCGTTCCACGGCCGCACCATGGGGGCCCTCGCCCTGACCGCGAAACAGGCCTACCGGGAACCGTTCGAACCGCTGCCCGGCGGTGTCGAACACCTGCCGTTCGGGAGCATCGACGCCCTGGTCAACGCCGTCGACGAATCCGTCGCCGCAGTGGTCATCGAACCCATCCAGGGGGAGGCGGGAGTCAGGCCATTGCCGCCCGGCTATCTGCAGGCGGCCCGCGAGGTCACCACCAGGGCCGGGGCGCTGCTGATCCTCGACGAGGTCCAGACCGGCGTCGGACGCACCGGGTCCTGGTTCGCCCACCAGCCCAGCGGGGTGGTCCCGGACGCCATGACCCTCGCCAAGGGACTCGGGGGTGGGTTCCCCATCGGCGCTCTCGTCACATTCGGCGACGCTGTGTCGTCCCTGTTTGCTCCGGGGCAGCACGGCACCACCTTCGGGGGAAACCCTGTCGCGACCGCCGCGGCGCTGGCCACCCTGCACACCATCGACACCACTGGACTGCTCAGCCACACGCACGACGTCGGCGCCTGGCTGCGGGAGCAGCTTGCCGCCGTCGGGCAGGTGACCGAGGTACGCGGCGAGGGCCTGCTGATCGGCTTCGACCTGGACGGCGACTACGCGGCCGCGGCCGTCACCGAGGCGCTGCAGCAGGGATTCATCGTGAACGCTCCCACCCCCCACACGCTGCGCCTGGCGCCGCCATTGATCCTCACCCGGGACCAGGCCGCCACGTTCATCGCCGCGCTGCCCGGCATCCTGAAGACCGCAAAGGACGTTACCCCATGACCCGCCACTTCCTGATCGACACCGACCTCTCACAGGCTGAGCAGACTGAGGTGCTGGACCTCGCCGCCGAGCTCAAGCAGGCACCCTATTCCCGGAGCCCCTACGCCGGAATCGACACCTCAGGAATCAATGCCGACGGAGCCGCCACCACGGGGAGGCAGACCGTCGCGGTGATCTTCGACAAGACCTCCACCCGGACCCGGGTGTCCTTCGCCACGGGCATCGCCGATCTGGGCGGGGTCCCGCTGATCATCGGCGCGGGGGAGTCCCAGCTGGGCCACAAGGAATCCATCACCGATACCGCCAAGGTGCTTGAGCGCATGGTGTCCACCATCGTCTGGCGCACCTACGCCCAGGCCGGGCTGGAGGAAATGGCCGCCGCATCGAAAGTGCCGGTGATCAACGCCCTGTCCGACGACTACCACCCGTGCCAGCTGCTCGCCGACCTGTTGACCATCCGCGAGCACAAGGGCACCCTTGCCGGCCTCACCCTCGCCTACCTGGGCGACGCCGCCAACAACATGGCCAACTCCTACCTGCTCGCGGGGGTCACTGCCGGGATGCACGTCCGGGTCGCCGGTCCGGAGGGGCACCTGCCCCAGCAGTCGGTGATCGACCTGGCCATCGCCCGGGCCGCCGAAACCGGCGGGTCGGTCCTGGTCACCACCGACCCGGCGGCCGCGCTGGCCGACGCCGACGTCGTCGCGACCGACACCTGGATCTCGATGGGTCAGGAACCTGACAGTGCCAGTGCCAAGGACGCCACCTATGAGCTGTTCAGCAGCTACGGCGTGGACGCGGCGGCGATGGCGCAGGCCGCGCCCGACGCCGTCGTCCTGCACTGCCTGCCGGCCTACCGCGGGTACGAGATCGCCGCCGAGGTCATTGACGGGCCCCAGTCAGTGGTCTGGGACGAGGCCGAAAACCGGCTGCACGCCCAGAAGGCGCTGATGGTGTGGCTGATGGACCGGCGATGACCCAGGTCCAGCCCACCACCAAGACCGCGCGGCACGCCCGGATCCGGGCCATCCTGACCGGGCAGTCGGTCAGGTCGCAGGCGGAACTGGCAGCCCTCCTGGCCGACGACGGCGTCCTCGTCACCCAGGCGACCCTGTCCCGCGACCTGGTGGAGCTCGGGGCGGTGCGGGTCCGCGCCAGCGAGGGCACCCTCGTCTACGCCGTCCCGGCCGAGGGCGGCGGCAGGACACCACAGAGCGGGGTCACCCAGGAAGTCCTCGACTCCCGGTTGTCCCGGCTCTGCTCGGAACTGCTGGTCACCGCCGAGGCATCCGGAAACCTGGTGGTGCTGCGGACCCCGCCCGGGGCAGCGAACTTCCTGGCACTGGCCATTGACCACTCGGTGATGCCCTCGGTCCTGGGCAGCATCGCCGGAGATGACACCATTATGCTGGTGACCCGCGACCCGGCCGGTGGACCTGAGGTGGCGGCCCGCTTCCGGCAGTTCGCACAGGACCCCATGCACAAACCCGTTTCCTGAACCCTGACAACCTTGAACAACCTCAACACCCTAGGAGCAAGACCCATGAAAGAACGCATTGTTCTCGCCTACTCCGGCGGACTCGATACCTCGGTAGCCATCGGCTGGATCGCCGAAGCCACCGGCGCCGAAGTGATCGCTGTCGCCGTCGACGTCGGACAGGGCGGCGAATCCCTCGAGGAGATCCGCCAGCGCGCCCTCGACTGCGGCGCCGTGGAAGCCTACGTGGCCGACGCCCGCGACGAATTCGCCAACGACTACTGCATGCCCGCCCTGAAGGCCAACGCCCTCTACATGGACGCCTACCCGCTGGTATCCGCAGTGTCCCGCCCGGTGATCGTGAAGCACCTGGTCGCGGCAGCCCGCGAATTCGGCGCAACCACCGTTGCCCACGGCTGCACCGGCAAGGGCAACGACCAGGTGCGGTTCGAAGTGGGCATCCAGACCCTCGGCCCGGACCTGCGCTGCATCGCCCCCGTGCGTGACCTGGCCCTGACCCGGGACAAGGCGATCACCTTCGCCGAGGAGCACAACCTCCCGATCCAGACCACCAAGAAGAACCCGTTCTCCATTGACCAGAACGTGTGGGGCCGCGCCGTCGAAACCGGTTTCCTGGAAGACATCTGGAACGGTCCCTCGAAGGACGTCTACGAGTACACCGATTCGCCCGAGTTCTCCCCGGCCGCCGACGAGGTCACCATCACCTTCCGCGAAGGCATCCCCGTCGCCATCGACGGTGTCGCTGTCACCCCGCTGCAGGCCATCGAGCAGCTGAACCGCCGCGCTGGCGCCCAGGGCGTGGGCCGGATCGACATCGTCGAAGACCGTCTGGTCGGCATCAAGAGCCGCGAAATCTACGAGGCACCCGGCGCCATGGCCCTGATCGCCGCGCACCGCGAACTCGAGAACGTCACTGTCGAACGCGAGCAGGCCCGGTTCAAAAAGACCGTCGGCCAGCGCTGGACCGAGCTGGTCTACGACGGCCAGTGGTTCTCCCCGCTGAAGCGCTCTCTCGACACCTTCATCGAGGACACCCAGAAGTACGTCTCCGGTGACATCCGGATGGACCTCCACGGCGGCCGCGCCACGGTCACCGGGCGTCGGTCCGACACCTCGCTGTACGACTTCAACCTGGCCACCTACGACACCGGCGACACGTTCGACCAGTCGATGGCCCGCGGCTTCATCGAGATCTTCGGTCTGTCCTCGAAGGTGGCCTCCGGTCGCGACGAGCGGGCGGGTCAGTAGCAATGGCAGGAGCCTCCACCAACGAGGGAGCCCTCTGGGGCGGCCGGTTCGACGGCGGACCCGCCGACGCGCTGGCCGCCCTGAGCAAGTCGACCCACTTCGACTGGCGCCTGGCCGTGTATGACATTGCCGGATCCCGGGCGCATGCCCGGGTCCTGCACCGTGCAGGCCTGCTCGACGACGGCGAACTTGCCGGAATGCTCGCAGCCCTCGACGTGCTCGACGACGACGTCCGCTCCGGCGCCTACACGCCCGCCGAGTCGGACGAGGACGTGCATGGGTCGCTGGAACGCGGTCTGATCGAACGCGCCGGCGTCCAGCTGGGTGGGAAGCTCCGGGCCGGGCGGTCCCGCAACGACCAGGTCGCCACCCTGGGCCGGATGTACCTGCGGGACCACGCGCGGATCATCGCGGGCGGGGTGCTGGCGACCATCGAGGCGCTGGTGCAGCAGGCGGAGGACCACCTGCGGGTCCCCATGCCGGGCCGCACCCACCTGCAGCACGCCCAGCCGGTCCTGCTGAGCCACCACCTGCTCGCCCACGCCTGGGCACTGCTGCGCGACGTGCAGCGGTTGCAGGACTGGGACAAGCGGGCGGCCGTGTCACCCTATGGCTCCGGCGCCCTCGCGGGTTCCTCCCTGGGGCTGGACCCGCAGGCGGTGGCGGCGGAGCTGGGGTTCGCCTCAGCGACCCATAACTCGATCGACGGCACTGCGGCGCGTGACGTGTACGCGGAGTTCGCGTGGATCGCGTCGATGATCGGGGTGGACCTGTCCCGGATCAGTGAAGAGGTGATCCTGTGGGCCACGAAGGAGTTCTCCTTCGTCACCCTGCATGACTCCTACTCCACCGGCTCGTCGATCATGCCGCAGAAGAAGAATCCCGATGTCGCTGAACTGGCGCGCGGCAAGGCCGGCCGGCTGATCGGTAACCTCACCGGCCTGCTCGCCACCCTCAAGGGGTTGCCGTTGGCCTACAACCGTGACCTCCAGGAGGACAAGGAGCCGGTCTTCGATGCGACCGACACCCTTGAGGTGCTCCTCCCGGCCGTCTCGGGAATGATCGCGACCCTGACGTTCAACACGGAGCGGATGGCGTCCCTGGCACCGCAGGGCTTCGCCCTGGCCACGGACATCGCAGAATGGCTGGTCCGCCAGGGGGTCCCGTTCCGCGAAGCCCACGAACTCTCGGGAGCTGCCGTCCGACTGGCTGAAGGCCGTGGGGTGGAACTGTGGGATCTCAGCGACGCTGACTACGCTTCGATTTCAGTGCACCTCACCCCGGACGTCCGCGAGGTACTCACGGTTGAGGGGTCCCTCAACAGCCGGGACTCGCAGGGCGGTACGGCCCCCGCAGCGGTTCAACGCCAGCTCGAGGCCCTCCGCAGCGAGCTGGCCGGTGTTGCCAGCTTCCTCTCTGACGTGCGGGGTACCCTCTAGAAAGGATCTACCGCACCCGCCTGTTGCAGGGCCAAGGAAAGGACGCTCAGTGATTGAACATCTCATCCGCGAAGTATCAGCCGGACTCGCCGTTGCCGGCGAAGACCTGAAGGCAACCGTCAAGGGACTGGACGAGGACTCGTTCGGCGAACCAACGGCGTTGCCCGGCTGGTCACGGGCTCACGTGGTGGCCCACGCGGAGGGGATTTCCCGGGCCATGCAGCGGCAGGTGGAGCACGCCGCGCAGGGTTCCCTGATCGAACTGTACGACGGCGGCTTCGAGGGTCGGGTGCAGGCGATTGAGGCCCGGGCGCAGCGTCCCGTGGCGGAGCAGATCGAGGGGTTGGTGGCGGCGGTTGACGCCGCCGTCGGCGCCTTCGAGCACGCCCGCGACCACTGGGAGGCGAAGATCTCCTACCGGGACGGGACCGTGTCCGACGGCGCACTCGCCCTGTGGCGGGAGCTGGTCATCCATACCAGCGACCTCGACGCCGGCAGCACCTCCCGTGACTGGAGCGACAGGTTCTGCCACTACCTGATCGATTTCCTTGCCGAACGGGTCCCGGCGGACACCGCGTTGACGCTGCACCCGCTGGGCCAGGAACCGATCATCGTGCGCGCCACTGACACGGGCGACACCGCCACCGGTACCACCCACACCGTCGTCGTCACCGGTACGCTGCAGGACATCGCCGCCTGGCTCGCCGGCCGCGAACCGGTGGGCGGCCTCGAAGCGACCGACGCGGCCGACGCAGCGGACACCGTCAGCCTCCCGGAGCTCGGCCCCTGGCCCGCAGCGGTGGCACCGCGGTAATACCCTTCCGGAACAGTTGGGGCCTGGGGTAGGTTGGGAGCATCCTGTCGCAGGAGGCAGCATGGAATCCCAACTCACCGGCGAGTTGCAACGTGTATCGGCGTCCCACCGTGCCGAACCGCTGGGCCGCATTGAACGGCTGAGAGATGGGTATGTGCTGGCGTTCGACCGACAATTCGACTATCCGCGCTCCTACGTCTGGAACCTCCTGACCGAACCCACCCAGGTGGCCAAGTGGCTTGGCAAGCTCACCCCGGGGTGGGAGCTGGGCAAGGAGTACTGGCTGGATATGGGTGGCGACCTGTCCTCCGGAACCGTTCTGCAGCTCAACCCGCCCACCAGCCTCCAGATCACCTTCGACGACAGCATGGGCCTGGAATCGCTGCTCGAGTGGCGGGTGCTTAAGTGCGACGGCGGCGCACTGTTCCAGCTGCGGGCCCGTTCGGAAACCTCAGCGTTCCTCACCGAGGGTGCCGCCGGATGGCAGCTCATCCTCGATGCGCTCGACCATGTTGCCGCCGGACGGCCACCGGGTCCGGATGCCGACTGGGCGGCGCTCCGGGACGCCTACGCCGCGGAATTCAACCTCTCCCACACTATGGGCGAGCTGGAAACCACCGACGGCGTCACCATGATCCACTTCGACCGGCGCTTCGAGGCACGGCTGCCCACGGTCAAGGACGCTCTCACAGCCGACCCGTCCCAGCAGCCACGGGTGGAACAGGCCGAGGTGGATTTCACCGCCTCGGGCCCTGCCACCATGGTCACAGTGCGGCACGTGGTCGAGGACCCGGGCGAGGCCGCCGCGCTGATGGCTCAGTGGCACGCCCACCTCGACGCGGTGGGCGTTGACCTCGACGGGGACACCCCTCACATCAGCGTCCGGAAGCTGCGGGTGCTCGAAGATTTCTACCGGGCCAATACGGCTGCAGAGTGACCCGCCTCCCGGGCGAGGAGGCTCGTCTTGACCTCCAGCCCCCACCGAAAGCCGCCAAGCGAACCGTCGGTGCGGATCACCCGGTGACAGGGGACAAAGAGGGCAGCCGCGTTCTTGGCGCACGCTCCGGCGGCGGCCCGCACGGCGCTGGCGTTTCCAGCGAGGCCGGCATACTGCGCATAGGTCACCGGGTGGCCGGGGGTAACGGTGCGCAGCATGTCCCAGGCGTGGCTGCGGAAGGGGCCTGACACCTGGCGGACCGGCACCGCATCGATCGCCGCGATGTCGCCGTCGTAGTAGGCGCTGACCGCCGCCGTGATCGGCCCCAGCTCTGCCGGGTCGACGACGATCGGCAGCGTAGCCGGCCGCAGGGCCGGGTGGATCTGCCCGGTCAGGTCCGCCAGGTCGGAGGTCCACCCTGAGGCGAGCACCGCGCCGTCCAGTTCCAGGATGGTGAACGGGCCATCAGGGGTGGAAACTGTTGTCTGCCGGGCAGCGGGAACGTCAACTGGGGTGGGAAACCCTGTGGTCGTCGTCGCCGCGGTCAAGGTTGGATCGGGGAGTGTCATCTGGGAGTTGCCTTTGCTTGGGGGATGGGTGGGTGGTCGGCGGCGACCCGCCAGAGATGCATGGTGGCGTAGGAGCGCCACGGACTGCAGCGCTCCATCGTCGTTGAGAGGGTCGGGGACGGATGTGCTGGGTGAGTCGATGAGACGTTCGGCGGTTCAGCCTGGCTGGCCTGACCGGTGAGGGTCGCCCAGCCATTCCGGATGGCCGCGTCGTTGGCCAGGTGGATGTCGGTGGCGCCGAGGACCCGCATTGCCACGTACCGTACCGTCCAGGGTCCAATCCCTGGCAGTGGCAGGAGCTTGCGTTCGAGGTCAGCAACGCCGTCCTCCACCCCGAGCTGCACGCTGCCGTCGGCCAGGGCGGAGCTCACCCGGAGGATGCTGTCGATCCGGCGGGCCGGACCCTTCAGCAGGCCTGCACCGCCGTCGGCTACTTGCGCGGCAGTGGGAAACAGCCGGTGAAGCGCCCCATCCGGCGCCCGGTGGGGCGCCAGCGTCGCGGGGCTGCCCAGGACTGACAGCCGGTGGAGGCCGGTGCGTGCCGCCTTGACGGTGATCTGCTGACCGATCATGGCCCGGATCAGGATTTCGTGGGGGTCGACGGATCCCGGGAGGCGGATCCCCGGGATCTGCTGCACCCTGTCAGCAAGCACGGGATCCGATCCGAGGACTGCGTCCACGGCCAGGGGATCGGCGTCCAGGTCAAACAGCCGGCGGATCCGGGACAGCAGCACCGGCAGGTCGGGCAACCTCTCCACCGATACGGAGACAGCGAGGGCTGGCAGTCCGTGCGGCGTGGTCGCCAGCCGGGCGCTGAACCAGCCCTGCCCGCCCGGCAGCTGCAGGAGCCTCTCGTAGCGGTCGGCGGTGGCGTGCTCGGTGCCGTCGATGGCACGGACCCGCAGGAATTCGAAGATGCCCGGATCGTAGGGCGCGCGCAGTGGGAGCAGCAGTGACAGGGTGGTGCCGGCCTCTCCCGGGTCGGGATTCTCCCGGGTGGTGCGGGCTCGGGCCCGCAGGTCGGAAGGGGTGAGGGCAAACACCTCCTGCACGGTGTCGTTGAACTGTCTGACGCTGCTGAACCCCGCGGCGAAGGCAATGTCGGCGAACTTCAGCCCGGACGACGTCAGCAGGGAGCGGGCCGTCTGGGCCCGGGTGGCCCGCGCCAGGGCCAGCGGTCCCGCTCCGAGTTCCTGATGCAGGATCCGGTTCAGCTGACGGGTCGAGTAGCCGAGCCGGGCGGCAAGACCGGGCACACCCGTCCGGTCCACCTCACCGTCGGAGATCAACCGCATGGCCCTCGCCGCGGCGTCCGAGCGGAGGTTCCAGTCGGGGGTGCCAGGAACGGCCTCGGGCAGGCAGCGCTTGCACGCCCGGTAGCCCGCCTGATGGGCGGCGGCCGAGGTCTGGTAGAAGGTCACGTTGGCGGGCTTCGGGGTGCGGGCCGGGCAGGACGGACGACAGTAGATCCTTGTGGTGGCCACGGCGGTGACGAACTGTCCGTCGAAACGGGTGTCGCGCGAGTCAATCGCCCGGTAGCGCTGCCAGAAGTCCATCACCCCATCGTTGCAGGTTCGTCCACCGTCAGCTAGCGGGAATCGGACACGACCGTGGCGCAGCGCGCGGGGCGGTTTGCTACGGTCTAGTGCTGTGGAAGCGATCACCGATAGAACCCGGCTGGCCCGGCCAGCGACCGCCGTCGCACCGACGCTGCTGGGTGGCCTGTTGAGCCATGACGACGGCGTCCACCGGGTCACGGTGAGGATCACCGAGGTGGAGGCCTACCTGGGCGCCGACGACCCGGGATCCCATGCCTTCCGTGGCCAGACGCCCCGGAACTCGACCATGTTCGGAGCCCCGGGCCACCTGTACGTGTATTTCACCTATGGCATGCACTACTGCGCGAACGTGGTCTGTGGTGAGCCGGGCCAGGCGACCGGGCTTCTGCTGCGGGCGGGGGAGATCGTTGAGGGTCACGCCATCGCCCGGGCACGGCGCAAGTCCCCCCGGCTGGACCTGGATCTGGCCCGCGGCCCGGCCCGGCTGGCACAGGCCCTGGGCCTGGACCGGACGCTCGACGGCGCCGACCTGTTCACGGGTCCGCTCTCCCTCACCCTCCCGGCCACACCGGTGGACCCGGCGGCGATGTCGAGCGGGCCGCGGGTCGGCGTTGCAGGGGCGGGCGGCAGCGCAACGTACCTGTGGCGTTACTGGTTGACTGATGATCCGACCGTGTCCCGCTACCGCGCGGCCAAGCCCCGCGCACCGCGTACAGTTAATGGGTGAATAATTCAGTACCCGCCAGCCCGGACACCACAGCGCAGGACTACATCGAACAGCTCTGCCTCACGGTCCAGGACTTCCCTCGTGCGGGCATCAGCTTCCGCGACCTCACCCCGGTATTTGGGGATGGCGCGGCCTTCCGCGCGGTGGTCGACGACCTGGTCCGCCCCTTCGCGGGGGAGTTTGACCTGGTGGCTGGCATTGAGGCGCGCGGGTTCCTGCTGGCGGCCGCCGTGGCCTACGCCACGGGGACCGGCGTGATGGCAGTCCGCAAGCCCGGCAAGCTGCCCCGGCCGGTCCTCTCCGAGGCCTTCAGCCTCGAGTACGGGAACGCGGTGCTGGAAATCCACCGGGACGACGTCGTTCCCGGCACCAGGGTCCTGGTGCTCGACGACGTCCTGGCCACGGGCGGCACGCTCGGCGCGGCCACCCGGTTGTTTGAAACCGCCGGCGCCGAGGTGATCGGGTGCGCCGTGGTCCTCGAACTCGCAGCACTGACGGGACGGGCGCAGGTGCCGCAGTACCGGGTGCACTCCACCGTCTCCGCCTAGGATTCACTGACCATGCCAAAAGCGGCGACCGCCCTGTAGAATTGACGGTCTGCCTTTGGCGAGAGGGAAACGCATTATGCATGACACATCCACGGCCCGTAACGAGCTGGAGCACGAGCGCGGCTATGTAGCGGGGCTCTACCAACGGCTTGATGAACTCCGTGCCGAAAAGCGCGGACAGCTCGCCGAGGTGCGCCGTTCCCTGTCGGCCGGATCCCACCAGAACCGGTCAGAACGCGACGCGTTCGCCACCATGTATGAGGATCGGCTCGCCCAGCTCAACGCCGTCGACGACCGGCTGGTGTTCGGGCGGCTGGACCTCGATTCCGGAGACGAGCGCTACATCGGCAGGATCGGGCTGTCCACCGCCGACCTGCAGCAGCTCATGGTCGACTGGCGGGCACCCGAGGCCGGCACGTTCTACCAGGCGACCGCCTTCGAACGGATGGGCGTGCGCCGTCGTCGCCACCTGATTCTGTCCCGGCGCAACGTCCTGGCCATCGAGGACGATGTCCTGGACGCCGCCCTCCTCACCGAGGATGAATCCCTACAGGGTGAGGGAGCACTCCTCGCTGCCCTGAACTCCAAGCGCACCGGACAGATGTCCGACATTGTCGGAACCATCCAGGCCGAACAGGACCGGGTGATCAGGGCGCCGCTACAGGGCGTCGTCGTCGTCCAGGGCGGACCCGGCACCGGCAAGACCGCTGTGGCGCTGCACCGTGCCGCGTACCTGCTGTACACACACCGGGAACGGCTGAAGTCAGCCGGGGTACTGCTGGTCGGTCCCACCAACGCCTTCATGAAATACATCGAACGCGTGCTTCCCTCCCTCGGGGAGACCGGGGTGGTGATGGCCAGCATCGGCAGCCTGATGCCCGGCATCACCGCCGTGCAGGAGCCCACCGAGACGGCCGCCGAGATCAAGGGACGCCTGGATATGGTGGAGGTGCTGCGCCGCGCGCTGGCCAACCGCCAGCGCGTCCCCGCCGAGGACAAACGGCTCAACGTCGAAGGCACCATCCTGACCCTGTCGCCCCGTCAGGTGCGCAAGGCCCGCGAGCGTGCCCGAGCCACCGGCAAACCCCACAACGAAGCCCGGGTCACCTTCGTCAAGATCCTCCTCAGGGAACTGACCGAGCAGCTCACTGAACAGCTTGAGGAATCGTCGGGCGCGGGCAACACCGCCGACCGGTCCTACCTGGCGGAAGACGTCCGCAGTTCACGGGACGTCCGGATTGCCCTGAACCTGGCGTGGATGCCCCTCACCCCCGAGAAGTTCGTCGCCGAACTCCTCACCAAGCCGGGGATCCTGGCGGCCGCCGCTCCGGGCTTCAGCGACGCTGAGGTGGAGGCGCTCACGCGTCCCGCTGGCGCGCCGTGGACCGAAGCGGACGTGGCGCTGCTGGACGAGGCCGCCGAACTGCTGGGCGAGCTGGACCCCTCAGCCGGACGCGACACCGCGGCGCGTGACCAGGAACGACGCCGTGACCTGGCGAACGCCGAGCGCACGCTTGAGAACGTCAACGAGTCGCTCGCCGACTCGGGCGTTGACGGTGTGCTGACCGCCGAGGACCTCGCCGATCACAACGCGGTGACCGAGGCCCGGCTGAGCGCGGCCGAACGCGCCTCCGTCGACCGGACGTGGGCCTTCGGGCACATCGTGGTTGACGAGGCGCAGGAACTCTCGCCCATGCAGTGGCGGGTTCTCATGCGCCGCTGCCCCCTGAAGTCGTTCACCATTGTCGGCGATATCGCGCAGACCAGCTCGGCCGCCGGGTCCAACTCGTGGCAGCAGGCGCTGGAACCGTTCGTGGGGGACCGGTGGCAGCTCGAGGAGCTCACCGTCAACTACCGCACGCCCGCCCAGATTGCTGAGGCGGCAGCGCGGATGGCCAACGCCGCAGGACTGGTGGTCTCCGCACCCAAGGCCGTGCGCGAGGGTCGCTGGGCGCCGGTGGTGGACCGGGTTCCCGATCTCATCCCAGCGCTGCTGACCGCGCTACCCGAAGAGCTCTCGGCGATCGAGGGCGGATTGCTCGCGGTCATCACCCCGGAGCGTGTCCAGGACCAGGTGCGCTCGGCCCTGACGGCTGTCTACGGGCAACGGGTCGGGTTCGGCGCCGGTAGTACCGGGCAGGACATTGTGGTCACCACCCCGCGGGAAGCCAAGGGGCTGGAGTTCGACGGCGTCGTGGTCCTGGAACCAGCGGAAATGCTCGACCCCCGGTCCATCCGGGTGGGCGACCTCTACGTCTCCATGACCCGCCCCACCCAGCGGCTGCGACTTATTGCCACCGGAGAAATACCGGCAGGCATCGAGGACTGATAATTTAGAGTCTGTGTCCCACCAAACTGAAACCACAGACCCCGGCCTCGCAGCACTCCTGAGCGACCAGCACAACGACCCTTCCTTCGCCAACGTCTGGCAGGAACTGAAGTGGCGTGGACTGGTCCAGGTATCCACTGACGAGGACGAACTCGAGAAGGCCCTCGCGGGCGACCCGGTGACCTTCTACTGTGGGTTCGACCCCACTGCACCGAGCCTGCACCTCGGACACCTGGTACAACTGCTCACCATGCGGCGGCTCCAGCTTGCCGGACACCATGCGTTGGGGCTGGTCGGAGGGTCCACCGGTCTGATCGGTGATCCCCGCCCCACGTCGGAGCGGGCACTGAACACACCCGAGACAGTGGCCGAGTGGGTGGAGAAGCTGAGGGCCCAGGTGCAGAAATACCTCGACTTCGACGGCGACAACCCCGCCCGGATGGTCAACAACCTTGACTGGACCGCACCCCTGAGCGCTATCGACTTCCTGCGGGAAATCGGCAAGCACTACCGGGTTGGCACCATGCTGGCCAAGGATGCTGTCAGCGCCCGCCTGAACTCGGACGCCGGTATCAGTTACACCGAGTTCAGCTACCAGATCCTGCAGGGACTGGACTTCCTGGAGCTGTACCGCAGCTACGGGTGCACCCTCCAGACCGGGGGATCGGACCAGTGGGGCAACCTGACCAGCGGCACCGACCTGATCAGGCGCGCCGAGGGGAAGAGCGTCCACGCCATCGGCACGCCGTTGATCACCAACTCGGATGGCACCAAGTTTGGCAAGAGCGAGGGCAACGCCATCTGGATTGATGCCCAGCTGACGAGCCCCTACGCCTTCTACCAGTTCTGGCTCAACACCGCCGACGCCGACGTAGTGGGCCGGCTGAAGGTCTTCACGTTCAAGACGCGTGAGGAAATCGAAGAGCTGGGCAAGGCTGCGCAGGAACGACCCCACTTGCGTGAAGCCCAGCGAGCACTGGCTTTCGAGGTGAATGCCCTGGTCCATGGGGTGGAGGCCACCGAAAAAGTGATCGCCGCCTCGGCGGCACTGTTCGGCCAGGGCGAACTGGCCAGCCTGGATGAGACCACCCT
This sequence comes from Arthrobacter sp. 260, assembly GCF_013116745.1. GTDB lineage: Bacteria > Actinomycetota > Actinomycetes > Actinomycetales > Micrococcaceae > Arthrobacter_D. Next base: position 86,517 of record NZ_JABFOE010000015.1, read on the forward strand.
CACAGCAGCAATCGCGGAGCTGCCCAAGGCGACCGTGTCGGCGGATGCCCTGGGCATCGTCGACCTGCTCGTAGCCAGTGGCCTCTCCGCCAGCAACTCGGCGGCCCGCCGCACGGTGGGCGAGGGCGGCGCCTACGTCAACAACGTGAAGGTCCAGGATCCGGACACGGTAGTGGGACCCGATTCCCTGTTGCACGGGCGGTACCTGGTGTTGCGACGGGGCAAGCGCACGCTCGCCACGGTCGACGTCGCACCGGTCTAAGCCTGAGGTTTCCGGGCTTGCGCACGGGGATTTGCGAACACCCAGATCCACGTGTAATGTTTTCTGAGTTGCCGCCGTTGAGTGGCAACCAACCCCTTCGAAAAATTCATCGGTGGATCCGGCGTGTGCTCAGCACAGAAGCCAGAAATACCGTACATTTTCGTCGGTTCATTCGGTTGTTTTTGTGAAAATCTGGAAATACTGCGGATTTGACAAAGATAATGCGGATGGAATAACTTTAGATAAGTCGCAGCGAGGAAATGTAAATAGAAAGTTTATTTACAGATAAATCGAATCGCGCCTGTTATTTGAGAACTCAATAGTGTGCCATGTTTGTTGATACCGATTGTTTTATTGATTGG
>NZ_JABFOE010000158.1 GCF_013116745.1 Arthrobacter sp. 260
GTTTTAGACGAAGAAAAGCGAAACTAAAATATTATATTTCCTAGGAAATATCTCCATACAAAAAGCGAGATAAATATCTCGCTTTTTGGTCAATTGAATTAAAACATCTTTCAAAATTAGTGTTGTGATGCACCAGAAACTGTATCAGGAGCTTCTTCCGGTTCTGATTCTTCATGTTGAGATGCACCTGTTGCAGCATCAGCTTCCAAGCCATACT
>NZ_JABFOE010000159.1 GCF_013116745.1 Arthrobacter sp. 260
TTCCAAAGGTTAGTTACCACGCATGGCTTGCACTTAGCTGTTTAGCATCATTCTTAGCTGATAACTTTGGTTTGGATCAAATCATCGCTTGGTCAATTCCAATGCTCATGTTCTTGTACCCATTATCAATGGTCTTGATCCTTTTATCAGTATTTTCACCATTGTTTAAACGTGATGGCGTAGTTTACTTCTTCGTAATCTTGTTTACAGTAGTTCC
>NZ_JABFOE010000160.1 GCF_013116745.1 Arthrobacter sp. 260
CCCACCAGTGCGGTCCTGTTTTTTTTACATCTTCCCGGCCCCCCGACCAAAGGGCGAAACTTCTGCCATGTTTTTTTTTTGAAAAAAAACAGCAGGCGCAGAGAGACCTAGAGGAGGGGGGTCGCCAGCAGCGTAAGATGTTTAAAAGAGACACCCCCCCCCCCCGCCGCATTGGGCGGCGGGGCCCAGAACCCCTCCGCCCCCCGCCTCACGGGC
>NZ_JABFOE010000161.1 GCF_013116745.1 Arthrobacter sp. 260
CGTCAGCGTTGGATCCAGCCATAGCTTGTAAAAGTCATTACCCAGGTCATAGTGTGAATGAATATCCTGCTTGGACTTGCGCTCGGTGTGGCTTTGCTTAGGCAACACGCGCATGAGTTTGTTGTTACGCATAAAACTGTCCGCGTTGGCATAGGCCGCCGCAATTAATTGCTGCAACGGCCGCTTACCACCAAGCACCTCAATGTCACCACGCAT
>NZ_JABFOE010000162.1 GCF_013116745.1 Arthrobacter sp. 260
ATCGAATACCAATTACAGGCAGGGGTGGTAATCCCTTCTTACCATAATAACGCATTGTAACCTTAATGTGACCGACATCATCAATATTATAGATGATTTTTGCATTTGTTGCAGGAGTAGTTAAAGTTTGATAGGTAAATGAAATTTCAGCACTTTTTGCATACTCGTGATTGCTAAATTTGTTGTTAAAGGGCGCAATAGGCAGTTCGGCAAAGT
>NZ_JABFOE010000163.1 GCF_013116745.1 Arthrobacter sp. 260
TATATTTATATTAAATTAGCAATTGAGTTGCTTATACGAGCAAACAATGGACAATTTTAGCCGGCTTAGCCAACTTGAATCAGCGGGCTAATCATTTTAAATGATCACTGCTTGACTAGTCTAGCTTAAAAATACGCTTAGCAGTCTCCAGGGGGAACTATGCTCTTTTTTAGCTACATGAATTAGCAAGAATAATTTTTTAATATTGATTAAAC
>NZ_JABFOE010000164.1 GCF_013116745.1 Arthrobacter sp. 260
GTGTTAAGTTAGCAATGGAATTGAATCATACCGGCCGAATCTATTTCTTAGATGAACCAACAACCGGATTGCACTTACAGGATACTCAACAATTGATCGATTTATTTGAAGGATTGGTTGATAAGGGCAATACATTAATTCTGATTGAACATAATCTGAAATTAATTTCACGAGCCGATTGGTTAGTCGATATGGGACCCGATGCTGGTAAATTC
>NZ_JABFOE010000165.1 GCF_013116745.1 Arthrobacter sp. 260
GGCTTTGGCAATCTTAGCTCGATACTTCTCATCAGTGTATCGATCAGGAACCGTGATATTTTGATCAATTTCAGTGAACTTATCAAATGTGATCTTGACACGCCGTTTGGCCAAAATCCGAAAACCATACCCACACTTTGGACATGTATGGTCACGGCCCAACCTCATCGATAAAAACTTGGCATGACAAATTGGGCATTCCCGCAGTACATGGT
>NZ_JABFOE010000166.1 GCF_013116745.1 Arthrobacter sp. 260
GTTGGCATGGAGGGAAGCACTTTGGCACGAACGGTAAAAGAAAAAGAAAAATTTGATATCACCCGGCTGCGGTTTGTCTTGCTGGGACTGCTTGTAGGTTTAATGACCGGAACAGTTGTCAGTGCGTTTCGTTACTGTATTGAAGTTGGCTTACGCGCCAGTCGTCAGGTGTACGGTTATTTGCGCGTAACACCGTTTGTTTGGTGGCATTGGGC
>NZ_JABFOE010000167.1 GCF_013116745.1 Arthrobacter sp. 260
CCTGTTAACATTTTAGCCGGCGCATCTGCTTCCCACTGTGCCTGATCCCATTGTCCGGCACGCAAAAATGCTGGCATCCGTGGCCGCGCAGCTTCAGGAACTTGTTGCCAGACAGCCGGTGACAACGCCGCAACCGTGCGAAATGCTGTCGGAACCGCTAACGCCAGATGCAGCGCGCCATAACCGCCCATCGACACGCCGCCGACCGCATGGG
>NZ_JABFOE010000016.1 GCF_013116745.1 Arthrobacter sp. 260
CCCCCACCCCAGTGCCACCCCGAGCCCCGCTGCGATGGCGCAGCGTTCGGGCGCGAAGCCTGGCGGGAAGCCCAGCGCAGCGGTCGCCGCTCCGCCGTCGCACAGCACTCCCCTGAGCGAGGCCGCCAAATTTGCCCGCGTCGAGGACGACGGCCACGTGTTCCTGATCGTCAACGGCGAGGAGCACGCCGTCGGCCAGTACCCCGACGCGTCGAAGGATGAAGCCCTCGCCTACTTCGTGCGCAAGTACGACGACGTCGCCAGCCAGATCGCGCTGCTTGAGCAGCGAGTGCATGCCAAGGCCCCCTCGTCCGACATGCAGAAGACCGCGGACCACCTGCGGGAACAGGTCGCCGAGAAGAAGATTGTCGGCGACGTGCTGGCCCTCGAAGCACGCCTCGATGCGCTGACCGGCCTGATCGCCGAACTGGAAGCCGCCGAAAAGGCCGAACAGGACGCCGTGAAGGCAGCCGAGCTGGCTGCCCGTGAGGCGATCGTCGCGGAAGCCGAGGAAATCGCCGGCCGCGATCCGTCCACTGTGCAGTGGAAAGCCAGCAGCACCCGGATGAACGAGCTGTTCGAGACCTGGAAGGCCGCGCAGAAGAACGGCGTCCGGTTGGGTCGCGGTACCGAGGACGGGCTCTGGAAGCGCTTCCGCGCGGCACGCACCATCTTCGACCGCCACCGCCGCGCCTACTTCTCCCAGCTGGACACCGACAACGCGTCGGCCAAGCAGGCCAAGGAATCACTCATCCAGCAGGCAGAGGCGCTGTCCACCTCCACCGACTGGGGCCACACCGCCGGCGAGTACCGCAGGCTCATGGACGAGTGGAAGGCTTCCAAACGGGCCAGCCGCAAGGACGACGACGCCCTGTGGGCACGGTTCCGTGCCGCCCAGGACAAATTCTTCACCGCCCGGAAGGCAACCAACGAGGCGATTGACGAGGAATACGGAGCTAACCTCGTGGTCAAGGAGGCGCTGCTCGTTGAGGCGCGCCAGCTGTTGCCCATCAAGAATCTTGCGGCAGCCAAGAAGACTCTCCAGTCGATCCGCGACCGGTGGGAAGAAGCTGGCAAGGTGCCACGCGCAGACATGGGCCGGATCGAAGCCGGCATCCGGGAAGTGGAGGACGCGGTCAAGGCCGCCGACGACGCCCACTGGGAGCGGACCAACCCTGAGACCCAGGCCCGCACCAACAGTGCCCTGAGCCAGCTTGAGTCGACCATCGCAGCACTCCAGGAGGACCTGGACGCGGCGGAGAAGGCGGGCGACGCCAGGCGTATCGCTGCCGCCAAGGAAGCACTCGCCGCCCGCCAGCAGTGGATGGAGATGCTGCGCAAGTCGGCGCAGGACTTCTCCTAGACCGTTCTGACGATTGCCCCGACCCCCGAGTTATCCACATCCGGGGGTCGGGGCTTTCGTATTGCCGGGCCGTTCGGGATGCTTGGGTCCATGGCGTTCGCGCAGCTTGGCACCGCCCCCGGACCGGAGTCCGGGGTGCCGGTGAACTCGACCGGTGGCGTGCTCTTCCGCGCCGACGATATCTTCAGTAGCGCGGAGTTACAGGCCATGCGCATCGACGGCCTGGTGCACCGGGTGTGTGGTCAGTCGTATGCCCGCGCCGACCATCGCCTCGACCCGGCCTCCAGAGCGCAGTCCGCAATACTGTGTGTCCCGGGACCGCTACGGTCCAAGGTGGTTCTGGCCCGCCAGAGTGCCGCCTGGGTTTACGGTTGCTCGGCCCTGCCTGCCACTGTCATCCTGGTGACAGACCACCGGCGCCGAACCACCGCGCTGCCGCCCTTCAGCGACGCCCTCATGCATCAGGTGGCGCTGGGGCCCTGTGATGTGCGGCTGATCGGCGGTGTGGGGGTGACCTCCCCACTCCGGACCGCACTGGATATTGCGGTCCACGGGGACGACGCGTGGACGGTTCCCACACTCGTCCGGCTGGCCACCCTGCCAGGGCTCAACTGCGACCTGCGGTTGGTGGTGACAGCTATCGAAGCCGCACGCCGCGTCCCCGGGAAAAACCGGGCACTGGCCCGGATGCAGTCAGCGATGCATCAGGTGGACGCCGCGCGCCCGGCCTAAAGGCGGCGTTGCGCCCCGGTGGTCCGGTACACGTCAAACACGCCGTCGATCCGTCGGACGGCGTTGAGAATGTGGGTCAGGTACTTCGGGTCGCCCATTTCGAAAGCAAACCGGGACATTGCCACCCGGTCCGTCGACGTGTTGACGCTCGCCGCGAGAATGTTCACGTGGTTCTCCGAGAGGACCCGGGTGACATCGGAGAGCAGGCTCTTCCGGTCCAGCGCCTCGACCTGGATTTCCACCAGGAACACGCTGGACTGGGTGGGGGCCCACTCGACCTCGACGATGCGGTCCGGCTGGTCTCGGAGCTCCTCGACGTTCCGGCAGTCATTGCGGTGAACAGACACCCCCGAACCGCGGGTAACAAAGCCAATGATCGGGTCCGGCGGGACGGGCGTGCAACAGCGGGCGATCTTCACCCACACGTCGCCTACGCCGCGAACAGTCACCCCGGAGTCGGAGAACTTGGGACGGCGGGGGCTGGTGGCGACAGCGGTCTCCGCGATGCTCTCTTCGGCTCCCTCGTTCCCACCCATCAGGGCCACAAGGTGCTCGATCACGTTCTGGGCCGAGGAGTGCCCATCCCCGACGGCGGCATACAGCGCGGCAATGTCGGCGTGCCGCAGGTCCTGCGCCACTGCCATCAGGGCGTCGTGGGTCATCATCCGCTGCAGCGGCAGGTTCTGCTTCCGCATGGCGCGGGTGAGCAACTCCTTGCCCTTCTCAATGGCTTCCTCGCGGCGCTCCTTGGTGAACCACTGCCTGATCTTGTTCCGCGCCCGGGGGCTCTTGACGAACCCCTGCCAGTCCTGGCTGGGTCCGGCACCTTCAGCCTTCGAGGTGAAAATCTCCACCCAGTCACCGTGATTGAGTTCGCTGTTCAGCGGGATGAGTTTGCCGTTGACCCGGGCACCGATGGTCCGGTGCCCCACCTCGGTGTGCACCGCATAGGCGAAGTCGACCGGTGTCGACCCGGCGGGCAACGCCATCACCTCGCCCTTGGGGGTGAACACGAATACCTCGCGGGCATTGATCTCGAACCGCAGCGAATCGAGGAACTCGTCAGGATCGGAGGTCTCCTGCTGCCAGTCGACGAGACTGCGCAGCCACCCCATATCGCTGTTGTCCGGGCCATCCCCGCCCTTCGCGCCGTTACCCTTGTACTTCCAGTGGGCGGCGACGCCATACTCGGCGCGGCGGTGCATGTCGTGGGTGCGGATCTGGATCTCCACCGGACGCCCACCCGGCCCAATCACCGTGGTGTGCAGCGACTGGTACATGTTGAACTTGGGCATCGCTATGTAGTCTTTGAACCGGCCGGGCAGCGGATTCCAGCGGGCGTGGAGCTGGCCCAGGGTGGCGTAGCAGTCCCTGACGCTGTCCACGAGCACCCGGATACCCATCAGGTCATGGATGTCGTCGAAGTCCTTGCCGCGGACAATCATCTTTTGGTAGATCGAGTAGTAGTGCTTGGGCCGGCCGGTGATCGTGGCCTTGATCTTGACCGACTTCAGGTCCTCGCCGATCTGGCTGCGCACCACGGCCAGGTGCTTTTCCCGCTCCGGGGTGCGGTCGCCGACCATCCTGACGATCTCTTCGTACACCTTCGGGTGCAGTGCCGCGAAGGACAGGTCCTCCAGCTCCCACTTGATCGTGTTCATGCCCAGGCGGTGTGCCAGGGGCGCAAAGATCTCGAGAGTTTCGCGGGCCTTCCGTGCCGAGGACTCCGGTGAAACGAAACGCCAGGTCCTCGCGTTGTGGAGCCGGTCGGCGAGCTTGATCACCAGGACCCGGATGTCCTTCGCCATGGCCACGACCATCTTGCGGACCGTCTCCGCCTGGGCCGCATCGCCGAACGACACCTTGTCGAGCTTGGTGACGCCGTCAACGAGCATCGCCACTTCGGGACCGAAGTCCCGTTTGATGTCGTCAAGGGTGCACGCCGTGTCCTCGACCGTGTCGTGCAGCAGGGCAGCGGCGAGGGTGGTACCCGTCATGCCCAATTCGGCAAGGATGGTTGCGACGGCCACCGGGTGGGTGATGTAGGGGTCACCGCTCTTGCGCTTCTGTCCCTCGTGGCTGTGTTCGGCGACGAGGTAGGCCCGCTGGATGAGGTCAAGGTCCTCTTTGGGGTTGTTCGCCCGGACGGTGCGCAGCAATGGTTCGAGCACCGGAGAGTATCCGCTCGACGCCCTGCCGGTCAGGCGGGCCAGCCGGGACCTGGTCCTGACCTTCCGCTCCGGCAATCCGCTGTGGTCAGCACTGGCAGCCGACGGCGCGGATCCTGACGAGGCAACCGCCACGTCACGGGTCCGGACCGGGGATGCTGCCACGGGTGGGGTGGGAACCTGTGCGAGCTGGGCAGTCGATGGGCGCGTGGTTGAACCGGCGCGCTCCACACTGCCATCAGTGTCGGGCCGCTCTGCTGGACCACTGGCATCTGCCACGTACTACCCCGATTCCTCAACCGTGAAACGGCTGAAAAGAATTACACCATGCTTGTTCTTCGGCATGCACATTTAAGTCTAGACGTGCAAACCAAACCGTGCTGAAACGGTTCTCCACAGGCGTACTACCACGTGCCAGAAATGGAAGTGTCCCGGACCACTCCGGGTCCGGGACACTTCCTTCAGTTGCTGAAAATCAGGTGGTGGCGACGGCGTCCGCAGCCTCCACCGACCGGCGGTGGAGCACTCGCTTTTCCTGCCGTTTGATGTCGGGCTCCCGCATCCGTAGCCACGCGTACATTGGTGCGGCAATGAACAGGGTGCCGATGGTGCCGATGATAATGCCGATGAACAGCGCCAGCGACAGGTCCCGCAGGGTACCGGCGCCCAGGAGCAGCGCACCGATGAAGAGGATCGACGCAACAGGAAGCACAGCGACAACCGACGTATTGATGGATCGCACGAGGGTCTGGTTGACCGCCAGATTCACCTGTTCACTGAAGGTCCGCTTCGTCGACACATCGAGGTCGGCGGTATTCTCCTTGATCTTGTCGAAGACCACCACCGTGTCGTACAGCGCGTAGCTCAGCACCGTCAGGAAGCCGATCATCGCCGACGGCGTGACCTCGAAGTCGCTGAGGGAATACAGCCCGGCCGTCACGGTCATCACCACCACCAGGCCGATCAGTGCTGCCGCTGACATCTTCCAGGTCCTGAAGTACAGGGCCATCAGGATGGCCGCCAACCCGATGAAGACCACCAGGCCGATCAGTGCCTGCCGGCTGACGTCCTCGCCCCAGGTCGGTCCAACGAAGTTGGTGGTCACCTCTTCCGCGGTGACGTCGTAGGCGCTGATCAGTGCATCGCGGACGCTGAGCGTCTCGTCGTCGGACAGCCGCTCGGTCTGGATCCGCATGGTCTGCGGGGCGATATTGGTGACACTCGGGACTGCGTCGGGGACCACGCTGGTGACCGCCTGCTCGCCGAGCGTGATGTCAGTGTTCTCAACGCTGGAGACAGTGAACTCGGACCCGCCACGGAAGTCGATCCCCAGGTTGAACCCGCCCTTGACGATCGGAATGATGATCGAGACCAGGACGGCAACAGCCGCAATGGTGAACCACAGATTGCGCTTCCCTACGAAGGGGTAGGAGCGTTTGCCCGAATAGAGGTCGTTGCCGAACCTGGCGAAACTATTGCCCCGCATTTACTTTTCCTCCTGATCGGTACCATTGCTGCGCGCGGCGTGGGCTTTTTGTTCAGCCAGCCGCCGTTCGGCAATGGTCGTGCGGCGGGCGATTTCACCTGACACAGCTTTGTTCTTGGTGCGCGGTGCGGCCGACTCCGGTGTTGCGGAGGGCATCCGGATGCGTCCGGCACCGCGGTACAGGGGCATGACGCCCAGCTTCTTCGGGTCGACGCCGGAGAAGCGGTGCCCCTCGCCGAAGAATTTGGTCATCGCCAGGAGGCGCATAACGGGGTGGGTGAAGAGGAAGACCACAATGAGGTCGGCGATCGCTGTCAGCCCGAGGGTGAAAGCGAACCCGCGAACGTTGCCGACGGCCACGAAGTACAGCACGACGGCGGCGAGGAGGCTGACGGCCTTTGATGCCAGCACTGTGCTCTTGGCCCGGCGCCACCCGTTCTCGACGGCTGAGACCAGCCCCCGACCGTCCCGGAGCTCGTCGCGGATTCGCTCGAAGTAGACGATGAAGGAGTCGGCGGTCTGCCCGATGGCGACGATCAGGCCGGCGACACCGGCAAGGGAAAGCCGGTAGTTTTCGGTCCAGCCGAGGATGCAGATGGCCAGGTAGGTCAGCAGGCCGGCGACGACGAGGGAGGTGATGGTGACCAGGCCGAGCATCCGGTACTGCAGCAGCGAATAGCCTGCGACCAGGATGAGGCCGATGACACCGGCGATGAGGCCCAGGCGCAGCTGGTCCGCGCCCAGGGTTGCGGAGATCTGCTGCTCGCTCTGGATCTCGAAGCTGATCGGCAGTGCGCCGTACTTCAGCTGCTCGGCCAGGGCTGCGGCGGATTCCTCGGTGAAGCTGCCGCTGATCGAGGGGCGACCGTCGGGAATGACCGCGTTGGTGGTCGGAGCCGAGATGATCGTGCCGTCCAGCACGATGGCGAACTGGTTCCGGGGGTCTCCCTGTCCGAAGGCGAATAGCCGTTCGGTCACCTCGCGGAAGGTCTCGCTGCCCTCGGCGTTGAACTGGATGTTGACGGCCCAGGTGTTCAGCGACTGACCCTGAGCGCCGCGCTGCATGCCGAAGTCCGCGGAGTCGATGTCCGTTCCAGGTACTTCGACGGGACCAAGGATGTATTTACCCTGCGTGTTCGGCTCGCAGGCCACCATCGGCTGATCAGCAGGTGCGGGCTCTTCGGCTGGTTCAAGCGCCTCGGGAGAGGTGCAGTCCAGGGCCTCGAACTCGGAGAAGATGTCGGCGGTGATCCAGTTCGGATCGCTCGCGTCAGTGGGCTCGGCGGTCGGTGTCGGGAGCTCCTCCTCGGGGGTGGGCTCCTCGGCGGCGGGCGCCTGGCCCGGGCCGCCGAACAGCACCGGACGGAATTCCATCTGCGCCGAGGCCTGGATGAGCTCGCGGGTTTCAGCGTCGGGGATGCCGGGGAGAGACACGATCACGTTGCGGCCGGACTGGGTGTTGATCTCGGCTTCGGCCACGCCGCTGCCGTCCACACGCTGCCGGATGATTTCCACCGCCTGGTCCAGCTGCTCTTCCGTGATGGAGTCGCTGCCACCCTGGACCTGCGGTGCCAGGATCATCTGGGTGCCACCCTCCAGGTCGAGAGCCAGCTTGGGGCTCCAGCTCGCGGTGCCCCAGATGGACCCGCTGCCCAGGAGAACTGCGAGTAATGCAAACATAACGCCGAGCCAAACGAGTGTCCGTTTCGCTGCCGTGCCTGGGCCGGTACGAGGCATGTGGAATTTCCTTTTATCGAAAGAGCGCGCTGTGTACTGCTGGTGGGGGTGGGGCTGTCACCGGATCCCGGCCGCCCCACCCGGCGCTAGTTGTCCTTGTTGTCCCGGGTGTTGTCCCGCTTGCTGTCATAGTCCAGACGGAGATCGTCGTCCGCACGGGCGTCGAGACGCTCCGTACCGGACTCGGCGGGGAGTACCCCGTCCTTGCTCGGCTGGTCCTGGCCGTCGACGGTGGCGGTCCGGGTATCGGTGACAGGGCTGTCGGCGGTGGGGCTGGTCAGCGATGAGGCGTCGTCGGGAACGGCTGGGGTATCGTCGTCGTCCTCGGCGGGCTCAGGCTGGACCACCTTGGTGAGGGTCTGCATGTGCACGGTGGCGGTGGCGCCGGGGCCGAGCTCCAGCACCGCCTTGTTGTTCTCCACATCGAGGGAGAGCACAGTGCCGAACAGGCCGAAGTTGGTCATTACTTCGGTGCCGGGAACCATCTGGGTGCGCTGTTCCTTGATGGTCTTCTGGGTCTTCCGCTGCCTCCGGAACATCATGAAGATCAATGCTCCGAGCGCCAGCGGCAAAAGAAGGCTGAAAATATCAAAGCCTTGCTCTGGGGCGGCAGTCTGGGCTAATAAGGTTGAGAACACAGAGTAATTCCGTTTCTATATCTTGGGATCCGCACGCACCTGACGTGCCGCACGTCATATCAGTGTAAAGGGAAACGGGATTGTCCGCGTCCTTGCGGCTCGCCTATCAGTCGGTATTGACCCATTCCGTTATCTCACCGTTGCCACCAACGAGGGTGTCATCGGAGAGTGTTTCCTCGGACAGGACGGCGAAGAGATCGTCCGGCATCGCGGCTGCGACGGTGGCTGGCATGACGAGGCCCAGATGGTCCCAGGCGGCCCGGGTGGCGATCCGTCCGCGGGGCGTGCGCCCCAGCATCCCCTCCCGGACCAGGTAGGGTTCTGCGACCGTCTCCACCGTCTCGGGTTCCTCGCCGACGGCGATGGCCAGGGTGGATAGTCCCACCGGGCCGCCGTTGAACTTGGTGATCAGGGCAGTCAGTACGGCCCGGTCCAGGCGGTCCAGGCCCTTCGCGTCGACCTCGTACATGTCCAGGGCTGCCCCGGCGCAGCGGGCGTCGATCAGGTCCACCCCGTGGACGAGCGCCCAGTCACGGACCCGGCGCAGCAGCCGGTTCGCGATACGGGGGGTCCCGCGGGACCGGCCGGCGATCTCGGAGAACGCCGCCGAATTGACCTTCATATCCATGAGCATGGCCGACCGACGGAGCACCAGCTCAAGTTCCTCGGTCGAGTAGAACTCCAGGTGCCCGGTGAAACCGAACCGGTCGCGCAGCGGTCCGGGCAGCAGCCCGGCGCGGGTGGTGGCGCCGACCAGGGTGAAGGGCGGCAGGTCCAGCGGGATGGCCGTCGCCCCGGGCCCCTTGCCGACGATGATGTCGACCCTGAAGTCCTCCATCGCCATGTAGAGCATTTCCTCCGCCGGTCGGGACATCCGGTGGATCTCGTCGAGGAAGAGGACTTCGCCGTCGGTGAGGGAGGAGAGGATGGCGGCAAGATCACCGGCATGCTGGATCGCCGGTCCGGAACTGATCCGCAGTGGTGCGTTCATTTCGGCGGCGATGATCATGGCGAGGGTGGTCTTGCCCAGCCCCGGGGGGCCCGAGAGCAGGACGTGGTCGGCCGTCCGGCCGCGAAGCCGGGATGCCTCCAGCACCAGGGACAGCTGACGGCGGACCCGCTGCTGGCCCACAAAGTCGTCGAGGTTCTTGGGCCGGAGCGCAGCCTCAACCGCCCGGTCCTCGGGGTCGCCGGCGGGTGAAACCACTGGGGTCTCCTCCCCCGCTGCTGCGTCGTCGCGCGCCATCAGCTCACCCGGCTCCGGGCGGAGGCTCGGGCGCCGTCCTGGCCGAGACGGCGAAGCGTGAGCTTCAGGATGGCTCCCACGTCGCCGGTGGCGGCTATCTCGGGCGCCTCTGCGGTCGCTGCATCAATGGCGACGCCCGCATCCTTCTCGGACCAGCCCAGACCCATCATCGCCGTCAGCACCTGACCCTGCCAGGCGTTCTTCGGGGTTCCACCGGTAGTGCCGAGGGGAACGAGTTTGTCCGCCAGTTCGAGCACGATTCGCCGGGCGCCCTTCGGGCCGATTCCCGGTACCTTGCTGAACGCCTTGTCATCTCCGGAGGAGGCAGCCACCCGGATGGCCTCGGGGGTATGCACGGCCAGGACGGCGAGGGCCAGGCGGGGGCCGACGCCGCTGACGCCAAGCAGGGTCTCAAACACCTCGCGCTGGTCGGCCTCCTCGAACCCGAACAGGGTCATCGAGTCCTCACGGACAATCATCGCGGTGAAGACCTGCGCCTCCTGCCCCGTACGCAGGGTGGCGAGGGTCTGCGGGGTGGCCAGGATCTGCATGCCGAACCCATTGACATCCAGCACTGCCGAGTTGAGGCCAACGTGGGCAACCGTGCCGCGGAGGGAACTGATCATGCGAGCTACTCCAAAATTTCTATCCGAACATATCTACGAACAGCGTACCGGTATCAACGCTCGTTGACCCGTGCGCCACACCGTTAACGACGGTGTACGGCGGGGCTAGCGCCGTCGTCGGGCCTTGGCTTCGGCCTCAGCCCAGATCCGCTGGGCCGCCGTGGCGGTGCCACCGCTGGCCGAGGCCCGGTTCGCTGCAACACCCTGCCGCCAGGCGTGGGTGATGGTCAGGGCGAGGGCGTCGGCGGCGTCGGCCGGCTTGGGCGCCGTGTCCAGCCGCAGAATCTTGGTGACCATCTTGGTGACCGCTACCTTGTCGGACTGGCCGTTGCCGGTGACGGCGGCTTTCACCTCGGTGGGCGTGTGGAGGGCTACCGGGATGCCGCGGCGTGCGGCGGCGACGATCACCACCCCTGATGCCTGGGCGGTGCCCATCACCGTGCTCACGTTGAGCTGGCTGAACACCCGTTCGACGGCGAGCACGTCGGGTGAATGGGTGTCGAGCCACTCATCGACGGCGTCGGAGATGACGAGCAGCCGCTGGTCGAGGTCCTGGCCCGCCGGTGTGCCGACCACCCCCACGGCGACGAGCGATGACCGCCGGTTGGGCTCGATGTCGACCACCGCCAGGCCACAGCGGGTCAGGCCCGGGTCCACCCCCATCACGCGCAGGGTCATCGGATGGCCCGGCGGTGAGGGGGCTGGAGGGGAAGGGTAGCCACTGGGCTTAGTCGTCGCCGTCCAGCTCGGCCAGTACCTCGTCGGAGAGGTCGGCGTTGGAATATACGTTCTGGACGTCGTCCAGGTCTTCGAGCGCGTCGACCAGGCGGATGAACTTGCGCGCGCCGTCGGCGTCGAGTTCCACCTGCATGGAGGGCACAAACTCGGCCTCGTCGGTGTAGTAGTCGATTCCGGCCTCCTCAAGGCCGGCGACGACGGCCCGGAGGTCCTGCGGTTCAGAGATGACCTCGAAACGCCCGCCGGTTTCCTTGACTTCCTCGGCGCCGGCGTCGAGCACGGCGAGCAGCAGGTCATCCTCAGTGAGCTCGTTGGCCGGGAGGGTGACCACACCCTTACGGGTGAACAGGTAGGACACCGACCCCGGGTCGGCCATCGAGCCACCGTTGCGGGTGACACCCAGGCGGACCTCCGAGGCGGCACGGTTCTTGTTGTCGGTGAGGCACTCGATCAGCAGTGCCGAACCCTGCGGCCCGCGGGCCTCATACATGATGGTCTGGTATTCGACGGCGTCGCCAAGCAGCCCGGCGCCGCGCTTCACGGCGCGGTTGATGTTGTCGATCGGCACAGAGGTCTTCTTGGCCTTCTGCACGGCGAGTTCCAGGCCGGGGTTACCGGCCATGTCGGCGCCGCCAGCTCGCGCGGCCACCTCGATGTTCTTGATCAGCTTGGCAAAGGATTTGGCCCGCTTCGCATCAATCGCGGCCTTCTTGTGTTTGGTGGTTGCCCATTTAGAGTGCCCCGACATGATCTACCGTTCTCCTTACGATCATCTGCATAAACAATTCGTGTATCCGCCGCTCCCCGGTTACCTCGGGATGAAAGCTGGTGGCGAGCAGGTTCCCCGACCGCACCGCAACAATCCTAGCGACCCGGCCCGCATCCGGCTGCGGCGCGTCACTGGCAACAGCCTGCGCCGGTACCTGCGCAAGCACCTCGACCGACTCCCCGACCCGCTCCACCCAGGGCGCACGGATGAACACGGCCCGCACCGGCGGCACCTCCCCCGACGACGACGGCGCCAGGCCGGCAAACTCGAGATCCGTTTCGAAGGAGTCCCGCTGGCGGCCGAAAGCGTTCCGGCGGACGACGATGTCGAGACCGCCCAGCGTCTGCTGTGGCCTGCCCTGCAGGTCGGTGGCGGGGTCGGCGATGGCATCGGCGAGCATGATCATCCCGGCGCAGGATCCGTAGACCGGGAGCCCCGACGCGATGAGTTCCTGCAGCGGTCCGGCCAGGTCAAAGGCCCGGGTGAGCTTGTCGATCGCCGTCGATTCGCCGCCCGGGATGATGAGGCCGTCGATCCCGGCCAGCTCGCCGGGCCGGCGAATCGCGCTGGCCCGCCCGCCGAGGGACTCGATGGTGCGGATGTGTTCCCGCACGTCACCCTGGACAGCCAGCACGCCAACATGCACGCCGGAGGGGGCGGGTACGGGGTAAGTGGTCATTGATCCATTCTAGGTTGGGCGGGCCAGCCAGCGATAAACCGGAGCCCGGACTGCGATAAGTTAGGTTCCATGTTTCCCTTCAGTGTGCTGGTCGGTAAGGCCGTGCGCCGCATTTCGCGGTTGCGTGGCGGAGGCTCGGCGCTGCCGGGCCTGGTCGTCGAGAAGATCGATCCGGGGTTCATGGGCCGCGCCCTGACCGGCCTGCCCCACGGTGTGGTGGTCATCAGCGGAACCAACGGGAAGACCACCACCACCAAGATGGTCGTGGAACTCCTCCAGGGCCAGGGCCTGACCGTCTTCACCAACCGCACCGGCAGCAA
The DNA here is from genome assembly GCF_013116745.1 of Arthrobacter sp. 260. Classification (GTDB taxonomy): domain Bacteria; phylum Actinomycetota; class Actinomycetes; order Actinomycetales; family Micrococcaceae; genus Arthrobacter_D. The sequence goes on from NZ_JABFOE010000016.1 coordinate 12,503, forward strand.
CTTCACCCGCGGAGTGGCCGCCGCGCTGCTCGGCGAGGTGAACTGGCGGGGCCGGCTCAAGGCCGACATCGCGGTCCTCGAGCTCGACGAGGCGCACGCGGTCCACTTCGTGAAACTGGTCCCGCCCACCCACTGCCTGCTGCTGAACGTGTTGCGCGATCAGCTGGACCGTTTCGGCGAAATCGACCAGACCACCCGTCTCCTGGAACAGATCGCCGCGAAGACCACCGGTACAGTGGTGCTCAACCGTGAGGACCCCCGCGTCGCCGGGATCGCGTCGACAGTCCACGACGCCGAGATCACCTACTTCGGGCTCGACGCGTCGCTGCGCAGCACCTTTCCCAACGACGACGAGCTGCGCGGGGATATCGGTGTCGCTCCCCCGTCGAGCCTCCCCGCCGATGTGATCCTCGAACACGTCGATGGGAACACGGCAATGTTCCTGACCGACGGCGAATCGACGAGCGTCGACCTGCGGCTCCGCGGGGTCTACAACATCTTCAATGCGGCCGCGGCGCTGGCCATGGCGCGTACCGTTCTCGGCGGGGCCATCAACCGTGCCGCCCTGTTCGCCTCCCTCGCCACCGTCGAGCCCGCCTTCGGCCGCGGTGAATCCCTCGTGGTGGACGGCAAGCCGCTCGAACTGGTGCTGGTGAAGAACCCGAGCGGGTTCCGGCTCGGGCTGAAGTCCTTCGACGCCGCCGGGTACGCCACCATGATCGCCATCAACGACAACTACGCCGACGGCCGGGACATGTCCTGGCTCTGGGACGTCGACTTCGATTCCCTCGGACTGGCCGGGGTGGACATGGTTAGCGGTGTCCGGGCCTATGACATGGCGCTGCGGCTCAAGTACGACGACGTCGACGTCCGCGCCGTCGAACCCGACACGACCGCGGCGTTGAAGGCGTTCATCAGCGCCACCCATGACCAGCCCAAGCGGATTTTCTGCACCTACACCGCGATGCTCGCGGTCCGCCGGGACCTCTCCAAGATCACGACAGTCGAGGTGGTTTCCTGATGTCCAAAGGCACCCTGAACATCCTGCAGCTCTACCCCCGCGAAATGAACATCTATGGCGACTGGGGCAACGTCCTGGTGCTGAAACAGCGGCTGGCCTGGCACGGGTACACGGCGAACATCCTTGAGCACAGCGCCGGGGACACCTTTCCCGAAGACATTGACCTGATCATCGGGGGCGGCGGGCAGGACAGCGGCCAGCTGGTCATCCAGCAGGATCTGCAGGCCATCGCTCCGAAGCTGCGGGAACTCGCCGAGGATGGCCTGCCGATGCTCGTCATCTGCGGGCTTTACCAGCTGTTCGGCAACTTCTTCAAGACCCACGACGGCACGGTCATCCCCGGCATCGGGATTCTCGATCTGGAAACCCACGGCACCAATGAGCGCCTGATCGGGAACGTGGTCGCGGACAGCGAGGAGTTCGGCGAGATCCACGGGTACGAGAACCACAGTGGCCAGACCCGGCTGGGTCCCGGCGTCCGTCCACTGGGTACGGTCACCAAGGGTGCCGGCAACAACTCCCAGGACGGCCACGAGGGCGCACGCCACCTGAATGTTGTCGCGAGCTACCTGCACGGCTCGCTGCTGCCGAAGAACCCGGCCATTGCCGACTTCCTGCTGAGGAAGGCCGCCGAGCGTAAGTTCGGCGCATTCGAGCCAGCGGACCTCGACGACAGCCTCGCTGACCTGGCGCGCCGCCATGCGGGGGCCCGCCCCCGCTAGGGAAAGCCCCCCGGCTCCGGGCTGGCTATCCCCAGCCGTACCGCTCACTGGTCGTCGCTGAGGTCCCAGAGGTGGGCGCCGTCGTCGACAGCGCCGAACGTGTCGACCACCTGCGCGATCCGTCCGCTGACCTCCGCCTCACGGTCGGCAGCAGTGCAGGTCCCGGCGGGCTGGTCCGGGGCCAGCGCGCACCAGCGGTACGGGTCGGCGACGATGATGGAGGGCACCCAGGCGAGGTCGCTGACCGTCCAGTCGCCGCCGTCGTCCTGGGCGAACTGGGCCCTCACCATCAGGCCCTCGTTGTTCACCGCGTAGGTTGGGGACAGTTCACTGACGCCGTTGCCCAGGCCGTAGACAATCCAGGTGTCGTTGTACTTCTCGATCGGCAGCACCGAATGGGTGTGGTGGCCGTAGATGAAGTCGACCTCCCCACTGTCGGCGAGGGCGTGGGCCACCTCCACCTGCTGTGCGTTGGGCACTGTCGCGTATTCATCGCCTGCGTGGATGACAGCGATGACGACGTCGGCGCCTTCGTCCCTGGCCTGCCTGGCCTTCTCAGTCATCACAGCGGCGTCGATGAGGTCCACCTGCCACGGCTGCTCGGGGATCAGCCCGTTCAGGCCATAGGTCGCCTGGATCACCGCCACCCGTGCCGCGGGGGTCTCAAGGATCATGACGTCACCTGAAGACTCCTCATCGGCGTAGGAGCCAGTGTGTTCCAGGCCCAGTCCGTCCAGGACGTCGAGGGTGCGGTTCAGCCCCTCGGTTCCGGCGTCGATCGTGTGGTTGCTCGCGGTGGTGCAGGCGTCGTAGCCGACGTCGCGGGCAGCGTCGAGGATCTGCGGGGGAACATTGAACTGGGGGTAGCCGCTGAACGGGCCCTCTGGTAACGCCACCGGCGTTTCCATGTGGCAGATTCCCAGATCGGCCCGGTCCAGATACCCGCGCTGCCCCGCGAGCAGCGGCTCGAAGTCGAGGTCCCCCGTGCCGGCCGCCTCCCCGTCGGCGGCGGCCTGCTCCCACAGTCCGGGGTGGATCAGCAAGTCACCGGTGGCGGCCACGCTGAAACACCTGTCCGCGTCACACGGCGGCCCCTCGCCCGGCGTGGGCTCAGGTGTTGTGGGTTCCGCGGTCGCGGTGTCGGTGGCCGGTGATGGGGCCGGCTCACCTGTGGCCGCTGGCTCGCTTGCAGCGGACGCAGTCGTCGGCGCCTGTCCGTCGGGGGTCGGGCTCTCCCCCGGCGCCGAGCAGCTACTGAGCAGCCCGATAGCCAGCACTGCTCCTGCCAAACTGGTCAAAGTTGCCCGCACGGCTGACCCCCTCGTCGATGTTCCCCCATGATAGGCCCCGCCGTGCGATCCGGGCCCCGCCGCGCGCCGAAGCTGATTCGCGGGTTGCTGGAGTGCCCGCCCGCCATGTGTAAGGGTTAGTTGTTATGAGCAACCCTTTCCTTGCCCCCAGTACCCTGCCGTACCATCTCCCGCCCTTTGGCCTGGTCCAGGATGACCACTACCTGCCAGCCTTCGAGGCGGGGTTCGCCGAGCATCTAGCGGAAATCGAGTCGATCGTCTCCTCGCCGGAGCCAGCGTCCTTTCAGAACACAGTTGTTGCCCTCGAACGTGCCGGGTCCACCCTCCGGCGGGTGGCGCTGACGTTTTACAACAGCTCCTCCGCGCACTCCACGCCCGCTATTCAGGCGCTGGAGACTGAGATCTTTCCCCGCTACGCCGAGCACGAGGACAACATTTCCCTGAACCGGGGCCTCTTCGACAGGATCAAGGCAGTGCCGACCGACGGCCTGGACGCCGAGTCCACGCGGCTGGTCGAGGAGTACATCAAGCGGTTCATCCGCGCCGGTGCCCAGCTCGATGACGACGCCCAGGGCAAGCTGCGGGCACTGAACACCGAACTCTCCCAGCTCAGCACCGACTTCCAGCAGCGGCTGCTCCGGGACACGAACAACTCGGCGCTCCTGGTCGACACGGCTGAGGAGCTCGCCGGCCTGTCGGCTGACGACATCGGATCGGCCGCTGCTGCAGCCGAATCCGCTGGCCACCCGGGGAAGTTCCTGCTCACCCTGATCCTGCCCACGGCGCAGCCGGCGATGGAGACCCTGACCAACCGGGCTACCCGACAGCGGCTGCACGAGGCCTCAGTCAACCGCGGATTCGCCGACAACGAGAACCGGACCCTCGGCATTGCCGCCCGGATGGCCGAGCTGCGCGCCAACCGCGCCGCACTGCTGGGGTTCGACAGCCACGCCGCTGCCGCTACCGACGACCAGACGGCCCCGTCGCTTGACGCCATCCACCAGATGCTGGGCCAGCTGGCTCCCGCGGCGGTCCGCAACGCGCGGGCCGAGGCAGTGGACCTTGAAGCCGCCGCTGGCCATCCGATCGAAGCCTGGGACTGGGCGTACTACTCAGAGAAGGTGCGTGCCGACAAGTTCGACGTCGACCTGTCCGCCCTGCGCCCCTACTTCGAACTGGAGCGGGTGCTGCAGGACGGCATCTTCTTCGCCGCGAACAAACTCTACGGCCTGACCTTTTCCGAGCGGTCCGACCTTGAGGGCTACCACCCCGAGGTGCGGGTCTGGGAGGTCAGGGACGCCGACGGCGGGGAACTGGGACTGTTCCTCGGCGACTACTACACCCGGGACACCAAAAACGGCGGCGCCTGGATGAACTCCTTCGTCGAGCAGTCGACACTCACCGGCACGCACGTCGTCGTCGTGAATAACCTGAACATCCCCAAGCCGCCCGCCGGCGAACCCACCCTCCTGACGTTCGACCAGGTGGTGACCACGTTCCACGAGTTTGGGCATGCCCTTCACGGCCTGTTCTCGTCGGTCACCTACCCGACCTTCTCCGGGACTTCAGTGCCGCGGGACTTCGTCGAGTACCCGTCACAGGTGAATGAGATGTGGATCCTGTGGCCGGAGGTGGTGGCCAACTACGCCAGGCACTACCAGACGGGTGAGCCGCTGCCGGCCGGGACCGTCGAGAAGCTGCTCGCCGCCCAGACCTGGGGTGAAGGCTTCGCGACGACCGAGTATCTGGGGGCTGCGCTGCTGGACCTGGCCTGGCACGCGATCCCGGCGGGGACCACCGTCGAGGACCCGGTGGAGTTCGAACGGGAGGCGCTGACCAAGGCCGGCCTCGACTTCGCCCCCGTACCGCCGCGCTACCGGACGGGCTATTTCAAGCACATCTTCGCCGGAGGCTACTCGGCCGCGTACTACGCGTACATCTGGAGCGAAGTGCTTGACGCTGACACCGTCGAGTGGTTCAAGTCCTCCGGTGGCCTTACCCGCGAGAATGGTGACCACTTCAGGACCGAGCTGCTGTCGCGCGGCAACAGCATTGACCCGCTGCAGGCGTTCCGCAACTTCCGTGGCCGCGACGCCCTGATTGATCCGCTGCTCACCCGTCGCGGGCTGGCCTAGGAACCCATGGTCACCATCGCGGCGTGCCAGCGCCTGCAACGATCCTGGTTCGCTGCGGTGTCCTCGGCCACGGGCGGGCGCATGTTCACCACCCACGGCTCGGAGTGGGTCTGGCTTCCGGCGCGCCGGGAACTGATCCTGCTCTTTCCGCTGGAAATCTCGCCGGCCGGGATCCGGCCAGCCCTCGCCGAGGCGACCCGGCTGGGCGCCCACCGGGTGGGCGTCTGGCTGGGCGGTGGGGTCAATGGGTCACCCCTGACCGGGCTGGGTTTCAGCCCAGGGTGGCAGCCCTGGTGGATGGCCGCCAGTGTGGAGGATCCGGCCGGGTACGACGACGCCGCCGCGACTCTCACAACCGAGGTCCCCGACTACCGGGGGCCATTGCTGCAGGAGCTGCGGGTGGTGAGGTCCCAGCCGCGTCAGGCGTGGCACGCGGAGGCGAGGGTGGACGGCTCCATTGCGGGGGCCGGGTACTCGTTCTACCCGTCCGGGGTGTCGGGGCTGAAGGGACTGGGCGGCATCTTCAACATGGAGGTGCTGCCGGACTACCAGCGGCGGGGCCTGGGGACTGCGCTGCTGAGCCGGTTGAGCAGTGCTGCTGCCGCTTCGGGCGCCGAGAACCTCGCGTTGAACGCGACACCGCAGGGGTTTGAGCTGTATTCGCGCCGGGGATTTGAGTTGATCGGCCGGGGCCAGACGTACTGGCTGGAACTCTAGTTCCGGGCCCCAGCACACAAAAATGCGGACCACCCCGAAGGGCGGTCCGCATTTTTTTGTAATGGTGGGTGAACTGCTACCAGCCGCGCTCTGCGAGACGGTGCGGCTCGGGGATTTCGTCGACGTTGATACCGACCATCGCTTCGCCGAGGCCACGGGAGACCTTGGCGATCATGTCGGGGTCGTCGTGGAAGGTGGTCGCCTTCACGATGGCTGCCGCGCGCTCCGCCGGGTTGCCGGACTTGAAGATGCCGGAGCCCACGAAGACGCCGTCGGCGCCGAGCTGCATCATCATTGCGGCGTCGGACGGGGTGGCGATGCCGCCGGCGGTGAAAAGCACCACCGGAAGCTTGCCGGTGCGGGCAACCTCCTTGACCAGGTCAAAGGGTGCCTGCAGTTCCTTGGCGGCCACGTACAGTTCGTCCTCGGCCATCGAGGAGAGGCGCAGGATCTCGGAACGGATCTTCCGCATGTGCATGGTGGCGTTCGAGACGTCACCGGTGCCGGCCTCGCCCTTGGACCTGATCATCGCTGCACCCTCGTTGAGGCGGCGCAGCGCCTCGCCCAGGTTCGTGGCACCGCAGACGAAGGGAACAGTGAACTTCCACTTGTCGATGTGGTTGGCGTAGTCGGCCGGGGTCAGTACCTCGGACTCGTCGATGTAGTCGACGCCGAGGGACTGGAGCACCTGCGCCTCAACGAAGTGGCCGATCCGGGCCTTGGCCATCACCGGGATGGAGACGGCCTCGATGATGCTGTCGATCATGTCCGGGTCGCTCATCCGTGACACGCCGCCCTGCGCCCTGATATCGGCTGGTACGCGCTCGAGTGCCATAACGGCGACGGCGCCGGCATCTTCAGCGATGCGCGCCTGCTCGGCCGTGACAACGTCCATGATGACGCCGCCCTTGAGCATTTCAGCCATGCCGCGCTTGACCCGGCTGCTGCCGGTCACGGGCGCGGTTGTCGAAGTTTCTTCAACGGTGGACACAATTCGCCCCTAAGTTAGGTAAAAAGATAACAATTAATAATACGCCCGCGAAAGACCGGGATCTGCCGCTAGTGGCTTCCGCTGGAGGCCATCGCCTGTTTGTGGACCGCCGCTACCCGCTGAATGACCGTGGCAGTGCTGGCCAGGGCCAGCAGGATCAGTACCGTGAGCAGCACCACCTCGGGCAGCCCCAACCCGGTCAGGCCAGTCACCACCAGCACCGACACCAGCCGTTCGGCCCGTTCGGCGATCCCCACATTGGCCGTGAAGCCCAGCGATTCAGCCTTCGCCCGCGCATAGGACACGAGCATCCCGAGGACTAGGCACGCCAGCGCGGCAATCGCGATGGGGGTGTTGTCACCGTCGCCGAAGAACCAGATGGCCACCCCGGCGAACAGGGCGCCGTCGGCGATCCGGTCGAGGGTGGAATCGAGGAAGTTTCCCCAGCTCCCTACCGCGCCCTTGATGCGTGCCATGATGCCGTCCACCAGGTCGGAGAACACGAACACCGTGATGAACACGGTGCCCCAGAACAGCTCGCCCATCGGGTAGAACACCAGCGCGCCGACGGCGACACCGAGAGTACCGACGATGGTCACGGCGTCAGGCGAGACACCCCACTTGAGGAGGAGCTTCGCCAGGGGGCTGAACAGCGACGTGAAGAACCTCCGCGCATACTTATTGAGCATCGTCGCCACCGGCCTGCCGGGTCTTCTCCCCTGACGGAGCTGCATCGGATGACGGACCTGCATCGGACGGCGCGGCACCTGACGGCTGCGGCCAGGCGTCAGCCATCTGGGTCCGCACCTCGTCGAGGGTCTGCGTGATCGCCTTGGTCTGCGCGATGATCGGCAGGAAGTTGCCGTCGCCACCCCAGCGCGGCACCACATGCTGGTGCAGGTGCGCTGCGATTCCAGCGCCGCCGGTCACACCCTGGTTCATGCCGAGATTGAACCCGGTGGGCTTGGCAACCTCCCGCAGCACGCGCATCGCCGTCTGGGTGAGCTCGGCGATCTCGACCGTCTCGGCGGCGTCGACGTCGGTGTAGTCGGGAACGTGGCGGTACGGGCAGACCAGCAGGTGACCCGGGTTGTACGGGAAGAGGTTGAGGATCACATAGGCATGGGTGCCGCGGTGCACGATGAGGGATTCCTCGTCGCTACGGGATGGCGCCACACAGAACGGGCAGTCCTTGTCCTTGAACTGGGATTGCCCGCCCTTGATGTAGGCCATCCGGTGCGGAGTCCACAGGCGCTGAAAAGCGTCGGGCACCCCGGCAAGCTCGAAGTCGTCCCTCACGTCGTCGTCGCCAGGATAATGCCCGTCGGCGTTCGCCCCGTCAGCCCCCGTAGTACCCTCCATACGTTTTACTTATCCCGATTCCGGACGGCCTCGACGATGCGCCGGACTGCCTCGTCGACCGGCACCTGGTTGTCCTGGCTGCCATCGCGGAACCTGAACGATACTGCTCCGGCGTCCTGGTCGTCGCCGCCAGCGATCAGGACGAAGGGAACCTTCTCCTTGCTCGCGGTGCGGATCTTCTTCGGGAAACGGTCAGTGCCGATGTCCACCTGGGCACGGATGCCCTCGGCCTTGAGCTTGTCCACGACGTCGAACAGGTACTCGTTGAAGGCCTCGGCGACCGGAATGGCCAGCACCTGAACGGGCGCAAGCCAGGCCGGGAACGCACCGGCGTAGTGCTCGGTGAGCACCCCCATGAACCGTTCAATCGAGCCGAACAATGCACGGTGGATCATGACCGGGCGTTGACGGGTACCATCGGCGGCCTGATACTCCAGTTCGAACCGTTCCGGCAGGTTGAAGTCCAGCTGGATGGTGGACATCTGCCAGGTGCGGCCGATGGCGTCGCGGGCCTGGACAGAGATCTTGGGACCGTAGAACGCGGCTCCGCCCGGATCGGGACGCAGTTCGAGCCCCGAGGCTTCGCCCACCTCGGCGAGGGTCCGGGTTGCCTCGTCCCAGATCTCATCCGAGCCCACCGACTTTTCGGGGTTCTTGGTGGAGAGCTCCAGGTAGAAATCGTCCAGGCCGTAGTCCTTGAGCAGGCCCAGCACGAAGTTCAGCGTCTCGGTGAGCTCATCCTTCATCTGCTCGCGGGTGCAGTAGATGTGGGCGTCGTCCTGGGTCATGCCGCGCACCCGGGTCAGCCCGTGCACCACGCCTGACTTTTCGTACCGGTAGACGGATCCGAACTCGAACATGCGCAGCGGCAGTTCGCGGTAGGACCGGCCCCGGGACTTGAAGATCAGGTTGTGCATGGGGCAGTTCATCGGCTTGAGGTAGTAGTCCTGGCCCGGCTTGCGCACGGTGCCGTCCTCATTGAGTTCCTCGTCGACATGCATCGCCGGGAACATGCCGTCGCGGTACCAGTCCAGGTGGCCCGACACCTCGTAGAGGTGGCCCTTCGTGATGTGGGGCGTGTAGACGAACTCGTAGCCGGCGTCGACGTGGCGCTGGCGTGAGTAGTCTTCCATCGCCTTGCGGATGATTCCGCCCTTGGGGTGGAACACGGGCAGGCCCGAGCCCAGCTCGTCGGGGAAGGAGAACAGGTCCAGTTCGGTGCCGAGCTTGCGGTGGTCGCGGCGCTCGGCTTCAGCGATGCGCTCCTGGTAGGCCTTGAGTTCGTCCTTGGTGGGCCAGGCAGTGCCGTAGATGCGCTGCAGCTGTGGGTTCTTTTCGCTGCCGCGCCAGTAGGCGGCGGCTGAGCGGGTCAGAGCGTAGGCGTTGGAGATGAGCTTGGTGTTGGGCAGGTGCGGGCCGCGGCATAGGTCTTTCCAGACGACGTCGCCACTCTTGCGGTCGATGTTGTCGTAAATGGTCAGTTCGCCGGCACCGACCTCGACTGAGGCGCCGTCGTCGTCAGTGATGTCTCCCGAACCGCCCTTGAGACCGATGAGTTCCAGCTTGTAGGGCTCGTCAGCCATCGCTTCGCGGGCTTCGGCCTCGGTCGCGACGCGGCGGACGAACAGCTGGTTGCTGTTGACGATCTTCAGCATCATCTTTTCGAGCTGCTTCAGGTCTTCGGGGGTGAAGGGGGTCTCGACGTCGAAGTCGAAGTAGAAGCCGTCGGTGATGTACGGGCCGATGCCCAGTTTGGCGCCGGGACGCAGCTGCTGCACTGCCTGAGCCATGACGTGCGCCGCCGAGTGGCGCAACACTTCCAGGCCCTCGGGCGAGCCGATGGTGATTGGCTCGACCTTGGCACCGGCGGGGATGGGCTGATCCAGGTCCACCAATTCGCCGTCAACACGGACGACAACTACATCGCGGCGGTCGGCGAACAGGTCAACGCCGGTAGTGCCCGTAGTCACCTGGTGCTCTTCGCCGTCGACGAGGAGGGTGATAAGGGAAGGCGCTGACACAGTGGTCTCCTAGCAAAGGTGGTGCGGTGGGTTAACTCTCTGATGGTATCCGCTGCGCCTGAAGCGACCAACAACCCGGCCAGCGCGCGCCGGTGCTGAACCCGCGAATGTGTCAGTAGGATCAACTCATGAAACCTCAGGTCACAGTCATCACGCTGGGTGTCCGAAACCTTGACACCTCCTACGCTTTTTACGCAAAGGCTCTGGGGTGGGAGCCCCTCGTGTACGTCCCTGATGAGGTGGCGTTCTTCCAGGTAGGCCACGGCCTGGTGCTATCACTTTTCCGGGCCGATCACCTGGCCGCGGAGGCAGGGGATATTGGCCACGGTCCGATCGCCCCACCGCTGACGCTGGGCCACAACGTCGATTCACCGGACGAGGTGGACGCGATTCTCCAGACGGTTGTCAGCGCTGGTGCGGAACTGGTCGCTGAGGGCACCGCGATGAGCTGGGGCGGCTATTCGGGATATTTCGCCGATCCGGACGGCTTCCACTGGGAGGTCTGCCACAACCCGGGCCTGTCTGTCGCCGACGATGGGACGGTCACGCTCCGCGAGATCGTCTGATCCGCCAGCAACCCAACGTCACCGCGCGCGGAATCTAACCGACCCCGCGTGTGTTGAACCCTGTATACGTGAATCACTGCGTATCCGTGCAAGGCGTTCCTGTCTTGCCGCCACCAACAATTCCTCAAAGGAGCACCGTGGACTACACCCCCGATGCCGGCACGATCACCATGTTCTCAACCAGCTGGTGCGGGTACTGCCGCCGACTGAAGAAGCAGCTTGATGCCAAGGGTGTCGGCTACACGGAGATCAACATCGAAGAGGTCGAAGGCACCGCAGCCCTGGTGGAATCCCTCAACGGTGGCAACCAGACGGTCCCGACGGTGTTGTTCCCTGACGGCTCCGCCGCCACCAATCCTTCAGTCTCCGATGTGATGGCCCGCCTGGGTAGCTAGTCCGACCCTGGGTTCAGATCTGGGCAATAAGTTCGTCGTGGACCCAGGACGGCAGTGAGGTGGCGGTGGTCGTGGCAACGGTCCGTGGCTGCTCGGGAGTGAAGTCGTCCCGCAGTCCTGTCGACATGCCCAGCGCAGCGTTGGCCACCGCAGGGGGCAGACCGAACCCAAGATACTGGTTGTACAGCTCCTGATCGGTGATCCGTTCCGCCACCACCTGCTGTCCCAGCTCGGCGGTCAGGATCGACGCCACCTCGCGCCAGCTGAGGTCGGTGGGCCCGTGCACTGCGCGGACCCTCCGGCCCTGCCAGCTGGTGTCCAGCAGGATTGATGCTGCGACGTCGGCGATGTCCCGCGGAGCCACCCAACTCATCGGGGCATCCAGCGGCACCACCACCTGCAGGAGTCCCGCACGGACGGCATCCGCCTGGAACAAAAGGTTAATGAAAAAGTACCCGCAGCGCAGGTGGGTCACGTCCACGTTCAGGGTGTCCAGCGCCATCTCGGTGGCTGCGAGCCCGTCGATTTCGCCAGCCCCGTGGCGCTTCTCCGCGCCGACGCTGCTCTGGAACACCACCCGGGGGATGTTGTTCTTCAGGACGGCCGACACCACCGCGCCGGTGGCCAGAGTGTAGTCAGCCAGGGGCTTGTCGCTCTCGGGCGAGGGATCAACCCAGTACAGCGCGTCGACGCCTACAGTAGCGGCGCTGACCTGGTCCTTGTCCCGACTGTCGGCTTGAGCCACGTCCACGTATTCGGTCAGCTCCGGGTCGAGCCTGTCGGGCTGACGCATCAGCAGGAGCGGGCGGAGCCCGGCCCTGACCAGCGCCCGGGTGAGGTGATGCCCCACATGACCGTTTGGAGTGGTAACTGCAATACGCATGGGGGCAACCTTTCCGCTGGGTCCTGGACTTATGACTGGATCCCCACGCTAACGAGAGATGCGGTCACCCGCTGACCGCGTTCTGGGGAGTGGGGTCGGAAAGCGTCCCGTGATAGCTGGTCGCTAGTCCGGCAAGCTGCTGAGTTACCGCGGAGCCCAGCGAACGCCGTCGTCCTCGCAGAAGGTAGTGGTGACAGCGTCGCCGGTCACGCATGCCGCATCGACCAGTTCCCTGTCCCCAACTGGTTCTGATAGTTCGACTGTCGTTTCGACAATTTCATTGCCCGGACAGTCATATGCGCCCTCCGGCAACGGCTCGACATCGGTCCTGATGATGATCTGGTCCGCCCCGTAGGTGATCATTGGCTCCAGCACACGCCCAGTCACACCGCCAGAACAACCCGTCCGGGTCACATCAACCCTGAAGCTCGTCGAACCTGGCCGGACCACCTATCCCTTCGGTAGTCCCCAGACAGCAGACGCAGACGGTGTACGGATAGCCCAGCGAACGCCGTCGTCCTCACACAACGATGCGGGTACCGCGTCGGGCACCAGGCATACACCATCCACCAGTTTCCTTTCCCCGATCGGCTCTCCAAGCTCAACGGTGAGTGGCACTACATCGTTGCCCTGGCATGATTGGACGCCGCCGGTCAGGGGCTCGACATAGGTCGTCACGATGATCCGGTCCGTCTCGTAGGTGACCTCCGGCTCGAGTACAGTCCCCGTCCTGCCGCTGGCACAGGCAGCGCGCTCAACCCCCACTTCAAGGCTGGTTGAATCGGCTGATACGTCGGCGGGACGGGCAAGGTGCCACGTCGCATCGCCACGGGGCCCGTCCGGAACGCTGCAGCCCCCGAGCAGCGCAGCACCGGTGATCGCGGTGGCCACCAGAACACGCCGATCCCTGCGTCGCATCAGCCACCTCAGCCCTCAATTGATCTTCGACTCTGACCACTTAGCGACCAGTATCCTCCCCTGCCCGCCATTTGGAATCAGATCTAATTGCCACGGGGGTGCCCCTTGTCTTCTTTTCGGGGCGGTTTTCTTCGGGGCGCGGTTTCCTTTGGTTAGAACGGGGGTGGTTGGGGTTGTGTGGTGTAGGTTTTGCCGGTGAGTGAGGTGGCGGTGAGGGTGCCGGGGTGGGGTTGTTGGTAGTGCCAGTAGCCGGCGGTTTTGAGCAGGTGGTGTTTCCGGCAGAGGGCGGCGAGGTTGTCGTAGCTGGTGGTTCCGCCGTGGTGCCAGGGGATGGTGTGGTCGAGGTCGCATACCGGGCCGGGCCGGTTGCAGCCGGGGTGTCGGCAGGTTTTGTCTCTGACTAGGACGGTTTTGCGGAGGTCTTTGGGGACTTTGTAGCGGTCCCGGCCGACGCTGAGTACTGTCCCGGTTTCCGGGTGTGTGAGGATCCTGGTGAATCCTTTGGCGTGGGCGGCGAGGTTCCGGGCGGTGTCCGGGTCGATCGGCCCGAAACCCTCGAGTTCGGCTGGTTCGTTCCCGCCGAGCAGGGTCAGCACGGGAACGGTCACGAACACCACGGGCTGGACACCGAGCACTGATGCCAAATCCACCACCCCCGCACCCTCAGCAGGGTCTTCACCGGCACCCGTTCCGCTGGCGTCCGCGGGCCGGGTACGGGTCCCGCCGGTGACGGTGTCGCTGGCACGGGTGTCACTGGCGTCCGCGGGGTTGTCACGAGTTCCGGTGGCACCGGTTCCGGTGTTCGACGCAGCCCCGCGTTGATTCGCCGCTGTCCCGGGTGCGTTGGGGTCACAGTGGTGGGTGAGGAGGTCTCCGAAGACGTCGGCTTTGAGTTGGGTGAGGGTCCGGGTTTCGTGCGGGTTTTGCAGGGCCCGGGCCATGAACGTGACCCGGTTCTCGATGCCGCAGGCCCGCTCGGCGGGCAGATACGCGGACAGCCAGGCCATCCCGTCGTGGTCGGGGCTCACCTCGATATGCCGGTCCGCGGCTGCGGCACGCCTGCGGGTGATCGCGGATGCGGGGTGGAGTTTCTCCCTGACCCGCTTGCACTTGGCTTTCAGCCGAGCCTGTCAAGTTGTTTGTGTAAGCGGGTGGCCGCTGGATGGTTTTCATAGGTGGGGGTTGATGCGTTCGGGGTAAGCGAGGGCGAGCTGGGCGAGGGCTTGTTTCCAGTTGATGGTGACTTGTCCTTCGACGAGTCGTCCATCGGCCTTGCGTTTGGACTCTCGGTTGAGACCGCGTTCTTTGGCTCGTTCGCGGGCGCGTTTGTCCTCGATGTTGCAGATCGCCAGCCAGAGCAGTTTCACAACTGCGTCGTCGGAGGGGAAATGGCCGCGGTTCTTGATGATCTTTCGAAGCTGGAAGTTCAAAGACTCGATCGCGTTGGTGGTGTAAATGACCCTGCGCAGCATCGGAGGGAAGGCCAGGAACGGGGTGAATCGATCCCAGGCGTCCTCGAAGGCCCGGACGGTGTTCGGGTTCTTCTTCCCTAACTCCGAGGCCGCGAATTCCTCCAACGCGGCCCGCGCCGCGGTCTCGTTCGCGGCCTGGTAAACGGCTTTCAAAGCAGCCGCGACGGCTTTACGCTGCCCGTAAGACACGAACCGCATCGACGCCCGGATCAGGTGCACCACACAGGTCTGCACGAGCGAATCGGGCCAGGTCGCCTCGATCGCTTCGGGGAACCCGGTGAGCCCATCGCAGCACACGATCAACACGTCCTTCACCCCCCGGTTAGCCAGCTCGGCGCAGACACCGGCCCAGAACTTCGCACCCTCGGTGGCCTGGACCCAGATACCCAGGACGTGCTTGATTCCTTCCATGTCGACCCCGACCGCTATGTGGGCGGCTCTGTTGCGTACGTGCGCACCGTCGCGGACCTTGACCACAATCGCGTCGAGGTAAATGACCGGGTAAAAGGCCTCCAGCGGCCGACGCTGCCAGGCGGTGACCTCCTCGAGGACTTCATCAGTGATTTTCGAGATCGTTTCACGGCTGATCTCCGTACCGATCGTGGACACCAGATGATGCTCAATATCACGCACCGTCATCCCGCCGGCATAAAGGCTCACGATCATCTCATCGAGCCCGCCCAGACGTCTGGAACCTTTCGGGACCAAGGTCGGGGTGAACGTGCCGTCCCGATCCCGCGGAATGGCCAACTCAACGTCCCCGACAGCCGTCCCGACGGTTTTGGGGAAGGCACCATTGCGTGAGTTCGGAAACAACCCCGCGTCCGGGTCACCCTTGTCATACCCCAGATGATCACCGAGCTCGGCCTGCAAGCCCCGCTCCAAACCCGCCTTGATCAGCCGCTGAATCAGACCGTCCTTGCCATCAAGCTCGACCTGCCCGGCATCGATCATGGAATACAACTCATCCAGGGCACCAGAGGCCTCCAACGCCTCCACACCCTCACGCTGAGAACGCCTACGCTCCTCACGAGCTTCCTTATCAATCATGGACATCAGTATCTCGGCTTCCTGCTAAGGCCCCCACCCCCTTACACAAACCATTTGACACCCTCTTTCAGCCGTGGCGCCATCAGCTGGGCCCCCGTTTTGAGGACTTCCTCTTCGAAGGCCGGCAACGCCTCGGCCGGGATCGTGAGTGCCTCATCGAGGATGATCTGGGCCTGCCGGGGAGTGAGCATCCCCGCCCCCAAGCATTGCAGGGTCTTCGGCAGATCCTCGACCAGTGTCAGGCTCTGGCCCAGCAGCCGGTGAGCGGCACGTCCAGAGAGGTTCAGCAGCGGCACCAGTTCCTCGGCGGTCAACGTGAACCCCAACCCCGCCCCCACCGTCCCGCCGGGGCGGGACGCGGCGTGGGCCGCTGCCTCGTCCTGAACCTCAGTGTGTAACGCGGCGACCAATTCCGCCTGCCGGGCCACCACCCACGACATCAACCGATCAGCAGCCACCAACAACTCAACCGTCCCAGGCCCACCCGTGCCAGGACCAGCCGTACCGGGCCCAGCCGTCCCCAGCCCACCCGTCCCGGGATCAGCGGTGTCCGGCGCAGTCTCAAGTGCGTCAGCCGCGGGATCCGGGCCATCACCACGGCGCAGCATCGCCACCAGCGTTTCCGGACCGGCTACCTCCACCTCCGTCGGCGGAGTATCACCAGCAACCGGACGATGCCGGGCCCTACCAAAGGCAGGCTCCAACCAAATCTTCTCCCCCAAGCTGAACAACGACACCGGATCACCCGACGAATCCAGTACTGCCGACGAATCTAATGTCACCGACCCACCAGTCCCCGGCCCCTTACTGGCACGATCCCCCTCGGAAAAAGAGCCCGGACCAACAGAATCAGACACCGGAAAACCGGTGATCTCATCTGCGTTCTCCTGCCGCTTCATACCTCCATCACATCACCCGCCACTGACATTTTTGGGGTGGATGAATGTAGGAAAAGAAATGAACTCAAGAAAATTTTCCTAGCGCCCAGCACACTTCGGGCCTGTGCCACGGCGAAGATGACCTTCCCCTCACAGAAGGCCTTTCGGCGTCCAGCGCACGGCGTCGTACTCGCCGTAGCCTGCGGCCACCGCGTCAACCACCAGGCACGCTCCGTCCACCAGTTGCCTGTCCCCGACCGGCTCCCCAAGGTCAACGGTGAGTGGCACCAGATCGTTGCCCTGACAGGTCTGCCCGTCAATTCGACAGGGACTCGACAGAGGTCGTCACGATGATCCGGTCCGCCTCATCGATGACTGCTGGCTCGAGTACAGTCGCGCCCGGCGGCCCGCGCAGCCGGAGAGCGCCACACCCATTCCAGCCTCGTCGTATCCGCGGAGACTACGGCCGGGAAGTTGCCAGATCTGGGGGCACTGTAACCTCCCAATACTCACGGTCCAGCTGGCTCAAGCGCCTGAGCAGCTAGTTCCGCTAGTTTGTCCTGCAGTATCCCATCCGGTTCGGACCTGCCTACAGACTGCGCGGACGCCATCAAACCGTTGCTGCGTGCAGTAACAGCCATCGTGTAGGTCGTCTGCCCTGCTCCACTCGTCTCGGTGGCAAGGAGTGCGTAGGACTCTTCACCGACCAGGTCCTGCGGCAGTTCCTCGGAGACGAGGGTGACTATCGTTTCCCCCACGGTAACGGTCATTGGTGAGCATTGATCCAGATAGCCACGATCCAGATCGAAACTCTGCCTGAGTGCCTCTTCGTCAGAACCACCGAGTACGACAAGTAAAAGAACACTGCCGAATGGGTCGGCTTGGCCCATTCCCATTACCCCACCGGTAGCTTTGCCTCGGGCTTGGGCCATGTTGTTAATCATCTTTTCCCCGCATTCGATGGGATCAATGACCGCGCCCCTCCATCGCCTCTTCAGCGGCCTCCATTCCAGCCTCGGAATCCTCCAGGGGCACTATCTGTAAGGGAGCATCAAGACCATCCGTCAATCCAGCAAGGTGAGTCTCAAGTTCCGCCTTACTGATGGTCCCTGCTATCGGGGCTGCAGTTGCCGTCGCCGAAGCAGAAGTCTCGCTCGGCTGCGGGGAAGCTGTGGTGCCAGCTTGTCCGGGTTGAGGCTCGATGGTCGCGTTCGCGCTGCAGCCGGTAAGGAGCAGCGCTGCTCCAAGCACGCCCGACGCTACGACATTAGATTTGATGATGTGTTCCCCCATGTTGGCAGCGGATTTCCGCTCGCAGTAGAAGAATTGTAGGGGATCAACGAGCCAATTCAGTCCAGTGCAATCCAGCGATCCTCTCAGGCCGGAGTGGGGTGAAGATCACCTGATTGAGTCACTGTCCGTGTCCGTGCCTATGCTTGAGTCAACGCCCGGTAAGCAACCGAAAGGACCGTGTAAAAATGGCTCATAGAGTCCAAGCCGTCATTGTCAGGGAAAAGAACTCACCAGCGACGATCGAAACCATCCTGGTGCCAGATCCCGGACCGGGTGAAGCGCTGGTTGACATCCTCACCTGCGGCGTCTGCCACACCGATCTGCACTACAAACAGGGCGGGATCAGCGACGATTACCCGTTCCTCCTTGGGCACGAGGCAACCGGTGTGGTCAGCGCCGTCGGCCCGGACGTTACGCAGGTCAAGGCCGGCGACCGCGTCATCCTGAACTGGCGTGCTGTCTGCGGCGAATGCCGCGCCTGCCGCCGTGGAGAAGCCCAGTACTGCTTCAACACCCACAACGCCACCCAGAAGATGACCCTTGAGGACGGCACCGAGCTCTCACCCGCACTCGGAATCGGCGCGTTCGCCGAGAAGACCCTCGTCGCTGCCGGCCAGTGCACCAAGGTGGATCCCGAAGCGGATGCCGCAGCTGTCGGCCTGCTCGGCTGCGGCATCATGGCTGGTATTGGCGCAGCCATCAACACCGGCAACGTCCGTCTCGGCGACTCCGTAGCGGTCATCGGTTGCGGCGGCGTAGGTAGCGCCGCTATTGCCGGCGCCAAGCTGGCTGGGGCGACGACCATCATCGCTGTCGACATCGACGACCGGAAGCTCGAAGCCACCCGGAAGCTGGGCGCTACCCACACGGTCAATTCCAAGGACCAGGACGCCGTCGAAGCCATCCGTGCCCTCACCGACGGCAACGGAGCCAACGTGGTGATCGACGCCGTCGGCCGCCCCGAAACCTACAAGCAGGCGTTCTACGCCCGCGACCTTGCCGGCACTGTGGTGCTGGTCGGGGTTCCCACCCCCGACATGGTGCTGGAGCTGCCACTGCTGGACGTGTTCGGGCGGGGCGGCTCACTGAAGTCCTCCTGGTACGGCGACTGCCTGCCGTCCCGGGACTTCCCTATGCTGGTGAGCCACTACCAGCAGGGCAACCTCGACCTCGACGCGTTCGTCACCGAACGCATCAAACTTGATCAGGTGGAGGCCGCGTTCGACAAGATGCACGACGGCTCGGTGCTGCGCTCGGTGGTGGAACTCTAATGGCTGCACGCGTGGAGCACCTGCTCACCAGCGGAACCTTCTCGCTGGACGGCGGGACCTGGGACGTGGACAACAACGTCTGGATCATCGGCGACGACACCGAGTGCATCATCATCGACCCGGCGCACAACGCGGACGCCGTCGTCGAGCAGGTCAACGGCCGTCAGGTCCGGGCCATCCTGCTGACCCACGGCCACGATGACCACATCCGTGCGGTCGGCGCCGTGTACGACGCCGTCCGGGCACCCATCCACCTGCACCCGGCGGACCGGATGCTGTGGGACCAGGTGTACCCTGATCCGGCGCCGGACCAGGACATCAACGACGGCGACGAGTTCACGGTAGCTGGCGTTACCCTCAAGGCGCTGCACACCCCGGGGCACTCCCCCGGTTCGGTGAGTTTCTACCTTGAGGAGGCCGGGACGGTCTTCACCGGCGACACCCTGTTCCAGGGCGGTCCCGGGGCCACCGGCCGGTCCTTCAGCGACTTCCCGACCATCATCGAATCGATCCGCAACCGCCTGCTCACCCTGCCGGCTGACACGGTGGTGCGTCCCGGACACGGCGACTCGACGACGGTCGGCGCTGAAGCACCATCCCTCGACGAATGGATTGCACGCGGCCACTAGGCACGATTCTCCACCAGTACGACGACGACTGCCCCGTAGCCTCGCCAGGCTGCGGGGCAGTCCGCGTCAGGACTGTCTACAGCGCTTCGTCGTAGCTACAGCGCCTCGAAGATGTCGTGCAGGAGCGGGTCCCCGGCGGTCCGGGGCGGCCAGGCCATGACGTAGCACTCGCGGCCGACGGTGCGTCGCCAGTCTGCGGCACTCCGGGTGGGATCGGTGATCACATGCAACTGGCTGCGGTGCTGCGACAACCCGGCCACAATCCGGTCGGCCACCGGGCTGGTGTCGACCTCAACTGCGACCGTCTCATCGGGCACGCCCCGCAGGTGGTAGACCCGGTTCGGGTCCCAGGCGTCCCTGCCCGTCCGGACGCGCGCGGCGTTCCACCGCTCGAAGGTGGATGCCTTCAGCGCCCCGTGCAGCAGTCGCCGCAACCCAGGACCGCCGTCGGCGCGAGCCCGGTGAAAAGCGGCGTCGGTGGCCCGGCCGACCGCGATGTGGTCAGGGTGCCCGGTGATCCCGTCCGGCCCGAAAGTTGCCACCACATCGGGGCGTTCCTCCTGAAGGAGGGCAGCGATCCGGTTGACCAACTCCCCGTCCGGAACCTCGGCCACTGACCCGTCCTGATAGTCGAGCCAGATATGACGGTCGGGGACCCGGCCCAGGGCACGCCAGGCGTTCCGGCACTCGCCCCGGCGGACCGCCCCCAGCGACTCCCGGGTAGCCGGGAAGCCCGGTGGGATGTCGCCACCCGACCCGTCAGTGGCATGGACCAGGAGAAACCTGAAACCAGGATCTGACGAGTGCAGCGCTACGCTTCCGGCAACACCGTAGGCGTCATCGTCGGGGTGGGCGACCACCAGCATGACCGACCTGCGCACGGTGGTGGGTGGCGCCGTCATCCTCGCCTCCTACGGTCTGAGGGAATTCTGGCAGTCAGGATACGCCGGGCTGCACCGGTGCGGAAGTGAAAGCGGTGGACGTGGGAACGGTAAGCCAGTAACCGCTTCGCCGGTAGGCGTCCACAACCGCGTCCTCCACCCTCCCGACCGTCACCCCAGGAACCAGGTCCTCCACCGCCCCAGCGGTTGCCGGGTCCCAGTCGAGTCCCATCGCCGCGTACGACGACGTCAGCACCTCACGGATCGGCGCCGAATCCTCAACCACCACCACCGACGAAAACAACCACGCACCCGCAACCACCCGCTGGGCGGTGCCCACCAGTTTGAGCTGCCCGGCAGTGCCGGTGCCGTGGACGCTGTATTCACCGGGACAGTACTCCCCCGGGATCTCCCCGACGCCCGCTGCGACGCCAACGGATTTCAGCGCGTCAGCCAGCAGGGCACCGAATCCGGAGAAGCGTGCGCGTGACCCGGCGACAGCGTCGGTCTGCGGCTCCACATGATCGATCACCAGGCAGCCCTGATGGTAGGCGGCCGCACGCCCTCCCGCCCGCCGGACCAGCGGCTCAAACCCGCGTTCCCGGGCGGCGGCCTCCGCGGCGGGGAACCCGGACAGCCGGGTGTCCCGCTGTCCGAACGCCAGGGTGGGCTGGGGCCGGTAGAGCCGGAGCGTGGCGGGCTGGTTTCCCGCGGCGACGGCCCGGAGGAGGGTGATCCCCGCTGCCAGATCGTCGGCGGCCCCCGCTGAGGCGGCGCCGCGCACCAGGGACAGCTCGGTACCGCTCATCTAGGTTAGGCTCCTGTCCATGGTCTTCCTGCAGTTTCTGGTTGCCGCAGCAACGTTCCTGCTGCTGGACGCCGTGTGGCTCAAATCGATGAGCAAGTTCTACCGGGGTCAGCTGGGCGACCAGCTCGCCGACAAACCCAATTTTCTCTACGCGGCTGCGTTCTACCTAATCTATATAGCCGGGATTGTGATGTTCGCAGTCCAACCGGCTCTGGCCGCCGGATCCTGGCTGGCAGCACTCGGCTACGGTGGTGCCCTTGGGCTCTTCGCCTATGCGACGTACGACCTGACCAACGCGTCGACCCTCAAACGGTGGCCCGCCCTCCTCATCATCGTCGATCTGGCGTGGGGCACCGCGTTGACCGCACTGATCACCCTTGTCACCTACCTGGTGTTCGCATGATCAGGTTTATCCGGAACGCAGCGGTGGTCGCGGGGTTTTTTCTGCTGTTCGACATCCCCTGGCTGCTGGCCATGGCGGGAATGTACCGGGGCTGGATCGGGCCTCTGATGGCCGAGGACACCTCGCTGGGCTACGCGGTGGTGTTCTACCTCGCGTACTCAGCGGCAGCGTGTTGGCTCGCCGTCCGCCCCGCGCTGGAGCGCGGCAGCCTGCGGGAGGCAGCGATCTCCGGTGCCGTCCTCGGTTTTGCCGCGTACGGCACCTACGGTTTCACCAACGCCGCCACCCTCCGCGACTGGCCAGCCCAGATGCTGCTGATCGACACCATCTGGGGCACCTTCCTGACTGCGGGCATTTGCGCTGCCGCCTACGCAACGATCCGGCGCATCGACCGTCGTACCGGGAGAAAAGCCGGGATCAGTCGGTAACCGTGACCCCGCGCCAGAAAGCCACATGGCCACGGATGTTCCCGGCGGCGGACTTCGGTTCCAGGTAGGTCCAGGCGGCGTCGTCGTTCGTGTCGCCGTCTACTGTGATCGACAGGTAGTTGGCGGTGCCCTTCCACGGACACACAGTGGTCATTGCACTGTCGCTAAGGTATTCGGCCTTGACCGATTCACGGGGGAAGTAGTGGTTTCCCTCGACCATCACTGTCTCGTCCGACTCCGCGATGACGACGTCGTTCCACATTGCCTTTGCCATGATGCTGGCCTTCCTTTCACAGCACCCGGGGCGGGCACCTACTGTTTCTCAACGAGCGTGCCCGCTCCGGAATTCCGTGGTCGTGCCGGAAGACCCTTGGTTAGCGTCCGCCGTCGATCTTGCGGCTGCGCTGTTCCTGCCCAGGTACGCCGTAGGGGTAGTCGGAAACCTCGGGAGCGCTGATGGTGCTGAGCCGGTCGATCTCCTCTGCAGTGAGGGTCACGGCGTCGGCTCCGAGGTTATCGGTGAGCTGCTCAGTGTTCCGCGCCCCGAGGATCACTGAGGTGACGGCTGGCTGCTGCGCCACCCAGGCGAGGGCAACCTGGGACGCGGTGATGCCCCGCGACCCGGCGATGTCCACGACGGTGTCGATGATGCGCCAGGTGCGTTCCTTGGAGTTGCGTTCCTTCCACGCCTCCATGCCACGCTCGGGGTTCTCACCCAGCCGGGTTTCCCCGGTCGGCGAGGTGTCCCGCTTGTACTTTCCGGTCAGCCAGCCGCCGCCGAGCGGCGACCAGGGCAGCAGTCCCATACCGGCGTCGAGGGCTGCGGGAACGATCTCCGACTCGATTTCACGCACCAGCAGGCTGTACTGGGGCTGCAGGGTGACGGGGGCGTTCCAGCCGTGGGCCTTGGCCAGCCAGACCGCTTTGGTCAGCTGCCAGCCGGTGTAGTTGGAGAAACCGTAGTAGCCGATCTTGCCGCTGCGGATTGAGTCCTCAAGGAAACCGAGGGTTTCCTCAAGTGGGGTCTGGGGATCCCACGAATGCACCTGGTAGAGGTCGATGTGGTCGACCCCCAACCGTGCGAGCGAGTCATCGAGCGCGCGGCGCAGGTGGCGACGTGACAGACCAATGTCGTTCACACCGTCACCCATCGGGAACCGTCCCTTGGAGGCGATGACCATCCGGTCGCGCTCCGTAGGGTTCTTCGAAAGCCAGGAACCGATAATTTTCTCGGACGCGCCGGCCGTGTACACGTCGGCAGTATCGATGAAGTTGCCGCCGGCCGCCGCGTAGGCGCTCATAATCTGGTGGGAGGTCGCTTCGTCAGCCTCCGCCCCAAAGGTCATGGTGCCGAGTGCGTACGCCGAGACTGCCGTGCCACTGTTGCCTAGCTTCCGGTATTCCATGGGGATGCTCCTAGGGGAATTGATTGCGGGTGTTCTTCTTCCACCCTAGTTGCACCGGTACACCCCGGGACTACAGCTTCCTGATGGTGAGGATCTGCTCGGCACGCCCGAACGGCCCGGCGGTGTCGTGAAGCACTGCCGAGGTCAACCCGATCCCGTCGGTTCCGAAGCTGACGCTGGTTTCCAGCCCTAGCCATTCGCCCGCCGGCTCCCGGTACAGGTGGACCTGCAGATCAAGGTTGGGGAACATCCAGCTTCCCGGGCCGGGAGGTACCCGGGCGGAGACCCCGTTGGCGGTATCAATTAACCCGATCAGCCGGACCAGGTCGGCTGTCTCAATGCCGTCGACCATCTGGTGGGGTGTCCGGAGCCAGACCCGTCCCCGGCCCGGGCGGTGTCCCTCGACAACCCTGAACTCCAGCGATTCGATGTAGCCACCCGGCCAGGCGGTCATTTCCGCGAACGGTCCCGCCTGCTCGGGTCCGGGCATCGACTCGTCTTCGATAGCGGCCACCGCCGAGCTGTCCGCCTTCGCCAGGCGCCAGGCCTTCGCACGGATCACTGTCCGTCCACCGGAGATCATCTCTGCTTCGAGCAGTTCGATGGTTTTGCCGGGCCGGATAACCTTTGCGATCACATCGAACGTCCCGCCCGGAATCATGCCGAGGATATCGAAGCTGAGCCGTGCCATCCGCAGGTCGGGGCGCGGGCTGCACTCTTCGAGGCAGTGCGCCAGCAGACCGGCAGCCGGAGCCATGTGCTGCTCTTCCGGGTTCCAGGCACCCTGCGCATGGATGGTTGATTCGAAGCTGCCCTCGCCCAGGGAGCGGTAGTAAGAGCCTGGCATGACTGAGCACCTTTGCTTGACTGCGATGGAGGTGCGGGCGACCAACCGGTCGCCAGCGAGGAACCAGTCTAGACGTGTTGGACATCGGATGGCCGTGAGGGCTAGCGCGTCCGCACCCCTGACAGTTCCGCCGCGCGGCCAAGCCAGGGGTCGACGTCGGCCGCCCACCGGGCAAGAATGGACGCCGCCCGATCGGCATCCCGGTGCGAAAGTCCCGCGATCAGCGGACCGACCACATCGTGCGCGAGCGGGTCAACCAGCTCGCGTGTTCCGGCCCCGCGAAGGAATCCCTCCAGCCGGGTCAGGTCGGTGGCCACCAGCAGCGGAAGTTTCGTCTGCAGGACGACTACTGCCGCGAGCCGACGTTCGAAGACCGGGATCGCCCAGAGCTCCGAGCTGAGGGCGAGCACGGCGTCGTGCTCCATCCCCCGGTAGCGGCGGAAGGCATCACGGACGGTGCCACGCACCGCACCCACCGAAGAGCCATACCGCCGCAGGCCATCGGCGCCAGGATCCGCTGCCCGCTCCCACGATGCCTCACGCTGCAGTCCGGCATCGATGAACTCCCCGGCGTCACTCATTGTTCAATTCTCAACCGGAGCAGGCACCCAGTCGAATGGCGCACATGTGTAGCAAGGTTACTGAGTTTTGCCGGACCCTCGGTATAGTGAAGATTGTCAATGTCCCAAGACTGCTAAAGGTGCTGGTCTAACTGCGTACGAAACCGGGGTCCTCTGATGACCCCAGTCATTGTTGTTCTTTCACTCTAAATCCTGAGCTACATCGCTGCCGTGAGTATTCACCGGCCAGCCGCGGGGGGTCCGCATCATGACCATCACCCTGCTCACGCTTCTGCTCGGCGTGACCATCATCCTCGCCATCATCGCCGCCAACGGCTATTTCGTGGCCCAGGAATTCGCCTACATGTCGGTCGACCGGAACAAGCTGGCTGCCAGCGCCGAAGCCGGCGACGTAGCTGCCCAACGCGCCCTGAAGGTCACCAAACGGACGTCCTTCATGCTGTCCGGCGCCCAACTGGGTATCACCGTTACCGGCCTCCTGATTGGTTACGTCGCTGAACCGCTGGTCGGCGAATCGCTGGGTATCCTCCTTGGCGGTGCCGGAGTGCCCATGGCGCTCGGCATCTCAATCGGTACCGTGCTGGCACTGGTCATCGCTGCGGTAGTGCAGATGATCTTCGGCGAGCTGTACCCGAAGAACCTGGCCATCGCCAATCCCGAGCCCATGGCCCGCGGACTGGCCCGATCCACCACGATCTACCTCGCCACCTTCGGCTGGCTGATCACCATTTTTGACCACTCGGCCAACGCGCTGCTCAAGCTGGTGCGCGTTGAACCGGTGCACGACGTCGACACCACTGCCACGGCGGAGGACCTCGACCGGATTGTCGCGGACTCCCGCCGGAGTGGCGACCTGCCGGAAGAATTGTCGATGCTGATCGACCGCATCCTCGACTTCCCGGACCGGGACATCGAGCACGCGATGATCCCACGCTCGCAGGTCGGCACCGTGGGGCCCCTGGCAACAGTGGGCCAGGTACGCATCCTGATGGCCGATGCCCACACCCGTTACCCGGTGGTATCGGAAACCGAGGAGCCCCTCGGCGTCGTGCAGCTTGCGGACATCCTGCCCGCGAGCGTGCGCGACGACGCACTGGTCACCACAGTGATGCACCCACCGCTCGTCCTGCCCGCGTTGATGTCACTCCCCGACGCGCTGGAGCAGCTGATGAACTCCCGCAACGAACTCGCCTGCGTCATCGACGAATACGGCGGCTTCACCGGCGTCATTACCGTCGAGGACCTCGCCGAGGAGCTGGTCGGCGAACTGACCGACGAGCACGACGACGAAGCGCCACCCACGATCGAAACCGAGGAAGACAACACGTGGCGGATGAGCGGCGATGTTCACGTCGACGAGGTGGAGCGTGCCATCGGGCATGACCTGCCCGAGGGTGACTACGAGACCATTTCCGGTGTGCTGATTGCCGCCCGCGGGCAGCTGCCGGTCATCGGCGAAACCGTGACGGTGGTGCTGCCCGATGATCCCCGCGATGTGGTGGAGGACGAACCGGTACGGCGGGTGCTCGACGTCGAAGTCCTCGACGTCGCACGCCACGTACCGAGCGAGCTGCTCGTGCGTCTGATCGAGGTAACAACCGACAACGCCGACGCCAGCGAGCGTGCCGAACGCCGCACCGACGCCCAGGATGACGCCAGCGAGGATGAGACCCGATGACTGACCCATTGACCGTAACCCTGGTGACCGCGCTGCTCATCGTCCTCAGTGCCTTCTTCGTGGTGATCGAGTTCGCCCTGCTGGGCGCACGGCGTTACCGTCTGGAAGCCGAGGCCGCCAACAACCGGTCAGCCCGCGCGGCTTTGCGCGGCATCAACGAACTGACCATCATGCTCGCCGGAGCCCAGTTGGGTATCACGGCGTGTACCTTCGCCCTGGGAGCAATCACCAAACCGGCTGTCGACGCCTGGCTGGGACCGGTCCTCGGATCGTGGGGGGTGCCTGCCGGCATCGCGGGTGGAACCGCGTTCGCGCTGTCCCTGCTCTTCGTCACGTTCCTCCACCTGGTGGTGGGCGAGATGGCCCCCAAGTCCTGGGCGATTGCCCACCCGGAGCGTTCGGCCAAACTGATTGGGCTGCCCTCCCGTGGCTTCATCTGGTTGGTGCGACCCCTGCTGGTTTGGGTCAACGCCATTGCCAACCGGCTCGTGGCCGCGAGCGGTGTCACCCCGGTCAACCGCGCGGCGGTGGGCGGGCTCGACGCCGGTTCCATCCGTCACTTGGTGGAGCACTCGGCGGCGTCGGGAGCACTCGACGCTTCATTTGAGACGCAGCTGTCGGGCGTCCTGGAGCTGGAGACGCTCACCGTTCGCTCCCTGATCGCTCCGGATGGGAAACCTACAGTCGTCCCTGACACCGCGTCGGTGGCCGACGTCCAGGAAGTAGCTGCCCGCTCCAAGCACCTCCGGATCCTGGTACAGGGCCCCGCAGGTGAGGCGCCGGGTGTCATCCATGTGCGGGACACGCTCCTTGAGCCCGCACAACGAAAGGTCAGGGAACTGGCAGGGCCAGCATTCCTGCTCGACGCCGACGTGCCCGTGTATGAAGCACTCGCCCAGATCCGAAGCGCGAGCGTGCAGCTCGCTGCGGTGATGGACAACGGTAAGTTCATCGGCGTGATCACCCTGTCGGACGTCCTGCGGCGCGTACTTCCGATGTCGATGACCCCAGCCGCATAGGTCGTCGCTGCGACGGGCCGCTGAGGCCCTAGGACGGAATCGATTCGATTTCATCCTGGGCCTTGGCGGCCAGTCTTTTTAAGGTCTGTTCGTCAGCCGCTGAGAAGCCTCGGGGAGCGTCGTCGATCACGCAGAGGGTGCCGATGGGCCAGCCGCCAGGACCGCGCAGGGCGTAGCCCGCATAGAACCTGATGTGGGGCTTGAGCCGGACCAGCGGGTTGTTTCTGAACGCGGTGTCATCGCGGGCGTCGTGCACCACCATCGACTGCTCGCAGCGAATCGTCTGGTTGCAGAAGGAAATCCGGCGCGGGACATTCGCACCGATGGGACCCGTCACCGATTTGATGAACTGGCGGTGCTGGCCGATAAGTGCGATCGACGCCGAGCTGACACCGAACGCTTCCCGGGCTTCGCGGGTAATCCGGTCAAACCGTTCCTCAGGCAAAGACCCCATCAGACCGGTCAGATGCAGCGACCGCAGGCGCCGGATTTCGGCGTCGTTCAAGGGGAACAGCGAGGCGGCCGCGGTGGACAACCGCCGCAGCGCCGGGTCGGTCGGGCTCTCGAACGTACTCTCGGACGGGGTGCCCGAGGCCAGCGAAATGTTGTCGGTGGTGTAGGCGGCGCGGCGCACGGGCGAGTGCTCGCCGTCGAGAACCTCATTGATGGCGTGCGAGACCATGTCCCGTTCGAAGTCGCTGAGCTGCAGGAGGCCGCTCACATAAGCCTTGAAATCGATGACGTCGCAGGTGCCCCCGATGCTGGCGTAGACCTCCCACGCGGTATCGAGGCTCAACCCGGAGTTCACGGCGGCGAGGCGGGTGAACCACTGCTGCAGGTAAGGGTCCATAGAGAACTTCACTTTCTGCTCACCGTGAGTGGGAGTCGTAGCCGTCAGCTTCCAGTGCGTCCCGCAGCCGGGTAAGTCCAGCCTGGATTCTCGACTTGGCGGTGGGAAGTTTGATCTGCAATGTCTCGGCGACCTCAACATAGGTCAGTCCGCCATAGTACGCAAGGTTGATGGCTTCCGCCTGGCGCTCGGTGAGCGAGGCGAGGCACTTCCTGACACTCTCGGACATCAGGGTGTGGTGGACGGTCTCCTCGATGCTGTCTTCCTTGACCGCAGCCGCCCGCTGGCTGTAGGCCGTATCGCGCCCCGTCGCGCTCTGTTCGCTGCGCACCCGGTCGACAGCACGGCGGTGGGCGAGGGTGAAGATCCAGCTCTGGGGTGAGCCCCGGCCTGCATCGAACTGCCCTGCAGTCGTCCACAGCATGAGGTAGACCTCCTGCACCACTTCGGCGGTGATTGCTGCATTTTTGATCACCCGGAGCACCAGGCCATAGACCCGTTTACAGGTTTGTGCGTAGACAGACGCGAAAGCCTCCTGGTCACCGTCGGCGGTACGCCTCAGTAGGTCCGAGAGGTCGAAACCCGGGGCGGAATCACTCACGCCGTGCGTAACAGGGCCGTGCATACTGCTGGGAACCATGAGACCTCGCCACTGAGTAGGTGCGAAATCAACCAGTCAGCGCGAGAGCTCTGCGGCGCCCCACACCACTCGAACCATGTCACCAGTAGCTCCAGCCCGCAACAGGACACCTCCCATCGAGATCAAATCGATATAGTCAGGCGACGCTAGGCGAGCGAGAGGAAAAGCTTTTCCAGTTGCTTCTTGTCCATAGTCGCGTCCTCGCTGGTGAGGCACTGCTCCAACCCGGTCGCGATGATGGCGAATCCTGCGCGATCCAGCGCTTTCGAGACGGCGGCCAACTGCGTAATGACGTCCTTGCAGTCCTTACCCTCCTCGAGCATGCGTGTCACGGCAGCGAGCTGCCCCTGGGCGCGCTTTAGCCGATTGATGACCGGGGTCAGCTCTGAGGTGTCGAGTTGCATGGTTTCTCCAGGTTGGGGTGTCATCTGAGTATACCCCATGGGGTGTTTTGCATACCCCCTTGGGTATCTGTAATACTCAGTGGGGTATCCACCTTTCACGCTCAACTGAAGGAAATAGCGCCCCATGGCCACCACTTCCCACACTCTCAAGTCCCTGACCGCTCGGCAGCTACTCGTCTGGCAACAGGAGCACGAGGACGTCGTCGTCATCGACGTGCGCTCGGCGGCCGAGTTCGCTTCGCAGCACATCCGCGGCGCCTACAACGTCCCGCTTCCGCTCCTGTCCGAGCACGCCGGGGAGTTCGCTTCCCGCCTCCACAGCCGGGTAGTGCTGGTCTGCCAGTCGGGTGCCCGCGCCGAACAGGCCCGGCAGCGGCTCCATGGCGCAGGGCTCGACGCCGCCTACGTCCTCACTGGAGGCACCGCCGGGTTTGCCGCCGGCGGGGGTGCGGTGGTCAGCGGTAAGACCAGCTGGGATCTAGAACGCCAGGTCCGCCTGACCGCCGGCTCGCTGGTGCTACTGGGTCTGGCCGGCGGCCGATTCCTCTCTCCGAAAATCCGCAGTCTGGCCGGCGTGATCGGTGCAGGGCTGACCTTCTCCGCGGCCACCAACACCTGCGCCATGGGCACAGCCCTCTCAGCCCTCCCCTGGAACCGGGCTCAGAACGAACCCACCCGCGAATCGGCCATCGCACAACTGCCGCCACGCCGGGATTCCACCGCCCTGGCCTCATGATCACTGCGCTCAGCCTGGGGCTCGCCGTCGGGATCTTGTTGGGACTCGTGGGAGCGGGCGGATCAATCATCGCCGTTCCGGCGCTCGTTTATGGCGTCGGAATGAGTACCGGCGAAGCCATCCCCACCTCCCTGCTGGTGGTGGGGATGGCCTCGGTGACAGCGCTGCTACCCAGGCTGCGCGCGGGAATCAACTGGCCGGTCGTCGGCCTCGTCGGGGCAGCCGGCATCCCGGCCGCCTGGGGCGGAGCAGCGGTTAGCACCATGCTGAACCCGGACCTCCTCATGCTGTTCTTCGCCGTAATCATGATGGTCGCGGGAATCCGGATGCTCGGCTCGGTCACCGAAACTGCCGGGTCCTGCAGCTCTGGCCCACGCCGCTCTTTCAGGACCTGCGCGCCGAAGGCGCTTGCCGTCGGCCTGCTGATCGGCTTCCTCACCGGCCTGCTGGGCGTGGGCGGCGGTTTCCTGCTCACCCCCGCGTTGACCCTGTTCCTGGGACTCGGGCTGAAGCAGGCGGTGGGATCTTCCCTAGCGATCATCGCCATCAATTCGGCCGCGGGATTCAGCGCCCACGCCGTCGGCTTCACTATCGACTGGCCGCTCGTCCTGGCCTTCGCCCTTCCAGCCATCCTCGGCTCGTTGATCGCGAGCCGGCTCGCCGCGCTCCTGCCGGAGCGAATCCTCAGGGTCTCGTTCGCCATCCTCATCTTTACCGTTGCGGCATGGGTGGTTGCCACCTCCGCCGTCGCACTACTCCTCTCCCCATAACCCCCATCTTCATCCCCTCATCACACCGCATCACTCCGCATCACTCCGCATCACTTCGAAGGAGAATTCCATGCTTATCGAACGCATTTACGACGAAGACCTTGCCCAGGCCAGCTACTTCATCGGCTGCCAGCGCAAAGGTGAGGCAGTGGTAGTGGATCCGCGCCGGGACATCGGTGTCTACCAGTCGCTGGCCACAGCGAACGGTATGACCATCGTTGCCGTCACCGAAACCCATATCCACGCCGACTACCTGTCCGGAAGCCGGGAGCTGGCCGCCGCCACCGGTGCAGCCCTGTATGTGTCGGGGGACGGTGGACCTGACTGGCAGTACGGGTTTGACGCCAACCTGCTGCACGACGGCGACACGATCACGATTGGTAATATCACCGTCCAAGCACTCCATACCCCGGGTCACACCCCCGAGCACCTGTCTTTCCTGGTCACCGACGGCGCTTTCACCGACCAGCCGGGCTACCTGCTCTCGGGCGACTTCGTCTTTGCCGGAGACCTGGGCCGGCCCGATCTGCTGGATGAGGCGGCCGGTGGCGTTGACACCCGCTTTGCCGGGGCGAAGCAACTCTTCGCCAGCCTGAGGGATGTGTTCCTGCACCTGGACGACTATGTGCAGGTCCACCCGGGCCATGGCTCCGGGAGTGCCTGCGGCAAGGCCCTGGGTGCTGTGCCCTCCACCACGGTGGGGTACGAGCGTCTGTACGCCTGGTGGGGTCCCTACCTGGCAGCCGGGGACGAGCAGGGGTTCATTGATGAACTGCTCGATGGACAGCCGGACGCCCACGCCTACTTCGCCCGGATGAAGCGGGAGAACCGTGACGGGCCCGCCCTCCTTGGGCCGAGGCCGCCGCTGCAGCAACTGGACGCGGCCGACGTCGCCCACGGACTGGCCGCGGATGAACTGAGCTTTGTCGACACCCGCCCCAACACGATGGTCCATCAGGGCACGGTGATCGGCGCGCTGAACATTCCCGCAGGCAGAAGCACCGCCAGCTTCGGCGCCTGGGCGGTGGATCCGGACCGGGATCACCGCCCGCTGGTACTGCTGGCGGACGGCCGGGACCAGGCCCAGGAGATCTGGGACCACCTGATCCGGGTGGGAATTGACCGTGTTGCCGGGTACGTCACCGGACTGGACGGCCTACCGACCAGCGTCCCCCGCACAGTCACGCCCGCGGAGCTGGAGTCGTTCGACCGGTCCATGCTGCTCGACGTCCGTGCCCGAAGCGAGCACGCTGCGGGGCACATCCCCGGCTCGTACCAGCTCAGCGGAGGCCGCGTGCTCTGGAATCTCGACCAGCTTCCCCAGCAAGGCACAGTGGTCACCTACTGCCAGAGCGGGGTCCGCAGCTCGGTTGCGGCGAATGCGCTCCGCCACGCGGGCTACGACGTCGTCGAACTCGAGGGCAGCTATGCCGCCTGGCTGGCGGACCAGAACTAGGGTACGGCCCCGGTTATTCAGCGCCGCCCAGGCAGCCCCGTTATTCAGCGGCGGTTGCCAGGCGAGGCCCCAGGTCACGGTACTTGGCGGTCCGGCGGACCAGCAGGTCGTCCATCGGGGTGCCAGCAAGGGCTGCGAGCTCGTACTCGATGGCAGCCCCCAGCCGCAGGCAGAACGCCTTGGCTTCCTCGGCGGCGTCGTCGCGCTCGTCGACGATGTGGTCCACTAGCCCATTGGCATGCAACGCAGCCACGTTGACCCCCTGCGCCTCGGACAGCGCCGGAGCGAACTCGGTGCTCCGGTGCATGATGGCGCTCGCACCTTCGGGCGGCAGCGGCGAAAGCCAGGCGTGGTGGGCGGCAATGGTCCGGTCGGCGGGAAGGAGCGCCAGCGCTCCCCCGCCGGCTCCCTGACCCAGCAGTACCGAGACGGTCGGCGAGTGCAACCCGATCAGGTCATAGAGCGAGCGCGCAATCTCCCCGGCGAGCCCGCCCTCCTCGGCATCCTTGGAGAGCGCCGCGCCAGCCGTATCAATCACCGTCAACAGGGGCAGGCCGAGTTCCTCAGCCAGCTTCATCCCGCGCCGTGCCTCCCGGAGCGAGGCAGGACCCATCGCACTCTCCGGGGTAGCCCGTGACCGGTTGTGGCCCAGGACCACGCAGGACTGGTCGCCGAAGCGGGCCAGCGCCAGCTGGAGCCCGGGGTCCTTCTCCCCTTGCCCGGTGCCATTGAGCGGCAGCACATCCTGCGCGGCCCAGGCGAGCAGCCGGCGCAGATCCGGGCGGCGACGGTTGCGGGAGATCTCGATGGAGGTCCACGCGTCAACGGCGGCGGGGACGACGTCAAGAGTCGCTGGCGGTGCCACCGGCTCGGTGGCCTGCGGGGAAAGCACGTTCAGTGCCCGATCGACGATTTCGGAGAGCAACTCCGGCGGGACCACCGCGTCGATGAGTCCCTTGTCGTACAGGTTTTCAGCGACCTGCACGTTCTCCGGGAAGGGGGCGCCGTACAGCGCCTCGTACACCCGGGGACCGAGGAACCCGAGAAGCGCACCCGGTTCGGCGACGGTGACGTGACCCAGTGATCCCCAGGAGGCCATCACCCCGCCGGTGGTGGGGTGCCGCAGGTACACCAGGTAGGGCAATCGGGCCCGGCGGTGGGTGCGGACCGCGGCCGAGATCTTCACCATCGACAGGAACGCGAGGGTACCCTCCTGCATCCGGGTGCCGCCCGACGCCGGTCCTGCCAGCAGGGGCAGTTCCTCCCGGGTGGCGCGCTCAATGGCCGCTACGATCCGGTTCGCGGCGGCCAGCCCGATGGAACCGGCGAGGAACCGGAACTCGGACACGATCACCGCTACCCGTCGACCGCGGATCAGCCCTTCGCCGGTGAGCACCGACTCGTCAACGCCGCTTTTGTCCCGCGCGGCCTGCAGTTCCCTTTCATACTTCTCGTCAGGGTGCGGGCCGGGGACCGGTTCATCCCAGGACGTAAAGGTCCCCGGATCGAGGACGACGTCGATCAGTTCCGCAGCGGTCAGATGGCGCACCGGCTGGCCGGCCGTCACCCTAGGAGTCCTTCGCGAGAGCGTCGTCGAGCCAGCGCCGGATGTCGGCGCCGTCCTGGTCCAGCAGGGGTGGGGCGGTGTGGTTGGAGTTGGTGGTCTCCTGCTCGGCGCCGTCGAAGAACCGCAGCGGTGGGCCGGGGAGGCTGACCTTGCCCAACAACTGGTGCTCGACGTCGATCAGCAGTCCCTGCGACTTGACCTGTTCCCACTCGTAGACCTCATCGAGTGAGCGGACCTTGCCCGCCGGGATTCCCGCTTCGTTGAGCTTCGCCAGCAACGGAACGGATTCGTAGGCGGCAAAGGCCTTCTCGATTTCGCTGATCAATTGGTCACGGTTCCGCACCCGGTCGCCGTTGGTGGCGAACTCGGCGCGGCCGGCGTCGAGCCCGAAGGTTGTGGCGAACTTCTGCCACAGTTTCTCACTACCAACGCTGATCTGGACCTTCCCGGCGTCGCAGCTGAAAAGGCCGTAGGGAGCGATGGAGGGGTGGTGGTTGCCCTGCGCCTGCGGCACCTCGCCAGCGACAGTGGTCCGGGTTCCCTGGAAGGCGTGGACGCCGACCAGCGCAGCAAGCAGCGATGTGCGCACCACCTGGCCCTTGCCGGTCCTCTCCCGTTCGAGGAGTGCCGCGAGGGCGCCGTACGCGCCGTACATCCCGGAGAGCAGGTCGGCGATGGGGACGCCGACGCGCTGCGGGTCGTCAGGGCTGGGCCCGGTCAGCGACATCAGTCCCGCTTCACCCTGCAGGATCTGGTCGTAGCCGCTTCGGCTGGACTCGGGTCCGTCATGGCCGAAGCCGGTGATCGAGAGGATGACGAGGCGTGGGTTGAGCTCATGCATCGCCTCGGTGGAGAACCCCAGCCGGTCCAGGACTCCGGGACGGAAGTTCTCGACGACGACGTCGGCCCGTTCCAGCAGGGCTGTGAGGATCTTTTTGCCGTCGTCGCTTTTCAGGTCCAGGGCGATCGATTCCTTGTTCCGGTTGCAGGACAGGAAGTAGGTCGCCTGGGGGTTGTCTTCGGGGCCCACAAAGGGTGGGCCCCAGCCGCGGGTGTCGTCGCCGGAACCGGGGTTCTCCACCTTGATCACGCGGGCACCCAGGTCGGCCAGCATCATTCCGGCGTGCGGGCCGGCCAGGGCGCGGCTGAGGTCCACCACGAGGGTGCCTGCGAGTGGGCCGGAGCGCTCTGCGGGGGCGGGGGTAGCTGTGGTCATGGTGATTTTTCCTCTCAGTGGGGTGTCCGGTTCCGGCGTTCAGGGTCTCGGGGCAGGGCTTAGAGCCAGCCCGGAACCACCAAAACCAGCCAGGCGACGAGCGGTCCGACGACGACGATGATGCCGCCGTAGGCGAGGATCTGCTTGTAGAAGCGGTCCCGGTCGGTGCCTTCGGGTGCGTTGGCGAGCACCAGTGCACCATTGGTGGAGAACGGTGACACGTCGACCACCGTGGAGGCGATCGAGAGGGCAGCGATTACACCGATCGCACCGATTTCGCCGGATTCCAGGAACGGGATCGCCAGCGGGATAAGTGCTGCCAGGATCGCGGTCGAGGAGGCGAAGGCGGAGACCACAGCACCGATGTAGCAGATCAGCAGGGCTGCCAGCAGTGGCATACCCAGGCTGGCGACGCCGTCGGAGACGTACTCGATGGTTCCGGCTTCCTGGAGGACGCCGACGAAGGTGAGCATGCCGCAGATCAGCAGGACCGTTGACCAGCTGATCTTCTCGACAGCACCCTTCTGGGACCGCGGCGAGATCAGCGCAAGGGCGACGGCGACGGTGATGGCGACGAATCCGACGTCGACCTTGAAGCCGAGGGCGACGACGGCCAGGATGATCAGGCCGGCGATGGTGGCGTACTGCGCGAGGGTCTGCTTGGACTCGGTGGCGACAGCGCCGCCGTCGTTCCCCGACTTGGCTTTGCCCTTCAGCGAATCGGTGCCGGACCCGGTGCCGCGGAAGTCGACGTCGGCGCCCGAGGCGCGGGCTCCCACGCTGGCGCGCATCCGGGCGTCGGCTGCGCCTTCGACGAACTGCTCAACCCGTGCGGAGAAAAGCTTCCGGCCGCCCAGCACCAGGAACAGGACAACGGCGATGAGGAAGTTGAAGATCAGGCTGGAGAGGAAGAGGGCCATCGGGCTGTACTCGAAACCTGTATCGGCGACGATGCCGTTGACAATGACGCCGTAGACGGCGATGGGGGAGAAGCCGCCCGCCTGGGCGCCGTGGACCACCATCATGCCCATCAGGAGGGGGCTGATCTTGTGCTTCGCGGCGAAACCCAGGGCAACGGGCGCCATGATCGCCACGGCCGCGGGGCCGAGCGCACCGACGGCAGTGATCACGCCGGTGATGATGAACATGATCCAGGGAATCAGGGCCACCCGGCTGCGGACGAGTTTGACCGCTCCGTTGACTAAGAGGTCGATCGTGCCGTTGTTTTGGGCGATCGCGAAGAGATAGGTGACGCCGACCAGGGTCAGGAACAGGCCGCCGGGAAAGTTGGCGATGATGTCATCGGTTTCCATGCCGAGGAAGACTGCACCCAGCAGGAAAGCGCCCACGAAGGCGAGGGCGCCCATGTTGACGGGCAGCAACGTGGCAATCAGGAACATCGCTGCCAGGATGATGATGGAGAGGAGCGGGACGGACATAGGTCTTCTTTCGCCGGTGAAAGTGTGATGTGACGCACGTTACCGGCGCACTGGACTAGACTGTTAGACACTGATCCATTTGTCAATTGTGAAGCGGTCCTCGTCGGATCTGCTCATACACTGGCATGACCTTTCCCGTTGACGATGAGGACCGCTGATGAACTCACCGCCCGATCCACGGCAACTGGTTCGCGCGCCGCGGCCACGCCTGTATGAGCAGCTGGTGGAGCAGATCCTCGTCTATATCGAGGAAGCCCAGCTGGGACCCGGCGACCTATTGCCGGCCGAACGCATCCTCGCCGAGCAGCTGGGGGTTTCGCGGGCAACGTTGGCGCAGGCACTGGTGGCCCTGGAGGTGCTCGGCATCATTGACGTGCAGCATGGGACGGGAGCGGTGCTGGTCTACCGGCCATCTCTGGCGACGGTGATCAGGAAACTGCGTGAACACCAGTCCCGGCTGCCCGAGATCGCTGAGGCGCGCAGCACGCTGGAGGTCAAGCTGGCTGCGCTGGCGGCTGAGCGGCGAACTCCTGAGGACCTCGCGGCGATCGATGCCGCGTTGGACGCCATGGCGGCGGAGATCGACGGCGGGGACCGGGGGACGCGCGGGGATGAGCTGTTCCACCAGTCGGTGACCGCGGCGGCCCACTCCCCCGTACTGGGGCAGTTGATGGCGTTCATCGCGGAGATGGTGCTGGAAACCCGGATTGAGTCGCTGGGTCAACCCGGCAGGCCGGAGCAGTCGCTGCGGTCGCATCGAGTCATTGCCGAAGCAATCCGTGCGCAGGATGCGGCAGCGGCCGCTGCCGCGATGCAGTCGCACATCGATCTGGTGTCGGACGTCGCGTTGCTGAAGTAGGTACGGATCACGAGGGCCGCGAGGTGCCCATACTTGTGACTTTCGGCCCTACGGTTTCTTGGTGGTGGTGCGGGACGCTGTGATGGTGCGGGACGCTGAAGCCCCCCACTCAGCCGACCTGGAGGCCCGCCATGAATGCGTCCAAACCGATTGCCGTGGCCACCACGGACAATGCCCAAAGCCAGGCCGCGGTGAGGTGGGCTGCGCGCAGGGCGGAGCGCCTCAAACTTCCCCTGGTCATCCTTTACGTTGTCGATGACCGCTGGGTGACAGAGCCCATTCCGTGGGCCAACAATCTCCTGAAACTCGGCGAGCAACTGCTGGAGAATACCGCTCGGCGTGTCCGGGCGGATCACCAGGTGGAGGTCACCACCAAGCTCCTTGAAGGTGGAGTGGCCGGTAAGTTGGGACAGTACTCGAGCGAGGCATCGCTGTTGGTGGTCGGCTCGGGCAGCGTCCATCTGGGTGGCTCCCTCACCGACCGTGCGCTTCAGATCGCTGCCACCGCTGACTGCCCGGTAGCTGTGATTGGCCCTCAAGAGATTGGGGAACGGCGGGGAGTGGTGGTGGGCGTTGATGGGTCAGAGGAAGCGATCCAGGCGGTTGCCTTCGCTGCTGCCGAGGCGGACCGGGATGCCCAGGAACTGGTGGTGGTCTACGCCCTGCATACGCCCAACCATCTGTTGGACGAGGGCCTGCTGCCCCGAACGCTCACCCAGTCCCTTGAGGAAGAGGAACGGGTGGTCTTGTCCGAGACAGTTTCGGGCATCGGGCAGGACTACCCCGACCTCGCGGTCCGCAAGGTGCTGGAAACCGACAGGGAACCAGCGGCCGCGCTGCTGCATGCGGCGGCGAATGCTGCCCTTCTGGTGGTGGGGAGCCGCGGTCGGGGCGGCTTCAGACGGCTCCTGCTCGGATCGACGGCCCATGCCGTCCTGCACCACCTCCCTTGTCCCACCGTGGTGACGCCACTTCACAGCATCAAGCATCTGGACTAGGTCATGGCTTCCGACGACGCCGTTCCCCAGAAATCCTCACTGTCCGCCGATGAGTGCTGGCAGCTCTTGCGTGCTGGCTCCTACGGCCGTCTCGCCGTCTGGGTCAACGATCATCCCGAGATCTTTCCGGTGAACTACAGGATCGATCGCGGTCTGCTGGTGTTCCGGACCGGTCATGGCACCAAGCTGGCTACAGCACTGGGCAGGGTGGTTGCCTTTGAAACGGACGGAACCGAAAGCAACGGCAGCGTCGCGTGGAGTGTCGTGGTCAAAGGCCACGCGAACCGGTTGGATCGAACACCCGAGATCATGGATTCGGTGGGCAGGCTGCTTGTCCCGTGGGATGCCGGGACGAAGGACCACTTCATCGGTATCACGCCGGAAACCCTTAGTGGGCGGCGGTTCACCATCGCCGCGCCGTTGTCCTGGGGTGGTCAGCTGGACGACGCTACCCGGGCGGGGCTGGAGTACGGTTCGCCTAGGACGACCTGAGGTTTCTCAGATGTGCCCAGATAGCCACGCCAATCAGGGGCACGTGGATTGCTGGCAGATTGTGCGCAAACCAACGCGGCAGGTAGATGTCGGTCACCGATCCGGTAGGGTCGCCCAGACGTTGGGCCAGCGGAGTCAACGGGCACGTGAAACCGTTGCCAGCAAAGATAAGAACCTCGCCACCAACCACTGCTGCGGCAATCCCTGCACGTCGGTCGGTCTTGCCAGCGAGGCCCGAGTAGAGCACGTACACCACGCAGGCTTCAATGGAGAACCAAGCGAGGGTGTGGAAGGCCTTGACAGCCCTCAACGCCAGCCGGTTCTCATCCATGGGCGGCATGCTGCTTGGCGACGGCGAGAAAGGAGACAGCCGCCGGCGTCAGGTTCGCCTCCCGGCTGAGGAGTGCGACGTCGAGCCTGAACACCGGTTCAATCAGCAGGGTACGCAACCCGGAGCGGTTAGCCAGCGCCGCCCAGGACGAGGGCATCACGGCATGGCCCACCCCACCGAGAACCAGCGGGAGAATCGAGGTGCGGTGGGCAACCTCCACCACTATTTCCGTCTCGACGCCGTGGGCCAGTGCGTCGTCGACCAGCCAGCGCATCAGGGATCCACGCTGACTGGCGATGAGCCGGTGGCCGCCGAGATCCTCCCGCTGAATCCTGTCCGCATCGCCAAAGGTGTCCGCCAACGGGTTAACGATCAGGATGAGGGGCTGGTGCTCCAGCTCCAGCACATCGACCCCGGGCACCCGGATGGCGCCATGTGATCCCGCCAGGCCCAGTTCCGAGGTTCCGTTGCGGATTGACTCGATGACCTCCTCGGGGGTGAAGGCTGCCTCGACGTTGAGCCGGACCGAGGGGTGCAGTTCGGTGAAGCTGGTGATCATTGAGGTGAGGGGCTCGATACCTGGTGACGGCATGGTGATGATGTCCAATTGACCGCTCTGCAACCCGCGCAACGCGTGGACGGCTGATTCGGCCGCCTCGAGGTCGCGCATCACCTGACGGGCCGGCCCCACAAGGGTTTTCCCTGCCTCGCTCAGTACCGCCCGCCGGCCGATCCGGTGGAACAGCGGCACACCCAGATCGCGTTCCAGACCCGCAATGGTTTGCGACAGCGACGGTTGCGCGATCAACAGTTCCTCAGCGGCGCGGTTGAAGCCATTGCAGTCGACGACGGCGAGGAAGTACTTCAGCTTCCTCGTGTCCATGCAGTCTCCTCGACGTCGTGCGCGAATAGGCGGCCGGTCAGTGGGTGGCCCCTATACCCACCCTAGGCAGCCGACCGGCCCCACGGTACCCCCATCGCCCTGCAGACCTACCCCCCAACGCCGGTGATTCCGACCATCACCGGAACGATGCTGATGATCAGGATCGCTCCCAGCACATCGAAGACGAAGCCGGTGCGAACCATCCGCGTGATGGGCACGGTCCCTGATCCGTACACGATCGCGTTCTGCGGAGTGGACACCGGCAGCATGAACCCGAACGACGCGGCGAAGGTAGCCGCCAGCGCCGGAATGAACGGGTCCACGCCGATGGCGACACAGAGCGGAATGACGATCGGAACGACGACGGCGGCTGAGGCCGTGTTGCTGGTGGTCTCCGAGATCAAGATGGCAAGGATGGCAGAGAAGGCGGTGATCGCAATGACGTTGGTGACACCGAGGTTCTCGGCCGCTGAGTTTCCGATGGTTTCGGCGAGACCTGTGGCTGAAAGGAGCGCACCGAAGATGATGCCGGTCCCGAAGAGAATGATCGTCCCCCAGTCGATCTTTGCTGCATCGGTCCAGGTCATCGTCGCTTTGCGTTCCTTCCAGTTGGTGGGGAGGATGAACAGCAGCGACGCTCCGATAACCGCGACAATTCCCTCATCGAGCCGCTCATCGAGGAAGAGGTAGACCTCCGAGTCAGGCCCGGCGAACAGGCTCGCAAACGCCGGAAGGAGCCACAGGGTAACTGTCAGGGCGAAGGCGACCAGGGTGTTGATTTCGGCACGCGACATCTTCCCCTGAGCGGCCTTCTGCTCGTGAATGAACTCGCCCACACCTTCAATCTCGCGGATTTCCGGCTTGTTCAGCAGGAACATGGTCAGGGCGAGGACTACGAACATTGCGGCGCAGAGTGGAGCGACGGTAGCGGTCCACTGAACGAACGAGATGCGCACGCCCGTGGCTTCCTCGATCAGCCCCCGGCCGATGAGGTTGGGTGGGGAACCAACCGGAGTGAGGAGACCGCCGACGCTGGCGCCGTAGGCGAGCATCAACATGAGCGCTGCACCCACCCGCAGCCTCAGCGGATCGAAGGTGGCTTTGACGACCCCGCGGTCCTGCATCAGCTGCCCGATCACGGCAAGGATGCCGAGCGCGGTCGGCATCAGCATGGCCACCGTTGCGGTGTTGGAGACGAACGCCGACAGGATGCAGGTAATCACGCCGAACGCAATGATGATCCGGTACGTCGACTTGGCCACACCCGGAACCGAGAGCACGGCGAAGGCCAGCCGTTGGGCTATGCCGTGTTTGAGCATTGCGGCGGCCAGGATGAACGCACCGATAAAGGTGAAGATGGTGGTCGAGCCGAACGGTGCCAGAACCTCGCTGGCTGGAGCTATTCCCAGCAGCACCACCGCGGCTACGCCCATCAAACCGCCGATCGGAATCGGCACCGGCTCACAAATCCACAGAATGATGACGCCGAGGAGCACAGCGGCCAGCAGCTGCTGTGTGCGATCCATTCCGGTCGGCAGCAGCGCGAAGATGATGGCGACCGCTGGGGCAAGGAAGAAGCCCAGCGTTTGCCGGGCCCGCTCAAATCTTTCCTCGCGGGGCGAGAGTTGCTGTTCGCTCAGGCTGCGAAAGGTTCGCCCGCCGAGGAGTGCAGCACGAACGTCGGTGCGTTGCGGCTGGCCGGCCGGGGAGGCGGGTGCCGGGGGATTTTCGGACATCTTCGTCCTTCCGTCGTAGGTTGGTCCCACAATGCACCGATCCGCTTAAGACCGTCTAAGACCAGTTCCCTACCGAACTAATAGGAAAAACCAATCTATTGGTTCTGCGATCTGCCGCCTCTGGAGTTGCGGCCATAGATAGGCGCAGCCTATGTGTCGTATCAGATCTGGGTCTTGGACGCAGCACATGATGTACCGCTCTACTGGAGGTAGGCAGCCTTCGTGACATACCCGTTCGCTGCACACCACTGCCTAGGAGACTTTGATGAGCGCCACCCAGACTTTCAGAATCGCTGCTATCCCAGCTGACGGCGTCGGGAAGGAAGTGGTGACAGCCGGACAACGTGTCCTCGATGCTCTGGCGGAGCACTCCTCGGGGCGGTTCGCTTTCGAGTGGACCGAGTTTCCCTGGGGCTGTGGCTATCACGCGGAAACCGGAAAGATGATGGCCGACGACGGCCTGGAAATCCTGCAGGATTTCGATGCAATCTACT
The DNA here is from genome assembly GCF_013116745.1 of Arthrobacter sp. 260. Classification (GTDB taxonomy): domain Bacteria; phylum Actinomycetota; class Actinomycetes; order Actinomycetales; family Micrococcaceae; genus Arthrobacter_D. The sequence continues at coordinate 55,059 of NZ_JABFOE010000016.1, forward strand.
TTGGGGCAGTGGGTTGGGACAATGTGCCCGACCACATCAGCCTGTGGGGCTTGCGGCTGAATATCACCCAGAACTTCGACCAGTGGGCGAATATCCGGCCCGTGCGGTTCCTGCCTGGAATCCAGTCGCCACTGCGGAAGGCCGACCACACCGAGCTGGATTGGGTGGTTGTCCGGGAAAACAGCGAGGGTGAATATGCCGGGCTCGGCGGGCGTAATCTCAGCGGCCGGGGCCCGGGAAACGAGATTGCCATTCAGTCCTCCCTGTTCACGGAGAAGGGCTGTGAGCGGATCATGCGGTTTGCGTTTGATCTGGCGCGAACCCGCACGGTGAAGAAGGTTTCAAGTGTCACCAAGTCGAATGCTCAGCAGTACGGGATGGTGCTGTGGGATGAAACGTTCAGGCGGGTGGCACTGGACTACCCGGATGTGCTGACCGAGAGCGTTCTGGTCGACGCGATGAGTGCGAAGTTCATTCTGCGCCCCGAGGAACTCTCAGTGGTGGTGGCCTCCAACCTGAATGCGGACATCCTTTCGGATCTGGGGTCGGCCCTCGCGGGTAGCCTGGGGCTGGCTGCAAGCGCGAATCTCAACCCGGAACGTCGCTTTCCCTCAATGTTTGAGCCGGTGCACGGTTCCGCTCCGGATATTGCGGGTGAGGGAATCAGCAACCCCATCGGGGCAATCGCCAGCGCCGCTTTGATGCTTGACCACTTTGGACTGAGCGAGGAAGCCCGGCAGGTGGAAGCAGCGATCGAGCAGACCACCGCGGCAGGGTTCCTGACGAGGGATGTCGGCGGTACAGCGACCACTGAGGAAGTCACCGAGGCGATTGTGAAGGCACTCGTCGGTTCCCTCGCCCCGCACTAGGAGGCTGCGCAGCGCTAGTGAACCGCGAGTTCGATCGTCAGGACTGCCAGGCCCAGTGCGGTCATGATTGCCAGAACCTTGAGCTTTGACCATCGGCTGACGTTGAGCCGCCGGACCGCAGCAAGGGTCACGACGACAAGCGTGACGATGAGCGAGATGGAGATCAGCCGAAGTGCAGGACCCAAATCGATGACCTGAAGGGCGCTCAGACCCAGAATCGCCAACGGCGTCGCGATCACCGAAAGCGAGCCGAAGCTGACGTGCATCAGATGACGCAACTCTCCACGCGTGGGTAGTGAACTTTCCCTGACCATGTGGGCGATAAGGTCGGCAACAAATACGGCCATCAACGTTCCGAGCACGGTGAGGAGAAGCGCGACGACGGCCCTGCCCACACTGAGGTGGACTGCGTCTCGTTCTGTCGCGATGACGACGGCAAGAGCCGTGAATGTGACGTACACGCGCTCCTTGAGTGCCTCGGACCTCTGGTGGGGTGTCGGGCTGTGGTCGGCTGTCGATGGGGCGCCGTTCTTGTGCGGCTCGGTGTTCACAGGTTGAGGGTACAGCTCGCCCTGTCCGACGTCCGGGATTCCTCCCTCTGGGTTGGCTTCTGATGATCGGATGCGCGAGCTCAACTCATTCGAATATCTGTTCGAGAGATTTGTCCACATAGCCTGTAAATCCGCAGGAATGTCGGTGCGGTTTGGGACAATAGAGGTATGGAAGGCAGTACAGCTCCATCACCGCAACGGACGGGAATCCCCTCCCGGGTGGCCGCCCCGCGCGGCGGTGCTGGTCCGGTAGGCGGGCCCGACGGCGGCGCCTCCACCTTTGCCTCTGCATCTGTCTCTGCATCTGTCGGGACTACTTCTCGGGCTGGTGCCGCTGCCTCGTCACCGGTCTCTGACTATGCGTCCTCGCCAGCCGGTGCTGCTCTCTTGGGGCCCCGGCCCGTTGGCCCCGATCGCAATCGCGGTGGCGGTGAATCTACCCCAGCTACCCGGTCCGGCAGTCCCAGTCGCAGTCGCGGCGAATCTCCCGCAGCTACCCTGTCCTTCCGTCGCAGTGAATCTTCCGTTCGGGAGCTGGCCGAAGCCCTCCACTCCCTGCGGCCAGCCGGTGATGCGGCGGGGCTGATTGATCAGTTGCGGGAACTCGAGGATCTGAAGTCCGCGATCGCGGGCGTCCAGGCGCGGATCACGGTGGCTGTCGACGTGGCCGAACGCCAGGCCCAGGCCGACGCCGGTGTTCCCGCTGGGGAGCAGGGCAAGGGTATAAGCGCGCAGATCGCGTTGGCCCGCCGTGAGTCCCCGTCCCGGGGTAGCCGGCTCCTCGGCCTCGCACGGGCTTTGGTCACGGAAATGCCCCACACGTTGGCGGCGTTGCATTGTGGCCAGTTGAATGAGTGGCGGGCGACCCTGTTGGTGAAGGAAACCGCGTGCCTGTCCGCTGAGGACCGGGCAGCGGTCGATGAGGAACTCGCCCCGGATACGGGGACGTTCGAGGGGCGTGGGGATAAGGCGATTGTCGCGGCGGTGAAGGCCGCCTCGTATCGGAGGGATCCCCGGTCGGTGGTGAACCGTGCCGCCCGGGCGGTGACGGAACGGTCCGTGAGTATCCGTCCCGCACCGGACACCATGGCCTACCTCACCGCCCTGCTCCCCGTGAAGGAAGCAGTTGGCACCTATGCTGCCCTGTCCCGTCACGCGGACACTACCCGGGCCGCTGGCGACCCGAGGTCTCGGGGTCAGGTGATGGCTGACACTCTGGTTGAACGTGTCACCGGGGTCCCCGGGGGCGTCAGCCGGGTCGAGTTGCAGCTCATCATGACCGACCGTGCCCTCTTCCAAGGCGACAGCGAACCCGCCCGGATTCCCGGCTACGGCATCGTCGGCTCCCACTGGGCACGCACCCTCCTCCAAACAGCGAAAACTACCGGCAGAACAACCGACGTGAGTACTAGCGATCCCGGGCCTGCCAGAACCGGCCAGGGCCCCACCGCCACAACTGACCCGGCCGTCGACCCAGCCACTGGATCCGCACCAGCTCCTCCCACCCCGACCGTCGTCGATCCGGCCGGGAACAGCGTCGACCCTGCACCCCATGCTTTCGATGTGTGGTTGCGTCGGCTTTATACTGCGCCGTCGACCGGGGAGTTGGTGGCGATGGATTCCAGCGCCCGGCTCTTCACCAGAGCTCAACGACGGTTCATCACCGCCCGCGACGACACCTGCCGGACTCCGTACTGTGATGCCCCGATCCGCCACTTCGACCACATCGTGCCCTGGCACCGTGGCGGACCCACCACGATCACCAACGGGGCAGGACTCTGCGAAGCGTGCAATCACACCAAAGAACACCCCGGCTGGACAGCCCAAACAGTCCCCGGATCAAGACCACAAACACGCCCCCGACACACCTTCAGCATCACCACGCCCACCGGTCACACCTACCACTCCACCGCACCACCCCTACCCGGCACCGGAGCTGGCGCCGCAGCTGGCACTGGAGCGACAATCGAGCGGGCACAGGTCAAAGGCCTCAAGCAGGTCAGGTCGCGACCCTAACCACCCAGGCAGGACAATCACCCAGCACGACTATCACCGTCGCGCGACCCTCACCGCGTCGCGACATCGCCGGATAAGGGAACGCAGCAGTCCCCACCACGGAGCGGCCTGAGCACGGTGCGGCCTGAACACTGAGCGGCCTAAATAGGGTGCGAGGGAACAGGAGGTGCGGCATGAGCACGACGCCGTCTGACCATCACCGGGCTAGTAGTCTTGGAAGCCAGACAACGGAACTTCGACTTATAGATGTGCAAACGTCCTCCCACTGAAACGTCCGCACTGACCAGGAGGATGCAATGACGGCAACCGCAACCGCGACCACTGCTGACGAAGTTCTTGCCGAACTCGCTGCGCTCGAAGACCCGAAGATCAAAGCGGTGAACGAACGCCATGGTGACGATCACGCGGTCAACCTTGGAAAGCTCCGGGCAGTCGCAAAGAAGCTCAAGACCCAGCAGGATCTTGCCCGCGACCTCTGGGCTACCGGTGACACGGCTGCTCGTCTGGTAGCTCTGCTGATCTGTCGGCCGAAGGCCTTCGAACGCGACGAACTCAATGCGATGCTCCGCGAAGCCCGCGCACCGAAGGTGCACGACTGGCTGGTGAACTACGTGGTCAAGAAGAGTCCTCACTCCGAAGACCTCCGGCTCGCCTGGTCAGCTGATCCTGACCCGGTCGTGGCAAGCGCAGGATGGGCCCTGACCTCGGAGCGAGTGATCAAAGAACCCGACACTCTGGACCTCCCAGGATTGCTCGATGTCATCGAAGCGCAAATGAAGGAAGCCCCCGACCGCCTGCAATGGGCCATGAATCAGTGTCTGGCCATGATCGGTATCGAACACTCCGCGTATCGTGCCCGCGCTCTCGCTATCGGTGAGCGCCTGGAGGTACTAAAGGACTATCCCACTCCCCCAAACTGCACCTCGCCCTTCGCGCCGAGCTGGATCAACGAGATGGTCAGCCGGCAAGTGAGCAAATGACAAATGGCCCCCGAACGCATCAGCGTTCGAGGGCCATTTGATCAGCTCATGAGTTAGAGAAAGAAGAGACTAGAAGTCCCAGTCGTCGTCCTCGGTGTTGACTGCCTTACCGATGACGTACGAGGAACCCGAACCCGAGAAGAAGTCGTGGTTCTCGTCGGCATTCGGTGACAGCGCCGACAGGATCGCAGGATTCACATCGGTGACCGATGCCGGGAACATGGCTTCGTAGCCCAGATTCATCAGCGCCTTGTTAGCGTTGTAGTGCAGGAACTTCTTGACGTCCTCAGCCAGGCCAACAGAGTCATAGAGATCGTGGGTGTACTGAACCTCGTTCTCGTACAGCTCGAACAAGAGCTCGAACGTGTAGTCCTTGATCTCCTGCTTCCGCTCAGCCGACTCTTTCTCAAGACCCTTCTGGAACTTGTAGCCGATGTAGTAGCCGTGAACGGCTTCATCGCGGATGATCAGACGGATCAGGTCAGCCGTGTTGGTCAGCTTCGCACGCGAAGACCAGTACATCGGGAGGTAGAACCCCGAGTAGAACAGGAAGCTCTCCAGCAGTGTCGACGCCACCTTGCGCTTCAGCGGATCGTCGCCACGGTAGTAGTTCATGACAATCTCAGCCTTGCGCTGCAGATTCTCATTCTCGGTCGACCAACGGAACGCCTCGTCAATCTCCTTGGTGGAAGCCAACGTGGAGAAGATCGATGAATAGCTCTTCGCGTGCACCGACTCCATGAACGCGATGTTCGTGTACACGGCCTCTTCGTGAGGAGTGATCGCATCAGGGATGAGGCTGACAGCACCAACGGTGCCCTGGATGGTGTCGAGCAGGGTCAGGCCGGTGAACACCCGCATGGTGAGCTGCTGCTCGTCAGGAGTCAGCGTCGCCCACGACTGGACGTCGTTCGACAGCGGGACCTTCTCAGGCAGCCAGAAGTTGTTGACCAGACGGTTCCAGACATCCACGTCCTTGTCGTCCTGGATGCGGTTCCAGTTGATTGCCTCAACGTGGCTAAGCAGCTTGACCTTCTCGGTCATGTCATCCCCTCAATGGTGGGTTGGTTCTTAGTTAAAGCGTACGACGACGGGCGAGCACCCGCCGTCGTACTGGTTGTTCTGAAGCAGCTGGTTACAGCATGCAGCTAACGCAACCGTCTACCTCGGTCCCTTCCAGCGCGAGCTGGCGAAGACGGATGTAGTAGATGGTCTTGATGCCCTTGCGCCAGGCGTAGATCTGAGCCTTGTTGATGTCACGAGTGGTGGCGGTGTCCTTGAAGAACAACGTCAACGACAGACCCTGATCCACGTGCTGCGTTGCCGCAGCATAGGTGTCAATGATCTTCTCGAAGCCCAGCTCGTACGCATCCTCGTAGTACTCGAGGTTGTCGTTCGTCAGGTAGGGAGCCGGGTAGTACACGCGGCCCAGCTTGCCTTCCTTGCGGATCTCGATCTTCGATGCCACCGGGTGAATCGACGACGTGGAGTTGTTGATGTAGCTGATCGATCCGGTCGGCGGCACAGCCTGCAGGTTCTGGTTGTAGATGCCGTGCTCCATGACCGAAGCCTTCAGTGCACTCCAGTCTTCCTGGGTAGGAATGTGGATGTGCTTGAACAGCTCAGCAACCTTCTCGGTCTGGGGAACCCATTCCTGGTTGGTGTACTTGTCGAAGAACTCGCCGGTGGCGTACTTGGACCTCTCGAACCCACCGAACGTGGTGCCCGTCTGGATCGCCAGCAGGTTGGATGCCCGCACTGCGTGATAGACCACCGAGTAGAAGTAGATGTTGGTGAAGTCCAGGCCCTCTTCGGAGCCGTAGTGGACCCGCTCCCGCGCCAGGTAACCGTGCAGGTTCATCTGACCCAGGCCAATGGCATGGCTCTGGTCGTTGCCACGGGCGATCGAAGGCACCGAGGTGATGTTGGACATGTCAGACACTGCCGACAGCGACCGGATGGCCGTTTCGATGGTCAGACCGAAGTCCGGCGAATCCATGGTCTTCGCGATGTTCAGCGAACCCAGGTTGCAGGAGATGTCCTTGCCAGTCTCGTCGTAGGACAGGTCATCGTGGTACGTGGTGGGCTGCGAAACCTGAAGGATCTCGGAGCACAGGTTCGACATGATGATCTTGCCGTCGATCGGGTTGGCCCGGTTCACGGTGTCCTCGAACATGATGTACGGGTAGCCCGACTCGAACTGGATCTCCGCTAGAGTCTGGAAGAAGTCGCGAGCCTTGATCTTGGTCTTCTTGATCCGGGCGTCGTCAACCATCTCGTAGTACTTCTCGGTGACCGAGACGTCGGAGAACGGCATGCCGTACACCTTCTCGACGTCGTAGGGCGAGAACAGGTACATGTCCTCATCCTTCTTGGCCAGCTCGAAGGTGATGTCCGGGATCACAACGCCGAGCGACAGGGTCTTGATCCGGATCTTCTCGTCGGCGTTCTCCCGCTTGGTGTCGAGGAAGCGGTAGATGTCCGGGTGGTGGGCGTGCAGGTACACAGCACCGGCACCCTGACGGGCACCGAGCTGGTTGGCGTAGGAGAAGCTGTCCTCGAGAAGCTTCATCACGGGGATCACGCCTGAGGACTGGTTCTCGATCTGCTTGATCGGCGCACCAACTTCGCGGATGTTGGTCAGCGCGAACGCCACTCCGCCGCCCCGCTTGGACAGCTGCAGCGCGGAGTTGATGGACCGGCCGATGGACTCCATGTTGTCTTCGATGCGAAGAAGGAAGCAGGAAACCAGTTCGCCACGCTGGCGCTTGCCGGCGTTGAGGAAGGTGGGGGTGGCCGGCTGGAAACGTCCCTCGATGATCTCGTCGACCATCTGGAGCGCGAGCTGCTGGTCGCCGCGGGCCAGGTGGAGTGCCACCATGCACACACGATCTTCGTAGCGCTCCAGGAAACGCTTGCCGTCGAATGTCTTCAGCGTGTAGGAGGTGTAGAACTTGAAGGCGCCCAGGAAGGTCTCGAAGCGGAACTTCTTGTTGTAGGCGCGCTTGTAGAGGTCGCGGATGAAGTTCATCGAGTACTGGTCGAGGGTTTCCCGCTCGTAGTACTCGTTCTTCACGAGGTAGTCGAGCTTCTCCTCGAGGTCGTGGAAGAACACGGTGTTGTTATTGACGTGCTGCAGGAAGTACTGGTGTGCAGCCTCGCGGTCGGCCTCGAACTGGATCTCTCCGTTGGGGCCGTACAGGTTCAGCATGGCGTTGAGCTCGTGATAGCCCATGCCATGGAAACGCTCTAGCTGAGGTGCGGCGGTGCCGCCTGCTCCCTTTGTCTCTGTCTCTGCAACAGTCATATCCAAAACGCTTCCAATCCTTGGGCTACTCGGTCAACGTCCTCGGACGTTCCCATTAATTCAAATCTGTAAAGAACCGGGACCCCACACTTGGCGGCAATGATGTCCGCCGCCAGGCAGTAGGTTTCCCCGAAGTTGGTGTTTCCTGCGCCAATCACGCCACGAATCAAGGATCGGTTTCCCTCGTCGTTGAGGAACTTGATTACCTGCTTGGGTACGGCGCCCCGCCCGGAGATCCCGCCGTACGTCGGCAGGACCAGCACAAACGGCTGCAGTGCTCTAAGTGTTGGGTCCCGGGTCAGCAGCGGCATCCGTGCCGACGCCGTCCCTGTGGCCTCATCCAGTTTCTGGACGAACCGGTGGGTGTTATCCGAGGACGAGGAGAAGTAGATGAGCCGGGCATCGGTCACCCCGCCCGGCTCGCTGTGAGCCGCTGCGGTGGGTGACGTGTGCACTGCTGTAAGGGTCATGATGAAGGACCCACATCCTGTCGAATCAGGCGACCGAGCTGACCGAGGCCTGGCTGAGTTCAGCCAGTTCGTTGATCTTGTCCGGACGGAAACCCGACCAGTGATCCTGCTCGGTAATGACTACCGGAGCCTGCATGTAGCCCAGTGCGCGGACACGCTCCAAAGCTGCTGGATCCTGTGAGATATCCACGCTCTGGTAGGTGATGCCCTTCTTGTCCAAGGCCCGGTACGTGGCGTTGCACTGTACGCATGCTGGCTTGGTATAAACCGTGACGGTCATAGTCCCTCTCCCCTTGTAATTCTTGGCTTGTCATCGACGCGTATTCAGGAATTGGCGGGCTGTGAACGAGGGACTTTCCGGTGGTTCTCCGGGGTGCGTCGCTTGTGCCCGCTATGCCAGCGGTTCGATATATAAATACTACATCTAGTGCAAACCTCTGGGTGCGACCCCAAGATGATGTATTACAAGTATGTCATTCATCGGGTGGTTCGTCCACAGATAATCCACAATCGGACCCCACGGAAATGCGCGGAAACCCGCTGATCCGTGGCCGTCGTCCACACCCCTGTGGAGTACTTGCGCACAGGCAAAATACTTCTGTGTCGTGAATCGTCGGCGTGTCGTCTATGCGCCGGAGGTTAACTACCCGAGGGGCTTCTGCGACAGGATCTGGTCCACGCCCATGCGTCCGTCGCGGAAGGTCATCGAGGCTCCCACCAGGTAGAGCCGCCAGACACGGGCAACTTCCTCGCCCATCATCCCTACAGCCTGATCCCAGTTGGTCTCGAACCGGTCGTGCCAGGCGTCGATGGTGCGCACATAGTGCTCCCGCATGGCTTCGACACCGCGGATCTCGAAGCCGGCGTTCTCGATCAGGTTGACGGTGTCGCCCACCGGCCTCATGTGCATGTCGGGCGCAATGAAGGACTCGATGAACGGGCCCCCTCCGGGGTTCTTGCCGTGCCGTGACATTTGCTGGATCAGCACCTTTCCGCCCGGCCGCACATTGCGGAACAGGGTCGCGGTGTAGGTTCCGTAGTTCTCCTGGCCAACGTGCTCACCCATTTCCAGCGATGCCACCGCATCGTAGGGTCCGTCATTGACGTCACGGTAGTCCTGGAGCCGGATTTCCACCCGGTCCTGCAGTCCGCGTTCCGCGATCCGCTGATCGATGAACGCTTTCTGTTCCTTGGAAATGGTGACCCCGGTGACCAAAGCCCCGAAGTGTTCGGCTGCGAACAGGCTTAGCGAGCCCCAGCCACAGCCGACGTCAAGGAACCGCTGCCCGGGCATCGTGTCGAGACCGATCTTGCGGCACACCTGGTCCAGCTTGTCCCGCTGTGCGTCCTCAAGCGTGTAGTCAGGATCATCGGAGAGCCAGTAGCCGCAGGAGTAGGCCATGTGGTCGTCGAGGATCAACTGGTAGAAGCTGTTGGACAGGTCGTAGTGGTGGCTGATGGCGTCCCGGTCGCGGAGCAGGCTGTGCAGCCTGCCCTTGATCTTCGCCTGCGACGCCGGAGCGGGCAGCGGAGGTCCAAAGACTCCCAGTTCGCGGGCCAGCTTCGTCAGCTGAAGGACCAGCGACGGGGTCAGCTTCGGCATGGTCAGGTCACGTGAGGCGACCACATTCCAGAGATGGGTGAGGGCGTCGTCGAGTGACCCGGGCACATCGATCTCCCCGGTCACGTACGCCTGCGCGGCACCCAACTCCCCCGGGCTCCACAGCAATCGGCGCAACGCGTTGGCGCTGTTGATCTGCACTTCGGGCTGACCAACTGGTCCGGCGGTGCTGCCGTCCCAGGCGCGCAGATGCACCGGCAGTTCGCCGCCCACTATCGGATCGAGGATCCGCGCGATCTTGCCGGCAATGTCCTGATCGATGCTGGCGGTCTGTCGTGTGGTTTCGGGGTGAGTCAAGGGAATGCTCCTGATGGTTACGGCCGGCGGTCGAAGATGAGCTGCTGCACGTCGAGGTATCCGGACTGGAAGCCGGCCCTCGAATAGCACAGGTAAAACCGCCACATCCGCTGGAAGACGTCGTCGAAGCCGAGGGCCGAGACGTCGTCGGCGTGGGCGAGGAAACGTTCCTCCCACAGCCTGAGGGTTTGCGCGTAGTGGTCGCCCATGGAGAGCCGCTCACGCACGCGCAGGCTCGTGTAGCGGTCGGTGATGTCCTCGATCGCGCGGACCGAGGGGATGAAGCCACCCGGGAAGATGTACTTGTGGATCCAGGTGTAGGACCGGCGGGTCACCATCATGCGCTCGTGCGGCATGGTGATTGCCTGGATGGCCACCCGGCCGTCGGGGGCCAATAGCCGGTCGATGGTCTGGAAGTACACGCCCCAGTACTCGTAGCCCACCGCCTCGATCATCTCCACCGAGACGATCGCATCGTATTGGCCCTCGACCGCGCGGTAATCCTTCAGCTCGATGGTGACCAGGTGGGACAACCCGGCGTCGGCGACGCGCTGCTCCGCCAGTTCCTTCTGCTCGCTCGACAGGGTCACCGAGACCACTGTGGCCCCGCGGCGGGCCGCACGGATGGCCAGCTCGCCCCAGCCGGTCCCGATCTCCAGCACCCGGGTTCCCTCGCCGACGTCGGCCTGGTCCAGCAGGCGGTCGACCTTGCGCTGCTGGGCTTCGGGTAGGTCCTCCCACCGTGCATCCAGCAGTTGCGGCCCGTTCGCATCGAACAGGGCGCTGGAGTAGGACATGGTGTCGTCCAGGAACAGGTTGAACAGGTCGTTGGACAGGTCATAGTGCCGGGAGATGTTGGACCGGGTGTTGACCTTGGTGTTGCGCTCCTTGCGGGGCGGCTTGGGCAGGTACAGCCCGCGCAGCTTCTGCAGCGGGACCGGCACCAGGTGCGCGGCCTGTGCTGCGAAGACCTGCATCACCTCGGTGAGGTCCGACGCCGTCCAGTCCTGGGCCATGTAGGCCTCGCCCAGCCCGATCAGCCCGTTATCGCCCAGCCGGGCGAAGAAATCGTCCGGACGGTGGATCCGCATCTCGGGACGGGGTCCCCCGCCGGGCGCACCCAGTACGGTGCCGTCGTCGTACAGGACCCGCAGCTGCAGGCGGTTCACGGCCGCGGTGAAGATCTTTTCGGCGAGCGCCGCGGCAACCTTGTTCCGGGGGCCCGACGGAACGTTGGCGATACCGGGCCAAAACTCCGGATCTACGTCTTCCTCGGAACGAACAAGGGTACTCATCGAACTGCCTCCTGTGAATCATGGTGTGGCCTGGTGCGAACGGGCAACCGGCGCATCCAGAGTTTAACTCCCTGCCACCTGATCTGCGCAGCCGCGCGGAGGGGTGCAACAGGGATGGCGGTGATCATGCGGACAACGTTGCCGGTGGTGGCGGGCAGGCGGTGGCCCGCCATCGTTGCGATAAAGGGCGATTGGCCGTCCCGGTGAAGCGTGATCGCGATGCTGAGGCGTTCTGCCGGTTCCGGGACCCGCATCTCGTAACTGCCCGACACGTCGTTAAACGGCGACACATAGAACGCCTTCTCGGTGACAGCGCGGCCTGCCTGGTCCGGGTTCAGCAGATAGCAGTGCCGCTCCCCGTAGGTGTTGTGCACCTCGGCGATCACGGCGGCCAGTGTTCCGTCGGTGCGGTGGCACCAGAACAGGCTCAAAGGATTGAATACGTGCCCGAGCACCCGGCCACTGGCCAGCATGGTGACGGTCCCGCCGTCGTCGTCGATACCCTGGGTCGCCAGGTACGCGGCGACGTTGGACCGGATTGACCGCTCGGGGTCCCCCAGGTGGTCGGCGGCAGAGAACACAGCGAACGGCCGCAGCCACCAGGGCAGCTGTGGCAGGTCATCGAGGTCCACGAACCAGCTGTAGCTGCGGTACGTGAACTCGTTATGCAGCGGCGACCGGCGCACATGCCGGATCGTCGTCGGGTACAGGGCGGACGGGCCGTGGTCCGCACGGTGGGGAGCGTGGCTCATGACGGGACGTCCACCAGTGCGGCGTCGAGGGGTTCGGCGTCCCAGGAGCCGCCGAGGCGTTCAGCGGCCCGGAGCCCGGAGAGCGCCCCGTCCTCGTGGAACCCCCACCCGTGATAGGCGCCCGCAAAGGCGATCCGGTCGTCGCTGAGCTCGGCCAGCCGGCGCTGCGCGGCGAGCGAGGACGGCGTGTACTGCGGGTGTTCGTAGGTCATCGACCGCAGCACCGACTCCGGCGCAATCTCGTCGCGCTCTCCGAGGCTGACCAGGAAGCGGTGCCCGGTGCGCCCCTCGAGGCGCTGCAGCCGTGTCAGGTCGTAGGTGACCAGGACCCGGTCAGGGCTCGCTTCGCAGGACGGCAGCCGGTAGTTCCAGGAGGACCGGACGGCGTCGGTCCTCGGCAGCACCGACTCGTCAGTGTGGAAGAGGGTGTGGTTGGTCGAGTACGGCATATCCCCGAGCACCTGCTGCTCGACCGGTCCGGCGTCGCCCAGCATGGCGAGCGCCTGGTGCGGGTGGGTCGCGATGACTGCCGCATCGTAGGTTTCGGTGTCGCCGTTGGACGTGACGACGACGGCGTCCCCCACCCTCAGCACCTCGGCGACGGGCGACCCGAGCCGCACCTCCTCGATGTGCTCGAGCACCCGGCTGACGTACTCCCCCGACCCGCCCGTCACTGTTCGCCACTGCGGCGACCCCTTGATGGTGAGCATTCCGTGGTGCGACATGAAGGAAAAGAGGTACCGCGCCGGGTAGGCGAGCGCCGTCGACGGGTCGCAGGACCACACCGCCGAGACCACAGGAGTCATGAAGTGGGAGGTGAAGTACTTGCTGAATCGTCCCCGGGCGAGGAATTCGCCGAGCGTCATCCCGTCATCCTCACCGGTAGCCCCCAGCAGTGCGCGGGCGTCCCGTTGGAAACGGAGGACTTCGAGCAGCATCTTCAGGTACCTGCCACGGCGCAACACTCCGGGCTGACCGAATACCCCGCGCCGACCTTTCGCGCCGGCGTATTCGAGCCCGCACCCATCGCACCGCACCGACATGGTCATGTCGGAGTCCTGGGTGGGGACTCCCAGTTCACCAAACAGCCGCAGCAGCGTCGGGTAGGTGCGGTCGTTGTGGACGATAAACCCGGTGTCGACGCCCGAGGTGGTGCCGTCAGCCATCGGCATCTGGTGGGTGTGGGCGTGGCCGCCGGCGCGGTCGTCGGCTTCGTAGAGGGTGACCGAGTGGTGACGGCTCAGCACATAGGCGGCAGTCAGCCCTGCCACGCCACTGCCGACGACGGCGATCCGGCGACGGACGCCCGGCTCGTTGGAGCCGACATCGGGCGTGTCAAGGTCCGGCATGCCATGCTGTTGCTCAGTCATCTGCGCTCCTCCGCGTAGGTTTGCGTGAGGCGTCCAGCCGGTCGATCCGACCGTCCGACACCTCACCACAGGCCTCCCAGAGGGAAAACGCCTGTTGTAAATATAGTTTGGTTATTGTTCGGAGACGGATCATTGACGGATTGGTGCCCATCCCGGGCTGCGGATCGTGGGTGGACCTCCCGAATGCTGAAAGGATTGCCAGTGGTCAACCCGGTGCATTTGCGCACGCTTCTGGAGGTCATCCGGCTGGGCTCGTTCACTGCGGCGGCGTCCCGGCTGGGGTACACGGCGTCGGCGGTGTCGCAGCAGATGTCAGCACTGGAGCGGGACACCGGGGCCACCCTGTTTGAGCGGTCCGCACGCAGCGCGGTGCCCACGGAGGCGGCAGTCGTCATGTCACGCCATGCGGCGAAGGTGCTCACCGACATCGATGCCCTGTTGGCCTCGACGGCACGGGCCGAGGCCGAGCCGACCCAGGAACTACGGTTGGGGATCTTCCCGAGCCTCGCCACCTACGCGCTGCCGCGGCTGCTCGGCACCCCCGAATGGCGTCGGTTGGGGATCAGCCTGAAGGTGTACGTCGCAGAACCAGGTCAGACGATCCAGGGGCTGCGGACCGGCGGCGAACTCGACCTCGCCCTGGTGTTCCAGGTGGGCCAGGGCGGACTGGCCTGGCCGTCGTCGGTCAGTCGCCAGTGGATCGGGGACGACAATTTCCGGGTGGTGCTCCCGGCGTCGTGGGGCATCCAGCCTGGAGCCGCGGTCAGCGCCGACCAGTTATCCGACATGCCGTGGATCATGCACCACCCCGGGACTGCCGACGCCACGGTGATTGAACGGCTGTTCGCCAGCTGCAACCTGCACCCCCGGGTAGTGGCATACTGCGACGATTTCAACGCCAGCCTGGCAATGGCCGCCGCCGGGCTCGGCGCTGCGCTGGTGCCCGACCTTGCCATGACGCACGGCCCACCTTCGGTGGTGGCGCTGGATGTCCCCGAGATCCGACTGGCCCGCAGCATCTTCGCCCTGCAGATCGGCGACCGGCAGACCACCAGGGTGCGGCTCTTCATGGACCAGCTCGCCGCCATCCTGAAGGCACAGAGCATCGAACCGGTCCGCAGTTAGAGAGTCGCCCTCACCCGCACGGCAGCGTTGACCAGGTTGCCCAGCGACTCGGTGGTTTCCGCGTAGCCCCTGGTCTTCAGACCGCAGTCGGGATTGACCCAGAGCTGCCGGGCCGGCACATGCTGGACCGCCTTCCCCAGGAGGTCAGCGACCTCGTCCTCATCCGGGACCCGTGGTGAGTGGATGTCGTACACCCCCGGCCCCACACCCCGCGCGAACCCGTGCGCCTGCAGGTCGTGTACCACTTCCATCCGCGACCGGGCGGCCTCGATCGATGTGACATCGGCGTCGAGGCCGTCAATCGCCTCGATGATGGCGCCGAACTCGGAATAGCAGAGGTGGGTGTGCACCTGCGTGGACGGCGCCGCCCCGGAGGTTGCCAGCCGGAAGGAGTTGACCGACCAGGCCAGGTAATCCGGCCGCTGCGCCTCCCGGAGGGGCAGCAGCTCACGGAGCGCCGGTTCGTCCACCTGGATCACCCGGATACCTGCACGCTGCAGGTCGCTCACCTCATCGCGGAGTGCGAGGGCCACCTGGTTGGCCGTCTCCCCCAGCGGCAGGTCCTCCCGGACGAATGACCAAGCCAGGATGGTGACCGGACCGGTCAGCATCCCCTTCACCGGTTTGCTGGTCAAGGACTGGGCGTACTCGGCCCACCGCACGGTGATCGGTGCTGGGCGGCTGACGTCCCCCCACAGGATCGACGGCCGGGTACACCGCGACCCGTAGGACTGCACCCACCCGTTCACCGTGACATCGAAGCCATCCAGATGTTCGGCGAAGTATTGCACCATGTCGTTGCGCTCCGGCTCACCGTGCACCAGCACGTCAAAGCCCAGGGCCTCCTGCAGTGCGATGACCCGCGCTATCTCCTCCTGCATCAGGGCGGTGTATTCCCCTACGGTGAGGTCCCCCCGGTTGAACCGGGCCCGTGCCGACCGCACCTCGGCGGTCTGCGGGAACGATCCGATGGTGGTGGTGGGAAGCACCGGCAGCTTCAGGGCCCGCTCCTGAGCGGCGACCCGCTCCGGGTACGGCCCGCGGGTGAAGTCCGACGGCGTGAGTGAGCCGAGCCGCTCCCTCACCTCTGGCCGGTTGACGCCGACGGCTGATGCGCGGGAGGCCAGCACCGCGGTGGCGTCGGCGATGGCGCCGTCGATCGATCCGGCGGGCGACCCATCCACCAGCCGGGACAGGGTGAGTACCTCGGCGACCTTCTGGTCGGCGAAGGCCAGCCACGACCGCAGGGCGGGATCGAGGTCCGGTTCGTCGTCGACGTCGTGCGGGACGTGTTGCAGGGAGGTGGAAGTCGCCACCGTGACCCGGCCGACCGACCCGGCGAGGGTGTCGAGGCGGCCTGCCACGGCTGCCAGGTCCGCCTTCCAGATGTTGTGGCCGTCCACCACCCCGGCCACCAGGGTGGTGCCACCCAGGAGGGCCAGGTCCTGGGCCGGGGGCAGGCCGCCCTTGACGAGGTCCAGGTGCAGCGCGTCGATGCCGGTGCCTGCAAGGACCGGGAGCAGCGGTCCAAGTGAGCCGTACTGGGTGGTGACGAGCAGTGAGGGACGTTCGGCCGCCCCGGCGAGGTAGCGGTAGGCGCGCTCGACGGCGGCCGCCACCTCAGCCTCGGGGACCACCTGGTCCGCCACCAGCGCCGGTTCCTCCAGTTGCACCCAGTGGGTCCCAGCAGCCGCCAGCCGGCCCAGCAGATCCGCGTAGAGCGGCAGCAGGTCCTCGAGCCGGCTCAGCGGGGAGAACCCGTCGGGCGCCTCGTCCGCTGCCTTGCTGAGCAGGAGGAACGTGACCGGGCCGATGAGGGTGGGACGCACAGTGATCCCCAGGTCAGCGGCCTCGCTGACGGTGCGTAGTATCCAGTCGTTGGCCAGCGTGAACCGGGTCTCGGGTCCGATCTCCGGGACCAGGTAGTGGTAGTTGGTATCGAACCACTTGGTCATTTCCAGGGGCGGCCGCCCGGCGTCGCCGCGGGCGAGAGTGAAGTAGGCGTCCAACCCCAGTGACCCGTCGCCGTCGTACAGGTCCTGGAACCGGGCTGGCACCGCGCCGAAGGTGACAGCCGTATCGAGCACCTGGTCATACAGGGAGAAGGACGCCGGGATGGCCGACGCGGTCTGTGACAGCCCCAGGCTGGCGAGCCGGGCGTAGCCGTCCTGGCGGAGCTGGCGGGCGCTGGCTTCCAACTCCGCCGCGGAGGTTCTGGACGCCCAATAGGACTCGACTGCCGTCTTCAGTTCGCGCCGGGGGCCGATGCGTGGGTAGCCGATGATCGTGGCTGCGGGGAATTCACTGCTCATGGAGGTAAACCCTTCGGAAGTATTGGTGGGTCAGGCGGTCTGGCTCAGGCCCGGCGCTGGTGGTCGGCTCAGGTCGAGTCGGTCCAGGACGTCCAGTGCCGCCGCGTGCTCATTGAAGGTGTAGATGTGGATGCCCGGGGCGCCGTCGTTCAGCGCCGCGTGCGCCAGGTCCACGGTGGCGCGGACGCCGATCCGCCGGCGTTCGGCGTCGTCCACCGCGCTGACCAGCCGGTCCTTCAACCGGGCATCGATCTGGAGTCCCGCGAGTTCACTGAGTCGTTCCAGCCGGCGGACGCTCGTGAAGGGGATGACGCCTGGGATGATCGGAATCTCCACGCCGGCACGGCGGGCCCTGCGCAGGAGCTGGCTGTATTGCTCCGGCGCGAAGTAGACCTGGGTGATAGCGAAGTCCGCTCCCGCCGCTTGCTTGGCCAGCAGCACTTCAATGTCGTGCTCGGTGCTCGGCGATTCCGGGTGCTTCGTGGTGTAGGCGGCGACGCCGACGGCGACCCGGCCAGCGCACAGATGTGCCGTGAGCTGCCGTTCAGCCTGGCGGATCAGCTCCACCAGCTCGCTGGCGTGCTGCAGATCGCCCTCGGGCAGCGAGCGGTCAAGGGGGCGGTCGCCGCGGAGGGCGAGGATGCCGCGCACCCCTCGGGAAATCAGTTCGTACACCAGCTGCACCAGATAGTCCCGGGAGTTCCCTACACACGTGAGGTGGGCCAGCGGTTTCAGGCTGGTCTCGTCCAGGAGGCGCTTCAGCAGTCCGACGGCGGTGTCGCGGTTGGAGCCGGAGGCACCATAGGTTACTGAGACGAAGTCCGGTCGGGTATCTTCAAGCGCGCGGATGGTGCGCCACATCCCTTCCTCGGCGCTGGTGGTGCGTGGCGGGAACAGCTCGTAGGAGAGGGCGGGGTAGGTGGGCGGCGGCGGGAGTGGATATGACATTTGTGTCCTGATTCGTGAGGTCACCGCGAAACCATCGAGGGATTCGGCTGGTGAAACAATCTGGAGGAACGCAGATCCGAGTCCTGGCGTAGCGCGGCCGCGCTGACGGGAACTCCTGCGAACAAATGTCAGGCCCACATGGGGGCACCCACACTCTCCGCTGGAGAGTCGCTGACCCGTTACTGAAGTAACTTGGTGGCTACGCTACGCCGTCGGCCCCGCCGCATCAAGTACCCGGCGCGTCCCGTTGTCACCTGAAGAAAAAGCGTCACCCGTGGCCTTGAATCGTCCCGGGAACTTTTCTGCACCTTCCGAACGGGCGAATTTCGTGGGCGGTCAAATGCTGGGAGAATAGCAAGCATGCTGAAAAACCCTTCCGGCGCCCGCCTGCTGACCCGTGTGGGAGGGCTGGTCCGCCACAAGCGGCTGCTGCTGGCCTTCAAGGCCGCCCTTGCCGCGTCCATCGCCTGGGTGATTGCCCTGCAGGTTCCCGGCGTCGCCTCCGAGTACCCGTACTACGCACCGTTGGGCGCCGTGGCCTGCATGTACCCCACCATTGCCGGCTCAGCCAAGCAGGGCATCCAGACCCTGGTGGGGCTGGCCATCGGGTTTGCGCTGGCTTTCCCGGTGATTTTCCTGGGCGACCGTTCGGTGGTGTCGGTGGCATTGGTCGTGGGACTCGGTGTGCTCGCCGCCGGGCTTCCCCACATCGGGGCGGGCCGGGACTGGATCCCCATCGCCGCCCTGTTCGTCCTGCTGCTCGGCGGGGACGATCCTGACGGGTACTCGTTCGGGTATCTGCTGCAGATGCTGGTCGGGGTGACCATCGGGCTGATTGTGAACGTGCTCATCGTGCCACCCCTGCACCTGAACGGTGTGGTGGCGGGACTGGACAGCCTCCGGTCCGCGCTCGCCCTGCAGCTGAACGACATGGGTGAAGCCCTGCGTGAGCAGTGGCCGCCCGAGCACAAGGACTGGGCGGACCGGCAGAACAAGCTCACCACCTTCAGCAAGGAGGTGCGCACCGCAGTGCATCTTGCCGATTCCAGCAGGCACGGTAACATCCGCCAGTTCCGTCACAAACGGGACCTCGCGGCCGACTTCCATTCGCTGCAGTCAATGGAGCGCGTCACGTTCTATGTCGAAGACATGACCGAACTGCTCACCGACGTCATCTGGCGTTCCCCGGAGTCCACTCCCCTGCCCAAGCCGCTCGGCCCGCCCCTCGCTTACGCCGTGAAGCTCACCGCCACTGCAGTCGACGAATGGGACACCAAGGCCGAGTCACTGACTGACGCTGAGACCGCAGTTGAGGACCTGATGCAGCACCTCAAGGACGTGTCCCCGGACGAACGGATTGACGCGACCGCCTCGCTGGGTATGGCGCTTCGCCGGATCCTGCTGACCATCCGCGCCGACGCCGGCCCGCAGGACCAGGACGGGATTACTCTGCCGGCTCCTGAAACGAGTGATCAATAATTCCAAGGTCCGCCAGCTGGGATGACATCCCGGCGCCGTCCGGGGCGTAGATCCATGGAATGTTCGGGGTGCGCGAGGACGGCTTGGCCTTCGAACGGCCACCGGCGAGGACCGCCTCACCCATGGTCAGCTGGCGAATCGCCACAGCCCTCACGTTTTGGGGATACTGCTCGGCGAAATCGGCGTAGATTTCCTCGTCATGCTGGCCGTTGTCGCCGATGAGCAGCCATTTGATGTCCGGGAACTCGGCGGCGAGGCGCTTGAGGGAGCTGCGCTTGTGCTCAGGGCCGCTACGGAACCAGCGGTCACGCGTGGGTCCCCAGTCGGTCAACAGTTTGGGGCCGGCGGGGTACAGGTTGCGCGACATGAACCGGGTGAGCGCCGGTGCGACGTTCCACGCCCCGGTGGACAGATACAGCACCGGGGCCCCGGGGGACTCCTGCGTGATCCGCTCCAGGAGCACAGCCATTCCCGGAGTCGCTGCCCGTGCGTGCTCGTCGAGGACGAAGGTGTTCCACGCGGCGAGGAACGGCCTCGGCAGCGCGGTGACCATGACGGTGTCGTCGATGTCGGAGACCACCCCGAAGTCGATACCCGATTCAATGATCCGCACCGGGGATTCGACCAGGATGTCGTCGGCCGACCGCAGTTTGATGGTGTGCCAACCCGGCGAGAGCTGCACGTCGATCCTCGCGTCGACGATTCCGCCGCGGTCGGCGGTCACCTGATGGCTTTCGCCGTCCACCTCGACGGTGACCGACGCGTAGCGAACGGGCGCGCTGGTGAAGTTGCGCCACCCCCGGATACCTTCCTTGATGGTCTTCAGCACCTCACCGCCACGGATCGGCGCCATCTCCTCGGGGTCAGCAAGGACCACTCGGGCGAGGACCCGGATCCAGGTGCCCGAACCGTAGCCGGTGTACGGGATGATCGTTTGCACGTGTCCGCGCTTGATGGCAATATTCGTCTGGACTGAGTGCCAGGCGTCGTCTATCCGCATGCCGAGGTGGGTTCGTTCCTCGACGCCGTCGTTATTGTCCGGTGCGGCCTGGTCTGGTTGGGTGCTCGATGACATGTCTTTAGTCTTTCACGTCGGGCCGCCGCTGAGGGTTCAGTAGGCTGGGGACATGATTCAGACGTGGTGGAACCGGATCCTTGAGGGGTTCGCCCGGGCCGAACCGCCGGAGATCACCGCCCTCGAACTGACCATTATGGTCCTCGCCGCCGCGGCCCTGTCGATCCCCCGGCCCACCTGGCGTTTCTTCGGCCTGTTCACCACAGTGGTGCACGAGCTCGGCCACGCGTTCGCTGCCCTGATGACGGGCCGCGTCCTCAAGGGCATCACGCTGAGCATGGACCACGCGGGCACGACGACGATGATCGGCCGCCCCGGATGGCGTGCCGCCTGGTCCGGATTCTGGGGGTACCCCACCCCGGCAGTCCTCGGAGCAACGCTGACCTGGGCTGGCCTGGGCGGGTGGGGTCCCGCTGCCCTGTCAGTGGGAGCGTTGATCCTGCTCGCAGCACTCCTGTTTATCCGTAACGGCGGCGGCCTGCTGATCCTGTTGGGTGCGGTGGCCATCTCGGCGGTGCTGGTGCTGGCCCTGCCTGCGGCGTTCACCGGGCATGTGGTGATTGCCCTGGGTCTGGCACTGATGGTCGGGGCGGTGCGCGATCTGGGCAAAGTGGTCTCGGTGCACCTTCGGCGGCGACGGGAACTGCAGTCCTCCGACGCGTACCTGCTATACCGCAGCACCGGAGTGCCTTCCCCGGTCTGGTTGCTGCTCTTCGCCGTCGTGATCGCAGGGTCCCTGGCGGGAGCTTGGTTCCCCCTGTCCGATGTGGTGGGACAGGCGCTGAGCTAGGATATTCGTGCCCAATGCCGGGCGCAACCGGCCAGCAACGCAATTTTTGCGCTGGATCGGCTGAGGTCGGCGAAAACCGGGCCGAATGGGGCTAACGTAGGGGTGCCACGCGATCGTGGTGATCGACGCGGGGAGCGTCCTTGACAAGCACGGGAGCATCTTGGTGGTACTTCAATGGGCTAGGTCTATATTCAATGCTTTTCCGCGCGGTTCGCGGCTCCCCGACCCCGCCTGGGCTTTCCGCCACCGGCTGATCATCCTGTTCGCGGTAGTGGCCTCCGCAGTCATCACAGTCGTATCACTTCTGCTCCACACACCCCTTGGGCTGGCTTTGGCCCAGGGCGCGATCCCCGCACTCGTTGCTCTGGTGGCGTGGAAGGCCCCGCTGGGGCGACGGCTGAGCGCCTCACTCAGCTCGGCGTCACTCATGCTTTTCGCCTCAATGGCGGTGCAGATCACCGGCATCCTTGAGGCGCACTTCCTTTTCTTCATCCTGGTACCGGTTGTTGCCCTGTACGAGGATTGGGCGCCTCTCGCGACAGCCTCGTTCATCGTACTCGGAAACTACGCGGTGCTGGGCGTCTCCTCCCCGACCCGCATCTACAGCCATCAGTCAGCTTTGGAAGACCCGGTGAAGTGGTCGGTGATCCACAGCGTGCTGTTCCTGGCGATGTGCGCGACAAGCATTGTGCACTGGAGAATCCATGAACGGGCACGCCGGGACGGCACCATGTTGCTGGACCGGCTCGCCAGCCAGGCGCTCCACGACCCGCTCACCGGGCTGGCCAACCGCACCCTCCTGAATGACCGTCTTTCCCAGGCCCTGATCATGAGTCAGCGCACGGGCATCCCGGTGATGGTGCTCGCCGTCGACATTGACGGCTTCAAACCGGTCAACGACTCCTACGGCCACGCGGCCGGGGATGCCCTGCTGATCGAGCTCGGACACCGCCTCGAATCGTGCATCAGGGCCGGCGACACCGCGGCACGTCATGGCGGTGACGAGTTTACTCTGCTGCTGCCCAGCACCGCACCGGAAGAGGCGCCGGCGATGGCCGAGAGGATTCTGGCAGCGGTAGGTTCACCGGTATTTCTCCTCGGGGTCGAGCTGCACCTGAGCGTGAGCATCGGCATTGCTGTCAGCTCGCCCGGTCTGTCGGGTGAGCTACTGCTGCAGGAGGCTGACCAGGCGATGTACGCCGCCAAACACAATGGCCGCGGCGGCTACATGGTGTTCGACAAGACCCTGGCCACTGGCACGCTGGGTACGCTGGCGGTCCACCCCGACCAGGCACGGGAGTGGGCGGCCTACACGCAGGACCTCCGCTCGGAGATTGCCGCGGCGAAAGAGTTGGGGCGCATCCCGGAGCAGTCCCGTGGTCCCGAAACGGTGCGGCGTACCCTTGAATCGATCATTGCGGCAATCGAACTGCTGCCGGAGGGGCAGCAGTCGGCGGGGCTGGCACTGCCCGAACGGAACGCGCTAGAAGAATTCGTGTTCCATCATGACCTGGTGCAGCACTGGGCCGACACGCTCAGGCTGGACTCGATCATCGAGGCCCAGCGTTCACCCGGAGCAGACCAGTTCTGGCGCACCCTCCACCAGACCGCCCTGCAGGACACGAACGATCTGGTGGACGACGGCGGCGACACCGTACACGCCGACTCCTCACCTTCCTAGCGGACTATTTTGCCGTCACCGTGACCTTCGGATTGACCGGAGGAGTCGCGGAGTTGACCTGCAGACCGATGGTTGCCGTCTGGCCCTTCCGCAGGCTCGTGGTCCAGTCCGTCCCGACGCAGGTGACCGACTTCTTCATCACCGAGGTGCACTTCAGGCCCCAGGAGTTGACCACACCTATCACCTGGGGGTCAGTGAAGGTCACCGACCACGAACTCACGTCCCTGGTCGCCTTCACAGTGATAGCAGCCACGTAGCCGCCCGCCCAGGAGCTCTGCACCGACCATAGGGCCGACACGGCGGGTACGCCGGTCGGCGGAACCGGAGTTGGTGACGTCGTGGGCTTCGGCGTCGGTGTTGGTGACGCGGTGGGCGTGGGTGTCGGAGACGGCGTGGGCTTCGGCGTCGGTGTTGGTGACGCGGTGGGCTTCGGCGTCGGAGACGGCGTTGGCTTGGGTGTCACGACTGGCACTGTCACGGGTCGCAGGATAGGTTGCAGCGCGGCCAGTTTTGCCGCCTCAGGGGTGCGCCAGTCCGATTTCAGCAGTCCTCCGGTGTCGGAGCTGTTCGGGTTGAAGGACCAGTAGGCAAAGCTTGTACCGTTGGTGGCCAGGTAGGCGACCAGTTTGCTCATCCACTGCTTGTCCGACGTCGTCACGAGTTTCGAACCGAATTCACCGACAAGCACCGGGGCAATCCCCTGCTTGGCGATATAACCCCAGTTGGCGTCCCAGATCCCCGGCAGGTTCGCCGGGTAATCCGGAGCGGTGAACCACTTCTGCGGATAGACCGAGGCAGGGTAGTCGTGAGGTGAATAGACCACCTGGTTGGGCACCGACAGTTTCACCGGTTTCTTGGCGACGTCGGCGAGACCACCACCCCACCACGTCCACGAGTCATTACCCTGTGCCTCGACGCCTTCCACGATGATCAACAGCTTTGGGTTGACCGCCAGTACGGCGTTCCCGGCCCGGGTTGCCGCTGCATGCCAGTCGTGTGCGGGATTGGAGCCGCCCCACCGTGCCGCACCATGCGGCTCATTGTGCAGGTCAAAGCCGATCACCGTCGGTTCGTTCTTGTACCGGTTGGCCAGCATCTTCCAGTCAGTTATCCACTTGGCTTCGGAGTACTGGGAGGTGTACCAGAGCTCCGACTGTCCGTCCGAGGAAGGACGGTGACGGTCGAGGATCACGTTGAGCCCCAGAGCCTTCGATTTGGCAATGAAGAGATCCATCACCTGCTGCGGGCTCTTGTTGGCCAGATCGGGATTGGCATAGAAGTTGGTGTCAGAGCTGACCCTGCCCGAGGTGATGCACTGGTTGGAGTAGGGCAGGCGGATGGTGTTGAAGCCCATCGACTTGATCTGCCGGAGGCCGTCGTCGAGTTTGATGGTCCACAGGCCGTGCGGAACGCAGTCGGGAGTTTCCAGGCCAAACCAGTTGGCGGCCCTGATGACATAGGCCCGGTTCGCTGTGTCGCGGATGGTGGCACGATCGGTGTGCAGCCATCCGGCGCCCGTGAGGGACACGTCCGCGGCGCGGACGGCGCTAATCGCCGTCGGCTGCGCGGCGGGCTGCGCCACACCGCAACCGGCAAGGACAAGGAGGGCGATGACGGCGGGAATCAGTGCCTTCGTCCACCGGGCACGTGGCCCGGCGTGGGGTCCGGAATGTACAGGCATGTGCGGGGGTTCCTTTTCATGTAAGACCATCTAATCCGGCACCAATTCATGTTGAGAATACTCCAATAGTGCAGGATTTCGTGCGCGGGGTATTCTGGTGGCTGACGAAAGGGGAGCGTACTGATGGACAAGCAAAAACGTGCGGACTCTCCGACGGTGGACCTTCACCCATGGCCGCTCCCCGTCAGCACCCGAATGCTGAACATTGCCAAGGCAGTGATCGGTGCGGCAATGGTCCTGATTCTCATCACCCAGATCCTTCCGGCGAACCTCCTGGGTGGGATGATGAACCACTTCTTCACGATTCTCCTGCTGCTGTCCTGGGCTGGACCCGCGCGGCGCATGATGCGCCGGTACACCTCCGGCGGCCGAAATAACCAGTCGCCTGAGGACCCCAAGACAGAGGATCCCTAAGTGCCACACCGCCTGATGCTCCTTGACACCGCTTCCCTGTACTTCAGAGCTTTTTATGGTGTGCCGGACTCGCTGAAGTCCCCTGATGGAACCCCGGTCAACGCTGTTCGCGGCCTGCTCGACATGATCGCTCGGCTGGTCTCCGACTACGAGCCCACCCACCTGGTCGCCTGTTGGGATGACGATTGGCGACCGGCCTGGCGGGTGGACCTGATTCCCAGTTACAAAGAGCACCGGATGACCAAGGCGGTCAAGGACGGCGTCGACGTCGAAGAGGTGCCCCCAGGCTTGGTGGCACAGATTCCACGGATCCGCGAGATTCTGGCGGCCTTTGATATCACTGTAATCGGCACGCCCGAGCATGAGGCCGACGACGTCATCGGCTCTCTGGCGGCTCAATCGGATAACCCAGTGGACGTGGTCACCGGTGACCGCGACCTGTTCCAGCTCGTCGACGATGCCAGTGATGTCCGCGTGATCTACACCGCCCGCGGAATGAGTCGTCTCGAGGTCCTGACTGATGCGACGGTAGTCGGCAAGTACAAGGTGCTCCCCGGGCAGTACGCTGATTTTGCCGCCCTCCGCGGGGACACCTCCGACGGGCTGCCGGGGGTCGCCGGGATCGGCGACAAGACAGCAGCGAGCCTGTTGCAGGAATTTGTCGACCTGGACGGGGTGATTGCCGCCGCCAGTGACCCCGCCTCGACGATGTCTGCCTCGATGCGCGCGAAGATTACCGGGGCCGCCGACTACCTGGCCGTCGCGCCAACGGTGGTGAATGTGGTTCGTGACCTGGACCTCGGCGAGTTCGATGCCGAGATCCGTCCGCTGGGCGCTGAGCAACTCGAACGGATCGAGAAGCTTACCGAGGACTGGAACCTGGGTGGTTCTGCTGCCCGGGCGCTGCAGGCCCTGGGGAACAGCCCAGCTACCGACTGATGGGCGCCGGCTATGCCGGTGACGCGGTGATGACAACGTTCTTTCCCCAGAGGTCCTCCGTATAACAGCTGATGATCACCAGTTGATTGGGCACCACGTTCCAGATGTCGCTGTTCTTGAGGGTCTCCTTGTTATAGGTCGCAATGGTGTCCACCACATAGTCGAGCGTGCCGGTCTGGGTTTCGAGTGTGATGGTGTCCCCCGGTGCCGCGTGGGTGCTCAACCGGTTGAATGGCGCTTCCCTGCCCTCCCAGCTGTGTCCCGCCAGGTAGGTGGTGTTAGTCGATCCCAGGCCGGGCTTGCCGTAGGAGGATAGCCAGTACCCGTCATCGGTGAGAGGGGGAACGATTGACTGGCTGGCTACCTCGTCGTCGTTAGGGGTGAGCTCAAGCACTTGAACCGAAAGGTGAGCTGACTCCATCGAGAGTCGGACCGGAGCCGATGCCGCCGGACCTGCTGGCGCACTGACCGATGCCGAAGCATGGGTCGGTGGAGCAAGAGCCTCCACCGCGGAGGTGGCGGCAGCGGCTGAGGGCTCGGCGGGTGGAGGCAGCTCGCTGGGCGGGGCAGGCTCCTCCAGCGGACGCGATGTTCCCTGCCCTGCCAACGCCGGGCCGGCACTCGACGTGGGGGTGGCCCATGAGGCGGACGGCCGTGCGGCTGCCGACGAATCGATCGCCTGTTTGACCGTCCCGATACCCAAACCGCAGATCAGGGCGAAGAGGATGAGCACCGGAACAGCCCTGCGGGACCACCAGGTTCGCGTAGTGTCCCGGTGGGCAGGTTCGCCCTTCGTTCCCTCAGTCACCGTGTCCTCTCTCTGCCGGTCCAGTGGGTTGCGCCAGCCCCGTCGGGATCGGCGCAACCCTCATCTGGTGTGACTAGTGCTTCCGCGGTGTGCGGCGGATCATCGATGCGCCCAGTCCAAGCAGCACCAGCATGGTGGTGGCAACGCCAGCAATCACAGCTGGCCCGGTGTACCCGGAGGACGCGGTGGCGGCTGACTGGATGTTCGCGCCCCGGTTTGTCGCCGCGGCACCGCTTCCAGCGGTACCGGTAGTGGCTCCGCCCACTCCTGCCCCGGTTCCCGTGCCGGTGCCTGTTCCAGCTCCTACACCGCTACCGGTGGCAGTGGGCGTAGGGGTGGGGGTGGGGGCCTGGGTGGTGGT
>NZ_JABFOE010000168.1 GCF_013116745.1 Arthrobacter sp. 260
TATGAGCTCCAGGCAAATGAACATTGTTAAATTCATCGGTCGGACGCAAATCTAATATATATGTCGTTGCCATATTTTGATTTTTCAAATCTGATATTTCAGTTTGTGGCAACGTATCATACGATTTCTCAAGATTTCGCATTTCTGGCAATGATTTTTCGGCTAAATTCGTCAGCAATACTAGCAATTGACTTACCTGTTCATTGGCTAATGC
>NZ_JABFOE010000169.1 GCF_013116745.1 Arthrobacter sp. 260
TTCCGGTAGAGATTTACTTAAGTCTACCACAAGCCTTGGCGCCACGACTAAAAAGTTCGCTTGTCAATTAATCATATTTCGGGAAAAAACCGCTTTTTTCAGCTTGCCGGCAGAGATCGACAATCTGGGCATATTCTGCCAGTGTCAAACACCAACGATGCGGTAAGCTTGTGTACCCATAGGCTAACCCAGCCAAGCCACCGGTTAATGCCGC
>NZ_JABFOE010000170.1 GCF_013116745.1 Arthrobacter sp. 260
TACCTTGACTGATTCGCTGATGCAACTTGATTTAAGGGCGGAGTTGGCAAACGTCGCCGTCCCGACCACGATCTTATACGGGTCTCGCGACTGGGCTAATCGCGGTGCAGCCAAGCGCTTGAACCGGTTAATGCCGCAAAGTCAACTTGAGGTTCTAGCAGGCGGGCATGAGTTGAACGTCACCCAACCCCAAGCGTTTGCGGAGGCGATACAG
>NZ_JABFOE010000171.1 GCF_013116745.1 Arthrobacter sp. 260
GTTTATACATTAATTAAGGAGAATCATTTATGATTTACAAAGTTTTGTATCAAAAAGACAAAATTGTCAACCCACGTAGAGAAACCACTCAAACTCTTTACATGGAAGCTGACAACATGGTCGAAGCAAGAAGTACGGTTGAGGACAATACCCCCTACAACATTGAACTCATCCAAGAATTAACAGGCAATTCTTTAGCTTACGAAAAAGAAC
>NZ_JABFOE010000172.1 GCF_013116745.1 Arthrobacter sp. 260
GTTCGGAGGTTTATAATTTTCATCATGCTTTGCAAGCACATTAGTCGCTATAAATTGTGAAGAAGATATCAAACGACCTTCGACGACCGCTCCCTTCCCTTCAGCAAATAAATCAGGCAATATTACTTTATAAAATAATTTTATCATCTTTTTATCATCTTTAAGATAAAAAGAAATCGCATCATCATTAATCACTACTTTCTCAACAACCC
>NZ_JABFOE010000173.1 GCF_013116745.1 Arthrobacter sp. 260
GTGGGTAACCGTTATGGAAAATAAAGCTAAAGTTATTAATTCCGGCAAGATATTTGTCAGTCATATCGTCTTTCCCTTGGTTTTAGCTATTGCTGTTGGCATCACCACTTCTGGATCATTTGTTTACCAAGCCGTTAATCATGAAGAACCCGTTGTCGTCCAGGCTGCTTCATACCCCACTCCTGCAAAGCGCGGTATCACCCCATATGGAT
>NZ_JABFOE010000174.1 GCF_013116745.1 Arthrobacter sp. 260
GAATGGGGATGATTGTGATACGATGGGAGAACGGATGGGGCAGATTCGGCAGATTGGAACGGATTTTTTTTATTTTTAATGGATTATCTACCTTTTAAAATAAAAAAATCATTCCAATCATGGTTCAAAAAAAAAAAAATCCGTTCCAATCCGCCGAATCCGCCCCATCCGTTTTCCCATTGTATCACAATCCTATCACTCTATTCCGAAAT
>NZ_JABFOE010000175.1 GCF_013116745.1 Arthrobacter sp. 260
GCGGCGGCCCGATCATCGGTAGAAATAATGCCATTACGAACAGCATTTCCTTTATCATCAACCAGATACAGGCCGTTTCCATGTCCAGTACATGCTATTCCCGATATATTTCTAGGATCAATGTGCGACTTTTCGAGTGTTTGTTTTATAACATAGATATTAGCTTTCCAAAGTTCGTTCATATCACGCTCTGTAAAGAACGGATGCGGAG
>NZ_JABFOE010000176.1 GCF_013116745.1 Arthrobacter sp. 260
TGAATAGGGAGCTTGTTTTTGTTTTTCCCGATTAATTTAAAAAGGAGACTGGCTATGACCAAGTATATTTTTGTTACCGGTGGGGTCGTATCGTCATTAGGTAAAGGGATTGTTGCTGCATCCCTGGGTCGTTTGTTAAAGAATCGCGGTTTGAAGATTACGATTCAAAAATTTGATCCATATATCAACGTTGACCCAGGCACCATGAACC
>NZ_JABFOE010000017.1 GCF_013116745.1 Arthrobacter sp. 260
TTTTCGCCTTTTAAACACGCCCATCAACGGCCACCCGATGAAACCATAGGGTTAGTAGATCTGGGGATGTGCGTTGCGGAGGCCGAGCCACCAAGCATGTCCCTATGCCTGAAGAGAAGCAGCCGCCTCCCCGTTATCTGACCGTGGAGCAAGCCGCTGTGCATTTGAACGTCAGACGGCCGCTGGTTCAGGCTCTTCTGAAATCCGGCGAACTCCGGGGGTTCCAGATCGGTGGCCGCAATACCTGGCGGATTGGTCTCGACGACATCGATAACTACGTCGAGGAGGCGTACCGCCGGACCGCTGAGCGTATCGCTGCCGGCGAGATCGACGATGCCGCTCCTGGAGACGATGACTGACCGTTCCTTTGCGAGCCAGCCGGAGTGGGAGGTTATGTACCGCCGGGGGCTGACTCAAGCGCAGATTGCAACCCTGTGCTCAGGGATTAACTGCTGCTTGGCTCAGGCGACGCGACGAACTCGCAGCGTTCATGTCGCAAGAAGGCCGTACGCCTTCGGGCGGACGTGCCGACTCCGCGGAAACGATTCTCTCTGCCGGACCATTTACGGCAACGATCATGCCCATAGAGCTGTCCCAGCAAATCAAGTGCTTGACGTCCGCGTGACCATTCCGATGATGAACGGCGTGGATTCGCTGAATGTTGCTGCGTCGTTGACGGTGGCGTTTTATGCAACGAGATGAGCCCCGAGTTGTCATGCTGAGGCTGTAAGCAGAATCAGTAGGAGGCAGGTGTGACGGTGTCTGCTTAGCGCAACGCTGCGAAGATCGAGGCAGACGCTTGGAAGATGACTAGTATTACCTGCAGCGGTAAGCCGCGAACGAGCCGCGAGCAATCCATGCCCTGGCCTTCTTTAGAACAACGTAATGATGAGAGAGGCAGCAGAATGGCACGCGCGGATTTGCTCCTCGCCCTGGTCGAATCCGGTGCAGGTGGCGATGATCTAGCGTTTCGTCGCGCCGCAGAAGCACTTATCGCCGAGGAGAATGCGAAGAAGCACGTCATCCTGGCGTCGCAGCTAGCTGACGCCTTGACCAGGCGTAGGAAGCCCGGCTCAAATGTGTCTCCGCTGACTCGGCCGCAGGAGTCGGCCGGTTTGCTCCACGAAACAGAGCCGATGCGACGACTCACCGATCTAGTACTGCCGTCAACGGTTCGCCAAGCCACAGCCGATCTTGTTGAGGAACATCACCGACGAGACCTGCTTCGCAGCCATGGCGTAGAACCACGCCATCGAGTCCTCCTGGAAGGTCCTCCTGGAAGCGGGAAAACGACGTTGGCCGAGACGATCGCGACCGAGGTAGCGGTCCCGCTGCTGACTGTTCGGTACGAGGGCCTCATAGGATCCTTTCTTGGTGAGACGGCGAGTCGGTTGGATGCTCTTTTCTCAGCAGTTCGAATTCGTCCATGCGTACTCTTCTTCGACGAGTTCGATGCCGTCGCAAAGGAGCGTGGAGACACTCATGAAACTGGGGAGATTAAACGAGTCGTCAGTTCACTTCTCTTGCAGGTCGACCGATTGCCGAGCCATGTCATCGTGGTGGCGGCGACCAACCACGCCGAGCTGCTCGACCGCGCTGTTTGGCGGAGGATGCAGATTCGCTTATCGCTGCCCAACCCAACCCGTGCCGGAAGGATTGAATGGCTTCGTGCGTGGTCGGCACGTACAGGCGTTAGGTTCGGAAAGTCTGAGCGAACCATCGCGGACCGCCTGAGCGATGTGAGTTACGCAGAACTCGAGGACTTCGCCAGGGACGTTCAGCGCCGTCAGATTCTCGACGGCTTTGACGCGGATCCATCTTCTGTAACTGACCGCTTGCTGAATATGTGGGTTCACAGATCCCGGCCTGTATCCGATGGCTGACGGGGTCTCCAACGAGAGACCGGTCCTCTTGGGTCAAGTGCGTCAGCCGGTACCGTACAACCCGATAAACCGTGGTGGGTCCAAGGTAAACGTACCGTCCCACGGTTCTCAGGGTTTGCGGCTGGGGGGCAGGTTCGAGGACATTGAGTCCGCATTCTCGGAACAGATCACCCTGACTCAGTCACTAGGCGCGAGCGACCCGCAGTTGGTCGTTGTCTTCGAGGCAATTGATGAACGCGCCGACCTTGCTCGCGTTGCGCAACTACCGGGATTGGAGATCTTGGCGGAAGTTGAGCAAGAGTACGAGCCCGATCCGAACTTCCCCCGAAGGACCGCGAATCAAGACCTGCCCGTCACAGGCTGTCTCCACGCCGTTTGCATCAACGAACAGTCACGCGGAAAGATTCTCGCTCAGTGGCGTAAGTGGCAGACGACGGGGCAAGTTGATCGTGGCTACGCGCCGTTGCGCGATATCTTCGCCCACCCTCAAGGACGTACGACCGTGGGGTCCTCAGGATCGGGTCAGATTCAATGAGCTCGCCGTCGTGTTGGCGGGGATGCTCCCTGGCGATCACACCATAGAAATTGAACTCTGGTATCGGCTCTCTAGCTCGCTGCGTCAAAAGGCCGAACTTGAGGTGACCAGTCTTATTCGGGGGAGCGGAGGGCAGGTGCTCTCCGTCGCCCAAGTTGATGAAGTCGGCTATCACGGCATGAAATGCACAGTCCCGTTGGATGTGCTTCAGCGGCTCGCTGCTGGTGACCTCGATGCGGTTGCGGCTGTGAAATCAAGTCATGTGATGTACTTGCGGGCAAGTGCACAGTCGTACTCATTCTCTGGCGAGGTGCCGGCAGGAGCCGTGAAGGCAGGTCCGATACCGACCGGTGACCCAGTTTTTTGTGTACTGGATGGTGTGCCTGTTGCTAACCATCCAAAGCTGAGCGGACGCGTGATCGTTACGGACCCGGACGATCTGTCTGCCGATTCTGCGACCGAAACCGAACACCGTCGCCATGGAACTGCTATGGCGACGGTGTCCGTCTGGGGTGACCTCTCGTCCGGTGAGAGCCCTGCGGCGAGGCCCGTGCTCGTACGACCGATATTGACTCCTGCGCTCGACACCCAGGACCACGTCGAGGAAATCGCGGCGACAGAACTCGCTCCCGACCTCATGCGCCGTATATTCCGAGAACTTTTCGACGGGGATGGAACCTCAGCACCATCCGCGGAATCCATTGTCATTCTCAATCTCTCTGTGGGGGATCCCGCGGCCCCCTTCGACGGTGTAATCTCCTCTTGGGCGAGAACCATCGACTGGCTAAGTGTTACTTACGGCGTCGTTGTCGTAGTCTCCGCCGGAAACCACGGATCCCTCGCAGTCCCGTCAGGCGTCGATGCCATTGCGAAAGCAAACGGGACGGAACGTGCAGACGCAATAAATGCCCTCGTGGCGGAGACCGTACCACGACGGAGTCTGCTCGCCCCCGCTGATTCGATGAACGCGCTGACTGTAGGAGCGCTGAACGCAGACGGATCTGGTTCAATCCTTCTTGGGTACCGTTTCGACCCGGCAGACGGCGAACTAATTGTTAATCCTACGAGCGCCCTCGGCGCGGGCTACCGTCGTTCAGTCAAGCCGGATCTGATCGCGCCAGGCGGACGTGCACTATTTCGAACGTCCGTGATGTCGGGAGAAACCGAACTTCGTCCCGCTCCCCAAGGGGCGTACGGTCCCGGCATTCGAGTAGCGGCATCCAACGGAACCGACGAGGTCTTCACGATGGGAAGCAGCCCCGCCGCCGCGCTGGTCTCCAGAGACGCCGCCCGTGTAGTCGACTCGATCCTCGGCCTCGCAGACCGCCAGCTGACCCGGTCCGAACTCGCGGTGGCGACGAAGGCGCTCGTCGCACACTCAGCTCGTGTTCCAGACGATCTTCGCGTCCACACCGGCGTTCGACCGTATGCCCATGGCTACGGTATTCCAGCTCGATCCATCGCTGACGGGTGCGAACCGCACGAAGCGAGTATCCTCTACGTCGGCAACCTTGGCGCGAACGAGCAGTCCAATCTGTCCTTCCCATTGCCAAGCGGCCTCCAACAGACGGGTCTAAAGCGAGTCACGGCGACACTTGCCTGGATGTCTCCCGTGAACTGGAGACATCGTCAATACCGCTGCGCGGCACTGGATTTTTCCAAGCCGACCGGCTTCACGGAGCTGGGTTCGGCGCTGGACGTGAACAGCGACAGCTCCAAACGCGGCACACTCCAGCACGCAGTTTGGGAAGTCAACCGAGCCATTGGATTCGGCGCAGGAAACACTCTTGACCTCACTGTTCACTGTAAGGAGCAGGCTGGCGGCCTCAAAGGGGACCGCGTGGACTTTGCGGTGGTCCTGTCTCTGTGGGTTGCGCCCACGCTGAACGTAGACGTATACACACAAGTTAAGCAGCAGCTCGCTGCGCGTGTGGCTGTGACACCCGGCTCGTAACCGCCACCAAAGAGAGCCAGCATGCCCGCTCAGGAAAGACGGATACTCGTAGAAGTCACACTGCTGGCCAGCTCCGAATGTGCGCTAATCGCGCCATGCAAACGGTGCCGGCGACGAGGGCCAATCGGCCGTGGAACATCAGCGCGGGCTGCATCTGCCGACGCCGCCTACTGTCTGCGAGAGAACGGCTCGGCAGACAATAGACTTTCGGCGTCGGGGATAAGAGGGTCGCGTTAGTAAGTCCCCGATTTCCATCTTCGGCTTGCGGATTCCCTCACTGTGAATGCGGACGAACAGTTCGCGAGCGATATTTGAAAGTCGTCGCGGATCTTGAGAGCCAGCGACACGAGCAATCGGAGGAGTAGTACGTACGCCTGTCTGTGTGCGGCCAAAGCGCCAGGATTGGCGTTGGTTCCATGCGCGTACCTGTTGCGAAGATCCGGGCCACTGAACTCGCTCTTGTTCAGGTAGAAGTTGAAGTAGCTGGCCTCAGCCGAGGTCAGAAGTGTTGAGCTGAACGTCAGCCATCCCTTATCCACGAGGGCAAGCGCAGCGGCCGATTCGTCCGTTCCGTAGTGGCCGAATGGGGCTGCTTCATGGTGGTACATATCGCGGAGGACGAGAACCAACGTCGGCTGAGAGAACTCGATAAGGCCGGAATCTACTGCAACCAATCCCTCAGAGATCAACCAGTCGACGGGTTCGTTCTGGAAATGATGAAGCTCGTCGTAGGGCAGCTCATTCTCTGTGACCAGCTGGACAAAGCTCCTGGCTCGGAGCGACTTGTTGATGTAGGTGAGCCTCGACTGGTCGTTGAACAGGAGATGTAGCGCGTGCTCACACTCGCTGGGTGACTTGATGCGCAAGTACTTGTGTTCGACGAGGCTGGGGATCTCACTCCACGGCCTTGGTGCAGACGTCATGCGCAGGAGTTCGGGACCGAGTTCGCCCTCGTGGCAGTAGAGGGTGAACTGCTTGGCGATACTCTCCATCTCTGCGGAGATGTGCCGGCACCTTTCAAGAAATGAACTGTTCGGGCTGGAAGGGGCGTAGTAGAAGCCCGCTGCACCAAGTTGGCTGGTGAGGTGCTCACCGAAGAACCAAGCCACGGTTTCCTCGATCTCGATGCCGTTCTGGCGGAGGAACTCTTCGTAGGCATGTGTTCCCCTGGCTGGCTGTTATGCAGTGACGGTTCAGCTGTTAGCAGCCATGAAAAGCTGCCCATAGGCGGCCACGAAAGTGCCCACTGACGGCCAGCAAAACTGCCCGCCGGGGCCATGAGATCTGTCCACTTCCTTACCTGGACCTGCCGCGTCTTAAGCGGCGGGGGCCTCTGCCTGGGCTTTGAGGACGGTCGTCTAGTCGCACCAAAGTCGCCCAGGAAGAGGCCCTTGTATGAAGTCTGACAGAGAGATCATGAAATCCTTGCTGCCTCCGATCTGACCGGATCGTTGCGCGCCACTGCGGAGCTGACGGGCTGCCCCCACCACATTGTTGCTAAGCATGTCGCGGCCCGGGACGCCGGACGTCCGATCACCGAACCCGCTGCCCGGGACCGTGTTACCGACCCGTTCCTGCCCAAGATCGAGGAATGGTCGAAGGCTCGAACCGATCACCCGGCGACGGTGCCCGCACTCGCCGCAGAACCAGCCCGGCAGATCAGGGCCATGCAGTCCTGCGTGCTGATACGTGAATAGA
This sequence comes from Arthrobacter sp. 260, assembly GCF_013116745.1. Taxonomy (GTDB): domain Bacteria; phylum Actinomycetota; class Actinomycetes; order Actinomycetales; family Micrococcaceae; genus Arthrobacter_D. Next base: position 6,071 of record NZ_JABFOE010000017.1, read on the forward strand.
TTCTCGAACCCCACGAAGCGGCAGCGCCGCCCGGACGCTGCCAATAGACCACGACGTGGCCGCAGACCAACGCGATGTCCCGCTGTCGCCGGGACGCCTGCACCGAGGTCGCGATTTCGATGAGGCTGCGCACGTGCTCGACAGCAGATGCGGTCAGAGGCGGCATAGTTCGATTCATCCGTCTATCTATGACACCCCAGCACGGACACAGGACGGGCGCCGCTGCTCCGCCGCTCCCGCACCCCAACGGCTAAACTGAGACCACACACCGGGGTGTACTTTCCATTCCTCGCTGAGGCTCGCGAGATCGCAAGTGCACCCTGCGGTGTCAACGTCCGAGGCCTGTGATGAGGCGGTTGGCCAATGAGCTGGCGATCTCGGCGGCTCCGACGGTGAACACGGCGCTTGAGACGGACTCATCCGGTGTAATACGGATAGGTCGATTGTCGCCAAATCCGAACGACGTCGCTGAGCTGGAGCTGACGCTCATCATCATCGAGCCGGCTAGCCCGATGCTGATGGCGAATCGGTCTCCGGTCAAGACGTTCAGTGCGCCGGCCAATCGCAGTTGATCGGTGACGATCGACGTGAGGATGTCGTTGTTGACGTGCGCGCCGACCTGGGCTCGCGGCAGTGTCGTCCACACCGATACCTGACCGGTTCTGGCGACGCGGACGCCACGGAACTGCGCTGGCGCATCGTGGCCATGGGACGGCTGCTCTCGTTCGGGCACCGTGATGGTGACGTGCTCGTCAGTGACGTCTGGTTCAACGCCAACAGCCATTGAGACCGCTCCGAAGGTACGCAGCGTTCCGATGAGCGCATCGGGAAGCCGATGGATCTGACGAGTGGACCAAGGCTTGCCGTCCAGAGGGGCGATGTGCAACTCGATGTATGTGTGCTCGTGACCGTGCCCCCAGCCGGACGGCTGGTCCCATTCGTTTTTCCAGACCACCACCGGCGGTGTGTCGAGGGGCCCGTATGTCAGCGGCGAGGGTGCGTTCTCAAGCCGCCGGATGGCTGAGGTCACCTGGGTGAGCAGATCGGGAACGTCAGTGTAGTCAACCCAGAATGCGCCACGGGCGTAGTCACCGACCTGGCTGATCAAGGCGGCCTGATCAGGATCAGGCTCGACGCCGTCCTTGCGGAACACGAAAGTATCGATGCCCTTGCGGCGGGCCTCAACGAGTTCGTCGTGGGTGGCGGACTGGTCGGTCTCGGGGAACCGGTAGCCATAGTGGGGCCCGAGCAGCAATAGGTACACGTCACTGCCGGCGACGCCGTCGAGGCACGCCTCTCGTGACGGGTCAACCTGAGCGCCGAAGTCCTCGAACATGACCGGCACGTGGCCCAGCGCACGGATCAGACCAGGTAGGGCGCGCCGCTCGTCCTCCAGACCACGCTTGACACTGCTGACGAATACCCGCATGACATCAGAATGCCAGCCCGGCCGAGGTAATCGGGCCTTGGCCCGTCATCGGTCGCGGGTGTGTCGCGATGTCACCGATGACGGAGGAGCCACAGGCCGCATGGATCGGTAACCACCCATCGGAGTCGCGCACCAGGTCCGCGCCTCTCGCGAGCGCGCCAACAATGAGGACGGGTCGCCATCACGAGGAGCAGGTGGCGAGCTGCGGCTCGCCTGCGTAGCAGGCGACGAGGTCCTGCGTTGCGCCGGACGCAGTTGCCGATTCGCATCTCCCCAAGATCTAGTTCGCCGTGCATCCCGCGTGCGAGGATCGGATAATGATCAGTCCTGGGGGCCGTGTGGTTGCGCGCAAGGTGTCATTTCAAGGTCGGGTGCTTGGGCGCCACGGAAGTACCTCCGAGGGCCGCGGATTCGAATGCCGATCGCTGCCCGAGGACCTCAACGTGCCGGTCTACGCAGTCTTGAACAATGACACAGGCGAGGTTCGGTTCTTCACCGCTGAAGCGATCGAACCTTTAGATGACTGAAGTCGGAGCGCCAGCGTCAGAGCAGCATTAGCAAGTTCTCCGCCAGACCTGCTCTCCCAAGGAACCACCAGCTAGCACTGCTCGTTGCCATCGCAGCCACCAGCAGGGGCAACTTGTTTCGCGCCCTGATGTGGGAGACATGGGTGACGGGGCCCCGGACGTCCTCGACCGCGACTCCAGGGGCGGGTTCCACCTGTACCCGGGCGACGGCACGGGCGGCTGTAATTCCCGCGTACAGCATGAACAGCATCTCCTAACGGTGTTCACGGAAGGGCCGTCATCTGCGAAAGCGGGTGGCGGCCTTTCTTGTATACGGTGACTGGTGATGATCCTTCCTAGCTCCGCACACATGCCTTCCATGCAGCCGATCGCCCAGCCCCGCACGCTCTCCAAGCTCCGCCGGAGCGCCAGGACACTGGCCGCAGTAGCCATTGCTGTCGTCGCCCTGAGCGGCTGTCAGGCGCCTCCAGCCGTCACGGATACACCGGCCCCTCCCGCTGCTTCTGAAGCCCCTGCGGCCACCACAGCGGCACCCGCACCGACTACTGAAGCTCCGCCCACGACCGAGCCCGCATCGGCCGGAACAGCGATGGCTCTGCTGGAGACGATCGAGGTCAAAGGACGTGCCCCGAAGACCGGTTATGACCGGGATCAGTTCGGCCAGGCATGGGCTGATACAAACAAAAATGGTTGCGATACCCGCAATGACATCTTGGAACGAGATCTCACCGGAGAGACGTTCAAGCCCGGCACGAACGACTGTGTTGTGCTCACCGGGGTGCTCGCAGACCCGTTCACCGCAACGACCATCAACTTCGTCCGCGGAGCCGACACCAGCAGCGCTGTCCAGGTGGATCATTTGGTGGCCTTGTCGGATGCCTGGCAGAAGGGAGCCCAGCAGCTGGACCCGGACACCCGTGAAGCATTCGGCAACGATCCACTGAACCTCCTGGCCGTGGACGGGCCCGCGAACCAGCAGAAGTCGGACTCTGACGCGGCCAGCTGGTTGCCGCCGATCAAGGCGTTCCGCTGCGAATTCGTGGCTTTGCAGACCGCGGTGAAAGCGAAGTACGACCTCTGGATGACCGCTGCGGAGAAGGACGCGGTCGCTGGCGTGCTTTCTACCTGCCCGGACCAGCCGGCACCGACGACCGGGGGAGTGGCGGGCACCATCCAGGCGACCCCTGCTGAAGCACCCGTGCCCGAGCCGGCACCGGAACCGGCGGCAGAAGCTCCCGCCGGAGAAGTCAGCTACGCGAATTGCACCGAGGTGAGGGCCGCCGGAGCCGCACCCATCAAAGTTGGTGATCCCGGTTTCTCCTCGAAGTTCGACGGCGATGGGGACGGCATAGGCTGCGAGTGATCGGCGGAGTCCTCACGAAGAATATGGTGACCTGCCGAACGGACTAGGCTTCCCGTATGAGCGCGCTGTCCGACCTGCTGAACGATTCCAACGTCGAGCAGTTGTCCGCCCGCCGGATTACCACCATCGCGGCATCAAAGGGCGTGGAAGTCTCCAATACGTCGATTTCCAAGTACCTGCGGGCGGTGCCGGAAGAGCCCAGCGAGAAGATCCTGCAGGCGTTCTCACTCGCCCTGGACATCCCGATGACGAAGCTCCGTGAAGCCGCCGGCCTGCCGGCGGGGGAGTTGGAGCCGTTCGTACTGCCGGAGTCGGCGAACCGGCTGAATGCCCGCCAGCGTGAGCTCGTCCTGCACACCATCCGGGTGCTCCTCAACGAGGACTGAGACTGGTCCCATATGCGGCCATTCACTCTGCCAATCTCGTTATCGATTGAACACAGGCGCCCATCGGTGAGCCAGACGTGCCGAAGCTGCTCATCGAAGGTGAGATCCGGGTAGAGCCGCCCCATGAACCAGCGGACGTTGCGATGGAACAGGTCCGTGCCGTTCGCGAAGGACTCATAAGCATGACGCATCCCGTTTTCAAGCAATGTGTCCGGACTGTCCTTGGGGTTATAGACCTCATCGGGATGGGATGGCCCGGTTCCGCGAAGACCATCACAAGTTCGACTCCTCGAGCGCACCCGTTGCGCCCAGGAAGCCGCGCGGTATGCGCCCCTGTTAGCGGCCATGAAAAACTGCCCATAGCCGGCCACGAAAGTGCCCACTGACGGCCAGTAAAACTGCCCGCCGGTGGCCATGAGATCTGCCCACTTCCTTACCTCAACCTGCCGAGTCTTAAGCGGCGGGGGCCTCTGCCTGGGATCTGAGGACGGTGTCTAGTCGCACCAAAGTCGCCCAGGAAGGGACCAAGCAGATGCGGTCAGAGGCGGCATAGTTCGATTCATCCGTCTATCTATGACACACCAGCACGAACACACACCAGCATGAACACAGGACGGGCGCCGCTTCTCCGCCGCTCTCGCACCCCACGGCTAAACTGAGACCACACACTGGGGTGTACTTTCCATTCCTCGCTGAGGCACCCGAATACCAGCGCGGCGTCCTGGAAGCCCTGAGGGAACCCCTCGAAAGCGGCGAACTGATCCTCCATCGCTCGGCGGGCACCGCGTCCTACCCCGCCCGCTTCCAGCTGGTGATGGCTCTGAATCCCTGCCCCTGTGGACTGGCGAGCGGCAAGGGAATCGACTGCGTGTGCACCGCCGAGCAGCGCCGCCGGTACTTCAATCGTCTGTCGCAGCCCCTCCTCGACCGGGTCGATCTCCAACTGGCGGTCTCCCGCGTGTCCCTGGCCGACTACGCCGACGCCTCCACTGCCGAATCCTCCAAGACCGTGGCGGCACGAGTGGCCGCAGCCCGAGCCGCGCAGCGCGAACGGCTGGCCAAGTGGGGAGCCAGCACCAACGCCGGGATGTCCTCGGCCGTCTTGAATGACGGACTCAAGCTGGCCCGGGCGGTCACAGCTCCGGTCGATCGGGCCATGCAGCACGAAACCCTCACCATGCGCGGCCACGACCGGGTGCTGCGCGTGGCCTGGACCCTCGCTGATCTCGGCGGCCGTACGTCGCCCTCCAGCGACGACGTCGAGGTTGCACTCACCCTCCGGCTTCAGGAGAGTTCCCCATGACAGCCCCTGCTGACCCCTTACTGATCGCAAGGGCCGCCCTTTCCCGGTTGCTCGAACCGTCCGACAGTGTGGGCCTGGCACTGACGGCCGCCGTGGGACCACTTGATGCTTTACGCATCGCCAGCGGCCAACTGTCTGCAGGCGGGGTGCTGGCTGGTGAGATCGCAGGACTCCTGGAGTCCAATGGCTTCAGTCCCCGGCCACACGTCCTGCAGGAGGCATTGGACCGGTGGAAGCCGAGGGTGGCGGACCTCGCCCCGGAACGCGACCTCGCAACCCTCGGCCGGCTGGGTGGTGCGCTGGTGACACCCGAGAGTGAGCTATGGCCCTCGGCACTGGACGACCTGCAACTTTCCGCGCCCTCCTGCCTGTGGGTGCGCGGGGACCTGGCTGCAGGCATCCCTGAACTCAGCCGGCTGGTCGCGGTCGTCGGCTCCCGCGACAGCACCGCCTACGGGGCGACAGTCACCGGAGAGCTCGCCGCTGGCCTGGTCACCCGCGGCTACACGGTAGTGTCCGGTGGTGCCTACGGCATTGACGCCCAAGCTCACCGGTCCGCCCTGGCCGCGGCAGGGGAGGACCGCCAGGTGCCCACCATCGGCGTCACGGCGTGCGGTGTCGACCGTTACTACCCGGCCGGGAACGAACAGCTACTACGGGAGACTGCGCGCCGTGGACTGCTGGTCGCCGAGGTGCCGCCCGGTTCCTCCCCCACACGGTGGAGATTTCTGCAGCGCAACAGGTTAATCGCGGCACTCTGCGCAGCGACGGTCGTGGTGGAGGCACGCTGGAGGTCGGGGGCGCTGAACACTGCTCATCATGCCGCGGGCTTGGGCCGGGCAGTAGGAGCCGTCCCCGGATCGGTGCACTCGGCCAACTCGGCGGGATGCCACCGGCTCCTGCGCGAGGGGAGCGCCGTGTGTGTCACGGATGCTGCCGAGGTGTCCGAACTCGCCGGACCAATCGGCAGCACCCTGGCGCCCGAGCCCGAGATCTCTCCCGCCGTCCATGATGGGCTCAGCGTCGAAGAGCTTCTCCTCTTGGATGCACTCCCGGTGCGGTCAACCTCCAGCGTCGACAAGCTTGCCTCAGTGGCCGGCCTGAGCATCCGCGGCGTCCTGGCGGGACTGAGCCGCCTTGAGTTCGGCGGCCTCGCAGAACGCTCCGACGACGGCGGTTGGCGTCGAAAGAGCACACACCCTAGGCAACAGCAGGTCGAAAGCGCACACCGTAAAAACCAGTAGAAGGGAAACCACTCATGAAGTCACACAGATTTATGACTACCCCGGCCGGTAAGCTGCTGATCGTCGTCGAAAGGGCATCGCTCACCGCTGTCTATCACGAGGTGCACAATCCACCGCCGATACCCTCGGCTGTCGGTGTCCCTTTCGCTAAGCTTTCGAAAGTGGCGGATGCAGCGGGCGAAACGCCCACAGCAGCCAGTCTGGAGGCCGACGCCGGAACCTTTTACCGCGCTCAGACCCAGTTCCATGAGTACTTTGCCGGGAAACGCCGGGCCTTCAGCCTGCCGGTCCAGCCGAACGGGACGGACTTCCAGCACCGCGTGTGGGCCGCAGTTCTCGCCGTTCCCTATGGCGAAACTCGCAGCTACAAGGAACTCGCCGCCCAACTCGGCAACCCGTTGATGGGACGCGCCATTGGCGCTGCCATCCGGGTGAATCCGTTGGCAATCATCATTCCGGGGCACAGGGTGGTCAGCTCCTCCGGTGGGGTTACCGGGTATTCGGCGGGCCCGGCCGTCAAACGACTCCTTCTGGACCTGGAGGCGGGTGATTCGGTCCGTCCGGCGGCATGAGGGCAATCTGCGAGAGCTGCGTAGTCACGGCGGCAGGCCTGAACCGAGCGTCAACATGATCCCGACTGGGGAGTGCAGCGGAGCGCCTCCTTGAGGATCGTTCCTACAGGGCGCACAGTGAACAGATGCAGCAACCGCCAGCCCCGTTCGCCGATGCGGTGGATCGGTACCGGACCTACCTGGTCGCGGAACGTAACCGCTCGGCCCACACCGTGCGCGCCTACCTCACCGATATCGGCGGGCTGCTCCGTTTCGCCCACGAGGCAGGAGTTACCCGCCTGGACGAGCTGACCCTTGCCGACCTCCGCGGTTGGCTGGGCACGATGGATGCGCAGGGCCATGCCCGGTCGACGATCGCCCGACGTGCCGCCACCGTGCGCAGTTTCCTGGCCTGGGCAGTGAGGGAAGAACTCATCAACGTCAATCCGGCCCTGCGGCTCCGGGCACCCAAGAAGGAGAAGACGCTGCCGGGAATTCTTTCGGTCAAACAACTGGACGGTATTTTCGACACTCTGCGAACAGCGTCCGCGGACGGCGACCCGATCGCCCTGCGGAACATCGCCCTCGTCGAAGTCCTCTACGGCACCGGGATCCGGGTCGGCGAGCTGGTCGGCCTGGACATCGATGACCTCGACCCGGACCGCCGGACCCTGAGAGTCGTCGGCAAGGGCAACAAGGAACGGACGGTGCCTTACGGAGTGCCGGCGGCACACGCCCTCGACGACTGGCTCCGCCGGGGGCGCCCCCTACTGGCTCATCCGACCAGCGGACCAGCCCTGTTTCTCGGTCAGCGCGGCGGACGGATGGACCAGCGGCAGGCCCGGTCCACGGTGGAGAAACTCTTCGCCGGGGTACAGGGCACCTCCGCGACCGGGCCCCACGCCCTCCGCCACAGCACTGCCACCCACCTGCTGGACGGCGGCGCCGACCTGAGGGCCGTTCAGGAAATCCTGGGGCACTCCAGCCTCGCCACCACCCAGATCTACACCCACGTCTCGGTCGAGCGGCTCCGTAAGAGCTACGAACAGGCCCACCCCCGGGCTTGACCGAGCTAGGGTAGAGGCGGATTCAGAACAAGTCCGGGACGGGCCAAGTGGCAACCAGGTAGTTACAGTGGCGCAATTAGGGTATGTAGGGCAGAATGAACCGTAGTTCGCCGTGTCGGCGGACACATTCGGACGAGTCCATTCACTGTTGCAGGTCGTTGGGGAAGACGCACCTACAGCTATGGAGGATGGAATGTCTGGTATTACGGCGCGCGGAGTGTTGTATATTCACTCAGCCCCTTCTGCGTTATGCCCTCATATCGAGTGGGCGATCGGTTCGGTGATTGATCAGCGGACCGATCTTGAGTGGTCCCCTCAGCCAGCCTCACCCGGCATGTTCAGGTCCGAACTGTCGTGGGTCGGGCCCCAGGGATCCGGAGCCCAGCTGGCATCAGCCCTCCGGGGATGGGCTCACCTCCGCTATGAGGTCACCGAAGAGCAGAGCGCCGGAGCCGACGGCGGTCGCTGGTCGCATACCCCTGAGCTGGGCATATTCCACGCCACGACTGATGTCCACGGCAACATCATGGTGACCGAGGACCGGATTCGGTACGCCTACGAGACCGGCGCAGGCGATCCCGCTGCCGTGTACCACGAGCTGTCGTTGGCGCTCGGCGAATCCTGGGACGAGGAGCTCGAACCGTTCAGGCATGCCGCCGAAGGTGCACCCGTGAGGTGGCTCCACCAGGTCGGCTAACCGATTTCCCCGATCAGGCCAGGTCAGCGGCGCACCCGATATCGGTGGTGCTGTACCCGGATCCCCTGGATTACTTCCTGAGGGTCTTCCAACAGGAGCTGACCCTGGACTGATCCGAAGTAGCGCTTCCCGGATCCGAACACCACGGGGACGACGTCCATGCGCACTTCATCGACCAGACCGGCGGCCAGCGCCTGACCGCCGACGTCGCCGGCAGCGACTTCAACGATCCGGTCACCGGCGAGTTCCTGCGCCTTGGCCACGGCTGCCTCGACGTTGCCGACGAAGTGAAATGGTGCCCCGGGGTCCCACCCCTCGGGCATCGGGCGGTGTGTCACGACAACCACATGGTCGATCCCGCCCGGTGGCTTTCCCTCCCAGCCGTCTGTCAGGTCGAAGACGCGGCGGCCAACGACTGTCGCCCCGATCTGGTCCCAGTACTGCCGGGTGTAGTCGAAGGAGGTCTGCGACACCATCACCATGCCGCTCTCATCCAGGGGGACATCGCCGTTGGTCAACCAGTCGAACAGTGGCCCGGGCTGGTCATTCTCGTCCGCGATGAACCCGTCCACCGACACTGAGCTGTACATGACTACCTTGCCCACCGGGCCCTCCTTTGCGCTGGGACGCCATAGTAGCGCGGGAGCATTATTTAAAGGCAGAAGGCGCCGACCGTGACGGTCGGCGCCTTCTGCCTTGTTGTACTCCGAGGGCGATCGAGCCGCGGGCTAGACGCTGCGGACCACGATCACTGCGTTGTGCCCGCCGAACCCAAACGAATTGCTCAGTGCCACCAGATCGCCAGCAGGCAGCGTCCGTTCGGTGGTCACAATGTCCAGCGGAATGTCGGGATCCTGCTTCTCCAGGTTGATGGTCACCGGCATCTTGCGATCGTAAACAGCCAGGACAGTCATCACAGCCTCCACCGCACCCGATGCGCCGAGCAGGTGGCCGGTCTGCGACTTGGTCGCTGACACTGCCACATTATCGATGTGGGAACCGAGGGCGGTCTTCAACGCCACGTACTCCGGCTTGTCGCCCACCGGGGTGGACGTGGCGTGGGCGTTGACATGGGAGATATCGGACGGCTGCACCCGGGCATCGAACATTGCTGCCTTCAGGGCGCGGGTAGCGCCCAGGCCACCGGGGTCCGGAGCGGTGATGTGATAAGCGTCAGCGGTCACCGAGGTGCCAGCCAGTTCACCATAGATTCGGGCGCCCCGGGCCAGTGCATGCTCTTCAGCCTCGATGAGAAGGGCCCCGGCGCCCTCACCCATGACAAAGCCGTCACGACCGGTGTCGTAGGGGCGCGAAGCGTGCTGAGGATCGTCGTTGCGCCGTGAGAGCGCCTGCATCGACGCGAACGCCGCAATCGGCATCGGGTGGATTGCGGCTTCGGCGCCGCCACACATGACGACGTCGGCCTTGCCGGAGCGGATCAGCTCCAGACCCTGGTGCAGGGCCTCAGTACCGGAGGCACACGCGGACACCGGGGTGTGGGCTCCCGCCCGGGCGCCCAGGTCAAGGCTCACTGCAGCTGCTGGGCCGTTGGGCATCAGCATGGGGACCGTCATGGGAAGGACCCGGCGGGGGCCCTTGGCGCGCAGGGTGTCCCAGGCATCAAGGAGCGTCCAGACACCGCCAATGCCGGTGGCAAACGCGACCGCGAACCGGTCGTGGTCAATTTCTTCAAGGCCGGAATCCCGCCAGGCTTCGCGGGCTGCGATGACCGCGAACTGCGTGGAGGGATCCATGCGCTTGGCTTCGACTCGTGAGAGGACCTCACTGGCAGGGGTCGTGACCTGCGCAGCGAAGGTCACGGGCAGCTCGTACTCCTGGACCCAGTCGGCTTCGATGGTTCGAGCACCGGAGACACCCTTGAGGGCGTTCTTCCACATGGTGGGGACGTCGCCGCCAATCGGCGTCGTCGCGCCCAGTCCGGTGATCACTACTTTGCGTGCCATGGTTCACTCTCTAAAACGTGGGGTGTTGCTGTGGAACGTGCGGGTGGACGCCTCCGCGGCTGTCAGCACCAAGTGGTGCTGGCAGCCACGGAGCCAAGTGGATCTAGGCCTGCGCGCCGGAAATGAAGTTGACGGCGTCGCCGACGGTCTTCAGGTTCTTGACCTCTTCGTCGGGAATCCGAACGCCGAACTTCTCTTCGGCGTTGACCACGATGGTCATCATCGAGATGGAGTCGATGTCCAGGTCATCGGTGAAGGACTTGTCCATCTCGACTGACTCGGGTGCAAGACCGGTTTCCTCGTTGACGATTTCGGCCAAGCCGGCCAGGATTTCTTCGTTGCTAGCCATGGATGGCTCCTTTTCTTGTCAAGCCGGATCAAAGACCCGGCATGGATAATCAAACCGCGGTTGACGGTTTGGCTTGGGAAAAACTAGGGAAGTACTACCACCTGCGCGCCGAACACCAGACCGGCACCAAAACCAATCTGCAGGGCCAGACCCCCGCTCAGCTGGGGGTGTTCCTGGAGCATGCGGTGCATGGCAAGTGGAATGGAAGCGGCCGAGGTGTTTCCAGCGTCAACGATATCGCGTGCCACTTCTACATGGTCGGGCAGCTTCAGCTGCTTGACCATCTCGTCGATGATGCGGATGTTCGCCTGGTGTGGCACGAAGGCCACCAGGTCCTCGGCCGTGACGCCTGCGGCGTCCAGTGCCTGCTGGGCGACCTTAGCCATTTCCCAGACCGCCCACCGGAAGACCGTTTGCCCGTCCTGGCGCATGGTGGGCCAGGAGGCTTTCGGCGTGTCTTCGAGGGATCCGCCGACGGCGCCCACTGAAGCGAGCTCGGCATCGCGGATATCCAGCAGCGAGTGGGACATCCGGATGGCCTGGTGCTTGCTGCCATCCGAGCCCCATACCGACGGTCCAATGCCGGCGCTCTCCGCCGGGCCGATTACCACGGCGCCTGCACCGTCGCCGAGGAGGAACGAAATGGTCCGGTCGGCGTTGTCGATGAAGTCGGACAGCTTCTCGACACCAACCACCAGAACGTACTCGGCGGTTCCTGCGTGCACCATCGCGTCCGCCTGGGCAATGCCGTAGCAGTACCCGGCACAGGCCGCCGAGATGTCATAGGCGGGCGCTGGCGTGGCACCGAGGCGGTCCGTCAGCTGCGCGGCAGCCGAGGGGGTGGCATAGGGGTGGGTCACTGTCGAGACGAGGACTGCGCCCAGCTGGGCGGCGTCGATTCCGGCGTTCTCCAAGGCCGACCGCGCCGCGGCCTCCGCCATGTCGATGACGCTGGTGTCGCGGTCGGCGCGGTGCCGGGTAACAATCCCGGTCCGCTGCCGGATCCATTCGTCAGAGGAGTCAATCCACTGGCAGACGTCTTCGTTGGTGACTATGACATCGGGCCGGAATACGCCGATGCCGTGGATGCGCGTGTGCTCGCGCAGTGGAGCTTGCTTCATGACGGGGGCGTTCACTAGTGTCCTTCTGCAATGGGGGAAATGACCGGATCCGGGGTGCGTGAGTGCTCCTCAATAAAGGAAGCGGCGGCATCCAGATCCTCAGGCGATTTTACGGCCAATGTGGGTGTCCCGCGCATTCCGCGCTTCATTAATCCCGTCAGCGTTCCCGCCGGCGACAATTCGAGAACCCCCGAAACCCCCATGTGCTCCAGCTGGGCCATGCAGAGGTCCCACCGGACCGGGCGCGACACCTGGGCGATCAGACTGTCCAGGTTTCCGTCCCCGGTGGTCACCGGGGCGCCGTCGTAGTTCGACAGCAGCGTGGCAACCGGATCAAGGGGTGTAAGAGTAGGCCGCAGCTCCTGGAGCGCCGCAACGGCGGGGCTCATGTGGTGGGTGTGGAAGGCACCCGCAACCTTCAGTGGGATGACCCTCGCCTTCGCCGGGGGATCGGCAATGAGTGCCGCCAGCTGGTCGAGGGTGCCGGCGGCAACAACCTGCCCGCCCCCGTTGGCATTCGCCGGTGTCAGACCGTGCCGGGCGAGTACCTCGGCGACGTCGTCGGGATCGCCGCCCAGGATGGCGCTCATCCCGGTGGGCACTACTGCTCCCGCTTCGGCCATGGCCGTGGCGCGGACCCTGACAAAGGCTGCCGCGTCCTGTTCGGACAGCGCACCGGCAATGGCTGACGCCGTGACCTCGCCCACCGAGTGGCCTGCGACCACAGTGGCCGCCGTCATCGGACGGTTGCCCAGCAGCACCCGCGCGGTCACCAGACCGGCGGCAACGATCAGGGGCTGCGCCACGGCAGTGTCCTTGATCGTTTCTTCGTCCGAGATGGTGCCGTGGCGGACCAGGTCCAGTCCGGCCTGATCGCTGAGGGACTCGAGATGCTCAGGGACGCCTGGGAGTTCCAACCAGGGGCTCAAGAAACCGGGCGTTTGGGACCCCTGACCGGGGCAGACAATTGCAAGCACGTATCAAGCTTTCCAAACTGCTAGGTGATTGTTGGGTATTCCGGTACACGAAGCTCCGGAGGCCACTTTGTAGGAAGTCTACAACGAAGGCATGGGTTACGGACGAGTAGCAGGCCGCTCCGGCGGGGCCTGGGCGGGCTGGCTGAGCCGGCCGACCACCAGTGCGGTTTGGAGGACGAACGCCTCGCGGGGGAGGAGCGGATCCCAGCCGGTGATGTCGCAGACACGCCGGAGCCGGTACCTGACAGTGTTCGCGTGGACGAAGAGTGCCCGGGAGGTCGCTTCGAGCGAGTGGCCCAGGTTCAGGTAGGCGGACAGCGTTTCTTCGAGGCCGTTGGAGGCTCCCACCAGGGGGCGGTAGATGTTCCGGATGAGGGCTTTCCGGGCGGTGTCGTCGCCGGAGATGACCCGTTCGGGCCAGAGATCGTCGGCGGCGACCGGCCGCGGGGCTGCCGGCCACGCGCGGGCCGCCGTCAGCCCGGCGAAGGCAGCCTGTGCCGAACTGCTGGCGGCGACAAGAGATTCGGATTCCGGACCGTACACCACCGGTCCCTGGCCGAACAGATCGCTGAGGCGGCTGTAGGTGTTCTCGGTGTTTTCCACCCCGCCAAGGACCAGGATCAGCCGGTCGCCCTGGATGCCCACCAGGGTGTCCTCGGCGATTCGGTCGGTGGTGCGGCGCAGCTCGTTGAGGAACATGGCGTTCGGTTCGGGCGGTGAACTGCCAACCATCACCGTGATCCGGGCCTGCGATTTCCAGCCCACCGCGGCGATCCGGGAGCGGAGGGCGTCCGAACTTTCACCCCGCAGGATGGCGTCCACCACCAGCGCTTCCAACCGCGTGTCCCAGGATCCACGGGTTTCGGCCGCCCGGGCGTAGACATCGGCGGCGGCGAAGGCAACTTCCCGGGAGTAGCGCAGCACGGCCTCGCGGAGGGCGCCCTGGTCGGCGTCGGCAGCGAGGTCGGGCACGCGGTCCTCGACCACCTGCACCACCACACGAATGAGCTGCAGCGCCTTCTGCAGGCTGATGGACCGGGTGAGTTCAGTGGGTGCCGTGCCAAAAACGTCGCTGAGGACCCAGGCAGGCGACACCGGGCGCTGGTACCAGTTCACAAACGAGGCGATGCCCTTTTGCGCCACCATGCCCAGCGCCGAGCGCTCATCCGGCCGCAGGCTGCGGTACCAGGGGAGCGACGCGTCCAGTTGTTGGAGTGTGGCGGTGGAGAGTGCGCCAATCTTGGCACGCAGCCGCTCCACCGTGTCGGGGTCGGCAACCGGGATCTCGGTCCTGCGGGAACTGGGCGGAAACGGGCGTTCGGACACAGGCATTCCATGAGCATACGTCTGAACCGGTATCTTGCTCCATTTGTGTAGAGGCTACAAACCGGCGATACCCTCGCCGGTGCCCAACAAAAAACTGCCCCGGGGAACGGGTGGATCGGTAATAACCGGTCCACCTGTTCTCCAGGGCAGTTTCTAGCGCGTGCTAGCTGTCCCCACCGGTGTTTCCGGTGGTGCCGGCGTTGACGTCGAGCAGCTTGTACTTGTCGATCGCTTCGGCGGGCGCGCTGGCGTCCACCTCGCCGCGGCGTGCCAGCATCTCGAGAGCCCGCACCACCACTGAGTGGCTGTCGATCTTGAAGAACCGGCGTGCTGCAGCCCGGGTGTCGGAGAAGCCGAAGCCGTCAGCCCCAAGAGTGGCGAACTCGTTGGGCAGGAACTGGCGGACCTGGTCCGGAACAGCCTTCATGTAGTCAGTCACGGCAACGATCGGGCCGGTGGCGCCTTCAAGCTGCTGGGTGATGAACGGTACGCGGGCTTCACCGGACGGATTGAGGAACGCTTCTTCCTCGGCGGCCAGTCCGTCGCGACGCAGCTCGGTCCACGAGGTGACCGACCAGACGTCGGCCGAAACCCCCCAGTCCTCGGCGAGGATCCGCTGTGCATCAAGGGCCCAGGGCACTGAGACACCCGAGGCGAGGATCTGGGTTCGCGGCCCGTCGATCTTCGCAGGCGAGACCAGATAAATGCCCTTGAGGAGGCCCTCGACGTCGAGCTCTTCCGGCTCTTTCGGCTGAAGGATCGGCTCGTTGTAGACGGTGATGTAATACATCAGGTTCCGGTCGTCCGAGCCTTCGCCGTACATCCGGTTCAGGCCGTCACGCATGATGTGGCCAATTTCGTAACCATAGGCCGGGTCATACGTGACCACGGCGGGGTTGGTGGAGGCCAACAGCGGTGAGTGCCCGTCCGCGTGCTGCAGTCCCTCGCCGGTCAGCGTGGTGCGGCCAGCGGTGGCCCCGATGATGAACCCACGGGTCATCTGGTCGGCGGCGGCCCAGTAGGAGTCGCCGGTGCGCTGGAAGCCGAACATCGAGTAGAACACGTACACGGGGATCAGTGGTTCGCCGTGGGTGGCGTAGGACGTACCGGCGGCGGTGAAAGCGGCTACCGATCCGGCCTCGTTGATCCCTGCGTGCAGGATCTGTCCTTCGACCGACTCCTTGTACGCGAGGACCAGGTCACGGTCGACGGACAGGTAGTTCTGGCCGTTCGGGTTGTAGATCTTCGCCGTCGGGAAGAAGGAATCCATCCCGAAGGTGCGGGCCTCGTCGGGGATGATCGGGACAATCCGCTTCCCGAACTCCTTGTCCCGCATCAGGTCCTTCAGGAGCCGCACGAAGGCCATGGTGGTGGCCGCCATCTGCTTGCCGGAGCCGCGCTTCGCGACCTCGTACGCCTTGTCGCCCGGCAGGGTAACCTCGGTGTGCTTGTTGCGACGCTCGGGGACAAAGCCGCCGAGCGCCTTGCGGCGTTCCAACAGGTACTTGATCTCGGGTGCGTCAGCGCCGGGGTGGTAGTACGGCGGGTTGTACAGGTCGTCGTCGATCTGCTCGTCAGTGATGGGAATGCGCAGGTGGTCCCTGAACGCCTTGAGGTCATCAGAGGTGAGCTTCTTCATCTGGTGGGTCGCGTTGCGCCCCTCGAAATGGGGGCCCAGGCCATAACCCTTGACCGTCTTCGCGAGAATGACCGTCGGCTTTCCCTTGAACTCGGTGGCGGCCTTGTACGCGGCGTACACCTTGCGGTAATCGTGCCCACCGCGCTTGAGCTTCCACACCTTGTCGTCGCTGAAATCGGCGACCATTTCCTTGGTCTGCGGGGTCTTCCCGAAGAAGTGTTCGCGGACAAACCCACCGGACTCGGCCTTGTAGGTCTGGTAGTCGCCGTCGGGGGTGGAGTTCATGATTCCCACCAGGGAACCATCTTCATCCTTCTCCAACAGGTCATCCCACTCGCGGCCCCAGACCACCTTGATGACGTTCCAGCCGGCGCCCCTGAAGAAGGCTTCGAGTTCCTGCATGATCTTGCCGTTGCCGCGCACCGGACCATCGAGGCGCTGCAGGTTGCAGTTGATGACGAAGTTCAGGTTGTCCAGGCGCTCGTTGGCTGCGAGCTGCAGCAGGCCGCGTGATTCCGGCTCGTCCATCTCGCCGTCGCCCAGGAAGGCCCAGACCTGCTGATCGGAGGTGTCCTTGATGCCACGGTTGTGGAGGTAGCGGTTGGACTGCGCCTGGTAGATCGCGTTCATCGGGCCGATTCCCATCGACACGGTGGGGAATTCCCAGAAGTTCGGCATCAGCCGGGGGTGCGGGTAGGAGGAGAGCGCGTGGCCTTCCTTCGACTTCTCCTGGCGGAACCCGTCGAGGTCCTCCTCGGTGAGGCGTCCCTCAAGGTAGGCCCTCGCGTACATGCCGGGGGAGGCGTGGCCCTGATAGAAGACCTGGTCACCGCCGCCTGGGTGGTCCTTACCCCGGAAGAAGTGGTTGAATCCCACCTCATAGAGGGTCGCGGCTCCTGCGTAGGTGGAGATGTGACCGCCGACGCCGATCTCGGGGCGCTGCGCACGGTGCACCATGACGGCCGCGTTCCAGCGCATCCAGGCGCGGAACTTCCGTTCGATTTCCTCGTCACCCGGGAAATCGGGTTCCTGGTCCGCCGGAATGGTGTTCACGTAGTCGGTGGTCGTCACCATGGGCACGCCGACGCTCCGCGCACCAGCGCGCTGCAACAGCGAACGCATGATGAACTGCGCCCGTTCAGTGCCCTGGACCCGGATCAGCTCATCGAGTGACTCAATCCACTCGGCTGTCTCCTCCGGGTCACCGTCGGTTCCGCCGGTCAAATTACTAAGAATTTCCGGTCCACCTTGCTCTACAGCCACGCCAAACCTCTCCCACTCCGCAGATGATGTCTACGATGCTTACAACTGACGCAACGGAACGATGCTCCGCAGCCTGTCTGTGGCCACGACCCCAAGATCGTAAGGATCGTGACAAATCACTTTTGTAACTCTAGCCGCGACGAGTCGGAGATGCGTAGTGGAGGCCCGGCAGCTGAGCGGTTTCCGCTCTCGGCGGTATTTGCGGCATCCGCCTGCGCCTGGATCCACCGGGGGCGTCCGGGCGGGACTTTCCGGCGGTTTCCTCCCTATATGGTGTACATATGCGACCGAGGATTCGCCCGGGAGACCTGCTGGCTTGATGCATGGCGTTTAAAGGTGTTGGCTGGTAATAATGCATATCAACGTAACTAGTGGATCCGCTAATCAAAGTGACCACAGTCTTTCGGGAGGAAAACAGTGAGCGAGGCCGAAGCCGCCACAACGGATACCGTGGCGGGCAAGTTGGGTTTCAAGAACGGGGACCTGCTTCAGGAACTCGGCTACGACGAGGATGTGGATTTCGACTTCCGTGCAACCCTCGAGGATGAAACCGGGTCTGAACTGCTCACTGAAGAGGACCAGGACGTTGTGGACGGTGTGCTGCTTTGGTGGCGCAACGACGACGGCGACCTCGTCGACGCACTCGTTGACTCACTGACCTGCCTCGACGAAGGCGGCACCGTCTGGGTCCTGACCCCGAAATCCGGACGCACCGGCTACGTTGCCCCCTCGATCATCCAGGAAGCCGCTCCCACCGCGGGTCTGCACGCCACGTCGTCGGCTGGTGTCTCGAAGGACTGGGCCGCTACCCGATTGGTCAGCCGACGGAAAAGCTAGCATGAGCGGGCTCCCGCTGATGGGCGAGCCAGCACCTGACTTCGCCCTGTCCAACCAGTTCGGTGAGACGGTCCGCCTCAGCGATCTGCGCGGAACGCCCGTCGCTGTGGTGTTCTATCCCTTCGCGTTCTCGGGTGTCTGCACCGGCGAACTCTGCGAGCTGCGCGACAATCTGGCTTTGTTTGACGACGACGGCGTGCGGCTTCTCGCCGTTTCGGTCGATTCCAAATACACTCTGCGTGCGTACGCCCAGGACCAAGGCTTCAGCTTCGACCTGCTGGCAGACTTCTGGCCCCACGGCGATGTCGCCGCCCGATACGGCGCGTTCGACGCCGACCGGGGTTATGCAGAACGTGCCACCTTCCTCATCGACGCGCAGGGTGTCATTGTGGCGACCCTCCGCTCCGAGCTCGGCCAGCCCCGTCCGCTCGAGGACTACCGGGCGGCGCTGACCAACCTCACCGGCCGGGTAAACCGCGTCGGACCGTCATTGTGACACCCGAGTCAGCTGGCGGAGCAGCTACACCCCCTGGCCTCGGTCTGACCGGATTCGCCAGTGGTGACCCAGCAGATCCCGCTCCCACCTTCAGCCCCGAGCAACGCACCCGAATGGCAGAGGTGGTGAGACTGCTCAGCGGCCACCGCCTCGCCGTCCTGACCGGCGCGGGACTGAGCACCGACTCCGGCATTCCGGACTACCGCGGGCCCCAATCGGTCCCACGTAACCCCATGACGTACCAACAGTTCGTCGGCGATGAAGTGCTGCGGCGCCGGTACTGGGCCCGCAACCATGTGGGCTGGCACCACCTCCGTCACGCCGACCCCAACCCCGGTCACCTCGCCCTGGCGTCGCTCGAATCCCGGGGGCTGCTCTCCGGGCTGATCACCCAGAACGTGGACAGGCTTCACTCGGCGGCAGGCAGTGAACAGGTGATCGACCTGCACGGGACCTACGACCGCGTCGTCTGCCTGCAGTGCGCCAGGAGCTATAGCCGGTCCGAGATTGCGGTCCTGCTGGAAGCGCTGAACCCCGGTTACCTGGAGCGTGAATCGAACGCGGGGGACGTCGCGCCTGACGCCGATGCCGACGTCGACGACACGAGCGATTTTGTGATGGCCCCCTGCCCCAACTGTGGCGGCATGCTGAAGCCGGACTTCGTGTACTTCGGGGAGAACGTGCCGAAGGACCGGGTTGCCGAGGCCTACCAGGTGGTGGACTCCGGCGACGCGTTGCTGGTCGCCGGGTCATCCCTGACCGTGATGAGCGGACTGCGTTTCGTCAGGCACGCCGCGAAGGCAGGGAAGCCCGTGGTAATCATCAATCGGGGCGCCACCCGTGGTGATGACCTGGCCAACATGCTGGTCAACCTGGGCGTCTCCGAGGCGCTCAGCTACCTGGCCGATGAACTGCCCGACCTGCAGTAGCGGGCAGGGCGGACGATTGGCGTTCTCTTGGGAATCCCAGTAGAGTAATTCTTCGTTGGTTGGCCGGTCCGAGGGCCGCCACCGACAGGCAAGGGTCTTTAGCTCAGCTGGTAGAGCGCCACGTTTACACCGTGGATGTCATCGGTTCGATCCCGGTAGGACCCACCACCAAAACCCCGCCCTTTCAAGCACTAACGCTTGAGACGGCGGGGTTTTTTTATCAGGAACTGCGCTACCGGTCGGAACCGGGTTGGACGAAGAGAAGGGATCTACAGTCGCGATGATCAGCAGTGGAACTTCACGCCGCACCTCAGGCGCAGCAATGCTGTGCCTGATGGTTGGCCTGGTTGGCTGCGGGACAGCCGACAGGGGGAGCGTGGCCGCCCAGGAGCGCTTCCTCACCGAGCTCCGCGAGCAGGCACCCGATTCGGCCTATTCCGGGGACGAGCAGTTGATTGCCACCGGTGAGCAGGTGTGTGCCGATCTGGAGGCAGGTGCCAACCTCGAGGAGCTGGGCGCCCGCAACCCCGCCGAGAACCTGACCGACGAAACCGTTGAACGCATCCGGATCACCCAGGCCCTCGCCGCCGAGCATCTCTGCCCCGGCGCAGCCTGAGGCACTATCGGCCGTCAGGCTGGTAGCCGACGCTACTGGACCCTGTCGATCTCTTGCCCCAACGGTCCCGCCAGCGCCCTGCTGAACGTGGTGGTGATGTGGTGCTCATCCCGGTAGACCAGCAGGTCTCCAATGATTGACGGACAAATGTCGGTACAGAGGTAGCTACTCAGGTCAATGAACGACGAGTTGCCCTCCTGCACCGCCCGCTCTTCCGCGGCAATAATCTCGCCGTCGAGCGCTTCCGCCCGGGGCAGGTCACAGGCCGCTGCCTCCTCGGTGTTCCGGGACAGGCAGTCCAGCGGGGATGCACTGTGGTTCGGGGTATCCGCGAGGACCAGTGCGTGCGATGACCCAGGCAGTGCGGCCAGAGTGGAACGCAAGCCCGCCTCCCACTGCTCCACGAGTGCGGTCGAGGTGTCAACGGGTGCCACCTCCCCGAAGTTGCTGAGCACCACTACAGCTGGATTGAGTTCATCAATGTACTCGAAGGCGCTCTGACGCCATTCCTCGCACTGGGAGTACGGGCGCTGCTCGTGGAGGATCTCAATATCCACAGATGGGCAGCTGGATTTCGTGAGATTGTGCAGACGGTAGGAGCCGTCGGTGGCGTAGGCCTCCAGAGCCGGAAACCACTGAGCGGCATGGGAGTCGCCGAAGAGCACAATGTCCACGGTGCCGTCGGGGTCCCCGTAGACGCAGTCGGTCCTGACCTCGGTCGCAGGGAAATCGGCGTGACAGCCGTCGTCGTACGTCACAGGAATGCTGTCCGGCGCATCGCGCAGGGTCGGGTTCAAGTTGGCTGGAACGAAGGTGGAGCCATTGGGGGCCACCTGCAACGGTTGCGACGCCGCGTCCCGGGTAGAGGCGATCGGTGCTGTGCTCTGCACCGCGTTGAGACCGGCGGCGACCGCCACGAACGCCAGAGACGCGAGTGCCGCAGTTGCGATGACCCGGCGTGAGCGCAACGGGCTCCCCGCCGCCGGGTGACGGAAACGATTCTCCACATACCTGTACAGCAGAACCGCCAGCGGCACGCTGAGTGCACCCAGAGTCAGGGTGAGGGCCAGCGGTAGCGGATTTTCATAGCCGACCGCCGCCTGCGGGATAACCAGCAGCGGCCAGTGCACCAGGTAAATCGAGTACGACCAGGCGCCCACCTTCTGCATCGGGGGGCGGCTCAGCAGCACTCCGGCACCGCCCGGCGGAAGGTTGCTGCCGCACACGATGACGGCGGCAGTGGACAACACCGGAAGGAGCGCAGCCCACCCCGGGAAGACTGTGTTCTCATTGAGGGCTATCAGGCTGAGGGCGATGCCAGCCATCCCCAGCCAGGTGCCGAGCGCCGCCAGCCGGCCATTCAGGCGTACCAGCCCGGAGTGCAGGGCGAAGGCCGCCAGGGCGCCGATCCCCAGCTCCCAGGCGCGGGTCGGCAGCAGGAAGAACGCTGCCGGTTGCGACGCCCCGGTCAGGACGATGCACAGGGCAAAGGAGAGGACGACCATCGACAGGACCACCCAGAACAGCCGCCGGGTCGATCTGCGCACCAGCAGGAACCCCAGCAGCAGGAGCAGCGGCCAGAACAGATAGAACTGCTCCTCAACGCCAAGCGACCAGTAGTGCTGGAACGGTGACGGCGCGGTTTCGGCGAGGTAATCAGCACCCTGCGCGGCAAAGAGCACATTGGGGACATACAGGGCGGTGGCGATGGCGTCCTCTAGAGCGCCGGGACGGGTGGCTGGGGGAAGAAACACCAGCGACGCCACGGTGGTCAGAGCAAGCACTGCGAACGAGGCGGGGATGATGCGACGGATACGTTTGGCGTAGAACTCGCCAAAGGGGATCCGGCCCTGGGCTTCCAGCATGGAGATCAACTGGCCGGTGATGAGGAAGCCGGAGATGACGAAGAAGATGTCGACGCCGACGTAGCCTCCCGGTACCGCTGACAAACCGGCGTGGTAGAGCACTACCGCCCCTACCGCTACCGCCCGCAAGCCTTGGATGTCCGGCCGGAACGGAGCCGACTGTCGGGCGGTTGGTCGCGAAATGACAAGCTCCTTCCCTGATGAATGTCTTGGGTTAATCTATATCAGTCGTGCAACGATCGTCCTCGGAAGGGTTGACCTCGGTGCCGGCAGGGGGGACACGGCCGCTTCACTATTGGTCGCCGTGTGGCCAGTAGGTATCCAGCGGTAATAAGGTGAAAGTACTGTTTCGTGGCGCGGAGCTCTTCCGGCTGCCCGCGTATCGGCCCCCGACACCCGGGGGGCAAACCCAGTATTGGAGACTTCATGAGTGCACAGATTGGTGTCACAGGCCTAGCGGTCATGGGCGCAAACTTGGCCCGCAACCTTGCCCGCAACGGTTACACCGTCGCGTTGCACAACCGGTCGATCGAGAAGACCGACGCGCTGCTGGCGAAGCACGCCGACGACGGCGACTTCGTCCGCACCGAAACCCTTGAGGAACTGGTCGATTCCCTGGAGAAGCCCCGCAGGGTCCTGATCATGGTCAAGGCTGGCGGACCCGTGGATTCGGTTATCGGCCAGCTGGAACCGCTGCTCGAGCCCGGCGACATTGTGATCGACGGCGGCAACTCCCACTACGAAGACACCCGACGACGGGAAGCCGCCCTGGCGACCAAGGGGCTGCACTTTGTGGGCGTTGGGGTCTCCGGCGGGGAGGAGGGCGCCCTGCTGGGCCCGTCCATCATGCCCGGCGGCTCACGCGAGTCCTACGATTCCCTGGGTCCCATGCTGGAGAAGATTTCCGCCAAATACAACGGTGAACCCTGCTGCCGCTGGATCGGCACCGACGGTGCCGGACACTTCGTGAAAATGGTTCACAACGGCATCGAATACGCCGACATGCAGGTGATCGGCGAAGCCTACGACCTGTTGCGCTCCGGCGCCGGCATCGAGCCCGCCGAACAGTCCAAGATCTTCACCGACTGGAATACCGGCACCCTCTCGTCCTTCCTGATTGAGATCACCGCTGAAGTGCTCGGCCACACGGATGCCAAGACCGGCAAACCCTTCGTCGACGTCGTCGTCGACTCGGCGGGGCAGAAGGGCACCGGCCGTTGGACAGTTGTGTCGGCGCTGGAACTGGGCAGCCCGACGTCGGGCATCGCTGAGTCCGTGTTTGCCCGGGGCCTGTCCTCGCAGCGGGACCAGCGGGCCCAGGCACAGGACATCCTTGCCGGTCATGAGGGCACCGTGGACCTGCCTGAGTCGTTCGTTGAGGACGTTCGCCTGGCCCTGTACGCGTCGAAACTGGTCAGCTACGCCCAGGGCATCGACATGCTCACTGCTGCTGCCAAGGAGTACGGCTGGGAACTGAAGCTCGACGAGATTGCGTCGCTGTGGCGCGCTGGCTGCATCATCCGTGCCGAACTGCTGGACGACATCATGAAGGCGTACGCTACTGCTGACGGCCAGCCGGTGAACCTGCTGCTGGCCCCGGCATTCGCCGAGTCGATTGCCGGGGCGATCCCCGCCTGGCGTCGCGTCGTGTCGACAGCCGTCCAACTCGGTATCCCAGTGCCGGTGTTCTCGGCATCGCTGGCCTACTACGACGGTCTGCGCCGTCGTCGGCTGCCCGCGGCATTGACCCAGGGCCTCCGGGACCTGTTCGGTGCCCACACCTACAACCGGGTGGACATGGATGGCACGTTCCACACTCTGTGGGGCGAGGACAAGTCCGAAATTGAAGCGGTGGACACCCACTAGCTCCTCTTAACTAGTGATGGCCCGGGCATAGTGCCCGGGCCATCACCAGTTAAGAACCAACGCCGGCTGACCGCGCTGAAAGTGGGGCGCTAAATGTACAGCGCCGGATCGATGTACTCGGCCGGATCGACCGCCGGGAGAGTCTCCCGTGTGGAGTCACGATGCCTGAACGTTGCGGGAATGCCGGTGGCAATCGAATCCGGGGGCGTGTCCTTGACGACGACGGCGTTGGCGCCGATCGCGCTGCCGGCACCAATCGTGATTGGTCCGAGCACCTTCGCACCAGCACCAATCGTTACCCTGTCACCGATCGTCGGATGCCGCTTGACCTTCTCAAGGGACCGCCCGCCCAGCGTGACGCCCTGGTAGAGCATCACGTCGTCGCCGATCTCGGCGGTACCGCCAATGACCACGCCCATGCCGTGGTCAATGAAGAACCGCCGGCCGATGGTCGCTGCGGGATGGATCTCGATCCCGGTGGCGGCCCGCGCCAGCTGTGCTAGCAGCCGTGCCGGGAACCGGAGCCCTGGTCTCGCCCACATGCGGTGCGTGAGCCGGTGCACCCAGATGGCGTGCAGACCGGAATAGACCAGTCCATTCTCGATGGAGCCACGGGCGGCTGGATCGTGCTCTCGCGCCGTCTCCAGATCCTCGTGCAGTCGCGCTAGAAAACTCACAGACTACTTTCTGTTGGTGGGGTTAGCCCCGGATATCGTCAAAAAGGACAGTGGAGATGTACCGCTCACCGAAGTCGCAGACAATTGCCACAATGAGCTTACCCGCGTTCTCTGGCCGCTTGGCGAGCTCCAACGCCGCCCACACGATGGCGCCGGACGAGATGCCGCCCAGGATCCCTTCCTGGGTTCCGAGGGCACGGGCCACCCGCACCGAATCCTCAACTGTTGCATCCATGACCTCGTCATAGGCGTTCCGGTCCAGGATTTCGGGGACAAAGTTGGCGCCGATTCCCTGGATCTTGTGGGGTCCGGGCGCGCCACCGTTAAGGATTGGCGAGTCCGCTGGCTCCACGGCAACGATCTGCACCCCGGGCTTGCGTTCTTTCAGGACCTGCCCGACGCCGGTGATGGTTCCGCCGGTGCCCACGCCTGCCACGAAGATGTCGACGGCGCCGTCGGTGTCTTCCCAGACCTCCTCGGCAGTCGTCGCGCGGTGGATTGCGGGGTTGGCCTCGTTGGCGAACTGCTGCGCCCAGATGGCGTTCTCAGTCGTCGCCACGATGTCCTTGGCCTTATCAACGGCGCCACGCATACCCTCGGATCCGGGGGTCAGCACAATCTCGGCGCCGTAGGCACGAAGCATCACGCGGCGCTCTGTGGACATCGTCTCGGGCATGGTCAGGAGCACCCGGTAGCCGCGCGCCGCACCGACCATGGCGAGCGAGATGCCGGTGTTGCCGGACGTCCCCTCCACGATAGTGCCGCCTGGCTTGAGTGCTCCGGCCTTCTCTGCAGCATCGATGATGGCGACGCCGATTCGGTCTTTGACGCTGTTCGCGGGGTTATAGAACTCAAGCTTCACGGCAACCTGGGCGTCGAGGCCCTCGGTGAGACGGTTGAGACGGACCAGGGGGGTCCGCCCCACCAGCTGAGTGACGTCGTCGTAAATCTTTGCCATTGCTACCTGCCTAGGGTCGGGGGTCGGGGGAGTGCTCGCCGGATCCTGCGCTGCGCGCTGGGATTCAGCCTAGCCGCGCGGCGTTCCGCCGTGCCGGAAGTCTAGTCAATCAGCCATTGAGCGTAATACTTGCGCGCCTTGGCCAGTTTGGGGTTGATGATCACGCGGCAGTAACCCTGTTCGGGGTGCTTTGCGTAGAAATTGTTGTGCCACTCCTCCGCCGGGTGGAACCGCGGGAGCCGGGTCACCTCGGTCACGATCGGGTCGGACCAGCTCTCCTGGTTCCGCTCGATGGCCCGCTCAAACAGTTCCTTCTGCTCGGTGTCCTGGTAGAACATCGAGGACCGGTACTGGGTACCGACGTCGTACCCCTGCCGGTTCAGCGTGGTGGGGTCGTGCGACACGAAGAACATATCCAGGATTACCTCGGCAGGGATGACCGTTTCGTCGAAGGTCACTGCCACAACCTCGGCGTGACCGGTGGTGCCTGAGCAGACCGCGTCATAGTCCGGATCGGGGGTATGGCCACCGGTATAACCGGAGATCACATCGGTGACGCCGCGGGTTTTTTGGTAAAGGGCGTCGAGGCACCAGAAACAGCCTCCGCCGAGCACGAATGTCATCATGCCTATATCAATGCGTTGCGGGCCCAGAAGATTCCCGACCCGTGCGGCCGCAGACGCCGGAAGCGCCACGAAAATTGGGCCGTTTCTACCTGAGCGGGTACAACTAGAGCCATGGAAGCTAATCCGTTGATGACTGGCCAACGCACTACCGACGGTGTCGGGAGTCCCAAACCACCCAGCGTGGCCGAGGTGCTGTTGGCGGTTGAAGACCTCTGGCCCGAAACCTTGGCGGAAAGTTGGGACGCGGTTGGCCTGGTGGTGGGAAAGCCGAGCAACAGCGCCTCGAAGATCCTGTTCGCCGTCGATCCGACGCACGAGGTCATCAGCGAGGCGCTTGAGTGGGGCGCCGACCTCATCATCACCCATCATCCGCTGATGATGAAGCCGGTCAATTCGGTGGCGGCAACCCACTTCAAGGGCAATGCAGTGCACCGGCTGATCGAAGGCGGGTGCGCCCTCACCACCGTGCACACCAATGGTGACAGCGCTGTTGGGGGAGTATCCGATGTGCTGGCGGACGCGTTCGGCCTGACGGATGTCCAACCCCTCACGTCCTCGACCGGCGGTTTGCCGGAGGAAGGGCTGGGGCGGGTAGGGAACCTGAAGACCCCCACCACCCTGGGAGACTTCGCGGGAGTGGTGTTCTCGATTCTCCCGGCGGTGGCAGGTGGAGTCCGGGTGGCCGGCGACCGGGATGGGCTTGTGCGCAGGGTTGCCGTCTGCGGCGGCGCCGGCGACAGCCTGTTCGACCAGGTACGGGCAAGCGGGGCTGACGTGTACGTGACCGCCGATCTCCGACACCACCCCGTCTCGGAGGCCCGGGAGGCAGCCTCGAACGACCGGCCTTACCTCATCGATGTGTCGCACTTCGGCAGTGAGTGGCTGTGGCTGACCCCCGCTGCGGCGGCGCTGGCCAACGTGCTGGCGGACCACGGGTTCGACGCCGACATCCGGGTGAGCAGCGTCAACACCGACCCGTGGGACTTCGTTCTCACCGCAGGGGTGCACTAGGGCACGGTACAGCCGACGGCGCGCGCCGGCGTTCTGAACGGCGGTGACCGCGGGAGGCGCCGTGCAATAGGGTAGATGGACGGGTAATCGGCAACCGCGGAGGTTTTACTGTGGCAAAAGCAGCACCGGCAGAACAGCTTCGGCTGTTGGAACTTCAGGCACTGGATTCGCGGTTGAACCAGCTGCAGCGGCAGGCCGCGACCGCGCGTGCCAATCCGGCCCTCGCCGAGCTGGCAAAGCAGCTGGAAGGCACTGACAGCGAGCTCGTTGCGACCGCGACTGTCCTCAGCGACCTGGAACGTGACCTCACCCGCGCCGAGGATGACGTGCAATCGGTGGTGAACCGTTTGGAGCGCGACCAGAAACGCCTCGACAGCGGGACCGGTAGCCCCAAGGACCTGACCGCCCTTCAGAGTGAGATCGCGTCATTGACCAAGCGCCGCTCCGACCTGGAAGACGTGGAATTGGACATCATGGAACGGGTGGACGCCGCCCGTGCCGCCAAGGAGGCAGCTCAGCAGCGGAAGGTGGAAGCGCAGGAGCGCCTCACCGCGATCGAGTCCACCCGCGACGCCGAACTGGCCACCATCGAGGAGGAGGCAGGATCCGTACGCGCCCAGCGCAGTGAACTGGCCGGAACATTCGACGCCGGACTCCTGGCGTTGTACGAGAAGACACTAGCCCGCCGCGGTGTCGGTGCGGCACGACTGTTCCATGGCACGTCGGAGGGCTCGGGAATGCAGTTGAGCCCCGGAGATCTTGCTGAGCTCAAGAAAGCCGCTGAGGACGACATCGTGTTCTGCCCAGACTCGGGTGCCATCCTGGTCCGCTCCGCCGAATGGGGCAACTAGGCCAGTGCCAGCTGAACAGACCCTCTTTGACCACCTGAGCGAGCCCACCGAACCTGCAGCACCTCCGCGCTTCCTGATCGTGGAGGCCGACGGCGGTTCCCGGGGAAACCCCGGACACGCTGGCTATGGCGCCCTGGTCCGGGACCCCGAAACGGGGGAGATCCTGGTCGAAAAGGCCGCCTATCTGGGCAAGGTGTCCAACAACGTTGCCGAGTACTCGGGGTTGGTGGCCGGCCTGGAACTGGCGAACGAGCTGGATCCCACGTGCCGCATCCTGGTCAAGATGGACTCCAAACTGGTGGTCGAGCAGATGGAGGGCCGCTGGAAGATCAAGCACGCGGACATGCGCGCCCTGGCCACCAAGGCCCGTGCGGTGCTCGACCCCTCCCGGGTCAAGTACCAGTGGATTCCCCGCGAGATCAATAAGGACGCTGACCGGCTGTCCAACGAAGCGATGGATGCCGGGATGGCCGGTATCCCCTGGGTGCCGCGCGCTTCCTCACCCTCGGCCGCCGCTTCCTCACCGGAACCTGAGCCGTCCGACGGCGGACCGGAGCAGGTCAGGCAGCCCACGGGACGGCTGCACCACGTGGAGCTCTGGGTGAGGGACCTGCAGGAGGCAAACGACTCGATCGGCTGGCTGCTCTGGCAACTCGGGTTCACCGTCAAGGAGACCTGGGCCGAGGGCACCAGTTTTGTCGGTGCCGACGGCCTGTACCTGGTGATCGAATCAGGATCGGCCGTCGCCGACGAACCCCACCAACGGTTGCACCCCGGGCTGAACCACCTGGCCTTCCGGGCAGGCACCCCGGCGGAGGTCGACTTGCTGGCACGCCGGGCCACCAGCCACGGGTGGACCCCAATGTTTGCTGCCGCCTACCCGCACGCCGGTGGCAAGGACAGCTATGCAGCGTACCTGGAAAACAAGGCCGGCTTCGAGGTGGAACTGGTCGCCGAATGGGACGGCGCCGCGGGAGACTAGGACGCGCTCAGCCGGGCAGGATGATGTTCAGCTGAGCCGGTTTGCGGGGTGTCGCGGGGATCAGTTCAGCGGTCCAGCGTTCCCGGGCGGCTTTCAACAGCTCCGCTGGGGTGCCCGGCTGCCGCGCCCGCCGGGTCAGCAGATGCCGGGCAAGCAGTCCACGGGTATGCTTCGCGGCGTGCGAGACGACTGTGCGCTTGCCGTCCCGTTCGAGCAGAACGTTGACTGCGGCGGTCCGCTCAGGGTGGCCGGCCCACGCCGTCGCGTAGGTGCTGGAACGGCAGTCGACCACCAGTGCGTCCCCGGACCGGTCGCCCAGGGGCGCAGTCAGCCGCGGCTTCCAGAATGAGGAGAGGGTTCCGGTGGCGGGGAGTGTGACTGACATGGATAACCGGTAGGCAGGAATGGCATCGGCGAAACCCAGGGCACCCCACAGCGCCGAGACCACCACCACCGACTCATGGGCTTTTCGACGCTGTACCGGGGTCAACGTGCGGTAGCCCAGCGCGTCGTACAGTACGCCGGAGTAGATCAGGTAAGCGGGGGCCGCCGGCTGGTCGCGGAGCGTGACGTTCCGTTGTACTTCGGCTCCGAGGGACTGGCCCACTCCCAGAATGCTGTGGGCGGCGGGATCGGTGCTTGCGGCGGCGAGGGCATCCAGCACAGTGTGGCGGGCCTCGGTCAGTTCAGGGAACCCGAGCATTCCCAGATCCACTGTGGGCCCCTTTACTGCGGGTGACTTACCTTCGGAGGGCGGCAGTAGAATCAGCACCGCACCACTTTACCCAAGATCTCCGGGTGTTACCGAACCGTGCCTCCGGACTGTGCGCGGGGCGAAGCTGTTCGGCGTGCGGCACGGGTCTCCGCCAGCCCGTAGAATCGATGAAGGATGGGTTGACCAGGCGGTCGCGTTGGACCGGTCGCAGTGCCTTGTGCACGGGCTCCGGTTCGCCGAGGAACGTCCGGGCTCCGCAGAGCAGGGTGGTGGGTAACGCCCACTCGGGGTAACCCGCAGGAAAGTGCCACAGAAAATAGACCGCTGCGCCAGGCAGCAATGTCTGGGGTAGTAAGGGTGAAAAGGTGGTGTAAGAGACCACCAGCGTGCCGGGTGACCGGTGCGGCTCGGTAAACCCCACCCGGAGCAAGGCCAGACAGGGCGCGTTTGAAGGCTGCTCGCCTGAGTGTCCGGGTAGGCCGCTGGAGGGCGTCGGCAACGGCGTTCGTAGATGGATGGCCGCCGCTTCTTCGCCGGCAACGGCAGGAAGCACAGAACCCGGCGTATCGGTCAACCCATCCCTCGACCCCGGTCCTCCCGGGCAGTGTCCGCTCCCGGACGAATCTCCCTGTGTCGTTATCATTGCGACATGCAAACGGTGAAGTTTGACGCCTTTACTGGCAAGAACCGTCTCCGTCTCGGGATTTCCGGAGACGTGAGCCGGGGAGAAGTGACACGATCCGAGGGCGGTATCGCCATGACGCTCGTCGACCCGGTGCTCTCGGTGGAGTGCGAAGGGGTCGACTTCGCATCCATCCACCCGGATGTGCTCGCCCTGATCGGAGTGCTGGCCTTTTTCCCCGTGCTGCCGGAGACTGATTTCGAGCTACGCACCAGTTTCCCGGTATCAGCCAACCTTCAGGCAGCACTTCGCAGACCGTGGATTCTTCCAGGGGTGTCAGTCTCTGGCAATGGTGTAGCAGGCCCGTATTTCCCCAAGGTTGACACCGTCATCAGCTATGGGGGCGGACTCGATTCCCTCGCGGCAAGCATCCTCTTCCCGGGGATCCCCTTGGTCCATGAAACACCCCTTCCGACGAGCACGGCAGCCTACACGGATGTCGTAAACGCCATTCTGCGCAGGCAGCCCGAAAATTGGGTGGTTTTCGATAACCTGAGGCAACTCTTTTCGGCGTGGGGGCTCCCTCTGTGGGTCGCGGCGTATATCTCTTCGCTGATCGTCGAGCCGCGCAACATCATTTCGGGCACCGAAATGACCGGAACCTATCTCTCCGGGGGAGTCGGCTACAAACCCCGCAACGCAAACGTCTGGTACCGGGTATTCCAGACTATCGGGGTGAATATACTTCCCACCTCCTTCCTCACCGAAATTGGCAACGCCAGAATCGTCATGGCGGGAGGACGCATGAATGATGCAGCTTATTGTGTGAAGATCGATGTACAGGACTGCAATAGGTGCACCAAGTGTCTTCGCCGCAGGCTCATCCGAGCCATGCTCAATCCGGAGGAGACCGTGATGGTTGACGAGTTTCTGCGCAGCGAATCCATTATGGAATTCCTTGCCACCCGACCCCTTTATTACGGAGACGTGTTCATTCACGCAGCAGGGTCAACAGCGCGGCCAACGTGGGTCAATGAGCATATTGCAGACCTGATCGAAGCGCACGGCTCGCTGGCTTTCCACGACGCGTATTACCCAGACGCATTCGAGCACTTCGGGTATCCGGATGAGCTGCGCAAAATGGCTGAGGAAGGAATGGCGGCCGTGGGCATTCCATCTTTCGATGCGGCAACGCGAAAACAATTCGAAACATATTCCCAGCTCTAGTCGGCGTCGTATAAACGGCGGCAAGCACAAGGGATTATCGGGGCGCAATAGCCGTGGGTCAATAGCTCCGAATGAAGTTTTCGCTGAATAGTGAAGATGGCATCTGACCGGTGTTTGCTCGGATACGCTATCCCAATGACAAACACCGTGGCGCCGCAGAAGTCGCTGCTGGTACGCAATCCAAACTTCCGTGCACTGTGGCTTTCCGGAACGGTCGGCGTTCTGGGCACAGCCGTCACCTCCATCGCACTTCCGGTCATCGCAGTGGTCGAACTGCAGGCCAGCGACTTCGCCGTTGCGGCCCTCGCGGGAATGACTTTTCTCCCCTGGCTGCTCCTCGGGCTACCGGTGGGCGTGTGGGTGGATCGGTGGCCACGGAAGCCGGTCATCGTGTGGTCCCTCATTGGCCGGATCGCGGCTTTGGCAACCATCCCCGTCACCTTCTGGCTCGGGATCATGTCGGTGGCGCAACTATTTGTCATCGCGTTCCTCGTGGGTCTCTCGGCCGTCTTCTTTACCCTGGCGGACCAGGCACTCATTCCGCAGGCTGTTTCCAAGGACGAACTTGTCGAGGGAAACGGCCTGATGACTGCCTCGTCAGCGTCAGCGGACGCGGCAGGGCGGGGCATCGCCGGCTGGCTGACGGTGGCGGTAGGCGCCTCGAACTCGCTCCTGGTCCAGATCATCACCTCCTTCGCCTCCCTCTTCGCCATCTCCTCCCTCAAGCTCAAGGAAGCCGAACCCTATCAGGGGGAGCGGCGCATCTTCCGGGAAATGAAGGACGGTCTGCGCTACACCTTCAGTACCGGACCGCTCCGGGCCATCCTGTTCAACGCTGCCCTCTGGAACCTCGGCGGCAGCATGGTCGCCTCCCTTTTGGTGCTCCTGGTGCTGCGAACACTGAATGAGTCGGAAATCTGGCTGGGGGTGCTCATGGCTGCGGCATCGGTCGGCGGAGCGCTGGGCGGCATCACCGTCAAACGGGCTACCGAGCGGTTCGGCTCGGGCCCGGTCTGGCGCTACGCAATGGTTCCCGGCGTACTCGGGTACGCGTCGCTCCTGATCATGACCCCCGGCTTCGGAATGCTCTGGGGAGTCGTGGGGATGTTCGTGATGGGCGTGTGCATCGCCTGGAACATCGTGGTCGGGTCGGCCTTCCGGCAACGCGTGTGTCCGCCCGCCATGATGGGCAGACTTGGTGCTGCCTCCCGGATGGTCAGCTGGGGCATGCTCGGCGTGGCCAGCATCCTCGGGGGAGCCCTCGCCGAGCTTGTCGGCATCTGGAATGCCGTCCTGATCGGGGTCCTGCTGTCAGTCGCAGCGCCCTTGGTGGCCATCTTCGGTCCGCTGCGCCACGTGGAGCGACTCGAGGATCTCGAACCCGGACAGGAGCCACGGGACTGACGCCCGGGCCCGTCTAGTGGCCGAACGGGTCCGGATCCACCCCCGGCATCCAGGTCAGGCCGGGAACTCCCCAGTCATTTTTCTTGATGGCTTTGCGGGCAGCCTTGGAATACGGCTCGATGAGTCGGTCCACGTAGAGCTTGCCCTCAAGGTGGTCATACTCGTGCTGCATGCAGCGCGCAAACCACCCAGTGGCAACGAACTCCAGCCGTTCCCCGAAGCCGTCGAAGCCGGTCACCTTGACCCAGTCGGCCCGCTTCAGGGGGAAGGACTCGCCCGGCACCGACAGGCACCCCTCGGACTCTTCCTCCGGGTCGGGGTCGGCCCCCGAAATTTTGGTGGTCACCAGCGAAGGGTTGACCAGTACCCCGCGCGGCGCCACGTCGTCGTCGTTCTCCATGCCGTAGACAAAGATCCGCTGACCGACGCCGATCTGGGGGGCTGCGAGCCCAACGCCGTTGGCCTCGTCCATGGTTTCGAACATATCGGCAATCAGGGCGCGGAGGTCGTCATCAAACGCGGTGACGACGGCGGCCCGGCGGTGCAGCACTGGCTCACCGGTGATGGTGACGGGACGAACAGTCATTGTGGTGTTTCCTGTGGATTGGGGAGGGACTACGACTAGTGGCAGGCGTGGGTCAGCCGGCGATGTGGCGGCCGACGACGTCGCGCATGATCTCGCTTGTGCCGCCGAAGATAGTGAGCAACCGGGTGGCCAGGAACGCCTGGGCAACCGGGTATTCGAGGATATACCCGTACCCTCCGTGCAGCTGGAGGCAACGGTCAGTGATCGACGTGGCGCGTTCGCTGGCCCACAGCTTGACCCGTGCGGCGGCGGCAGCATCCAGGGTGCCCGCGTTGAACGCGAGCATCGCCTGGTCGACGTAGGTCTCGGTGACCTCCACCTCCGTGAGGATATCGGCGAGCTGGAAGCGGGTGTTCTGGAAATCGATGACCCGTTCGCCGAACGCGTTGCGCTCCTTGGTGTAGGTGACGGTGGCCTCGTAGATCGCACGGGAGACAGCTGAGGCCGCAACAGCGATCGCGAGCCGACCCTGCGGCAATTGTTCGTGGGCGTAGCGGAGCCCGTGACCGAGCTCGCCCACCAGGTTGTCACCGCCCACCCGGACACTGTCGAAGAAGAGTTCAGCGGTATCCGAGGCCTTGAGCCCCATCTTGTCGAGCTGCTTGCCGGTGGTGTATCCCTCGCCCTTTTCGACCATGAAGAGCGAGAAGGAGTCGGCTCCGCCACGGCCCGTGCTGCCGTCGGTGCGAGCCATCACCAGTGAAGCGTCACCGCTGATGCCGTTGCCGATGAAGGTCTTCTGCCCGGAAATCAGCCAGTCGTCGCCGTCGCGCACGGCCTTGGTCCTGATCCCACGCAGATCACTGCCCGCCCCCGGTTCGGTCCAGGCCACACTCGTCACCCGTTCGCCACTGACCATTCCGGGAAGCCAGCGCGACTTCAGGTCGTCGCTGCCGTAGGCAAGCAGGTGGGGGAGCACCATGTCGTCGTGCAGGTGGAAAGCCAGTCCGACGGCGAAGTGGTTGGTTTTGGCGAACTCCTCGTCCAGGACAGCCCGGAACCGGTAGTCGGGCATTCCTGCGCCGCCGAACTCCTCGGGCACCGCCAGGCCCAGCAGGCCCTGCTCGCCAGCAGCCGTCCACAGGGTGCGGGGCATCAGATGGTCCTGATCCCACTGGGTGTAGTGCGGGGAAACCTCACGGGAGGCGAATTCGGTCGCGACCTCACGGAACAGCAGATGGTCTTCCTCGAACACTGTGCGTTCCATGCGGTCCAACCTCCACGGTGGTTCATGGCCGGCTGTCCCCGGCCTCGGTCTTACAGGTAAGGCCGCCCCCGAAGTTCTTCAGGAACGGCCTTCCAAGGTCAACCATCGACCTTCTTGGGGTGAGTAACGGGGCTTGAACCCGCGACCTCCTGGACCACAACCAGGCGCTCTGCCAACTGAGCTATACCCACCATGTGCCTTACGAAATGGCAGTCCCGCAGTTCATTCCTGCGGAAGTGTCACCTACAAAAGGCAGCGCAGACAAGTCTACACAATTTTTGCCGGGCCTTCGCCACCGCGGCTATGCGAGGGCGTTGGGGCCGGTCCGTCAGTCGGCCAGCGACCCGGCAATCGCCTTGCTGGTTGCTGAATCCGGGCCCGGGCTGGGCACGAAAACTGACTCCCGGTAGTAACGCAGCTCACGGATGGAATCGCGGATATCCCCGAGTGCGCGGTGCCCGCCGCTCTTCGCGGGGGACTGGAAGTACGCGCGGGTGAACCACCGCCGCGCGAGCTCCTTGATGGTGGACACGTCAATGATCCGGTAGTGCAGGTGGTCGATCACGGCCGGCATGTCGCGGGCCAGGAAGGAGCGGTCCGTCCCGACCGAGTTGCCACCCAACTGGGCCTTCCGTGGTTCGGGGACCCATTTCATGATGTAGCTGAGCACCTCCGCTTCGGCTTCCTTCATGGTGATGCCCTGGGGGAGCTCGGTCAGCAAGCCCGACGTGGTGTGCATGTCGCGCACAAAGTCGCCCATCTGCGCGAGCGCCGCGTCGTCGGGCTTGATGACGACGTCGACCCCGTCACCCAGGATGTTCAGCTCGGAGTCGGTCACCAGGACAGCTACTTCGATCAGTGCGTCGGACTCAAGGTCAAGCCCAGTCATTTCGCAGTCGATCCAGACAATGTGTTCATTAGATATCGGCACCTCCCAAATGTACCGCGACTCCCGGCCGGGCCGTCGTCGTACCCCTCGGACATCCCGCCTCGTGGTGCGCGGCGTTACCGGCCCCGGTACAGGGGGCGATGCTAATATCTAGCCAGTCTGCCCGGTCAGAAGTGCAGAAGTTTCGTGTTCCACCGAGGATTGGATAACAGCAGATGACCGCCCAGGTGCCAGCGGACGCCTCGCAGCCCCGGACGGATTCAGCCGTGGCTGACCGACCCAACGTGGCGGTCATTCAGGGATTCATTGGGTCCCTGCTGATGATGATCGGTTCGTACGGCGTGGGCTGGCTATCCCTGGCATCGGTGGAACTGCGCAGGATTCCGATCATCATCTGGATGCGGTTCGAACCGGCTGGCGCCGTGGTGTCGGTGTTGATCCTCGCGCTCGGCGGCATGCTGTTGGTCAGGTCCTGGCTGCGGCTCGGGCAGCGGCTCCACGGGTGGGGCCCGGAATCCCGACCGGTCATACTTCGTGCAGTCATCGCCTGGGGCGCGCCGATGTGTCTGGCGCTGCCGTTGTTCAGCAGGGACGTGTTTGCCTACATCGCCCAGGGGCAGGTGGTTCTCTCCGGGTTGAACCCCTACGTCGACGGCTATTCGCAGATCTCCAACTACCTGCAAATCGGGGCAGACGACATGTGGGCGCAAAGCCCTACCCCGTACGGCCCCGTGTTCCTCTGGATCGAAGCCCTGGTCGTGGGCATCACCAATGGGCAACCCGATTTCTCGGTGCTCCTGTTCCGACTTATCGCGATCGTCGGGGTGGCGATGTGTGTCTACTACGTGCCCAAGCTCGCGGAACTGCACGGCATCAATCCCAACCGGGCGCTCTGGCTTACCGCCGCGAACCCGCTCTTCCTGATCAACTTCATTGCCAGCATCCACAATGATGCGCTGATGATTGGTCTCGCACTCTGCGGCCTGTACCTCGCCGCGACCCAGAAGCCGTGGCGTGCGGTGGTCCTGGTCACGCTGTCGGTCGCGATCAAACCCATCACGCTGATCTTCCTCCCGTTCATCGGGCTGATGTGGGCCGGCAAGGGGGCAAGCTGGCGGCGGAAGTTCCTCTACTGGGCCCTCACGGCCGGCATCTCCTTCGGGATCCTGTGGGTGATGGGGCTGATCAACGGCTTCGGGTTCGGCTGGGTGGGTGCGCTGAGCACTCCCGGTAGCGTCTGGATCTGGTACGCGCCGATCGGTTTTCTGGGCATGGTCGTCATGATCCTCGGGGATGCGGTGGGGCTCGACGGCCAGGCCTTCGCCGAAGTGGTGTACCTGATCGGTCGGCTTGTGGCGCTGGCAATCATCGGCTGGCTGATGTTCACCGGGGAATACAGCAGACTGGTGCGCCGCCTGGCCCTGGCATTCGCTGCGATCGTCTTCCTCGCCCCCATGATCCAGTCCTGGTACGTGGTCTGGCTGATCCCGCTGTTCGCAGTTACCGGTATCCGCAACGACTGGCAGGTCAAAACCCTCTACTTCCTCGTGTCCTTCTTCATGATCTACGCCATTTCGGACCAGCTGGATATTTTCCCCTATTTCGAACTGAGCCTGACGGTCGCACGGCAGGTGGCAGCGGTCGTCGCGCTGGGCTTTGCGCTGTACCTGGTTTTTGTTGATCCGAAGACAAAAATCCTGTTCCGGAAACGGTACGAGGAGCCGGTCGCGGGCGAGCTACGCTAGCGGGCGCTGGCCGGTCAAACATGCTTTCTGTGGCCGAACCGGCGATACTTGGACGATGACCGACTCCACAGAACACATCATCAGCGGCGAATTCGAGATCTCTGTCTGGAGCCCGGAACCCTACTCAGTACCAGGTTCCTCGAGCGAACTGACCAAGGTGAGCGCGACGAAGGTCTTCAGCGGCGGGCTGATCGGCACCAGTTCAGCAGAGCTGCTGATGGCTGGCAACGACTATGGCGCAGGGTATGTTGCCTCCGAGGTCTTCACCGGTTCGGTCGATGGCAGGGAAGGCACCGTGATCGTGCAGCACTGGGGGATCGCTGAAGGCACCGCAGCCGCCAGTTCCGGCCACATCATTCCGGGATCCGGGACCGACGGTCTCAAGGGAATTTCCGGCAAGGCCGTGTATTCACAGGACGCTGCAGGGCAGCACCACCTGGAGCTCAAGGTCACTTTCGGAGACTAGCATTCACCAGTGATCGCCGGTGCGGGATTTCCCGCACCGGTACGGCGTCGGCCGTCCCCACCGAGATCCGGCCTCACCCTCAGGGCCAGCAGGACAAAGGCAAGTCCGGCGGCCGTGTGCATGCAGGCGAGCAGTACACCGGTCAGCAGGTCGTGCGCCCCCACCAGAACGAACTGAACGCTGATCGCTGCGACCGCGGCCCCAGCAACCATTACCGTCGCCGTCCAGCGAGGCGACCGATGCGCAGTGAAAGCCAGCAGGCAGGCTCCGAGCACAATCGGAAGAAGCGTCTTCCAGACGACATCCCCCGGAATGATGAGGTGGTTCGGCGCGCCCACCCCCGGGTCCACCCGAAGGGCGGCGCCCGCACCCTTCCCGATGGCATAGAGGCCAAGGTTCACCGTGGCAGCCACCAGGCTGTAGGCGGCGCTCCGGAGCGCAAACCGTCGAGCACGGCGGTAGGGCCGCCGCGGTTGGTGGGCGCCCTTGCTGGCGCTGGATAACATGTCTGCTCCTGGGTGGATCCGGCTGACGGGCTGGTAGCACCTGGGACAAGACACGCCGTCCGATCGTGACATCGGGGGACAGTTATTGCTGGACGGGAGTTATCTACCGCTGCCGCTTGCGGGCGAGGTAGACGGCGTGGATCGACCAGGCGTCCGCTACCTGGCCCAGATGGCCGAGCTTCTCCGGGTTGATCACTGAGTTGACCGACTGGACGCGCCCCTGAACAATGCTGAGCACCATGACGCTCAGAACCCGCCCTGTCTCATCCCTGAACACAGCACCGGGCTGCCCATTGACCTCCTGGCGCTCCAGGGTGATGCCGATCTGGGTGAACTGCGGCTGAACAGAAAGGAGCAGCCGTGCCACCTTGTCCGCGCCGACGACGCTCCGCTGGACGCTCGGCGCCTTCCCGCCACTGTCCGCCGCCAGCCGCACATCAGCGGCGAGGAGGCCCCGGAGTTCCTCCAGATCCCCCCTCGTCAACGCGGCGAAGAACCAGAATACGGTAGGCGACTGAGAACATCAGGGGCCGGAGATCCTCGAATTCGGTCACCCGCGCAGCATCAAAAGCACTGGACGTTTCGCCGCCCGCCCTCAGATGTTCCGGTTCACCACCCGACCGAGACATCGCCCCACTTCCGGACCGTTCAGCAGCTCTCGGGAAGCTGCTGTGGGCCCTAGGCTACGACGGCAGGAATCGGCAGTCCAGAGCGTTGACCCATCGGCGTGATTCTTGTGCCCCCGGCGCGACTCGAACGCGCAACCTACGGATTAGAAGGCCGTTGCTCTATCCATTGAGCTACGGGGGCCGACGGCGGAGATCTCCACGCCACCGCAAGTTTATCGTCAAGTTGGACGAACGCCAGTCGGCGACTCTCCCTCCACCTAGTTCCCTTCCCTCAGGATGTCCACATAACCGGATCGGGTACCGTCTGTGCCCGCGCGCAAACAGGAGACTGGATGCTGTTGGCAAGCCAGCCAGCATCCAGATATCTGCTGAAGGGTACGACCGATGAGTGACAACATCACCGTCCGCGGCTACGTGGCCACCGACGTCAAAACGGGAGTGGCAGTGAGCGGCCTCGCCTACGCGAGTTTCCGGATGTGTTCGACCGAACGCCGGTTCGACCGCCAGAACAATTCATGGACTGATGGCCAGACCAACTGGTACACCGTGTCAATGTTCCGCCAGCTTGCCACCAATGCCGGGGTGAGCATCAAGAAGGGCGACAAGGTGGTGGTCAGCGGGCGCCTGCGGGTCCGGCCCTGGATCCGTGAGGACGGCCGCACCGGTACCTCGGTGGACATTGATGCCGACACGGCCGGACACGACCTGATGTGGGGTACTGCACACTTTCGGCGTACCAGTGCTGACCGTTCCGGGACCGAGACCTCGACCGCCGGCGATCCACCGGATGTCCAGGACTCCGATGTCGATGATCCGGACGTTGATCGGGACACCGGTGAGATCTTCGACCGTCCGGGTGATGAGGCTGCTCCTGGTGGCCAGGAGACCTCCGGGGCGGACCCCTCCGACGATGCCGACCACGCCGGGGGCGAGCAATCAGGCCGTCAACTCAGCGACGCGCCGTTCTAGTACCGCTACGACTGTCGCGCCCACAAATGGGAGATAGGTGGGTGCAGCGACTAGCCTTGAGGTATGGCGGAATTTATCTACACAATGACCAAGGCACGCAAGGCTGTCGGCGACAAAGTAATCCTCGACGACGTCAGCATGTCCTTTTATCCTGGCGCGAAGATCGGCGTCGTGGGTCCCAACGGCTCGGGCAAGTCGACCATCCTGAAGATCATGGCGGGTCTTGACACTCCCTCCAACGGTGAAGCAAAGCTGAGCGCCGGCTACTCGGTGGGAATCCTGCTGCAGGAACCACCACTGAATGAGGAAAAAACTGTCCTGGGCAATGTGCAGGAAGGCGTCGGGGAAATCTACGGCAAGATCCAGCGGTTCAACGAGATCTCCGAAGAAATGGCCAACCCCGACGCGGATTTCGATACGCTGCTCGAGGAAATGGGCAAACTCCAGGAAGCTATCGACTCCGCCGACGCGTGGGACCTCGATTCGCAACTGGAACAGGCGATGGACGCTCTGCGCTGCCCACCGCCCGACACGGACGTCACGATTCTCTCCGGTGGTGAACGGCGCCGCGTCGCGCTGTGCAAGCTTCTCCTGCAGAAGCCCGACCTGTTGCTCCTCGATGAGCCCACTAACCACCTTGACGCCGAAAGCGTGCTCTGGCTCGAGCAGCACCTGAAAAGCTACTCGGGCGCCGTCCTGGCCGTAACCCACGACCGGTACTTCCTGGATCACGTCGCCCAGTGGATCGCCGAAGTGGACCGCGGTCACCTTTACCCCTATGAAGGCAACTACTCCACGTACCTGGAGAAGAAGCGCGCACGCCTTGAGGTGCAGGGCAAGAAGGACGCCAAGCAGTCCAAGCGCCTCACCGAGGAACTGGAATGGGTCCGCTCCAACGCCAAGGGCCGCCAGACCAAGTCCAAGGCACGGCTGGCGCGGTACGAAGAGATGGCTTCTGAGGCTGAGCGCACCAAGAAGCTCGATTTCGAAGAGATCCAGATCCCGCCCGGCCCACGACTGGGCAACCAGGTCATCGAGGCCACCGACCTGCGGAAGGGCTACGACGACCGGATCCTGATCGACGGACTGTCCTTCTCACTGCCCCGCAACGGCATCGTCGGTGTCATCGGCCCCAACGGTGTGGGTAAGACCACGCTGTTCAAGACCATCGTGGGGCTCGAACCGATCGACGGCGGCAAGCTGACGATCGGTGATTCGGTCAAGATTTCCTACGTTGACCAGTCGCGTGGCGGCATTGACCCAGAAAAGACCCTGTGGGAGGTCGTCTCCAACGGTCACGACTTCATCCAGGTGGGCCAGGTGGAGATGCCGTCAAGGGCCTACGTGTCAGCGTTCGGCTTCAAGGGCCCGGATCAGCAGAAGCGTGCCGGAGTGCTCTCCGGTGGTGAGCGCAACCGGTTGAACCTGGCGTTGACCCTCAAACAGGGCGGAAACCTGTTGCTGCTTGACGAACCGACCAACGACCTCGACGTCGAAACGCTCTCCAGCCTGGAGAACGCGCTCCTCGAGTTCCCCGGCTGCGCCGTGGTGGTCTCGCACGACCGGTGGTTCCTCGACCGGGTAGTCACTCACATCCTCGCCTACGAAGGCACCGAGGAGAACCCGGACAAGTGGTACTGGTTCGAAGGCAACTTCGAGTCCTACGAGGAGAACAAGGTAGAGCGCCTCGGCGCCGACGCGGCGAAGCCTCACCGCGTCACCCACCGCCGCCTTACCCGCGACTAGTACCAGCACTGCCGCAGGTCAGGCCGGCCAGGCAAGAAAAAGAGCGCGCCCTGCGGTGACCAGTCGGTGGTCACCGCAGGGCGCCCTTTTGCTTAACCTGATGACAGGGCTTGCGCCGGGACGGTCAGTCGGGCACCCGGACCATTCCCTCCTGGGCAACGGTGGCCACAAGTTCCCCGGCACGGTTGAAGATCTGCCCAGTGGACAGGCCGCGGGCTCCCGACGCGCTGGGGGACCGTTGCACATACAGCAGCCACTCGTCCACCCTGACCGGACGGTGCCACCACATGGCGTGATCCAGGCTCGCGATACTCATCCCCGGTGTAATCCAGCTCAACCCGTGCTGGCGCAGGATCGATTCCAGCAGCGTGTAGTCGCTGGCGTAGGCGAGGGCCGCCCGGTGGAGTCCCTGGTCGGAGGGCATCGGGGCGAACGTCTTCATCCACACGGCGTTGTGAGCCACCCGATCGCCGTTGTGCTGCACATAGAGCGCACCGTCCACATGCCGGATGTCGAACGGACGGTCGAAGGACCAGGCCTTCGCCAGCGGATGGTCCATCTTGCCCAACAGGTCGGCAGTGCTGGGCAGCGTCTCGGGATCCGGCATACCCTCAGGCATTCTTTCCTGGTGGCTGAGACCGTCGTCGGGCTGCTGGAACGACGCGATCATTGACAGGATCGGCACACCATTCTGGTAGGCATGGGTTCGACGCGCCGAGAAGGAACGTCCGTCCCGCAATCTCTGGACGCCAAACGTAATCGGCTGCAACGCATCGCCGGCCCGGAGGAAGTAGGCGTGCATCGAGTGGACCTCACGGGTCGGCTCAACCGTACGGATCGCAGCAACCAAAGCCTGCCCCAGTACCTGACCCCCGAAGATCCGCCGCCCCGCCTGCTGCACCGAGGTTCCCACAAAGATTTCCTCGTCGGTCTGCGCCCCGTCAGCGCTGCTTAGGTCAAGCAGATCGACCAGGGTTTGGGTGGGATCGACCGTGGACTCGACTGCCATGGATCTGGTTCTCCTTGTGGTGCGGTGAAGGGGAGGGGGTAAGGTGCCGCGCGAACGGCGCGGAAAGTACCTCTGACCTTAGACGCACCCGCGTCCACCGCTCAACATCGGCGGCGATTGTGGCTCTGGTTAGCCGGGGCCGCAACCGTTTGAGAGGATTGCAGCATGCCCCGGATTCAACGCTTCCCCATTCAGCTTCGCTTCGGCGACGAGGATTCTTACGGACACGTCAACAATGTCCGGTTCCTCCAGTACCTTGAGGATGCCCGGGTGCAGTTCATCCATCTGCCGCTGGCGGACTCGGCTCCCGACGGCGCTGGGCAGCAGGACACGTTGTTGGATCTGATTGGTCCCGACCATTTCACCCTGGTCGCACGCCACGAGATTGAG
Source organism: Arthrobacter sp. 260 (assembly GCF_013116745.1). Taxonomy (GTDB): domain Bacteria; phylum Actinomycetota; class Actinomycetes; order Actinomycetales; family Micrococcaceae; genus Arthrobacter_D. The sequence goes on from NZ_JABFOE010000017.1 coordinate 49,101, forward strand.
TACTCGGCGCCCCTGAACTACCGGCCGGCGCCTCTGGACATCAGCATCTGGGTGACAGGAGTCGGCGGCTCCAGCTTCGACCTCGGTTACCAGATTGCCGAGCCTGACGGGTCAGCGAGCTACGCCCTCGCGGCCTCCACCATGATCCTGGTGAACCGGACCACCGGCCGTCCGGCGAAACTCAACGATGCGCAGCGTGCCGCGCTTGAGCACTGGCTCGGCGAACCAGTGGCTTTCCGACGCCGTTCGGAGGCCTAACCGGTGGAACAACAACACTCACCGACCTCCGAGCTGGTCTTCGCAGACCAGTGGAATGTCGCCGATCTGCGCACCTTCATTGCCCGCGCCCGCGCAGCAGAGGACGGCGCCGTCAGGTTGCAGGCAGCAGGGAGCGTCCTCGCCGCCTACATCTGTATCCTTCGCCCACGAATCCTGGGCGAAGCCACGCCGACAGTCCTGGGACTGCGGACCATGCCGCTCAACGCCCCCGCCCGCGTGGACACCACGGTGGCACTGGCGTCGGTGTCGGACCGGCTTGCGCGGATGGCCGAGGACGAAGTGGTGCTGCAAATCCCGCCCACCACCGTCACCGAAAGCTGGGCGGGAGTTCTTCCGCCACGTTCCGGATGGGAGTCACAGGGGGACCTGGACGCCAGCGTGGTCGAGACCGCTGCCCGCGACGGTATCCGCGAAGTTGCCGAGACCGTGCCCAACAATCCGGGTGCCCTGATCGTGAACAGCGCCCGGGGAGCAATCTGGGGCCGCAGCATCGAGGGTCTGCCGGTGGATGTCCCCGCGGGGGCAGCCTTCGGCGCTTTCGCCCTGGGCTTCCTTGCGAAGGGCGAACGCCCGGCGATCTTCACCAATGGACGATGGACCAGGATCAGCACCTCACGCGGCCACGTGCTGTCGCGGATCCCGACCGTGCTCTAGCCAGCGGGTTCGCAGGGACGGGACCTAGCGCTCGTCGGCAGAGTTGACCATTGAATGAGCTGCCCGTTCCAGGTAGTCCCAGAGAGTCGCTTCGTGCAGGGGCGCCAGGTCAAGCGAATCGACCGCCGCGCGCATATGCGTCAGCCAATGGTCGCGTGCCTGAGGCGACACGGTAAAGGGCATGTGCCGCATCCGCAGCCGGGGGTGGCCGCGCTGGTCCCCGTATGTCTTCGGGCCGCCCCAGTACTGCTCCAGGAACATCAGCAACCGCTCCTTCGCGGGCCCCAGATCTTCCTCCGGATACATCGGCCGCAGCAGCTCATCCTCCGCGATGCCATCGTAGAAAACGTCGACCAGCCGCACGAAGGTCGGGTGGCCGCCCACCGCCTCATAGAAGTTGTCGGTGTAGGCCGGCTGGTCGAAGCGTGGCCCCACCGGGGTCAGCTTGGCCAGCGGTTCACCGAACCGGGATGGGATGGGAATGCCTTCGGGACTTCCAGCGCTGGTCATTATTTCTCTCCTGTTGGTTCGTCGGCGGCTACCGGGGCCACGTAATTGCCCTGTGAACGGTTGCCCACTTTCATGATGTCCCCGTTCCGGATGTACCAGATGGCACCGTTCTCGTCGATCAGCCGGGTGATCCGCAGCCCGACCGACTGCACCACACCCACGGTGTCCCCGACCTCGATGGTGTCGCCGATCCCATACTGGTCCTCGAGGGTGATGAAGAATCCGAGGAACGCGTCCCGGATGATCTCGCGGGCGCCGAAGCCTATCGCTATACCCACAATGCCCACGCTCGCGAGGATCGGACCGATATCCACGCCGAGCGCCTGCAGCGCCATCATGATGGCGATGATGGCGATGGTCAGTCCCGACACGCTGCGCAGCAGCGCTCCAATGGTTTCAGTGCGTTGGACCCGCCGCTTGTGGTCGAGCGTCCGAAGGACCGGCTGCGCCCACTTGAAGTGGGGCTTCTTGAAGAGGTCGGAACCGGTCCGTACCCGCCGCACCATCCGATTAATGACAAACCGGACCACCAGCCACAACACCAGCCCTGCCACGATGATGATGGCGGCGTTCAGTAGCTGGTCTCCTAGACTAATCTCCGTGGGGGACTGCATGGGGGAGTGACCGATTCCTTCACTGGCTCAGGGGGCTCTCCGCGCGCGGCGGAAAGGGTGTCTGCTCCTAGGCTAGCGCCGTAGGCTGGGCGGATGCGCATCCTGATCCTCGGCGGAACCGTATTTCTCTCCCGGCGAATTGCCGAACGTGCTCTCGAGTTGGGGCATGAGGTCACGTGCCTGGCCCGTGGCTCCGTGTCCATGCCGCCGCCGGGAGCCGATTTCGTCCAAGCTGACCGGGACGGGGCCACGCCGTATGCCGGAGTGGAGCGGGACTGGGACGTGGTGGTCGAAGTGTCATGGCAGCCCCATCAGGTCGAGGATGCCCTGCGGTCTCTGGGTGCCAGAGCCGGCCTCTGGATCTATGTCTCAAGCTGTTCCGTGTACGCCGACAATTCAGTGCCCGGTGCCGACGAGAGCGCTCCTCTCCTTCCCGCGTACGACGGCGACACCCCCGCACCCGGCGAGTCGTACGGCGAAGCAAAGGTGGCCTGTGAGGAGTTATGCCACAGGTACCGCCGCGATGGTGCGCTGATTGCCGGCCCCGGACTGATCTGCGGCCCGGGCGACCCCAGCGACCGGTTCGGCTACTGGCCGGGCCGTCTGGCCCGCGGGGGAACGGTCATCGTCCCGGCCATCCATGATCGTTGGACCCAGACCATCGACGTGGACGACCTTGCCGGATGGCTCCTCACCGCTGCCGCCCGGGGCCTGACCGGTGTGTTCAACACGGTTGGCCCGTCGACCGGGTTCGGGGATCTCATCGACCGGACGGTCTCCGTGGTGGGCTTTGAGGCGGCTCTGCGGTGGGTGGAGCCGGGCTGGCTCCTGGACCACGGCGTCGCCTACTGGGCTGGCACTGACTCCCTGCCCCACTGGTTGCCCGAAGGTTATGACGGGTTCGCCTCCCGATCGGGCGAGGCTGCCCTTGCCGAGGGGCTGTCCCAGCGGCCGGTGGAGGAGACGATCCAACGGGTGTTGGAGGATGAACGACGGCGGGGGCTCGACCGCGAGCGGAAGTCGGGGATGACCGCGGGCACGGAAGAGCAGCTGCTTGCGGAGCTCCCGGACACATAACGTCCGGACTGCCACCACTCTAGGCGTGCTGCTGGGCGTCCTCGGCGATCATCACCACAGGCTCGTGATTGACCGGAAAGTTGACCGACCGCGCAATGAAACAGGACGCGGCGGCCTCGCGGTGGATGGACTGTGCCGTGTACTTCAGCAAGTGGTCGGTGATGGTCACCCGCGGTTTGAGGGTGACGCTGAGGAACTCACCGCTGCCATCAGGGTTCAGGCGCATGGTTCCTACCGCCGTGTCCTCGTATGCCGTCACCACCACACCGTGTTTCACCGCCATGTGGAGGTACGCGAGCATGTGGCACTGGGACAGAGCGGCTAGTAGCAGCTGCTCCGGGTTCCACCGGTCTTTGTCCCCATGAAACGTGGGGTCCGCCGTGCCCAGGAGCAACGGCGGACCCTTGGCCGAGACCTCGTGTTCCCGACCGTAACCGCGGTAGGAGAGAGTGCCTTCGCCGCGGTTACCTGTCCATTTGGTAGTGACCCGATAGTGGTGCTCGGAGAGGTTCATGGCTCAAAACTACACCCGAACCCACCGGTTTCTACCGGTCGACGGCCTGCGCTTTCAGGGCCCTGGCAATCCCGTCCTGGCTCTCCACCACCAGCCGTCGCAGCGAGGTACTTTCGGCATCAAGCGTTGACAGGAACGCCGCCGATTTATCCAGGGTGTCCTGGGTGGTCAGCCTCGATGGGTACAGCCCCACAATGATCTGCTGGGCAATCTCGTGGGTACGGCTGGCCCACACCTCCGGTGCTGCGGCGAAGTACTTGTCCACGTAAGGGGCCAGGACCGCAGGGTCGTGGACCCGCACGAACCCGGTGATCGCCGAGCGCTGCGCAGCGTTGGGCATATCGGACCGTTCGACGATGCTGCGCCACGCGTCCGCCTTGGCCTCAGCCGTCGGGATGGCCGCCTTGGCCTGCGCAGCTGCGAGCTGGCCTGTCGCCGTCGCGTCGCGCTCCTGCTCCGCGTCGATCTCGGCCTGACCGAACCGGCCGCCCGCCACTAGCGAGGTGACGAGTTCCCAGCGGAGATCCGCATCGATTTCCAGCCCCTCGGGGACCAGCGAACCCGTGAAGATGGCCTCCACGGTGTCCAGGTGGGCGTCGGTCTGCGCATGGCCCGCGAATGCCTTGACAAACTGCAACTGCGAATCCGATCCGGCAGCTGCTCCGCGCGCCAGCTCCCAGAGGCTCTCCGCCGCCGCGACAGTCATCGCCAGGCGGTCACCAGGATTGACGTAGAACGCGAGCGTGGTCGCCAGCTGGCGCAACAGCACCAACACCACCGACGAGTCGGACTCGGAGGCAATATTCTGAAGGATCAGCTCAACATAGTTGCGTGCCGGGGTTTCGCCATCCCGCGCCGCGTCCCAGGCCGACGCCCAGACCAGCGTGCGGGGGAGTGAGTCGTTGAAGTCCTTCAGGTGACGGGTAGCGGTCGCCAGGGACGCCTCGTCCAGGCGGATCTTCGCGTAGGCAAGATCGTCGTCGTTCAGCAGCACCAGGTCCGGACGATTCCGACCTACCAGCTCCGCCACGTCGGTGCGTTCACCGTCGACGTCGAGCTCCACCCGATCGGTGCGCTGCAGCTTCCCTGCGCCATCCAGGTTGTAGAACCCGATCGCCAGGCGGTGGGGCCGGATGGTGGGGTAGTCGGCCACTGCCGACTGGAGCACAGCGAAACTGGTGATCACGCCGTCGTCGTCGGTCCCGATTTCGGGGCGGAGGGTGTTGACTCCGGCAGTCTCCAGCCACAGGGCCGACCATTCCTTCAGGTCCCGGCCGCTGGCTGCCTCCAGCTCGGACAGGAGGTCCACCAGTTCGGTGTTCTTCCAGGAATGCTTCCCGAAGTACTCCCTGACCCCCTCCATGAACTTGTCCTGGCCCACCCAGGCCACCAGCTGTTTGAGCACCGAGGCGCCCTTTGCATAGGTGATGCCGTCGAAGTTGACCTGGACGTCTTCGAGGTCGTTGATCTCGGCGACGATCGGGTGGGTGGACGGGAGCTGGTCCTGGCGGTAGGCCCAGGCCTTTTCCAGTGACGCGAAGGTGGTCCACGACTGTGTGAACTCGGTTGCCTCGGCGGCGGCGAGCGTGGACATGAACTCGGCGAAGGATTCGTTCAGCCAGAGGTCGTTCCACCACCGCATGGTCACCAGGTCGCCAAACCACATGTGGGCGAGCTCGTGCAGGATGGTGATCGCGCGGCGCTCGACTGTGGCGTCAGTGACCCGGGACCTGAAGACGTAACTCTCAACGAATGTGACCGCTCCGGCGTTCTCCATCGCCCCGGCGTTGAACTCGGGGACAAAGAGCTGGTCGTACTTGGGGAAGGGGTAGGGCGTTCCGAACTGCTCCTCGAAGAAGGTGAAGCCCTGCCGGGTCAGGTCGAAGACGTTCTCCGCGTCGAGGTGCTGCATCAGGGACTTCCGGGCGAAGACACCCAGGGGGATAACACGGCCGTCCGAGCTGGTGAGCTCGCTGCGCACGGACTGGTACGGGCCGGCGATCAGGGCCGTCACATAGGAGGACAGCACGCCGGTCGGTTCGAAGGACCAGGTGGACTTCGCTCCGCCATCATCAGCCGACCCGGCGGCTACGGGCTCGGGGGTGGGCGAATTGGAGATGACGTCCCAGTGTGACGGCGCCGTGACGGTGAAACGGAAGGTTGCCTTCAGATCGGGCTGCTCGAAGACCGGGAAGACCCGCCGCGAATCGGGCACCTCGAACTGGGTGTACAGGTAGACCTCATTGTCTACCGGGTCGACGAAGCGGTGCAGGCCCTCGCCGGTGTTCATGTAAAGCATCTCGGCGACGATCACCAGTTCGTTTGTCACAGCGAGGTTGGGTAGCTGGATGCGCACCCCGTCGGAAACCTTCGCAGGGTCGAGGTCGACGCCGTTCAGGGTCACCTGTGACACGTCCTTGGTCACCGCGTCGATGAAGGTCGAGGCGCCCTGGGTGCCCGTAAACCGAACGACGGTACGCGACTCAAAGACGGTGTCCCCGCGGGTGAGGTCCAGATTGATGTCATAGGAGGTGACGGAGAGCAGTTCGGCACGGGCTCGTGCCTCGTCGCGGGTCAGATTCATGCCTGGCAAGGTGGAGCCTTTCGGGAAACATGTGGGGAAGCCCTGGGGATGGCGGGCGTGTTCTGTGATGCAGCTTACGCAGCACAGTCATTCTTTCACCAGCGGCGACCATCACGCACACCCGGCGAACAAGTACCCTTGACTGCAACCACCCACCACATTCGGAACGGATTTTTCATGCGCGTTCATATCGCCACTGACCACGCTGGCATGGAGCTCAGCGCCCACCTGATCGACCACCTGCGCCGCTCCGGCCACGAAGTCATCGATCACGGACCGAAGGCCTACGACGCCGACGACGACTACCCCGGATTCTGCATCAACGCCGCACAGGCAGTGGTCATCGACCAGCAGGCGGGGCGCGATGCGTTGGGGATTGTGCTGGGTGGATCCGGCAATGGGGAGCAGATGGCTGCCAACAAGGTGCGCGGCGTGCGTGCCGCGCTGGCCTGGAATCTGGATACCGCTAAGCTGGCCCGCCAGCACAACGACGCCAACGTGGTGGCCGTGGGGGGACGGCAGCACTCGGTTGACGAGGCAACTCGCATCATCGAGGCGTTCCTGGCCGAGCCGTTCAGCGAAGCAGAGCGCCATGTCCGCCGGGTCGGGCAGATCGCTGCCTACGAGACCACCGGCAGCGTCAGCGGGTAGCGCCGGATGCCTGAAGGTCATTCGATCCACCGGCTGGCGTCACAGCTGTCGTCGGTCTTCGGCGGCCAGCGTCTGGCGGCGTCAAGCCCGCAGGGCCGGTTCGCTGCCGGGGCGGCAGGACTGAACGGGCGCGTCCTGATCGGCGCGGCCGCTCACGGCAAACAGTTGTTCGTCGAGTTTGCGGACGCCCCAGACGACAGTCCCACCCCGCCGATCTTCCTGCGGGTGCACCTCGGCCTGTACGGGGCGTGGAGCTTCGGCGGGGACCGCTCCTTCATGGGCGCCTCCAGCATCGGCGCGCCGCGCAGGGTGGGAGAACGGGAACTCGACGGCACAGCCGACGCTGCATACAGCGGGCCCCCGGACCCCGTGGGAGCGGTCCGGCTGCGCCTGGCCAGCGATTCCGGCTGGGCGGATCTGCGCGGTCCCACAGCGTGCGAGGTCATCACCGGCCCGGAACGCGATGCCGTCGTCGACCGGCTGGGACCCGACCCGCTGCACAACGACACCAGCGGGGACGACGTCGCCCGCTTCACCGCCGGGGTGCGCAAGAGCGCGAGCCCGGTGGGACTGCTGCTGATGAACCAGGCGGTGATCGCCGGGGTGGGGAACATCTACCGGGCCGAAGCCCTCTTCAGGCGAAAGCTCAACCCCAGGCTCCCCGGCAAGTCAGTTAGTGCTGCGGAGGCGTCAGCACTGTGGCAGGACATCGGGCAGATCATGCGCGACGGGGTGCGCGACGGTCGGATCATCACCACCCTGCCCGGTGATCGCAGTTCGAAAGCAACGCGGGTGAAGCGTGAGGACGCGCACTACGTCTACGGACGCGCCGGGCTGCCCTGCCGGCGGTGCGGGACCCCGGTGGCATTGGCGGACCTGGCCGCGCGCAAACTCTACTGGTGTCCCCGATGCCAGGCTCCCTAGCCGCGGCCTGCCGATTACTGCCGCAGCAGGCCGCTTAACGACGAAGACACCCGCCGTGAGGCAGGGTGCCTTTTCGCTGTCATGAAGAGTGCTCTTGAGGGGATGACGGGAATCGAACCCGCATCATCAGTTTGGAAGACTGAGGCTTTACCACTAAGCTACATCCCCTAAAACCCGAGCAAAACACTAACATCTTGGCTTGCTCAGGCCGTCGGAACGCCTATAACTACACCACAGGCAGGGCCATTTAGCCAAATGTGCAACTGGGGCAAAAGTTCCGTAGAGTGATGACTGCACTTACGGGGTGTAGCTCAGCTTGGTAGAGCGCCTGCTTTGGGAGCAGGAAGTCGCAGGTTCAACTCCTGTCACCCCGACTCTGCATTATCGCCGCGGATGCCGTTCCGGTAATTCCACGGACGCCGTGTGGTCATTCATCTTCAATCATTCAGGAGTACTACGCCGTGAAGAGCGCTGTCGAAAACCTCACTCCCACGCGAGTGAAGCTCAATGTTGAGGTTCCTTTCGAGGAGCTCAAGCCGAACATCGATGCGGCTTACAAGACCATCTCCGCGCAGGTCCAGGTTCCTGGCTTCCGCAAGGGCCGTGTTCCCAACCAGCTGATTGACCAGCGTGTGGGCCGCGGCTACGTCATCGAAACCGCCATCAACGACGGTCTGAATGACTTTTACCAGAGCGCTGTCCAGGAAACGGGAATCCGTCCCCTGACCCGCCCTGAGGTTGAGATCACTGAAGTTCCCGATCCCGCTGCCAAGGACGGACAGCTGCTCTTCACTGTCGAGCTGGATGTCCGCCCGGAGATCACCCTTCCCGAGTATTCGGGTCTCGAAGTAACCGTCGAAGCTGCCGAAGCTTCCGACGCCGACGTCGACAAGGCCCTGGATGAGCTTCGCGGCCGGTTCGGTACCCTCACCGCCGTGGACCGTCCCGCAGCCGACGGCGACTTCCTCACCCTGAACCTGGTGGCCACCGTCGACGGCGAGCAGGTCGACGCCGCCCAGGACGTGTCCTACCAGATCGGCTCCGGCACCATGCTTGAAGGCATGGACGAGGCCGTCACCGGACTCAGCGCCGACGAAGACGCCATCTTCGAGACCACCCTGGCGCGCGGCGACAACGCCGGCGCCAACGCGCAGGTCAAGGTAGAGGTCAAGGCAGTCAAGGAACGCGAGCTTCCTGAAGCCAACGACGATTTCGCCCAGCTGGCCAGCGAGTTCGACACGATCGCCGAACTGCGCGCTGACCTGACCAAGCGCGCAGCCGAGGAAAAAGTCACCGAGCAGGGCGTCGAGGCACGCGACCTGGTGCTGGAGAAGCTCATCGAGCTGATCGAGGTTCCCGTTCCTGCCGCATTCATCGAAGACCAGCTGGAGCAGCACTTCTCCGGCGAGAACGCCCACGCCAACGCTGAGGGTCACGACACCGAAGAGCACCGCACCGAGATCCGCGAGAACACCGAGCAGGCGTTCCGCAACGAAATGATCCTGGACGCGATTGCCGAGAAGGAAGAAATCGGTGTCAGCCAGCCCGAGTTGATCGACTACATCGTGTCGACCGCAGGCCAGTACGGCATGGAGCCGAACCAGTTCGCCCAGATGCTGGACCAGAGCGGCCAGGTTCCGATGATTGTTGGAGAGGTCCGTCGCCGCAAGGCACTGGCGAAGGTCCTCGAACTCGCAGTCGTCAAGGACAGCTCCGGCTCGGTCGTTGACCTGAGTGACTTCGTCCGCCCCGGAGACGAGGCAGAGGACGCTCCATCCCAGACATCGTCCGACGCCACCGCCGACGACGAGGCACCCGCCGAGAAGAAGCCAGCAGCGAAGAAGCCAGCAGCGAAAAAGCCAGCAGCCGAGAAGAAGCCTGCGGCCAAGAAGCCAGCAGCTGAAAAGAAGCCAGCGGCCGAGAAGAAGCCGGCAGCGAAGACCGCTGCCGCCAAGGCGCCCGCAGCCAAGAAGGCAGCACCCAAGAAGACCGCCGCCAAGGCCAAGCCAGCAGCCGACGAAGAGTCCGCCAAGGCCTAATCAAACGTGCGTGTCTGAGGGCCGTTTCCCTGCCGGGAAGCGGCCCTCAGCCGTTAAAGCCCGTTGCCCGCCGCAATCGTGCGCCGTCAGCGAACAGCCTCCGCGCCGGGATCAAACGGGACCCGAAACAAGTTACTGTCCAATGAGAGACAAACGGTCGGCTGTCGACACTCGGCAGACCAACCAGAGTGAGAGGCTAACTTCCAATGGCAATCGAACCCACCACACCGACCATGGCAACCGTAGACCCCGCAGGCCGGGACGATTACATCTATAACCGGCTCCTGAAGGAGCGCATCATCTGGCTCGGCTCCGAGGTCCGGGATGACAACGCCAATGCCATCTGCTCGCAGCTGCTGCTTCTGTCCGCCGAAGACCCCGACAAGGACATCTTCCTGTACATCAACTCGCCGGGCGGATCCGTCACCGCAGGCATGGCGATCTACGACACGATGCAGTTCATCCCTAACGACGTCGTCACCGTCGCCACCGGGCTTGCCGCATCGATGGGACAGTTCCTCCTCTCCTCGGGCACCAAGGGCAAGCGGTACGCGACCCCTCACGCCCGGGTCCTGATGCACCAGCCGTCAGGCGGAATCGGTGGCACCGCCTCCGACATCCGGATCCAGGCCGAACTGATCCTCCACATGAAGCGTGTGATGGCTGAGCTGACCGCCGAGCAGACCGGCCAGACCGTCGAGAAGATCCTCAAGGACAACGACCGCGATAAGTGGTTCACTGCCCAGGAGGGTCTCGAGTACGGCTTCTTCGACAAGATCGCTGCACACGCCAACACGGTATCCGGCGGCGGCGGCACGCAGCGCGACTAACCCGCTGCGGCCTGCCCCTACCGACCACAGCAGAGACCACCTCAGGAGAGACCATGAACCACAATTTTGGAGCCGCAGCAGGCGGCGCCGCACCCCAGATGCCGTCCAACCGCTACGTTCTGCCCCAGTTCGAGGAACGCACCCCCTACGGGTTCAAGCGCCAGGACCCCTACACCAAGCTCTTCGAGGACCGCATCATCTTCCTCGGCGTGCAGGTCGACGACGCATCAGCTGATGACGTCATGGCCCAGCTGCTGGTGCTCGAGTCCACCGACCCAGAGCGCGATATCACCCTGTACATCAACTCCCCGGGTGGATCCTTCACCGCCATGACGGCGATCTACGACACCATGCAGTTCATCCGGCCCGAGATCCAGACCGTCTGCCTCGGCCAGGCTGCCAGCGCGGCAGCCGTCCTGCTGGCAGCCGGTGCTCCCGGCAAGCGGCTGGCCCTACCCAACGCCCGCGTGCTGATCCACCAGCCAGCGCTCGGCGGAGGCCAGGGCGGGCAGGCCTCTGACCTGGAAATCCAGGCCAACGAGGTTATGCGCATGCGCACCTGGCTCGAGGACACCCTGGCACTGCATAGTGGCAAGAGCTCCGAACAGGTGAACATCGACATCGAGCGGGACAAGATTCTCACCGCCGCCGACGCGAAGGCGTACGGTCTGGTGGACGAGGTCCTTACCTCCCGCAAGATGACCCCTCCGAAGATCAACAAGCCATAACGTCCCTCTCCGGGACCGGGCCCGTGATGCGACACAATCGCACCACGGGCCTTTTTGTGCTGATTACCCGCCCCGATTGTCCTAGACTCGAAGGTAGCGCGACCGGGCCTGCCCGGAGAACCCGCTGTCTATTCAACAGATCCACGTAAGGGGACTGACACATGGCTCGCATTGGTGAGAGCACAGATCTGCTTAAGTGCTCTTTCTGTGGGAAAAGCCAGAAGCAGGTCCGGAAGCTCATTGCCGGACCTGGCGTCTACATCTGCGATGAATGCATTGACCTATGCAACGAAATCATCGAGGAAGAACTCTCCGAGGTCGCTGACCTGGGCACCTTCGAACTCCCCAAGCCACGTGAGATCTTTGACTTCCTGCAGGAATACGTCATCGGTCAGGAACCAGCGAAACGCTCCCTCGCCGTCGCCGTCTACAACCACTACAAGCGGATCCAGTCCGGCCACACCCCACGGAGCACCGGAAACCTTTCCGACGCGGTGCCCACCGAGGACGTGGAGATTGCCAAATCGAACATCCTGCTGATCGGTCCCACCGGCTGCGGTAAGACCTACCTGGCCCAGACCCTCGCCCGACGGCTGAACGTGCCCTTCGCCGTCGCCGACGCGACAGCCCTGACCGAAGCCGGTTACGTGGGCGAGGACGTCGAGAACATCCTCCTGAAGCTCATCCAGGCCGCTGACTACGACGTCAAAAAAGCCGAACAGGGCATCATCTACATCGATGAGATCGACAAGATCTCCCGCAAGAGTGAGAACCCCTCCATCACCCGAGACGTTTCCGGTGAGGGAGTGCAGCAGGCGCTCCTGAAGATCCTTGAGGGTACCGTCGCTTCTGTACCTCCTCAGGGCGGCCGCAAGCACCCGCACCAGGAATTCATCCAGATTGACACCACCAACGTGCTGTTCATTGTGGCGGGGGCTTTCGCGGGCCTGGAGGAAATCATCGGCTCCCGGGCAGGACGCAAGGGTATCGGGTTCGGTGCTCCGCTGAGCTCGCTGAAGAGTGAAGAAGCCAGCTACGGGGACGTGATGCCCGAGGACCTGCTGAAGTTCGGTTTGATCCCCGAGTTCATCGGACGCCTTCCCGTGATCACCACGGTCACCAGTCTGGACCAGAAGTCGCTGATGCAGATCCTCACCGAGCCCAAGAACGCGCTGATCAAACAGTTCCAGAAGATGTTCCTGCTCGACGGCGTTGAGCTCACCTTCGAACCGAAGGCCCTGGAGGCAATCGCCAACCAGGCTCTGGAGCGGGGTACCGGCGCACGCGGGTTGCGGGCCATCATGGAGGAAGTCCTCCAGCCGGTGATGTTCGATTTGCCCAGCCGGGACGACATTGCCACGGTAGTCATTACCGAGGATGTGGTGAGCAAGAAAGCCGAGCCAACGCTGATTTCGCACGATGTTGTCGCGAAACGGCGTAACAAGTCGGCTTAGCTCCACGCACGCACCAGACCCGTGGAATAGGTAGGTGTCCGGTCCGGTTGTACTAGGCAGAGCCTGATCGGCCTGCACACCAACCGCAAGGAGATGTACATGACTGAAGCGACTGCCGCACCCCAAGATGGAGTCCAGAAAGCTGATTTCTGGTTTGATCCCGCCTGCCCGTTCGCCTGGATTACCTCCCGATGGATTGAGGAAGTGGAGAAGGTCCGCAGCATCAAGGTGGACTGGCACGTCATGAGCCTCGCCGTTCTGAACGACGGTCGGGACCTCCCCGAGGAATACCAGGAGTTCATGAAGAAGGCCTACGGTCCGGTGCGCGTCATCATCGCCGCAGCGGAACTTCACGGCAGCGACAACATCAAGAAGCTCTATGACGCCATGGGCACCCGGATCCACCAGGGCCAGAACAAGGATTTCGACGCCGTGATCAGCGAGTCGCTCGAGGAAGTAGGGCTTCCGGCCGAGCTGGCCGCCTATGCCACCAGCGACGAATACGACACCCAGCTTCGTGCGTCACACCAGGACGGGATTGACCGGGTCGGCGACGAGGTCGGAACCCCGGTGGTTGCGTTCAACGGCACCGCGTTCTTCGGGCCGGTTCTTACCCGCATTCCCCGCGGCGAGGACGCTGGACGCATCTTCGACGGCGCGGTCATGCTCGCCGAGTTCCCCGAGTTCTTCGAACTGAAGCGCTCACGAACTCAGAGCCCCTCCTTCGACTGATCAGAAAACCTCTTCACCAGTGAAAACCGGCGCCCCGACCGGTCTACGCCGGGGCGCTGCCTTGGGCCCAGTCCCAGCAATGTAGACACGTGATATGCGGGCCCGAATCCTTTTCCGGTAGTCGTCCTTTTCGCAGGATGACTACCGGACCTGGTGAAAGGCCCACCGCCAACATCTGACCAAGCGCTTTCGGTGCACGGTCAGAGTATACGGCGTCAACTCGAGAGCCGTCCGCTCATCGATAACGGCAAACCCGGTGCGAACCGGGGACGCAAAGCCACGGGACCCACGCGGTCAGCCGGGCTACCGAACAACGAAGGCGCCACCATGCAACTACAGTCATACCCGCGCGCGGGAAAACCGGAAGTGAAACCCATCCCGTGCACGGGAAACCCGGAAGCGAAACCCGAGGCCCCGCAGATCAGCCTCGAACAGCGCACAGCCGTCGTCATCGACCATGACCCGGAGACCCGCGAAGCCATCACGGCGATGCTGACCCTCGCTGGATTCGACGTCCATCCGTCGGCGACGGGGCGTCAGGGCGTGGAACTGGTCCGCAGCAATACGCCGGTGCTGGTCACTCTCAGCGTGGAGCTCCCGGACATCGATGGATACGAAGTACTCCGGCGCATGCGCGAATTCAGCCACTGTTACGTGGCGATGGTCAGCAGCCTGGCGGAGGAGACGGATATTTTGACCGCACTTCACTCAGGAGCCGACGACTATCTGACCAAGCCGTTCAGCCCACGCGAGCTGAGGGCACGGATTGATGCAATGCTGCGCCGGCCACGAAGTGGGGAAGCCAGGGCGGTGCCCCAGCTAGGCAAACCGAGTTCAACCACGCCCGGGGTGGCCTCCCCTCGTCCATCCGTGAATCCCGTTCGGCTTCGACCAGGCGATCTCGCTGTCAACCGTGACGCACGCACGCTACAGGTGGGCTACAGGTAGGAGGCTCACCAGAAGTGCGTTCAGCAGGTTGCATATCAGGACATCGCCGTGATGAGTAGCCTCCGCTAGCCGTCAGAGGCCCCGCAGACCAATCGGTCTGCGGGGCCCTCTCCGCTTTTCTTGGCTAAACTACCTCGACGGGGGCCAGCTCTACCTCGAACACCGAGAGCTCACCTTCGGCCTCAGCCATCCGCAACTCGCGCACGTTGCCTGCGGCGAGGAGGTCGTTAAGCCCGGCATTGAGCTGACGCAACTGCGCCGCCGAGCCATTCACGACGGCGCTGAGGACCTCGGTGCGCTGCTTCACCTTTGCCTCGGACTTCGACCGTCGGATGCCACCGAGAGCCAGTGCAACGGTGCCAAGGACACCGGTGTCGGCGGTGCGGATGGTCCCGGCGAGATGTGCCGACGTCGGCCATTGGGTCCGGTGGACCGAACCGGTGCGCCACCAGCTCCACACCTCTTCAGTGGCGAAGGGCAGGAACGGAGCGAACATCCGCAGCATCGCGTCAAGCGTCGTCGCCAACGTGGCGAGCACCGAAGCCTGCTCGGCCTCACCGGCCGCACCGTAGGCGCGGTCCTTGATCAGCTCCACGTAATCGTCGGTGAAGGACCAGAAGAACGTCTCGCTCAGCTGCAGTGCCCGGGCGTAGTCGTACTTCTCGAACGCGGCAGTCGACGCATCGATCACCTGAGCAAGCTGGGCCAGGAGGGACAGGTCCAGCTGGTTCGTGACCACCGAGGTGTCATCGGTCAGGACCGTGTGCTCAGTGGCACCGAGGTTCAGCACAAACTTCGACGCGTTCAGCAGCTTGATGGCCAACCTGCGCCCGATCTTCATCTGAGCGATCTCGTAGGCCGTATCCGCACCCAGTTTGGCCGAGGCGGCCCAGTATCTGACGGCGTCTGCGCCGAACTCCTCGAGTACGTCGGTGGGGACCACCACGTTGCCCTTGGACTTGGACATCTTCTTGCGGTCCGGATCGAGGATCCAGCCGGACAGTGCCGCGTGGCGCCACGGCGCCGAATCCTGCAGCGAGTCGGCGCGGACGGCGCTGGAGAACAGCCAGGTCCTGATGATGTCGTGGCCCTGGGGGCGGAGGTCGAAGGGGAAGACCTTGGCAAAAAGGTCGGGGTTCTTCGGCCAGCCGCCCACAATCTGTGGGGTCAGTGACGAGGTGGCCCAGGTGTCCAGCACGTCGTTCTCTCCGACGAACCCGCCCGGCTGGTTGCGGGCGCCTTCCTCATAGCCCGGGGCAGGCTCTGCCGCGGGATCCACGGGCAGGGATTCGTGCGGGGGCACGATGGGGGACTCGTAGTCAGGCTCGCCATCGGCGTCCAGGCGGTACCAGACGGGAATCGGTACGCCGAAGAAGCGCTGCCGGGAGACCAGCCAGTCGCCGTTGAGTCCTTCGATCCAGTTCTCGTACCGCGACCGCATGAACGCGGGGTGGAAATCGATCTCCCGACCGCGCTGGATCAGTTTCTCGCGCTTGGCCTCGTCCCTGCCACCGTTGCGGAGGTACCACTGGCGGCTCGTGACTACCTCAAGGGGCTTGTCGCCCTTCTCGTAGAAGTTGACCGGGTGGACCACCTTCTTCGGCTCACCTTCCAGTTCACCGCTGGCGCGGAGCAGTGTGACAACACCCTCTTTGGCGCTGAAGACTGTCTTTCCGGCGATCGTCGAGTAGTTTTCCTGCGCCTTCTCGGTGCTGATCCACTCAGGGGTCTCCGACCGGATGCGCCCGTCGCGGCCTACGATCGCGCGGGTCGGCAACTGCAGTTCCCGCCACCAGATAACGTCAGTGAGGTCACCGAACGTACAGATCATCGCGATGCCGGTGCCCTTGTCGGGCTTCGCCAGGGGGTGCGCCTTGATTTCCACCTCGACGTCAAACAGCGGCGACGTGACGGTGGTGCCGAACAGGTGCTGGTACCGCTCGTCGTCGGGGTTGGCCACCAGCGCCACGCAGGCGGGAAGCAACTCGGGGCGGGTCGATTCGATGAAGACCTTCTCCCCGTCAGGGGTATGGAAGGCGATGCGGTGGTAGGCCCCCGGCTGCTCCCGGTCTTCCAGTTCCGCCTGCGCCACGGCGGTGCGGAAGGTGACATCCCAGAGGGTGGGTGCTTCGGCAAGATACGCGTCGCCGGCTGCCAGGTTGTCGAGGAAAGCCCGCTGGCTGACGGCCCGTGAAGTGTCGTCAATGGTGCGGTAGGTGAGGTTCCAGTCGACTGAGAGGCCCAGGGTGCTGAACAGGTTCTCGAAGACCAGCTCATCCTGGACGGCAAGTTCCTCGCACAGCTCGATGAAGTTCCGGCGGGAAACGGCATCGAAGTCGCGCTGGTTCTTCGGAGGCTCGGCGGGGGGAGTGTAGCTCGCGTCGTAGGGGACGGACGGGTCGCAGCGGACCCCGTAGTAGTTCTGGACGCGGCGTTCGGTGGGAAGGCCATTGTCGTCCCAGCCCATCGGGTAGAACACGTTCTTGCCGCGCATCCGCTGATACCGGGCGACGACGTCGGTCTGGGTGTAGGAGAACATGTGTCCCACGTGCAGGGAGCCGGATGCCGTCGGCGGGGGAGTATCAATCGAATACACCTCCGCCCGGGAGGTTTCGGGGTCGAAGGTGTAGGTGCCATCCGCCCGCCACTGTGCGGCGAGCCGGGACTCGAGACCCTCGAGAACCGGTTTGTCAGGGACATTTACTGTTGCGGGCGTGTCTGTGCCCGGAGTGTGTTCAGCCATACCGGCAATTGTTTCACGATAAGTTGGATCCATGACTTCCACACCAACGACCCCCACGCAGCGCGCAGCAGTTGTCACCGGTGCGAGCACCGGCATTGGCCAGGCGACCGTCCGTCTCCTTGCAGCCCAGGGGTGGCGGGTGTTCGCTGTAGCCCGCCGCGCCGACAGGCTCGAGGAACTCGCTGCCGAGACCGGGGCGATCGCTGTCCCCACCGATATCACCGCCGACGACGACGTCGAGCGCCTCCTCGGGGCCGTCGCCGACGCCGGCGGCGCCGATACGCTCGTCAACATTGCCGGCGGAGCGCGTGGAGCCGACCGGATGGTCGACGCGAAGACCGCCGACTGGGAGTGGATGTACCAGGCGAATGTCGTGGGCACCATGAAGATGACCCGAGCGTTCCTTCCCATGCTCAGGGCGCAGGCCGGGGGCGGGACGGTCCTCAATCTGACCTCCACCGCCGGCATGGTCTCCTACGAGGGCGGTGCCGGCTACAACGCTGCCAAGGCGGGCCAGCGCGCCATGACCCGTGCGCTCCGGCTGGAAGAGGCCGAGCACGGCGTCCGCGTCATCGAGGTACTCCCCGGAATGGTGCACACCGAGGAGTTCTCCCTCAACCGGCTGGGCAGCGCTGACGCCGCATCAAAGGTGTACGACGGCGTCGAGAAGCCGCTGACCAGCGAGGATGTCGCCGATATCGTCGCCTACGCCGTCACAGTGCCCCACCATGTGAACCTCGACGAGATTGTGGTCCGGCCGCTGGCGCAGGCCGCAGCCCACAAGGTGATCCGGAAACAGTAGGACAAATCGGTTAGACTACTGACAGCAGCTTTGACCCGGCATCACCGGTGAGCTTCCGGAAGAACACCCTCCGCGCACCTGGCAGCTAACCAGGTCAGATGCACGGCGGGTCAGTAGAACCGGACGGGTAAGCCCGTCACAGCGGTCACGAAGTGGCAGCCGCGAGGATACTTCTCGCTGGCGGCAAGTGAGGTGGTACCGCGGGTTGGGCGTGCTGGTTGCAGGATGGGCTAGCCGTTGAACACGTCCTCGCAGGTAACTGAACCACACCTTGCCTACAGGATGAACAACATGCCACAGATCTACCCCAAGGCCACCAGCCTTGACAGTGCCGCTGACGCTTCAGTTTCCTCTTCCGCGTCCCCCCGCTTCCCGGAGATCGAGGAGCGCATCCTCAAATATTGGGACGCCGATGGCACCTTCCAGGCATCAATCGACGCTCGCAGCGCGGACCTCCCCGATGGCGAGAACGGCTCCAACGAGTTCGTCTTCTACGATGGACCTCCCTTCGCCAACGGGCTGCCCCACTACGGGCACCTGTTGACTGGCTACGCCAAGGACCTGGTGGGCCGCTACCAGACGCAGCGCGGCCACCGGGTCGAGCGCCGGTTCGGGTGGGACACCCACGGGCTGCCCGCCGAGCTTGAGGCCATGAAGCAGCTCGGCATGAGCGACAAGGCGCAGATCGAAGCCATGGGCATCGACAAGTTCAACGACGCCTGCCGGTCCTCGGTGATGAAGTACGCGCGGGAGTGGCAGGACTACGTCACCCGCCAGGCCCGCTGGGTGGACTTCGACAACGACTACAAGACGCTCAACGTCGACTATATGGAATCGGTCATCTGGGCATTCAAAAACCTGTACGACAAAGGGCTCACCTACAACGGCTACCGGGTCCTGCCCTACTGCTGGAACGACGAAACGCCGCTGTCGAACCACGAGCTGCGGATGGACGACGACGTCTACCAGGACCGCCAGGACCAGACCGTCACGGTGACGTTCCCCATCCTCGCCGGTTCCACAGCGCTGTCCCAGGAGCTCGCCGGCGTGCAGGCCCTCGCCTGGACCACCACGCCCTGGACCCTGCCCACCAACGCGGCCCTCGCCGTCGGGCCTGATATCACCTACTCTGTGGTGCCCGCCGGGGAGTCGCTCGCCGACGACGACCGCCGGTTCCTCATCGCTGCCGACCTGCTGGGCAACTACGCCAAGGACCTCGGCTACGCCTCAGCGAAGGAGGCGACCGCCGCCGTCGAGCGTTCCCTGCAGGGCGCCGAGCTTGCCGATCTGACCTACGAACCGCTGTGGGATTACCTCGCCGACCCTGAGCAGGGCGGCTACCGCAACGCCTTCCGCTTCCTCGTCGCCGACTACGTCACCACCACCGACGGCACCGGCATCGTGCACCAGTCGCCCGCCTACGGCGAGGAGGACCAGAAGATCTGCGAGGAGGCCGGGATCCAGGTCATCCTCTCCGTCGATGAAGGCGCGCGCTTCCTGCCGATGTACGGGCACGGGCCCCTCGCCGACATCGTAGGCCTGCAGGTTTTCGACGCCAACAAGCCCATCACCCGGGTGCTGAAAGACAGCGGTCGACTGGTCCGCCAGGCCAGCTACGTGCACAGCTACCCGCACTGCTGGCGGTGCCGCAACCCGCTGATCTACCGCGCCGTGTCGTCCTGGTTTGTTGAGGTCACCAAGATCAAGGACCGGATGGTGGACCTGAACCAGGGCATCAACTGGATCCCCGAGAACGTGAAAGACGGACAGTTCGGCAAGTGGCTCGCCAATGCCCGGGACTGGTCGATCAGCCGGAACCGGTACTGGGGGAGCCCCATCCCGGTCTGGCAGTCCGACGACCCCGCGTACCCGCGCACCGACGTGTACGGCTCACTCGCCGAGATCCAGGCCGACTTCGGCCGGCTGCCCCTGAACAAGGCTGGCGAGCCGGACCTGCACCGCCCGTTCATCGACGAGCTGACCCGGCCCAACCCCGACGACCCCCGCACCCCGGCGGAGGGTCAGTCCACCATGCGCCGGGTCGAGGACGTCCTGGACGTCTGGTTCGACTCCGGCTCCATGCCGTTCGCCCAGGTGCACTACCCGATGGAGAACCAGGACTGGTTCGAGTCGCACAACCCGGCTGACTTCATCGTCGAGTACATCGGGCAGACCCGCGGCTGGTTCTACATGCTGCACGTCCTCTCCACGGCCCTGTTTGACCGGCCGGCCTTCCGGAACGTCATCAGCCACGGCATCGTCCTGGGCGACGACGGGCAGAAGGCATCGAAGAGCCTGGGCAACTACCCGGACGTCACCGAGGTTCTGGACCGTGACGGCGCCGATGCGATGCGTTGGTTCCTCATGTCCTCCCCGGTGCTGCGCGGCGGCAACCTGATCGTCACCGAGCAGGGCATCCGCGACGGCGTCCGGCAGGTCATCCTTCCGCTCTGGAACGTCTGGCACTTCTTTAGCCTCTACACGAACGCCGCCGCTGGCGGCACCGGATACGAAGCGAAGACGGTCGGCCCGGAGCAGGCGGAACGCCTCGCCGAGCCGGTTGACCGCTACATCCTCGCCTACACCGGAAACCTGGTGCGGGACATGACGGCGTCCCTCGATGCCTTCAACATCAGCGACGCCTGCGAGACCCTGCGCCGCTACCTGGACACCCTGACCAACTGGTATGTCCGCCGGAGCCGGCAGCGGTTCTTCGACGAGGACACCGACGCCTTCGACGTGCTCTACACCTGCCTTGAGGCGGTCTGCCGGGCGGCAGCGCCGCTGCTGCCCCTCGTCACCGAGGAAATCTGGCGCGGACTGACCGGCGGACGCTCGGTGCACCTCACCGACTGGCCCGAGGCATCGGCCTTCCCCGAGGCACCTGATCTGGTCGAACGGATGGAACGCACCCGCCAGATCTGCTCCACCGGATCCAGCCTGCGGAAGGCAGCGAACCTGCGGGTCCGCTTGCCGCTCGCCAACCTCACCGTGGTGGCTCCGTCAGCCGGGAACCTGGACGGCCAGTACCAGGGGATCATCGCCGATGAGCTGAACATCAAGAAGGTCCGGCTGATCGACGCCGCCGACGCCTCGCCTGAAGAATTCGGGATTGTGCAGAAGCTTGTGGTGAACGCCAGGGCCGCCGGCCCGCGGCTGGGCAAGAACGTCCAGGCTGCCATCAAGGCAGCGAAGTCCGGCGACTGGTCGGTTGGCGCCGATGGCGCTGTAACCGCCGGAGACCTGGCCCTCGAACCTCACGAATACACGCTCGAAACGGTGGTGTCAGACGACGGCGACAACGCGGGCAAGGCTGTCACGGTCCTGCCCGGTGGCGGTTTCCTGGTGCTCGACACCGTGGTCACCCCTGAGCTCGCCGCCGAGGGTGCTGCACGGGACGCCATCCGAGCCATCCAGCAGGCCCGCCGCGACGCCGACCTGCACATCAGCGACCGCATCGTCACCACCCTGGGTGCGGCACCGGAACTGGTGGACGCACTGACATCCAACGCAGCACTCATCAAGGCGGAAACGCTGACCAATGAACTCCACGTCGTGGCGGCACCGCCGGCTGCCGGCGAGTTCACAGTCACAGTAGAGAGGCACTCATGAGCCAGCAGAACCCGGAACCGATGGACGCCGAGGATTCAACGCCGGTAGGGAGCCAGTTCGACAGGTTCTCGGTCGAGAGCGTCTACGCTGAATTGCTCAGCCGGGCGCCCGAGAACAAGATGGAACCCCGGATGGCACCGATGCTCAGGGCAATGGAGATCCTCGGCGAACCCAACAAGGCGTACCCAATCATCCACCTGACCGGAACCAACGGGAAGACCTCGACCGCACGCATGGTCGAGGGCATCCTGCGTGCGCATGAGCTGCGCACCGGCCGGTACACCAGCCCACACCTGAGCAGCGTCACCGAACGCATCAGCATCGACGGTGAACCGGTCTCCGATGAGACCTTTGTGCGGATCTGGGATGAGATCCGCCCGTTCCTGGAAATCATCGACGGTGAACTGGAGGCGGCGGGGGACCCCCGGCTGACCTACTTCGAGAGCATCACCGTTCTGGCGTTCGCGGTCTTCGCCGACGAGCCGGTCGACGTCGCCATCATCGAAGTGGGGCTTGGCGGCATTACCGACGCGACGAACGTGGGCGACGGCCAGGTAGCCGTCGTCACGCCGATCTCCCTGGATCACACCGAGCTGCTCGGCGACACCGAATACGACATTGCCCTGGAAAAATCCGGAATCATCAAACCGGGCGGCTTCCTGATCAGCGCGGCCCAGCCCCACGAGGCAGCCCAGGTGCTGCTGGAGCGGGCGCGGGAAGTAGGGGTCGAGTTCCGGTTCGAGGGCGTCGAATTTGGCGTCGAAACCCGGACTATTGGCGTCGGCGGCCAGGTGCTCTCCATCAACGGGATTGCTGGCAGATACGAGGAACTGCTGCTACCCCTGCACGGGGCGCACCAGGCGCAGAACGCAGCAGTCGCCGTCGCCGCCGTCGAGGCATTCATTGGCGGCGGGACCCGTGAACTCGATGCCGCCGTCGTGCGCGAAGGACTGAGGACGGTCACGTCGCCGGGACGGATCGAGGTGGTGCGCACTGCACCGAGCATCATCGTGGACGCGGCGCACAACGCCGCTGGCGCCAAAGCCACCGCGGCCGCAGTCAAGGAAGCCTTCGACTTCAGTCGGTTGATCCTCGTGATCGGTGTGCTGCAGGACAAGGACGCCGCCGCCATCCTCGCCGAACTGCATGAGGAACTGGGCGGCATCCTTGAGGACGTCTGCCTGACCCAGTCGAATTCACCGCGGGCCATCCCCGCTGCCGACCTGCTCCAAGATGCACTCGCGGCCGGGTTCGCCGAGGAGAACATCC
This sequence comes from Arthrobacter sp. 260, assembly GCF_013116745.1. Taxonomy (GTDB): domain Bacteria; phylum Actinomycetota; class Actinomycetes; order Actinomycetales; family Micrococcaceae; genus Arthrobacter_D. The sequence goes on from NZ_JABFOE010000017.1 coordinate 72,065, forward strand.
ACATCGCCGAACGGCTCGACGACGCCCTTGAGTGGGCGGTCATGAAGGCCGAGGAAAACAACGACCTCGCAGGGGGCATCCTCATCACCGGTTCCATCACGGTGGTGGGGGAGGCCCGCACCCTGCTGGGCAAGTAGGGGAGTGCACATGGAGCAAAACCGGAAGCGCCGTATGACCAAGGCGCAGCGGGAATGGCGACCGGGCATGCCGAAGAAGCGCCGGTCCATCAAGGTCACGTTCGCCTCGGTGGTCCTCACCCTCGAAGCACTGGTGGTGCTGTTTGCCACCCTCGCCGCCTTCGGACTGCTGCGCGATACCATTCCACCCGCCCTGATTCTTTCGGTCGGCCTGGTGCTGGCGTTGGCGCTGGTGGGGGCGTGTGCGTTCCTGACCAAGCCGTACGGCATCGCCATCGGCTGGGTGCTGCAGCTGGTCATCATTGCCACCGGGTTCATCGAACCCACCATGTTCCTGATCGGTGTGTTGTTCGCCCTGACCTGGCTGTACGGAATCCGTACCGGGATCCGGCTGGACGCGGAAAACGTCGAACGTGACCGCCAGCAAGCCGAATGGGAACGGGCGAACCCCGAGGGCGGGTCAGAGTCCGGACCTAATGTTTAGTAGAGTTCCACTGGCCATACCCAACACTTTGGAGGACTTCTGTGAGCGCTGAACGCACTCTTGTACTGATCAAGCCCGACGGCGTGTCCCGCGCTTTGTCCGGGACCATCCTGTCCCGGGTTGAAGCCAAGGGCTACACCCTGGTTGATCTGAAGATGGTTTCGGCCACCCGCGCGATGCTCGAAGAGCACTACGAGGAGCACGTCGGCAAGCCCTTCTTCGAACCACTCGTTGAGTTCATGCTCAGCGGCCCCATCGTCGCTGCCATCTTCGAGGGCGAGCGGGTCATCGAGGGGTTCCGGTCTCTCGCCGGCGCCACCGAGCCTACGGCCGCCGCTCCCGGTACCATCCGTGGCGATCTGGGCCGGGACTGGGGCCTGAAGGTGCAGCAGAACCTGGTCCATGGTTCGGACTCGGCTGAATCGGCCGAGCGCGAAATGGGTATCTGGTTCGCCTGAGCACCAACTCACCGGATTCTACCCGGGGCGCCGGAAGGTGCCTCGGGTAACCGATGTTGTAGCGTAGTCCCATGACTGAATATCGCAGACTTGGCAACTCCGGACTGAACGTTTCAGTGGTAGGGCTCGGGTGCAACAACCTGGGCCGCGCCGGAACGCCCACCGAGACGCAGCGTGGTACCAACGCCGTCATCGGAGCGGCCATCGATGCGGGAATCAACTTCTTCGACGTGGCCGATTCCTACGGGAAAACTCCCGGTCTGAGCGAGGAGATGCTGGGCAAGGCCCTCGTCAAGAACCGCGACGACGTGCTCATCGCCACCAAGTTCGGGCTGGACCTCAAGGGCGCCAACGGTCCGGATTGGGGTGCGCGCGGATCGCGCCGCTACATCATGAAGGCCGTCGACGCGTCACTGCGGCGCCTGGGCACCGACTGGATCGACCTGTACCAGTTCCACGCCCCGGACCCGCTGACGCCCATCGACGAGACCCTTTCGGCGCTGGACGCCCTCGTCACCAGTGGCAAGGTCAGGTACATCGGCCACTCCAACCGGGCTGGCTGGCAGATTGCCGAGGCCGAGTTCGTGGCCCAGCTCGGCGGATACACCCCCTTCATTTCCGCCCAGAACCACTGGAACCTCCTCGAGCGCAAGATCGAAGCCGAGGTGGTCCCCGCAGCCGAGGCCTACGGGATCGGCATGCTCCCCTTCTTCCCCCTCGCCAACGGCCTGCTGACCGGCAAGTACAGTGCCTCAAAGGTTCCCGCGGGCAGCAGACTCACCCACTCCCGCACCAACCTGCTGGACGGCGCCGACTGGGACCAGCTCGCCGACTTCGGAGCTTTCGCGAGGGCCCGGGACCTGACCGAGCTGCAGGTGGCTTTCTCCTGGCTGGCCGCCCAGCCGTCAGTCGCCTCGGTCATCGCCGGCGCCACCAAACCGGAACAGATCGAGCAGAATGCCCAAGCCGTGTGCTGGGTGCCGTCAGAAACGGAGCTGCAGGAACTCGACCGCATCTTCCCCCGCGCCGCCTAGGCCGGCCGACTGACGCCTGACCGGGCACCGAGGAACCAGGACTGAGCAGGGCAGTGGTCAATCCATGACCAGCCCGCCATCAACCACCAGATTCTGTCCGGTCACGGATCGGGCCCAGGGCGAGGCGAAGAAGAGAACAGCGGCGGCGAACTCCTGCGGCGTGGTCACCCGCCCCAGCGGTGTTGATGCTGCGATGAAATCGAAGACCTCCTCAGGGGTCGCGGCGCTGGCGTCAGTGGTGCGCAGCAGGCCCCCGGAGACCATATTGACTGTGATGTTCTGGGGTCCGAGGTCTTTCGCCAAGGTTCGGGTCAGCGATAGGAGCGCCGCCTTCGCCGCGGTGTAGTCGTGATACGGCACCACAGGGTTCTGGAACAGGTTAGTGCCGATGTTGATGATGCGCCCGAATTGATGCTGGCGCATTCCCGGAAGTGCTGCCTGTGTGGTGTTGATCCCGGCCCTGACGCTGCCGGCGAACTGGGAGCTGAACTCGTCCCAACTGATCTCCGCTGCGGTGGAGCGCGCGTCGCCATTGAAAGTGAATGATGCCAGCGCGTTGTTCACCACAGTGGTGACTGGGGCTCCGAAGTGCTCGCGCGCCCGTTCGAGCAGGTCGCCGACCTGCAAAGGGTCAGTCACATCCGCGGCTCCAGCCCACGCCCGTGCCGGACCGATCTGGGCGGCGAGCTCGTGGGCCCGGTCTGCGCTGGTCCGGTAGTTGATGACTACGCGGGAGCCTTCAGCCGAGAATGCCTCGACGATGCTGCGGCCCAGGCCCCGACCGCCTCCGGTAACCAGGACAATTTGTTCGGTGAGTTGCATGGATTACCCCATCTGACATTGTGTGAAATTGGGGCGAAAAGACGCATGAACTGACCAAAAAGGCCTGATGGACATCCCTTCGCCAGTTCGAACTGGATCAGGTTCAACGGGTGTCATCTCAGCCAGCATCAAACCGGCACCCCGTGTCGCTCCCCATACAGTAACCACGGAGTAGGCCGCAGCGCTACCTGATAGGCCAGGAGGCGAATTTGTGGAGGTTCGGGGCGGAGCGGTTAGGGTGGTGACCATGGCACGGGGTGCTGCTCATCAGGAGCAGCTGAGAATCTACACCCGTTGAACCTGATCTAGTTCGAACTAGCGAAGGGATGTCGTGGATGACTGTTCGTCATGCATCATCTGATTGTGCCCAACTCCTCGCCGAGCTGCGGAAAGAATCTCCGTTGGTCCAGTGTCTGACCAACGCCGTGGTGACCAACTTCACCGCCAACGTCCTTCTCGCCGTGGGTGCTGCGCCCGCCATGGTGGATGTTCCTGCGGAAGCCAGCCAGTTCGCCTCCGTCGCGTCGGGGATCCTTATCAATCTGGGGACCCCCCACAGGGACCAGCAGACGGCGATGACCGAAGCCGTGGTTGCCGCGAATGCCGCCGGAACGCCGTGGGTGCTGGACCCGGTGGCCGTCGGATTCCTCTCTGTCCGAACTGAGCTTGCCGATGCGCTGACGGCACGAAATCCGCGGATTATCCGGGGGAATGCCTCCGAGATCCTCGCGCTGGCGGGTGCTGGCTCCGGCGGCCGCGGAGTCGATTCCACCGACGATCCGCTGGATGCCCGGGACGCGGCCCGGGCACTCGCGCAGTCGACGTCGTCGGCGGTGGCCATTTCAGGCGCCCACGATTTCGTGGTTGGCCCGGAGGGGGATGCCGTCGTCGTAGCGAACGGGAATGCCCTGCTGACGAAGGTGACGGGTGGCGGCTGCGCGCTGGGGGCCGTCATGGCTGCCTTCGCCTCCCTGACCGACGACGCTGTCCTCGCGGCCACTGCGGCAACCGGAGTGTACACAGTTGCAGCGGAGCAAGCGGCTGCGCGGGCGCACGGGCCAGGAAGCTTCGCCGTCGAATTCCTCGACCGGCTGGCGGCCGTCACCCCCGAGGACGTCGCAACGGGTTTGAATCTCCGCGCGGTGAGCGTATCGGACAGCGCGCGATGAGTCGATGGAACGACTCCGTGACTCTTCGGGACCATCTATCCCTCTACCTGGTGACTGACACTGGCTTGTGCCAACCGACGCCGGTAGCTGAGGTTGTTGCAGCTGCGGTGGCCGGCGGCGCGACAATGGTTCAGGTGCGCGACAAGAACGCGTCGACCAAGACACTGCTCCAGTTACTTCTCGCAGTTGCCGAAGCGGTCGGATCGACCGTCCCTGTGCTGGTCGATGACCGTGTTGATGTCTTCCTGGCTGCTCGTGTCCACGGGGCGCAGGTGGCCGGGGTGCACGTTGGTCAATCCGACCTGCCCGTCCAGTTGGTGCGGTCAATCGTCGGACCGGGTGCGATCGTGGGCCTCAGCGCTGCTAATGCCAGCGAAATAGGGACCGCCCACAATCTGCCAGCTGGGACAGTGGACTATCTGGGGGTCGGTGCCATCCATGCAACGGCCACCAAAGCCGATCATCCAGAGCCTTTGGGAATTGAAGGATTCGGGGCTCTGGCGTCCGGAAGCTCTTTGCCATGTGTGGCAATAGGCGGGATCGGGGTATCAGATGTGCGGCCGCTCCGCGACGCCCGGGCTTCAGGGGTCGCCGTCGTCTCAGCCGTCTGCGCGTCGGCCGATCCGGAGGCAGCGGCAAGGGAATTGGCTGGCCAATGGCGCTCCTAGAACCACTGGCCCTCCGCCGGATCCCCCGCATTCTCAGCATCGCCGGAACGGATCCCACGGGCGGGGCGGGCATTCATGCCGATCTGAAGAGTATTGCCGCGATGGGTGGTTACGGGATGGCTGTCGTCACAGCGCTTGTCGCGCAGAACACGAGGGGCGTCCGCTCGGTGCACACCCCACCGGCCGGGTTTCTGCGTGATCAGCTGGATGCAGTGAGTGACGACGTGACCATCGACGCCGTGAAGATCGGGATGCTCGGCGACGCGGCCACCATCGAAGTTGTCCATGAGTGGCTTCTGCGGGTTCACCCACAGCTGGTGGTGCTTGATCCCGTCATGATCGCCACCAGCGGCGACAGACTATTGGCTGGCTCGGCTGAAGCATCCATGCGGGACCTGGTGGAGACGGTGAGCCTGGTGACACCGAACCTGCCCGAGCTGGCGGTGCTGGTGGGCGCGCCAACTGCCACGCGCTGGCCGGAAGCACTGGACCAGGCGCGGAGGCTCTCTGCCGGCGCAGCAACGGCTGTCCTCGTCAAGGGCGGGCACCTACTCACGGATTCGAGCCCGGATGCCCTGGTGGATATGACGGGATCGGCGGAGGAAACCTTTCAGGAGTTCCACGCGCCCCGAGTCTCCACGAGCAACACCCATGGAACAGGGTGTTCGCTGTCCGCTGCCGTTGCGACAGTCATGGCGCGCACGGGGGACTGGGGTACCGCCATCAGTGAGGTGAAGGAGTGGCTGCAGGGGGCTTTGACCTACGCCGACGACTTACAGGTCGGTGAAGGTAGCGGGCCGATCAACCACTTCCATCACCTATGGCCGGCAGCATCGCCAGGCAAGTGAAGACCTGCGCCCGCTCCGACACACCGGAACCGACCCAAATCCTCTCCCCGTGACATACCGTAGACCTAACACCCGAGAGGATCCCCATGGCATGTGACGGCTGCAGAACTTCGTCAAAATTGGATTTCGACTTCAGCATGGCCTTCCAGCCGATCTACGACGCCGTCGCCGGACGCGTGTGGGGCTACGAGGCGCTGGTCAGGGGCTTCGCTGGCGAAGGTGCCTACGACGTCCTGTCCAGGGTGTCCCCGGAACAGAAGTACCGCTTCGACCAGGACTGCCGGGTTAAAGCCATCGAACTGGCCTCACGACTGTTCCCCGCGGATGAGGAGCTGAAGCTCTCCATCAACTTTATGCCCAACGCCGTCTACGAGCCTGCCGCCTGCCTTCGGGCGACGCTGCAGGCCGCCGCCCGCTTCAGGTTCCCGACGTCGGCAATCATGTTCGAGTTCACCGAGAACGAGGAGGTGTCCGACACCGGCCACCTCACGAACATCATCACCGAATACCGCAAGCACGGCTTCACCACCGCCATCGACGACTTTGGTGCCGGTCACGCGGGGCTGGGATTGCTGGTCGATTTTCAGCCCGACCTGATCAAGATCGACATGCTGCTGATCCGCGGAATCGACACGAGCCCGGCGCGCCAGACCGTCGTCGCCGGAATCGTCGATATGGCAGCCAAGCTCGGCATCACTGTCCTCGCCGAGGGTATTGAAACCGAAGCGGAATACCTCGCACTGAAGGCTGCCGGAATTGGTCTGTTCCAGGGCTACTGGTTCGCGAAGCCAGCGTTCGAGGCGCTTCCGCCGTTGCGAGCCGTCCTGGTTGGTAGCTAGCGGCTATCGCGTTTCGCCTGGCGTCGGGCCCCCAGGGAGCGGCTTGAGGCGTCACGCTTGACCCCGCCAGTGGTTCTTTGATGGGAGCGGGCGCGCCCCGGGCCGTCGACAGCCGGAGCACTATCAGGCGCCGACTGCGGCCCCGCCGACTTACCCTTCCGTGCCCGCTCCAGGCGTTCGAGCTTGAGCTCCTCGGCGGCAACATGCGCAACAGTGGTGAGCTCGGCGCTGACCAACGACAACGCCTCCTCGAACACGTAAGCTCGCGCGCGTGCCTTGTCGGACCGTTTGGAGGCTTTCCCCCGGCCACCGGATTCGACAACTTTCCCTGCCGCTTTCCGGCGGTAGTTAGTGGTGTACTTATTGCGTGCACGCCGGATCCGCTTGTGAAGCGCCAGGAGTCCGTCCTCGTCAAGAGCTGCCAGCCGTTCGGGCTCCAGCTCCCGGATGAGATCAAGCTGCTTCTTCGTCAAAACCCACAGGTACTGCTCCATCTGCCGATACTCCCACAGCCCCCGTTTGACGGGTAGTCGCCAACAGGTCTGCTACATGCGGCCGAGTGCTTCAGTGGCAATCTCCCGGAGCGCGGGATCCTGCGCACTTTCGGACACCTCGGCCACCTTGTCGCGCACCTCGGGGGAGAGTCCGGCAGACACGGACCGAAGAGCGAGCTTCTGCACCCCCTGATCGTCATCGAGCATGAGAGAGCCCAACACCCTGCTGGCCGACTCTGCCGGTAGCATCGCTGCTGCCTGCGCAGCTGCCACCCGCACCCGGGCGTCGTCGTTCACCGCCGCGGCAGCAACGACCTCCTCGGATTGATCGCTTTCTATCGCTCCGGCAAGGTAGGCGGCCTTGGCAGCAAGTCCGGGTTCAGCCTCGCGGACCAGGGTCAGCAGATGCGGAAGTGCATCTGGGCCAAGCCTCGACGCTTCGGGATAGTCCACCTCATCCGGATCGAGGGCTGAACGGACATCCTCCATGGTCACTGACATGGCGCTCTCCTAAACGTTCACTGTTAGTGCGCTGTTGACCAGCGTAGTGGTTTCCGCCCCGTTGAGGTCAGGCGGTGGATTGGTGATGTTCCAGGTGCCGCCACCCATCATCAACCGGTCGGTCGGCGTGACGTGGGGCAGTCCCAGCACGTGCCCCACCTCGTGGCCAAGAGTCCAGCTGCTGGCTGTGGAGGACACGGCGCAGCTTGGCCGGCCAGCGGGGAAGGCCGCGCACCCGTTCAGGGGCGGATTGGTGCTTCTGACGAAATAGACGGCGACGTGGTTGGTGCCGACATTGGCCCGGTTTCCATAAAGCTGGTTCTGCTCGGCGGTAGTCGAACCCATGGTGCACCCGCCCACATCCAGGTCCGTGAGCAACGGGAGGTTCAGGTTCTCGGTGGAACCCACTGCAACATTGATACCCCGGCTGGCGTAGACCGTCCGCATGGCCTGGACCATTTGGTCGACGGTGAAGCTCGTGGGGGCGGTCAGGATCTTCAGGTGGAGGATAACTGTCGGGACCAGGCTCCACGCCTTCGACCAGACGTTGTTGTCAGTGCCCCTGACGAAGACATGCTCGTGTTCCTGACCCATGGTGTCGGAGACCGGTTCGGAGGCGAGAACACCGCCGTCGTTGTGGCGTCCCCAATCGTGCCAAGCGC
>NZ_JABFOE010000177.1 GCF_013116745.1 Arthrobacter sp. 260
GTGTTGATCAGTGTGCGGACTTGGAATGACGATACCAAGAACCACCTGAAGACCTTTAACTTGCAGAAATGGATGTTGTCGATTGGCTTCACCTTGGTGGTTTGGGCAGTCAGTGCGTACTTAATCGGTCAATTCACAAATGATCCTCGCCCAGTTTATGATGGTATGGCATTTGCAATTTCGTTAACTGGTGGGATTGTTTGCTTCTTGC
>NZ_JABFOE010000178.1 GCF_013116745.1 Arthrobacter sp. 260
CCTTTGGGTGTCAGCTGATGACGTTGGTGGATGCAAAAATTACTGCTGTTACCGTCATTACTTTTATCGGCACAACCTTAGGGGTACTTTGTGTGCTGGCAATTAACGCGACCAAGGCTGTCAATGGCTGGCTTGGGTTGATGAGTGCGGCCTGCTTTATTTTTGTTGGTTATACCGCCCGTAATTATCGGGCGGTATAACCAACAAAAAT
>NZ_JABFOE010000179.1 GCF_013116745.1 Arthrobacter sp. 260
GGTAGGTGTAAGAATCAATGTTTTGATGGTGGTAAAATCACCATCAAAACATTGATTCTTACACTTACCAGGGAACTTGCAATTCAAATCAATGATAGTTTTAAATCGTATGGAAAATATACTTCTCAAAGAAGTACAGTAATATTTGGTGGTGTATCTCAAAAAGCACAAACAGATGCGCTTCGTGCTGGGGTTGACATACTAATTGCC
>NZ_JABFOE010000180.1 GCF_013116745.1 Arthrobacter sp. 260
GTACAGAAGATAGCCACTTCAATGTTTACTTCAAACACGGTATTACCCCTTCAACTGATAAGACTAAGAAGGAAGATATCAAGAGTGAAACAACTTCTGTAAAACGTCATATTTACTACCGTGATGGTTAAACCGGCGAATTAGTCAGAGATGAATTGAAGAAGTACGGTATCAAGGCTGATGTTCCTGATATTACTCAAACAGTAGATT
>NZ_JABFOE010000181.1 GCF_013116745.1 Arthrobacter sp. 260
GAATAAGAGCAACAACAATAGCTTCGATTTTTCGGAACCCAATCTTGGTCAACAACAGTAATACCAGAACATCGAGGACCGTGACCAGCACCGCAATAACAAGTGGAATATGGAACAGAAGATACAGCGCAATAGCGGCACCGATAACTTCGGCAATATCAGTCGCCATAATCGCTAACTCAGTCAAAATCCACAAGACAATCCCAAGCT
>NZ_JABFOE010000182.1 GCF_013116745.1 Arthrobacter sp. 260
TGTTAGTGTATGTCTAGTTACACTTTCGTGTTGTAGTCACCCAATCTTAACAGAAAGCCGTTACTTATGCCAGCCCAATATGATCTTCCATTATTTCCTGCTACATGGCAGGTGGAAGATGTAAATCAATACAATAAGCTTCCCTACTATTTGGCACTATTGCAGTCCAAGCAATTGCCAATCTTCCAAACCTACTCGAAACTCATTAAG
>NZ_JABFOE010000183.1 GCF_013116745.1 Arthrobacter sp. 260
ATGCTGGCACATCAGCTGACATGACCGACGTGATAATGATTTTAGAAGCGGTCACCGCATCTTCCAGTGAGGTCGCCGCCCGAACATGGTCCCCTACCAGTGCCGTCATTTTTGCCGGTTCCTTGTCCCAGATCACGACATCATAACCAGCCTGGGCCAAATGCGGCACGATCTGACTACCCATATCGCCAACACCGATAAATGTTATTT
>NZ_JABFOE010000184.1 GCF_013116745.1 Arthrobacter sp. 260
CCAGCTCACGTTGTACCACGCAGCGTTAAGCAATTAGCTGACAGAACAAGAAAATTTTTGAAAGAAAATGGCTTAAAGTTCAAAGATATCAAGACTTTTTCAACTCCTCGTCGTTTGACCATTCTTGTTGAAGACTTAGCTGAAAAGCAAGATGATATTGATGAGATTAAAAAAGGACCTGCAAAGAAGATTGCTCAAGATGCTGATGGT
>NZ_JABFOE010000185.1 GCF_013116745.1 Arthrobacter sp. 260
GTTTAAAGAGTATTTATCTAATACTGTATTTTGCAAAGCAGCCGTTGCCGCTGGATCAGCTTTCAAAGCCGCCACCGGACTTACCCAATCTAAAGCATGTAAGTGATAAAAATGCACCACATGGTCATGTACATTTTGACTAGCAGCCATAATGTTGCGAATATAATTAGCATTTTTAGGAATTTCAATTCCTAATGCATCCTCTACAG
>NZ_JABFOE010000186.1 GCF_013116745.1 Arthrobacter sp. 260
GAGCTCTACCGCACGATCTCGGAGAAGTACGCGCCGGACCAGCCGCTGGGCTCGTTCCAGCAGATGGGCTTCATGATCGGCCGCATCATCGTGCACACCCTGCTGGAGATGGATCCGGCCGACGTCGACGACGCGGCCAAGGTCAACGACGCCATCGTCAACATCAAGAACTTCAACACCGACATCGTCTGCAAGCCGTGGTACTACGG
>NZ_JABFOE010000018.1 GCF_013116745.1 Arthrobacter sp. 260
AGAGGGCGTTGTCCGCGCCGCGGACGTAGATATTGCAGACGGTGTTGTTGCGGGAGACGATCGACGGTCCGCCGGTGAACCCGCCGGCGGGGGCTCCGTGGTTGAACCAGCCGGACCAGCCACCGCTTCCGGTCCAGGCTTTGGACCAGACGTTGCCGTCGGTGCCGCGCACGAAGACGTGTTCGTGGTTATCTCCCATGGACCCAGGGGCGGGTTCGGAGGCGAGAACACCGCCGTCGTTGTGGCGTCCCCAATCGTGCCAAGCGCCGTTCCAGAAGGCTTTCTGCCAGAGGGCGTTGTCCGCGCCGCGGACGTAGATATTGCAGACCGTGTTGTTGCGGGACACGATCGACGGTGCACCGGCGAAACCGCCGGTCGGGGCACCATGGTTGAACCAGCCGGACCACGTCATTGAGAACTCCTCAACCTTTGGAGCCGCCGCCGGTGGACCAGGCGTCGCTCCGCATCGACTCAGGGCGAAACAGACCCAGTGTGGACCAGACGGTGTTACTGAGGCGTTACCGCGGCCGTCGGCGCAACCGGCGCCCCGCCTCTGCGCGCCGGGCAGGGCCCCCTTGTGGATTGCGTCGTAAGGCAACAAGCTGGCAGGACCATCCAGGACACCCGGCCATCAGAACACGCAGGGGAGGGGATATGACCATCGCGGCCCTCATCCTTACCCTCGCGCTGCTCGGCGCTCTCACGGTGATGCAGTTCCTGCTCATTGCTGGGGCGCCGATAGGCCACTATGCCTGGGGCGGCAAGCACCGTGTGCTGCCGGGCAAACTGAGGATCGCTTCCGGAGCCGCGATTGTTCTGTATGGAGTCTTCGGGGCACTCCTGCTGAGCCGGGCAGGAGTCGTTCCGGGTGGTGGTGACCCCCCGGTGATCGTGGCCACCTGGTTCCTCTTTGCCTACTCGGCTCTCAGTGTTGTGGGCAACCTGGCATCCCGCAGCCGACAGGAACGGCTCGTCCAGACTCCTGTCAGTGCCCTGCTAAGCATCGGAATCCTGATCCTGGCGCTTGCTCCTGCTCCCTAGCGCCAGGACCGAAGTTCTGGCTCAGTCGTCCGACACCATGACCAAGACGTCAATGTTGCCTTGGACGGCGTTGCTGTAGGGGCATACCTGGTGGGCCTTGTCCGCCAGGGCCTGTGCCTCGTCCTGTGACAGGCCGGGCACCACCACTTCGAGGGTTACCTGAAGTGAGAAGCCGCCGTTGTCGTTGCGGCCCAGACCCACCTTCGCACCCACACTGGAGTCTCCCAGATCTGCTTTGGCCTCGCGGGCGACCAGTTGCAGTGCCGAGTGGAAGCAGGCCGCATATCCGGCGGCGAACAGCTGTTCGGGGTTTGTCCCAACACCCGAACCGCCGAGTTCCTTCGGCGCTGCCAGGACAAAATCGACCTGGCCGTCGTTGGTGCGGGTCCGGCCGTTCCGTCCGGCTCCGGTGGCGATGGCCTCGGCGGTGTAGATGGCGTTCATGGTTCTCCTCGGTGATAGGTCAAGCGGTTGGTGGATGGTCTGGGGATGATCTGGCAACATTGCAGAAGCGCGCTGCGAGGACGTGGAGCGCAGCGAGTTCCTCATCGCTCATCGCGAGTTGGTCCCGTAGGTCCCCCTGAAGGGAGGAAGCCCGGGATTCGAGCCCCGCGCCCCGCTTGGTCAGTCGGATGGTAACCGTGCGGCCGTCCTGGCTTTCCCGGCGACGCTCCACCAGTCCGAGAGCCTCAAGCCGTTTCAGCAGCGGCGAGAGGGTGCCGCTATCCAGGTGCAGCCGTGACCCCAGTTGCGACACGGTGCTTCCGTCCTTTTCCCAAAGGACTAACAGCACGAGGAATTGCGGATAGGTGAGACCAAGGGGTGTGAGCGCCGCCTGATAGGCGCCGGCCATGGTTCGTGCGGCGTCGTAAAGCGCAAAGCACAGTTGATTCTCGAGCCGAAGGTCACCTTCCATTCCCTCATCCAATCACCAAACTAAATTGTGCACAACTTATCGTGGCGCCGACCGGCGCGATCGGCCCGGAAGAGCGCAACGGGCGCCCGCACCAGTTAATGCGGGCGCCCGTAGAGCTTGCGGGAGTGTCTTTTGGCTGAGGGCCTAGTGGAAGGTCTTCCCATTGACTCGCTCGGATGCGCCCACCCGATCCAGGTAGGGGGTGATCCCGCCGAGGTGGAAGGGCCAGCCGGCACCGAGGATGACGCACAGGTCGATGTCCTCGGGTGCGGACACCACTCCCTCATCGAGCATCCGGCCGATCTCGTCGGCGAGGGCGTCCTGGGTCCGGCGGAGCACCTCGGCGCTGTCCGACGGCTTGTCCCCACGGGACATCAGCGCCAGGGTTGGCTCGGGCACCGTCTCGGTGCCGTCCTCGCCCTTGACCCATAGTCCCTTGATCCCGGCGTCGATCAGCTTCTGCTGGTTGGCCGAGACGTGGAACCGCTCGCCAAACGCGGCGTGCAGGGATTCCTGGACGTGCTGACCCACCGGCAGGCCCACCAGGGCGAGCAGACGGAACGGGGTCATCGGAAGCCCCATCGGGCGCAGCGCATTGTCAGCAGTCGCCGCGTCGGTGCCCTCATCGAACACGGCCGTGATCTCACCGAACATCCGGCCCAGGATGCGGTTGACCACAAACGCGGTCGCGTCCTGAACCAGTACTGCGGACTTCTTGAGTTCCTTGGCCAGTGCAAAAGCCGTGGCCAGAACGGCGTCGTCGGTGTGTGGTGCCTTGACGATCTCCAGCAGGGGCATGGCTGCCACGGGGTTGAAAAAGTGGAAACCTACCACCCGTTCGGGGTGGGCGAGATCGGCGGCCATGTCGGTGACCGACAGGGAGGAGGTGTTGGTCGCGAGGATGCACTCGGGAGACACCACTGCTTCGACCTCCGCGAAGACCGCCTTCTTGACGTTGAGCTCTTCGAAGACCGCCTCGATGACGAAGTCGGCGTCAGCGAACGCCTGCTTCGAGACCGAACCGGAGACCAGCGCTTTGGTCCGGTTGGCAACATCGGGTGAGAGCCGCTTCTTCGACAGCAGTTTGTCGACCTCGGCGTGGACATACGCCACTCCCTTGTCGACCCGCTGCTGGTCGATGTCGGTGAGGACCACCGGGACCTTGAGCTGCCGGGCGAACAGCAGCGCCAACTGCCCCGCCATCAGACCGGCGCCGACGACGCCTACCTTGGTCACCTTGCGGGCGAGCTTGCGGTCCGGAGCCCCTGCGGGACGCTTGGCCCGCTTCTGCACCAAATCAAGGAACGCGTACACGGTCGAGTGGAACTCGGGCGTCTGCATGAGGTAGGTCAGGGCCTCGCACTCGGCGGCCGCCGATTCCTCGCGGGTAAGGTTCTTCCCCGCTTCAAAGAGGTCAAGGACCTTCCCGGGAGCGGGTGCGGCGTTGGACGTCTTGGCTGCGACGAAAGCCCGGCCAGCCGCGGCTGCCGCATCCCAGTCACCGTCAGTGTAGGTGGCATGCCCGGCACGGCGGGCGTCCACGGCTGACGGGTCTTTCAGGACGCTGGCCGCCCAGGCGAGGGACTGCTCTAGGAAGTCGGCTGGTTCCAACAACTCGTCGGCGATGCCGAGCCCGAACGCGGTGCGCCCGTCGAGCATCCGGTTGTTGCTGAGTGGGTTCTCGATCATCACCTTCATGGCCGCTGCCGGACCAATCAGCCTCGGGAGGCGATAGACGCCACCCCACCCGGGGACGAGCCCAATGAATGCTTCGGGCAGGCCGATGCCGTTCGCGCCGGTGGAAATGGTGCGGTAGTCGGCAGCGAGGGCCACCTCCAGTCCACCACCGAGCGCCACACCATTGATGAACGCGAAGCTCGGGACGCCAAGGTTCCCCAGAAGGTTGTAGGCCTCGTGCCCCAGCTCAGCCATCAGGGCACCGTACTCGGCGGCTTTGAGCGATTTGACGGTCGACAGGTCGGCACCGGCAACCAGGAAGTACGGTTTTCCGGTGATGCCGACGGCGGCCAACTCGCCGTTGGCCGCGCGCGCCTTCAGGCCTTCGAGCACCCGGCCAAGTTCGATGAGCGTGTTGGGCCCGAGGGTGGTGGGCTTGGTGTGGTCCAACCCGTTGTCCAGGGTGATCAGCGCGAGGGTCCCGCCACCGTGGGGCAGGTCGATGTCCTGCACCTGGGAGTGGGTGACGACCTCATCAGGCACCAGCGCTGCGAGTTTCTCATAACGGTCAAAGCTCATGCTGCGTCCTCCGCTGCGTTAGACGAATAGTCAGGGTGGTGGGGGTTCTCCCAGATCACCGTGGCGCCCATGCCAAGCCCGATACACATGGTGGTCATGCCGTACCGCACCGACGGGTCCTCCTCGAACTGACGTGCCAGCTGCAGCATCAACCGGACTCCGGAGGACGCCAGCGGATGGCCGACCGCGATCGCGCCGCCATACCGGTTGACGCGCGGGTCGTCGTCGGCGATGCCGAAGTGGTCCAGGAAGGAGAGCACCTGGACGGCGAACGCCTCGTTGATCTCAAACAGGCCGATGTCCTCGATGGACAGGCCCGCCTGGCGGAGGGCCTTCTCGGTGGCGGGTACCGGTCCGATCCCCATCACCTCGGGCTCGACCCCGGCAAAAGCGTAGGCGACCAGTCGCATCTTGGCGGGAAGGCCCAGTTCAGCGGCGGTGTCGGCGGAAGCGAGCAGGGCAGCGGTGGCGCCGTCGTTCAGGCCCGCAGCGTTGCCAGCGGTAACCCGGCCGTGCGAGCGGAACGGGGTGCGCAAGGCCGCCAGGTCCTCGGTGGTGGTGCCCGGCCGGGGCGGCTCGTCAACAGTATTGAGGGTCCATCCCGTGCCCTCCTTGCGGGAAGCGACGGGTACCAGATCGGGCTGGATCTGTCCTCCCGCGTAGGCGGCGGCCAGCTTTGTCTGGCTGGCGACGGCGTACGCGTCAGCGCGGTCCTTGGTGATCGCGGGGAAGCGGTCGTGCAGGTTCTCGGCGGTGTTACCCATGTTCAATGCGGCAGGATCCACGAGACGTTCGGACATGAACCGCGGGTTCGGATCGGTGTCGGCACCCATGGGGTGGTTCCCCATGTGCTCGACGCCGCCGGCGATCACGACGTCGTAGGCCCCGAAGGCGATGCCCGACGCAGTCGTCGTAACGGCAGTCATGGCGCCGGCACACATCCGGTCGATCGCGAAGCCGGGCACCGTGCGGGGGAGGCCAGCGAGGAGGGCCGCTGTGCGACCGATGGTGAGCCCCTGATCCCCAGTCTGGGTGGTGGCGGCGATGGCGACGTCGTCAATCCGCTCAGCCGGGAGCGTCGGGTTGCGGCGCATCAGGTCCCGGATGCATTTGACCACCAGATCGTCGGCACGCACCCCGGCGTAGATTCCCTTTTCGCCAGCTTTGCCGAACGGGGTTCGGACGCCATCGACAAAGACGACGTCCCTGATCCGGCGACCTGTAGCGGTCCGTGCTGGCACTGTGTTGGTGCTCACCTGTTGCTCCTCATCGAGTCTTCGTGCGATCTGCGATTGCGATTCGACCTTATGTTACTAGCGGGTAACTTAGCCTGCAAGAAGGCCTCACCATCGCGGGTCCCGCCGGAAGCCCTCAGCGGTTCGGATCGGCCGTCCGCGGTGCCTTCCCGGGGAGGGGATCGGGGTCCAGGAAGGCGACGGTGAGGACGGCAGCCGTCTTCTCGATCTGCCAGGGGCGTGCACCCAGCTCAGCGAGGGCTGCGCTGATCGACTCAAGCGTGATCTCCGCCGGTGGCCGCCAGGCCACCCGCCGCAGGTAGTCGGGGGTCAAGAGGTTCTCGATCGGCAGGTTCAGGCCCTCAGCAACCGCCGCCAATCGGGGACGCGCGGTGGCCAGGCGTGCTGCTGCCTCGGGGTCCTTGTCCGCCCACACCCGAGGGGGTGGCGGCGAATTGGTGGGTAGCTGCATCTCCGGCAGGTCGGCAAGGGCTCGCGCCTCGCTGATGCAGCGCAGCCAGCGCGGGGCCTCCCTCGCGGCGGCGCGACCGTGAAAACCGGTCGTTCCGAGCAACTGGGGGACCGTGCTGGGCATCGCCTTGGCGGCGGCCAGGATCGCCGAGTCCGGGATCAGGCGACCGGGCGCGATGTCGCGGTTCTTCGCCAGGTCCTCGCGCTCAAGCCACAGCTGTCGCACTGCTGCCAGCTGCCGCCGGTCCCTGATCTGGTGCAGGCCGGACGTTCTGCGCCACGGATCGACCCGCGGTTCGGCGGGCGGGGTGCTTCGGATGTGCTCGAACTCCTGTTCGGCAATTTCGAGCTTGCCGTCGCGGGAGAGCAAACTGATCAGCTCGGTGCGCAGTTCGGTGAGGACCTCGACGTCGAGCGCTGCGTACCGTAGCCACGGCTCCGGCAGGGGACGCCGGGACCAGTCGGCGGCTGAGTGTTCCTTGGCAAGGGTGTACCCCAGCAGGCTTTCGATCACGGCGGCGAGACCCACCCGGGGCATCCCGGCAATCCGTGCCGCGAGTTCGGTGTCGAATAGCCGGTCGGGCCACATGCCCAGCTCTGACAGGCAGGGCAGGTCCTGGGAGGCGGCGTGGAGAATCCATTCGACTCCCTCCAGCGCCTCATCGATGATCCGTAGGTCGGAAAAGGGCTCAGGGTCAATCAGCCAGGTGCCCGCCCCGGCCCGGCGGATCTGCACCAGGAAAGCCCGCTGCCCGTAGCGGAAGCCGGACGCGCGCTCGGCGTCAACCCCTGCGGGACCGGTGCCCTGGGCCAGCGCACGGGCCGCGCGTTCCAGACCCGCCTGCGTGTCGATGACCAGCGGTACGCCGTCACTGGGTTCGTTGAGCAGGGGAAGGGGGAGCGGTTCAGCGACGTCCTCAGCTGGCGCGCCAGCATCCGGGGTGCGATCGTCAGGATGCTCAGAAGTCTGCGAGGTCATGATGGATCCAGTCTAGCCGCGCCGTTAACGCGGCTGTGCCAGTGGGCGCACGCGTCAGTTGAAGCCATGGGCGGGCGGCCCTAGTTGCGGCGCCGGTTGGGCAGCGAAGTCACTCCGTCGGGCAGGGGCGGGAGGCCAGCGAAGGTGCAGACCATGTCCGCCCACGCCTCCAGATGGTTCCGTACCCTCGGCGTCTCAGGGGTCCAGGATGCCCTGAGCTCAATGTCGATGCTGTCGGGCCGGTCGGTCAACGTGCCGTAGCTTTCCGACAGGATGCGGGTCGCGGTTCCGCCGGCCGAGCCGTACTCGGCACCGTGGTTCTGCAACGCCTCGACCAGCCAGGTCCAGGCAACCGAACCCAGCAGCGAGTCGTTGCCCATCTCCGGTTCAAGCTGAGCCCTGATATAGGTGACCACCCTGAAGGTACCGCCCCACAGGTCCGAGCCGCTCGGGTCGTGCAGGAGGATAAACCGCCCGGTGGCCAGTTCCTCGGGTTCGGTCCCCGCGAACGCGGCACGAGCCGGTCCGTGCACGGGCATCCGCTGGGGTCCGGTCTGGAAGACTTCCGCTCCAAGGGCCACGGCAAAGGGTGCCAACCGCGAGGGGGCAGGTATTTCATCCAGCCGGATCTCGCTGCGGCATTTTGCCTCCCGGAGTTCGGTCAGGGCCGACTGGAACTCGCGGGGCATGGGGGTCAGATCGCCAATTGCGCTCACTCAGGAAGGCTATGGCACTTGCGCCCGCGCACCGGTCAGGCTCGCCGATGTGTCAGCAGCTGGTTGAGCTAGCCCTGGGGGATGCTGGCGGCCGTTTCGCGTCGGATTGCTTCGGCAAAGGCGTCGACGTCCTCGGCGGTGGTATCGAACGAGCACATCCAGCGCACCTCGCCGGTGGCAGCGTCCCAGTCGTAGAACTTGAACTGTTCACGGACCCGGTTGGCCGCATCCCGGGGAAGCACCGCGAAGACGGCGTTGGCAGCTGTCTGTTGGGTGAGCTGCACCCCCGGGATCTCCTGCACCAGCAGGGTGAGCCTCGCGGCCATCGCGTTTGAGTGCACAGCTGAACGCAGCCACAAACCATCCTCCAGGAGGGCGATCAGCTGGGCCGAGATGAATCGCATCTTGGAGGCCAGTTGCATGTTCATCTTGCGCAGGTAGGTCAGGCCGGTGGCCGCCTCGGGGTTCAGGACCACCACGCACTCCCCGAACAGCAACCCATTCTTGGTGCCGCCGAAGGAAAGGATGTCGACGCCAGCATCCCGGGTGAAGGCCCGCAGGGGAAGGTTCAGCGCCGCCGCGGCGTTCGCGATCCGGGCGCCGTCCATGTGGAGGTGCATGCCGCGGGCATGGACATGATCGGCGATAGCCCTGATCTCTTCGACCGTGTAGAGGGTGCCCAGTTCGGTGGTCTGCGTGATCGACACGGCCAGCGGCTGGGCGCGGTGCTCGTCACCCCAGCCCCATGCCTCAAGGTCGATCAGGTCAGGTGTCAGCTTCCCATCCGGGGTCGGAACCGCGAGGAGCTTGATACCGGCGATCCGCTCGGGGGCCCCATTTTCGTCCTTGTTGATGTGGGCGGTTTGCGCACAAATGACCGCCCCCCACCGGGGGAGCAACGACTGCAGGCTGAGGACGTTTGCGCCGGTGCCATTGAAGACGGGGAACGCCTCGGTGCCCGCGCCGAAGTGTTCCTGCATGATTTCCTGCAGGCGGTGCGTGTACACGTCGTCGCCGTAGGCGGTCTGGTGTCCGCCGTTCGCAGCGGCAAGCGCGGCGAGGACTTCAGGATGCACGCCCGAGTAGTTGTCCGAGGCAAAGCCGCGGATGTCGGGGTTGTGCAGGGAGGCTGTGGGGGCGATGGTTTCAGTCACTTCTCAATTATCACCTAGGCAGCGCTCGTGGCGAGCGTTGGCGTCGCGGTCCCCGGGGCCCAGCGGGTTCACCGGCGTCAGGCGGAGGCATAACGATCCGGTGCCGGCGGCCGGGGATCTGTTGAATGAGGCTGTAATCGGTACTACGCTCTTGTGGGCCCGAACACTGGTTGGATGCCCCGGGCGTTCAGCTCACTATGCAGCCATCCAGGAAGGCAGAGGGTTCAATGCTTGACCGTATGTTCTCGGTGACCCGGCGGGTCGGCGTCGTCGTGGGATGGATCGTGGTCCATGTCCTGATCGGGATCGGGCTGGCCCTGCTCCTTGCCGCCGCCATCATCCAGTTCTTCTGGGGCGAGATTTCGGTCAACCAGATGCTCCTGAACATTGTTGCAGTGGAAACCGATGGCGGAGGCGGACCCATCGTCTGGGTGAGCATCCTGGGGATCGGTGTGGCCCCGTTGCTTATAACGGTGGGGCTTGCTCTCTGGCTGTACTTCCGCCGCCGCAAGGTCCGCCACAGCGGCGGCTCCATCCAGCCACGCCGCCCACCCTGGATCATGCGCATGGTCTCCACGGTTCTGGTGGCCGCAGTGGTTATCGGTGGCTCCACCGCTTTCGCCGCGACCGTGGGGGTGGGGGACTACCTCGACGCGGTCAACTCCGATTATGAGGTCGGCGACTTTTATGTGGAGCCGACAGTGACCAGCGACGCGGACAAGCGCAACCTGGTTCTCATCTACCTCGAGTCGGGTGAGGGAACACTCGCGGACGACGAATTGTTCGAGAAGGACGCGTTCGCCCCCCTTAAGGCCGTCACCCCGGCAGCGGACGGCTGGCAGACCGTCGAGGACCTGCAGCAATACGAGGGCGGAGGCTGGACCATGTCCGGCATCACCTCGACGCAGTGCGGTATCCCGCTCAAGGGTATTGGCTCCAGTTCCGGCGGCGGCGCCTACAACGCGCTGGGTGGAAATGTCCAGACTTACCTCGACGGGGCGACCTGCCTCGGAGATGTCCTGGGCCAGCACGGCTACACGAGTGTTTTCCTGGGTGGCGCAAACGCCTCGTTCGCCGCGAAGGATGTTTTCCTGGACAGCCATGGCTACGCCGAGGTGAAGGACCTGTCCTACTGGCGCACCCTGGGCGAGCCAGCCACAGCCTTCCGCACCGACTGGGGGCTGAGCGATGAACGCCTCCTGGCTCATGCCAGGGACGAGGTTGACGAACTGCACGCCACTGCCGAGAGGACCGGCCAGCCCTTCAACCTCTCGCTGTTGACCCTGGATTCACATGAGCCGGTTCACATCTACGACTATTGCGAGGTGGACACCCGGAACGAGGTCACCTCCGCGTTCTTCTGCTCGATGACTCAGGTGGCGGGTTTCGTGGAGCACATGGAGCAGCAGGGCTACCTAGAGGACACGGCCGTGGTGATCATGGGCGACCATCTCAAGCAGATCGGCGGCGGCCATGCGTTCCAGGATGAGCTGGAGGACCACGGCAACCGGACCATCTTCAATCGGATCTGGGTGCCGGGCGGGGACGGGGATGCAGATCTGCGCCCCGGTGTGGACCAGCTGAGTATGTACCCCACCATCCTGGAGGCTGCAGGGCTGACACTGTCGGGTCGGGAAGCTGGCCTGGGCGTCTCAGCCTTTGCCTCGGAAGCGCCCCCCGGATCGGCGCAGGCGATGGACCCGAGCCACTATGCGGAACTGGTGACCTCGCTCTCCCCGGAGTTCTACGCGGAGGCCTGGAGCGGTGAGGACGCCGCCGCTCAATAGTGCTGGCCGCAGTTACCCGGCCAGGACGATCCGCTCACCGTTGATCGACTGGGCGTCCGCGGCATACAGTTCGGCCACCGCTGTCGCCAGCTCATCGACGTGGGTGTAACCCGGGAACCTGCGTTCCGGATGTTTCGCCCGTAATGCGTCATCCAGGAGCGCCTTGACCACCAGGATGGTGGCAGCGGCAGTGACCGGGGCGCCATCGTCCCCTGCCTGCTGATCGGTCCGGAAACCTTCAGCAACTGCGCGCGTCCAGGTCTCCGCCGCCGACTTGACCGCGGCATAGGAGGCGACTGCCGCCGTCGGGCGGTCGACGGCGGTCGAGGAGACGATCGCCAGCCTGCCCGTCGACGACGCGAGGAGCGGGGCGTAGAAGGCGCGGCTGGTATTACGCAGCGTGGTGAGGCCATGGGCGTGAAGCGCATCGTAATCGTCGTCGGTCTGTCCCGTGATCCTGTTGCCACCGCGCCATCCGCCCACCAGGTGGATCAGTCCATCGACCGACGGATAGTCGGTGCTGAGTGCTGTGGCGACCGCGTTCACGGCAAGGACGTCAGTGAGGTCGCACACGCGGCGGTCGACACGGTCGAGGTGGCCGAGGGCAGCCTCGAGCCGGCCGGCATGGGATCCCAGAGCGACCACCGTCGCGCCGTATTCCGTCAGGAGGGTTGCACACGCTACCCCTGACGCTCCGGCAGCACCGGCGACGACGACGGTCAGGCCGTCGAGTGAGGGCACCGCTGCGTTCACGCTGCGGTCCCGGTGATGCCGGCAGTGGATTCGATGACTGGTTTCATCTTGCGGTCCAGCGCTTCGAAGAACATGGACAGGGGGAATTCATCGTCCAGGACGGCATCGGTGAGCCCGCGGGGCGGGCCGGTCAGTTCGAGCGCGTCGGGGCCCTTCGCCCACACCGACGCCGGGTGCGGCGTGACGGTGTCGGTCACCAACTGGTAGGCAGCAAGCCAGTGGGCGATCTTGGGCCGGTCGATTGAACGCCAGTACAGCTGTTCGATCTTCTCGCCCAGGGCGATGACGACGGCGGGAACCTCCGCCCAGTCGATGCTCAGGCGGCTGTCGGTCCAGTGCAGGACGTGGTGCTGGTGCATCCACGCGAACAGGAGCTGACCTCCCAGACCGTCGTAGTTCCGGACGCGGCTGCCGGTGATGGAAAAGCGGAAGATCCGGTCGAAGATGACCGCGTACTGCACCAGCCGGGCATGACGGCGGGTCTCATCGGGCGCCGATTCGTCCTGGGCGATCCGCACCGATTCCCGGAAGGCTGTCAGGTCGCAGCGCAGTTCCTCGAGCGAGTAGAGGAAGTAGGGCATGCGCTGCTTGATCATGAAGGGGTCGAACGGCAGATCGCCCCGCATGTGGGTGCGGTCATGAATGAGGTCCCACATCACGAAGGTCCGCTCCGCCAGCTGCTGGTCCGCGACGAGTTCCGCTGCTTCGGCGGGCAGGTCTAGTTTGGTGATTTCGGCCGCTGCGGTGACCACCCGGCGGAACCGTGCCGCCTCACGGTCGGCGAAAATGGCGCCCCAGGTGAACTGCGGCGTCGAACTCACAGCAACCGTTTCGGGGAACAGGACAGCCGAGTTGGTGTCGTAGCCGGCGGTGAAGTCGAGGAACCGGATGGGGACGAAGAGCCTGTTGGAGTAGTCCCCGGCCTCCAGTTCGGCGATGAACTCGGGCCACAGCACCTCGATCAGCACTGCTTCCACCAGGCGGTTGGTGCTGCCATTCTGGGTGTACATGGGGAACACCACCAGGTGCTGGAGCCCGTCCACCCGGTGCTGCTGGGGCTGGAATTGCAACAGGGAGGCAAGGAAATCGGGAACACCGAAGCCCGTGTCGCGCCAGGACGTGAAGTCTTGCACGACGGCAGTGAGGTAGCCGGCGTCGTGCGGAAAGAGTGGGGCAAGCGCGTCAATGGCTTCGATAATTGTGTCTACTGACGAGGATGCTGCCGGATGGTCGGCTGACTCAGGGACCGAGCCGTCCTTGATCTGGAGAGCCTGGAGGGCCGACGCGGCGGCCTTGAGCCGATGCCACGCAGGCGTACTCTCGGGAGCGCCAGCGGGCCGGCCCGTGACGGGGAGGGTTGTCGCTTCTGCTAGCAGGAGGCTGGGGTTCGTCGTCGTCGTGGTCATGGAAGTGAGCGTAGCAACCCTCAAGGTTTCCTTACCCAAGATCCAGCCAAGAGTAAGCAACTCTTATGATTCTCGAGCCGGGCGTGGCGGGGAGACCCAGACATGCTGGACCTCCCCTGCGGGTTTACCTAGGCCTGTTCCACCAGTTTCATCGAGACTGAATTGATGCAGAACCGCTGGTCGGTGGGGGTGCCGTAGCCCTCTCCCTCGAACAGATGGCCAAGGTGTGAATCGCAATTGGCGCAGCGGACCTCGGTGCGCTGCATGCCCATTGAGTTGTCGTGCAGATAGCGGACCGTGTTCTCAGCCAGCGGCGCCCAGAAGGAGGGCCAACCGCAGTGCGAATCGAATTTCTCGTTGCTGGTGAAGAGCTCATGCCCGCACGCACGGCACTGATACACACCCTTGGTAGTGGTGTCGTAATACTCGCCGGTGTAGGGCCGTTCCGTGCCAGCCTGACGGAGGACGCGGTATTCCTCACTGGTCAGCTCGGAACGCCACTCGTCGTCGGTCTTCTGGACAGGGACTTCGCTGGGTTCTGTTGTGCTCATGACTTCTTCAACGCCTAGGAATCCCCAATAAATCCCGAACCGGAATAGAGATGCAGCACAGGCACCCCGAGCCGGTCCTGGGCCTGGTTCGCCCAGTCGGTGTGGAGCGTGTCCGCGACGGCGTGTGGCCGGGTGATGACCACCGCCTGCCGGGCACCATGCTGGCTCACGGCGTCGACCATTGCCTCGACGGCGTTGCCGGTGGCAATGAAGCCACGCGCAGGGAGCCCATGGGCTTCGGCGACCCGCATGGACGCCTCAAGGGCGGCCTCCGCACTTTCCCTGGATTCCTGGGCCGACTGCTGCCCCTGGGACAGATCGCGGAAGGCGTCGGCGAACTCCAGCAGGCTCAGGTGGTGGAAGAACTCGACCATCACATTCTTGTGCCGGTCATCGGGAATCAGCACCAGCAGCGTTGTCTGTTCCTCACCGACAAGGGTCAGCAGGTTCTTTGCGTCGCCATCGTTGAGGCTCTCTTCGGTCAATACCACTATCGTCTCAGCCATGAGCCAAGACTAGTGCTCAACGTCCCGCCACCCTAGCGAGGACACCTGAGCCTGCGACACCCCGCAGGCGTTTGTCACCGAACACTGGGATCACAGGCAAGAATGGGGTATGCGAAATTTCCCCGTCACCGCGCCGGAGTCTTCCACCACCGCCCCGTGGCTCCGCTGGACGATGCTCGGGGTAGGGATTGGCACCGCGGTTGGCTCCTCCGTCGCGGTCGCCACGTCGGGACTCGCAGCACATTTCGCCCGGCAGGTAGTCACTCCGGCACGCGTCAGGGACGAGAACCTGGACATTCTGGCCGTGGTCGGCACGGGCACGGGCCAGCAGGTCATCCTCCCCGCCAATGACGACACCACTGTCGAGGGCACCTACAGCCTGTACTTTGACGGCGGCCGTGGCCACGCGCGCATCGGAGCGATCCGCTCCTACGTTCCCCGGGAGGGGACTGTGCAGCGGGAGGTGGAAACCGTGTATTCGGGCAATCTTGCCGGGGCCACCCGCGGGTGGTGGAGCGGTGCTGTCTTCCCTTCGCCGTCGGCTGTCGGGTTTGCCGATGAAGAGGTGGGCATCCCGGTGGATGGGGGAGTCGCGCCAGCCTGGCTGATCCGTGCCGAGGAAACCTCAAAGGACTGGGCGGTGATGGTGCACGGCAGGGGAGTGCAACGCACCGAAGGGTTGCGGGCCGTGCGGCTGGCGCGCTCGCTCGGGATGACCTGCCTGCTGGCGTCCTACCGGAACGACGGCGAGGCTCCGCACGCCGCTGACGGCAGGTACGGGTTGGGGATGACCGAGTGGCGCGACGTCGAGGCGGCCATTGACTACGCGGTGGCCCACGGCGCCGAGGGCGTGGTGCTCTTTGGCTGGTCGATGGGTGGCGCCATTTGCCTGCAGACCGCCGATCTCTCCCGGCACCGGCAACGCATCAGGGCCCTGGTCCTTGATGGGCCCGTGATCAACTGGATCGAGGTCCTTGCCTATCACGCACAGCTCAACCGCATCCCCGCACCGATCGGGAGGCTGGGGCAGTGGCTTTTGACCAACCGTGCCGGCCGCAAGGCCACCGGCCTGGCGGCGCCGCTCGACCTGAAGAGTCTCGACTGGGTGGCACGGGCCGAGCAGCTGACCATTCCCACCCTGATTATCCACAGCGAGGACGACGAGTTTGTCCCGGTGGGCGCTTCGGCAGAACTCGCCGAGCGGAACCCGGCGTTTGTCAGCTTCGAACGGTTCCATCGGGCCCGGCATACCAAGGAATGGAACGTCGACCCGGTGAAGTGGGAGCAGACCGTCGCCAACTGGCTGGCGCCGGTGCTGCACGGCCGTGCCCGGCCAGGGGTCAGGAACTGACCGGGCCGCTGCGCTAGGCCGGCTGGCCCGCGCGCACCGTCCGTTTGATCCGGCCGAGCATGGCTGTCATGCCGCGCATCCGTAGCGGGGTGATCGCCCGGGTCAGGCCCAACCGGTCCGGAACGTCGTCGGGGACGGCGAGGATCTCCGCCGAGGGAAGTCCGTCCAGGCCCTCATGGAGGACCCCTGCGAACCCACGCGTGGTGGGAGCCTCCGGCGGCGCCGAGAAGTAGAGGTGCACAATCCGCTCGGGGCTTTCGTCGATCTCCACCTTGAGGAACAGCGGGGTCTGGCACTCCACAACCTGCTCCAGCAACTCCGGGTGCTCCAACAGATGCGCGGGGAGTGCCGGGAGACCCTGGGAGAACTCCAGCAGCAACTGCAGCCGGTCGGGCTCGTCCAGCGCCTGGAAATCCTCGACGATCTCGTCGAGTTTGGCTGGTAGCGGCGCGGTCATGACGTGGGAACCTCGCCGCGCTCTTCGCCCTTGACGATGGGGACCCGCACGGCGTTGCCCCACTCGGTCCAGGAGCCGTCATAGTTGCGTACCTTGCTGAAACCGAGCAGGTAGAACAGGACAAACCAGGTGTGGCTGGACCGTTCGCCGATGCGGCAGTAGGCAACGACGTCGTCGTCGTCCTTCAACCCGACCTCGTCACGGTAGATGGCATCGAGCTCGGCCCTGCTGCGGAACGTCCCGTCCTCGGCAGCCGCGCGCGCCCAGGGGACGGATGCGGCGGAGGGGATGTGCCCGCCACGGAGTGCGCCTTCCTCGGGGTAGGCCGGCATGTGGGTGCGGACACCGGTGTATTCGTCGGCCGAGCGGACGTCGATCAGGGGCTTGCCCAGGTGGTCGAGCACATCGCTCATGTACGCGCGGATCGGAGCGTCGTTGCGCTCGACCACCGGGTACTCGACGTTCTGGGTGGCAGGCACGTCAGTGGTGGTCGGGCGGCCCTCCGCGAGCCACTTGTCGCGGCCGCCGTCGAGCAGCCGGACATCCTCGTGGCCAAAGAGGGTGAAAACCCAGAGGGCGTACGAGGCCCACCAGTTGCTCTTGTCACCGTAAATGACAACTGTCGAGTCACGGGTGATGCCCTTGGCTGACATCAGGCGGGCGAAGGCGGCGCCGTCGACGTAGTCACGGGTGACCTCATCATTGAGGTCAGTGTGCCAATCCACCTTCACCGCACCGGGGATGTGGCCCGTGTCGTAGAGGAGGACGTCCTCGTCCGACTCGACCACCACCAGGGAATCGGTGTCGAGGTTTTCCGCCAGCCAGGCGGTGGAGACGAGCCGTTCGGGGTGGGCATAGTGTGCGAACTTCTCATCGGGATCTGCTGCGACTGACATCCGTAGGCCTTTCTCGCGAAGAATATGTGGTCTCTACTAGCGTAACCACGCCTGCCCGCAAATATTTCCGGGCGGTTCACCGCACGCCACAAAAGGCGTGGGGCGGGCGGTCACGAAGCAGTGGTCAGCTGAACGTGCCGTATTCTTGCCTACCGTGGCAACTATCGAACAGCTCTCCCAGCGCACCCCCAAAGTTTCGGTCGACGAACTGCTGACCGGGTTCTATCCGTCCCCCCGGTTCGGCGACGTGTCCTTTGACAGCTACCGTCCCGATCCCAACCAGCCGTCCCAGGCTGCGGCAGTGAAGGCGCTGTCCGATTTTGCGGACACCGTCAACCAGCCGGAACCGACTGGACTGCGCAAACTGTTCGGCGCGAAGAAGGCGCCAACGCGTGCGGGGATCTACCTGGACGGCGGGTTCGGCGTCGGCAAGACCCACCTTTTGGCATCCCTCTGGCACGCCACCTCGGGCAAGAAGGCCTTCGGCACCTTCGTGGAGTACACCAACCTGGTGGGTGCCCTCTCCTTCCGGCGCGCGGTGGACGCGCTCAGCGGGTACGCGCTGGTGTGCATCGACGAGTTCGAGCTAGACGATCCGGGGGACACGGTGCTGATGTCCCGGCTGATGCGTGAGCTCGCCGACGCCGGGGTCAAGCTCGCGGCGACATCGAACACACTGCCCGGGTCGCTCGGCGACGGACGGTTTGCTGCAGTCGACTTCCAGCGGGAAATCCAGGTGCTCGCCGACCAGTTCGATGTACTGCGCATCGACGGTGAGGATTACCGCCACCGCGGTCTTCCGGAGGCTCCCGAGCCCTTCAGCGAGTCGGGTCTCCACGACCGTGTGCGTGAGCTCAAGGGCGGGCCCGACGGCATTCTCGCCGAGGATGTTTTCAGCGACCTGGTGAAGCATCTCTCAGGAGTGCACCCGAGCCGCTACCGCCAGTTGATCGACGGTGTGGACTACATCGCCTGGCACAACGTGGGCACCATCTCCGAGCAGGCCGTGGCACTGCGGTTCGTGGTCCTCGCTGACCGGATCTATGACAAGGACATCCCGGTCCTTGCCAGCGGCGTCGCGTTCGACCAGCTGTTCACCGAGGAAATGATGACCGGCGGCTACATGAAGAAATACCACCGGGCCGTCTCCCGGTTGACTGCCCTGGCCCGTCAGGGGAGCGAGGCCTAGCTCGCCAGCCCGGGCGGTAGAGACCCAGCGGATTCCTGCCAAACCGGGTAAGCATGCAAAAAGTGCCGGTACTGCCTCACGGCAGGACCGGCACTTCTTTGTCGAGCAATAGGCCTTATACGGCCGGAGGAACTCCAGGGCCAGCTGGCCGGTTGGTGTCCCCGCGGTCGGTCTTGTCAACCATTTCGGAGGCTTTGGTCTGAACCTTGTCGATCTTGTCGGCGTACTTGCCTCCGGTCTTGCTGTCAACGAAGTTGCCAGCGTGACCGATGCCTTCCTTGATCTTTCCAGAGTTCTCGCCCACCAGCTCGGTTGCCTTTTCCTTCAGCACTCCGGCCTTGCCTTTGAGCCCGTCAAATACAGACACAGGCACCTCCTTTCGATCCGGGAACCTGTTGTTCCCTCTGCGAGATATCTTAGGGCGCTCCATTGGCAGTTCCAAGGACGTAGCCTGTGGTTTGCCTGAGTGTCCGCCATCGGCGTATTTCCGGACGGTATTGCCCGGGGTACGCCGATGTGACAGCCTTGGAGGGCCAGATGGCACCCGGACGAGGTGCGCCGTACCCGGTCAGCGACAAGACGGCGTTTCAGGAGTGAGACTGTCATGGCATGGATTGTTCTAGTGGTATCCGGCGTCCTTGAAGCCGTCTGGGCCACAGCCCTCGGCAAGTCGGAGGGATTCACCCGGCTGGTTCCGTCAATCATCTTCGGTGTGGCGGTAACGCTCAGCATGATTGGCCTGGCTTGGGCGATGCGCACCCTTCCCGTGGGGACCGCCTACGCGGTCTGGGTGGGAATTGGCGCGTCCCTGACCGTGGCGTACGCGATGATTTTCGACGGCGAAGCCGCCTCGGTGATCAAGGTGCTGCTCGTGCTGGGCATTGTGGCCTGCGTGATCGGCCTGAAACTGCTGCACTAGCAGCAGGGCCCTGCTGGAAGCGAACAAGCGTGTTGCTGTTCCGCGATCCCACCGTCCGAGGCTGGTCGGTGGGATTGTCTAGACAGTCCCACTGACGAGGCGCGTTGGGTGGGATGCAGCACGCGTGCTGGCGGCGTGTGAACTGCGATGGAAGTGGAGCGGACGACGGGATTCGAACCCGCGACATCCACCTTGGCAAGGTGGTGCTCTAGCCAGCTGAGCTACGTCCGCGAAAAAGCGGTACCCGGTGATTCCGGAGAATCACGGGAACCGCTTGGAGTGGGCGATACTGGGATCGAACCAGTGACCTCTTCCGTGTCAGGGAAGCGCGCTACCGCTGCGCCAATCGCCCATCGAAATGGGTGCAAGCTCCGTACTGGAGGTGGGGACGGGATTCGAACCCGCGTATACGGCTTTGCAGGCCGCTGCCTCGCCTCTCGGCCACCCCACCGTACCTAGTAAAACCAGGACCGTCGAAAGGTGCTCCGACAGTTACAGTGACTTGCGAGCGGACGACGGGATTCGAACCCGCGACATCCACCTTGGCAAGGTGGTGCTCTAGCCAGCTGAGCTACGTCCGCATGTTGATTGTTGATTCACAACCGCGTGAAAATCCGTGGATTTACAGGGTTATTCGTCGTTTTCCAACGAGTAAAAACTCTATAGGAGGAAATGGGGTTCGTCCAATCCGGGTCCGGCGACGCCGGAATGTGGCCAAATATAGATTGTCAGTATCCGGTGTCAGACTGGATGTATGACTCAACCGCTGCTGGCTCATTCGACTGAGCACGGACGCATGTATTCCCGTTCGACCACCGACCGTCCGATCGTCCCGTCGATCACCACGGTCATCTCGCAGGCCACCACCTCCCTCGACGGCTGGATCGGCTACATGGCTGCGAACGCCGTCGCGAACGACCCGCGGGTACCCGCAGCTCTCGGCAACCCCTCGCAGCTGCGCACCGTGGTCAAGGACGCTTCCGTCGCCGCGGAACGCTACCGGGATGAGGCCGCCGACCGGGGCACCCGGGTGCACTACTACTGCGAACAGGTTGCCCTTCGGGACCTGGAGAAGCCCCACGACGTCGACGGCGCCCGGGCGGCCCTCGCGGAGAACGGCGAGGAGGCCTTCGCTGCCCGCTTCGATGAATGGTGGACCCTGTACCAGGTGAGGCCGATCGCTGCCGAACTCACCGTCTGGAACCATGAAGTCGGCTACGCCGGCACCCTTGACCTGCTCGCCGAGATCGGTGGCAGGCTATGCCTGATCGACTTCAAGACGAAGAACACCGACCGAGACGGGCAGGTGAAGCCCCTCGACGACAAGGTGGTGATGCAGCTCGTCGCCGGTATGAAGGCCCAGGAGTCACTGGTCGACGGCGAAGCCGGTACCTGGGAACCGTGGAAGTATGACCACGAACTGATCCTGCTGGGCGTAGCCATCGGCAAGACCGAGGTGCGCGCCATGCGCGCCAACCCGGAGGTTCTCAAGGAGCACTGGTTCCGCTTCTGCGCATTGCGCCGGTCGTGGGAGGCCGGCCTGGATGCCGCCGCCGCCGGGCGGGCACTGCTCCCCATCGGTCCACCACCCGTCACGGCCGGTGGCGCCGTCGCCAGCGGATCTGCCCGCTAGGAACTCCCCGACTGGGGGTGCGGCCGGATTCCCGCCTAGAATTGCATCGCATCACACCATCCCCAACGTTAGGACCACTCACAGCATGGCCGTCTTGAGCATTCGGATCATCGGTGACCCGGTATTGAGAACCCCAGCTGCCGAGGTCACCCAGTTCGGCCCCGAGCTGGCCCGGTTGGTCGCCGACATGGTTCAGACCATGGACGACGTGCATGGTGCAGGTCTCGCGGCGCCCCAGGTGGGTGTGAGCCTGCGCGTCTTCACCTTCAGGATCGGTGACGCTTCGGGCTACGTCGTGAACCCGGTACTTGAGGTGGGCACCGAACTTGTGCCCGAAGAACCGGAAGGGTGCCTGTCCATCCCGGGACTTGGGTACCCAGTGCCACGTGTGAGTTGGGCCAGGGTCACCGGCGTCGACCTCAACGGAGAGCCGGTCGAGTATGAGGGAACCGGGATGCTCGCCCGCTGCTTCCAGCACGAGACCGATCACCTGAACGGCTCGCTGTACATTGACCGCCTGGTGGGGGAGCACCGTAAGGCAGCCATGCGCGCGATCCGGAGCTCCACTTACTCATCGGTGGCGGACCAGACCGCCCGTGAACGGGCGGAAACCATCGGCTCAAGTTTCGGGCTCGGCGCTGCCTCAACCCGGCAGGACGGCCAGCCCAGCGGACGCGGATCCAGACGATGAGGATCCTCTTCGCTGGGACGCCGGGTGTCGCGGTTCCGTCTCTCGACGCGCTCGTCGATGCCGGGTTCGACGTCGTCGGGGTGCTGACGCGCGAGGACGCCCCGCTGGGGCGCAAACGCATCTTGACGCCCAGCCCCGTAGCGGCACGGGCGGCAGACCTGGGTTTACCCGTCATCCGCGCCAACCGGATCGACGACGCAGTGACCGAGCAGATCTCCGCCCTGAATACCGACGTGGCGGCAATTGTCGCGTACGGCGGACTAGTCCCGCAGCCGGCGCTGGACGTCCCGGTCCACGGCTGGATCAACCTGCATTTCTCCCTGCTGCCCGCCTGGCGCGGAGCGGCCCCCGTCCAGCACGCGGTCATGGCCGGTGATGAAATCACCGGAGCCTCCACCTTCCGCCTTGAGGCGGGCCTCGACACGGGCCCCGTCTTCGGAACGATGACCGAGGCGGTCCGCCCCAGCGATACCAGTGGTGAACTCCTGGAGCGGCTCGCCCACAGCGGCGCAGTGCTGCTGGTGCAGACCCTTTCAGCTGTGGCAACCGGTCGGGCCGACGCAGTCCCGCAGCAGGGAGAGGTGAGCCTGGCGCCCAAACTCACCATTGATGACGCCCGGGTGGATTGGACCCAGCCAGCACTGGCGGTGCGGCGCCGTATCAACGGGGTCACCCCAGAACCGGGGGCCTGGACCCAGTTCGGCGACCAGCGGGTCAAGATCGGCCCGGTCTCGCCGTGGACCCCCGATCCGGAGCTGCCCCCTGCGGCGGTGGTTGACCTCGCACCCGGTGAAGTGGCGATGGACGGGACCTCGGTCCTGGTGGGAACCGGATCCTCGGCGGTAGTCCTGGGCGAGGTCCAGCCGGCGGGCAAGAAAATGATGCGAGCACAGGACTGGGCGCGCGGCGCCCTACAACAAGGAGAGCTGGTTTTTTCGTGACGAGGCACATCCCGTGAGCAATCCCGGCCAAGGCAACCCTGCAGGACAAGGCAAGAATTCAGGACAAGGCAAGAATTCCGGGCACGGCAAAGCCGGCGGGCCCGAGCGGCGCCGGAATGCGGCCGGACGGGAACGCAACCGTCCCGAACCGCGTGGATTCTCGAGCGCTGCGCCCTCGGAACGGACACGACGCGCTGACCCGGCGCGGCTGGTCGCTTTCGAGGTACTGCGCGCCGTCGAGGCCGACGACGCCTACGCCAACCTTGTGCTTCCCGTCAGCATCCGCAAGCACCGCCTCGACAAGCGCGATGCGGGTTTCGCCACCGAACTGGCCTATGGGGCGCTCCGTGGCCAGGGAACCTACGACGCCATCCTGGCGAAGTGCGTCGACCGGCCGCTGGACAAGCTTGATCCAGCCATTCTCGACGCCCTGCGGATCGGCACCCACCAGCTCCTCGCCATGCGGGTACCCGCCCACGCAGCCCTGGATCAGACAGTCGGTCTGGCCAGGGCCGTGATCGGCGCTGGCCCCTCTGCACTCATCAATGCGGTCCTGCGACGGGTATCGGCCAAGTCCCTCGAGGAATGGGTCGCTGAACTGACCGCCGGGCTGACGGACGCCACGAAGATCAGCTCCCTCACCCACAGCCACCCCGAATGGATTGTCCGCGCGCTCCGCGGTGCCCTCGTGGACCATGGCAGGGACGTTTCTGAAATCGAGACGCTCCTCGCCGCCAACAACGCTGCGCCGGTGGTCAACCTGCTCGCTCTCCCCGGACTGGGAAGCCTTGACGAAGCGTTTGACGCCGGAGCCATACCGGGCGAGCTCGCCGAAGACTCAGCGCTCTTCTCGGCAGGCGATGTGGGCCGGCTTGAAAGCATCAGGGTCGGCACCACCCGGGTACAGGACGCCGGCTCCCAGCTGGTCGCCCGGGCACTGGCTGCCGTGGCCCTCGACGCCGGCGCCCCCGTCGGCGGGCAGCGCCACGAACAGTGGCTCGACCTCTGCGCCGGGCCCGGTGGAAAGGCAGCCCTGCTCGGCGCCCTCGCGCAACAGGGCGGTCACACCCTCGTGGCGAACGAACCAGCCGAGCACCGCGCCCAGCTGGTCCGCCAGGCCCTGCGGCCGCTCGATCCATCCACCTGGACCGTGCGGGTGGGCGACGGACGGACAGTCGCCGATGACTTCCCGGACACCTTTGACCGGATCCTCGTCGACGCACCCTGCACCGGACTGGGGGCCCTCCGTCGGCGGCCGGAAGCCCGCTGGCGGCGGAAGCCGTCCGATATCGGCGGACTGGGGGCATTGCAGCGTGATCTGCTCGCGGCGGCCCTCACCGCAGTCCGGCCCGGCGGCGTGGTGGCCTACGTGACCTGCTCACCGCACCCCGCCGAGACCTCGGCAGTGGTCCAGGATTGCCTTCGGCGGCGCGACGACGTCGAATTGATCGACGCGGGGGAGGCACTCGACGGGGTCAGCCTGACCGGCTCGCTGGCTGCCGGTCACGAGAAGACCGCCCAGCTGTGGCCCCACGTCCACGGCACCGACGCGATGTTCCTCGCGCTGATCCGCCGTACCGCCTAGAACCGAGTGCCCCTGCCGATCGGGGTAGGTTGTGGGAAGACCACCGACACATCCGCTTCAAGGAGTTCCATGACCGCCTGCTGCATCAACCCGAGCATCCTGTCCGCCGACTTCGCCAACCTGCAGAGTGAGTTGGGGCGCATCGCCTCAGCGGACGCCGTGCATGTGGACGTGATGGACAACAGCTTTGTCCCCAACCTGACGCTGGGCCTGCCGGTGGTCACACGGATCCAGGAGGTCAGCACTCTCCCGCTCGACGTGCACCTGATGATTGACGACGCCGACCGCTGGGCTCCCGGTTACGCCGAACTGGGTGCCGCTTCGGTGACCTTCCACGCCGAGGCTGCAGCCGCCCCAATCCGGCTCGCCCGCGAGTTGCGCAGCATCGGCTCGAAGGCCGGGCTGGCGCTGCGCCCAGCGACGCCCGTGGAGCCGTACCTGGACCTGCTGGGCGAGGTGGACCTGCTGCTGATCATGACTGTCGAACCGGGCTTTGGTGGACAGTCCTTCCTGGATGTCATGCTTCCCAAGATCCGCCGGGCAGCCGAGGCGGTCCGAGGGGCCAACCTTCCGGTCGCCATCCAGGTGGATGGGGGTATCACCGAGGACACCATTCTTCGCGCGGCCGAGGCCGGTGCAACAGTATTCGTCGCAGGGTCAGCGATCTACGGGGCGGACAACCCGGACGAGGCCGTCTCGCGGCTCCGCGAAGCGGCGCAACACGCCTCCGACGCGCGGTAGTTCCCGGCCGCTCGGCAGCCCCCATCGTTGAGGGGGGCTGCCTCAGGCGGAAGCCTCGGGGTCGCTGATCGTGATCCTGATGGAGCGGGCGTCCACCGCCGCCTGCTTGAGGATGTCCAGGCGTGGATCGGGGACCACCAGGAACCTCAACTGCGGCAGGGACTGGAACCGGCGCAACACGGGGTTGGCCAACGTTTCAGCCGCGAGCGTGCGGTCGCCGCCGAGCTGCAGGCTTCCGGGCGGGTGCTCACCGAACAGCCGTGCGGCGTGGGTTGCTGCAGCGTCGGCAAGCCCCGACGCCTGATTGGCCCGCCGCCGCGCGAACCGCTGTTGCGACCAACCGCCGGCAGCGGTCCGTGACTGGACGTACTTGGTACCGGTCTTCGAGACGATCAGCTTCCCCGCTTCGGCAACACCGGCCGCGTAACCACCCCGCCGGACCAGGAGCAGGCCGATGGGGTCTTCACTGGTCGCGGAGGCAATCAGCCCCGCTACCGACAGATTGACGCCGGACCCGGGGTCGGGGGCCTCCCGGGGCGGGTACAGTTCGGCCACGCAGCCGTTCGCCCCACGCAGCACCATACCCCCACGAGACAGGGTCTCGGCGTCATGCCCGGACGTGGACACCAACCCGCCGTTGCCCGCCGCGAACCGGTCCACCCAGCCGGGCAGCCGCTCCGGAGACACCAGCACCGTACGGGGTGATCCCACGTCTGACTCCGATCCGGCGTGACGCCGTTCTTCAGCTGGCTGGCTGCGGCCAGCGGTTGGCTGACGGCCGGTATCCCCGGCGTCAGTGCTTCACAGTAGCCTTGGCAGTGTGAATGATCTATTCAGTGCCGCCTACGGGTCTGACGACGACGATGACGACGCACCCGTCAGGAGCGCGACCAGCGCCGAACGTCACCGCAGCCCCCTCGCCGTGAGGATGCGCCCACGCTCCATCGATGAGGTAGTGGGCCAGCAACACCTGCTCGGTCCCGGATCCCCGTTGCGGACCCTTGCCGGCGACGCCGACCGCACGGGACCGGCCGGCCCGTCCTCAGTCATCCTGTGGGGCCCGCCGGGCACCGGTAAAACCACCCTCGCCCACGTGATCGCGCGCGGCCGCGGCAGGACATTCGTCGAGCTGTCGGCCATCACCGCCGGGGTGAAGGATGTGCGCCGGGTGATGGATGAGGCGCTCACCGCCCGCGACCTGCACCGCACCACCACCGTCCTGTTCCTGGATGAGATCCACCGGTTCAACAAGGCGCAGCAGGACGCGTTGCTTCCTGGCGTCGAGAACCGCTGGGTGGTCCTGATTGCGGCCACCACCGAGAACCCCTCCTTCTCGGTGGTTTCCCCGCTGCTGTCCCGGTCCCTGCTCCAGACGCTCAAGCCCCTGACCGAGGCCGACATCGCCGACCTCCTGGGCCGCGCCGTTGAGGACCCCCGAGGACTCGACGGTTCGGTCAGGGTCAGCGACGGAGCGATGGAGCATCTGGTCCGACTGGCCGCCGGCGATGCCCGCCGGGGGCTGACCGCGCTGGAAGCCGCGGCAGGGGTCGCGCATTCGGCGTCGGAGGATCCGGCGGAACCAGTCATCGTGGAGCTGGAGCATGCGGAAAAGGCAGTCGATGTGGCAGCCCTGCGCTACGACCGCGCCGGGGACCAGCACTACGATGTGGCCAGCGCGTTCATCAAATCACTCAGGGGCTCCGACGTCGACGCTGCCCTCCACTACCTGGCCAAGATGCTGGAGGCGGGGGAGGACCCCCGCTTCGTCGCCCGGCGGCTGATGATCTCCGCGGCCGAGGATGTCGGCATGGCGGACCCTACGGCCCTGCAAACCGCGGTGGCGGCAGCCCAGGCGGTGGCGCTGAT
Organism: Arthrobacter sp. 260; assembly: GCF_013116745.1. Taxonomy (GTDB): domain Bacteria; phylum Actinomycetota; class Actinomycetes; order Actinomycetales; family Micrococcaceae; genus Arthrobacter_D. Next base: position 26,041 of record NZ_JABFOE010000018.1, read on the forward strand.
CGGGATGCCCGAGGGCAGGATCATCCTCGCCGAAGCGGTGGTGCACATCGCGACCGCGCCGAAATCCAATGCGTCCTACAACGGGATCAACGCAGCAGTGGCAGATGTCAGGGCCGGGCGCGGGCAGGGAATCCCCTCGCACCTGAGGGACGCCCACTATCCTGGCGCCAAACAGCTGGGGCATGGCAGCGGCTACGTCTACTCCCACGACGAGCCTCATGGCATCGCCGCCCAGCAGTATGCTCCCGATGACCTGGCGGGCCACGACTACTACCATCCCACCGACCGCGGCGCGGAGCGGGATATCGGTTCCCGGCTGGCAAGGCTTCGCCGCATCATCCGCGGCAAGTGACGGGCAGCCGTGGCGATTCAGCGGCCGGCCCGGCGCACTGCTAGGATTGACGGTTGACTGGCAAGTCGCGTTCTGCGCAACCCATCATTGAAGGTTTGATTCAATCAAGCGTGATCCGTTTCGGCGGATCCCTTCCGTGCAGGTTACGCAAACTGCGAACTGTAGTACCGGGAAGCGGCCACTCCCGGCTCTCCGCAAGTGGAGGCCAGCGACACTGAAAGTGCCAGCCGTCCAGTCGGGTGAGACCGACTGAACGACGGCTGAGCTGCTTTGCCGCAAAAATAATGGAAGGTATTCGTGGCTAACAACACACGTGCCCGCCGTAAGGTTCGCATTTCGCGTGCCCTCGGCATTGCTCTGACCCCCAAGGCTGAAAAGTATCTGGAACGCCGGCCGTACGCGCCCGGCCAGCATGGACGCGCCCGTCGCAAGCAGGACAGCGACTACGCTGTACGGTTGCGCGAAAAGCAGCGTCTGCGCGCCCAGTACGGCATCCGCGAAGCCCAGATGACCCGGGTCTTCGAAGAAGCCCGCCGCACCAAGGGGCTGACCGGTGAGAACCTGATCGAACTGCTCGAAATGCGTCTCGATGCCCTGGTGCTCCGCGCCGGCTTCGCCCGCACCAGCGCGCAGGCCCGTCAGCTGGTTGTTCACCGTCACATCATGGTCGACGGTTCACGCGTTGACCGCCCGTCCTACCGCGTCGCCGAAGGACAGCTCATTCACGTACACCCACGCAGCGAGGTCCTCGACCCGCTGCAGGTTGCCGCCGCAGGCGCGCACCGCGATGTGCTGCCCGCAGTTCCCGGCTACCTGGAGGTCCAGCTGGACAAGCTCCAGGCTCGCCTGGTTCGCCGCCCCAAGCGCTCAGAGGTCCCCGTGACCTGTGAAGAGCAGCTCGTGGTGGAATACTACGCACGCTAGTTCCTTAGCTATTCCAGCAAGGACCTGAGCTCGAAGGCCCGCGGCACACGCCGCGGGCCTTTGAGTAGGTAAGGTACATAGGTAAGTTATTGCCGCCGGGCTGTCGAAGCCCAGGCGGCCTACCTGATTCTAAAGGAGACACGATCCATGTCTGGTGGAGATATCGCCGGTCTCATCGCGGCTGGAGTATTCGCCGTGCTGGTGGCATTGCTGGCTGTGCCGGTGTGGAAGCTCGGGAAAGTGTTCGATGAGCTTCGGACCACGATCCGGAGTGTGAGCAACGAAACCACGCCCCTGATCGAAGAAGTGACCAGCACGGTCACCACCACCCATCAGCAGCTGAAGAACGTCGACGGAATCACATCCAACGTCTCCGACGCGACAGCGAATCTCTCCGCCCTGTCGTCACTGGTTGCGGCAACGGTCGGCGCCCCGCTGATCAAGGTCGCCGCCTTCTCCTATGGTGTCCGTTCTGCCCTGGCATCACGCGGCAAGCCCGCGCCCCGCCGCCGAAGCCGCTGAGAAAACGATGAGGAAGTCAATGATCATGCGAGTCATCTGGATGGGTGCAGGCGTCGCGATCGGCGTCATCGCCGTCCGTAAGCTGTCCTCTGTCGCCGACAGCTACGGGCCAGCTGGCCTGAACCGGGCCATGGGCGAGGTCTCCGACAGCGTCGCCAGCTTTGCTGATGCCCTGCGGTCGGGGATGCAGGAGCGTGAGTCGGACCTCCGTGCCGCCCTCGGCATCAACCCCGCCGACGTCGCCCCGGAACGTCCCGGCCAGTAAGTTCGGCCGCGCCCGCCACAGGGCACCCCCGGAGAAGGCCGCCGACCCAGGTCACTGACCGGTCCGTCGTGCCACCCGACGAGGCACCCCGAGGAACCGGCATCCCGGGAACAAGGCTCCCTGGATCCCGCGCCCCAGAAAAGACCAAAAGGACTGATACTTTCCATGAAATCCCATGAGATTGCCCGCCGCTGGCTCGCGTACTTCGAAGGCAAGGGACACACGGTGGTGCCGTCGGCGTCGCTGGTGTCGACCGACCCGTCCCTGCTGTTCAACATTGCGGGAATGGTCCCCTTCATCCCCTACCTGACGGCGCGTGAAAAGGCGCCCTTCGACCGTGCCACCAGCATCCAGAAGTGCATCAGGACCGGCGACATCGAGGAGGTGGGCAAGACCGCCCGCCACGGGACGTTCTTCCAGATGTGCGGCAACTTCTCCTTCGGCGACTATTTCAAGGAAGGCGCCATCACGATGGCGTGGGAACTGTTGACCTCCACGCTCGACGACGGCGGCTATGGTCTTGACCCCGACCGCCTCTGGGTCACCGTGTACAAGGACGACGACGAAGCTCTGGCCATCTGGCGGGACCAGGTTGGCGTCCCTGCAGAACGGATCCAGAAGCTCGGCGAGGCAGAGAACTACTGGAGCACCGGCCAGCCCGGACCCGGCGGTCCCTGCTCGGAAATCTTCTACGACCGGGGGCCCGAGTACGGCATCGCTGGCGGCCCGGCAACTGACTCACCGCGGTACATCGAAATCTGGAACCTCGTGTTCATGCAGTACCAGCTCTCCGCCGTGCGCAGCAAAGAGGACTTCGACATCGCCGGCGAATTGCCCGCAAAGAACATCGACACCGGTCTGGGACTGGAGCGCCTCGCGCTGGTCCTGCAGGGTGTCGAGAACATGTACGAGACCGACCAGGTCCGTCCCGTCCTGGACCGGGCGGCTGAACTCTCCGGCAAGACCTACACCAGCGCCGAGTCCGACACCGACCCGCACCACACCGACGACGTCCGGATGCGGGTTGTAGCCGACCACATCCGCTCCGCCCTGATGCTCATCTCCGACGGCGTCACCCCCTCCAACGAGGGCCGCGGCTACGTGCTCCGCCGGCTGATCCGCCGCGCCGTCCGTGCCATGCGGCTGCTCGGCGTCGAACGTGCCTGCCTGCCCGAACTCCTCCCCGCCTCCCGCGACGCCATGAAGGGCACCTACCCGGAGGTCGAGAACGACTTCGAGCGGATCAGCCGGATCGCCTACGCCGAAGAACGCGCTTTCCTACGCACCATCGCCTCCGGAACCGCCCGGCTCGAAGGCGCAGTCGAGGAGTCCAAGGCTGCAGGCCGGCCGCTCTCCGGTGAGGACGCGTTCGCCCTGCACGACACCTTCGGTTTCCCCATCGATCTGACCCTCGAAATGGCAGCAGAGGCAGGACTCGCAGTCGACGCCGACGGATTCCGTGCGCTGATGCTCGAGCAGCGGCAGCGCGCCCAGGCGGACGCCCGCGGGAAGAAAGCAGGCCAGGCCGACCTGTCGGTCTTCACCGAACTGCTGGCAGCCGGCCAGACAGTGTTCACCGGGTATGACGAGCTCACCACCGAATCGCTGATCACCGGCATCGTCAGTGACGGGGTTGCCGTGCCCGCCGCCAGCCAGGGAGCCGAGATCGACCTGATCCTGGACCAGACGCCGTTCTATGCGGAGGCCGGTGGCCAGGCCGCCGACGTCGGACTCATCACCGGCAACGGTTTCGTGGTCGAGGTCCTCGACGTCCAGCGCCCGGTCAAGGGCCTGAGCGTCCACCGTGCGGTCGTCCGGGAGGGCGAAGTCTCGGTCGGCGCCCCCGTGGTGGCGGCAGTCGACCGGCAGCGCCGGCACGCGGGGGAGCAGGCCCACTCGGGCACCCACATTGTGCATGCAGCACTGCACCAGATCCTCGGCCCAGAAGCCCTGCAGCGCGGCTCCTTCAACAAGGCAGGCTATCTGCGGTTCGACTTCTCCTGGGGCGAGGGCATCAGCGCCGCCGCCAAGTCGGAGATCGAAGAGGTTTCCAACATCGCGATCCGCAACAACCACACCGTCGAGACCAAGCTGATGAAGCTTGATGAGGCGAAAGCTCTCGGCGCGACCGCACTGTTCGGTGAAGCCTATGGCGACACCGTCCGGGTGGTCGAGATCGACGGGGACTGGTCACGGGAACTTTGTGGTGGCACCCACGTCGGGTCCACTTCGCTCATCGGGTCGCTCACGCTGCTCGGCGAACAGTCGGTCGGATCAGGCAACCGCCGGGTCGAGGCTCTGGTCGGTATGGATGCTTTCCGGCATTTGGCTGCCGAGCGGGCCCTGGTCACCGAGCTCTCCGAGATGCTCAAGGTGCCGTCGGTTCAGCTGCCCGAACGGCTCTCCGCCACCCTCGCGAAGCTCAAGACGGCCGAGAAGGAACTCGAACGGCTGCGCAAGGAGGCCCTCAGCGCCTCAGCGGCTGCCCTCGTCGGCAGCGCTGTCGACGTCGACGGCGTCCGTCTCCTCGCACACGACGCCGGAACCATCGGAGGAGCCGATGACCTGCGGACCCTCGCGCTCGATCTCCGGAACCGGCTCGGGTCCGGTGCAGCAGTCGTCGCGACCGCAGGGGTGAGCAACGACCGTCCGCTGGTCCTGGTCGCCACCAACGAGGAGGCACGCGCCGCTGGCGTGAAGGCCGGAGCACTGGTCCGCGTCGCCGCCGGGATTCTCGGTGGCGGAGGCGGCGGCAAGGACGACGTCGCGCAGGGCGGCGGGTCCGATCCCGCCAAGGTGGCATCAGCCCTGACCGCGATCCGTGAAGCCGTCGCGGCCCGCTGAGCCAGCAGCCAAAGCGATGAGCGGGCACCGACGATGAGTGGGCACGGCACCGGAGGCGACTATCCGCGGGGCGTCAAGATCGGTGTTGACGTCGGGATGGTGCGGGTAGGGGTGGCGAGCAGCGACAGCGATTCGCTGCTCGCCACGCCGGTGAGGACCCTGAAACGGGATCTGAAGAAGAAGTCGGACCTGTTCATACTGATCCGGGAGATCATCGAGCGGGATGCCGTCCAGGTGTTTGTCGGGCTGCCGCGAAACCTCAGTGGTACCGAGTCGGCGTCGGCTGAGATGGCGCGCGGGTACGCCCAGGAGCTGGCCAACGCCATCGGCCGGGCCGGCCTGACAGCCAGTGTCCGGCTGATCGATGAACGGTTGAGCACCGTTTCGGCGCACCGGTCGCTCCGGCAAGCTGGCTTGAATACCCGCAACCACCGTAAGGTGGTAGATCAGGTGGCGGCTGTGGAAATTCTCCAGCACGCCATGGATATGCAAAGGTCACAAATGCGGGATGTGGGGGATCTGGTCGACGCACGTCGGCGGGACCATCCACAAGGGGATCCGCTGACCCCTACCAAGGAGCCAGTCATTACGGAGAACACCCGCGAAAGGAACCCGGAACTGTGAGCCACCACCACCCCCAGTTCCCGGCCGCCGACAGCGAGCCCGAGCGCCACGCCAACGACGGCGGGAATGACGACGCATACGACCACCACGACGAGCCCGTCGAACAGGTGGACCAGTTCTTCGAAGCCCCCACGGGCCACCATCGCCACCGGGCTGCCAAAGCCAAGCAGCGCCGACGTCGCCGCCGCACGGTGGTCATGCTGGTAGTCGTCCTCGGCTTCATCGGCGTGGTCGTCGCGGTCTCCCTGATGCTGCGCGACCTCCTGGGGCTCGACGACATCACCGACTATGCCGGACCCGGTGAAGGCAGCGTTGTCTTCACGGTCCCCGACGGCGCTGGCCCCCTCGCCATCGGCACGGGCCTTGAGGCCCAGGACATCGTCGCGGACGGGTCCGAGTTCGTTGCCGCCCTCCAGCAGGTGGCGGACGGGCGCGAGGTCCAGCCCGGCGAATACGAGTTGAGCTACCAGATGTCCTCCGAGGGCGCCGCGCTGGCCCTGCTCGACGTCGAAGCGAACCAGGTGCTCTACGCGGCCGTCGCGCAGGGTCTCCGACAGGGTGAGACTCTCGACATCCTCGCCGAATCGACAGGTGTCCCGCGGGAGGCCTTCGAGGAGCTGGCAGCAGACCCCACGCAGTTTGGTATCCCCGAGGTTGCTCCGAGCCTGGAAGGGTACCTGGCGCCGGGAGAATACCGGTTCGACATCGGCACCACTGCGGTGGAAATGATCCAGATCATGGTCGATAACAGCTTTGCCTTGCTAGAGGAAGCGGGCGTCACTGACCCGGCCGAGCAGTTCCGGATTCTCACCATCGCCAGCATTATCGAAGCCGAAGCCGGGGAAGCCGACTACGCAGCAGTGTCCGGATCGATCGAGAACCGCCTCCGGGAAGACAACACGGAGACCAACGGGCTGATCCAGTCCGATGCGACTGTCACCTACGGGCTGGACCGGCGGAGCTTCGACTTCACCGAAGAGGAACGCCAGGACGATTCCAACCCCTACAACACGTTCGCCAACCCGGGACTACCCATCGGACCCATCGGATCGCCCGGTGCGGAAGCCATTGATGCGGCAGTCAACCCCGCCGACGTCCCGTTCTACTACTGGGTGACCGTCGACCTGGACACCGGCGAGACCAAGTTCTCCGAGACCCTCGCCGAACACGCCGTCTACGTTGCCGAGTACCAGGCCTGGTGTGCCGACAACCCTGGCAGGTGCAGCTAGGTGACCCCGACGGCGCACTCCGCCGCCGGACCAGCCGCCCGCCCGCACAGTCTGCGGGCCGCAGTGATCGGATCACCGATTGGGCACTCCCGGTCACCAGCCCTGCACCGGGCCGCCTATGACCTGTTGGGCTTCGACTGCAGCTACGAGGCGGTCGACGTGACGCCGGAGGATCTCCCGGCATTTGTCGCCGGTGTCCGCGGCTCCGGAAACTGGCGGGGACTGTCGGTCACCATGCCCCACAAGACCGCGATGGTGGATCTGGTGGATTCAGTGACTTCCCTGGCGGGCGTGTTGGGAGTGCTGAACACGGTGACAGTTGACGCTTCGGGACCGGAGGCGGTCCTGACCGGGCACAACACTGACGTCGCCGGGATTGTTGGCGCCCTCCGGCACGGTGGGGTGCTCGAAGCACCCCGGTCAGCGGTGATCCTCGGTGGCGGCGGCACCGCTGCGGCGTCGCTGGCGGCCCTGCAGTTGCTCGGCGCCACCGGGGTCACAGTGTTCGTCAGGTCGCTCGGGCGGGCTGCTCCGCTGAGCGTCCTCGGCGACACCCTGGGTCTTCAGGTGCAGCTGCGCGAATGGAACGGGGCTGCCGCAGGACTCCTGGCCGCCGACGTCGTCATCTCCACCCTGCCCCCGGGTGGCGCCGACGCGCTGGCTGGCAGTCTGGTCGACCTGCCCGTCCCCCGGGAGCACCATCCCCAGCCGGTCCTCCTGGACGTCGCCTACGACCCCTGGCCGAGCCCCCTTGCTGCGGCCTGGGAGGCTCGTGATGGTGCGATCGTGCCCGGACTGGAGATGCTGATCTACCAGGCGGTGGAGCAGGTCAGACTGTTCACGGGATCCGACTTTCGCGATCCAGCGCTGGTGTTAAAAGTCATGTGTGACGCAGTCGGAGCCCCCGCTCGCTGAAACAGCCACGTCACCGTGGCAGGATTGGAAGCATGTTGCGTTGGTTAACTGCCGGAGAATCCCACGGACCGGCACTGGTGGGAATTATTGAAGGAATGCCTGCAGGCGTGGAGATCACGAGCAGTGACATTCAAGCTGCGCTGGCGCGCAGGCGGCTTGGCTACGGCCGCGGCGCCAGGATGAAGTTTGAACAGGACCAGGTGAGCATCATCGGCGGCGTGCGCCATGGGCTCACCCAGGGTGGGCCAGTGGCCATCCAGGTGGGGAACACCGAGTGGCCCAAGTGGGACCAGATCATGTCCGCCGATCCGGTGGACCCCAGCGAACTCGCGGAGCTGGCCCGGAACGCGCCGCTCACCCGCCCCCGCCCCGGCCACGCCGACTTCACCGGAATGCAGAAGTACGGGTTCGACGAGGCGCGGCCCGTGCTCGAACGAGCCAGCGCCCGGGAGACAGCAGCCAGGGTCGCACTCGGCGAGGTGGCCTCGCGCTTCCTGTCCGCGCTCGGAATCAGCCTGGTCAGCCACACGGTGGCGATCGCCTCGGTGGCCGTTCCCGAAGGCTCGCCTCTGCCCATCCCCACCGACGTGATCGCCCTGGACCTGGATCCGCTGCGGTGCTTCGATCATGAGACCTCCCTGGCCATGGTGTCCGAGGTCGACGCCGCCCATAGGGAAGGCGAAACCCTGGGTGGCGTTGTCGAGGTGGTTGTCTACGGGCTGCCTCCGGGACTTGGCAGCTACGTGCACTGGGACCGGCGGCTCGACTCCCGGCTGGCGGCGGCGCTGATGGGCATCCAGGCGATCAAGGGTGTCGAGGTCGGCGACGGGTTCCTCACCGCGTCCCGGCGCGGGTCACGTGCCCACGACGAGATCGTCCGCGGTGACTCCGGCATGATCGAACGCGCCAGCAACCGTGCGGGCGGAATCGAGGGCGGCATGAGCATCGGTGACACCCTGCGGGTCAGGGCGGCCATGAAACCGATCGCCACCGTGCCGCGCGCCCTGCGCACCATCGACGTCAGCACCGGCGACGCCGCCCGCGCGCACCACCAGCGGTCAGACGTCTGCGCCGTGCCCGCCGCCGGCGTCGTCGCCGAAGCCATGGTGGCCTTGGTGATCGCCGAAGCGGTCACCGAAAAATTTGGTGGGGACTCGGTCGAGGAGACCGCCCGTAACCTCCAGTCGTACCTGGCGGCCATTCCCACCGCACTGAACTCGGCCGGGAACTAATGGAGCCACCAGTCCGGGGGCCGGTGGCCTTCATCGGGCTGATGGCGACCGGCAAGTCAGTGGTGGGTGCCCAGCTGGCGTCCCGCCTGGGCTGGTCGTTCATCGACACTGACCAGTTGATCGTCGCCCGTCACGGACGGATCAGCAGGATCTTCAGCCAGCAGGGTGAGCAGGCGTTCCGGCGGCTCGAGGCCAGGGTGGTCGCCGAGGTACTCGCGGAGGCCTCCGCTGAAACGGTGGTCTCCCTCGGCGGTGGCGCGGTCCTGGACGAAGGCACCCAGGCGCTGCTCGCTGGCGCACGGGTGGTTTTCCTCGACGCGGACCTGGCCACCGTCCGTCGCCGGATCACCCGGGACAGGAGCCGGCCCCTCCTTGCCGGCGACCCGGTCGAGGCGTGGACCCGGATGGACCGTGAGCGTCGACCGGTGTACGAACGCCTGGCCGACATCGTCCTGGACACCCGCGGCCACAGCATCGACCAGCTCGTCACCGAGCTCAGCACACAACTTCAGAATCCACACGACAAGCTTCACAACAGCGAGCTTCACAACCGCAAGCTTCACAACCGCAAGCTTCACAACCGCAAGCTTCACAACAGCGAGCTTTACAACCGCAAGCTTCACAACAGCGAGCTTTACAACAATGAGGGGGACAGTCATGGCGAATGAGCCGACCGTCATCAAGGTCACCGGGACCACCACCGCCGAGAACTACGACGTCGTCATTGGACACGGTCTGCTGGAGCGGCTTCCAGCAGTGCTGGGTGAACGGGTTCGCCGGGTCCTGGTGATCCACCCCAGGGCGCTGCGCAGCACCGGCGACACCGTCAGGGCCGAACTTGCCGATGCCGGGTTCACCGCAGTGACCGCCGAGATCCCCGACGCCGAAGAGGGCAAGCACATTCAGGTGGCTGCCTTCTGCTGGCAGGTACTCGGCCAGAACGACTTCACCCGCTCCGACGCGGTAGTGGCAGTCGGTGGCGGCGCGGTTACTGACCTCGCCGGTTTTGTCGCCGCAACCTGGCTGCGCGGCGTCAAGGTGGTCCACCTGCCGACCAGCCTCCTCGGCATGGTCGACGCGGCCGTGGGCGGGAAAACCGGGATCAACACTGCCGAGGGCAAGAACCTGGTGGGGGCGTTCCACCCGCCCGCCGCCGTCCTAGCGGACCTCGACACGCTGCAGACCCTGCCGCGCAACGAACTTCTCACCGGCATGGCCGAGGTGGTGAAGTGCGGTTTCATCGCCGACCCGAAGATTCTCGACCTGATCGAAGCCGACCCGGCAGCGGTGTCCGACGGCGGATCCGCAACGGTCCGCGAGCTGATCGAACGGTCGGTCGCGGTGAAGGCCGACTTCGTCTCCGGGGACCTGAAAGACCACGGCCGACGCGAGTACCTCAACTACGGGCACACCCTCGGGCATTCAATCGAACTGGCCGAACGGTACTCCTGGCGGCACGGCGCCGCCGTCTCGGTGGGTCTGGTGTTCGCCGCTGAGCTCTCCCGTATGGTCGGCCGGCTCGGCGACGAGGCAGCTGACCGTCACCGCAGCGTCCTGGAGTCTTTGGAGCTTCCGGTCACCTACCGCAAGGACCGCTGGGCTGCCCTGCTCGACGGTATGCGCCGGGACAAGAAGTCGCGCGGGGACCTCCTGCGGTTCGTCGTGCTCGACGACGTCGCGCGGCCCAGCATGCTGGAGGTGCCGGACACGTCGCTCCTGTTCGCGGCCTACCAGGAGATTGCTTCCTAACCAGCCGTCGCGGCACCGCCGCAGCCGCGGGCTGTCCCACAAGGTAGAATGGGCTCTGGACTTTTCCCACCCCACTGCATGTGGCCCCGGATCCTTACTGCCCGGGGAACGATGTGTTCGAACGAAAGAGACCCTGTGGCTACCACAAACGACATCAAAAACGGCACGGTGCTGAAGCTTGAAGGCAACCTGTGGAACGTTCTCGAGTTCCAGCACGTCAAGCCCGGCAAGGGCGGCGCCTTCGTCCGCACCAAGCTGCGCAACATCCTCTCGGGCAAGGTGGTCGACAAGACCTTCAACGCCGGCCTGAAGATCGAGACCGCCACAGTGGACCGCCGCGACTACCAGTACCTGTACAAGGACGGCGAGGACTTCGTGTTTATGGACACGTCGGACTACGACCAGCTCACCGTGCCCGGAAAGACCGTCGGCCAGGCCGAAAACTTCATGCTTGAGAGCCTCATGGTCACCATCGCCATGCATGAGGGATCAGCCCTTTACGTCGAGCTGCCGCCGTCGGTGGTCCTTGAGGTCACCTACACGGAGCCGGGCCTGCAGGGCGACCGCTCCACCGGTGGCACCAAGCCAGCCACAGTCGAAACCGGCTACGACATCCAGGTTCCCCTGTTCCTGGAGACCGGCACCAAGGTCAAGGTCGACACCCGCACCGGAGACTACCTGGGACGCGTCAACGAGTGAGTGCCCGCAGTAAAGCCCGCCGCAGGGCACTCGATATCCTTTTCGAAGCGGAACAGCGTGCCGTTTCACCCCTTGAAGCCTTGAAGGCCCGACGGGAAAAGACCGACACGATCGTGGCCCCCTACTCGGTGGATATCATCGAGGGAGTCATGACCCAGGGCGAGCAGATCGACGAGTTTCTCGGTACCTACTCGCAGGGCTGGACTCTTGACCGGATGCCGGCAGTGGATCGGATGATCCTCCGTATCGGTGCATGGGAACTGCTCTACAACTCTGACGTGCCCGACGGCGTCGCGGTCAGCGAGGCTGTGGAACTGGCGAAAATGCTCTCCACCGACGAGTCGCCGGCCTTCATCAATGGCCTCCTCGGTCGCCTTCAGCAACTGAAGCCAACGCTCCTCGCCTAGACGCGTCCCTGCCCGTTTCCCGCTCCCTGCCAGGCGCGTTTCGGCATGGCCCTACCCGGCAATGAGTAATAACATTAGTTATTATTATCGGAATCACTGGCAGGGAGTTATGTGATGAAGACGAGAAGTGGATTCGGGATGGACACCCTTCGCCAGGGTGTCGAAGGACGTGATGCGACCCTGTTGGCGTCGCTCTACGCGGAGAACGCCGAGGTCACCGAAGTGGACAACGACCATCCGCCGGCGCGGCCCCGCACCTTCATCGGCGGGGAGCAGATTGCGGAGCACCTCCGTGACGTGTGCTCCCGCGAGATGACCCACCGGCTAGAAAATCCGATGGTGAGCGGGAACCGGTTGACCTTCACTGAGGCCTGCCGCTACGACGACGGCACCGAGGTTTTGTCGATTGCCACCGCCGAGATTGACGACCGGGGCAAGATTGTCCGCCAGCTGGCAGTCACCGCCTGGGGCAGCTGAGGAGGCTTTCCGGCGATTGCCCCCTCAGGCCCGGGCTGCGCGCCCACCAATCCTCTCAGGCGTTGGTGTGACGGCGGGACGCGGTGAACAGTTCGTTCCGTAGCCGGGTGACGTCGGCCAACAGCAGTTGTTCGCGGGAGAGGTTCAGTTGCCGGTCGTGGCCAGCGACAATGCGCTGGCGGGTGAACGCCAGCCGGGTGGCCGAGCGGATGAACGCCTTCATGGTCTGCTGACGGCCAAAGCGCCGCGCCCAGCCGAGCGCCTGTGAGCGCCCCCCGGGGGTAGCCAGCATCTGCACCTCCTGGCCGGTGAACCACCCGGCCTCCGCATAACCGCCCAGCCGTTTCTCGGTCAGTCGCCGTTCGGCACGCCGGAGTGCCATGATGCTGGCGAGGGCAGCGAGGAACAGGGGCAGCTGGATGAGGAAATAGAACTCGAAGAAATCGGTGAACAGCACCAGCAGGCCACCGTTCCACAGCATGTGCCCGGCGATCGCGGGAACCAGACCTAGGAGGAACGCTGGGAAAATGTAGCGTCTGCCGCTACGGGCCACCGCCAAGCCGATTACGGCCCCGAGGGCAGCGGTGAACATCACGTGGGCGAACGGCGAGAACAGTCCCCGGATCACGAACACTGACACCAGCCCACCCAGCCCGCCGCCATCCAGCGCGGCTGCGCCGAAGTACAGAATGTTCTCGCTGAAGGCAAAGCCCGCTCCCACCATCCCGGCGTACACAATCCCGTCGACCGGCCCGTCGAAGTGGCTGCGCCGGGAGAACACCAGAATCAGCACGCCCAAGCCCTTGGCAATCTCTTCCACGAGGGGTGCCTGCAGCACCGGACCAATCACGTCCGACGGGGTGGACGCCAGCGCCAGGGACAGCAGTTCAGTCACATAGGTGCCCAACACGAGGGCAGCCACCACCGAGATTCCGGCCCCCCACAGGAACGCGAACCAGAGCGCGCCCCGCGGTTCGGGGTCCCACCGGTCGATCCACATCAGCCCCGCCACGCAGATGGACAGCGGGATCAGCGCAAGAATCCCGCACAGGATCAGGGCGACGCCGCCGAGGGTGGTGCTCAGGAACCAGGCGAGCACCACCAGGACCAACGCGGCAACCGCTACGAGGAGGACATTGACGACGCCGGGCCCCCGACGCACCCCCTGTTCCCAGACCGGGTGGAGGGGCTGCGAGGATTCCCAGGGTGGCGGGGCGGCGATGTTCATCCTCACACAATAGATCGTCGTGGCAGGAGCGTCACAGAAAGGATCGGCACCCGGGGCGCGGCGCCCGCTGTGATAGTTTTGACAGCGCAACCAACCTTTAAGTTCCGTCCTGTGAGGCGGGGAAGGAGGAAGCGTCAAATGAACATGCCTGCACCTCAGTCTGAGAGTGTCCTCTCGCGTGTCGTTCTCGCCGAAGCCGATATTGACCGTGCGCTCACCCGCATTGCCCACGAAATCCTCGAGGCCAACAAGGGGACCGCCGACCTGGTGCTGCTGGGCATCCCACGCCGCGGGTACCCCCTCGCCCAGCGTCTGGCCCGCAAGATCGCTGCCGCCGAGAACCAGGCCACCGGCTCGGTGCTCGATCCCGCCGCCATCGTTGGGCAGCTCGACGTGACCATGTTCCGGGACGACCTTCGCCACCACCCGACCCGCCCGCCGCTGCGGACCCAGCTGCCGCCGTCGGGCATCGACAACAAGGTTGTAGTGCTCGTCGACGACGTCCTGTACTCCGGGCGGACCATCCGTGCCGCACTCGACGCCCTCGTGGACCTGGGACGGCCACGGGCCGTCCGGTTGGCCGTCCTGGTGGACCGCGGGCACCGTGAACTTCCCATCAGGGCCGACCACGTGGGAAAGAACCTTCCCACCTCTTCCGTCGAGAAGGTCCGCGTTCACCTCGCCGAAATCGACGCGGTGAACGGCCAGCCGGTCAACGAGGTTGTCATCGAGGGCCCCGCATGAGGCACCTGCTGTCCACCCGCGACCTGTCCCGGCTGGACGCCATCCGGATCCTCGACGTCGCCGAGGAAATGGCTGCAGTAGGGGAGCGGGAGATCAAGAAACTGCCCACCCTCCGCGGACGCACGGTGGTGAACCTGTTCTTCGAGGACTCCACCCGGACCAGGATCTCTTTCGAAGCGGCAGCGAAACGCCTGTCCGCTGACGTCATCACCTTCGCGGTGAAGGGGTCGTCCGTGTCCAAGGGCGAGTCGCTGAAGGATACCGCGCAGACCCTTGAGGCCATGTCCGCCGACGCTGTGGTCATCAGGCACTGGGCCTCCGGCGCGCCCGCCCGGCTGGCGACATCGGACTGGATCGACGCTGCGGTGATCAACGCAGGGGACGGGATGCACGAACACCCCACCCAAGCACTGCTGGACGCCTTCACCCTGCGGCGCCACTGGGCGAAGATCAACGGCATCCCCTCCCACGGGTCCGACCTGTCGGGGATGGCGGTCACCATCGTCGGCGACGTGCTGCACTCCCGGGTGGCGCGGTCCAACCTGTGGCTCCTGGTGACGCTCGGCGCGACGGTGACGCTGGTGGCGCCGCCCACTCTCGTCCCGGTCGGCGCAGAACACTGGCCCTGCCGAATCACCTACGACCTGGACGAAGCCCTCGCCGCCGGCCCCGACGCGGTGATGATGCTCCGGCTCCAGGCCGAACGGATGAATGCCGCGTTCTTCCCCTCCACCCGCGAATACTCACGCCGCTGGGGATTCGACGACGCCCGGCTGGCGGCGCTCGACACCCACGGGCTCAATGACACCGTCATCATGCACCCCGGGCCAATGAACCGCGGCCTTGAGATCTCCGCGGCAGCAGCCGACTCGTCCCGCTCGACCGTACTGGCGCAGGTGCGCAACGGCGTCTCAGTCCGGATGGCCGCGCTGTACCTGCTGCTCGCGGGCGAGGACCAGACGGGTCCCGCTCCGGCACTTCCCACCCCCACCCAGGAGAACCACCGATGAACGCACCAGCACGCTACCTCATCCGCGGCGCAGCACTGCTCGGCCAGGAACGCGCCGACCTGCTGATCGCAGACGGAGTGATCGCCGGTGTCGGACCGGGCCTCACGGCTGCCGGGGCAACGGTGATCGACGCCGACGGCCTCGTCGCGCTGCCCGGCCTGGTGGACCTGCACACCCACCTCCGCGAACCCGGCCGGGAGGACGCCGAAACCGTCGAAACCGGTACCCGCGCCGCAGCGAGGGGCGGCTTCACAGCGGTCCACGCCATGGCCAACAGCACCCCCGTCGCGGATACCGCGGGCGTGGTGGAACAGGTCTACAGCCTGGGCCGCCGGGCCGGCTGGGTCGAGGTCCGCCCGGTGGGCGCCGTCACCGTAGGACTCGGCGGCACCCAGCTCGCCGAACTCGGTGCGATGGCCGACTCGCGGGCCGGTGTTCGGGTGTTTTCCGACGACGGCGTCTGCGTCAGCGACCCCGTTCTGATGCGCCGCGCGCTGGAGTACGTCAAGGCGTTCGACGGCGTGATCGCCCAGCATGCCCAGGAACCCCGGCTCACCGAGGGAGCCCAGATGAACGAGGGCGCAGTGTCGGCGGTACTCGGCCTGACCGGCTGGCCCGCCGTCGCCGAGGAAAGCATCATTGCCCGGGATGTCCTCCTGGCGCACCACGTGCAGTCCCGGCTTCACGTCTGCCACGTCTCAACCGCCGGATCAGTGGAGATCATCCGCTGGGCCAAGGCCCGCGGTATCAGGGTCACCGCCGAGGTCACCCCGCACCACCTGCTCCTCACCGATGACCTGGTGCGCACCTACAACCCTGTCTACAAGGTGAACCCGCCCCTGCGCACCGGCGAAGACGTGCAGGCCCTCAGGGAGGCGCTGGCCGACGGCACCATCGATATTGTCGGCACCGACCACGCACCGCACCCGTCCGAACACAAGGACTGCGAATGGGCGCAGGCAGCCATGGGCATGACCGGGCTGGAAACCGCCCTCTCGGTGGTCCAGCACACCATGATCAACACCGGCCTGATGGACTGGAAAGGTTTCGCCCGCGTCACCTCTCACACCCCGGCGACGATCGGGGGCCTGGACCGGCAGGGCCGACCGCTGGCCGAAGGTGAGGCAGCTAACGTCACACTCGTTGATCCGGAGGCACGCTGGGTGGTCGATCCGGATAAAATGGCCACCATGGGCCGCAACAGCCCATTTGCCGGCACTGAGCTACCCGGAGCCGTCCACGCCACGTTCTTCAGGGGTCACCCAACCGTGCTGGACGGCCGCCTGAACACCCCGCACCCAACAGCAGCTGAGGAATCCACATGGACTGGCTAATGCCCGTCGCCCTCTCCACGGGCATCATCGCCGCCGCCATCGCCCTCGGGGTCCTGGGGTGGCGCGGCCGCCTCGCACGGCAGCGGGACGTCCCCGCCCCGCCCGAGGCGCCCGAGGAGCTCAGCGACCCGGCGTATGTCGCCAACGGCCAGTACGTCGTCACGACGACGGCGGGGGATTGGCTTGACCGGATCGCCGTCCACGGCCTGGGCGTGAAGTCCAACGCGACTGCCAGCGTCCACGAGGAGGGCATCATGATGGTCCGCAGCGGTGCGCGCGACCTGTTTATCAGGCGTGCCGACCTCAGGAGCGTCAGGCTGGACCGCGGGATGGCCGGCAAGTTCGTGGAGAAGGACGGCCTGGTGGTCTTCACCTGGGCCCTCAACGGGACGCCCGTCGACACTGGCTTCCGCACCCGCCAGGCCCAGGACCGCAACGGGTTACTGGACGCCGCCGCTGCCCTCGCCCCCGCCAGCACCCAGCCCTCGCCCAACACCCACACACCCCCGGCACAGCGTCAAAACCCCATGAAGGACACACAGTGACAGAATCCAGCCAGCCAGCAACCGAGAGCGCTGCAGTACTGATCCTCGAGGACGGCCGCACCTTCCGCGGCCGCAGCTACGGGGCGCAGGGCACTGCGCTGGGCGAAGCTGTCTTCGCCACCGGCATGACCGGCTACCAGGAGACCATCACCGACCCGTCCTACGCCCGCCAACTGGTGGTCCAGACGGCACCCCATATCGGCAACACCGGGGTGAACAACGACGACGCCGAGTCCCGCCGGATCTGGGTCGCCGGCTACATCGTGCGCGACGCCGCGCGCCGCCCCTCCAACTGGCGGTCCGAGCAGAGCCTCGACGGGCAACTCCGGGACCAGGGGATCGTCGGCATCCAGGGCGTCGATACCCGCGCCGTGACCCGGCACCTCCGTGAACGCGGTGCGATGAAGGCTGGAATCTTCTCTGGTCCGGCAGCCGCCGGGTCCGACGCCGAGCTGCTGGCGCAGGTCTTCGGCCAGGAATCGATGAAGGGTGCCCGGCTCGCCGAGGAGGTCAGCGCCACAGAACGCTACGTGGTGGAACCGTCCGACAACGGTTGGGAGGGTGAGCCACTGTTCACCGTCGCCGCCCTGGACCTGGGAATCAAGTCGATGACCCCCAAGCACTTCGCTCAGCGCGGGGTCCGCACGGTGGTCCTTCCCGCCAACTCCACCTTCGCGGAGGTGGCACGGGAATCACCCGATGGGGTGTTCATGTCCAACGGACCGGGCGACCCGGCAACAGCCGACCCCCAGGTCACCCTGCTGCGGGAGGTGCTCGACGCGCGGATTCCGTTCTTCGGCATCTGCTTCGGCAACCAGATCCTGGGCCGCGCGCTCGGATTTGGCACCTACAAGCTCCGTTACGGCCACCGCGGTATCAACCAGCCGGTCCTGGACCGGCGCACCGGCAAGGTGGAGATCACCTCACAGAACCACGGGTTCGCCGTCGACGCACCCCTCGACGGCCCCACCCAGGCCCCCGAAGCCCGGTTCGGGCGGGTCGAGGTCAGCCATGTCAGCCTCAACGACGACGTCGTCGAGGGCTTGGCCTGCCTTGACCTGCCCGCTTTCTCCGTCCAGTACCACCCGGAAGCGGCAGCCGGACCCCATGATTCGGCGTACCTGTTCGACCGGTTTATCCAGTTGATGACCGACACCCGGTCCGGTCACCAGCTGAGCAGCGACGCAAACGACAAGGAAGAAAACTAGATGCCACGCAGAACCGACCTCAAAAGCGTCATGGTCATCGGCTCCGGGCCGATCGTCATCGGCCAGGCCGCCGAATTCGATTACTCGGGAACGCAGGCGCTGCGCGTGCTGAAGGAGGAGGGCCTGCGGGTCATCCTGGTCAACTCCAATCCGGCCACCATCATGACCGACCCCGAGTTCGCCGACGCCACCTATGTTGAGCCGATCACCCCCGAGGTGGTCGCCAAGATCATCGAGAAGGAGCGCCCCGACGCACTCCTTCCCACCCTCGGTGGGCAGACCGCCCTGAACGCCGCCATCGCCCTAGACAAGAACGGTGTCCTGGAGAAGTACGGGGTGGAACTGATCGGTGCCAACATCGCTGCCATCGAGCTGGGGGAGGACCGCGAGAAGTTCAAGGGAGTTGTAGCCCGCTGCGGCGCCGAATCGGCCCGGTCCATGATCATCCACTCCATCGACGGTGCCCTTGAAGCGGCAGCCGACCTCGGCTACCCGATGGTGGTCCGCCCCTCCTTCACCATGGGTGGGCTCGGCTCGGGTCTTGCCTACAACGAAAGGGACCTGCGCCGTATTGTCGGCCAGGGTCTCCAGTACAGTCCCACCACCGAGGTCCTCCTCGAGGAGAGCATCCTCGGCTGGAAAGAGTACGAACTTGAGATGATGCGGGACAAGAACGACAACGTGGTGGTGGTCTGCTCCATCGAGAACCTCGACCCGGTGGGTGTGCACACTGGAGACTCGATCACGGTTGCCCCGGCCATGACCCTCACTGACCGCGAGTACCAGCGGTTGCGTGACATTTCGATCGCCATCATCCGGGAGGTGGGGGTCGACACCGGCGGTTGCAACATCCAGTTCGCCATCGAGCCCGACACCGGCCGCATCGTCGTCATCGAAATGAACCCGCGCGTCTCCCGGTCCTCGGCACTGGCCTCCAAGGCCACCGGCTTCGCGATCGCAAAGATCGCCACCAAGCTCTCCCTCGGCTACACCCTCGACGAGATCCCGAACGACATCACCCAGAAGACCCCCGCCTCGTTCGAGCCGACCCTCGACTACGTGGTGGTCAAGGTGCCCCGGTTCGCGTTCGAGAAGTTCCCCGCGGCTGACCCCACCCTGACCACCACCATGAAGTCGGTGGGCGAGGCGATGGCCATCGGCCGCAACTTCACTGAAGCCCTCCAGAAGGCACTGCGCTCCCTGGAGCAGAAGGGCTCACAGCTGTCCTTCGACACGTCGGTCGATATCGATGTGCCGGCCCTCATCACCGCTGCCAAGCGGCCCACCACCGAGCGCCTCGCCCAGGTGCAGCAGGCACTGCTGGGCGGTGGCACGATCGATGAGCTCTACCAGGCGACCGGCATCGACCCGTGGTACCTGGACCAGCTGGTGCTGCTCAACGAGGTGGCCGCGACCGTCCGGGAGGCGCCAGCGCTCACCGAGGAGATGCTGCGGCTGGCCAAACGGCACGGCTTCTCCGACGAGCAGATCGGCGCGCTGACCCACACCCCCGAAGCTGTGGTGCGGGGAGTCCGCCACGCCCTTGGCGTGCGCCCGGTCTACAAGACCGTCGACACCTGTGCCGCAGAGTTCGCCGCCTACACCCCGTACCACTACTCGTCCTACGATGAGGAGGACGAGGTGGGCCTGCACGCGAAGCCGTCGATCATCATCCTGGGCTCCGGCCCGAACCGGATCGGTCAGGGCATCGAGTTCGACTACTCGTGTGTCCACGCGTCCATGGCGTTGCGCGAGGCCGGCTACGAAACGGTGATGGTCAACTGCAACCCCGAAACGGTGTCCACCGACTACGACATCTCCACCCGCCTGTACTTCGAACCGCTCACCCTTGAGGACGTCCTTGAGGTGATCGCAGCCGAGGACCGCACCGGCGGCGTGATGGGGGTCTTCGTGCAGCTCGGTGGGCAGACTCCGCTGAAACTCGCTCAGGAACTGGCCGACGCCGGTATCCCGATCCTCGGCACATCACCCGAGGCGATCGACCTGGCCGAACACCGGGGTGCGTTCAGCCGGGTCCTCGACGCGGCAGGGCTGATCTCGCCGAAGAACGGCACCGCCGTGTCCTTCGAGGACTCCAAAAAGATCGCCGACGAGATCGGTTACCCGGTCCTCGTCCGGCCGTCCTACGTCCTGGGCGGCCGCGGAATGGAGATCGTCTACGACGAGGCCAACCTTTCCCGCTACATCGCCAACGCCACCGAAATCACCGAGGCCCACCCGGTCCTGATCGACCGGTTCCTTGAGGACGCCATCGAGATCGACGTCGACGCCCTCTACGACGGCACCGACATGTACCTCGGCGGCATCATGGAACACATTGAGGAGGCAGGCATCCACTCCGGAGACTCGGCGTGCGTCCTGCCGCCTATCACCCTGGGCGCCGACATCCTGCAGCGCGTCCGCGAGGCGACTCTGGCGATCGCCGACGGCGTAGGGGTCCGCGGGCTCATCAACATCCAGTTCGCGCTGGCTTCGGATGTGCTGTACGTACTGGAAGCCAACCCGCGTGCCTCCCGTACCGTGCCCTTCGTGTCGAAGGCGACCGGGGTGCAGCTTGCCAAGGCAGCCGCCCTGATCGGGACCGGGGTGTCCATCGCGGCCCTCCGCGCCGAGTATGGACTCCTCCCAGCGACCGGCGACGGTGGGGACCTGCCTCTGGACGCACCGGTGTCCGTGAAGGAAGCGGTCCTGCCGTTCAGCCGGTTCCGCACCCCCGACGGCACAGTCGTCGACTCGCTGCTTGGCCCCGAAATGCGCTCAACGGGCGAGGTGATGGGAATCGACAAGTACTTCGACACCGCGTTCGCGAAAAGCCAGTCAGCGGCCAACGCTGCCCTTCCCACCGAGGGCCGGGTATTCGTGTCGGTGGCCAACCGGGACAAACGCTCGATCATCATGCCGGTCAAGCGGCTCGTCGATCTGGGCTTCGAGATCCTGTCCACCGGCGGCACAGCCGACGTGTTGCGCCGCAACGGCATCCAGGCCACCACCGTGCGCAAGATCGCCGAGGGAACCGGTGAGCACGGCGAAGGCACAGTGGTGGACCTGATCACCGACGGCACCATCGACATGATCATCAACACCCCCTCGGGCGGCCAGGCCCGTGGCGACGGTTACGAGATCCGGGCGGCCGCTACCTCGTACGGGCTCCCGGTCATCACGACCGTCCCCGAGTTCGGCGCTGCCGTCCAGGCGATTGAGGCCATGCGCTCCTACGAGTGGTCGGTGACCAGCCTCCAGGAACACGCCGCCAACCTGCAGGCGGCAACCGAAGCCCGCAATGCCGCTCGCTAGGCCCTCGTTCGGGGTCCGGCTTGCCGCCCGCATGCAGGACCGCGGCGGCCTGTGTGTGGGAATCGACCCGCACCCGGCGCTGCTGCGCGACTGGGGGCTGGCCGAGGACGCCGCTGGCTGCGAACGCTTCGCCCTGACGGTGCTGGAGGCCGTCGGCGGAACAGCCGCCATCCTCAAGCCCCAGGTGGCGCTGTTCGAACGGCACGGTTCTGCCGGGATGGCGGCTCTGGAGCGGCTGCTGGCTGACGCTGCTGACCAGGGGGTGCTGACCATCGCTGACGCGAAGCGCGGCGATATCGGTTCCACCATGGCCGCCTACGCGGATGCCTGGCTTCGGGACGGGTCGGCCCTGGCGGCCGACGCTGTCACGCTCAACCCCTACCTGGGGTTCGAATCCCTGCGTCCCGCACTGGACCTCGCGGCCGCGACCGGCCGCGGTGTGTTTGTGCTGGCACTGACGTCCAACCCGGAGGGCGCGTCCATCCAGCACGCGCAGGTGACCGACCGGACCGGCGGGTCTGGGGCCGACGGATCAACCAGCAGCCACACCAGCGGCCAGGCGGTGGCCCGGCTGATCGCCGACGCCGCCGCCCGGGAGAACCGCGACGCCGTCGGGCTCGGATCGGTGGGCCTGGTGGTCGGAGCAACGGCTGGCGCGGCCGTGCGCACCCTGGGCCTGGACCTGGCGGAGCTGAACGGCCCCATCCTTGCTCCCGGCATCGGCGCCCAGGGCGCCGGCCGTAAGGAAGTCGCCGATACGTTCGGCTCGGCACTCCCGCTCGTACTCGGGAGCGCGAGCCGCAGCATCCTGCGGGCCGGACCTGACAGCAGCAAGCTTCGGACGGCCGCGGAACAGGCGCTGGCGGAACTGCGCAATTGATTTTGTGCCGCCTCAACAGATAGGTTCAGTGGAAGCCCATTCCACAAGAAATGCATCTACCCGAGCGTCCAGCGCGGCACGGTGCCAACTGCAGGGGAGCACTTGTGAGCTTGAAGCCGCTATCGGACTCCGAACGGACTCAAGCGCGCGAGAAGGCCACTGCGGCCCGTGCGGTCAGGGCAGATCTGAAGGTGAAGCTGAAATCGGGGGAAACCACGGTCAGCGACGTCGTCAACGGTATGTCGATGGATCCCGCGGTGGGCCGGCTGAAGGTGCTGGACCTGCTGAAGGCGTTGCCGGGCGTGGGGGATGTGCGCGCGGCAGGCATCATGAACGACGTCGGCATCGCCGCGACCCGCCGTGTGCGGGGGCTGGGTGTGCACCAGCGCCAGGCATTGATCGAACATCTAGCAAAGCAGGACCCTTCGCCCTGATCGGGGCAAGGCAGCAGACCTGTAAGTAAGGAACCACGTGTCGCAGCCTCGGCTGACAGTACTCGCCGGGCCAACGGCCGTCGGTAAGGGAACCGTATCCACCTACATCCGCGACAACTACCCGCAGGTCTGGCTGTCCGTCTCAGCCACCACCAGGCCACCGCGGCCGGGCGAGGTGGATGGAGTCCACTACTTCTTCGTGAGCAACGAGGAGTTCGACGACCTGGTAGCCACCGGCCAGATGCTCGAGTGGGCGCTGGTCCATGGCCGCAACCGCTACGGCACCCTCCGGCGGACTGTCGACGCGGCGATGGCCGATGGGAAATCGGTGCTGCTGGAGATCGACCTGCAGGGAGCCCGGCAGGTCAAGGAGTCAATGCCCGAGGCTAATTTCGTGTTCCTGACACCGCCCAGCTGGGACGAGATGGTGCGCCGTTTGGTCGGCCGGGGGACCGAAACTGAGCAGGAACAGCAGCAACGGCTGGAAACCGCTAAACTAGAACTTGCCGCTGAGCCTGAATTCGACCACACGGTGGTCAATGACAGTGTTCAGCGCGCAGCGGACGAGCTTGTATCACTGATGGGACTAAGCCCTCAGGCACGTTAGCGCGTGACCTGGTAGCCGCTGTCCCACCAACAATCTGAACCATTTACGGAGTATTTGTGTCAACACAGCCTGAAGGCATCATCAACCCGCCGATCGACTCCCTGCTGGAGGCTTCGGACTCGAAGTATGCCCTGGTGATCTACGGTGCCAAGCGCGCCCGGCAGATCAACGCATACTACTCCCAGCTGCATGAGGGCCTGTTCGAGTACGTTGGCCCCCTGGTCGACACCCGCCTGAACGAGAAGCCGCTCTCGATCGCCCTGCGCGAGATCAACGAGGGCATGCTCGTCGCCACCCCGGTCGAATCAACCGAGCAGTAGTTTCTGCTGTTCTTGTGATTGCAGCCGAGCCTAACCGAACGCTGAGCAAGTGCGCGTAGTTCTGGGAGTCGGGGGAGGGATCGCCGCCTACAAGGTGGCTTCCCTCCTCCGACTCTTTACTGAGGCGGGGCACAACGTCACAGTCATTCCCACGGACGCGGCAACCCGGTTTGTCGGGACCGCCACCTGGGAGGCACTCTCCGGGAACCCGGTCAGCAACAGCGTGTTCGACGACGTCGACAAGGTCAACCACGTGCGTCTCGGCCAGCAGGCCGACCTGGTGGTCATTGCCCCTGCCACTGCGGACCTGATTGCGCGGGCCGCCGCCGGGATGGCCAACGACCTTTTGACCGGGACCCTGCTGATGGCCCGCTGCCCGGTCCTGATGGCACCCGCCATGCACACCGAGATGTGGAACCACCCCGCGACCGTCGCCAACATTGCGACCCTCCGCAGCAGGGGCACGCTGGTGCTCGATCCCGCCTCGGGACGGTTGACCGGCACCGACTCCGGCGCTGGCAGGCTACCCGAGCCCGCCGACATCTTCGCCTCCGCAATGGCGGCTTACGAGGGCGCCAATCAGGACATGTCCTCCTCGGGTACGGCACAAGGCTCACTCGCCGGCCGGCACCTAGTGATCACCGCTGGTGGCACCCGCGAACCCATCGACCCAGTCCGCTATCTCGGTAACCGCTCGTCGGGCAAGCAGGGGATGGCACTGGCCGCGGCCGCCCTCGCGGAGGGCGCGACCGTCGAATTGATCGTCGCCCATGTGGAGGTCCCCGCCCCCGACGGCGTCGATCTGGTCACGGTCGAAACTGCCGAGCAGCTCAGGACCGCGACACTGCGCGCAGCGAAACAGGCCGACGCGCTCATCATGGCCGCTGCGGTAGCCGACTTCCGGCCGGCCGAGCAGGTCCTCACCAAGATCAAGAAACGCGCCGACGGCGTCGACCCCGTGATCACCCTGGTGCGCAATCCCGACATTCTCCGGGAAGCCGTTGAGCAGCGTGACGCCGCGGGTACCGGGCCGGTCATTGTGGGATTCGCGGCCGAAACCGGCGACGCGACGTCGGACCCGTTGGACCACGCCCGCCAGAAGCTGGCCCGGAAGGGCTGCGACCTGCTGGTGCTTAACCAGGTGGGTGACGGCAAGGTGTTTGGGCTCGATGACACTGCCGCAACCATCCTCGATGCCCGCGGCGCCGAACCAGTTGAGGTTGCCGGTACCAAAACCGACGTCGCCGCCGCAGTGGTGGCCCGGGTGGCAGCCGCGCTGGCGGGCCGAGGCTAACCAGGCCCTGGTTCGCCGGCCTGTGCGTTTAGACCCCAGTTGTAGTTCTTTGGTAAGCCCAGCCCATCAGTCACACAGTCCGTCACACAAGCCGCAAATCTGTCGGTCGAACCAAGTAGAGTGATCAAGTGAATTCAGCCAATCCCGTTCGCAGCGATCTGCGCCTGTTTACCTCGGAATCCGTCACCGAAGGCCACCCCGACAAGATCTGCGACCAGATCAGCGACGCCATCCTCGACGCGATGCTGGAGAAGGACCCGAAGTCCCGGGTCGCCGTCGAGACCCTCGTGACCACTGGGTTGGTGCACGTCGCCGGGGAGGTCACCACCGAGGCGTACGTCGAAATCCCCGAACTGGTCCGTCAGACGCTCCTGAACATTGGCTACGACTCATCCGCCAACGGGTTCGACGGCGCACGCTGCGGCGTCTCGGTCTCCATCGGGCAGCAGTCGCCCGAAATTGCCAGCGGAGTGTTCAACTCGTTGGAGAACCGCCAGGGAACCAGCGCTGACCCTTACGACGCGCAGGGCGCCGGTGACCAGGGCATCATGTTCGGCTACGCAAGCGACGAGACAGCTGTGCTGATGCCCACCCCCATCTGGCTGGCCCACCGGCTCTCCGAGCGCCTGACCACCGTCCGGAAGGACGGCACCCTTGACTACCTCCGGCCAGACGGCAAAACCCAGGTGACCATCGGGTACGACGGCGATGTGCCAGTTTCAGTGGACTCGGTGGTGGTCTCCTCCCAGCATGCGCAGGGCGTCAACCTCGACCAGTTGCGCGCCGACCTGGCGACCCACGTGATCGATCCCGTGCTGGCGGCATCCGAGCTGGACATCAGCAATGTGCGCCACATCCTGAACCCGGGGGGCGACTTCGTCATCGGCGGCCCGGTGGGCGACGCGGGCCTGACCGGACGCAAGATCATTGTCGACACCTACGGGGGAATGGCCCGGCACGGCGGCGGCGCCTTCAGCGGCAAGGATCCGTCCAAGGTTGACCGCTCGGCGGCCTATGCCATGCGCTGGGTCGCGAAGAATGTGGTCGCGGCTGGCCTGGCCAAGCGCGCCGAGATCCAGATCGCCTACGCAATCGGGATGGCGCAGCCCGTGGGCATCTACGTGGAGACCTTCGGCACGGAGACAGTTGACCCAGCTGCGATCGGCGCCGCGATCCGCGAGGTCTTCGACCTGCGTCCGCTCGGCATCATCAACGCGCTGGACCTGCTGCGGCCCATCTACCAGAAGACCGCAGCGCACGGGCACTTCGGCCGTGAAGACGTCGGCTTCAACTGGGAACTGACCGACCGTGTGGACAAGCTGCGGAGCTATTTCAACGCCTAGCACGCGCCCGCCCGGCAACGGCAACAGGGACACTTCCGGCGGACGCGCACCCCAGCAGCCTCCCGGCACCGACCCGCGCTTATCTACAGCCGGTATCTCCGGCGATCAGGGCGCGGTGCAGCTGTCCCTGCTGCAGGGATTCCCGGCGGCACCACGGGCAGCCGGCGCGCCGGTGCCCGCCGGAAAGCTGCCGGTGGCGCAGGTCCTGCTGGATTCCCCGCTGCCCCACCTGGACCGGGTGTTCGACTATGCAGTTCCCGAGGAGCTGGCGGAGTCTGCCCAGCCCGGGGTCCGGGTCAAGGTGCGTTTCAGCGGCCGGGAGTTCACCGGTTTCATCGTCGCCCGGGCGGCGACCACCGACAGCACCACCCGGCTTCTGACCCTGGGCAAGGTTCTCTCCACCCAGCCGGTCCTCACCCCTGAGGTGCTGGCCCTCAGCCGTGCCGTCGCCGCGCGGTACGCTGGGACCGTCAGCGATATCCTCAGGGTCGCCATCCCGCCGCGGATGGCGCGGGTAGACGCGGCCTTCGATGAGACAGACGAAGTGGACAGTGCCTCACACAGTGCCTCCTCGGGCAGCGCGGCGGAAGCCAGCGCTAAGGATTCGAACGATCCAGAAAGACACTCCGCCCCGCTGCTGACCCGCTATGCCAACGGCGCCAGCTTCCTCAGGCATGTGGCCGCCGGGCATAACCCCCGGGCGGTCCTGACCAGCCTGGGAGGCTACGGAGCGCGGGACTGGCCAGCGGAAATCGCTGAGGCGGTCGCCACCGTCTGGCATGCAGGCCGGGGCGCCGTCGTCGTCGTGCCCGACCAGCGGGACCTGGCCCGGGTCGAGGCCGCCCTGGCGCGGCGGCTGGGCACCGACAACTTGGTGCGCCTTACCGCCGAGGACGGGCCGACGCCGCGGTACCGCAACTTCCTGAAACTCCTGCACGGGCAGGTACGGGTGGCGGTCGGCACCCGGTCGGCGGCCTATGCTCCGGTGCAGGACCTGGGACTCGTGTGCATCTGGGATGACGGGGATGACCTGCACCAGGAACAGCGGGCGCCCTACCAGCATGCCCGCGAAGTACTGCTGCTCAGGGCGGAGCTTCAGGGCTGCGCGGCGCTGCTCGCGTCCGGATCGCAGAGCACGGAGGCGCACCGGCTGGTGGCTACCGGCTGGGCGCAATCGATCGCCGCGGACCGCGCCGAGGTCCGCCGCAGCAGCCCACGGGTGATCCACACCGGGGACGAGTTCCAGACTGCCCGCGATCCGCTGGCGGCGCGCGCCCGGATCCCGCATGCGGCGTGGAAGGCTGCCTCCGACGGGCTGGCCCGGGGGCCAGTGTTGCTGCAGGTGGCGCGGACCGGATTCTCACCGGCCCTCGCCTGTGAGGACTGCCGTGAACCGGCCCGCTGCACCGTGTGTACCGGACCACTGGCCCAGACCGGGCGGGGTGGTGCTCCCGGGTGCCGCTGGTGTGGCCGGCCTGACCCGCGGTGGACGTGCGCCAACTGCGGAAGCCACCGGTTGCGTGCCACAGTGGCTGGTGCCACCCGGACCGCCGAGGAACTGGGGAGGGCCTTTCCCGGGGCGACGGTCTACTCTTCAGCCGGAGAGCACATCCTGGACACGGTGCCCGACCGTCCCGCCGTCGTCGTCGCCACGCCGGGGGCTGAACCGCTTGCCCCGAACGGCTACGCGGCGGTAATCCTTCTGGACGGGTCGGCAATGCTGTCCCGGGAATCCCTGCGGGCGGGGGAGGACACCCTGCGGCGCTGGCTCACCGCGTCGCTGCTGGCGCGCCCCGCGAACGACGGCGGCCTGGTGGTCATCACCGCCGATGATTCAACAGCAGTGGGTCATCTGGTCCGCTGGGATCCACAGGGCGCCGCCGGGCGGGAGCTTTCCACCCGGACCGACCTGGGCTTGCCGCCGGCAGTCCGGTTCGCTGCCCTGACCGGATCCCGTGAGGCCCTGACCGCGTTTACTGCCGATCTCGATCCGGCCCTGTTTCTTCGCACGGTGGGCGCCATGCCGGTCGCACCCCAGCCAGGCCGCGCCCCGGGGGGACGTCAGGCCGGACCACCGGGGCGCCGCGACGCGGCCGACACCCAGACCTCCAGCGCGGACCAGCACCGGCTGCTGCTGTTCTTCAGCTACCGCAGTGCGCCGGCGGCGACCGCCCGGCTGAAATCCCGCAAGGCAGCACTCTCGGCGAAGGGGACATCCGAACCGGTCCACATCCGCTGTGATGCAGCGGACCTGATTTAGGGCAGTCGGGTCGCAGATTCGTCGCCGGCCGTCACTGGCGCCGGAGCAATCGGCCGAGGCCTCGGCGCCCGGCGTGTTCGACGGTGGCGATGGCGGCTGCCTCCAGCAGCTGGTCAGCGGAGCGGTCCCAGGAGTAGGTGCCTGCCTGCGCCTTGCCGGCGCGGGAGGCGGCATCCCACCGGTCGGGTGCGGCGAGTGATTTCACCGCTGCGGTGAACGCCGAGGGGTCGTCGGGGTCCACGTACAGCGCGGCATCGCCGCCGACCTCCCTGAAGATCGGTGTGTCGGCGGCAATCACTGGGGTTCCGGCCGCCATCGCCTCGATCACCGGCAGCCCGTACCCTTCGGCGCGGGACAGGGTCACCAGCGCCGCCGCCGAGCGGAGCAGCTCCTGGTACTGCCCGTCGGTCACACCGTTGTGGAAGACGACGCGTTGCCCCGGCGGGACAAGCCGAACGAGCTCCGCCCTCCGGTCAGCGGTGATCCGGCTGAGCAGGTGCAGCGTATACCCGTCGAGACCATTCATGCCCGCCACAATGGTCTCGACGTTCTTGTAGGGCATGAACGACCCCATGTAGAGCAAGTCTTTGCTGGGCGGGACTCCCTCGGGGCGGACCTCCGTGTCTGTCTGGGGCGCATTGCTGACGAGCCGGACCGGACGTCTGGTCAGCCGGTGCTCCTTCATCAGCTCCCGGGTGGTCTCCGAGATGGTGGCGACGACGTCGGCCCGGTTCAACAGGAGGCGTTGCGGCCAGTAGGCCAGGTGGTAGAGCCGCCACAGGGCGCGGACCGGCAGGGGCAGGAATCCGGGTGGCTGGGGGTTCTGGTAATAGATCAGGTCATGCAGGGTGAGTACCAGCGGGTACTGCCGTCCCCAGCTCCCCATGGTCTGCATCGGGCAGATGACGACGTCGGGCGACAACCGGTTGATCGTCGAGGCCACGAACAGTTCCCGGGGCGAGAGCGGCGAAGTGATTAGGACGTGGGGGACAGCGGGCAGCAGGTCGAGCTGCCGGGGGTCAGAAATCAGCATCGCCACGTCGGCCCGCTCCGCGACGGCGGCAATGAGGCTGGCCCCGTAGCGGCTGATTCCGTCGTGCTGGTCCAGCCGGGTGAACCGGGCGTCGAACAGGATCCTCATGCGGGTGTCCCTTCCAGGAAACTCTCGATCAGGCGGGTCGCTTCGTGGGGGGTCTCATAGTGCACCAGGTGGCCCACCCCGTCGATGATCTCCAGTCGGGAATGTGGGATCAGGCTGGCAAGTGCACGCTGACCTTTCACTGAACCCAGGTCATCCTTCTCGGCGGCAACCAGCAGGACGGGCATCGTGAGCCGCGCCGCATTGTCCCTGACCGTGCCTGTAATTGATGCCTGGAACGCTTCGAGCAGCACCCGGCGGCTGGCGTACTTGCTGAAGTAGCTCAAGTGCTGGCCGTGAATGTACTTCCGGAGTGTTCGGTCCCTGGTTTTCGCCATCAGTGAGCTCATTCCCAACACGATGAGCCGGTTGCCGAGGAGCGCCAGGCCCAACCGCTCAGGGAGTGCAGCCCCTACCCGGTAGTACAGGGCAGCCGCCATGGAGGCGAGCCGGTTGGAACCTTCCAACGCAGGCTCGCAGATGGGATTGATCAGGATCAGGGCGGCAACCGCCGCCGGGTTGTCAGCAGCCCACCGCGACGCGACGATTGAGCCGAAGGAGTGGCCGAGCAGTACCGTGTCGGAGCCCAACCCGAGCTCCGCCAGGCTGAACCCGACAAACCGTGCGTACGCGTCGACGTCGTGCACACCCTCCAGGGCCTCGGATTGGCCGAAGCCGGGAAGGTCGGGCACCACAATCCGATGCGTGGGCAGCTCCTCGATGATGCGGAGCAACCCGTGATGGTCACCCCTGAAACCATGCACCATGAAGATTGTCGGCGCTGTGCCGCCGCCTTCCAGTGCCGGGAAAATCCAGTAGCGCTGAGCTGCTCCAAGATACGGCAGGGTCACCACGGAGGCCTGCCGGCTCACGGTTATCGGTGACGGCACCAGCTAGTTCACCCGGTCCGGGTGGGAACCGAACCTGGTGTCCCGCTCGAGCCCGCCGATGTCCGCGAGTTGTCCGGGAGTGAGGTCGAAACCGAAGATGTCGAGGTTGCCGGCGATCCGGGCCCGCGTGCTCGCCTTGGGGATGACCAGGTTGCCGGATTGCACGTGCCAGCGCAGGACCACCTGGGCTGGTGTCCGGTCGAGGTCGGATGCGATCTCACCGATCACCGGGTCAGCCAGGATGGCTCCCCGGCCCAGCGGGCTCCACGCCTGGGTGCGGATGCCGTGGGTGTCGTGGAACTGCCGCAGCTCATGCTGTTGCAGGTAGGGATGCAGTTCGATCTGGTTTACGGCCGGAATTACCCCCGTCTCCGCCAACAGTCGTTCCAGGTGGGTCACCTGAAAGTTCGACACCCCGATGGCCCGCACCCGCCCGTCGTGGTAGAGCTGTTCCAGCGCGCGGAAGGTGTCAACGTACTGGTCCTTGTCGGGGCAGGGCCAGTGGATCAGGTAGAGGTCGACGTCGTCCAGGCCCAGGGCCTGCTGGGAGGCGTCAAAGGCGCGCAGCGTCGCTTCGTAGCCGTGGTTGTCGTTCCAGAGCTTGGTGGTGACAAAGACGTCGTCGCGTTCCAGCCAGCCGGCGTTGACGGCATCCGTCACGGCCCGGCCCACTCCCGCTTCATTGCCATACATGGCTGCGGTGTCGATAGTGCGGTACCCCACCTCGAGGGCCTGGGCGCAGAGATCCGCAGTGGTCTCAGGCGGCACCTTGTACACACCGTAACCAACCTGGTCGATCTGTACCCCGTTGTTGAGAGCGATTTTCGGTGCCTTATGCATACCTCGACAATACCGAAGGCGCTCTGGCTCAGCGGGACCCGCCATGCACCAGGCGGCGCGCCGACCCCTCGTCGAGGATGAGGTCAGTGGCGAGGCCGGCGGCTAGGGCCCCGCGCAGCCCGTTGATCTTGGTTTCCCCCGACACCACGCAGATACGCCGGCGCACCTGCCGGAGGAGATCCAGTTCGGGGCCGGTGCTGCGCTGGTTGAGGAGGAGGTCGCTGTGGGTGCCGTCGGCGCGGAAGAACATGGTCGCGACGTCGCCCACCACCTGGTGCTCCTCCAACGCACGCAGGTCGTCGTCGTCCAGGTAGCCCCCGGAGTAGACGTGGCTGGGGATGTTGGCGTCGATGGACCCGACGCCGAAAATGGCCATGGTCATCCGCCGCTGCAGGTCGAGAATGCGCAGGACGCTGCGTTCGGCCCACATGGCCGTCTTGGTTTCGGCGTGGTCGAAGAAGGCCGGGACGGGGAACTGTTCCACCCGGGCGCCGTAGGCCTGGCCGAAACGGCGCAGGATCTCGCTGGCATAGGTGATCCCGGTGGTCTGGGTGTTGCCAGCACCGTTCAGCTGAACGATGGTGCTGTCGTGAGTGACCTTCCGGGTCAGATGATGGCTGACCGCGCTCAGGGTGGACCCCCAGGCGACGCCGATGATGGCGTTCGAATCGACCAGCGGCCCGATGGTCCGTGCCGCCTGGATCGCCACCCGGTCCAGTACCTCGGAGTCGCTGACGATGTCGGTGACGGGAACCACGTGGGCTTCCACACCGAACTGCCGCCGGATCTGTTGCTCAAGGGACGGTGCCCGCTGCAACGGGTTGTTGACCTGGATCTGGACCAGCCCCGTGTCCCGGGCCATCGACAGCAGCCGGGAAACGGTCGACCGGGACGTCCGCAGCTCCCGTGCAATGGCGTTCATGGTGAGGTCCTGCAGGTAGTACATCTGGGCCGCCCGCAGCGCGTCGCCGCTCCGTGAACGCTTGAAGTCCTCAGCGGAAGATTGTGCAACGGGGTCGGGCCTTTCAGCCTCGGGTCGAACGTTCATAGCCAAATCCTCCGTCACTTCTGCACGTATGTGCAACACCATTGACTATTATTCCCAGCATTTCAAGAATAGGTGGAACGGCTGCGGATCCAATGCAGCGTGCAAACTGTTGAGGAGAATGTTTTGGCTGAGTCCGCTACCGGCAAAGGTGCCACAAGCACACCCGCTGAGCGAGCAGGGGTGACACGTCTCAGGGAGACCCCCCGGGCTTCTGTCCTCATTATTGGTGGCGGCATCAACGGCGTAGGAACCTTCAGGGACCTCGCACTGCAGGGCGTCGACGTCGCGCTCGTGGAGCGGGGAGACTACTGCCAGGGCGCATCGGGTGCGTCGTCCCACATGATTCACGGCGGTATCCGGTACCTCGAAAACGGCGAGTTCCGGCTGGTCCGGGAATCAGTGGTTGAGCGCAATGCCCTGCTGAAGACCGCCCCCCACTACGTCAAGCCCCTCCAGACCACCATCCCGATTTTCAGTACCTTCTCGGGCATCCTCGCCGCTCCGGTGCGGTTCCTCACCCATCGCCAGGGCCAGCCCCGCGAGCGAGGCGCGTTCCTCATTAAAGCCGGTTTGACCATGTACGACTGGTTCTCCCGCGACGGCGGAGCCGTGCCGCGCCATACCTTCGCCGGTCGCAAGAAGTCCCTCGCGCAACTGCCCGACCTTCGGCCCGACGTCCGCTACACAGCCACCTACTTTGACGCGTCAGTGCACAACCCCGAGCGCATGACGCTTGATGTGCTCCGGGATGGCCTCGCTGCCAATGCCGAGGCGCGGGCGATCAACTACGTCAGCGCTATCGGGCGCGACGGCGATTCGGTCCTCCTCCGGGATGAACTCACCGGCGAAGAATTCACCTTCGCAGCCGACGTCGTCGTGAACGCTACCGGCGCATGGGTGGACGGTACCAACGATGCCCTGGGCGAACGCAGCACCTTCATGGGTGGCACCAAGGGCTCCCACGTTGTGCTCGACCACCCGGAACTGCTCGCCGCCTGCGCGGGCCGCGAGATCTTCTTCGAACACACCGACGGCCGGATCGTCCTGGTCTACCCGATCGGCGACCGGGTGCTCGTGGGCACCACCGACATCGACACCGATGTGGACGAGCCCGCCGTGTGCACCCCCGAAGAGGTTGACTACTTCATCGAACTGATCGGCCACGTGTTCCCTGCGATCACCGTCAAGCACGATCACGTCGTCTACAGTTTCTCCGGCGTCCGCCCACTCCCACGTCACGACGACACCCAGCCCGGCTTCGTGTCACGCGATTACCGGATCGAGAAGCGCCAGGACAGCACCGGCACCAAGCCGGTCACCACGCTAAGTCTCGTCGGGGGCAAGTGGACCACCTTCCGCGCACTTTCCGAGCACATGACCAACGACGTCCTTGAAGTCCTTGGGAAACGACGGACGACGACGACGGCGGGGCTCGCCATCGGCGGCGGAAAGGGATTCCCCCGGACGCCGTCCGCTGAGAAAGCCTGGGTGAGCGCCCATGTGGAGCCGGGACTTTCAGCCGAGCGCGTCGAGGTGCTGCTGACCCGTTACGGCACCCGCGCCGTCGACGTCATCGGGTACCTGCGTGCGGGCCAGGACCGTTCGTTCGCCTCGACCCAGGAGCTGAGCCAGCGGGAGCTGGAGTACATGGTCGAGCACGAGCAGGTGGGGCACCTGGCTGATGTGCTGATCCGCCGGACGTCAATCGCCTTCCGCGGACTGGTGACCACAGAGCTGCTCCAGGAACTTGCTGAGACGCTGGCTCCGCTGCTCGGGTGGAGCAGCGAGAAAGTGTCGGCTGAGGTAGAACTGGCTGAACAGGTGCTGCTGAAGTGGCACAACGTTCAGGTCGAAGATTTGGTGGCGTAGCCGCTGTCAGGCACGTAACCATTGCCGCTCCCGGAGCGGATGCAGGACCAACGGCAGCTGTTGCCGGGGGGAGCAAGAGAGCCTCAGCCGAGGGCTGGGTTCGCTAAAAATGAATAATTAAAGGAGTCAAAGATGTCTCTGGAAGCATTCGTTGCCGAAATGTTCGGCACCATGCTGCTGTTGCTGCTGGGTACAGGTGTCGTTGCCAACGTCGCCCTGGCCGGTACCAAGGGCAATAATGGCGGATTCTTGATGGTGAACTTCGGTTGGGGGCTCGGCGTCTTCGCCGGTGTCTATGTTGCTGCGCTCTCCGGCGCACACCTGAACCCGGCCGTTACGGTGGGTCTGTTGGTCAACTCAGATGTTGCAACACTCGGCCCCGATATCGACAAGACCTTCATGAACGTACTGCTGTACTTCGCTGCCCAGTTGATTGGTGCCATGCTCGGTGCCTTCCTCTGCTGGCTGTCCTACAAGCAGCACTTCGATGCTGAGCCCGACCCCGCCAACAAGCTGGGCGTGTTCTCCACCGGGCCGGCCATCCGTTCCAACGCCTGGAACCTGATCACCGAGATCATCGGCACCTTCGTCCTGGTGTTCGTGGTCATTTCGTTCGCCGGGACGCCGTCGGGCCTCGGCCCACTGGCTGTCGCTCTGCTCGTTGTGGGTATCGGTGCATCGCTCGGTGGTCCTACCGGCTACGCCATCAACCCAGCGCGTGACCTCGGTCCCCGGATCGTCCACGCCCTGCTGCCCATCAAGGGCAAGGGTGGCAGCGACTGGGGTTACTCCTGGGTGCCAGTGGTCGGCCCTCTGATCGGTGGTGTTCTTGGCGGCCTGGTCGCCATGCTGGTCACCTTTCCCGTAGTCACCGGCTAGCAGTTAGTTACACCCCGGCAGCACGGTCCTTTGACCGTGCACGCCGGCACTATTCACGACGGAAATACTCAAAGAGGAGCACTACATGTCGAAGTACGTAATCGCGATCGATCAGGGCACCACCTCCAGCCGGGCCATTGTCTTCGATCACAGTGGGGATATCGTGTCCTCCGGCCAGAAGGAACACGAGCAGATCTTCCCCAAGGCGGGCTGGGTTGAGCATGACCCAATTGAAATCTGGAACAACACCCGTGAGGTCATTGGCAACGCCCTGTCGAAGGCGAACCTGACGCGGCACGATATTTCCGCGGTCGGCATCACCAACCAGCGCGAGACCGCAGTGGTCTGGGACAAGACCACCGGCCAGCCCGTCTACAACGCCATCGTCTGGCAGGACACGCGGACCCAGTCCATCGTCGACGAACTCGCGTCTGATGGGGGAGTGGAACGGTTCAAGCAGAAGGTCGGCCTGCCGCTGGCCACCTACTTCTCGGGCACCAAGATCAAGTGGATCCTGGACAACGTTGACGGGGCGCGGGCCAAGGCTGAGGCAGGCGACCTGATCTTCGGCAACACCGACTCGTGGGTCACCTGGAATCTCACGGGCGGCACCGACGGCGGCGTGCACATTACCGACGTCACCAACGCATCCCGGACCATGTTCATGGATCTCGAGACCCTGTCCTGGGACGACGGAATCCTTGAGGCCTTCGGTGTACCCCGCTCGATGATGCCGGAGATCAAGTCCTCGTCCGAGGTCTATGGCACAGTCCACACCTCGCAGCTGCTGCGTGAGGTGCCGGTGGCGGGCATCCTTGGTGACCAGCAGGCGGCCACCTTCGGCCAGGCCGCGTTCGAGAAGGGTGGTGCCAAGAATACGTATGGCACCGGCAACTTCATGATCGTCAACACCGGCGAGGAGATCGTCCACTCCAAGAACGGTCTTCTGACGACCGTCTGCTACAAGCTTGGGGACGCGAAAGCCGTCTATGCCCTCGAGGGCTCGATCGCTGTCACCGGGTCACTCATCCAGTGGCTGCGCGACAACCTGGGCATCATCAAGTCAGCACCTGAGGTGGAGCAGCTCGCAGAGACCGTCGAAGACAACGGCGGCGTCTACATCGTGCCGGCGTTCTCCGGCCTGTTTGCCCCGTACTGGCGTGGCGAAGCCCGCGGTGCCATCGTGGGCCTCACCCGCTTCGTCAACAAGGGTCACATCGCCCGTGCCGCGCTTGAGGCAACCGCATTCCAGACCCGCGAGGTGCTGGACGCGGCGAACGCAGACTCGGGTGTGGACATGGAGGACCTGCGGGTCGACGGCGGCATGGTCGCCAATGATGCGCTGATGCAGTTCCAGTCCGACATCCTCGGCATCCCGGTGATCCGCCCCAAGGTCACCGAGACCACTGCCCTTGGCGCGGCCTATGCAGCCGGTCTGGCGGTCGGGTTCTGGAAGGACACCGACGAGCTGGCCACCAACTGGGCCGAGGACAAGCGCTGGACCCCTTCGATGGACGAAGGAGAGCGGGACCGCCAGTTGCGCCTCTGGAAGAAGGCTGTCACCCGGACGTTCGACTGGGTTGACGCGGATGTGAAGTAACTTCACCTGTCTTTGTTCGACAAGTAACTGCAGCACCAGCAGGGGTGGCACCTATCCGGGAGGATGGTTGCCACCCCTGCTGCGTGTTCGGAATGAGGGCCTGGAGTTGCAGCTCCCGTAGCGTTATGTGGTTCGGTGGAATCACATCCCGCTCCTCCACGGAAGGTCCTGCTCATGGTCTCGTCCCTCATTCCCCCTCGTCAGGTGAAGATCGGTGACGCTGCGTCCTTCGTCGGCGTTACACCGCGGGCGATCCGTCACTATCACGCGATCGGTCTGCTGCCGGAACCCGAGCGGGGCAGTGACGACCGCCGCCGCTACGGCTACGAAGAGATGATCCAGCTGTTGTGGATCCGCAAGATGGCTGACGCCGGAATTGCCCTGGACGACATCCGTGATGCGTTTGCTGGGACGACTGCTGGCGGCACAGCTCCTGTCCACGAGAGCAGCGCTGACGCAGCTGCCAGCCAGGCTACTGGTGGGGCAGACAGCGACCACGGTGTAGCGGGCATTCTGGAACGGTTGGAAAGGACCCTCATCGCCCAGGAAGCTGAACTGCAGCGGCAGCGGGCCGCCGTGCAACGCATGCGATCCCGGGGCAGCAGAATGGGTCTGCTCTCCGACTTTGTTGCCACCCGACTTGAGAATTTGCCAGAGGGCTCGCTGCGCCAGGCCGACTTGGATAACCTGCTGGTCATCGAGCGAATCTTCGGTCCCCTTGGTGCGGCAGTGAACGCCAGCCGATACATTGCCCTGGCCACCCACCCTGGTCTGCGCGAAGAGTCCGACTGCGTTGATGCCGCGGAGGAGACCCTTGATGACACCGTCGCCGTCGATGACCCTCGCGTGGAAGAAGTAGCTGCCCAGCGGCATGCCTTCGAACAGAAGCTGAACACCGTCATCGATGATTCCGGTCTGACCGAAGAGGACAACGCGCTCTTCGATTCCTGGGATGCGTTGCATTCCCTCCCCTCTGATAGAGGGGAGGGAAGGGTCGACCTTGATGCTGAAGCGGGGCGAAAGTCAATGAGCACAGGTGACGCCATCAGAAAGATGCCCTACGACTGGTCGCCCGCGCGACTGCGCTGCATGGAACTGACTCTGGAGATGTCGGCCCAGGAGCCACCGGTCGTATAGACAAGGCGGAGCCCTCGTAGAGGTAGGCGTAGTGATATGGCCCAGTATCCCGAGCCGGGCGTCTGTTCGGATCTCTTACGGGTCGGTCGAGAGTGAAGGTAGAACCGCGGGTGGGGTCGGTCCAAGTGCGGATCCGGTGAGACGCGGGCGTACATAGCGGCAGCGGAGTAGCTGGCCACGAACTTCCCCGCAAACTCCAGCACAGAATCCTTGACCAACGCACTAGAAGGGTGGTGGGTCTTCCTTTGGCGCCGGTGGTGGGTCTGGTCTGGTGAGGTAGGTTTCGCCGGCGGGTGAGATCGCGATGATCATTCCGGGTTCGGGTTGTCGGTAGTGCCAGTAGCCTTCGGATTTGAGCTTGTGGTGGCGTTTACACAGCGCCGCCAAATTGCCGTAGCTGGTTTTCCCGCCTTGGGCCCAGGGTTTGGTGTGGTCAAGTTCGCAGAACACCGCCAGCCGGTTACACCCCGGATGCCGACACGTCCGATCCCTGACCCGGACCGCATCTTGGAGGTCCTTCGGAACCCGGTAGGTGGTGGCATCGGCCCCAAGCCTCGCCCCCGTGAACGGGTGGGTAAGAATCCGGGTGAACGATGGGGCATGCCCGGCGAGTCTCCTCGCGGTTTCGGGGTCAATCGGCCCGTACCCTTCGAGTTCACCCGGTGCATCCCCGCCGAGGAGGGTCATCACCGGGACGGTCACGAACACCTTCGCCTGCACACCCCAGAAGGCACCTGCACCACCGCGGCCGACCGACCCACCCGATACTTCCGGGCTATCAGGTCCTTCCGTCCCATCCGAATCGATCATCCCGCCGGTCCTGCCGGTCTCGCCGGTCCTGTCGGCGGTAGCGTCACCGGCGGTTCGGCCATCGGTGGAGGGATCGCCAGCGGTGGGTTCTACAGTGCTGGGATCTACGGCGGTGGGCCTTTCTCGGTCCGTCATATGTCCGGTGCCACCAGCGCTGGTGAGGACATCGATCAGGACGTCGGCGCGTAGTTGGGTGAGGGTGCGTGGTTCGTCGGTGCCTTGCAACGCACGGGCGGCGGTGTCGACGCGGTGGAAGATCCCGGCCGCCTGATCGACGGGTAGGTAGGCTTCGAGCCAGGCCATCCCGTCGTAGCTGGGGGTCAGGAACA
>NZ_JABFOE010000187.1 GCF_013116745.1 Arthrobacter sp. 260
TATCTATATAGAAGGGAAGATCATATGAATTTAAAAAAGTATTAATTGGCTCAGTAGCATTAGTGTCTGCTGGATTAACTTTTAGTTTTTCTGAAATAAATGCTCATCAGGCTCAAGCAGCAACATCTGAAGGTACAATTACTATGCGCTTCGATGGTGCATTAGTATATGACAAAAATGGGAAGCCTTTAAGCAGTTATCCTGGAGC
>NZ_JABFOE010000188.1 GCF_013116745.1 Arthrobacter sp. 260
GTCCGGAGGGGCCAGCTCCGACAATGAGAACTTTTTTCCCAGTCTCTTCCTGTAGGAGGGGAACGGTCCAGCCTTCTGCGATGGCCTTATCTCCAAGGAAGCGTTCGATGGCATTAATACCTACGGCTTCATCAACCTGGCCGCGGTTGCATGCTGTTTCACATGGGTGGTAGCACACGCGTCCCATCGTTGCTGGCAAGGGATTATT
>NZ_JABFOE010000189.1 GCF_013116745.1 Arthrobacter sp. 260
GCGTGCTAGGTGGGCTTGGGGGAGGATGCGGATGGGAGGGAAGGGTGGGGGGGGGGGGGGGTGGGGGGGGGGGTGGGGGGGGGGGGGGGGGTGGGGTGGGGGGGGGGGGGGGGGGGGGGGGTGGGGGGGGGGTCGGGGCGGCGGAGCGGGGATCAGACGAGCGGGGACGAGGAGCAACAGCGCATCTTGCCGGTGGTCGCAGCGCTGG
>NZ_JABFOE010000190.1 GCF_013116745.1 Arthrobacter sp. 260
TTATTCAGGTAAATGTAAATCCTAATAACATTAATTCGCCATTGGTCGTAGAAGACGAATTAGAGTTTAGTGTGAATGGTAACACGCAAATTATGAAACTCGAGGCTTGGGGGCAAGATGCCTATTACCACCGACCTACTAACGCCATTAAATTTCGCGACGGACAATATTTGCCTTATTCTTTAATTAGCAGTAATGCAAATGTAG
>NZ_JABFOE010000191.1 GCF_013116745.1 Arthrobacter sp. 260
AGTTAGAGCATATCAGATTTGTATTTTAAAGCAAATCAAATGTTTTAGCAACTCTCTTTTGAGCCAGCATGGGTCGAGTATAGAAAGGGAGTTTTTATAATGGATCAAACAAATTTCAAGTTTTATCAAGCTGACAACGTTTATGGGGCCTTGTTCTTTCAATTTCCCAAAGTATTGATGTACGGCGAACAATACCGGTATTTAAGT
>NZ_JABFOE010000192.1 GCF_013116745.1 Arthrobacter sp. 260
CCTAGTTTAAGTGCCAAAATCTACACGGTTTTTATCTGTCCGCGACAAAAAGTAGCAGTACACGCAAAAGCCTCATCAAATCATAGATTTAGAGGCAGAAAAATTCTCAGATTTCAGGAGAAACTTTGGTTTTGTCAAATACGGCGTTTTCGCCGCCGAGAAACAAAGGGTTAACCCTTAGATCGCCGAATCCAAAACTTGCCGAAA
>NZ_JABFOE010000193.1 GCF_013116745.1 Arthrobacter sp. 260
GGGGGGGGGGGTGGGGGGGGGGGGGGGGGGGGGGGGGGGGGGACGTGAGGGGGGGGCGGCAGCGTCGGATGGGTATAAGAGGCGGTGGGGGGGGGGGGTCCAGGGGGGGGGGGGGGGGGGGGGGGGGGGGAAAAGGGCTTAGGGGGTGTCCCGGCGGCCCTGGGGGGGGGGGGTGGGAAAGGGGGGGGGGGCGCCACCGCCGCATGC
>NZ_JABFOE010000019.1 GCF_013116745.1 Arthrobacter sp. 260
GGGGGGGGGTGGTTTTTCCCCCCCCCTACTCCCCCCGGGCTTGGGCAGTTTTGGGGGGGGGGGGGGTCTTTTTCCCCCCCCCCTTTGTGTTGTTGGGGGGGGGGGGGCCGCCTCTCCCCCCCCCCCGCGCGCGTGTGGGGGGTGCTGCGGGGAGGTGGCGGCCGATTCGGGCGTTGGGGGCGGGTTGAGAAGCCCTCACCCCGCCACATCTGTACCCGGGATCCCCAGACGACGGCGGCCCGTCCACCCCAACCCGCCAGGGCTGCACAAATTCTTCAGCAACCCCTTCCGCTCGGGCGCCACTATGCCAGACTTGGACCATGCTTGTAGCCTTCTCAGTTGCCCCGGCCGGACACGGCACCACCACAGGCGAAAACGCCGACGGTTCGGTCCACGATGCGGTGGCCGAAGCCGTGAAGATTGTCCGCGACTCGGGCCTGCCGAACCAGACCGACTCGATGTTCACCACCATCGAGGGCGACTGGGATGAGGTGATGGAGGTGATCAAACGGGCCACCGAGGCTGTCGGCAAGTACGGCAGCCGTGTCTCACTGGTCCTGAAAGCCGACATCCGGCCCGGCTATTCGGGTGAGCTCACCGGCAAGGTGGAACGCCTTGAGCAGGCAATTGACGAGATGGATGAGTACCAGGGCCATTCATGATCGGAAGGGCTGACCAATGACTGGAAGGGCTGACCAATGACCGGATGGGCCGACGTCGAGCGCTACCTGGTGGACACAGTGGTCCACCCGGACGGCGCATTGGTCAACGCCGTTGAGGCGACAGCCCACGCGGGGATGCCAGCGATCGAAGTGACCCCCACCCAGGGGAAGTTCCTGATGCTGTTGGCGAAGATCGCCGGTGCCCGCCGGGTCCTCGAAATCGGTACCCTCGGCGGGTTCAGCACCATCTGGCTGGCCCGGGGGATTCCCGACGACGGCACTGTCGACACCTGCGAGTACGAGCAGGCCCACGCCGACGTCGCCCGCAGAAACCTTGACCTGGCGGGAGTGGGTAAGAAGGTCACCATCCACGTGGGTGCGGCGCTCGACACGCTGCCCACCTTGGCCGGGCCCTACGACCTGTTCTTCATCGACGCCGACAAGGTCAACAACCCGCGGTA
Source organism: Arthrobacter sp. 260 (assembly GCF_013116745.1). Classification (GTDB taxonomy): domain Bacteria; phylum Actinomycetota; class Actinomycetes; order Actinomycetales; family Micrococcaceae; genus Arthrobacter_D. The sequence continues at coordinate 1,124 of NZ_JABFOE010000019.1, forward strand.
TCTCGACTGGGCCATCCGGCTCTCCCGGCCCGGCAGTGTCATTGTGCTCGACAACGTGGTGCGCGGGGGATCGGTCCTGGAGGCTGACGGGGACGAGGCGGTGCAGGGCACCCGTGGTGCGCTCGAACTGCTGGGCTCGCACCCCCAGCTGGAGGCGACGGCGCTGCAGACCGTGGGTTCCAAGGACTGGGACGGGTTGGCGTTGGCCGTGGTGGTAGCTGCCGCGCCCTAAACTGGACTGGTGAAATTTTCCATCCGCCGGGCGTCACCCGATGACGCCGAAGCGTACTCGCGCACGCACCTTCAGGGCCTGCACGAGACCTACGCCCAGATCATGCCACCGGCATTCCATCGCCATTACGACGCCGAACTTCCGGTCCTGATTGCCAAGCGACGTGAAGCTCTTGAGGCCGGCGCGGCGAGTTGGCTGGCATTCGACGAGGCGGGGGCAGCGGTGGGCATCGCGACCTCGGGGCCCGGGCGCGACGACGACCGCCCCGACTTTGAGTTGCACCACATCTACACCCTCGCCTCGACCCACGGCACCGGCCTGGGCCAGCAACTGCTGGACGCAGCGATCGAGGACCAGGCAGCGTACCTGTGGATATTGAACGGCAACCCCCGGGCTGAGCGCTTCTACCTCCGCAATGGGTTTGAACCCGATGGCACGTCTACCCTGTGCGGGCCCACCTGGCACCATCGCCCCATGTTCAGGATGCACCGGCAGCAACAGGTAACCGGCGGCCACGAACGGACAGCGGCGGTAGATTCACGGCAGTGACTGATGCACAGGTGATTCCGGCTCCGGTGCGGCTAGCATGACAACCATGTCCCCGTTCACGATCCGGCCAAGCGCCTCCGACGAGGTGGAAGCCATGCTCCGCATGAAGAACCTCGCGTGGCGGCAAACCTATACCGGCCAGCTGAGCGACGCTGCGTTTGACCGGCTCGACGCGGAACTGCCCGCACAGGCGGCCCACTGGCAGGACAGTATCAGGCAGGGCGCCCAGCCTCCGCTGGTAGCGACCGATGCCCGCGGCGACATCGTCGGGGTCGCCGCTGGTGGGCCTGCGCGCGGCGACAACCCCCCGGCAGAGGTCGAGCTGTATATGGTCTATGTGCTGGCGGAGGCGCACGGCACCGGGCTAGGCCAGCAGTTGGTAAGCGGTGCTATCGGCGCAGCCCCGGCCTTCGTCTGGGTTTTGGAGAGCAACGCCCGGGCGATTGCGTTTTACCGGAAGCTCGCTTCACCCCAGATGGAACCGCTGAACCCCTGTCAGACCAGTGGAATCACCAGCGCGAGCTGCGCATGGTCCGGGCAATGACGCCGTGACCGTGACTGTCCGCCGGGCGACCCCCGACGACGCCGGCGCCCTGGTGGAGCTGCATAACCGGACGTGGCGTGAGGCCTACGGCCACCTGGGCCCGCCCGAATTCTTCGACGCACGGGAAGCCCGCGCCGCCGCCGACGCCGCAGATCGTCGCCGGGAGCTTGAAGACGGCATACCGTGGATGGTCGCAGTCGACGAGGATGACACGCTCGTCGGGTTGGCGCTCGCGGGCCCCAGCCGGGACACGGACCGGGACGGAACTGAGTTGTACTTCCTCTACGCGCTCCAGCGCTTCTACGGCCGTGGAGTGGGCCCGGCGCTGCTTGCCGAAACGCTCGGTGAGCAGGCGGCAAGCCTCTGGGTGCTGGAAGTGAACCACCGGGCTACCGCCTTCTACGTTAGGAACCGGTTCGTCGCCGACGGTGCCCGACGGAAGGTCAGGACCGAGGGATCCGACCTTCAGGAGATCAGGATGGTGCGTCACTAATGGGCAGGCAACGTGCGCCCCGCCCGGGCGCCTCGAGAGCGGCGGCTGAGAATGACACGGGACCGGTCGCCGGAATCTATGAGACGGACACCGGCACGTGCGAGCTGGAACCCGATCCGTTCAATCCCAACGGTTGGATCCTCAAGGTCAACGGGGTGCCGAGTTCCCACATCGATCTGAGCGACCCGCTGCGGCTCGACTTTGAGTACATGCGGTGGATTGCGGCACTCGTCGAATCCCGCCAGCGGGACCCCCTTCGGGGTGAGGGTGCTCCGCTGCGCGCACTGCACCTTGGCGGCGGCGCGTGCTCGCTGGCACGCTATCTGGCAGCGGCATTTCCCGAAGCGCGCCAGGTGGTGGTGGAGCTCGACGGAAAGCTCGCCGGGCTGGTGCGTGACTGGTTCGATCTGCCGCGGGCCCCCCTGGTGCGCATCAGAGTGGGGGAGGCGAGGGAAGTGACCGAGTCCCTTACCGCTGGCAGCCGGGACCTGATCATCCGTGACGTCTTTGCCGGCAGCACCACCCCGCGCCCCCTGACCACCCTCGAGTTCACCCAGCATGCCAGCCGGGTCCTGAGTGAGGGCGGCCTTTACCTGGTGAACTGCGGTGACTCGCCAGCCCTTGCCGGGGCACGCCGGGAGGCGGCCACGATCGGCGAGGTCTTCAAACACACAGCGATCATCGCCGACCCGGCGATGCTCAAAGGCCGGCGCTACGGGAACGTGATCATCGCGGGTAGCGACAGCCCGCTGGACCAGGACCCGGGTCTGGCACGGGTGCTGCTGGGCGGTGGTGTACCTGCCCACGTCTGGGATGACACGCGCGTGCGGAAGTTCAGCAACGGAGCCCGGGTGATCCGCGACCAGTAGCCCGACCGGACGCTCAGGGGTCCTCAGTGCGTCGTGTGTCTGCCCAATAGATGGTCTTCGTAGGCGGTAGTGGCCTCCCGCAATGACGCAACCACGGCAGCGACCGCTGGCTGCCGGAGCGAATCAGGCCTCGCCACCAGCCAGTACGCGAGCCGCTCGGCAATCTGGTCGGGGAGCAGGCGAACAAGATCGAGGTGGCGGTCGGCCATGAAGCACGGCAGCAGACCGATTCCCGCGCCAAAACGGGTTGCCTCCACGTGGACAAAGACGTTAGTTGAACTGAGCGAATCCCTCATGGCCGGGAGCAGGCGGCGCGGAGTGTCGAGGCTATCAACCTGCAGCATTGAATCGATGAAGTAGACCAACTGGTGCTCGGTGGCTTCAGCCACGGTCTGTGGCGTCCCCCAGTCGGCTAGGTAGTCGCGCGATGCATAGAGTCCCAGCATGTATTCACCCAGGCGGATGGCTTCCGCTCGATGCACCTGCGGCTCACCGACCACCACCTCCAGGTCGAGCCCGCTGCGGGTCTGCGATGCGCGGCGGGTTGCTGCAACGATCTCGATCGACAGTCGCGGGTGCAGCCGCCGCAACCGGGCAAAGGCTGGCGCGGCAATGTAGGCGCTGAACCCGTCGGTGGCGCTCATGCGGACGACGCCTGCAACGGGGGCCCCGTCGTCGTCCCCGTTGGTGAGTATCGACACCGCCGAGGCCACCCGTTCCGCAGCAGCGACCGCCCGGTGCCCCAACTCCGTGAGTTCCCACCCTCCGCTGGCCCGGACAAGCACATGGCCGCCGAGGCTCTTCTCCAGGGCCGCGATCCGACGGGAGACGGTCGTATGGTTCACCCCGAGGGCGTCCGCGGCGGTAGTGAAACGACCACTGTGCGAAACGTTGAGCAGGATCAGCAGGTCGTCAGGGTTCAGCGGGGTCATATCTGCATTTTTGCACCTCCTTGGTGCGATCTTGGTCATTGATCTGCATCAAATCTGCAGCAATACTCAATGAGGTTGTCCGTGGGGTGACGTCAGTCACAACATCACGCAGTATGCATCGTGTCACCGTCGACACAGAAGGAGAACGCCATGAGCGTCAATCAACGCTCCGCCCAGCCCGGGCCTCAAGGGTCCACCGGCCACGACCGAACCGACGAATCGGGCCTGAAGAAGGTTGTCGCCGCCTCAATGGTGGGAACCGTTGTCGAGTGGTACGAATTCTTTCTCTACGCCACGGCAGCGACCCTGGTATTCGCCGTCGTCTTCTTCCCCAACGCTGCCACCCCGCTGGACGGCATCATCGCCGCGTTCCTGACCTACGCCGTCGGCTTCATCGCCCGCCCGCTCGGCGGGATCTTCTTCGGCCAGATCGGGGACAAGCTCGGCCGCAAACACACCCTGCAGGTGACGATAATCCTGGTGGGTGTCGCCACCTTCCTGATGGGCTGCCTGCCGGGCTTCAACACCATCGGCTACTGGGCGCCCGCCCTGCTGGTGGTCCTGCGCTTCATCCAGGGATTCGCGGTCGGCGGTGAGTGGGGCGGAGCTGTCCTGCTGGTTGCCGAGCACAGCCCCAACAAGTCCCGCGGCTTCTGGGCCAGCTGGCCACAGGCGGCCGTGCCGGTAGGAAACCTGCTCGCCACGGTAGTGCTCCTGACCATGTCCTTCATTCTGCCGGAGGACGAATTCCTCGCCTGGGGCTGGCGCGTGGCGTTCTGGCTCTCGGCAGTCATCGTGGTGATTGGCTACTACATCCGGACCCACGTCAGCGAAGCCCCGATCTTCCTGGAGGCCCGCGAGCAGGTGGAGCGGGAGAAGTCGATAAACTACGGGGTCCTTGAGGTAGTGAAGAAATACCCCAAGGGAATCCTCGGAGCCATGGGCCTGCGGTTCGCCGAGAACATCCTGTACTACATCATCGTCAGCTTCTCGATCGTCTACCTCAAGACCGTCCACGAGTACGACACCAGCCAACTCCTCCTCGCGCTTCTGATCGCCCACGTGGTTCACTTCCTGGTGATCCCGCAGGTGGGCCGGTTGTCCGACCGGTTCGGCCGGAAACCTGTCTACCTGGCGGGAGCAATCCTTGGGGCGACGTGGGCGTTCTTCGCCTTCCCGATGTTCGACACCCAGAACCCCGTGATCATCATCCTGGCCGTCACCATCGGTCTGTGCTTCCACGCCCTGATGTACGCGGGCCAACCAGCGATCATGGCGGAAATGTTCCCCACCCGGATGCGGTACTCGGGCGTCTCCCTGGGTTACCAGGTGACGTCGATCATCGCCGGATCGATGGCGCCCATCATCGCGACCGCCATCCTGCAGGAGACCGGCTCCTGGGTGGGGGTTGCCCTGTACGTCCTCGGCGCCTGCGTGGTCACCGGAATCGCCGTCGTGACCCTGCGCGAAACCAGGGGTATCTCTCTGCGCGACGTCGACGCCGAAGACGCGCACCGGCACGGACTCTCGGCACCCCAGGGCGCCAGCTGATGGTCGCCTCACGCCCGCAGCAACCGGCGGCATCGGGGAGCACCGGCGGGCAGCCACTTGCCGGGCGCCGGGCGCTGGTGACCGGCGGCGCCAGCGGCATCGGTGCTGCGACAGTGCGCGCCCTCGCCGCGCAGGGCGCGTTCGTGACGGTGGCCGACCGGGATGGCGATGGCGCGGCCACCCTGGCGAGTGAGGTTGACGGCGACGCCTGGACGGTGGACCTGCTGCACACCCGGGAACTGGAGGACCTCTCCCTCGATGTGGACATCCTGGTCAACAACGCGGGGATCCAGTCCGTACAGCCGATCCACAAGTTTGACCCAGCCGATTTCCGGCGCATTCACACCCTGATGCTGGAGGCACCCTTCCTGCTGATCCGCGCGGCACTGCCGGGGATGTACGAGAGGGGATTCGGACGGATCATCAATGTGTCTTCCATCCACGGGCTCCGGGCCTCACCGTTCAAGGCGGCGTATGTCTCCGCGAAGCACGGCCTCGAGGGGCTGTCCAAGGTGACAGCTCTCGAAGGCGGGGAGCACGGTGTGACGAGCAACTGTGTGAACCCCGGGTACGTGCGCACACCGCTGGTCGAGAATCAGATCAGTGACCAGGCGCGACTGCATGGGATTTCCGAGGAGGACGTGCTCGCGACCATCATGCTGACGGAGAGCGCGATCAAACGGATGGTCGAGCCGGAGGAAGTGGCAGGCCTCGTGTGCTGGCTGGCTTCCGACCTGGCAGGCATGGTGACCGGTTCGTCCTATGTGATGGACGGTGGCTGGTCGGCCCGCTGACCGATTGAACTGGCGCTAGCGCAGGCCCAGCGCCAGTTCAATCGGCCCAATCCCGAAGAACACGACGAACGCGCCAGCGACAGCCCACATCAGGGGGTGGATCTCCCGTGCCCGGCCCTGGAAGGTGCGTACCAGGACATAGGCGATGAACCCGGCCCCCAGCCCGTTGGCGATCGAGTAGGTGAACGGCATCAGGATGAAGGTCAGGAACGCCGGGATGGCGACGCCCCAGTCCTGCCAGTCGATCCGGCCGACCTGCGCCACCATCATGAACCCGACGACGACGAGGGCGGGCGCCACCGCCTCGAACGGCACCAGGGAGATCAGCGGGGTAAAGAACATCGCCAGCAGGAACAGGACACCCGTGACAATGTTGGCAATGCCGGTGCGCGCACCCTCGCCGATCCCGGCGCCGGATTCGACGTAGATCTGGTTGGAGGACACGGACCCGGCACCACCGGCGACTGCGCCAAGAGCGTCGACCACGAGGACCCTGTTGACGCCCGGGATGTTCCCCTTCTTGTCCACCAGCTTCGCCTCGTTGGCCAGCCCCACCATGGTGCCCATGGCGTCGAAGAAGATGCTCAACAGGATGGTGAAGGTCAGCAGCAGTGCTGCGGTAGCCCCGATCGTGCCGAAGGCGCCGAACAGGCTCACGTTGCCGATCAGGGACAGGTCCGGAACTCCCACCCACGATCCGGTCGGAATCTCGGGTACCACCAGGGACCAGCCCTGCGCGTTAGCACCGTCGGGGCCGACGCTTGGGCCCACGTTGGCGACTGCTTCAATGATGACGGCGAGGATGGTGGAGGCAATCACACCAATCAGGATCCCGCCGCGGACCTTCCGAACCACCAGGGCGATGGTGAGAATCAGCCCGAACACGAAGACGAGCGTGGGCCAGCCGAGCAGTGCTCCCTCGAAGCCCAGGCCCACCGGGACGGTGGTTTGTGCGTCGTCGGGGACCCTCCTGACAAATCCTGCATTGACCAGGCCGATCAAGGCAATAAACAAACCGATGCCGACCACGATCGCGGTCTTGAGGCTTTCGGGGACGGCGTTGAAAACGGCGGTCCGGAAGCCGGTGAGGACCAGAATCAACATGGTCAGCCCAGCAAGCATCACCAGGCCCATGACCTGTGGCCACGTCAGTTCAGGGTTGGTGGCCACGGTGATCGCGACGAAGGCGTTCACACCGAGTCCGGTGGCCAGTGCGAAAGGATACTTAGCCCATGCACCCATCACAATCGTCAGGATTCCGGCCACGAGCGCTGTCACTGCCGCAACCCGTTCGAAACCCAGTTCAGCACCGGAGGAGTCTGCTCCCGCCAGAATGAGCGGGTTGAGGACCACGATGTAGCTCATGGCGAAGAAAGTGGCCACCCCACCGCGGATCTCCCGCGCGTAGGTGCTGCCTCGCTGGGAGACTTCGAAATAGCGGTCCAGTACGGAACCCTTTTTGAGCATGGTCATTCCTTGAACGAAGTGGGGAGGTCTGCCGGTTGATTCTATCTGCTGCTCGCCGGTCTTCCGCTTCTTCCCAGCGAGCTGACAGGACCGGCACGTAGAGTTTCCGTATGAGTAGCACCAACTCCCGTTCTGCACGGGCCGCAGCCAGCAATGTCCTCGTCAGGGTGCCCGCCCTGTTAGCCGCGATGTTGCTGGTGGTCTTGATGACAGCATTGGGCTCCGCGTCCACTGCCAACGCCCACGACGAGCTGGTCGGCAGCAACCCCGAGGACGGAGCAAGCGTTGAGCAGCTCCCCGAGGCGATTGAGCTGACCTTTTCCAACGTACCGTCAGGGATCGGCTCGGAAGTTGAAGTCCTTGACCAGACAGGCGGCAACTGGGCCGACGGGGACGTCGCCATCGTCGATCGGGTGGCAAGCCAACCGCTCCGCACGGGAGCGCCTGCCGGAGAGTACACGGTGAACTGGCGAGTGGTTTCCTCGGATTCGCACCCCATTGAAGGCACCTTCACCTTCACCGCTACTGCTGCGGGTACAGCCCAATCCCCGTCGGCCGCAGTAGGCACCCAGGGGCCCATCGAAATCGAGGAAGCCGAGCAGACGGCCCAGGGTGATTTCCCGTGGAGCATTGTGGTGATGGTGGTGGTTCTGATCGGACTTGCTGTCTTCCTGGCAGTCTCAGCACGGAAGCGGTTGCGGCAAGGATCTGATTCCTAGCACTTTCATCGGGATCGGTATGCCGATCCTATTTGCAGGCTCCTTCCGTTAGTAATGTTCTTCCAGTGTTATATGGGCATTTTCGGTAATCGAGACACCCGCAAGATAACGAAAGAACATCAATTCCCGGAGGCAGTCTGACGTGCAGCTCTGACGTCGATAATCCCTGAGTCCATCGGGATCGAGGCGTGTTCAGGACATGCCCGACGGCGCTGAGGTCGCCATCAAACAGCGCCGTTTCGGGCCCCTATGCGGGGTTCAGCCGCGCCTGGAGCGTGTCATCACCGGTATATTGAGTTACTCAATACCGCTGATTGTGATCGCCGAATTTGGACTGAGGCCATTGTTGCCCGTCCTCGTCTGCAAATATGCAGGCTTATTTTTCGATTTATTTGAGGTCCGCAGGGCGCGCATTTAAATGCCCTGGCCACCTGGTGCGATTACACCCTATGGTGCCATTCAGCGTTCCATGCAAGTGCAAATTGTGCTGCCCAGGGCAGTCATCGAAAAGGCAACGCAGAGCGAGGAGCAAGATTACTGTGCCAGTCATTGAGGCCCAAGGGGTCTTCAAGATTTTCGGGAACAGACCCGTTCGCGCTGTCGAACGTTTGCGTGCGGGGGCCACACGTGAACAACTCCGCAAGGACAACCTGACCCCGGCCGTCATCGATGCCACTTTCGATGTCGCTGAGGGCGAGATCTTTGTGGTGATGGGCTTGTCCGGGTCCGGAAAGTCGACCCTGATCAGGATGGTCAACGGCCTGCTCGTGCCAACGGCCGGGTCGATGAGCATCGCTGGCGATGACATCACTCGCCTGAAGGGTAAGGACCTGCGGCGGGTGAGGCGGGAGAAGGTCAGCATGGTCTTCCAGCACTTTGCGCTTTTGCCCCACCGAACGGTGGGGGAGAACGCTGCCTACGGGTTGAAGGTGCAGGGCTTGAACCGTTCCGAGCGGGAGAAGAAGGCCGAGGAGGCACTGCGGCTGGTCGGGCTGGATGGATGGGCTGGGTCGCTCCCCGGCGAGCTGTCAGGCGGAATGCGCCAGCGCGTGGGATTGGCCCGTGCGTTGGCAGCAGAGACTGACGTGATGTTGATGGATGAGGCGTTCAGCGCGCTCGATCCACTCATCCGACGGGAGATGCAGGACCAGCTGGTCGAGCTGCAGCACAAGCTCGGCAAGACCATCCTGTTCATCACCCATGACCTCAACGAAGCGATGCGGCTCGGCGACAGAATAGCGATGATGCGCGACGGGCGGATTGTGCAGATCGGGACCACCGAACAAATCCTGAACGATCCCGCCAATGACTACGTAGCCCAGTTTGTCCAGGACGTTGATCGGACGCGGGTGCTTACCGCATCTGCTGTCATGGAGCCCGCCGTGGCCGTGCTCGGGAACGAACAAGGCCCCCGGGCTGCCCACAAGCTTCTGAGGGAACATCAGCTCTCCAGTCTGATGGTGGTCGGCCGGGATAAGACACTGCATGGGATCGTGCATGAGCAGGACGTTGCGGTCGCCGTTTCACGGGGCTCTGACACCCTCGAAGGGCTGCTGCGGTCGGCGGCGACGGTCCGTCTGGACACGCCACTCGCCGACATGCTGACCGCTGCGGCGGAGAGCGTCGTAGCACTGGCTGTCGTTGATAACGAGGGCCGGCTCAGCGGAGTGATCCCGCGGGTCACCCTGCTCAACGCGCTCGGCGACCCCAACGCGACAGTTGAACATATCGGCCCCGACCAGGAGGTGATGGCGTGAGCCTCGCAACCGGCCGCACCGACAGCGAATTAGTGCCCCGTATCCCCGTCGGCGAAGGCATCGAGACGGTCTTTGACTGGGTGGACGACAACCTGGGCAGCTTCTTCACCTCCGTCCGCGATGTGATTCTGGGAGCCACCGACGGTCTGGCCGACGCGCTTAACACGCCGGCTCCGTTTGTGATGGTGATCCTGTTTTCATTCCTGGGGTTACTGGTCAAGGACTGGAAGTTCGCCCTCGTGTCGTTGGTGGGTCTCACATTCGTTATCAGCGTCGACCAGTGGGAGAACGCGATGACGACGCTTGCCCTGGTGCTGATTGCCACTTTTATTGCGCTGGTCATAGCCATTCCGCTCGGTGTCACCGCTGCAAAGTCGAATTCGATGAGCAACGCGATCCGCCCGGTGATGGACCTGATGCAGACCATGCCGGCCTTTGTCTGGCTGGTACCGGTGGTCACCCTCTTCAGCATTGGTGTTGCTGGCGGTGTCGTTGCCACAGTCATCTTCGCGTTGCCTCCGGGTGTCCGGCTCACCGAGCTGGGTATCCGCCAGGTGGACTCCGAGGTGGTGGAGGCGGGGCACGCGTTCGGCAGCACTCCGGGGCAGATCCTGCGCGGCATACAGCTGCCGCTCGCACTGCCCACCATCATGGCCGGCGTGAACCAGGTGATCATGCTTGCGCTTTCCATGGCGGTCATTGCCGGACTCGTGGGGGCCGGCGGCCTTGGCGGTGCCGTGACCTCCTCAATCTCGCAACTCGACATAGGACTTGGCTTCGAAGCAGGCCTGTCGGTAGTGGTATTGGCCATCTTCCTGGATCGGGTAACGGCAGGCGTGGGCGACGGCAGGTCGGACCGCGACCGCCGACTTATGCGGGCAATAGCCAGGATTTTCGGTCGCCAAGGGGCGAAGCCGGTACCGCAAACCACCAAATCTTGACCCTCCAACCACTCCACGAGCACCGGTTCCAACGGTGCTCTCCGATGAATAAGGAAAGAAGATCAATGACTAACAAACTACGCACACGACGCGTCGGAGTACTTGCAGCACTGATGACAGTTGCTCTCGGAGTATCAGCCTGCGGCGGATCAGATGCGTCCAGTGACGAGGGAACCGACGATGCGGCACAGGCCATCACCCTGGGTATCATCCCCTCCTGGACCGACGGGCTGAGCACCGCCTACTTGTGGGAGAACATCCTTGAAGCTGAGGGAATCGACGTCGAGATCCAGGAACTGAGCGAGGCCGCCCCCCTTTACACTGGCCTCTCGAACGGGGACGTCGACGTCTACCCCTCTGGCTGGTCCGAAGCAACCCACGCCCAGTACATGGAAGAGTACGGCGACGACATCGAGGATCTTGGCGCCTACTACGACAACGCCAAGCTCACGTTCGCCGTCCCGGAATACACTGATATCGATTCGATCGCTGACCTCACCGGCAACGCCGATATGTTCGACGGCCGAATCGTCGGCATCGAACCGGGAGCCGGCCTCACTGCCGTGACCAAGGACGACGTCATGCCCGCCTACGGCCTTGAGGACGACTATGAGCTCGTCGAGTCGTCAACGACGGCGATGCTGACGGAACTGCAGAGCGCCGTCGACGCCGAGGAAGACATTGTGGTGACCCTGTGGAAGCCTTTCTGGGCAAACAGTTCCTTCCCCCTGAAGGATCTTGAGGACCCCGAGGCTGCACTCGGCCCGGTTGAGGGATTGCACACCCTGGCGCGGACCGGGTTCACCGAGGATTTCCCGGAGATCGCCGAAATGATGACCAACTTCAAGCTCGACGACGACCAGTACGGTCAGCTGGAGAACCTCGTCGTCAACGAGTTCGGGTCAGGCCAGGAAGCTGAAGCCGTAGAGCAGTGGCTCGAGGAGAACCCTGATTTCATCGATGGCCTAAAGGGCTAGCACTCAGCTGGATTTTTCAGGGGTGGCACCCTGCGGCGGGAGGATCGGACATGCTCCGGTCCTCCCGCCGTCGTCGGCGCCCGGTCGGTATTACCGGCAACGCCGGGACGCTGACTAGACGCTGATGGCCCGGGTAGGGACAAGCAGCGGTGGATGCTGAACTATCGCGGTGCTGACCAGTTTCGCCTGCCGCACAATTTCCCGGGTGGTGGGGCTCAGCAGTTCACCGACACCCACCAGATGCAGGCCGATCGCCTGGGTGGCCGACTTCAGGTCATGGCCCACTGCGAGTCCGAGGGAGAGCAGAAACCGGCGGAGCTGGTTTTGGGGGTACTTCGTCAGGACCACATGGTCGGCTAACAGCACGCCGCAATCAGTTTGGACTGCCCACTTCTTCGCTCCCAGTATTGGCGCGGGCAGCAGCTTCGAATGCCCAACCACGCACAGATTCTCGGCGAGCGTGCTGTGACGGATATCCAATGAATGACTGCTGGCATACCCGCGCAGCAATCGAAGCAGCTCGGTTCGTTCCGACAGGGACACCGAATCAGTGAGCGCGGTCCGGGACAGCTGCCCGGTGTCCACCGGGTCCAGGCACTCCACCACGATGGAGTGGATGCCCCGTCGGCTCAACTCGCTGGCCACCGCCAAGCCGGGAAGTCCCGAGCCGATCACCACAGTGGTGGTGAGTTCCGCACCGCCATGCACGGCTGAGCGTGTGACCACGGTTCCGGGCATCGGTGAACTCACAGGTAGACCTCCGGGGGATGGTGTAATTCCGCACGGCCCGGCGCCTCTTCCGGGCCGTGCGGACACTTGGCTGCGAACGGGTCAACCAAGCGCACTTCGTTACAGACGACCCACAAGTGGCTCATTCCAGTAACGATTTCTCGAAGCGTACATAACTTTGGGCACGGTGAATAGTCCTATGCGGGAGAGTAGGCTTTGAAATAGTTTGGCGGCGGTTCGCGATTGTCGACTGGACGCCGGAGTTTGTGACCGTAGGGAGGCGTGGCCATGGAAAAGGCACAGTCTGAGAATGGTGTGAACAGTCGCTACGGCAGCGGGATCGTCGTCGGCGTGGACGGGTCCGACCAGAGCCAGTGTGCACTGGTCTGGGCGGCCCACGAGGCCGAGCGCAGAGGCACCCGCCTGAGCGTTGTGACGGCCTACACGGTTCCGGTGTTCGCGGCCTCCAGCATGGACGCCGGATACGCCACCATCGATGACGCCGTCATCCGCGAGGGTGCCGAAGCAGTGGTGAACCAGGCCGTCGAGCGCATCAAGGGGCACCCCATCGACGTTGTTCCCCGGGTGGAAGCTGGCGACGCCGCCGGGGTGCTCTTGGAGCTCTCCGAGGAAGCCGAGCTGATTGTGGTGGGCTCCCGGGGACGTGGCGGCTTTGTCGGACGGCTGCTGGGATCGGTGAGCAGCGCGGTACCCGGACATGCCAAGTGCCCCACTGTAGTGATTCCGCTGTGCGCCGCCCGCCGCCTCCATGAGGCAGGTGTGGAACCGCCCCGGATGAAGGGTGAGCCGGGCCCCACCGCGGATCAGGTGGAGAAGGTGGTTGTGGTGGGTGTTGACGGTTCGGAACAGGCTCGTATGGCCTCCCTGGCCGCAGCCGAACAGGCGGTCTCACGGGGGATGCCACTACGGGTGGTCTGTTCACTTCCGCCGTTTACCGGGTCACTTGCGTGGGTGCCGGCGCCCCTGGACCGGGAGGCGCTGCACGCTGACATCCGGGTTCAGCTGAACGCCGGGAAGAAGTGGCTGCAGAGCCACTTCCCGGGCCTGGAGATCTCAGTTGACCTCCTCGATGGACCGCCGGTGGAAGTGCTCATCGAATCCTCCCGGACTTCTGAGTTGCTGGTGGTCGGCACCCGAGGGCGCGGAGGCTTTGCGGGAATGCTGCTCGGCTCCACTAGTCAGGGAGTACTGCATCATGCCAAGGGACCGGTGCTGGTTGTCCCCGACAGTGATGACCCCCGGCTTCAGGACCGCGAAAAGTTCGGACCGATGGTTGTACCTACCAGCTGATCAATCGGTAGCCGGTGCTTTAGAACCTGGCCACCAGTGGGTAGAGGTTCGGCATTCCGCCCATATGGGCCAGATCGGTCACCAGGATGCCCTGGGACTCGTTAAGGGCGTTGACCACGCGGTTGTTCCCCACGTAGATACCCACGTGATAGAAGTTTCCCGGTGTCCCCCAGAACACCAGGTCCCCTGGCTGTGCCTGGGCCAGCGGGACGTGGTTGGAGGTGGCTGCGTACTGGGCGGTAGCCACCCGTGGGAGTGAGATGCCGCCGGACGCGAAGGCTTGCTGTACCAGGCCAGAGCAGTCGAAGCCGAGCGGCCCGGTTCCACCCCACTGGTAAAAGTGCGGAGACCCAGTCTTGGACATGGCATAGCTGATGGCTGCTGAGACAGCGCCACCGTCGGAAGGCGGTGGTGCGGGTGCCGGCGGCGCTGGTGCTGGCGGCGCTGGCGCCGGGGTGGGTTCTGGCGCAGGAGGTGACGGGGCGGGTGCCGGCGGCCGTGGCACGGGAGTGTGCGAAGGCTCGGGTGTGGGCTCCGGGGCCTGGACCGGAGGCGTGGGCACTGGCCGGCGGTTGGGGGCGGGAGTGCTCGGCGCTGGCTCTTCCGCGGCAGGTGTGGGGGGCACGATTGCCGCGGGTGCCGCCGGCTGGGCCTCAATTGACTCCTCCGCGGCCAGCTCAGCCGCCGCAGCGCGCTCAGATTCGGCGATAATCCGGGCCAGGTCGCGCTCGCGCTGTTGGGCCTCGAGACCGGAGATCCGGCGCTCCTCCAGGGCGGCTGTGGTGTCGCGCAGTGATGCAAGCTGCTCAACCAGGATGGCCCGTTCGGATTCCCGCTCGGCTACCAACCGTTCCGCGGCCGCGGTGGCGCGCTGGTTTGCCTCTCCCGCAGAGCGTGCCGCGTCTGCGGCGTCTGCTGCTGCCTCACGTGCAGCAGAAGCGTCAGTGCGGAGGGCATCCCAGGTGTTCGCGGCCGTCCGTGCGTTGGTGAACGTGGTGGCCCGATTGGCTGACAGGCCGTACATGGTGGAGGCCCGGTACATCAGCTCATCAGGGTCGTCGCTGCTCAGCAGCATGGTCATGCCAGGGGTAACACCCCCGGACCGGTACAGGTCGCCAGCCAGCTGGCCGACCTCGGCTGTCGCGGCCTCATGACCGGCGGCCGCCTCATCAGCAAGTGCGGTAGTGGCAACGGCTGTGGCGCGACGCTCCTCCAGGACCGCGAGGGCGTCGACGTACGCGCCCTGAGATTCCATGGCCGTGGTCTGGGCATCCTGCAGATCAGCCGTAGCTGCAGCGAGGGTGTCCTCGATCTCTGTTACCAGGGCGGTGGTCGCCGCTGTGCTCTCCAGGGCGGCAGCTACCTCCGCGGCGGAAGGGACATCCCCAGCGGGCGCGGCAACGGCGGGGGCGAGGCACACACTGCTCAGCAGGACGGTCGCCGAGAGGACGCCTGTCGCCTGCAGGGAGCGCACACGCCGCTTTCCAGATGACTGCACTATTCCTCGTATCCTCGCGCGGCATGTTACACAACAGTCACGAGAATAGGGCGGCGTATGTCACTTAAGCAACATTGGTCACACCAGTACCGTAAACGACATTCGTGTCATTTCCCGCCTTATCGGCGCGGCGTGGCGCGCATCCCCGTCCTGTCAGGCGTGTTGGCGGGTTTCATGGACTGCATGCTCGGCTGGTTCGATCTGGAAGGTGCAGTGGCGGGTATCGAAATGGTTACGAAGACAGTGGGTCAGCCGGTCGAGAACCTGGTCCACTCCCTCTGCATTGAGGGTTTCGCCATCAACCACCACGTGGGCTGAAAAGACCGGGACCCCCGAGGTGATGGTCCAGGCATGGATATCGTGAACTCCCACCACCCCACCGACGCCCAGAATGTGGTTGCGGATCATCTCAGAGTCGACACCCTTGGGTGCCGCTTCAAGCAGTACGTTGATGACTTCCCGGAGGAGGCTCCACGCACGCGGGAGGATCATCAGCGCTATGGCTATCGAGGCCAGGGCATCAGCCTGGAGAAAATCGGTAGTTGCGATGACTATTGCCGCCACGATTACCGCCACCGAGCCCAGGAGGTCACCCAGTACCTCCAGGTAGGCCCCCCGCAGGTTCAGGCTTTCGGCCTGTCCGTCACGCAGGATCAGGAGACAGGCCAGGTTGGCTGCCGCGCCGATCACTGCTGTCACAATCATTACGTCGGTACGAATGTCGGGAGTGGTGGAGATTCGCCGCAACGCCTCGATCAGGATGACAACGGCGATCACCACCAGGATGATCGCGTTTGCAAGCGCGGCGAGCACCTCAGCCCGTTGGTACCCATAGGTGCTTCGCCGGGTGGCGGGGCGCGTGGCGATCCAGGCGGCGAAGAGGGCGATCGAGACGCCCGCCGCGTCCGAGAGCATATGACCCGCATCGGCCAGCAGCGCCAGCGAACCCGAAAGAACCGCGCCCAGCACCTGGACGACCACGATCGTCAAGGTGATGGCCACGACAAGTATCAACTTCCGGCGATGCTTGTTGGTTGCGGTGCCCTGCGGCAACCCATGATCGTGCGCGTTCATGTACCCAAGTATCCGCCGAGCAGACCCGCCAGGCGAGTCGCGGCAGCCTGCCCTACCCCCAGCCCAGTTCGTGCAACCTGTCGTCGTCGATTCCGAAGTGATGGGCCACCTCGTGAATGACCGTAATGAGGATCTCCTCGATGAGTTCCTCGCGTGTCTCACAATGGCGCATCAGAGGCTGCCGGAAGATGCTGATGCTGTCCGGCAGGGAGCCCGCCTCCCACCAGGAGTCGCGTTCGGTCAGGGGGGTGCCCTCGTAAAGTCCCAGGAGCTCAGTGTCAGGGTCTTCGCCGGGGCCGGGCTCGTACTCCTCCCGAACAAAGATGGCGACGTTGTTCATGGTGCGCATCAGATCCTCGGGAATCTGGTCGATCGCGTCATCCACAGCTGACTCGAAGTCTTCAAGGGTCATCTCTATCGGCACACTCACGACTGTACCGCCGCGATCGGCCGACTGCTGCGGGCCGCAGCGACCGCCGTTTTGTGGAATCGTCGCGCAGGCCCTATAGTTTTATAGGTCCACAGCAGGGGAGAATTTCTTGCCTCGTGTGGTCCAGGCCCCCATCGTCTAGCGGCCTAGGACACCGCCCTTTCACGGCGGCGGCACGGGTTCGAATCCCGTTGGGGGTACGCAGGAGCAATTCGTTTCTAGGTAACACTAGGGCGGTCAGGAAGCGGCTGAGATGCTGGTAGGCTGAAGCTCTTGTAAAAAATGCAAGGCCCTGTAGCGCAGTTGGTTAGCGCGCCGCCCTGTCACGGCGGAGGTCGCGGGTTCAAGTCCCGTCAGGGTCGCTCAGGTTTGCCAGTTTCGACTGGTCGACCGCGGTGACTGTCGTAGGATAGTTGCACGGCTCTGTAGCTCAGTTGGTAGAGCGTTCGACTGAAAATCGAAAGGTCACCGGATCGACGCCGGTCGGAGCCACCAGCTAAAACCCCCGGTCAGCCGGGGGTTTTTTCTTTTTAATCACTTTTCAGCGGTACTAGCCGGATCAGGCGTCTGGTAGTACCGTGGTCACACCCCAAGTGTGACTGCCAGGGCAGGTGTGAGATGACCACCACTATTGCGATGCCTATTGTCCACGGCGTTGACCATACATTCGTCAACTTGCCGGACGGGCGCATGCACGTCGCCACACTTGGAACAGGCGATCCGGTGGTCCTCTTGTCAGGTTTCTCACAAACCTGGTGGGAGTGGCGCGAGGTTATGCCTGCCCTCGCCACTGCAGGGTTCCAGGCGATCGCTCCGGACCTGAGAGGCGAAGGCTGGAGCGAACTGCCCTTCGACGCGATCTCGCGCACGCAGCGGGCAGAGGATGTTCTGGCGCTGCTTGACGTGCTCGGCCACGGCCAGGTGAAGCTGGTGAGCCACGATATGGGTGCGATCACGGCGTACCAGCTCGCCCTGGACTTCCCGGATCGGGTGTCTGCCCAGGTAATCCTGGCGGTACCACCCCCTCAACTGAGATTCTCCCCCGACATGGGCCCCGGGATGCGGCATCTTTGGCATCAGGAAGTGCTCGCGGTCCCCGTCCTCGGGCCGGCTCTCCTGCGTGAGGGCCACCTGCCGCAGCAGTTGTTTTCGCGGTTCTCCGCTCGCACCCTCAACCCTGATGTCCTGGCGCTCTACATCGCGTTGCTGCGGGATATAGAACTCTCCCGCGCTGCCGCGCCCCTGTGCCGGCGGATGGTGCTCCCCGAACTGGGGAGGATCGTGCGGGGCACATACCGTCGGGAACGGTTTGCCATGCCATCTCTCTTCATTTTCGGCACGGCTGATATTGGGTTCCCTCCAGACATCACCCGCAAGGTCTTCGCTGACACCACCACCATCGGCTCCGATGTGAGGCTTGCTCTGGTGGAGGGCTCCGGGCATTTCGTCGTCGATGAGGACCCGGATGCCACAACGGCGCTCATCGTGGACTTCTTCGCGACGGCATGACACCCGGCCACGCCCTGCAGGCGCAGACACACAAATGCCCCGCGGCCCTGAAGTGCGGGACGCGGGGCATTCGGTAAATCGGCTCAGATGGCGTCTACCTAGACAGTGTCAGGGCGGGTGTCGTCATCCTGGTTCTGGAACGGCGTTTCCTCGACCTTGGCTGGGTTGCCGCCGCTGGGGCCCGTCGTCGCGGAACCGGTGGACGATGACGATTTGGCGTCGTCCGCCTTGTCGCCGCGGTGCAGTGCGCCCGTAACAGTCTCTTTGGCCTTCTTGACGGCGTCGCCGGCCTGCTCCTGCACCTCGGGCATCTTGTTCTTCAGGGTCGAGGTTGTGTCTGCGACAGTCTCCTGTACCTTCGGGTTGTTCCACAGCTCGTCTGCTTTGGTCTTCAGCTGCTCATAGCTTTCCCTGCCGGCACGCGAGCCGAGCACATAGCCTGCGGCCATGCCTGCTGCGAATACAAGTTTGTTCTTCAAAATGGTGCTCCTGTCTGATTGTCCAAGGGGTCGTGGAAGGCTGATTGATCCGTTTTGTTGCCGGATACCCACCAAGCTCATAAGTAACCTTAGTTTATTTCCGACGTTCCTGACAGTTCTCCGCCGACGGCCTGCCTCTGACCTCAGCGACGTCCCGCGTTCAAGGCCAGCTGCAATTCGAACCGGACCTGGGGATTCTCCAGGTCCTCGCCGAACGCTTCCCGTAGCTGTGTCAGCCTGTAGCCCACCGTCTGGGGATGGATCTGCAGTTCGGCAGCAATCGGAGCCCGCTGACCCCAGTGCTTCAACCAGGACAGAAGTGTCTGCACCAGCCGCTCCCGCTGCGCCGGCCGGAACCCGTCCAACGGGGCCAGGCGGCGCTGGGCAAGTTCGGTGATTGCGGTGGGCTCCGCGCCAAGAATTACCTGAGCGAGGTGCTCATCAGCCCAGACCGGCGGATCCGCTGGCCCTTCCCGCGGGGGGAACACCGTGGCCGCCAAGACCGCAAGCCGCAGAGAATCAGGCACCCGTTCCCAGCCCCCGGCGGGTCCAACAGCCGCAGATCGTCCCTGCAGGGCCTTCGAGAGGGCCCTACGCGTTGAAGGGGTGTCGCGGGTAGGGATCAGCACCACCGCATCCGTTTCGCGTTCGACCAGGAGGGACCCGGGGTCCAGCTGTCGCCGTAAGCCCGCCGCACGGTCCAGGGGAAGGGTGACCACCGTCAACTGTGCCGGAAGGGCCCAGTCGGCAATCGACGCCGCCTGCCGCAGTGCCGCCTCATCCGCCTGGCCCGAGAGGAGCAGTTCCAGGAGTTCGGTGCGCCGCCGGTCAACGGCACCGGCACGCTCGGACTGTTCGAATGCGTACGCCTCGGCGCTGACCGCCGATAGCTCGTCAATATAGGCAAGGATTGACTCGCCCAGGTTCACCACCACATCGAGACCGAGGTCCTGCTTCATGGAGATCCTCGACATTTCCCGGAAGGTGACCCGGGCACCCATCCGGTAGGCGCTGAGCAGCGCGTCCATGCTTCGCCCCTGACGAAATTCTCCACTGCCCAGCCCAGCCACCAGCTGCCTGCTCTCCTCCGACAGGGCGGGCAGGCGGGTGCCGGGAAGTTGAAGGAAGCGTTCCAGTGCGACGGCGACTCCTCGGCGTAGCCCCCGCCCGAACCGACCCTCGATGGGCCGCGCATAGGTGGGAACCAGCTGAGGCACCGCCTCGATAATCGCTTCGACGACGCCCGGCATCATCGGCCGGAGCAGCCCGCTGATCTCCGCCGGCAGGGCCAGCCAGGGCGGATCCAGGGCGATGTTGGCCGGGTCATCTAGGGGCATGGAGCTCATAAGTGCCTCAGGAACTGTTTCGACGGGATAGTTTCGAGAGGTCAATCGTATGCCCTGCTAGGAGAACTGTTGCGGTGCTTATCTTAGACTTGAAGCATGATCCGGCTCCGTCGATTGGCACGCGCCGCATCCGTCCTGACTACTCCTCTCGCCGCTGAAGACATTCTTGCTCTCTTCAACCCGGTGTATTCGAGCCGTCAGCTGCGCGGTGTGGTCACTAAAGTGGTGTCCGAAACCCCTGATTCGGTCACCATCCACTTCCACCCCGGGTGGGGATGGAAGGCCCATCAGGCTGGCCAGTGGGCACGCATCGGCGTTGAGCTCGACGGCGTTCGCCATTGGCGCTCGTATTCGCTCAGTGCCGCGGCTGGAGAAGATCCCGCAATCACGGTGACCGACGCCGGTGCGGTATCTGGCGTCCTGGTGCGAAATACCAAGCCCGGTGACGTTCTCTTCCTCGCACCCCCCCAAGGTGAGTTTGTCCTTCCCGATCATCCCCGGCCACTCCTGATGCTCACCGCTGGCAGCGGTATCACCCCGGTCATGTCAATGGTGCGCACCCTGGTGCCACGCCGCCCGGATGCCGACGTCGTCCTCATCCACTCGGCCCGCACGCCCGCGGACAGCCTGTTCCTCGAGGAACTGAACGAGCTGGCCGACCAGTTTTCCAACCTGCGCGTGACCCACCTGTTTACCGCCGAGCGGGGCAGGCTTGACTTCCAGTCCGACGCCGATCTTGAGTTGCTCTGCCCCGACTGGCGCGAGCGGGCAGCCTACGCCTGTGGTCCTGAAGGGTTCCTGGACGACGCCGAGGCGCTCTGGGCTGCCCAGCCCGAATTGCCCGCGGAACACGCAGCGACGGAACGGAGCACGCTCACGATCGAGCGGTTCAGCACGAACCTGGCGGGCGGCGACGGGCACGACGGCGGGCTGGTGCAGTTCGAGGCCTCCGACCGCGAAGTCGAGGCCGACGGCGACACCCCACTCCTCGACGTCGGCGAAGACGCCGGAGTCCTCATGCCCAGCGGATGCCGCATGGGCATTTGCCACAGTTGTCTCACCCCCTTGCGTGCCGGACAGGTTCGTGATCTGCGCACTGGGGAAGTCCACGGGGAACCCGGCCAATTAATTCAGACGTGTGTCTCGGCAGCTGCCGGACCCGTCAATCTGGACCTTTAAGGAGCACCACCGCATGACCACACTGACTGAACGCACCGAAACCAAGCCTGCAGTTACCCGGCCCGGGGCGCTCGCCGCAACTGGGCATCCCCTGGTTCGGCCGCCGGCCGCCGCGCATCTGTCTGATGAGCAGGTCGCTGAGCTGGGCCGTGAGCTGGATGCGGTTCGTGACGAGGTGCTCGCGAAGCGCGGAGCCACCGACGCCGCGTACATTCGCCGGGTCATCAAGGTGCAGCGCGGGCTGGAGATCGGCGGCCGCGCCGCTCTGCTGGTGGGACGCAACAAGGCAGCCTGGGTGGCTGGCACCGCCATGCTGAGCGTCGCCAAGATCCTCGAGAACATGGAAATCGGGCACAACGTGCTTCACGGCCAGTGGGACTGGATGCGGGATCCCGACATTCACTCCACCACCTGGGAATGGGACTTCGTCACCCCGGCCCGGTCTTGGCAGCACACTCACAACGACCTCCACCACCGCTGGACCAACGTGGTCGGCAAGGACCGTGACGTCGGATACAACCTGCTGCGCATGGATGCTGACCAGCCGTGGACCCCCTTCAACCTGGGTAACCCGCTGTATAACGCCATCCTGGCGCCCGTCTTCGAATGGGGGATTGCCCTGTACGACCTGGAGATCCCCGAGTACAAGGAGGGGCTGAAGTCCAAGGAGGACATGAACCGCGACCTCAAGGCCGTGGGCGTGAAGGCTGTCAAGCAGTTCACCAAGGATTACGCGGCCACCCCAGCAGTCGCCATGCTGACCGGCTCCGGCAAGCAGGCGCTATACGGCACGCTGGCCGCCAATGCTATCCGCAACGTCTGGGCGCACGCGGTGATCTTCTGTGGGCACTTCCCCGAAGGTACTGACACGTTCACCGAGGAAATGGTCGAGGGCGAGACCCGGGGCGACTGGTACGTCCGTCAGATGATTGGGTCAGCCAACATCTCCGGGTCCAAATTCATGCACCTGATGACCGGGAACCTGTCGCACCAGGTGGAGCACCACTGCTTCCCCGACCTGCCGTCCAACCGCTACGCCGAGGTCGCCGTGAAGGTCAAGGAAATCTGTAACCGCTACGGCCTGCCCTACACCACCGGACCCCTGCCCAAGCAGGTTGCGTCCACCTGGGCCAAGGTCTTCAAGCTCGCGCTGCCCGACACCGGGCGCTTCTCGCTGAAGAAAAAAGCCGAAACAGCGGGCGCCAGCTAGACAGCCGCCCAGAAAGCGCCCCGGTCAAGGAGAAGACCGGGGCGCTCGTGCGTTAAGTACCATTGACATGTTCAGTTCGTAGCCGGCCAGATCAGGAGTTGCTTGGGTGTTGAGACCGCGTTTCGCTGTCGCCGCCGCCATGCTGGCGCTGGCATGTTCCCTCACCGGGTGTGTCGGCTCAACGCCCGACACCGCTGGCACCGCGATCGAGCTTCCAGACATCGTCACCGAGACGCCCACTACCGAGGCGCCGGCTACCGAGGCGCCCCCTACCGAGGCGCCCGCTCCGGAGCCAACCGGCGACACGACGGACCGGGGCAACGGACCTGAAACCGACGGCGATGCCGGGACCACAGAGCCGGGGCCCGCGGACGCCACGGCGTCCCCGGCACCCGGCGCCACGGAAACCGCACAGCCGGACTCGTCGCAGCCGGAAACCACAGACCCACAGACGTCCCTCAAGGACTGCGTCATCGTGGCGGCAGGCGTGTCCTCGATCCTGCTCGCCCCCCTCAGCCTTCTGGGTGGCACCGACAGCGACAACGTCGACCGGTTGCACGAGCAGATTGATGACCTGCGGTCAATGGTTCCACCAGAACTTGCCGATGACTTTGACCGGCTGCAGGACGTGGTTCCCGCCAGCACCCAGGACGGTGGGACCTTCGACGAAGCTGCGTACCGGGCCGCCGTCGCGCCCATCGAGGAGTGGCTGCACCAGCACTGCAGCGATCCACTCAAATAGTCCGTTTTCACTCGCCGACCCGTGGCCGTGCCTTCGTGGCGGGGTAACCGTTAGGCTGAGCACAACGAAAGGCGAGTACAGCAGATGGATGAGAAACGGACACCACCGCCGCAGCGACGGCCGATGGACGAACTGCCCGAGTTCCCGCATGATTCACCCTCGGGTGAGGTGACCCTGGCGAGTGGTCAGGAGGTCGCAACCGGCGGTCGAACCACCATTGCCGACCCCGCCGTGGCGAAGGTCGCAGCCATCGCCGCACGCAAGGTCCCGGGCGTCTACAGCCTCGGCACCGGGACGGGCAGGGCGCTGGGTGCCATCCGTGACGCCGTCGGCGGCAGCGATCTCAGCCAGGGCGTGCAGGTCGAGGTGGGCGAAACCCAGGTTGCCGTTGACATCGTCCTGGTGGCCGAATACGGCCACCCCCTCACCGGCGTCGCCGACCAGGTGCGTGCCGCCGTCTATCACGGGGTGCAGGAACTGGTGGGGCTGCAGGTGATCGAGGTCAACGTCGAGATCACCGATGTTCACGTTCCCGGATTGAATGATCCCAAAAGCCCTGACAAATCCCGCACAGCAGGTTAGGCCACATCATGACTCCCACAGCAGTTGGCATAGCGATCGGCGCCATCCTCGCCTTCACCGCCCTGATCTTCGGGTTCTGGGGCTTCCTCCTGATGACCCTGTTCCTGGCCGTCGGTGCCCTGCTCGGCCGGGTCGCTGAAGGCAAGCTGGATCTGGGCAGCGTCCGTGACGCGCTCACGGGCCGCCGCTCGTCCTCGTGAACGGCGCACCCTCGGGATTTGCGGGGCACAACCGGATCAGTACCCAGGCCCTGACCAGTACCGCCCAAGCCGTTGCCGCCGACGTCTTTGGCATACCGGCGCAACAAATCAAGGCAAGCTGGTCCGACGACCGGGGTCTGCTGGCGCTCCGCCTGTCGCTTCCGATCGGCGTGCCCTCACTGACCCGTGCGGCCCGCGAACCATCCCTGATCGGTGGTATCGGCGGGTCGATCTGGGACCGCACGCACGCCGCGAAGGCGCTGATCCTCCAACGGGTTGCGCACTTGAGTGGTTCACGGCTCAGCAGGGTCGACATCCGCATCACCGGTATCAGGCTGATTGAAGGGGGACGCACCAGGTGAGCGAACGGATAACGCAGCTGACCCAGCGGGTGGTGCGCCGAGAACTGCACTCATCGCGCGCCGCGCCCTCCATTGCTGCGGCGGTCCTTATTTCCGCCTTCTGCCTCTACGTAATGTTCGAAGCCGCGCTAAAGGCGACCGGGCAGGACCCGTGGCTGGTCGGCCCGGATCAGGCAGCCGGATGGGTGGGCAGCCTCTCCGACAACGTCGCGGCGGCACCGCTGGTCGGTGCCGGACTGCTGGTGTTCATTATTGGACTACTGTTCTTCCTCAACGCGGTGCTCCCGGGACGCCGGGCACGCCACACCATTCCCAACCCGCGCACCGCCATCGTGGTGGACTCCGAAGTGCTCGCATCGGCCCTGGCGCGCCGCGCGCGGGTGGCCGCCGGGGTGACGGGTGACCAGGTGATGGTGACGGTAGGGCGCCGCGCCGTCGAGGTGCAGGTGCGCCCTACATCCGGCGTGCCGGTTGACGTCGAGGGGGTCCGCAGTGTCGTCGAGGACGAGTTGCGGCAGACCTCGGTCGAACCGCTGCCAGCCGTCCGGGTGGCAGTTGCGCCGTCGGGGGTGATCGGGCAGTGAACCAGACACCACGGATGCTGAACCGGGTGATGCTGGGTTTGCTCGGCGTCCTGCTCATGGCGGTTGGCGGGCTGGCCGTACTTCAGGTGGTCCCCGCCGTAGCGCGGTGGTGGCACGCGGTGGCAGCGGACCTGGGCCGGTCAATCGACGGCCTTCTCGAACGAACCACCCTCAGCGGTCAGCAGGACAGCTGGCTCTGGATTGTGGTGGCGCTGCTGATGCTGCTGATAGTCATTCTGATGGCAGTCTGGATTGCGGCGCAGGGCCGCGGCCGCTCGGGAACCCTGGCACAGGATTACACCGACGGTGAGGACGGCGAGGAAGCCGCCGGGCGGATCATCGTCAACGGCTCAGTGGCAGAGCAGGCGCTGAAGTCAGCCCTGCTGGAGCGCAGCGACCTGGTGAACGCCACCGTCACCACCTTCGAGTTCGGCGGGGAACCGGCACTGAAAGTGAAGGTGTTTCCCCGACCTGGCGTCTCCCCGCACGAGGTGGCAACCGAGGTCACGGAGCTGGTCGAAGCCCTGGACCTGATGGTGGGACGGCAGACGCCGGTGCTGATCAGTATCAGCGCCGGCGCCCGGGCCCGTTTCACCCGGGTGGAACGGGTTCGCTAACTGGCGGACTCCGCGGCCACCAGCCACACCGAAGCATTGGCAGTGAGCCGACCGCCGTCGACCGATGCCTCGCCGCTGGCCAGGATCACCCGGTGGTCATTCGGAAGGTCAATCGTCTCGGCGCCCATGTTGGCGAAGACCAGGACCTCGCCGTTGCGGTAGGAAAGCACCCCCTCCTGGGGGCTGTTCAGGGGGGTCCATTCCAGGCGGCCGGTCCCCAGCCCGTGACTGCGGCGCAGGCCGAGGGCGCTGCGGTACAGCTCGAAGGTGGAGCCGTCCACACCCACCTGCTGGTCGGCGGCGTAGCCGGCAAAACTGGTCGGCTGCGGCAGCCAGGGGGCTGCTCCCGGTGCGCTGACGGCGTCGTACACGCCGAAGCCAAAGCCCGGGGCCTCGGCCACCCAGGGCAGGGGCACGCGGCACCCGTCCCGACCGATCTCGCTCCCGCTGGTGCGGGCGTAAGTGGGGTCCTCGCGGACGCCGTCGGGAAGCGTGGTGTGCTCCGGCAGGCCCAGCTCGTCCCCCTGGTAGAGGTACGCGGAACCCGGAAGCCCCAGCATCACCAGGGCCGCGGCCCGGCCTCGCGCCAGGCCCAGGGACTCATCCGGCTGTTCGTGCTGTGAGCCCAGACCCTTCGGGAACTGGGTCGGATCCTCGAGCCCAAACCGGCTGGTGTGCCGGACGGTGTCATGGTTGGACATCACCCAGGTGCTCGGGGCGCCTACCTTCCCGGCTTCAGCCAGCGACTCGGTGATGCTGCTGGTCAGCTGGGCGGCGTCCCAGCCAGCCAGCAGAAAGTCAAAGTTGAACGCCTGCTGCATTTCATCGTGGCGGACATACCGGAAGAGGCGTTCGGCTGGTTCAACCCAGGCCTCGGCGACCAGCATGCGGTCGCCGTCGTACTGGGCGAGGACCTTGTTCCACTCGCGGTAGATATCGTGCACGCCCGGCTGATCAAAGTACGGAGGGGTCGTCTCGGTGCTGGCACTGTCAGAGTCGGCAGCCTGGTCCGAGTGTCCGCCGTCGATCATGCGAGCCTGCTCGGCCCAGTCAGGCAGGCCCTCGGCTTTGACCATGCCGTGTGCGACGTCTATGCGGAAGCCGTCCACACCGCGGTCCAGCCAGAACCGCAGCACCGAGACCATCTCGGCCCGTACTTCGGGGTTG
This sequence comes from Arthrobacter sp. 260, assembly GCF_013116745.1. Lineage (GTDB taxonomy): Bacteria > Actinomycetota > Actinomycetes > Actinomycetales > Micrococcaceae > Arthrobacter_D. Next base: position 27,968 of record NZ_JABFOE010000019.1, read on the forward strand.
TCCCAGTTCAGGTCCGGCTGCTTGGTGTCGAAGAGGTGCAGGTACCACTGGCCGTCGTCGAGCCGTGTCCACGCGTTGCCGCCGAAGATCGACTGCCAGTTGTTAGGTGGCAGCTCGCCTGCCGGGCCCTTGCCGTCACGGAAAATGTACCTGTCGCGTTCGGGTGAGCCGATCGCAGCGGCCTTGGCGGCCTTGAACCAGTCGTGCTCGTCCGAGGTGTGGTTCGGGACCAGGTCCACGATCACCTTCATGCCTGACTCGTGGGCCTCGGCGAGCATCGAATCGAAATCGGCGAGTGTGCCGAACAGGGGATCCACGTCGCGGTAGTCGGCGACGTCGTAGCCTGCGTCCGCCTGCGGGGAGACGTAGAACGGGGACAGCCAGATGGCATCCACCCCCAGGTTACGGAGGTAGGGGAGCCGGCTCCTGACGCCGGGCAGGTCGCCCATGCCGTCGGCATTGCCGTCGGCGAAGGACCGGGGGTAGATCTGATAAATCACCGCGTCCGCCCACCACGGGCTCTGGGTAGCGGGGGCGTCGGTCGAGTGGCTGACAGCGGGTGCCGGGGCAGTCATTTACTCTCCTAGGAGAATTGTGGGGGCAGGGCGCGAGTCACGATTTGGTATCAAAACGGTGTGACTTTTGGCACATGTATTGTCGCAAAGTACGTAAGCGCTTACATTCATTTTACCAAACGCTGAGGCGGGGCGCGTTTTGTGAGGTGCCGCCGCCAGACAAAGGAGTCTATTCATGGCGACAATTCGCACCAAGAAAACGCTGCTGCCACTTGCGGCACTGAGCGTACTGACACTGGCCCTCTCTGCCTGTGGCGGCGGGTCTACGGATGACGACGGCGGCGGCAACGAGCCGGCTGCTGACTGTGCCGCTTACGAAACCTACGGCACCTTTGAAGACGCCGAGGTGAGCGCCTACTCAACCATCGTCGACGTTGAGGCCGAGCGGCTGGAAGGCGCTTGGGCAGACTTCTCCGAGTGCACGGGGATCGAGGTGGTCTACGAAGGATCGCGGGAGTTTGAGACCCAGATCGGTGTGCGGTCCCAGGGTGGCACCCCACCAGACATTGCGATCTTCCCACAGCCCGGACTCCTGGCCGCTGAGGTTGCCGGCGGGAGCGTCCTGCCAGCACCGGCAGAGGTGGAAGCGCTGGTGGACGAGAACTGGTCGGAGGACTGGAAGGGGTACGGCACCGTTGACGATGTCTTCTACGCCGCACCCATGCTCGCCAGCATCAAGGGGTACGTCTGGTACGACCCGGCAACCTTTGAAGAGAAAGGCTGGGCGATCCCTGAAACCCTCGACGAGATGATGACCCTGACCGAGGAGATCGCCGCTGAGGGAACCATGAAGCCCTGGTGTGCTGGCTTCGAATCCGGTGAGGCGACTGGCTGGCCGGGCACTGATTGGGTGGAGGACTACGTGCTGCGGCAGGCAGGTCCTGAGGTCTATGACCAGTGGATTGCCCACGACATCCCGTTCGACGACCCGCAGATCTCTGAGGCGTTTGACGCGGTGGGCGACATCCTCAAGAACGACGATTATGTCAATGGTGGATTCGGGGACTCCCGGTCGATCTTGTCGACCCCGCACCCTGATGCCGGGCAGCCGGTGCTCGACGGCGCCTGCGCCATGCATCACCAGGCATCGTTCCAGGCGTCCAACTGGCCGGAGGGAACCACAGTCGCTGAAGACGGCGACGTGTGGGCCTTCATCACGCCGGGCGTCGAGGCTGGCGCCAACGCGGTGACCGGCGGCGGTGAGTTCGTAGCGGCCTACGCGGACCGTCCCGAGGTTGTTGCGCTCCAGACCTACATGGCAACCGGAGAGTTCGCCAACGCACGGGTTGAGCAGGGTGGGGCAATCAGCGCGAACCTGCAGCTTGACCCAGCACTGGCAACGTCCGACCTGGACCGCCAGTCCATCGAACTGCTGCAGAGCGAGGAGACAGTATTCCGCTTCGACGCATCTGACCTGATGCCGGGTGCAGTCGGTTCCAACTCGTTCTGGAGCGGAATCGTCGAGTGGATCAATGGGTCGGAGACCGCGGAGGTCCTCGACACCATCGAGAGCTCCTGGCCGCAGTAACCGAAGTGACCAACCCGGCGTTCCCCCGAGCAGGAGGAACGCCGGGTTTGGCCTGACAGTTTTCACCCAGCGCTCGATGCAGCGCGCACATATTGTGCCCAACCTTTATCGCACCAAGGAGGCTGCGTAATGGAGGATCTTGGCAATAAGTTCCTGCAGGTAGTGGTGGCGCTGGCCATATTCGCCGCCATTATCGGATTAATCATGCTCATTGTTGATCGGGCGCCCAAATCAATTCGCGACCGGGTGACGATTGCAGGTTTCCTGGCTCCGGCGGCGATCCTCCTCGTCGTCGGTATGATCTGGCCCGCTGTGCAGACCACTTTCCTGGCGTTCACCGACCGTGAGGGGAACGTCAACGGGATCGAGAACTTTGTCTGGATGTTCACCGAACCCACCGCTCTCATCACCCTCCGCAACACGGTGCTGTGGATGGTCCTCGTTCCCATCCTCGCGACCGGTATCGGGCTGGTGTACGCGGTGATCATCGACAAGGCGCGGGGGGAGCGGACGCTCAAGGCGCTGGTCTTCATGCCGATGGCCATCTCAATGGTCGGTGCAGGGGTCATCTGGCGGTTCATTTACGCCTACAAGGGTCCGGAGCAGGAACAGATCGGTCTCCTCAACCAGATCCTGGTCTGGTTTGGTGGTGAACCTCAGCAGTTCCTGCTCGATGCACCGGGCAACACCTTCTTCCTGATCGCCGTAATGATCTGGATCCAGGTGGGCTTCGCCATGGTGATCCTGTCCGCAGCCATCAAGGGTATCCCCGCCGAAATCGTCGAGGCATCCCGTTTGGACGGGGCCTCGGCGTGGCAGCAGTTTAAGGACATCACCATTCCCTCAATCCGCGGAGCACTCGTGGTGGTGATTACCACCATTACCATCATCACGCTGAAGGTCTTCGACATTGTGCGCACCATGACTGCCGGAAACTATGACACGTCGGTGATTGCCAATGAGATGTACACCCAGGCGTTCCGGGCTGGCGAGCCGGGCCGCGGCGCGGCCCTGGCACTTGTCCTGTTTCTGATGGTCCTGCCGGTGGTCATCTACAACGCCCGCGTCCTCAAGCAGCAAAGGCAGATCCGATGAGTTCAACACCGACCATCCCGCCAGTGCCCGCTACTCCGCAGCCCAGCGACACGCCGTCGGCGGTGGAGCCGCCCATCACCCGTCGGGTAAAACAGCGCCTCACCTCCCGCGGAGCAACCATTGCCGCGATCATCATCGCCACCGTGTGGACTATCCCCACGGCTGGCCTCCTGATCTCCTCGTTCCGGCCCGAAGACAACATTCAGCGCAACGGCTGGTGGAATGTTTTCGCCGATTTCGAGGTCACCCTGGAGAACTACTCTGATGTTTTGGTCCCGGGCGGAAGCCAGTCGCCGAACCTGGGTGACTACTTTGTGAACTCGCTGGCAATTGTCATTCCCGCCACCCTTATTCCACTGGTGATTGCGGCCATGGCAGCCTACATGTTTGCCTGGGGAAAGTTCAGGGGCAAGGACACCATGTTTGTGTTCATCTTCGCCCTGCAGATCATCCCGTTGCAGATGGCGCTGATCCCGCTGCTGCGATTGTTCGTCAACCTGCAGATCGGTGATGTGCAGCTGCTTCCGGCGGGGTCCTACGCCCAGCTGTGGATAGCCCACACCATTTTTGCTCTGCCACTGGCCATCTTTTTGCTCCACAACTTCATCGCCGAAATTCCGGGTGAGGTGATCGAAGCCGCCAAGGTGGACGGCGCCGGGCACGCGACCATCTTCTGGCGCATCATCATCCCGCTGTCGGTCCCGGCGTTGGCGTCCTATGCCATCTTTCAGTTCCTGTGGGTCTGGAATGACCTGTTGGTGGCACTCGTTTTCTCCGGTGGCACGCCCGACGTCGCCCCCATTACGCAACGGCTGGCCGAGCTCACCGGAACCCGTGGCAGTGAGTGGCACCGGCTGACAGCGGGTGCCTTCGTCTCGATGGTCGTTCCGTTGCTGGTGTTCTTCGGACTGCAGCGGTACTTTGTCCGCGGGCTGCTGGCGGGTGGCCTGAAAGGGTGATCCGCCATGACCAGCATTGACCATGTCGCCAGGTCAATCGGGGTCTCCACCGCTACGGTCTCCCGTGCGCTCCGCGGGCTGCCGGGGGTTTCGGCCGACACCAGGATGAAGGTCCTGGCTGCGGCGGAGGCGCTCGGGTATGTCCCGTCGTCGTCGGCCTCGGGGCTGGCGTCCGGCAGGACCATGGCGATGGGGGTGCTGCTGCCGCTAATTGAACGCTGGTACTTCTCTGCCGTGCTGGAGGGAGTGGACCGCCAGTTGCGCGCAGCCGGGTACGACCTGGTGGTGTTCAGCCTCGGCGGGACCGGAGTGAACCGTGAGCGGGTGTTCCACCGGTCAATCCTCCGCAAGCGGATCGACGCGCTCCTGGTGATGTGCATGGAACTTACCGATGATGAGCTCCAGTCACTGCACGCACTGGAGTCGCCAACCATCGTGGTCGGCGGGTCGGTCAGGGGCGTCCGGCACGTGGGGATCGACGACGACGCGGCAGCCCGCGACGCCGTCGAACACCTCATTTCGCTGGGGCACACGGACATCGCCCACCTGCGGGGCGGTGGGTCCTACGGTATCGAGTTCGAGGTGCCGCGCATCCGTGAGGAGGCGTATCTGGGCGCCATGGCAGCCCACGGTCTCGTGGTGCGCCCTGAATGGTCACTGTTCGGTGATTTCCGCTTCAAACAGGGCAAGGAGGCGGCGCTTGCGCTCCTGCAGGATCCCGCCGACCGTCCGACGGCCGTCTTCTGCTCGTCAGATGAAATGGCGTTTGGAGTCATCACTGCGGCGGCCGAGCTGGGCATCAGCATCCCGGATCAACTCTCGGTGGTGGGTATTGACGACCATGAGTTCGCGGAGCCGATGAACCTGACCACAATTCGCCAGCGCCCCGAGGAGCAGGGCGCCTATGCGACCGACCTTCTCCTCGCAGAACTGGAGGGTGCGCCACCGTTGGCGGTGCCGACGCCCCGACCGCACGAACTGATCATCCGGAACTCCACGGCGCCGCCCCGGGGGCATGCCAGAGGTCGCTAGACTCGGCAGATGGCTACCGAACTGATGTACCTCAACGACTTCGACGTGCTCACGGGCACCGCCCGCGTTCTCTCGGTCAGCGCCGACGACGACGGCCGCACCGACCTGGTACTGGACCGCACCTGTTTCTACCCCCGCGGTGGAGGCCAGGACTGGGACATGGGACGGATCCTGTCCTCCACCGGGGACACCGCGTTCGTCGTCGAGGAGGTTCGGCTGGATCCAGAGGGAGTGGTACACCACCTCGGTGCCGGCCCTATCACTGAAGGCGGCGAGGTATCCCTTGAAGTCGATGCCGCTCGGCGGACTGCCAACACCCGGCTACACTCGGCGGGGCATGTGGTGGACCTGGCGGTGGAACGCCTGGGGTTACCGTGGGTTCCCGGCAAGGGTGCCCACTACCCGCACATGTCGTTCGTGGAATACAACGCCACCCTCGCGCCAGCTGATGTCGACACGGTCGTCGGGCAGATTCAGCGGGCCGCCCAGGACGTGATCGACGCGGGGAGCAGCAACGAGATCCGATTCATGCCGGTCTCCGAGATGGGCGAGTTCTGCCGCAATGTCCCGGACAATATTCCGACCAACAAACCCGCACGGATCGTCCTTTACACCCCAGACTTCGGTGTCCCGTGTGGTGGCACGCATGTGAAGGACGTCTCGGATATTGGCACCCTGACCATCACGAAGATCCGTTCGAAGAAGGGCCTCACCAAGGTCTCCTACGCGGTTGAAGGCGTCAACTAGGGCTAGCCGGCTAGTTGGCCCGCGCCAACTGTCGGATGGGGATCCAGCGGGACGCCAAGCGCCGGTAGGACGCAGCTGCCCCGGTCATGTCCCCTTCGGCGAGGCACTCGATGCCCAGGCGGACATCCATGGGTGACTCGTCCGGGAACACCAGGTCAGCGACCGGGCCGTAGTCCAGTTCCACCACGGCGTCCAGGCGGAAGAGTTGCAGCCACCCGATGATGTCGGTCAGGTCATCAAGCAGGTCGAGCTCCGGCGCGGCGATAGCCAGCGAGGCCATCGCGTGCTTGGCACGCTCAATGCACTCGTGCACCGCTGCCGCGACGCGGACGGTGCGCACCTTCCCGCCGTCCTCGATTACTTCGGTGAGGTCATCCTCATGGATCAGGACGAACCACGAAAAGGGGATCCCCCAGGTCGCTGAGCGGGTGTGCAACTTGGCAGTGGTCTCCGCGACGGTCTCGGGGTCAAGCCGCGCCTGGTGGGCGTCCGTGGCGGCTTCGGGGAGGAGCACGTCCACCAGCGGTCCGCGGATGGTCTGGCCCAGGGATTCCGCGGCCAGGGAGGTGCGCACGGCCAACTGGTTGGGGCAGTAGTACTGGGTTGTGGTGCCGTTGGTGCCGGGGAAGTGCAGCACCCGGACCAGGTCCGCTCCGTGGTGGGGGAAGGGGTCGGACACCTGCCGGAGGATCCGGTGCAGCGAATTGGTTCGCTCGATCCCCTCGGTGACCAAGCGGTCACGTGACCGCTGTTCGAGGATGACCAGCTGCTGGGCATCGCTGAACGCCTCAAGCGGCTCGTAGACCCTGAGGTAGGACACATAGGGGAAGGTGTGGCCCGTGGCGGCTGGGCCGATGGCCGCCATCAGCTACCCGAGCTCCACGATGACTGGGGCATGGTCGGACGCGCCCTTGCCCTTACGTTCCTCGCGGTCAATCGATGCGCCGGTCACGCGTTCCGCCAGCGCAGGAGAGGCCAGCACAAAGTCGATTCGCATGCCCATCTTCTTGGGAAAGCTCAGCTGTTTGTAGTCCCAGTACGTGTACACGCCGGGGCCGGGCGTGTGAGGCCGGGCGACGTCGGTGAAGCCCGAACTTTCGAAGGCGTGGAACGCCGCACGCTCCTGGGGGCTGACATGGGTGTAGCCCTCCCGCTGGAACAGGTCAATGTCCCAGACATCCTCATCCCGGGGGGCGATGTTCCAGTCACCGGTGAGCGCGATTTGCGCCGACGGGTCAGCCTCGACCCAGCCGAGCGCCTTGGCCCGCAAAGTGTCCAGCCAGTCGATCTTGTACTGCATGTGCGGGTCGTCGAGGGACCGGCCGTTGGGCACATACAGGCTCCATACCCGGACGCCGCCGCAGGTGGCGCCGATCGCACGGGCCTCCTGGATCGGTTCCGCGTCTTTCCCGAAGGTCGGTTGGCCCTCAAAGGTGCGTTCGACGTCCGCGAGCCCCACCCGTGACGCGATGGCTACGCCGTTCCACTGGCTCAGGCCGAAGTGCGCCACTTCGTAGCCGTTGGCTTCGAAGAGCTCCCAGGGGAAGTTCTCGTCCTTGCACTTGGTTTCCTGAATCGCCAGCACATCGACGTCGGAGCGGGCGAGCCAGGCCTCGACGCGGTCGGCGCGGGCTCGGAGGGAATTGACGTTCCAGGTGGCTATCTTCACAGGGAACACGTTACCAAGGTCCTGTTGCGTCAGTCCCGCCACCAGGTGTCGAGGATGGTGACCGGGACGGTGCGCTTGTGCCGGGTGATGGCATGACGGCGTTCGATGGCCAGTGCGGCTGCCTCATCGATCCCCCGGCCTTCCAGATAGTCGTCGATCTGGTCGTAGGTGATCCCGAGTTCGTGCTCGTCGGTGCGGCCGGGCTGGAGGTCGAGCAGGTCAGCCGTGGGCACCTTCGCGTAGATCTGCTCGGGTGCGCCGAGCTCCTTCAGGAGCGTCCGGTTCTGGCGCTTGTTCAGGCCGAACAGGGGGAGGATGTCCGCGCCGCCGTCGCCGTACTTGGTGAAGAACCCGGTAACCGATTCGGCGCCGTGGTCAGTGCCGATGACCAGCAGGTTATGCTGCCCGGCGAGGGCGTACTGGGTGACCATCCGCGCCCGTGCCTTGATGTTCCCCTTGGTGAAGTCGGAGATGTCCTCGCCGGTCGCGGCGGCGTACTCCGCCTCGAATCCGTCGACGGCAGCGGCGACGTTGAAGGTGCGTTGGCTCTTCGGCTGGATGAACTCGAGGGCGGCCTGCGCATCATCCTCGTCGTGCTGCTCGCGGTAGGGAAGCCGGACCGCGATGAAATCGGCGTCGACACCCTCCTCGGCCAGCTCGGTCACGGCCAGCTGGGCCAGCCGGCCGGAGAGTGACGAATCGACTCCGCCGCTGATTCCCAGGACAAACCCCTTGGTGCCGGTCGCCCGGAGGTAGTCCTTCAGGAAGGTGACCCTGGCCCGGATCTCCGCGGCGGGATCAATGGTGGGCTGCACACCCATTTCCTCAATGATGCTGGCTTGGTTTTTGCGCATGGGGACAGGCTACTACGGGGGCGTAACGGGCACGTTACGGCAAATCACACACCGGCGCCGCCCTTCCGGCCGGCCCCGCCCCGGAGTGCTGGAGGGAACCGCTGACTACTGCTTGAAGGCCGCGTCGAAAGAGGTCCCGGACGGGGCGAAGTTGAACCTCTTCAGGAAGGCCAACGCCTCCGGGGCACCCTGCAACCGGTCCATCCCGGCATCCTCCCATTCCACCGAGATGGGACCGTCGTAACCGATGCTGGTGAGTGCCCTGAAACTGTCCTCCCAGGGCACATCACCGCGGCCAGTGGACACGAAGTCCCAGCCGCGGCGGGGGTCACCCCAGGGCAGGTGGGAGGAGAGGATGCCGTTCCGCCCGCCACCCATCCGCATCTTCGTGTCCTTGCAGTCGACGTGGTAGATCCGGTCGGCGAAGTCGGAGATGAACGCCACCGGGTCGATCTGTTGCCACATGAAATGGCTCGGATCCCAGTTGAGGCCGAACGCGGGGCGGTGGCCGATGGCCTCGAGGGCGCGCTGGGTGGACCAGTAGTCGTAGGCAATCTCTGACGGGTGCACCTCGTGCGCGAACCGGACGCCGCACTCATCGAACACGTCGAGGATGGGGTTCCAGCGGTCAGCGAAGTCCTGGTAGCCGGCTTCGACAACGTCCTGGGACACCGGAGGGAACATGGCCACGTACTGCCAGATCGAGGACCCGGTGAATCCCACGACCGTCCGCACGCCGAGTTTTTGGGCCAGCCGCGCGGTCAACTTCATCTCCTCGGCGGCGCGGGCCCGCACGCCGACGGGATCGCCATCGCCCCAGACCCGCGGTCCCACGATGGCCTGATGCCTGAAGTCGATCGGGTCATCGCAGACGGCTTGGCCCTTGAGATGGTTGGAGATGGCCCACACCTTCAACCCGTTGCGCTCAAGAATGTCGAGCCGCCCGGCGATGTACTCGTCGTCGTCCCAGCGCCAGGCATCCAGGTGGTCGCCGGAGACCGCGATCTCGAGGCCGTCGTAGCCCCACTCGCCAGCTAGGCGCGCCACCTCCTCGAAGGGAAGGTCGGCCCACTGGCCGGTGAACAGGGTGTAGTTGCGTGGCATGGGGTGCTCCTAGATGAGGGTGGGCTGGGCTGGATCCCAGTCTTCGGGAAGGGGATCGAGTGCCGCGGCGGAACTGGTCACAGGGACAAACTCGCCGGTGTCGATGGACTCGGCGGTCGCCACCATGGCATCAAGGATGTGGAACGCCGTCGACCCCTGCGCGCGGTGGGGTCGGTCCGCCCGGATGGCGCGTGCCATCTCGAGGACACCGGAGCCCCGGCTGAACACCGACCCGACGGCGGGGATAGTCTCCCAGTCCGCCGCGCCGTGCCGGTAGATCCTGACGTCGCCGTGGAACTCGTTCGGGTCGGGAAACGCGATGGTCGCCTCGGTGCCGGTGATCTCCACGAAACCGGTACGGGGCAGGGGCGAATCGAAGCTGAAGATGCTCTGCGACGACTGGCCGCCGTCGAACTGGGTGAGGGCGCTGACGTGGGTGGGAACGGACACCCGAAACTCCTCACCGGCAAGCGGCCCCGAACCGATCACCCGGGTGTCGCGGGCCCGGGAGCCGGCGGCGGCCACCCGCCGGATGGAGCCGAACGCCTGGACCAGGGTGGTGAGGTAGTACGGCCCAATATCGAACAGCGGTCCTGCGCCGTCCTGGAACAGGAAGGCCGGGTTGGGGTGCCAGGATTCCGGGCCGGGGGACTGCATGAGGGTTAGCGCTGTGAGCGGCGTCCCAATGTCTCCGCGCTGGATGCAGCGCAGGCCGGTCTGCAGGCCCGCCCCGAGGAATGTGTCGGGTGCACACCCCAGGCGGACTCCGGCCGCCTCCGCCGCGGCCAGCAACCCTGTGCCTGAACTCCGGTCGAGGGAGAACGGCTTCTCGGACCAGACGTGCTTCCCGGCGGCGACAGCGGCGAGGGCCACCGGCACATGCGCTGCGGGGGTGGTCAGGTTTATCACGATCTCCACGTCGGGGTGGGCCAGCGCAACCTCCACCCCTCCTGACAGGTCGACTCCGAACTCTGTTGCCCGGGCGCGGGCGGCATCCTCGAAAAGGTCAGCGACCACGTGCACGGTGAGATCAGGGAAGGCGGTCAGGTTGGTCAGGTACTCCTTGCTGATCACTCCGGCGCCGATCACCGCGACGCCGACCGGCCCCCTCACGCGCCAGCCCGGGCGAGCAGAAACCGCCGGCTTTCCTCGATCGCTGCGAAGAGGTCCCCGGCGCTGTCGTCGAGTTCGACAACGACCGTCTCGACCGCCGAAGACGCCTGGAGGACGCCTTCGATGTTCATCAGTCCCGCGCCGACAGCCACCTGCGATGTGGGGTCCCTGTCGATGGCGCCGTCCTTGAGGTGGATCAGCCGGACCCGCTCACCCAGACGCCCCAGCAGGGCAGCAGGATCCTGCCCGCCGACCGCCACCCAGTAGGTGTCCACTTCCAGGACCACCGCCGGGTCCAGATGGTCAGCCAGCACCTCGAGGCCGGTGCGGCCCTCGAAATCCGTCTCCACCTCGAACCAGTGGTTGTGGTATCCCACCTGGAGGCCGTACCTGGCCGCCACCGCGGCAGCATCGTTGAGCTGAGCGGCGGTGGCCGCGATGTCCTCGACCGACGCCCAGCGTGCCGGATCCACGAACGGGTCGATCACGGTGCGCATCCCGAGTGACTGGGCGGCCGCGCAGATGTCCTCCTGGTTCGCGGAGAGCAGGGGTGCGTGGCCGGACGGGGCTGCCAGCCCGTTGCGGCGCAGCGCCGCGGCCAACCGGTCGTGGTCGGCCGCAAAATTGTACGGTTCCACGCTGGTGAAACCCATCGCAGCGATCCGGTCGATGGTGCGGTCGAGATCGGCGACGAGAGCGTCGCGGACCGTGTACAGCTGGACTGACAGTTCCATGGATCTCCTGCGTGCTGTAGATCAGTTCAAACGGGCGTGACGGCGGTACCGGCCTGGGCGGCACTTTCCTCCAGCGCGGCCAGCACCCGCTGGGTGGCCAGCCCCTCCTCGAACGACGGCGACGGCGGTGTCCCCGAGTCGATCGCGGCGAGGAAATCGGCCGCCTGGCTGGTGAACGTGTGATCCCAGCCGAGGGTGTGCCCAGCAGGCCACCAAGCTCCAAGGTACGGGTGGGACGGTTCGGTGACCAGTATTTTGCTGTAACCCTGCAGCTCGGTGGGCACACTGCTGTCGAAGTATTGCAGCTCGTTGAGGTGTTCAAGGTCGAACCGCAGGCCACCACGGGAACCGTACACCTCGATCTGCAGCGAGTTCTTGCGCCCGGTGGCGAAGCGCGAGACTTCAAGGCTCGCGACGGCGCCGGAGGCGAGGCGCAGGGTGGCCCAGGCGGCGTCGTCGACGGTCACCGGTTCCGGGCCGTCCGGGCCGGGGCGCTCAGTGACGAAGGTGTTGACCGTCCCGGACACGGTGACCACCGGGTCACCGAGCAGGTACCCCACCTGGTCGACGGCGTGGGAGGCGAGATCGCCGAGGGCGCCCGAGCCAGCCGACGCCTTGCGCAGCCGCCAGCTCATCGCGGCGCGCTCGTCGGCCAGCCAGTCCTGCAGATAGCTCACGCGAATCTGGCGGACGTCCCCCACTCGCCCGCCAGAAATCAGGGACCGCGCCAGGGACAGCGCGGGGAGACGGCGGTAGTTGAACCCGACCATCGAGTGGACGCCCTGGGCGCGCGCGGCGACGGCGGCCGCGACCATCTGCTCGGCCTCGGCCACCGAATTGGCCAGCGGCTTTTCCACCAGGACGTGTTTGCCGGCCTGCAGGGCCGCGATCGCGAGCTCGGCGTGCAGATGACCCGGGGTGCAGATGTCCACGATGTGGATGTCGTCACGTTCCAGCACCCCACGCCAGTCGGTTGAGCTTTCGGCCCAACCGTACTGGGTTGCCGCCTCAGCCACCTTCCCGGCGTCGCGGCCCACCAGGAGCTGCTGTGCCACCCGGGGCGTCGGGTAGAACGCGTTCACGTTGCGCCAGGCGTTGGAATGAGCCTTCCCCATGAAGGAGTAGCCGAGCACGGCCACCCCCAGCGTGCCGGGCTCGGCAGCGGCTGCCGGGGCGGGGGTGGTCATAGGTGGTCTCCTTGAAACAGGGGCGTGCCGGTCCTGGGCGGGGTGATCGAGCGCAGGAACGCGAGGCCGTCTTGGGCGAGCCGGTCCTGGGACTCGGCGAGGGGCCGCCAGATGGAGGCGGCGGTGGCAATGCTGGCGTTGTGCGCCGTGAAGCTCTCAATGTTCAGGGGGCCCTCGTACCCGGCGGTGTCGAGGGCGTCCAGGATGGCTGTCCAGTCAGTCTGGTCGCCGCCCGGTGCGCCGCGGTCATTGCCACAGACCTGTAGGTGCACCAGGTGCTCTCCCGCAGCCCGGATGGCGTCCGCTGAGGAACGCTCCTCAATGTTCAGATGGTAGGTGTCCAGGGCCAGACCGAGGTGCGGGCCAAGGAGCGGGCCCAGCGCGTCAAGTCCCTGGGCGACGGTGTTGATGAGCGGCGTCTCGTACCGGTTCAGGGGTTCGACTCCGACGACGACGCCGGCGCCGGCAGCCTCGTCCACGAGCGGGGCAAGATTGCGGCGTAACTGCCGGTATGCGGCAGTTCGTTCGTCGTCGTCCATCCGCCACACCCGCCCGGTGGAGGAATAGAACGGTCCACAGACCGACGGGGCGCCGATGTCGTGCGCCAGCTGGATGCAGGCGCTGAGGTACCGCTGGGTCTGCAGGATGACGGAGTCGTCGGCGAGGATGAGGTCACGGCCCGGCGCCATTGCACCCACCAAATAGGGGTGCATCCCGTGCAGGGAACCGGTGACCACCTCTGCTGTGAAGTCGCCAATGTTCTCCAGGGGGAGTTCAACGGCGTCGAACCCCATGTCGGCAATGGACCCCAGCAGGGGAGGCAGGGTGGCGTCGGTGAGGGGGGAAACCCACACCCAGGTGTTGACACCGATGGGTCGCTGGAATGAGCTCTCCAAGGCCCTGCCTCCTCTCGCTGTATTGGGGTTGACGGGTGCCGCGGGTGCGGCCGGGTTATGGAATCTGGCGTTCCTGCCAGACCTCGGGGTAGCCCTCCATGTCCTCGCCGCCGAACTTGGCGTAGTGACCGTCAGGCATACCCTCATTGGCGGCCAGGAAGTCACCGCGTTCATCCTCGGTGATCGGCTCCTGCGGGAGTATCCATTCGGCAGGGATTTCCTCGCCAGCGAAGATCTTCTCCAGCGCCAGCAGCGGGGTGCGCCACTGGAAGTTGGAGTAGACCGGGGCAAGGGCTGTGATTCCTGTTTCCTCCCACTTACGCAGGAAGCTCATCTCGTCCTCACCGGTCATGACGGGGAGGTCAGCTCCGGCGTCCTCGAAGGCTTCGATCGCTGCAACCGCGCCGTCGCCCGCGTCCATCCAGATGCCCTGGACGTCGCCGGTGGCCAGTTCGTCGGCCAGGATGTCCTTGATCTCGGTGGGGTCAGCGCCGGTGAAGTAGTCAACTGCCTCGATGCCGTTCTCCTCGAAGATCCGCTCGGCGGCCGCCCAGCGCTGTTCCAGGACGTCGACACCGGGGAGGATGCGCAGGGCAATCACCTTGTCGCCTTCCTCAAGCTGTTCGCTCAGGAACTCGGCGGTGTCGATGCCCCAGGCGAAGCCGCCGATGGGGTGGATGAACGTGACTGCGCAGTCGGTTTCAACGCCGCGGTCGAACACCACCACTGGCTTCCCGGTCTCACAGGCCCTCTCGACCGCTGGGGTCATGGCTGCCGTCGAGTTGGGGGAGATGATGAACGCGTCGCAGTTGCCTTCAGCGATGAAGTAGTCGATGTCGGCGATCTGGGTGTTGTCGTCGTCCTGCGCGTCCCGGGTCTCCATCTCGGAGATGACCCCCGAATCCTGCAGAGCCTTCAACTGCTCGTTCATGGTGATCCAGCCGGTCTGCCGCCACGGGTTGGAGATCGAGGCGTTGGCGAAGCACGCCTTCTGGGCGCCGTCCGCTGCGTACTCGGCGGTGTCGGTCATCTCCCCGTCGATGTACTGCAACCATGGCTGCTCCGGGTCACCTTCGAAGGTGGCGGAACGCTGCTCGTACTGGTCGTCGTACACCTCCTGGACAAACCACTCGTCGCTGCTGGTCTCCTCGGCAGCGGGTTCGGTCTCCGCGGCGGATGCCGTGGTGTCTTCCGTAGGCGGGTCCTCAATGGATGAATCGGTAGTGCACGCGGTCAGGGCGAGCAGCGAGGTTGCTGCCACCACCGTGACCTTTGTCAGGATGCTTCGTCGCATCATATTCCTCTCTCATTGGTGCCCACGGTGGGCGGTGGAGCGATGGGGTGTGTCGGTTCGTGGGTGCGGGAGCTGGCTCCACGGCGTTTGCGCTGCCAGGTCTGGGCTGCCGCGGCGACCGCGACGATGATGATGATGCCCTGCACGGAGTCCCGCCAGGTGGATTCGACGCCCAGGAAGTTCAGCAGGGTGAAGAGGGTTTCGAGTGCGAAGGCGCCGGCGGCGGCGGATAGCACCCAGCCGCGCCCTCCACCGAGCACCACCCCACCGAGGACGACGGCGGTGATCGCGGTGAATTCGTAGCCGCGGCCCACGGAAGGGTGAACCCCGGCGTAGCCCACCAGGATGATGCCGGCGACCGTCGCTGACAGCGAGGACAGCATGAACGCGCGGGTCTTGACCCACCAGACGCGGGCGCCGGTCAGCGCTGCAGCCCGGGAGTTGTCGCCCACGGCGATCAGGGTGCGGCCATACGGACGGCGCATCAGCCACAGCGCTGCCGCGGCGGTGACAACGAAAATGATGACCGGGTAGGGGATGATCTCCAGCACCGGGACGTCGCGGATCCCGCCCCGCCCGATCTGCCGGAAGCTGTCCGCCGGGTTGCCGGTTGCAGCGCCGCCGGTCGAGTACAGCACCATCCCGAGCAACGCGAGCATCATGCCGAGCGTGACGATGAAGCTCGGAACCTTCAGCAGGGTCGTCACCAGCCCGTTGATGAGGCCAATGAAGGCGCCGAACACGAACATCAGCCCCAGCACCGGGAGGACCCGGGCGTCGTCGTCGCCGATCAGGTTGCCAGCGATGAAAACCTGAGCGGTGACCACCGATCCCATCGACAGGTCGAACTCACCCGAGACGATGACGAAGTACTGTCCGATGGCTGCAATCGCGATCGGCGCGGTCCGGCCGATGAATCGGATCAGGGAACCGGGTTCCCCGAACGACGGGTTTGCCGCGATCACCGCGATCAGTAACGCGATCAGGAGGATGAAGACGCCGCCGCTGGGGGTTCGCAGGGCCCGCAGTAGACGGTCACCGGCCGACGACCGGTTCCGGGCGAGAATCTCGTTCCGCGTTCCCTGGGCGTTCTCGCTCACGCTCATGCCGACACCTCGCGTGCTGGGGTGGTGGAGGATTTCTCGAAACGCGGTGGCCGGGTGATGACCGTGCGGCGGGCGTAAACCGCGACGGCGATCACGATCACCAGCCCGCGGACCACATCTTTCAGGAAGGGGTTGATCTGCATGACGCTCATGATGTTGTCCAGCATGGCGAAGATCAGCACGCCGCCCAGGGTCCCCACCAGGGACCCCTTGCCCCCGGCAAGGAGCGTGCCGCCGAGGACGACAGCGGCGATGGAGAGCAGGTCATACCCGCCTTGGGAGCCGATGGTGGGGCTCCCTACGCCGAGCCGTGCGGCCAGTAGCAGGCCCGCCAGACCTGCCATGACCGAGCACAGGACGTGTGCGGTGATGATCGGGGTGCGGGTGCGGATCCCTGACATCCTGGCGACGCCGAGGTCCCCGCCGACCGCGTAGATATGGTGGCCCACCCGGGTGCGGTTCAGCATCAGCAGGACCAGACCCGCGGTGGCGAGCATGATCAGGGTGGAAATCGGGACGGGTCCCAGTCCGGTGGCCCCGATCAGCCGGAAGGACAGGGGCGCCTGGCCAGAGCTGCCCTGGTAGTTGGTGGCAAGGTAGCCGCTGATGATCAGCCCCATCCCGAGGGTGGCGATGAAGCCGTGCACCTTCAGGCCGGAGACCACAAGACCGTTGGCCAGCCCGATAAGTGCCGAGATGGCGAGGGCGGCGAGTACTCCGGGGAGCACGTTAGCGCCCTGGTTGGCCATGATGCCAGCGGCAATGAGGCTGGAGAGGCTGATCACGTACGGCACTGACAGGTCGAGGCTGCCGACCAGGATCACCAGGGTCTGCCCGATGGCAATGAACCCGAGAACGCTGGTTCCGGTGAGGATGTCGGAGATGTTGCCGGTGCTGAAGAAGCTCCGACCCACCGAGCCGACCAGGATGGTGCCGACGATGACGGTCAGCAGCACCACCAGGTACACGATGTGCGTCGAGGTCAGCCGTGAGAGTCGGTTCATGATGGGGTCTCCTCGGTCCGCGCGCCGGTGGCTAGCTGCAGGACTTCTTCCTCGGTGGACGTCGGCGACAGTTCACCGGCGATAAGCCCGTCCCGCATCACCAGCACCCGGTCAGACATGCCCAGCACCTCCGGCAACTCACTGGAGACCATCAGGATGGCTTTCCCTTCGGCAGCGAGCGCCCGCATCAGGTTGTACACGGCCACCTTGGCTCCCACATCAATGCCGCGGGTCGGCTCGTCGAGCAGCACCAGCCGAGGGCTGATGGCCAGCCACTTGGCCAGGACCACTTTCTGCTGGTTTCCCCCGGACAGGTACTGGACCTCCTGGTCCAGGTCACGGGCAATCACCTCCAGGGAGGAGAACACGCCCGGTGCGTCCTGGCGCGCCTGGTTGGTGCGGCCGGGAAAGACCGAGCGGATCACGCTGAGCGCGTTGTCCAGAATCGACTGGTTCAGGCTGAGGCCCTGCGATTTGCGGTCTTCGGTGATGAGGGCGACCCGGTGTTGGATGGCGGTACGGGTGCTCCGGGCCGTGTAGGCTTCGCCGGCGAGACGCATGCTTCCGCGGGTGAAGGGGGCTGCACCGAAGATCGCTTCGACCAGCTCGGTGCGTCCTGAGCCCTGAAGCCCGGCGATGCCGACGATTTCGCCGGTGCGGAGGGCGAGGTTGATCGAGTCGAGCTGTTCGTTGCCGGCGTCGGCCACTTCGAGCAGCGGTTCACCGATGATGGTGCCCGGTGTTACCTCCGGGAAGTAGGCGGAGATTGGACGGCCCACCATCAGGCGCACCAGTGAGGCGTCGTCCATTGACGACGCCGGTTGGGAGCCGACTACTTCGCCGTCCTTCAGGACGGTGATCGTGTCGCAGAGGTCGAAGATTTCCTTGAGCCGGTGTGAGACATAGAGGATTGCCACTCCGCGCTCCTTCAGGCGCCCGATGATGCTGTAGAGCAGTTCCACCTCGGGGCCAGCGAGCGCCGCGGTGGGTTCGTCCATGGAGATGATCCGCGCGTCGTAGCTGACCGCCTTGGCTATCTCCACGATCTGCTGCTGGGCGACCGAGAGGTTGCTTACCGGCGTGGACGGCTGGATGCTGGTGATTCCCAGCTGGTCCAGCAGCTCCCTGGTCCGCTCCAGCATTGCCTTGCGGTTCACCAGGATCCCGCTGCGGGGTTCCCTGCCCAGGTAGATGTTCTCGGCGACCGTCCGGTCGGGAAGCAGGTTGAACTCCTGGAAAACGGTCGAGAGCCCGGCCTCGTGCGCCTGGGTGGGGTGGGAGAAATCAACTGGGGCGCCAGACAATTCAATGGTTCCCGAATCCCGGTGGTGGACCCCGGCCAGCAGTTTCATCAGGGTCGACTTGCCGGCACCATTCTCGCCGACCAGGCCGTGGACTTCACCCGAGCGCAACTCAAGGGAGACGTCCTTCAGCACCTCAATGCCGAAGAAACTCTTCGACAACCCGGAGACACTGAGCACCACCGGTGTGTTGACCCGAGACTCCAGGGGGAAGACTTCTTTATCCACTCGCTCACTGTGACATAGAACTCATACTTTTGTCGAGCATCACGCAAAAGTATTGTGTTAGTCATCAGTTAGTAGTTTGCGAGACAGCTATAAGTTCTGCGTGGTTTACTAAAACCGTGTTGAAGATCGAGTCCGAGAAGCAGGGTCGCACCTCCGCGTTGCCAGCCCCCGGCGCCAGCGAGGTTTTCCAGCTCCTGCGGGACGGACAACCGCGGACGCGCGCAGAGCTGGCGCAACTTACGGGGCTCGCACGTTCCACAGTCGCCTCGCGGGTCGAGACCCTGATGACGCTTGGACTGGTGGCCCCCTATGGCGGGGCCGTGTCCACGGGTGGGCGGCCGCCGTCGTTGTTCGCGCTGAACCCCGGAGCCCGGGTGGTGATCGGTGCCGACATCGGCGCCACCCACGCGCTGGTGATCCTGACCGACCTCTCCGGCGCGGAACTGGCGAGCGCCCGGCAGACGCTGAACATCTCCGACGGGCCGGACGCAGTACTGGGCTGGTTGGTTGCGACGATCGGTGACCTGCTGGTTCAGTCACGCCGGAGCAGTTCCGAACTGGCCGCCATCGGCATCGGGCTGCCCGGTCCGGTGGAGCACGAGACCGGACGCCCGATCAACCCGCCGATTATGCCGGGCTGGGACCGCTTCGACGTGCCGGGTCTGGTGCAGCGCAGTTTTGCCGTGCCGGTGCTCGTGGACAACGATGTGAACATCATGGCACTGGGTGAGCTGAGCAGTAACTGGCCGGACACCACCGACTTGATGTTCATCAAGGTAGCCACTGGCATCGGCGCCGGAATCATCTCCGGATCAATGCTGCAGCGCGGCGCCCAGGGTACCGCGGGGGACCTTGGCCATGTGCGTGTTCCGCGTGGTGGGGACATTCCATGCCGGTGCGGGAACACCGGGTGCCTCGAGGCAATGGCCGGTGGACCGGCGCTCGCCGCCGCCCTGAACGAACTGACCGGCGGAACCCTCACGAACAGCCAGGGCGTGATTGACCTGGTGCGCTCGGGTGACGGGAACGCCATTCAGGTGATCCGTCAGGCAGGCCGCGACATCGGCGACGTGCTGGCGACCTGCGTAAACCTGATCAACCCCTCGGTGGTGGTGATTGGTGGCAGTCTGGCCCAGGCCGGTGAACACCTGTTGGCGGGGATCCGCGAAGTGGTCTACCGCCGCTCGCTGCCGCTGGCCACTGAACACCTCCGGATTGTCCCGTCGGTCGCGGGGCAAAGTGCCGGCGTCAGGGGCGCCTCGGTGATGGCCATCTCCCACGTCCTGTCCCCGGAGTCGATCGAGACCGCAAGCCTGATCGCACCCTGATCCAAGCCGTGGCTCAGCCGCGACCGGTTCATCCCGGCTGGGTCAGTCCCACCGGGTCGGGTCCGTCTCCAGCCGGGTTCTGTCCCACTGGCCGGTCGTTGCTGCCGCGGCATAGGTGGCCTGCAGGAATTCGAAGAGCACCAGGTCGGGGTTCGGCGCGGATCGCACCACCTCGTAGGGCAGGAGGAACTGCCCATTCTCGACCGAATAGAAAGCGCCCGGCGGTCCGGCTGGCTGGTCGGCAAACCCGGACGGCTCCGGATAGGCGTAGGAGTAGAACGCACCCTCCTCCCCGCCGCCGGGCCAGAATCCGCAGCTGCTGAGCTCCTTGGAATAGCCTTCCTCCATCACCCAGTCACCGCAGTTAGGGGCACCGCCGGGGTGCACTGGAGCGTCCCGGCCAGAGAAGCGGGTGCACGCCAGGTCCATGGCGCCCCAGAAGAAGTGGACCGGGCTGACCTTGCCGATGAAGTGCGCCCGAAACTGATTCATCACCCGGTCCGCCTGCACAAGCTGACGCCAAAAGAGGTGGGCGGCCACCGGGTCGTAGGAGGCGTGCACGGTGTCTTCAGCGAACGGGATCGCCGGATCCACCTCGTTGGGCCGCGCCTGGATGACCGTTTCAATGCCCAGCTCGGCAAGCGCCCCCATGATCCAGGAATGAAAATCCCTGACCGGCATGGGTGCCAGGGCCAGCTCCCGGGTCTGCCCGTCCCCGCTGCGGACCCTGAGCCGGTGGTCGCAGAAGTCGAACTCGATGTCGAAAACGGTGTCCCGGTAGGGGATGGCCGACGTCGTCAATCCGCGGGCACTGACATACAACGTGACCTGCCACCAGTGGTTGAGCAGGGGGGCGTGGGCGAGCCGAATCTTGCCGACGATCTGCGTCCACATATGCAGGGTGTCCCGCGTGTCAGACCAATCGTCGACACGGAGACGGGGCCATGCCGTTGCGTCGCTGTCGCGTTGCACCATAGCGGGTTCCTCTCGGGGGAGGGTCAAGGTGTCACAGAGCCTACCGAACCGGATCCCGCATGTCGCCACCGGAAGAGACATTAGGATTGCAACCATGACCGTCGATACCGCCGCCCGCGACCGCCTGCGTGAACTCATCCAGGAATTGGCCATCGTTCACGAGAAAGTGACCCTGTCCAGCGGTAAGGAAGCCGACTACTACATCGACCTGCGCCGGATCACCCTTCACCACGAGGCGTCGCAGCTGGTGGGTCAGGTGATGCTGCAAATGCTCGACGACGCCGGCATCGCCTTCGAGAGCGCTGGCGGACTGACCATGGGTGCCGACCCGGTGGGAACCGCCGTCATGCACGCTGCCGCCCGCGACAACCGAGGCATTGACGCGTTCGTGGTGCGCAAGACCCAGAAGACCCACGGCATGGCCCGTCAGGTGGAGGGCCCCGACGTCGCCGGCCGGACCGTCGTCGTTCTCGAGGACACTTCGACCACCGGCGGGTCGGCACTGACCGCCGTCGAAGGTGTCCGGCGGGCGGGCGGCAAGGTGCAGGCGGTGGCGGTCATCGTCGACCGGGACACCGGGTCCAAGGAACGCATCGAGTCGGAAGCCGGGGTGCCCTACCTCTACGCGTTCGGTAAAGATGAGCTCGGCTTGAGCTAGCACCCTGGGCAGACCGATGACTGAGGACGCCGAGCGGCTGCTTCGCTATGCGCACGGGATCAAAGGCATGTCCCGCCGGTCCTTCATCGCTGGCTCCGCGTTTGGGCTCACCCTCGCCGCCGACCTGTTCCTGACCCGCCAGATCCAGGAGGAACGCGAGGAGTTGCAGATACTCCCCGTCGAGGACGCGGAAGCCGCACGCCGGTTCCCCCGGACACGGTGGATCATCTTCCCCGGCTACAAGACCGGCTGGGAAGAGGGTGGTTGGATTGCCAACTCCCTCCAGCCCGCCCTCAGCCAGCGCGGGCAGATCGCGGTGATGGGATATTCGAACCGCGGGCTGAACGTCGCCAACATCGTCGCCGCCCTGAACCGGTACGTGAGGATTTTCCAGGTGGAAACGCTCTACTTCTATGGCCACAGCTTCGGCGGGATGGTGGCGATCGAGGTGGCATCGCAGCTGCGCGGGCTGGGAATCGCTGTGGAGCTGATCATCCTCGATTCGAGTCCCCACTCCCGGGATGACGTACTGGATCAGGCCGTGTTCGAGGGCGTGGTGTTCCTGTACGACGCCGGCTACCGGGTCCCCACTGTGCTGCGCGGCAGCTACGAGCTGGGCGAGCGGATCGTCAACAAGAACGAGCGCACCTGGCGGCAGATCCTGAACCAGACCCTTGAGCAACTCTCCCCGCTCGCACCGTCGAGCGTCCTGATCCAGTCGCAGTCCTCGTACATCTACCACTACAACGTCACCCGTTTCCAGGAGACGCTGGGTGATACGCAGATTGCCTTCATCGGCAACCCCAACGACGGCACGGTCAACTATGCCCGGGCCAGGCCGGGTTGGGCGGAAGCCTTCCCGGACAACCTGGTGTCGGCCGACTACGTCACCGAGGGTGCCCTTCCCGCGCACGCCAGCCCGCAGTGGAACCCACTGATCTATCAGAGCATCGTCGTCGCGCTGCAGGACGAGTTCCTGCCCCTGCCACAGGGCGGTTCCCTGCGAAGCGCCTACTGACCGCTGAGCGTTCTCCGGAGCCGGCCCAGGTCGCGGCGGTCCATTCCGGCACCCTCCAGGAACGCGTCGACGGTTCCGAACTCGCGGCGCAGCCCCTTGATGAACGTGGCCATGGCGCCCTCCGGCGAGGTCAGGATCACCGGCGGGTTCTCCATCGACAGGCGGCCAGTCCCGGCGGGCGCGTCCCCCATCCACAGCTTCGCCAGTGCCGGCAGAATCTCCGGCAGGGCGCCAGTCGTGTGGGCGTAGTCCTTGATGATCAGCTCGTCGGCGACTCCGGCCACGAGGAGAATCACCGCGGTGATCACTCCGGTGCGGTCCTTGCCCGCGGCGCAATGCACCAGGGTGGTCCGGCCCGCCACGATCGGCTCCAGCGCATCGACCACCACCGTGGGCCGGCTGTGCAGCCACCCCACGTAGTAGTTGCCCAGGTCCTCAGCGGTCAGCAACCCCATGGTCGACGCCGGGTTGGCGTCGGATGGGTCCAACGGGGCGGCAAAGAGATCGATCCCCGCGTCGGCGGCTACCTGCCAGGGTGCCATCCCCGCCTCACGGTGGCTGCGCAGATCAACGATCGACTGGATCCCTTGAGCCGTCAGGAAATCCATGGTCGCCGCCCGGTCCCAGTCGAACGGTTGGCTGGAGCGGAACACCCTGCCCGGCACCGGTGCCCGTGGATCGGCGGCGGTGAGCTCGGCGATGTCCCGCAGGTTGAGCACCCCGGGCACCGGACTAGACCTGTTCGATCAGGTCCGCCACTGACTCCATGATCTGGGCGGGCCGGAAAGGGTACGCGTCGATGTCGGCGCGCTGGGTGATACCGCTGAGCACCAGCACCGTGTGCAACCCCGCCTCCATCCCCGCAATGATGTCGGTGTCCATCCGGTCGCCGATCATCGCTGTGGTTTCGGAGTGGGCGTCGATCTGGTTCATGGCCGAGCGGAACATCATGGGATTGGGTTTGCCCACAATGTAGGGAACACGGCTGGTGGCAGCGGTGATCAGGGCGGCGACCGCCCCCGTTGCGGGCAGCGGCCCCTCCTTTGACGGCCCCGTGACGTCAGGGTTCGTTGCGATGAACCGTGCGCCGCCCTCGACCAGCCGGATGGCCTTGGTGATCGCCTCAAACGAGTAGGTGCGTGTTTCCCCGAGCACCACATAGTCGGGGGCCTGGTCCGTGAGCACGAAACCGGCCTCATGCAGTGCCGTTGTCAGGCCGGCTTCCCCAATCACGTACGCCCGGCCGCCCGGCAACTGTTCCTTGAGGAACTGCGCCGTGGCCAGAGCCGAGGTCCACAGGTTCTCCTCCGGAATTTCCAGACCGGAGGCCTTGAGCCTGGCCGCGAGGTCCCGCGGAGTGTAGATGGAGTTGTTGGTCAGCACCAGGAAGCGCTTGGACGTGGCCACCCAGCGGTCGATCAGCTCCGCAGCGCCTGGGATCGCCTGGTTCTCGTGCACCAGGACACCGTCCATGTCCGTCAGCCAGCACTCAATATGTTCGTTCTCACGCATGTGATCTCTCCCTGCCGTCCGGCGGTGCTCTAGGACCTCAGTCTTTCACCTTAGGCTGGGAGCGTGAAAGAAAATCCCGAATTCCCGCTGGTCCCGGTCGGCGTCGGCCCCTGGGAGGGGCAACTGCCAGAGGGAGAGCACTGGGATGCCGAACTCCTCGCCGCGGGTGACACCCGCAACGTCGTCGACCGGTACCGGTACTGGACCCACGAGGCGATCGTCGCAGACCTCGACTCCCGCCGCCACAACTTTCACGTTGCCATCGAGAACTGGCAGCACGACCTGAACATCGGGTCTGTGGTGCGCACAGCCAACGCCTTCATGGCCAAGGAAGTCCACATCATCGGACGACGGCGGTGGAACCGACGGGGCGCGATGGTGACCGACCGCTATCAGCACGTCCGGCACCACCCCACGGTCGAGGAGTTCGTCACGTGGGCGGAAGGGGAGGGCCTGCGGATCATCGGGATCGACAACTTCCCGGATTCCGTGCCCCTGGAAACCTACGACCTGCCGGAAAACTGCGTGCTGGTCTTCGGCCAGGAGGGACCGGGCCTGACACCCGAGGTGCACGCCGCTGCCGATGCCACCCTCTCCATCGCCCAGTTCGGGTCTACCCGGTCCATCAACGCCTCGGCCGCTGCTGCGATTGCCATGCACGGGTGGGTCCGCCGGCACGTCTTCGGGCAGGGAGTCTGACCATGAGCGCACCCGTTGGGGCCAGAAACGGCCCGGACGGTCTGAACGGTCGCGCGCAACCGGCAAACCTGACCCCGGGGGCCGTTTCTGCTGATCGGGCAGTCGAATAGGATGGCTTAAGCGGTCAGTTTCCATCCCGCCTGTTTACGCACGCATTCCACGAAGGAGTCCTTATGCCTATCGCAACACCTGAGATCTATTCAGAAATGATCGACCGTGCCAAGGCTGGGGGCTTCGCGTATCCGGCCGTGAACGTGACCTCCTCCCAGACCCTCAACGCGGCGATGCGCGGGTTCGCCGAGGCCGGTTCCGACGGCATCGTGCAGGTCTCCACCGGCGGCGCCGCCTACTGGTCCGGCGCGTCGGTGAAGGACATGGTGGTCGGATCCCTCGGCTTCGCCGCCTTCGCCCACGAAGTAGCCAAGAAGTATGACGTGAACATTGCGCTGCACACCGACCACTGCCCCAAGGACAAACTGGACGAGTTTGTCCTGCCCCTGCTCGCGGCGTCGGAAGAGGCAGTCAAGCGCGGCAACAACCCGATCTTCCAGTCACACATGTGGGACGGCTCAGCTGAAACCCTCGAGGAAAACCTGCGCATCGCCAAGGAGATCCTGCCCCGCGCAGCAGCAGCGAAGATCATCCTCGAGGTTGAGATCGGCACCGTCGGTGGCGAGGAGGACGGCGTCGAGAACGCCATCAACGACAAGCTGTACACCACCGTCGAAGACGCCCTGGCCACGGTCGAGGCGTTGGGTTCCGGCGAGCACGGCCGCTACCTGACCGCCCTGACCTTCGGTAATGTGCACGGCGTGTACAAGCCCGGCGGCGTCAAGCTCCGCCCCGAGATCCTCAAGGACATCCAGGACCAGATCGGCTCCAAACTGGGCAAGGACAAGCCCTTCGACCTGGTGTTCCACGGCGGATCCGGCTCCTCGGACCAGGAAATCTCCGACGCCGTCTCCTACGGAGTCATCAAGATGAACATCGACACGGATACGCAGTACGCGTTCACCCGCCCGGTGGTTGACCACATGCTGAAGAACTACGACGGCGTGCTCAAGGTCGACAACGAGGTGGGCAACAAGAAGGTGTACGACCCCCGCGTCTGGGGTGCAGCCGCCGAAGCCGGCCTGGCCGCCCGCGTCGTGGAAGCTGCAGCCTCCCTGGGCTCCGCCGGAAAGAAGCTCTAGTATGTCCGACGAGTTCCGCCGCAACCTCCTCGGCCCCGAGCCGACCCTCCTTCCCGAGGAGACGGACCTCAGCGCCCGGATCGACGCCGGTGACGAAGCGGTAGATCTTGCCGCCAAGTACCCGACGTCGTCCCTGGTGTGGGCCATCCTGGCCGACGAAGCCTACGCCGACGGCCGCACCATCGAGTCCTACGCGTACGCCAGGACCGGCTACCACCGCGGTCTTGACGCGCTGCGCCGTAACGGCTGGCGTGGGACCGGGCCCGTGCCCTACTCGCACGAACCCAACCGCGGTTTCCTCCGCTCGCTCTACGCCCTGGGCCGGGCGGCGGCATCGATCGGCGAGATCGACGAGGCCGAGCGGATCGCGAAGTTCCTTGGCGAATCCGACCCGGAAGCCAGCAAGCAACTGGGCAGCTAGGCCTAGTGGGCAGCTAGCTCACGGTCGCCTGATGCTGGTCACTACGGTGACCAGCATCGGAGCGGCGGGGGCGGAGCTGAACCCGAACCGAACCGGCGGTGTCAGCGGTGCCAGGTTGCCCAAATCCCGTCCATCCAGGCTGGCTGTCGCGGAAACCACCTTCCGCGCCATCGTGACGCCATAGTATTCAGTGCGGCCGTTGCCGGCCGATCCCGCTGTCCTGACCCCGGGCATGACCAGGCCTGCCACCGGGTTGATGAGGCTCAGCCAGGCCGGCGACGTCGCAAGCCGCGCCGGAACGAGGCGCAGCATCCGCCCCAGCACCGTCACCGCGCCGAGCTGCGCGGTAACCGCCAGCGAACCCGCGGTCACGGTCAGCCGGCGGTCGTCGAGGGTCGAAACCACATCAACCACCCGGACCACATCGAAGCTGTAGGTCGCGCTGACGTAGTCGGCCACCGCCTGCGACGGGGCGATCAGGGTCCGCTCACCACTGGCATCCTCCATCATGACGTCGGTGAACGCCCCCAACGGCGACTCGGCCCACCTGCCGATCACCAGCCGTGTCCCCGACCCCGTGCCGAGCCCTGCAATGTTGCCCACGAAACGATCCATGAGGACATTCTCTCCTCCGCAGCTCTCCCGGGTGGCATCATGGCGGTATGCAGAAGAGCAGGAGTGAACTGGTATGGCTGGGGTTGGCAGCGATCCTGGCGTTCTTTTTCGTGCGGGCCGGGATCGAAAAGGTGATCGGCGAACCTGCGGCGCTGCTTCCCTTCCAAAAGTCGGGACTGCCCGAGTGGACGGTGTACCTGACGGCCGCAGGTGAATTCCTGGGCAGCGCCGCTCTCTTCGTTCCCCGGCTGCGCACCCTGGGAGCACTGGTCCTGGTACTGGTCATGCTCGGTGCTGCGGTGACCAACATCGCCAACGGCGACCCCCAGTACGTGTGGACCAACGTGTTGTTGGGAGCTGGCGCACTGCTGCTGGCCTGGCAGGGTCGGAGACACCTCCCGGCCCGTGGTCGGCGCAGCACACCCCGTGACTGATGTGGGAGCCCAACGTGCACCGTTCGAGTCCCACTACCGGCCACCCGCCGGAGAACTGGGCCGGTTCGTCGAGACCTTCTGGGCCGCCCACGGGCAACTCAAGGCGACCCGTGAGCTCATTGCCCCGACCGGGTCCACCGTCGCGGCGATCATCCTGGGTCCCCCGATCATCCAGGGCCACCCCGGCGGGCAGCCGTCCCCTATGCGCCGGGGATTCCTGATCGGCCCGCACGAGGGGCCGATCATCAACCAGCCGACCGGACAAACCTTCGCCGTCGGCTTCGTCACCACGCCGGTGGGGTGCGAGGCATTGCTGGGTGTCCGTCCGGCAGCGGTGCGCGCGCGGGCCGTCGAACTGGACGCCGTCTGGCCACCGGCGTCTGCGCTCCGGAAGGTGCTCGTTCAAGCGGTGGCCGCGGGGGCACCCCTGTCCGAGCTGGTCGACGTAGTCGAAGCGGCACTCGCGAAGAATGTGCAATGCTCGATCCCCGGCTTCGAACGGTGTGAGGCGGCTATCCGGTTGCTGCAGGAAGACCCGATGATCCCGGTGCCGGTGGTCGCCTCCCGGCTCGGCCTGGCCCACGGGTCCCTGGACCGGGAGTTCGCCAGGATCGTGGGGCTGTCCCCGCGGTCAATGGCACGGATCATCAGGTTGCGCCGGCTCCTCGCCGATATCGACGTCCACCAGCGGGTGAGGTGGGCAGAGGTGGCGACCGGGCTGGGCTGGTTCGATCAGGCGCACCTGATCCGCGACTTCTCCCGGCACACCGGTGTCACCCCGGGGGAGTACCTTGCGGCCCAGCGCGCCGGGTATCCGCCCGACCAGGCCGCCCCCGGCTTCGTGCCCAGCGGTTAGAAGGATGTGAAAACCATCCAATTCCTGTGAGCCGGACGGCTTTACGGTGGAGGCGTCTTCCGTCCCACCGACCGAAAGTAGCTGTCACGATGAGCCAGGCGTTCGCCTCCCATGAAACGATCAACCTCCCCGCAGAGACTGTGTGGACACAACTCACCGACTGGTCGGGCGCACCGCGCTGGATGCCCGGTGTATCCGACCCGAAAACCGATGGCGACCTGGCGGTCGGGTCCCCGCTGCGCTTCACGGCCCGCGGCAAGGAACGGGTCTCCGAGGTGACGCAGCTGGCTCCCGGGCGCAGCATCACCCTGACCTCGCACGTCGGCAGGACCCGGGCTGACTACCAGTACTCCCTCACCCCGCTCGACGCCGGATCCACGGCAGTCGACCTGGTGGCGACTGTGACCACGGACGGTGCGATGAAACTCCTGGGCCCGGTCATCCGGAAGGCCATCGCCCGGGAGGACTCGGTCCAGCTGACCAACTTCAGAAAGACCCTCGAAGGGCCTCCCGTGGACGCCGATTAGTCATCAAGCTGAGCGTTGTGGGGATCTGTTGCTAAACTTGGGTGGTAAGAGCCCCAGATCTCTTGCGCTCATGCACTCGCAGGTCTTGGGGCATTCTCATGCACTTCTGGCGGCATCGCGTGTTGTGCGGATGCTGTCGCAACGATGGGGGAGGATCCCATGCCAGCGATCGTTATTGTCGGAGCCCAGTGGGGCGACGAAGGTAAAGGCAAAGCAACCGACCTGCTCGGCGGACGGGTTGACTACGTCGTCAAGCCAAACGGCGGAAACAACGCGGGACACACCGTCGTCGTCGGCGGTGAAAAGTACGAGCTGAAACTGCTGCCCGCGGGCATCCTGAGCCCCAACGCAATCCCGATCATCGGGAACGGGTGCGTCATCAACCTCGAGGCCCTGTTCGAGGAGATCGAGGGGCTTGAAGCCCGCGGTGCCGACACCTCGAAGCTGCGCATCTCGGCGAACGCCCACCTGGTGGCGCCGTACCACCAGGTACTGGACAAGGTCACCGAACGGTTCCTCGGCAAGCGGGCCATCGGCACCACCGGGCGTGGCATCGGCCCCGCCTACATGGACAAGGTGGCCCGGCTCGGTATCCGGGTGCAGGACGTCTTCGACGAGTCGATCCTGCGGCAGAAGGTCGAAGGCTCCCTCGCCCAGAAGAACGAACTCCTGGTCAAGGTGTACAACCGCCGCGATGTGGAGGTGGAGGAAGTGGTTGAATACTTCCTCGGCTTCGCCGACCGTCTCCGTCCACTGGTCATCGACTCCACCTATGTGCTCAACGAAGCGCTCGACGCCGGCAAGGTGGTCCTGATGGAGGGCGGTCAGGCCACGTTCCTCGACGTGGACCATGGCACCTACCCGTTCGTGACGTCGTCGAACCCCACCGCCGGTGGCGCGTCGGTCGGTTCGGGAATCGGCCCCACCCGGATCAGCCGCGCCGTGGGCATCATCAAGGCCTACACCACGCGGGTGGGCGCTGGGCCGTTCCCCACCGAACTGTTCGACGACATGGGCATGTACCTGCAGACGAAGGGCGGCGAGTTCGGGGTCAACACCGGCCGTCCCCGGCGCTGCGGCTGGTACGACGCCGTCCTGGCCCGCCACGCTGCCCGCGTCAACGGGTTCACCGACTACTTCGTCACCAAGCTTGATGTGCTCACGGGAATTGAACGGATCCCGGTGTGCGTGGCGTACGACGTCGACGGCGTCCGGCACGACGAAATGCCGATGACCCAGACCGACTTCCACCACGCGAAGCCCATCTTCGAATACTTCGACGGCTGGACCGAGGACATCACCACGGCCCGCACCATCGACGACCTGCCGGATAACGCTCAGGTGTACGTGAGGGCGCTGGAGAAGATGTCGGGTACCCGGTTCTCGGCCATCGGCGTGGGACCGGACCGCGACCAGACCATCGTCATCAACGACCTGATCGGCTAGGACACCAGTGGGTCCCGCCAGCGACGACACCGGACACCTGCTTGAGGAAGCCATCCGGCGGCTGCTCGATGAACGGTCGCCGGAGTCGACGATCTGCCCGTCCGAGGCGGCCCGTGCCGTGTCCGACGAGCATTGGCGGGACCTGATGGAAGCCTCCCGTGACGCCGCCCGGCGACTCGTCGCCGCCGGTGAGGTGGAGATTACCCAGGGTGGGACGGTCATCGACCCGGCAACGATCAAGGGCCCGATCCGGATCCGACGCAGGCGTCCCTAGGCCCCTTACATTTCGGCTGCGCCCGCCGACAGTTCAGTGAGGAGCCGACGGCCCACAGACCGGCCGTCGCACACACTTTCCGAGGTGGCAGCAATGGCGTTTCACGAGCGGGCACACCCCGCGCCCCGGGCCTCGCCGTGAGCGACGACGGGCTGGACTACGAGGCATTGTTTCAGCAGGCGCCCTGCGGCTACCTGCTGACCGACGACGACGGCACCATCACCGCCGTCAACGACACTTTCCTCTCCTGGTCGGGTTTCACCCGGGCAGATCTGCTCGCTACGCCGCTGCACCAATTACTGCCCGCCAGCGACCAGTTCCTGTACACCATGCACTGCATTCCCCAACTGCACCTGATCGGTTCGGTCGAGGAACAGGCGCTTGAGGTGATCGATAGGCACGGGGTGCGGCGTGCCGCCCTGATGTCCGCGACCCGGGTGCCCGAATCCGAGGGCGCTCCCGCCCTGGTGCGGGTCGGGATCTTTGGGGCGCATCAGCGGCGCCGTTACGAACAACACCTTCTCCAGGCGAGGCGACAAGCTGAAGAGTCGGAGGCGCGGCGAGCTGCGGCCGAGGCGGGACTGCAGCACCTCGCCTCGCACGACGCCCTGACCGGACTGCTGAACCGGACCGCGTTGATCACCGCACTGGATGCCGCACTCGCCGGCGCCGCGCCCGGATGGCGCGCCGTCGTGTTCTTCGTTGACCTGGACCACTTCAAGGCTGTCAATGACAGCCTTGGTCACGCCGCGGGCGACGAACTGCTCAGTTCGGTGGCGCGACGGCTCCAGGATGCCGCCCGTGATCCGCTGCGCGTCTCCCGGCTCTCGGGCGACGAGTTCGTCATCGTCGAGACCGTCAATGGTGCGACCGGGGTCGACGAGGTGAGCGAAATGGCAGGACGGTTGCTCAGTGCCCTTCAGGAGCCACTGATGATCGAGGGCCTGGAAGTGGTGGTGAGCGCCAGTATTGGCGCGGCGGTCTGCGAGGACGGTGACACCCCGGAACGCCTGCTACGCCGGGCCGACATCGCGATGTACCAGGCGAAGGCCAGTGGGCGGAACACCTGGGAACTGCACGATCCCTCGCAGTCGGATCCCGCCGTTGACAGGTTGCAGCTCCTTGGGGAGCTGCGCCACGCCATCAGCGACGGCGAACTGCGCGTGTACTACCAACCACGGGTGAACCTGCGGGACGGACGGCTGACCGGTGTGGAAGCCCTCGTCCGCTGGGAGCACCCGAGCCGGGGACTGCTGCCGCCGTCGGACTTCATCGGTCTGGCCGAGGAATCGGGGTTGATCCGCGAACTCGGAGCGTGGGTGCTCAACGAGGCAGTGGCCCAGGCGATGCGTTGGGCCGACGAGGATCCCGCGCGGGGACCGGTGGAAATGGCGGTGAATCTCTCCACCCGGCAGCTGGCCGATCCGGAGCTGCCACGACGGGTCGCCTCGGTGCTGGGACGCCACGGCTTCGACCCGTCGCTGCTTACCCTCGAACTGACCGAAACCTCACTCATGGTGGGACCGGAGGCGGCTCTCCGGGCACTCAGCGCGCTGAAGGCACTCGGCGTCGGGCTGGCCGTCGATGACTTCGGGACCGGCTACTCAAGCCTCACCTATCTCAGGCAGTTCCCCATCGACGAACTGAAAATCGACCGGTCCTTCGTTTCGGGGCTGGGCGTCAACAGCGGCGACTCGGCCATTGTGGCCAGCTGCGTGCAGTTGGCCCACGCCGTCGGGATCAAGGCGGTCGCGGAGGGCGTTGAAACCGAGGGGCAACGGGAGGCCCTGATCGACCTCAACTGCGACCTCGCGCAGGGGTATCACTACGCGAGGCCGCTACCGGCGGCGGAACTGGCCTCCTGGTTCGCGATGGAGCCGACCGAAATGGTTCACACTATAGGCGGCGCCGCTGGCTGAACACCCGGCGCCGCCCGACGGTCCCTGGGTTACAGGTTGACCGTCACCTCGGCAGCCTCGCGAAGGCTGGAAACCAGTGACTCGGCGGCAGCCGACTGCTTCTGTGTCTGGAGCTGCTCCTCAAGAGCGGTGCGCACCTCTTCGAACGGGGGAATCTCGGTTTCCGTTTCGCTCGCGGCGTTCTGCTCCTCCTGCTGTGCCACAGCCTCGTCGTACGCGGCGGTCAGCTCCTCCTCGGTGGGCGCGGTGTCGCCGGCCTCTTCCTCGATCAGCTGCTCCACCTGAACCTGCGTGGCAAGCTGCTCATTGACGGTCTCCTCGTCGGTGCCCTGTTCAGCCAGGGTGGAGTAGAACTCGTCGGCTGAACTGAGCTGGTAGGTCGCGACCAGCTCGTCCAATGCAGCGGTGATCGCTTCGTCCGTTGCCTCGATGCCCCGTTCGGCTGCTTCCTGGATCAGCAGCTCGGTGCCGATCATGCCCTCGATCGTCTGGCTTTTCAGCGCGTCCTGATCAACGGGTTCGCCCGACATCTGGGACTGAGCTGCTGCCGTCTCATACTGCGCGGTGTAGACGGCCTCGAAGTCGGTCTTCGGAATCTCGGTGCCGTTAACCACTGCCACGACGTCGGGGACGCCCTCAAGATCAGGGTCGGCGACCTCGGGTGCTGCCTCGGGGGCCGCGCTCTCATTGGCGGGTGCCTGCGATGTCTCGGATCCCGACTCACTGCCGTCATCAGCGGTGCCACATGCCGACACCACCGAGACAATCCCAGCCAAAGCAATACTCAGTAACAACTTCTTCCGCACAACGATCTCCTGCCAGTTAGTTAACCAACCTGCGAAGCTATCAGGCTTCAATGGGTGTTAGCTGGGCGTCGCGTGTGCGCCCCACAACAACCCGGTGTGCAGCTGTGGTGGGTTACGGCCGCTGGGCAGCTCAGTATCCCGGGGATGTGTGCAGGTGTGGCGGGTCAATCGACCCGCAACCCCCCCCAACCCACCCAAGGGGGGGGGGACCCCCCCGAGCTGCGCAAACGGGTCACCCCCCCCCCGGGGGGCCCATTCCTGAGGATCCTGCTCTGTCTTTTTTAAAACTCTGACGCCGCCGACCACCCCCCACCCCCCCCCCCCCCCCCCCCCCC